>CBDATR010000023.1:0-25116 GCA_965200155.1 Nitrosopumilaceae archaeon | reverse complement strand
TTAGCGTCTGTTTATGAGGCATATGCTTGCAAAACGATCACGCACAAAATCCACCACTTAGTATATTTTTTGATAATAATATCTAGAATGATGAAATCTACTTTGCAAGTTTGGCCTTTTGTGCTACACCGGCCGATACGGATGTACTTTCCGCACCGCCTGCATTTTTGAATCGCCTCTTCTGCCTTGGGTCGCTGGGTCCCCCCTTGCGTACTGATTCCATGTATGAGTTCACCTATGTCTAAATTTACGCATAACTGATCGCGACAGTTAATGTGATTTGTGCATAAGATTCCGGAAGACGTGAACTCATACGATTCCATGATTGGTAGTATTAATCCATCAGCTGGTTTTCTGTTCCAGAATTTGTTAAAATCATAATCGAACTTATGGTCATCTTTGAAATCATACACTGCCTGCTTGTGGTAATTGATATCCGAATATCGTATGGAGTGATCCATCCCCCTCTTGAGTACGCTCCAGAATTCCTCGACCGGATTCAGGTACGGATGTCCAACCGGATACTCTATTACGATTATGTCCAGATCAGCAAAGAATTCTTTGGCCTTCCTTGAGGTGTGCCATGTCCACGAACAGTACCATCTTGCCCACCTTGTTATGCATGTGATCCAGGAAATTCTCTGTGTCTATGATCGTGTAATCATCAAGGAATACCCTGCCATCATTAATCAATGGTACAGGCCATGGAGAACCGGTATCGCCCGCCGGTCCATACCATGAGTACGCGCCTGCCTGCAGGGGCCCAGAATCGCACAGATAATGTATGAGTTCACGTGTTTTGATCACATAATAAGATAGAATGCGTCCCAGTTTTTTTAATTATAACTGCATTCTGGCAGCAACCTCGTTCATAACAGAAAGGCCTTGGTATGAGTTCACCTGTGTCTAAATTTACGCATAACTGATCGCGACAGTTAATGTGATTTGTGCATAAGATTCCGGAAGACGTGAACTCATACAAGAAAACATTATTGTGACTTTGGGCACCTAAACGACTACATGGTACGAATTCTCAGGTTACTGATTGCAATCAAAATATGATAGAATATGCAAAATCCATGCTGTTAATTCTGAGATGAGTGATATACAACCCCTCACAGGCGCTATTAGTAACATGATCGTATGAGTTCACCTGTGTCTAAATTTACGCACAACTGATCGCGACAGTTAATGTGATTTGTGCATAAGATTCCGGAAGACGTGAACTCATACAGGCCTTGAGCCCTCCATGTCTGAACACATGATACAAATGTAGACATGCGGCGCATTGCCCTTTCACCACCTTTTATCTGGCCACTAATCTTGCGGAATACCACTGCGTATCGCAAAGCCTGCTCCGCTAGATTGTTGGTGGGCTCCACACTGTCATATTCTAAGAATACGAACATGCATGGTATGGCCTTATTCAATCCTTTTACCTTCTTTTGTAGTTCAGTATCATCAACATCACAGTACTGATGCATCTGCTCCTGTCTCAAATGAGTGTCGTAATTGCGCGGACGGCCCGCAGTGATTCAGGGATTCCCGTGCGCTCCGGAACAATCCTTTCAGGTCGTTGTCAAGTTTGATCCGGGCGTCCTGAGCACCGGGATCAATATAGAATCCTGCATGTAATGCCTGGGTATCGCGCAATAAATGCGCCCAACACAACTGGTGCTTCCCACCGTCATCAAACCGGCGATACACAACGTACCTGTCTGTGACTATCGCTCCCTGGTAACCGTTCAGGTATTTGTTCACTACATTTGAACTCCTACTTTTGTCATATATGGACATCATCCACTCTTCGGCTCGCATCCCCCATACCCAGCCACGCCTACCCGCCAGTGATATACCAGTTTCGTCCACATGTATGCTGGGTGATTTTATTATATTCTCATGAATTGTTTCCATAAATGATTCACATGCATCGGCGGCCCTGGCAATTATGTTGTTTACTGCACCCACCGATATATTTAGGCCGAAGAGATCCTTCGAAATTACAGGTATGCGTTTTATTGGAATCTTTTCTGCGCGTAATGCGGTGATGGCACCGCATAATTGAACCCCAAAACTACCACTCTTTGGGACGCCCGCTGCTGGGGCCAGTTGTTTTTTGCCGCACTTGCATGCAGCCATTTCTATCACATGAAGGGTCTCCTCTATTTTGGCTGGTATTAATTCCGTTATGTGTCGTTGTTTCCAACCAATTTTTGTCATCATATTGCCGCACTCACATATTGGTGTGTACTCAAAGGTGTGATGCACTACTCTGCCGGGGTTGTGGGAACGGGAAACCCCCTTGTGTCCCTTTTGCGCGCCAGCCTTTTTGGCTGATTTCGTACTGGCTTCTGTCTGTTGCTTATTATCTCCCTGTTTTCGCTTCTGTTCCTCCTGTTTTCGCTTCTTGTACTGGAGGGATTGAAGGGATGGTGGCGAGTGAGCATTCTCATAATATTTAAGTCGCGTTGTGAGTACCGCAATTTTCCCCTGTTTTTCTTTTAATTTCTCATTCAATTCATTTACATAATTCCTAATAATTTGGAAATCTTGTGTGAGATTTCGTATTTCTTTTGTGGTGCGGGACACATATGCTTCCAATACTCTCACACGTTCCTTGTAATGTGCAAGATCTTTGTATGAGTTCACGTGTTTTGATCATATAATAAGATAGAATACATCCCAGCAGGATTACCTCGAAGAGATATCCGGAATAAGACTGAGCGCAAATCAGGTTCAAGCGTTACGCCAAAAAGTGGGGTTGCTCCAACAAAAAGTCATCCCCAATCCACATGAATTATGATTCAATGGAAGACGTGAAAAAATGGAGGCAAGAAATGTCAGAAAAGGCTGCACGTTACATAAAGATGGATTATGCCATTGTTACCCAGGATGAATCCCATTTCAAGACCGAGAGATTATCTGGTATGAGTTCACGTGTTTTGATCATTCACTAAGATATAGATTGGTATGACAATATTTTACTTAAATACCAAATTTGCAATAAGAATCTAATGAGAAGACGCCGGTCCTATAAGGAATTGGAACTGGAAAATAAACTTCTTCAGGATACCCTTGCGTCTACCGAGAAAGATCTGTATGAGTTCACGTCTTCCGGAATCTTGTGCACAAATCACATTAACTGTCGCGATCAGTTGTGCGTAAATTTAGACACAGGTGAACTCATACCACATGTTAGGTCTCAATAAAAGAGAGTGATAATGCTCGACAATGCATTACAAGCCGAGCATCATATGTCAAATTCCCCTCTACACTTATCACATTTACATTTCTCTTGACCTGGCTTACCCAAGAGGATGATTTTGCCTATTGTTCTGCAGTGGGGACAACGACCTATTGTGGAATTTCGTTGTGCAGTACGAATTATTTTTTGTGTCTTACGCCTTCCCATTCCTAAATATTACATAGATGACAGTATTAAACGAAGCGCGGGGAGGGGGATTTGAACCCCCGTGTCATTTCTGACATGGGATTAGCAATCCCACGCCCTACCAGGCTAGGCGATCCCCGCACATGAGAGGCATAATTAGTGTAGTAAATAAGTCATGGTTCTTTTCTAGCAGAACCAGGCAACGGTGTGTTACAAGAGTTAAACTGGTTGTAGTTGCGTACTATCTCGATAGAGGTAAACCGCGCTCCGCCTACTATCTTGAGATCTATATCCACTACACCATCATTTATTGTGATTACGTTGTAGGTATTCTCAAAGAGACCACGTGGTCTTTGAAAAGTTGCAGTTCCGTCATTCACTACCTTGAGCTTACCAAGATCCCAAAGCCACGGGCGATGGTTGTGGCAGTACATCACCAAACTTACCCCGGAAGCTAGTATAGTGCGCAGAACATCGGCGTCGCGTATTGTTTGATGATCAAGACCCATATCCGGAACGTCAATAAGATGATGGTGCATGGCTACCAGTATCCGGCTATACGCGTACTTCTTGAGCGTATCCTCTAGCCACAAATTCTGTCTGTACCCCACCTCGCCTTCATTGCGATCCGGTCGTGCTGTGCCAATAGTAGCCAGTACAACATTCTCTCTCAAATCTGTCACGTTCCTTGATGGAAAGTATCTCCGGAACAATAGGCAGCCAGTATTGCGATAGTCGTGGTTACCGCTATCATATGGTCTTTGTGGTTATTGTGGAGAGGAGTTGTGAGCATCGCTCATATTCGCTGAGAATACCATCATTGGTAAGATCTCCTGTTATAACCACGACGTCAGGATTCAGTTCATTAACCTCCAAAGCCATCTTGTAGAACTTTGACTCAAGAAACTGCGATCCTACATGCAATTCAGATATCTGAACAATTTTCATTGATAGATATTCGGCCAGCTCATTTAAAATGTATTACTATATTGGATATGAACTCCACATGGTAGGTACTGCCACCACTTGATGGCATCCACTCAAGTAAATGCATGGTAGAATTAGCTTGATCAGGGTTATGAGACAGAACGTAGTGGCATTCTTGGTTCCAGATTCACGATACGTCGATACATACGGTTAAAATATGGTGTTCCAACATTGCTACTATATGACCACAAAAAAGCCGTCAGGTCGTTCTCATGGGTTTAGGCATAAATCAAGATCCGTAATGACAAAGAAACAGCCGCGTGGAGTATCATTCCTACTTCGGGAGTATGCTGTAGGAGACAGAGCCCTTGTCATTATAGATCCGCGGCAGCACAAGGGATTACCACATAGGAGGTATCACGGCAAAGTGGGCACAGTGTCCGAGGTTGGAAGGCGCATGATAACGCTGGATGTTAAACTTGGCAAAAAGACCAAGATGCTCATTACAAGGCTGGATCACATAAAGCCGTTTGGGGTACAGACATGAAGGACATAAAGCGCAGCGAGCCGGTTACTCTTCCCGAAGTGAAAGAAATATTCTCAAAAATGGATGTGGAGCAATTGGACCAAATACAGCGTTGGACTTTTGACTATGTCTCTGCCTTTGCACAAGTGGAAGCAAAGCAGGCTCGTAGAATGAGGAGCGCATTGATAAAAGAGTGCGGGCTTACTGATGAGGAAGCAGTGGAAATAATAAACATAATGCCCGGCACATTGGCAGAGATACGATCCTTCACATTCGGTTGGCGTAAGCTCATACTGGCAGAGACGCTAACTAAGATACACAGAATAATCCATGAGGATAAATAACACAAGCCACACTGGCAGTGTCACTGCTTAGAATCATGATTTCAAGACGACACAGGCTTGGACAACATTTCTTGACCTCACAAAGATTGGCTGATCAGATTACCCAAATGAGCAGAACTACGCAGCATGATACTGTGTTGGAGGTAGGGACAGGGCACGGCATCCTAACAGAAAAGCTGTGCAGGGACGCAGGACATGTTATATCCATTGAGTCAGACCCTATCATATATGAGAGAGTAACCAGTCGGTTGGGAAGTACCCCCAACCTTACACTCACCCATGGCGACGGATTCAAGACTAATACCACATTTGATGTCTTTGCCTCAAACCTGCCATACTCCCAGAGTAGAAGAGCCGTTGAGTGGTTAGCCACAAAGACCTTCCGATGTGGCGCAATAATGGTCCAGGATGAATTTGCACGTAAGCTAACCCGGATGGGGACGAATATGCGAGCCATATCCGTTGTATGGCAGAGTGCGTTTCGTATTGTAAAATCACTTATGGTGAATCCGGAGAGTTTTGAGCCCCCGCCGCGGGTAAAATCGGTGGTCCTAGCCTTTGAGAAATTTGACACAATACATCAGAACACCATTCGTAAATTGCACCAACTCTTCTCGCAACGCCGCAAGATACTGTATCGTGACCCATATCCACGGCGTCTAGACGACCTTAACGCCTCACAGGTTATTGAATTTGTCAAAACCATACAATGAGTATACGCCATCCGAGGATACATATCTACTCTGTGATTATATCGAGGAGCTATCTGGCGAATCTGCCCTAGAGATAGGAGGCGGATCCGGTTATGTCAGCAAGGTATTGGAGAGAAACTTTAAGCGTGTAGTGTGTACAGAAATTTCCTTTCACATACTTTGTAACCAGACATATCCGGTCACAAATCCAGTCTGCTGCAATGCTGCCGATGCCATACACGGACAGTTCGATGCCATACTTAGTAATCCGCCATACCTTGACACAGAAGTGATACGATTCCCGGATACTGACGGAGGCCCCGGTGGAATCGCGATACCCGGTATGTTCATGTGCTCAGCTGCACCCCTGCTAAAGCCGGGCGGTCAGCTGGCCATGATCACATCATCACTGTCAAGATATGATCAACTCCTGAATCTTGCCAGGTCACTAGGATTACATGCAGAGATTGCAATGAAGAAAAAACTATTCTTTGAGGAGCTGTACGTATTGCGTGCCTATCGATGAAGATACATTTTTGCGCGCTTTGCTATACTGCCGGTCATGGCAGAGGTGGTAGCCGAGCCACCTATATCCCAAGTTACTGTCTTCCCCTCGTTTATTACATCTGCAGTTGCCCGGAATATGGCACCCTGAATATCCTCCTCACCCAAGTACCCCGCCATCCAGGCGCCGGATAGTATGGATGCAGTGGGATTTACCTTGTTTTGTCCCGCAAATTGTGGGGCACTACCGTGAGCCGCCTCAAACATTGCAAACCCATCACCCATATTAGCAGAATATATCAGGCCTATTGAACCCACCAGTGCAGAGGCCAGCTCCGATATTATATCCATAAAGAGGTTGGTACTTACCAACACCGCCCCATCAAATTGTCTGGTAGCTATAACCAGCTGTTGAGCCATATTGTCAATGTATATCTCAGATAACTCTATTCCGGTGCCCCGTACCGCTGCCTGAGCTTCTTCCCAGAATATCCCGTCGGTCTGCTTCAGTATATTGCGTTTGGTTATACACACCATCTTTTTCATATCATTTTTGAGAGCCCATCTTACTGCCGAGTCTAGAAGCCGCCGGGATCCTCTCCGGGTAATTTTGCGTATCGCTATAGCCGCGTCCGGTGTAATGGCCACCTCAACTCCAGTATAGAGCCCTTCTGTGGCTTCCCTGAAACAGACACAATCCAGGGAGCGATCAGGAGTCAGTCTATCATATGTCTTGGTGGGGCGTATGTTTGCGTATAGATCAAACTTTTGGCGTAGTGTAACGGCCACGCTCTTGGGGGCATCAGGTATTGGTATGGTAGTTGTAGGACCCTTAAAGCATGCATCACACGCGGTCAGCGCGTCCATGGTTGTTTCCGGAATATAGGACACATCCCGTCGGCCATTTTTATCCCATTGCTCTGAGCCTGCATCCTGTAGTATAATTTCTGACTGTATACCGCATTCACGAAGTACCTGTAGCATGGAATCTACCACCTCGGGACCTATCCCATCCCCCCGGATCACCACGGCAGTCTTACTCATGGAGTGTGTGATTGTTAATGGGGTTTATTAGTTGAGCTTTAATCACGTATGAGTTCACATCTTCCGGAATCTTGTGCACAAATCACATTAACTGTCGCGATCAGTTGTGCATAAATTTAGACACAGGTGAACTCATACGGCAATTATGTTGTTTACCGCACCCACCGATATATTCAGGCCGAAGAGATCCCTCGAAATTACAGGTATGCGCTTTATTGGAATCTTTTCCGCACGTAATGCAGTGATGGCACCACATAATTGAACTCCAAAACCACCACTCTCTGGTACGCCCGCTGCTGGGACCAGTTGTTTTTTGCCGCACATACATGTGGCCATTTCTATCACATGAAGGTCTCCTCTAGTGTGAGTTCACCTGTGTCTAAATTTACGCATAACTGATCGTGACAGTTAATGTGATTTGTGCATAAGATTCCGGAAGACGTGAACTCATACTTAATCACTGCAAGAGTTCATCAGTACCTGTACTGCATAATCCGTGCTCAAGGGATATGTCATCAATGTGCGGCATAGCCCCGTGTTGGTCGGGACTAAATATTATGCTGTGCCATCGCGTCATGACAAATATTCGACGGCAGTGCAACCCGCTCACAGACCACACTCCAATCACCCGAACAACGTCACAATTGGATTTGTAGGGACACCATTACTTCCAAGGAAGTAGCAATCCGGTACCATAATACGTGACTGCCAAGGTAACTGCCATTGCAACCCACCACAACCTCATTAATTTTGGCATTTTATAGTGGATAATAAACTTAACACTGATGTATGAATAACAGTTTGTAACCGTTTAGGTCGCGTTGAAGATCAACACCCAGATGGCAAATTCATGGTGTGAGTTCACCTGTGTCTAAATTTACGTATAACTGATCGCGACAGTTAAAGAACCGGTTCTTTTGTGCATAAGATTCCGGAAGACGTGAACTCATACAATTCATGGGCATATGTTAGGCAACATGATATAAAAAACAAGAAGTGACATGTTAGCGGTGTATTTTGGACAGTTGTCCGGAGTGACCTAAACGGGTACTACCTCCAAGTGGTCATGATATATTACCAAGAACAGCGTCATACATGCGTGGCCCTCGTCGTATAGTGGCTAGTATAGGGGACTGTGGATCCCCGGACAGGGGTTCGATCCCCCTCGAGGGCCCACATAAGCTTGACTTCAAGATCACGCGTATAGATAAGTATGTGTAGGACAAAATTGGTGTTAGTAATCACTCACAGATGTGACTTGTGCTTAATTCCAGATCAGAACAATCCATATTTTGAGGATTCCATCTCCTCCTTTATTGCAAGCTTGAAGCGGGGTATCTGTTTTGCCATTCTAGATTCCAGCCAATACAGAAACTTTTTGTCATCACCCCTACCCTTTAGTCCAGAATAGGCAGGACCCATCTGATCTTTAAGCTTGGATATGAGAGAACGATCAATGCTGACTACAAAGAAGTGCCAACCGAGAGCAAATTCTGAATCTGTGACAACAAAACCGCTTTCACCGTGGACCATATCTTCCAACAATGAAAGTTGGCGCATCATGGCAGTGCTAGTCTTCTCATAATCTATGGCAGAAACATTGATGTTTAGCCTACCCTCCATGTTGCTATTACACAAGACAATGAAATAAACTTGTTGTACAGAATAGTTTGGCGCTCCATGCAAAAATTGGCAGACTTGTACGAATCATTTGGTATTAGTTGGGCATAGATTTAGGAACAGATGAACTCATACAGAGTAATATGATTTCCGCATAATATTCTCAAAGCAGGTGGTGCTATATTTTTATACCATACATGACAAAAGGTTACATGGACGACTTTGAGCGAGAGTATCCGGACTTTGATTGGAAAAATACTCCTGCCTACAAGCACCCCGGCGGCAAGGATTGTCCTTGCCCCAAACACGAGTACATAAGAGAACAAATTAAATTCGCCAAACAGATGGGGGACAATCGCCAAGCTGGTTGGGTTACCCTAAGGTTCTGCCCGGATCACTACCAAGTTTACCTGAACGAGGTTATACCAAGTATGCCCCTGCGTTATCGTCTTATGACCAAACTGGCGCTACGCATGGGCGCCATCAAAGTCGTACAGTTAAAGTATATGGAGTCAGAACTATGCTTCTACTGCAAATTTGGGTCCGGCGGTTATGATAAAAAGACGGAGCTTCCTCCGGTATAGTGTCATGAATGACACATGGATATTCGTATAATAGTAGTGTGAGAACACAGCCGCCGGGAGCCATTTAGGGCTAACACCGTCCAGCTATCAAATTCAAAGTTCACGTCTTAATTTCATGCACTGATAGTCACTATCAGTCGTGCATAAATTTAGACACCGGTGCACTCACACAATCCAAAAAAAAAACTATAGACGAATTTGCTATTTCATATGCACAAGTGACAGGCTGCACAGATTAGTAGACAGTGGAGATTATGCATAAAGGTCAGTAAATCCACGGTGTGAATTTTTATGCGTGATCGTTTTGAACTTCGTTGCTTTGTAGACCTATTTGCATAATGTCCAGTACTGAAGAATTGACTTAGACTGTTACCATAACCATACCTAAATAATTATTAGTGATGCAGAATCCTTACTATGTATGGGAAAAATAATAGCGGGAGCCATGGCGGAGTTTCCTGATGGCAGTGTATCCAGAATTATGATAGACCGCCGCAATATAGCTGTAATTAACATGGATGACACATATTATGCAGTTGATGATATTTGTACTCACGAAGGTGCCCGTCTGTCTGATGGTACTATAGAGCAGTGTCACTTGGTATGTCCGCGACATGATGCTCGCTTTGACTATACCACTGGCAGCCTAGTCCAGTTCCGGGATACCATTCCAGATCTGGCCAAATATACCGTTATAGTAGAGGATAACAACATCTTCATAGAGGTGCCCTGATATGTCAGACAGAAATCATAGATCAATGGAAGAGGGAGTACAGACATTGGATATTGTATCGAAGAATCCATCCACTCCCAAGACGGTAAAAAAACTCATCGCCGAATTGTTGGTGGATCTTAACTCTTCGGAGTATTCCATGTCGGTACGTGCAGCTAATGCCATAAGTCAGCTGGATGAGATAACACAGGATCCCAATGTCCCGTCATATGTCCGCACCCAGCTGTGGCAAGCAGTATCGAAGCTGGAAACTATCCGGGAATGAGAATCGAGCAGTATCTAGATACATTACCCACAGATATAATGAACGGGAACGACGTAATATTGCCCCCACAGGTTACACGCGATATTCTAGAATTTGGTGAGCTACAGTCCGGGGAGACGTTTTGTCATTTAGGCTGTGGGAAAGGAGATGTATTGAAGGCGGCCGCCAAGTATGGGGCAAAACTATATGGAATAGAACATGACGAGTCACGGGCTAATGCCAGTAAGCATCTTTTGGGCACGGATGCCAACATCATATGCGATGATATCACATCCTGTAGTATTCCCAACGCGGATCTCTTTTTGTTCTGGTTTACGGATCCCAAGATAACACATATCATGTCAGGTCGCATAGCAGCAATGAGCGCCAACACAAGAATAATTACAATCTGGGGACCACTCCCAGGATATCTGCCACACAAGGTAAAATTTCCCTACATACTAAGCCGTACTCCTTTACCGGAGGCGGCAGATATGCGCGAACAGATCAAAGCTGTCTTTGGAGTGGATTGTATAAGTTATGGGACAGCATGGGAGTACGCCGAACGTTATACAAAGGCAATACAGCCCGCCAACTCCCAAAATGATCGCTTTCTGACCATATTGCAAGCCCTGTCCATATGGTGCTCCGCACGCGCTCTTGGTGTGTGCTGTGAATCAGAGATACCAACCCCAGTACGCACCTATGTGGGAGTAATGCGCAACTATTTTGGAATAGAGTTCGAACACCTACTGTAAGCGCATATTTCTTGTACTCCACACACGTAGGTCATCCCGTGCAGGTGTGGGACAACCGGTCACTGCCAAAGACCAAGAGAATTTGGTTCTGTGGCTATAGCGGCGATAAGTCCTTGACTATGATCTTCATGGCGCCTTGCCAGTGAGACGTGTATGTTTTGGTTGGTCGCCACGCGTTCCGCCCTGACGCCTCCGGTTGGGCGGGTAAACCGCCCCCCGGACGACCCACTCGGCCGCCCGATGCAGGGAAACCGGTTACTAAACGCCGCGTTGATATCGGTATGAAACTCCTAGTTACATTCGATGAAGACGTAACCGTTTAGGTCACTCCTAGACAACCGCTCAAAATACGTATGAGTTCACCTGTGTCTAAATTTACGCACAACTGATCGCGACAGTTAATGTGATTTGTGCACAAGATTCCGGAAGACGTGAACTCATACCAAAATACACCGCGAACATATCCATTCTTGCCTTTTCTATCATAATGCCTCACATATGCTCATGGGTTTATCGTCTAGATGTCTGATTTTTACGTACCTAAACGATTACCTTCAACCACTATAGCAAATTTATATTGGCAGCAAAGTATGACGTAGCGCATGGTAAACCCAAGAGCGATTCTGGCAGAAGGTATTGCAACCTATGCACTGGTCTTCTTTGGTCCACTCTCCATAATTGTATCCCTTGCATACTTTGGAGAGGGCCTGAGCACTATCTCAGTCCTGTTCATATCGCTTGCGCATGGTGGAATAATTGGCATAATGATCTACGCCTTTGGGCACATATCAGGGGCTCACATCAATCCAGCGGTAACCATACCCATGATGATAGTACGAGAGTTACCCGTAAAGGATGGAATAGGATACATTGCGGCCCAAATAACAGGCGCCATAATAGCTGCAGCCACGCTGTGGACAATATTCCCTGAGTTGGGCCAAAAAGTTAACTTTGGAACTCAGGGCGGACCCTCGGATATATTAAACCAAAGTGTGGCATCGGGATTTGCTGTAGAGGCAGTACTCACATTCTTCCTGCTGGTCACCATATGCATGACTGCCGCCCACAAGAAAGCCAGTGCCGGTTGGGCAGGTTTTGCCATAGGCGGAATGGTATTCCTCATACATTTGGTAGGTGTGCCACTAACGGGAGCATCAGTTAATCCCGCCAGGACACTTGGTCCAGCACTAATATCCGGATCCTGGGAGTTTCATTGGATGTATTGGGCGGCGCCTCTAGTAGGTGGAATCATTGCGGTAGTACTCATGAAGTATATCTATCTCAACAAGACAGATTGACATATCCATTATAGGCTACCTGTGCTGAGAATTTTGGATCAAGGTGACCATTTAGGTCATTGCCAGCATGGTTCTCTCTGACTTCCGATTCCAGATAATCAGTGGCCAGTGTTACTAAAATGACACTTGTGATCTCGTGCAACCTAAACGGTTACTGTGTCAAGGGCACTTTAACTTATATTGAAAACGTTCCAAATATTCTGCATTGAAGTCTGCTCGCATAGTGGAGGCTAGTAAACCCCTAGAGATAAGCAATGCGGATACGCCGGTCCCCCAAGGTCCCCAAGTACTCATCAAGGTTGCGGCCACGGGCGTATGTCATAGCGATCTTCACTTATGGGAAGGCGGGTACGATCTGGGAGATGGGACATTCATGAAAGTGACGGACCGAGGCGTAAAGTATCCGGTCACGCCCGGTCACGAGATTGCAGGATATGTAGAGTCTACCGGAACGGAATCTGGGGGCTACTCCAATGGTGATCGCGTACTGGTATACCCGTGGATTGGATGCCAGCAGTGCCCCGCATGCAAGGTAGATAACGAAAATCTCTGTGATGCACCCAGATCCTTGGGAGTGTTTCAAGATGGCGGTTATTCAGACTATGTGTTGATTCCGCATCACAAATATCTGGTAAACCTAGATGGTGTTGATTTGGAGGCATCCACATCCTTAGCGTGTTCAGCACTTACCGCTTATACATCCATAAAAAAGG
This sequence comes from Nitrosopumilaceae archaeon, assembly GCA_965200155.1. Classification (GTDB taxonomy): domain Archaea; phylum Thermoproteota; class Nitrososphaeria; order Nitrososphaerales; family Nitrosopumilaceae; genus VYCS01. The sequence continues at coordinate 11,738 of CBDATR010000023.1, read as the reverse complement.
CAGCGCAAAATTCTCCAGAGTATATAGTGATCATAGGTGCAGGAGGCTTGGGGCTAATGGGCGTGCAGATTGCCCGGGCAATCACACAATCGAAGATCATATGTATAGACATGAGTGAGAAGAAGCTAGAAACGGCGCGGGACATGGGTGCGCACCATACCCTAGACTCGCGGGACCCGGACATTGTACAAAAGATAATCCAAGTATGTGGGGGCAAGGGCGCCGATAGTGTGGTGGATTTTGTAAATGCCAAGGCCACTGCAAAAATGGGATTGAATTCCCTACGCAAGCGAGGCAATATGGTATTGGTTGGACTGTTTGGAGGCTCGCTCAATATATCACTAGTTACCATCCCACTCAAGGCAATAACCATACAGGGCGCGTATACTGGGAGCTACAAGGACATGAAGGAGCTGGTTGAGCTGGTACGGGCAGGCAAGATAAACCCCATGATATCAAAGCGATATTCACTGGACGAGGCCAACAATGCCCTGAACGATCTAAAGAACCACAAGATAGTGGGCCGTGCAGTAATAAATCCCTAAAACACACCACGGGATGGTTTTTAACGTGTCTCCCAGAACATGGCATAATGAGTAAGATAAAGGACTCTTCACTAGCAGAGAAAGGACAGGTGTCATACCGATGGGCTCGCGCCCACATGGCCACCTTAAACACAACCATCTCTCGTATGGAAGGCACAAAACCACTACAGGGCATAACGGTAGGGTGTTGTCTGCATATAACAAAAGAGACATCAGCGTTGCTTATGGGCCTCCAAGAGCTGGGCGCCACAGTAGCATGCTGTCCCGGAAATCCCCTGAGCACACAGGACGATATTGCCGCATTTCTTGACTCTGAGGGCATACACACCTATGCATGGAATGATCAGAATGCACAGGAGTATGACTGGTGTATAGATCAGGTGCTGGGACACAAACCATCCATTCTTGTGGATGATGGCGCAGACATGAACATCAAGGCGCACTTTGATGAGAAACACAAAGATCTACACATAATGGGCGCCACAGAGGAGACAACTGCCGGCGTTACCCGCATAAAGGTTGTAGAGAAACAGGGAAAGCTCAAGTATCCGGTAATACTTGTGAACGAGGCATACACCAAGCACCTCTTTGACAACAGGTACGGCACAGGCCAGAGTACCATAGACGCCCTCTTACGTTCGATGAATTTGTTGATGGCAGCCAAGATAGTGGTAGTGGCCGGATATGGATGGGTTGGCCGCGGGGTTGCAAGCAGATGCGCAGGGATGAACTCACGGGTAATAATAGTAGAGGCAGACCCCATACGGGCACTGGAGGCTCACATGGCTGGCTTTGAGGTTATGCCCATGTCCCGGGCTGCCACCATAGGAGACATATTCATTACAGCGACTGGCATGACAGACGTAATCCGATCAGAGCACATAGACAAAATGCGCAATGGTGCAATACTGGCTAACGTAGGCCACTTTGATGTTGAAATAGATACCAAGTATATAATGAACCAAAAGGTGCAGCGTGTACGCCCTAACATGGATGAATGCACCCTAGCCAATGGCAACCACATATACCTCATAGGAGAAGGAAGACTGGCCAATTTGGCGGCCGCAGAGGGACACCCCCCTGAGGTAATGGCGCTCTCATTCTCAAACCAGATGCTATCGGTACTGCACATATTGAAGAATCACGATGCAATGTCCAAGGAGATCATGAATGTTCCCGCCCACATAGATCGCCAAGTAGCAATTGATGCGCTAGATTCCATGAATGTCCAGATAGATGAGCTAAACTCCAAACAAACAACATATATGAATAGCTGGTAGACCGCCGCCGTTATACTAATACAGTATCTCTTCATTTTATACAAGATTTGAATGTCACAGAATACACGTGATGGCTCGTGTACTGAGTTACACCATATGTGTACGGGCTCATGCATTGCTAGGCAAGATGGTATAGCGCCCACCATAAGTCTTTGCCGGGCATAGGACCGTGCTTATATGGAACCACTACCAGAGTAGAATCACCAGATGATTGACGACACAACCCGGAATACAGTTGAAAACGGATAGGGAGTTCTCCAGGCGCGCAAAGATATTTGGACACACATCCGATTACGTGTATAACAAGGCGGTATCCGAGATCAGTCTTGGCGGTTACTACATACCGGGAACCACTCTCGAATTGAAGCATGATCCGGCCAAGATCAAGAATAGGAACTAGTCCACCAAGTCACCATATGGCCTAAAGAAGGGTGATTCATTATACGTGAATCAGCTACCGCGTTCTAAAACGGTTATCAGGGGACGGTTTACCCGTCCAACAAGAATGGTTTGTTCCTGGGATTAACAAAGTGGCGCCCTGATCTGGAGTGGTGTGCGAGTTACCATCTAACTATGGTCGGGGTGCCATACTACGAGGTGCCATGTTCTCAAAGACTTATGGTGACCTCTATACTAGTCATTGCTGCTGCCGCGTATAAATGTAGATGCAGGCGAACTCAGTAAGTGTGTGATGGCACCATCCCATTGCGATACCAATGCGCGATAACCACACAAGTTCTGTATGTGAGAGACGGTTATCATGACCGGTGGCTTATTACCTGCAGGAATGAGCAAATCAAGACTGCCTAACCCTCTGGCAGGCATCCATGGGCCAACGATTACTGCAAAGGCGGGTAATTCTATGAATATTACACTACAGATTAAATGCGGTCATCTTGGTGTGGTAACTGTGGAAAAATTTCTGGTAGTGTGTAGTGCCGGAAGAGAAGCGGCTTTTGCGTCCAGGTTAGTAGAGGATTCATCAGTATCATGGATCACATGAACCCGGGAATTATCCATGTGTTGAGCGGACCGGCGGCGCCTGGACGATGGGCAACACGCGTGATCTGGCAGAGGTTACCGCATTTGCCGTGGATAATAGTATAGATTATGCATTGTGAGCTCAGATGAGCCCCTAGCTGCCGGGGGTAGTTGATCAGTTGCTGGATGCCGGAATAAAGACTGTCGGATCCCCCAAGGCCGCCGCCCATATTGAATGGGACAAGATATGGTCCGCCCTGCTGGTTAGCCGCGTATGCCCGGACATAATGCCGCGCTACAGGATCGTACACAATACAGATGAGTTACATGATGCGCTAGAGTGGTTCAGTAATGCCAGCGTGGCCGTAGTAATAAAGCCGGAGGGTCTGACCGGCGGCAAGGGCGTAAAGTTCATGGGCCCACACCTAAAGACATACGAGGATTGTCGGCATTATGCTTCCGAGCTGCTCCATGACAAACCCGGTGAGGGCGTACTATTGGTAGAGCGCCTGGAAGGCATAGAGTTCACCATCATGGGACTGACCGACGGCGCGCACCTCATACTGTCACCCTCGTCATACGATTACCCGTACAGGTATGCAGATGATACGTATGAGTTCACGTCTTCCGGAATCTTATGCACAAATCACATTAACTGTCGCGATCAGTTGTGCGTAAATTTAGACACAGGTGAACTCATACGATGATACAGGTCCCGGGACAGACTGCATGGGCTGCTTTACCGGACCGGCAAAGGTATTGCCATTCATGACCCATAATGACTTGGAGGCATGCAAGAGTGTGATGGAGAGAATACTGAAAGAGATGCGTAACCTTGGACTGAGGTTCACCGGTGTCCTGAATGGCGGATTCTTTCTGACAAGAGATGGGATAAAATTCATGAGTTTAACGGGCGGTTTGGCGATCCGGAGGGTCTAAACAGTATGAGTTCACGTCTTCCGGAATCTTATGCACAAATCACATTAACTGTCGCGATCAGTTGTGCGTAAATTTAGACACAGGTGAACTCATACGATGATACAGGTCCCGGGACAGACTGCATGGGCTGCTTTACCGGACCGGCAAAGGTATTGCCATTCATGACCCATAATGACTTGGAGGCATGCAAGAGTGTGATGGAGAGAATACTGAAAGAGATGCGTAACCTTGGACTGAGGTTCACCGGTGTCCTGAATGGCGGATTCTTTCTGACAAGAGATGGGATAAAATTCATGAGTTTAACGGGCGGTTTGGCGATCCGGAGGGTCTAAACAGTATGAGTTCACGTCTTCCGGAATCTTATGCACAAATCACATTAACTGTCGCGATCAGTTGTGCGTAAATTTAGACACAGGTGAACTCATACTCTAAACATACTGCGAATGCTGCGCACACCCTTCTCAGACATACTGCGCATGATGTGGTGCAGAACACTTGTCGATGACGCTGTCCTGTTCGAAAGGCGCGCATGCGTGGTTAAATATTTGGTGGCCCCCAGTACCCCGCCCCGGGCAGTCGCATAAACTTCACGCTTAACCATACATACGCCCAAGAGGTTGGTGCCAGCATATGGACTGGCGCGTGTATCCGGGAAGATCCCGGGCGGTTGCCATAGGTGCCATGGCAGACACAATACCCCGAGGCATCACGCATTGTGGAGGATGCGATAGCGGCCTCTGGCGCCCGTGGGCTGGAGCACCGGAGCGACATAGGATCCGATGAGAGCCTACGCGCCCTGATGAATACTGTAAAGGCAATGAGGGCAGGAGTACGGACATGATGGCTGTGGACCCATGGGCTCACGTATAATGAATCTTGGAGATTGATTCAATCTGCTCGACTACATAATTTGGGCATGTGGCCAAGACGTGATCATTGTTTTCATAGAAGAAACATTTGTCCCTGCAGCACCCCAAGAGTGACCAAATATGACATAACTGGCTTTAGTCAAGTCAGTGTACAAGCGAACGGATTTCTGCGATCACTCAGTAGCACCCAGTCCACGCCAACTCTACGATTCAGGAAGCCAATGGTGATTGCAGTCTCTTTGAGTTCAAATCTTCCATGTGCTTAAAGTCGGTATGAGTTCACGTCTTCCGGAATCTTATGCACAAAAGAACCGGTTCTTTAACTGTAGCGATCAGTTGTGCGTAAATTTAGACACAGGTGAACTCATACTAAAGTAGTACTAATCGTCGCTATTCGTCGTGTGTGAATTTAGACATATGCGAACTCATACTCTGCGCGCAGCATCAATGGTTAATATTGGAACCATACATACGGGCAACATATGGCACAAACATGGAAAGACAACGACATAAAGATTGACGCTATAGCGGATCAGACTGTGGCCGTCTTGGGGTATGGCATACAGGGAGAGGCTCAGGCAGACAATATGAGAGATACAGGCCTGAATGTGGTTGTAGGCCTAAGAAGAGACAGCGCGAGCTGGAACAAGGCAGAGAAGGCAGGTCACCGCGTTATGGCGACTGCTGACGCATGCAAGGAAGCGGACATAATACATGTCCTGATACCAGATATGATGCAGTCCCAAGTATACAGCAATGACATTGCACCACACCTTACTGAAAACAAGGCCTTATCCTTCTCGCATGCGGCAGCCATTCATTGGAAATGGATACAAGCACCAAGTAACATCGACATTATAATGGTGGCACCCAAGGGACCTGGCTCCAAGGTACGCGAGACATATCTACAGAACTTTGGTACCCCGTCCATAGTGGCAGTTCACCAGGATTACACTGGCACCGCCTGGGACAGAACATTAGGCATAGGCAAGGCTATTGGTAGCGCTAGAGCAGGTCTAATCAAGACCACGTTCCAAGAAGAGGTTGAGACAGACTGGTTTGGTGAGCAGGCAGATCTCTGCGGAGGAGCAGCCCAGATGGTCACAAATGCATTTGAGACACTGGTGGAGGCAGGCTATCAGCCAGAAATAGCTTACTTTGAGGTACTGCACGAGTTGAAGCTTATAGTTGACATGATACAGAGATACGGCATCAATGGAATGTGGAACCGCGTCAGCGAGACCGCCAGGTATGGTGGCCTGACCAGAGGACCCATGGTTATGAACGAAGCCAACAAGGACAACATGAAGAAAGTTCTAGACATGATACAGAATGGCACATTCAACGAGGAATGGGTTTCAGAGTACAAAAAGAACGGGCGCAACTCCTTTGATCGCTACATAAAACAGATGGAGGATCACCAGATAGAGCAGGTGGGCCGTCGTATGCGAAAAATGATGTGGTCAGAATCCACAGAATGACCGCAGACAATATGACATATTTTTCTTAATAATGACACATGACTGTAAAGTTGTACACAGTATCGTACCTTTGATAAAAGATGCTTCGCTACAGACTTCTTCGCTGTGCCACACCGCTCTCTATATGCTGGATTATCTCCGGGAGTGGAGCTCCGGGCCCGAATACTCTATCTACACCGGAATCCCGAAGTTGTACATAATCAGAGTAAGGTATCACACCCCCGCCCACTACCAGTACATCATCAAGATTCTTTTCCTTCATTTTTGATACCACACGGGGAAACAGTGTGTTGTGAGCCCCGTTTAATAGACTCATAGCCACAGCATCCACATCCTCGTCTTCGGCTATTTGTGCTATACGGTCCGGAGTTGCAAAGAGACCAGAGTATATTACCTCCATGCCAGCGTCACGAAATGCCCTGCACAGTACCAAGGCGCCCCGATCATGACCATCCAGTCCAAGTTTTGCCACCAATATCTTGATTGCCCTGTTTGTCATAATTTGCACATATTAGATTCTTTTTAAAAACTTTTTTTATATGTATTCACTGGCTGCAATGTATTCAAATAGTACGAAATGTAATGTATGAAAAGTCGGTCCGCTAGTCATTGGTATCTCGCTCCATCCATTTTGCATCATTTGCCCTAATTGTCTGGGTCGCCTTTTTATTCCTGAAGCGGCGTTTCGCCGTTATCTATATCCAGTGAGAAGTGCAATCTTCTCTCATTGTAGTAGTCGATATAATCCCGGAGACTGTCATAATGCCATATCTCGTCGGACTCTTAAATAAGAGTCCCCTCGTCCTCAATCGTTCTGTGGAAGCGCTACAGTTTGCCATTTGTCTGCGGGTGGTATGGTCTGGAATTGATTAGTATGATGTCTTGATTCAGCAGTTCTTCCTAGAATAGTGGGTTTCCAGTTCTTTTTGCCCTTTTATTGTCCTACGAAACACGCGCCGTTATCCGAGATGCAGGGGCGCCGAATTGTTTCATTGCCAGTCTCAGTAATAGAGCGGGGCGTTCTCTGAGGTTGCATGCTCAAATAGTGCCGCCCCGACTATACACCTGGATGCATCATCTATGAGATTCAGTCCCCTGAAGCGCTCATCTTTTCATGACATGCCAGTGCCACATTGCATTGGAATATTTACGCTCATAGCGTACCCACTCTGACTTTGCAGGTGATGAGCCTGCCGTACCATTCTTTTTCATTATGCGATATACTGCGCGATATGTATTATGTCTAAGCCTCTTTGCAATACGTACTACTCCGGCGGTATGAGTTCACCTGTGTCTAAATTTACGCATAACTGATGGAACAGGTTGTTCTAGTTAATGTGATTTGTGCATAAAATTCCGGAAGACGTGAACTCATACCTCCGGCGGGGTCCTTGCTGTATGCTTCAGTTACCATTAGTATCTGGGTGGCGGTGATTGGTATCATGGGCCTGCCCATCTTTACTCGAGTCGTTCCCGTTCTCTGGTTCACAATCTTCGTACGTGTCTTGTTTCAGGTCTTGAGCTATTTTGGTGGTGGCAACGCCTCTTTTGTCTTGATTCCTCTGTTATTCTCTTTACCATCTGGCTTGTGCAATCTGAACTACTGTACGCCGGATCCTAAGCGGACTTACTTTTCGTACTATTGACATTATAGTAGGGCGGGGGAATAATAGACCGTATGCACAGAATCACTTCTCCCACCCTGCACGTCTAAACCAAGTTGTTAGATACGAACAATTGACCCAGTATCATGGGTTTTCACACACAGACTAGTGTGAAACAGAAAAGTTAAGACCTAATTTTGTAGTACCAGGTATGCTAAAAGCAGAAGAACTCACCAAGGAGCAGTTAGTCACAGAGTACAACCGTCTACACACCGAGTCCGAGGCCGAAGTAACAAACCTGCGTGGCAAACTTGAAGCTCAAACAAAGAATGCACTCGTTTCAAATCTTGATGACATCATAGAACGCAAGGATCAGCTTCATTCCCTGACCGGATGCACTCCGGAAGAGTTCAAATGGATACTAACCAGATTCACAGATACGTAGAGTCCCTGGAAGGCGATGATGCACGGCGATTCATGGAGTATGAGTTCACGTCTTCCGGAATCTTATGCACAAATCACATTAACTGTCGCGATCAGTTATGCGTAAATTTAGACACAGGTGAACTCATACTTCATGGAGCTTACAAATGGTATGAGTTCACGTCTTCCGGAATCTTATGCACAAATCACATTAACTGTCGCGATCAGTTATGCGTAAATTTAGACACAGGTGAACTCATACGTCCAGGGTTACATTGCAATCTGGATTGGAGATAGAAAAGGCGTTTACTGAATCAGGTATACCCGAGGGAATATTTCAGACAGTCGTCGGTAGTGTGGACTCGGCGAATCACCTGATTGACTCGGACGTGAATGCTGTCACTTTTACTGGAAGTACAAATGCAGGGGCAAAGGTGGGCCAAAGAGCAGCCAGGAACCTGAAAAAATGTGTCCTGGAGCTGGGAGGTAGTGATCCCTTCATAGTATTAGATGATGCAATAGTAGAGAAGGCAGCCGAAGGAGCCGTAAAGGGCAGATTTATCAATTGCGGGCAGAGCTGTGTGGCATCAAAGCGGTTCTTTGTGAGTAAGAGTGTTGCCAAGGATTTCATAGAGATGTTTGTTAAAAAGACGTCACAGTTGAGAGTTGGGGATCCTGCATCATTGGAGACAGATATTGGCTCCCTCTCAAGCAAAGATAGCCTTGATACCATTTCTGGGATTGTGGAGGATGCAAAGGAGAAGGGAGCAGAGATACTTTTGGGAGGCTCGCAAATGGACAGGGACGGGTTCTTTTACAAGCCGACCATACTTACCAATATAGAATCAAATATGAGGATTACCAGTGAGGAGACCTTTGGACCTGTTGCACCCATAACTATAGTCGAGGATGAAAACGAGGCCATAAGACTTGCCAATGATATTGAGTTTGGTCTGGGTGCCAGTATATGGACAAAGAACTTACAGAAGGCAGAAAAGATATCGAGGCGCATTGAATCAGGAATAGTTAGCGTGAATAATGTGGTCGTATCAGATCCCAGAATTCCCTTTGGTGGGATAAAGCATAGTGGATTTGGGAGGGAGCTATCAAGGTATGGAATGCTGGAGTTTGTTAATATAAAATCGGTCAGATTCTATGATGATTTGGTTCATCATCATTATGTGGAATAGTGGATAATCGTACGAGTTTACATCTTATATTTACGTGCTTAAATCACACTAATTATTGTGATACGTCGTGTGTAAAATTAGACATATCGTATCATTAACTAGTAGCTAATACTAATTTAAAATCAGGGAGACGTGTATTTGTAGCTTTAATTAATTTAATTGCATTTTGTACACAACACTGACCACTAATATTTACATCTATATACATACCACATATTTTCTTATAACGTATAAAATTTCTCGCTTTATGTTTCGGTTTGGTATTTATGATATACGTCTGTGCTTCTGGTGGAATTGGAAGATCTTCTTTCTTTAGTTTATTATTTTTTATTAGACCGTATGCGCAGAATCACTTCTCCCACCCTGCACGTCTAAACCAAGTTGTTAGATACGAACAATTGACCTAGTATCATGGGTTTTCCCACAGACTCGTGTGAAACAGAAAAGTTAAGACCTAATTTTGTAATACCAGGTATGCTAAAAGCAGAAGAACTCACCAGGGAGCAGTTAGTCACAGAGTACTACCGGCTACGCACCAGGTCCGAGGCCGAAGTAACAAACCTGCGTGGCAAAGTTGACAGTTTACGTGGGAAAAATGACAGCCTGCACGCCAAACTTGAAGCTCAAACAAAGAATGCCCTCGTTTCAAATCTCGATGGCATCATAGAACGCAAGGATCAGCTTCATTCCCTGACCGGGTGCACCCCGGAAGAGTTCAAATGGATATTAATCAGATTCACAGAATACGTAGAGTCCCTGGAAGGCGATGATGCACGGCGATTCTTAGAACTTACAAATGATCGCGGGCACGTGAACAAATTTCCGGTCAGGCATGTACTCTTAGTTACACTGATACGCCTGCGCTGCAATACAAAGCAGGAGCTGCTGGCAGCAATACTCAAGATAAACCAGTCAAACATATGCCGTTACATCCAGTTTACAAAGCAGGGACTGATCAAGATACTCCCAACGGCCGATACCGTTGCAAAAGCAATATCGCAAATCAAGTCAGCATCGGACTTTAAGGAAATTGTTCCCGGTCGAGCCGGAGGGGAAATAAAGACTGACGGGACACATGTACGCGTACAACGTCCTGAAAAAAATCAGGAGGCAATGTACTCTGGTAAACAAAAAACCCACACGTATAACGTACAGATAACATCAAACAAGAAAAGACTGATAATTCACGTAAGTGGAGTATATGAGGGAAAAAGACACGATTATGGTATATTCAAGAATGATATTCCCCTCGGTGGCAAATGGGGCAAGTCCCTAAAAGAATCAACCACGCCGCCATCCGATAAGATAACAGTAATAGCAGATGCAGGATACCAGGGTATGAAAGACTTCCTACCCGGCGCAAAGGTCATGATTCCATACAGGGGTAGGGAATCACTCACTAAAACTGAAAGGAAATACAACCAATATGTATCAAAAAGGCGCATATTAATCGAGAATGTAATTCGAATGCTAAAGGTATATCGTAGATTAAGTCAGGTATATGATGGTAGTCGTGAGGAATTCCGGGAAGATCTACTCGTAGTATCCGGGTTGCATAATTTACACATTATGCACAAGCATACCAGGTACAAGAAATTCTTGAAAAATATCTGTCCATAATTTCCGTGATATTATAATTCGAATATTACTCATCAGAAAATCCACTAAATTAATGGGTTTTGTGGTAACCATTTAGCTCACTCATGATATACGTCATCAAGATCCGGTCACCCCACTACACGACATTTGTAATCACGGCATACGTTAGTGCTGGCAGGTGCCATTCACATTGTTCATGCTTGACTGATTGTGTGCCATAAAATACACCCCAGTTTGAAGCAACATGGGCTATTCCTGTCAATCATGCGCATAAGGTCTATTATGCACAAGCATACCAGGTACAAGAAATTCTTGAAAAATATCTGTCCATAATTTCCGTGATATTATAATTCGAATATTACTCATCAGAAAATCCACTAAATTAATGGGTTTTGTGGTAACCATTTAGCTCACTCATGATATACGTCATCAAGATCCGGTCACCCCACTACACGACATTTGTAATCACGGCATACGTTAGTGCTGGCAGGTGCCATTCACATTGTTCATGCTTGACTGATTGTGTGCCATAAAATACACCCCAGTTTGAAGCAACATGGGCTATTCCTGTCAATCATGCGCATAAGGTCTAATGTCATCCATCAGCTGTAAAATGATACCTGTACCAGTATTTCATGATGGAATAGTAAAGCAACTCACTAAAGTATTCGATGACCATTCCTACATGAAAACGATAAGCCATCTTAACACCTATGAAACAAGGCAAGAGATTGATGAACGAGTCATGAGTATGAGGTAACCGTTTGTATGAGTTCACCTGTGTCTAAATTTACGCACAACTGATCGCTACAGTTAATGTGATTTGT
>CBDATR010000022.1:0-59408 GCA_965200155.1 Nitrosopumilaceae archaeon | reverse complement strand
CCCCCTGGTTGGACTGTTTGAATAACAGTCCCCCTGGTTGGACGTGGAACGGTTCGCGGCCCCCTCAGAGTTCACTCTCTAACAATGGTCTAGTTGATCGCGCCCTCGCCATATCGTGGTTCCCGCGCCACTTTGTCAGGGAACAGGCCATTACGGTGGTAGTGGGTCACCCTTTTGTCTCGGGTTCATACGGCATTGTTCCAGTACTCAAAGCTGAACATGATTCAGCGACATACACTAACCGGTAGTCTCCGCTTGATGGACCGTATGGAGCCATTCCTGGTGAGCGCCATACTTATTATGAGTCCCTCTCGTTTTGATTATCATGTGACAAAACCCCCACACAATCCTTTTCACACAGATAGCGATGAATATAGTATGGATGAAGCATCTGTAAAGCGAAGAGTTAGTGAGATCGCTAGAATGCACGAAATTGCTTCAAATGAAGTTGATGAAAGAGCAATAGGTGAATTAAAGGGACTGGCAAATGAATTACAACGACTCAGTGACGATCTTTCCGATAGCAGACTAAAGGATACAGTTAATTCTCTTGTTAGATACATTGTGGGTGGTCTTGCTGGCTATGCTCTGCAACAATTATGGATATCTAAATCTCGTCGAGGCACTACTATGATATTCTACATACTGGCCTGTCTGGCGGCAATAGCAGTGGCGATTGGTTACACAGAGGCAGACGTGCACGTCCTGATAATCGTTCTAGGTGTGGCTGTATTCGCGTATGTCACCCGTGAGTCACCCATTAACCTGGGATACGGGTATTCCACGTTCATTCTACCATTACTTGGCTTGGTAGCAACAGGCGGAGCAATTTTTTGGACACTATCAGAACAGTACTTGGCATCTATTGGTGGTATTATGACACTGACGGTCATTGTATTTGTCGCCATTAAAATGGTCCCAACCGGTGTTCGCGTGTTGCGTATGGCATTTGATAGATCGCGTATAATTCCTGAGGGTGACAAAAACTCCACACATTGACAGAGTGCGTGTTAACACTTCCGGAATTGTATGAGTTCACCTGTGTCTAAATTTACGCACAACTGATGGAACAGGTTGTTCTAGTTAATGTGATTTGTGCACAAGATTCCGGAAGACGTGAACTCATACCCGGAATTTTCTCAACACGGATATTGTTCCAGAGAATGCAATGTCAGCTTCACCATTATATAGTGACTCGTCGAATCGTTCCCGGGCACACTTCACACAGTATCTGGTACTCATGACGGTCTTTGACATGTCATTCACCATATCACCAGCGGGCTGTACTCCTTCATTATTTCCACACAGTTTGTGCAGAGAACCGTCAGTGTCTCATGATACGCTGTCCTCTCATATAGCGGTCACCATAATACGTGGCGCCTCGCTCCTGGACAGTACATTGCTCTGCGTTCCGTCCTGGCGCCTCCGGTTGGACGGGAAATGGTTCACTGCCCCCTGTTGGACGAGAAACAGTTCCCCGCCCCCCGGGCGACACGCTCTGCCGCTCAATCCGGTTACTCCTTGATATCGGCATGAAACTCCTGAGTACAGTGACCGGTTACATGTGTCCCTAGTTTTCTTGGAATGATACCCACCAGTCTTGGCCGGTACTGCCTCTAATTCAATCCCCCGACTTCTGTAAGAATCCACCAACACGGTTCTCTCTCATGGAACGATTCCTGTTCCCACCATGATCTGACAAGTTCTCGATGACTACCTTGTATGCCATTCATGGAATCGTTCGTCTTCTGTCGTTATCGCTTGCCATTCTTACCCTGGAGATAACGTATCTCCCGTAATATGGAACGTTGCCTCATGTCATGGATTGCCGGCCGTGACGGCCAAATGCTTGCCGCCAACGTCTACTCCTCATAGGTGGCTTCTCCCGTTTGTTAATGTGAATCGCGCTCTCCTGGAACGGTTCTTTTGTCTACACGCTCGACTATTTTGAATGAGCTCATGTCCCAGGAATGGTCAATCGGCTTTGTCGTCCTCACGACACCAATGCCCGGCAAGTGTAATTCACAAGAATTGCGCCGGATTGGTGGCTTTGGACACGACAGAATGATTCTGTTTGCGGCGGCGCGGGATGTTATCGGAATTATCCTCATAAACACGCCTTATGCATCCATCTCGCCATACCGGAATGGCATTTCACTCAACCAATCGGCGCCACCATTACCATTCCTCATTAGATGGATGAAACTGGCGCGCGTAAACAGGCTCGCCGATATCTGCCACCAGGATATCATTCCGGCAAGTCGAATATGTCCACTTCCTCCAGTCATGAAAAACGTTCACCGCCATGTTGAACTGGAAAGCCCGCCCATAACTTCGGCCCGGCGCGTCAGGGAGTGATTCTAGATGACGGTACGATAACATGGTCCATTCTAGGACTGGTCCCTTATCATGTACCATTTCAAGACTTATGGTGACCGCTATAGTACGTCTATCTGGGCACGCCTTCTCATCATGTGTCCCTGCTGGGCTTTTACCGTCCAGTTATATCGCTTATCATTCAGTAGTCTTGCCAAATGGGTGTTCAGCGTGGTCTCTACATCGGCCACAGTTAGGCGCCTCCGAACAAGGGGGCGGCTCTGCCGAACCAGTCAAATATCGACTTATCCTTGGTAGTATCGTGGTAAAGACCTAAACATTGTTCTCGGATATCATGACTAGGTTCTCATGACCGTTAATAGGTCGCCACACTATCAGCTGCTGATATGTCAGTCTATGACCTGCCATGGAATGACTCCCTCATGGAATAGTATAAACATGCGCTGATTTTGGTGGAATGATACCTGCGCTTCTGGATAAGGTGTGTAAAAAAGAGATACTCAGCATCATACTGCTCACCGTATCGTCAAAATCCGATATAATGGTGTTCGTAAATAATGCCATTTCAGTATCACCACCTCCGTAGGATCATTCCTATTCTCTATCGCTCTTATCTATAGAAGGAACAGATAGTGTCACCATTGTCATGACTGTAGTATGTGCCGCGGTCTTTGGTATCATGTATCCGCCATGGGATCCATTATATCATCCGAATCCATCATGCCATTCGATACGTTCACGTCTCAGTTCAATATTCGTTGTATTCTTCTTCATGTGGCTTTGTAGATACTATTCCCATCTAACTTGCAGATTATAATCATTCTATTACTCTTGCCGACTTATAGAAGCTCATGCGAGTTGGTATACGCGGTTTCGAAACGATTTCCCATTTAGAAATTTTACGTTTGTTGGTCCACCACTATGACGAGGGACCATTCCAGTCCTAGCCAGATGTGGGTACACTACTTTAAATATCATAATATACTATATACGGTATGAGTGAGGCAGATGACGTTATTGCGGCAGCTGTGTCAACAGCGTATGACATAAAGGCGGTATTGGAGAAACCTGATGCAACTGGTGAGGAAGTGAAGAGAGCGGCCGAACCTCTTGAACAAATAGAAAAAGAAATCGAGAGGTTGTTGGCTAATGGATGACAATACAAAGGAAGTATTACTCGCGCTTCTGGATACAGTAAAGGAGTAAAAAAGAGATACTCAGCATCGTACTGTCACTGCTCACCGTATCGTCAAAATCCGATATAATGGTGTTGGTAAATAATGTCATTTCAGTATCACCACCTCCGTAGGTTTATTGAGACAGGATCATTCCTATTCGCTATCGCTCTTTTCATTTTCCTATCTACACAAGGAACAGATAGTGTCACCATTGTCATGACTGTAGTATGTGCCGCGGTCTTTGGTATCATGTATCCGCCATGGGATCCATTATATCATCCGACTCCATCACGCCATTCCATACGTTCCCGCGTCTGTTCAATATTAGCTGGAGTATTGTTATTATTCTTCATGTGGTTTGGTATATCTTGGCAGATACTATTCCCGTCTGACTTATACTTGCCGATTATAATCATTCTATTACTCTTGCCGACTTATAGAAGCTCATGCGAGTTGGTATACGCGGTTTCGAAACGATTTCCCATTGAGAAATTTTACGTTTGATATTTCCGCAGCGGCCCCATTGAAGCGCTGGAATGGCTTGCCACCATTAGACCATATGCGCAGAATCACTTTGTGAGAACGGCTAAAGAACACACACGCCAAACATGAAGTGAATATTATTGAACGTAAGGATTCTTTACATGTTTTTTCATGGCTGTTATGATACAAGTTAATACAAAGGAATATACACTAATACCACTATCATAATAGTATGAAAAGAACAGAAGTTGCACTAAAGGTGGGGAACAAGACCATTACGAAGAAGCAGAGAGTCATGTTTGCGAGGACATTGGATAAGAGCGGCAAGTTTGTCGTGAGAACGTTTCCCGGTATCCCACCGGATGATATTTGTGATCAAGAACGCCCAGTGGATTGCAGACACTATACGACCAAAAGAGGCAGTTTCCAGTCTCAAACCTCATTCAGTTCAATGGGTCATTGAACGGACTAATGAATTGGCTAGAGTGATAGGTGTAAAACCCTCACATTTGTCCGTGAAAAGATTAGGTGGAGGCCGCTGGGGTGACTGCAACATGAAGAATGAAATACGCTATGAGGATTGTTAAGGGCCCCCAAGGAGGTTATAGAATCTACCATCATTCATGAGTTATGTCATATTGTACACCATAACAATTTTGGACACTAGTTCACATGCATTGCCCGAACTATGAGGAGACCAAGAAGTGGCTGAGGGCAAATGCCCATGGAATACTCCAATACTAGAATCATTTGTTAATGGTGGCCAAGAACCCCCGGCTGATCAAGTCCAGTTACCATACCAAGAACACCCGGCACGTATGATTCACATGCATCAGCGGCCCTGGCTTGGTGGCCGCGCCCAACTAAAGTACACTTCCAAAGGATCCCTAGATATTCCATGATAAAATGGTCCCGGCAAGTCACGATTGAGATCATGCAGAAATTCCCGGATGATAAAATGGTTCAAGGGAATCATATGGACAGATGGTGAACGCGCTATTCCAGTATGACTGCAACATGTTAAGAATGATTCAGAGGTCATTACGAATTGGGCAATCCGATCAGGCGGCAGTTCCATGAAACTAGTTATAATCCACGTGGTTCATGTTACGTGAGGCGTGTAAAGGGTAAATAAAACCACGGTTGTTGGTATTACACGCAAAGCCCATTCCAGAGACGGCGGTACAAAGAGGCGGATGTTGCTATATTCCATCATGTTGGTATAGGTGAGCGCCGGATGTCTACCATGATGGAATTAATGATTCACAGGCTGACCTTTAACAATAAATTTGTGGGTGTGTATGGTGGGAAACATAAACTATTCTCCAGAGTAATCTATTATAAGTATACATATAAGCCACCGTCAACTTGGTTCCTCACACCACATATTGGTAAGGGAATCAGTATCATACTCAATGTCAAACATGTTACAAACGGCATCAATCATGGCGCGTGTTTAGCCGGCAATAATTGTTCCTTGGCTATTCTATTCCATGATTCTTCAACATCCAGATTCCATTCCAGGAATAGTGGACATGGTATCTGTTTTAGGCTTTGACCTGCATCATTGAACGGCCTGCTTGCTGCCGCTTACCACGGCTCCAATATAATAACATACCAAATATGAAGTTAGAGAATAATGCAAACGCCTTATGGATTCTCTCATCAGCACCATCTAACGGATCAAAATCAAATGAAATATACCCATGGTCCTCTTCATGGGACTGAACCATTTTTACCTCTGTTCTCATATGTATACTTCAGTATCATCCTGACGGGACTTGTGCATAAACAACGCCGTTCTTGATCATGATAACATGGTTAGTTTGGGCTGATGCGCCAGTGGTTTACAAAATGATCAAGACACTTGAACTGTGATATCAAATACTACTTCTCCTGTCTCTGTATCTGTAACGTGGACAAGCATGCCCGGTTTTTCTACCGAAATCATCTTTGCGGTACCAATTGCATCGTCTTTGTCATTTTCTGATCCATAATAGTACCAGTAACCAGACTTACTTCTCCCCTCTATGTTATATGCCATGTTAGAACTAGTTTGTTACAGAGGTAAAAGGCATGGTCATGGAATGACACTAATGCGGTGCACTATTTCGTTATCGCGTACATCAACCATCACACCTGATAGTATTGAGACAATCTACATCACTCAGTGTTGCCTATGAATTCTCCCCCATCAGGTCTCTCCAGTTTCATGGTTTAACATGAACTGTCCTTTTATTACATCATGACTGAATTAAAATCATGAATCTATTACTGGCTCTAGCACCACTAGTGGCCGGTACCGCTCATTCCCAGGAACAAACACTTGATCAGTACATGCTGGAATTGATCAACCATGAAAGAGAAATGGCCGGACTACAGCCAGTTTCACTTGGTAATGATATGGCGGCCCAGCAACACGCTGAAAACATGCTGGAACACTGCTACTTATCTAACTGGGGACTGGACGGCATGAAACCGTACATGCGATATAATGGGACAGGTGTCAACGCCGAGAACGTATCCGGCCTGGATTACTGTATTAATGACTTGTTCGTTCCCGTATCACCATTCCAGGACTTGGAAGAAATCATGAATGGTTTCATGAACAGCCCGGGACACCGTGATAACATACTAAACGAGCACCACACCCATGTCAATCTGGGAATCTCGCATGATGATTATAACATGAGAGTCGTACAACACTTTGAGTATAGTTACGTGACATTCACAGAGGCATCCATTAATGGCACCACTCTAACATTGAGCGGTCATTCCATGAATGTTATAGACAGCATCTCATTATGCTATGATCCTTTACCATACAACCTGACCCGCGGGCAGGTCGAGAGAACATACTGTTATGACAATGGGGTGATTGTGGCCTCTATAATTCCGCCCCACGGTTACTATTACATGGAATCAGAGATGTACGTGACACGGTGCCCTGATCCGTATGACGTAGACCAAGATGCACCGGCGTCCCAGACACCATTTGACACCATAACATGGCGGCCGGAATACCATGAGGAACTGGTAATAATTCCCTTCATAGAGGCAATACAATGGGAGGATGACTTTTCCATTATATCTGACATTACCCCTATACTAGAGCAGCACGGGCCGGGTGTCTATACCGCTCTTCTATTCGGGGATGATATCATTATAGGCCAGTCCACCATATTCGTGGAATGATAAACCCTGACTTGTATGATTTAGAATGGTATTACTACATTTCATGCCGGAATCCGCTATTCACATGAAAGGCAAGACCGAGATTAACATCGACTTGGGTGTAGAAAGGGTAAGGGCGGCTATTGCGGGAATGCATCCGGGAATACATGACTGGGAGCGGTGGGCCAAGAATAGAGCAATCGAGGAAATTATTCTAGACCGCCGCTACATGGAGCCGGAAGGAACAGAGTCATTCCTGGCGGCCGTTATATTATGTAGGAGGATGAATAACCATAAACTGATAGGCCGGTTCTCATACACAGAAGCACTATACTCCATCCACATGATGCAGGGGCGCAATGTAGACATAACTCCCATATGCCGGGAAGTATTAGGTTCAGAACCAGGCAGTGATAAAGGCCTGTATACGTTGCATGTCTCCCAATATTTGCCATTGGCGGTCGGCCTTGGAAATACATGGAAGCTAATCAACCAGCATGTGAACAAGGGCTTTGTCCATCTGGAGCCGGACAAGTTCCTCAGATTAATGCGAGATGCCATTACTCGGTACATTAGGAATCGTATCGAGAAGATGACAAGACTGCCGCCCATAGAGGTACCACCAGACATTACAGAATGGTGTGAGTATAACAAAGTCATTAAGAGTGGCGACACACCCCCGTGCATAACAAAGTGCCTGGATATGATATCTCAAGGCGGGAATTTATCACATTCAGGCCGCTTCCTTGTGGCAACGTACCACCTGAATACAGGTATCGATATTCCAGACATCAGTGACCTGTTCCAGGGCGCCCCGGACTATAACAAGAAGATAACAGAGTATCACATCAACCAGATAAAGAGGAGTGGTTACAAGGTGCCCGGCTGCTCCTGGGTTCGTTCTAATACATTATGTCCCGGTTGTTCCGCGACACACCCTACAAAATATACAAAAAACTAGATTGGCGGCTCTCTGCCTTCCAGTATGGCCTTTCCGTGTCGGCGTATCATCTCACGGAAGAACCTGCCTCTTGATCGTATCTTTCCTGACTCTACCAGTTTTGTCAGCATGTCATATTCATACTGCCCCATAATGCAGCCACCGGAGTATCTTGCTTCCAATATGCATATTATATATTAATCAATGTATATAAATTATGTTTATTTGGGTTCTGTATGGATTGTCTGGCCATCAAATGCACCACAGATTCCCGTGATTATACGTATTCAATGATGGTACTAGTGTATTATAACCGGATTCAGTATTGCTTGAGCGACCTATATGGATAATAGTCCCCCATGTTTGTGTAGCCCGGATACTACTATTGAGTAATAGTCCCTTGATCTTTTTCACACAAGGTGGGGGAAGTGATTTTACGCATACGGTCTAATAAGACATGCTGGTATGTGATAGGCCCGGTTCCCTCATTTGTCAACTAATATGATTTCGTTTTCCAAGGTGGTCCATCCTTATGGTGCTTCATTGGTAGGACTTGTGGCTGATGACCAATCAGTAGAGAACCATGTTATGATTCTTGCTTGACTGTAATTTCTTTGTCCCTTTGGTTCATTATTAGTATGAGTTCACCTGTGTCTAAATTTACGCACAACTGATCGCGACAGTTAATGTGATTTGTGCACAAGATTCCGGAAGACGTGAACTCATACCATTATTACACTAATTATGGTGTAACAGTATAAAGTTACACTTAGAATAATGTAAAATTTTTATAATGTTTTTCCGTTGTCAGTGTGATGAGGATAATAAGAACAATCAAAAAAAACAGGTACGTAACATTCAGAGGATATGATCCATCTACAAAAAAACAGTTTGACATATCTTGTGGACGAGAAGGAAGCATAGAAGCTGAGCAAAAATACAATGAACTAGAACAGAGACAACTTCGTGAAAAAATATCAGAATATCGAGAAAAGATGACACAGTTGACACTAAACTACAACAAAATAAAATTGGAGAATGATGTTGCTCTTCCAACAAACAAGATAATCAATGCAGACGTTCTTGATACCATGAAGAAATTTCCAAATAATTCCATACACATGGCGATAACGTCTCCTCCCTACAATGTGAGTCTGGATTATTCCGAACACAGAGACAACATGGATTATGAACAATACCTTGGTTGGTTGGAGACTGTATTTCGTGAGCTGTACAGGGTACTTGTTGACGGTGGACGATTTGCATTAAACATTGCACCTACAGGAATAGCCGATTTCAAGCCCATACACCATGATATTTCAGAAAGGCTGAGGGATATGGGATTCATTTTCAGAGCTGAAATATTATGGTACAAGCAAAACATCTACAAGAGAACAGCTTGGGGAAGCTGGAAGAGTCCGTCAAACCCTCATGTGATGCCTTCTTGGGAATATGTGTTGGTTTATTGTAAGGATTCCATGAGCCTCGATGGAAACAAAAAGGATATTGACATAACAGGGCAAGAGTTTAAGAAATTCTCTGATGCTTATTGGCACATACAGCCAGAAACCAAAAGAAATGGACATCCGGCACCAT
This sequence comes from Nitrosopumilaceae archaeon, assembly GCA_965200155.1. Taxonomy (GTDB): domain Archaea; phylum Thermoproteota; class Nitrososphaeria; order Nitrososphaerales; family Nitrosopumilaceae; genus VYCS01. The sequence goes on along the minus strand of CBDATR010000022.1, from coordinate 49,700 downwards.
TTCCGGAAGACCTGATTTACAGGCTAATAAAATACTACACATACAAAGACAATACAGTCCTAGACATGTTCGGGGGAACCGGAACCACAGCATTGACAGCACATAAGACAAAAAGGAATTTTATCCATATTGATACGTCCAAGGAATACTGCAAAGTGGCACAAAAGCGCATAATGGAATATGACATCAAAAGCGGGAAAAAATCCTCAAAACTCGATCTGTACATGAGTGATCACTTATTACCGCCTGAAAAACAACTCGTAACAAGTGGCAGAAGAAGTAATATCAAGACACCAAGGTAAAAGGGCAAAAGTAGGAAAAAAACTAGAGCTTAATGTCAAGCAGATACTGAACAGCATTCTCAACAAGGAAGACATCACAATAGCTGCACTAAATGAGATAGACAACAAAAAATCAATCATAGAGGACGACTACAAAGAAAAGGTTCTTGATTTTATCAGGGTAAGATTTCCTACAGACTGTGCACAGGGTTACAGACTGGATTTGCCCGATACCGACCTTGTTGTTCTGTATCGCAAAAAGAATCACGATGGTTTCACAATTCAGTGGTATGTATTGGGAATCATAAGCTGCAAGACTTCATTTCATTCAAGAGAGACAGAATCAACTTTTTGGGCAACTGTACTAAAACATCATCCGATGAGAATGGTAATGGTTACAGAAGATAAGGACAGATATGAAAAAAAGACAGAGTTAGGAACCTGTGAAAAACCCACAGCAGCAAGACGAAGACTAGAGACATTCATGGACAGGGTTTACGTTATAAAGCAATATGGTAATGGCAATACACAAAACAAGATCATGGAAGACATCTCGTTATTTTATAATATATTCAGTCAAATGCAAAGCAGAGGATACCGGTCACAAAACACCAAAATCTTTGACGACTGTGATACCAAATCTCACTGTGGATACTGCAACAAGGTAAAACCGTTTGATGATTTGATTTCAGATATTATGATGTGGAAGATGGAGAGAACGCAATAGACCTTATACGCATGATTGACATCAAGGCCGCTCCAAATTGGGGTTAACCAGTGGAAATGGTACCGAGCGTGTGTTACAACCGGATTCAGTATTGCTTGAGCGACCTATATGGATTCATTGGACTGGAACAACAGTCCCCTTGTTGGGAATATTTAGTCCCTTGACCTTTTTCACGCAAGGTGGGGGAAGTGATTCTGCGCATAAGGTCTATTCCATGTACACATGTTCGGTTCCTTAAGCGGGGTGATGGGTACGTCATGGGCAGGGTCGTGCACCATTCAATGAGTCATGGGATGAAGTTCAACAAGGGACTATTACTCAGTCTAACAAGGTTCATTCATGACGGGGAATATAAATGGGGAGATCTGGATTACAGGAGTCATTATTACAGGATATGATTTTACAAATTCAGCCATGTAACATCGCGAATGGGACATAATATAGTGGCGTGTAACCATTCCAAGGAGATTAGATGGTAACACAGAACGGGCGCCAGTGCCATATTTGTAGCATGAGTCACATTCGTCCTGTTTACAGGTATCACACTCTATTACTGAAATGGTGCAAGAAATGTGATGATACAGACTGAATATGGGATTGATCAGGACGGGAATGATATCCTGTCAACCCATTAACCCTAGAATAGCACAACCATTCACAGAATGGTTAGTTTACACCCAATCACTTGTATGAAAGGTGGAAGCCATGATTGGACACATACCCGTAACGGTATCTATGATGACGTTTACTATAATACAAGAAAGTGTAACAAGTGTCAATGGTCATTGGAGAACAAATTCCTCCGTATAGATGAATTCTTCTATGATGATTGTAATGAGAATGAATGTCCGAATACAGGCGGATCACATCAATGGAGTAATGATTACGGACCATTGAGGAATATTTGTAACGGTAGTCTAGGTAGATTTGAGGCTTGTACTCAATGTAATGGATCACGCGCCATTATATGGCAAGAGAATAGCACATACGCGCTTGATGAGTCTGGTAATGTTCAATCAATAGGCTAGTTTACCAACGATTTAGTTTTTTGAATCATGAACATCCACACATTCCGCGTCAACCCATCAATAGAATGAGACATATTATCACACCATGACAGAATTTCAAGAGAGTACCATTACAACAAAGAGTACCTCACGGCGCCAAGATTGGATGAGGCCAAACAGAAAGCTGATGAACTCGCTAAATAATATCCGGATGAGGTAATGCTAGTCCGATAAATGGCTAGTCACTCAACCCATTAACCGTCGCTTCATGACTGACGATTCATGTCTAACGGAGTGGATAACGGTATTTTTTCTGAACTATACCAGTGAGTCTAAAACCATTCAAGGGTTGCTACACTGTGATGGATGGCAGGCGGTGTATGATATCAAGGAGGGAACGGTGTGGTGGATAGACTACAGGTGTTCAAGTTCAGTCATTGAATGGTTCTCGAACTAGATTCAAAATCATCACTTTGGCATAAATAGAGCGTAAGATTTGTAAATAACGCCAGGCAAATCCGGTCTTGCCCAAGAATTGGTAGCATTCTGGAATGATTCTCAGGCACTTCCTGCTGACATATGTCAAGTGGGTATTTCTCATTCTGTCGACAAGCATGGTTGCCGCACCACATGATCAAGAACACATCCGGCATATGGCTGATCAGCCCCACAAGAACACCCGGTTGCTGATCAGTACCACAAGAACCTCCCCGGCATATGGCTGATCAGTCCAGCCCGGTGACCGCATCACATGATCAAGAACACCCGGCACGCTCAACAGTGACTGTCATATCCTTGATCAGCCCGGTGGCAGCACCACATGATCATGAACACCCGGCACGACCACTAGGACGAACCCCCTGCTGCTGATCAAGCCCCACAAGAACCTCCGGCACGGACCATAACCGAAAACCGCCCGGCTCACCTGCCCATATCCTGAATGGAATCATCATGACCTGCCTTTTATTGAGGCGTAACGTCGCCCTGCATGGAATGGATACTGGCCGTTCTCTGCATGATACCGGCAGCTGTCTCTGATTATAGAGATAGAAGTGTCGCATTAGAGTCATGTATTACCGCATTAATGGTGAGTGCCGCCGTTCTGGTATTATCATATGAGACGATTGATTTCACAACCATTCTAGTCGGCGGCAGTATGATCGGAATCATCACTGTGGTGACATGGAAATTTGCCGGTTCCGGTGACTGGTGGTTCATATCCGGGTTATCAATGGCAATGCTGACCATCGATATCATGGCTGTTATCATGATGGTATCTGGCGGGATGGTAACCATGTTGTTATGCCACATTATGATATGCGTGAGAAGGACGGACTTACCATTCCCCAAACGATTCTTGTACTTTGTCAAAAAACGGGATGACCGTTTCTGTATCATATGTGAGGATGGAACTGTTGCCAAGCCGGACGCCAGTGGCATGATTGTGTATCCAGGGTTGCCCATGGTCACTTTCCTTGTTGGCGCAGCCATTATCACGGGGGTGATCCTCTTTGAATAGAGTAATACGTGCTGGCATTATACTGTTCGGTACAATATTCCTTGTCAGCTGGCTAGGGTTTTTCCAGATTCAATAATCGTTTTGACTTCTTGGATGAATGAATAAACTTGCGGCCTATTCTCTCTGCCACCACAGTACCCCCCGAACATGTCAAGTTATCCTTATAGCCGGGTGACCCCTGAGCGTATATGTAATAATCCATCAGAATATTCCTTAAACTCACTATCGGCCATGTCGGGGCTTCCCTCAAGTTTCATGGTACTCTTTGAGTATATGTCAGGATGGACTCTTCCAGGCATGTCTGCTAGGACTTGAGTAATGGTTCTAGTACCACACTATCTCGGTGCGGAGTATGTCATAGTGTGAAATATGCCAGTGGGTGCCATATTAAGCGGCCGCCATCCATCAATGCTCTATAAACACCGTTTCCAGCCAGCCCAGATACTCATTCATAGGATAGCCCGACATTATATGGCGGCGAGGTTATATGGACTGACTTGGCAGGAATCATTCTCACCATAATGAATCACTCTAAATGGGAAATTCCGATTCCTTAAATGACCCGCGCTTTAATGGGTAAAACGACTTTGTGAATGGCTCATGGTGGGTATGAGTTCACCTGTGTCTAAATTTACGCACAACTGATCGCGACAGTTAATGTGATTTGTGCACAAGATTCCGGAAGACGTGAACTCATACCATGGTGGGGGCCCTAGCAGCTACCCGGGAAGGCAATCACGGTCTCAATAATGATGACGGCTATATGAGAACCGTTGGTGAACAAATCGGTGAGCGGGACAGTATAAATCGACCATTCCAGGAACGAGGTATCGCTCTGAATATCCAAATAGAGATGGCCGTTGATGCATTGGAGTGATACGTTCCGGCATCACCCATCATTCCCGGCAATATCCCGGAACACGTCCTGTTATCTGTTTTATATACGCGCAATCCCGGACGGCGCTATGATACGTTCCGGCATCATGAATACACTCATCATTATGTCGGTGTGATTGCTACTCTGTGGTTGAATAAGGCGTTCATATTATCCCGGCACGACTCGGGATGAACCAACAATGAGACATTCAGAACATGGATTGTTATGGGTCACGTTGCGGGTATGAGTTCACGTCATAAGCAGACGCCAACGGGATACCTTTCAAGATTAGAATTGGTAAACCCGGCTTGTATGGGAATGCCGATTTTCCAGTACAACTGACTAACATTCTAATATATTAGCGCATGTCTCATCCCCACATGAAGTGCCGGTCTGGTATACAACATGTATTGTATGAGTTCACCTGTGTCTAAATTTACGCATAACTGATCGCGACAGTTAATGTGATTTGTGCATAAGATTCCGGAAGACGTGAACTCATACCATGTATTTACTCACATCAGTATCAAAGCAATGTTTTTAACATTACATGTCAACTAATTTTTAATGTTAAAATCTACTAACCGTAACAATATTACAGTTAAAGCTTTAATCGGGGGGGGGGGGGCTCCTCCTTGCACTAGTATTAATACCGGCCACTGATCTTGCGTTTGCTCAAACAACCAGTCCAATATTTGACCTTACAGTAACTCCTACCTCCACTGGTGCCACCGTTACATGGAAACAGTACCAAGACCATACCAATTATGTCGTGGTGTTACGTGATGGAGATGGAAATAGAATTCCTGATGGGGTAACACGCGTTACCGGACTCACACATGATATTACCGGACTGAATCCTGACACTGACTATATGGTATCTGTCAGAACCACTGGAGCAGGCTTTGTCCAGTCCAACTCTAAATCCTTTAGCACAACTGGCGCTTCCTTTAGTTTCACTAATACTATATCAGACATTACCATGAATGAGGCCGAGAAGAAAACCATACCACTCAGTGTAACCCCTGCGAGTGATTCTGTCACATATGCGATAACCAAACAGGACGGCACAGCTGCACCCAGATTTGCACACATAGCTAACGTACCTTCTGACGGTACATACGACATTGTTTTGGCTCCTGACAGAACAGAAAGTGGACAATATTCACTGCGTGTCACAGCAACTATTGGTAGCGATACCATACAGGATGACTTTACACTTACCGTAAGTGACTCTGGTATTGATCCACCCCAATTCAAAGCCAAAACTAGCACCACTGTAACTATAGAGGTCGCCTCAGAGGACTATAATCCACAAGACGCAACCTGTACATTCGCCGATATCCACCCAACCTCCTCCGAACCTTCAAGTGCCGTTTCACATAGTTTCAGAACAAACCCTCTAACAATTACGGGCCTCTCACCTAATACTGAATACACCATAATTGTGGGCAAAGAATGCATTCCCATGGGACATCTGGGAACCCACCAGTTCACTACATCTCAAGGTAGTGTAGGAAAATCATCTCAAGGTAGTGTAGGACAATCATCTCAAGGTAGTGTAGGACAATCATCTCAAGGTAATTTCAGATTCACTGAAACCATAAATGACATTACCATGGCCGGGGGCACAGTACGTACCATACAGCTAAATGCAATAGATCCTGATAATAGGGACATCACATATAGTGTAGAGATCCTGAACGATAAGACATTACCTGGATCTGTAAGAATATTCCATGATAACCTCCTACAGCTGGCGCCTGATAGAACAGCAGGAGGAGAATACACTCTGAGTGTCACAGCAACTGCTGGTAGCGACACCATAAGTGATGAATTTGTACTTACCGTAAGTGGCTCTGGCACATCTTTACCCCAAATCAAAGCCAAAACTAGCACCTCTGTAACTATAGAGGTCGCCTCAGAGGACTATAATCCACAAGACGCAACCTGTACATTCGCCGATATCTACCCAACATCCTCCGGACCTTCAAGTGCCGTTTCACATAGTTTCAGAACAAACCCTCTAACAATTACGGGCCTCTCACCTGGTACTGATTACACCATAATTGTGGGCAAAGAATGCATTCCCATGGGAAATCTGGGAAAACTCCAGTTCACTGCATCATCTAGTAGCAGTGAAGATCAGACATCACCTGATAACAGTCAGACATTAGTACTAAGTAGAACCATAAGTGGCAATGATGTTACTCTAAGCTGGAACGACTTGGCAGATACTACCTATATCGTGGTGGTATTTGATGGGGACAGAGACCGAGTCATTAATGGCGGATCAGCACGCGTATCAACTAACTCATATACACTCAATGACCTAGATGCTGACACATATACGGCATTTGTGAGAACCCCTGGACCCTCAGGAACTTCTACCATGTCCAACACTGTAACCTTTACCATCACTAGTTAATTTTTTTCTCAGTTTAAGTTGGCTCACGCGTTCAGATGCCAACCCGGCTTATATGAGAGTGCAGCAGAGCCATGAAATTGTTCTAGCCACCCAACCATGAGGCAGCCATTCCATTCCAGGGCCGCTTATACCTAGGGTGTCATACAAAAGCAGGGACTGAAGAGTCATAGAATGGCATGTATCAGCTGGGCTATACAATCAGGACGCCCGGATCATCTCTGAATCGTTGCGGGTCATCCGCGCAGATTGAATCATTCTTGGATGTGTTCCGGGAATGATTCCCAGCTAGACAAGGGACTTGGAATGATAGTCCTAACAAGTCTTCCCATGTTATTTCCCTCAGCTGGCTACCGCGGGTCTTGTCATCTATTCCTATCTTGACTGATTCTAATCCATCTTGCCAGTAGTGCCTTTCTGCCCGCCGCCCAAAGCGTGCTGATATAATGACCAGTCCATAATATTTGGGAAATGACTCTGCTACATCATAACAACGCCTTATCTGGTGGGCAGGTATCCTTATGGTCTTGCCCAAGGTGGTTTTCAGCTCATGTACGTGAACTGAATCCTCAGACACTGCCAGTATGTCAGGCAGGCCTATCGATGAGGCGCCCAGCCGCCATGCGCGCCAGCCACATATCGCTTGGCTATGTCATTTTCGAATCTGTATCCCCGCTGGCGGCATCCCAACATTTGATATGTTTCTATTTAACTGGGGTTTGGATAGAGCCCATCATGGAAACATTCCCCCTGGACGGCGGTAGAATGAATGTGGCCGGCGTATAGCGCCCACCCTTATCATGTTACAGCGCCGAATAAAAAACCAATTATTATGTGGATGCACAGGATGAGAACATGATTCTATGGAAACAGTTTTGGGGAAACAAAAGCGCGTTTAATAGGGATTTGCTTCCAAAAAAGCCACTAACACAAACCATTGTTCGGTGTGGTATTTCCTGATTATTCCATGAATTCATTCAGTGACTTATTCACCACCAGGTGGGCATCATTCCCATCTTTAGGAGTAATAGTCCCTTGATAACCCATTAACCAAACCGGGAACAACATTATTCCATGGATAGTATACTCCGCTCAAGCGTAGATACCAAGACACTCGATGTCATTGAACAGTATACTGTCGCGGACGGTCGGGTATCAATTACCATTACAGGTGATGGCCGTTATCTAGTGGATGAGCCCCAGTTCTCCGAGGCCGCAGCACAGGCGTACACAAAAGTGGTGGACAAGATGCGGGAGAGCACACTCCTGAATACGCGCGGCAAGTCATCGGCGGAAATTGAGAGAATCATGTATGACAAGTTCTGGGAAGTAGGACTAACCATATACTCAAAAAGGGATCTAGAAGGGCTCTTCCATTCATTACGATATTACATTACCAGGGATTTGACCGGTTACGGCATTCTACATCCATTAATGATGGACCCACAGATTGAGGATATTCTGGTCTCAGCACCACAAAGGCCCGTATTCCTCAAACACAAGAAACACTCTAATCGTTTCCATTCCCTGGAGGCTAACGTATCATTCCCCAGTGATAATGAGATGTCCGCATTCATTGGACGAATGTTCATTACTACCGGTAATGAGCCTACAGTATCGAAACCGGGCGCCGTTACATACTTGCCGGATAAATCACGTATATCGGCTACATTCAAGAATGTTGTTTCAGAACCCGGCTCCACTATTGCCATACGGAAATTCCCCAAGGATCCATACGTCATTACCCACATGATGCGGGGAAATACACTAACGCCAAGAATGGCTGCATTCCTATGGTCATTACTGGATGCGCGCGCGGCCGGACTAGTCATAGGAACGACCGGCTCCGGCAAGACCACACTATTAGGTGCCATGACCACAATGATGAATCCCCGCTGGAGAATTTTAACAATAGAAGACTCACTAGAATTGCAGATACCCCATACAGACTGGGTCCGGTACCACACAAAGAAGACCACCAGTATAGTAGGCGCAGAACATGATATAACCATCCCCAAGTTAATCGACCAGTCACTAACACAGAAGCCAGACTATGAGATAGTCGGCGAGATAAGGGACGTCGGTGATGCAAGGCACCTATTCCAGAGTATGGGAACAGGCCACGGCGGATTATGCCTGCCGCCACAGGAGATGCTCCCCGTCAAATGTGGTAGGATAATATCATATGACACAATAAGAAACGTGATAGAGCGGTTCCGGGACGGCGAGGCATTATACGCTTATTCCATGGCAGGTGGAAGATGCGACTGGCACAGAATTACAGGAACCGTTGTCAAGCACGGCAATGACGACTGGAGACAGATAACGGCTGGTGGCGCCACCATTACCGTCCACGCGGGACATGACATGATAACTGATCGTGGAGTGATGGCAGCCGAGAAGGTAAAACCCGGTGACTCATTACCTGTCATAAAGGGGTTACACCGAGATGTTGCTACCCACATTGGACTGGACGGCCAGAGAGCAGTCATGCAGCTGAATGGCAGGAGCGGCAAGACACTGCAGGGCGCGGCTGACCTGAAACAGTTCGCATTGAGCGGGTCGGAAGAATTCGTTAGGGAGTCATGTTCTGGAATCATCCCAGAATGGTACTTCCCTGTAAGTAATGAGTACTCCATGGAGATGATTGGAATGGTGGAGCGGCCATCTTTAGGAACACACCTCTATGACTTGGAGGTAGCAACCGCGGGGAATTTTACTCATGGTGATGGAATCATTAGCCATAATACGACATTCCACGCGAACACGCCCCGGGGAGCCATGACAAGAATGAGCCTAGGTGGTGTATCACACGCGGAACTAGCATTACTGGGCTTCATCATCTATATAACAGAAGTCCGTATAGGCGGGATATCAAAGCGGCGTGTTAGGAATATCACTGAGGTGACACCGGACGATGACGGCAAGCCCAAACTAAAGGAATTATTCACGTATGAATTGGACGGGGACACATTCATGGAAATGGAGTCATTACTGGAGACAAAGCAGTACAAGGAGGCCTGTTTCCGGAATAATACACAGGACCCTGTTGGAGATATGGAGAAGCGAGAGTCATTACTGAAGGAGTGCCTGAACACAGAAGCCAATGACATCAAGTCGGTCTTTGGCATACTGGGGAGATATTACGCTGAACGCTGAGCTCAATGGACTGCCGCCGGGCAAGACCGCCATCGGCTATACCACTACTGAACGGGATGATGCACTGCCACTTGATACTATAACAATCCCGGAGGAACACAGGTTACATGCCATGGTTCTAGGCAGTAGCGGGTATGGTAAATCGACCATTCTAAAGATGCTCATACGGCAGAATTTGATACGGGGCGAGGGAGTAGCCGTTCTAGATCCCCAGCACGATTTGGCTGCATGGGCGGCTCAGAGAATACCAAGATGGCGTGCGAATCATTTAGTGTATATCTCACCGGCACAGTTACTTAGAACCAAAAAGGCCATACCCATAAACCCACTGGAGGCGTATGGCGGGGCACCGGGTGTTGCCGCGGCTGCCTTTGCAGAGACACTACTGAAGGCCTTTGATACGGGCGGTGTCAGAATGGCACAATTACTGACACAGGCGGCTACCTCACTTATAGCAACAGGGCAGGGCGGCTTGGGACTATTGCGGCGAATAATCCTTGACAAGTCCGAGAGGGATGCCGTTCTTGCCAACGTACACCTACAAGATAATCTTGACTTTTGGGACGAGGTATTCCCCAAATCCGCAAAGGAGTCAGTGCCAGCGGTGGATAACAAGCTGACGCCTATAATAACGAATCCGGCAGTGGGCCCCTTCTTTGAGGGTGATACGGCCTTTGACATGAAGAGACTGATAGATAATAATGGTATTCTGATCTTTGATGGTGCCGGATGTAATAATGACGGGGAGAGGACCATTTTCACTACATTTTTGCTAAACATGATCACTACTGCCGCGGCAAAACTGGCACAGTCCCGGCCCCAGGGAATGAAGCCCACCCCATTCTACCTATACGTAGATGAGATGCAGATGCTCGAATCAGAAAAGCTAAAGGAGATGCTACAACTGGTACGGAAATGGGGCATCAGGATGACTCTGGCTACACAGCAGTTAGAGTCTATCGAGACGACTAATGCTGCAGCCATGTTGGGTAACTGTGACTTGTATGTAGTATCACGGTGCACGCCAAAGACTGCCAGTATGATATCACCAAAGATGGGAACACAGATAGGTGACTTGACACAAATCCCGAAATTCCACATGTCATATCATATGGGTGTTCCCGCGGGCGACATTCACGGCACTCTAATGAGGACCAGACATATAGACAGGGGGCCTGTATCCTGGGAGACGCTGGATTCCATAGTTGATCATTCCTTGGTGAACTATGGTGTTGACGTTGACATGACCAAGTATACGAACAAGCCGGAACACCTGTATGATGTATCGCCATTGGAGATGGCCATCTACTCCATTCTCTTTTACCAGCCGGATGGCCTGAAGGTAGATGATATTCATGCAGCAGTGAAGAGATTCGGCGCGGAGAAACGGAAAGTCGCCCAAATATTGCAGCACGCCATACGAAAGAGACTAGTGGAGGCAATATCCGGGACAGGCGTTACCATCCATAAACTGAGAACAGAAGCCATCAATCGCTACTTTGATGTAGCCGCCCTGAAAGGCCGTGCAGGCGGGGACATACACATCAATACCATAAAGGCATTCCAGGACAACTATGCCCGGCGCGGCTACTACACCAGAATGGATGTAGGGGATACAACAGCGCAAAAGCCTGACCTGGAGGTATGCGAGCCAGCCGTTGGTCCGGAGGGCGGTCCTGACGAGAACCGGTGGGGGACTCGTGTAGCCATTGAGGTGGAGACAGCACCGGGCAAGCATCCCAATAAACCGGGTAAACCCTGCCATGTATACAAGAATTACAAGAAGAACCACTCCATGACTGTCTGGTTCCTGGTATACAATGACAAGAGTATGGGAGTAATAGAGCGCCAGTTACTAGAGTGTGGAATAAAGCCGGAACAGTACTACTTGGACAAGATAGACTATATGGGCGGTGGAATTCCGGTGCCGCCCGGTTTTACGCCCATGGACCCATTACCATTCTGTATTCCGGACTCGCCGCTCAAGAGAATCATACTCGACTTTATTCCCAAGGAGGGACTACAGATGGAGAATATTGAGAAACTAGTACCAGATTCGTACAAGCCAAAGGAGGTAGCCAAGATGATAGACTCATTAGTAAATGCTGGTATCATAACTAAGAAGCCCACCAGGAAGGGATTGATACTCAGGAGGGTTGCCAATGTATCATAGGATGGTAAACGAGAAGGGAGATGCCAAGGAAGTTGCCGAGAAGATTAGAGGCATACTGACACGGGCGGTCATTCTAATGGTTATTCTGCTGGCGGCGCCCATCCTCTATGAGGCACTTACCGGTGGGAGCCTGAACCATTTGGCTGGCATTAATATACTAATCTGGGAGACCATCCAGTGGTCATTACTTGTGATGGTCATCTTTGTCATTCTAGGATTGATAGGAGTAGCTAAATGTACCAAAGATACGTGATAGGAAAGGAAGCCGGTACCATTAATGATATAGTGACATTCTTCATTCTGTGCTGTCTTGTTGTATGGTTAGTACCCATTACGGTAGAGCAGGTTTCCGGGAATAGTATGGAGATATTCATGTTGCCACCCATATGGAGGGGCGAGATAATGTGCGCACCAGATGACGGGGCGAATGAGCGTGATTATACATTCTCCTATGAAAATGGCAAGTGTTACAAGAATTTCAAGCCGGGCAAATGTAATCCCGATTGTATCAAAGAAGCCCACAAATTAAGCGAGGCAGACATTCAAGTTAACCTTACCAAAGCCAGGGAAGGAATAGGAATCCATGACATCTTTCAGTTAATGCTTATGGGAGTGCAGTATGGCTCAATCATAGCTGCCTTGAGTAGCCTGTTGATAATGAGAGTGAAACGATGCTAGAGTGGTTCATTTCATTCCAGTACACGCCGGTAATCACCACTCTATTATGGTTCTCATGTTACTGCTGTGACATGTGGAGTACCGCAAGATTCGGCTTTGATAGAGTGATGAGACACGAGACTAATCCCATACTTCGATTTCTATTATGCAGTACTGGGATGATGCTACCGGCCTTTCTACTACATACCATTCTATATGGTGGTATTATAATGGTACTTGCAATACCATTACATTTTGTTACCGGCCAGACCATACCGGTCATTATAATGATACTAACGCTAGGACTAGCAGTTGGTCATTTATGGGGTATGACAAGTAATTTACGTATATACAAAGAAGTTATGTAGTGATGATTCCATTAAATGATTACGGCCGGTTCCGGTGGTTCGAGAAGCCCACCATACTGGGGCAGAAGATGTTTCATTTACCCATTCTAGGATGGGTTACCGTCTTTCAGTTCATGTTATTAGTGGTGGTAGGGTTGCCCGGCATGTTTATAGCATTGAATGTAGCGGGCGCGTATGCCTCACCGTGGCCATTATTGGCGGCATTTCTGTTTGCAAAATTCCGCCCTCCATTACTAGGCTATGAGATGCGACTATACCATATAATGAGATTTAGGATGTTTGGCACAAAAGAGACCAAGGCAAAACCCAAGAAATACTCCATGCCTAGAATGACAAAACGTTCCATGGAGGCGCAACCGGAACACAATGAGCCCATATCCATAACTGTCTATGACAGGCCACGGGAGTTACGCATGAGTCTACCATTCGGTACTTCATTGGACAAGCGGTTAGAGGTGAAACTTGACGGGAATATAGTCTCCACGCCGCATCCTGATACGGATGGGACAGTTCACCTTGTTCTATACCCAGATGACATGGTAGGAGAGCGAATTGTAACGATTCATGATGAGACAGGCAGGCAGATAGCGGGCAGGGTATTGGTGTTTGTTCAGGAACCATGACCGCTCTTTTAAGGGAGTGATAATCCGCCATGAATCAGGTTAGGGAATAATGCTAAAAAGAACGGGGTATGAGCAGGATGTGAATAGGCAGAAAACCATCTCCAGTATCACTAAAGCCGGTTGTCCAATCAAGATAGCCGGAGATATAATTCAGGATATGCCCACGAATAGTACAGAGTCAGTAGCCGATTACATTACGACTGAACTGATACGGCGGGGGGAGACAGAGGCGGCTAGGCGTTACCGCTCTTATCGTGCCGGTTTCTCACAGGCTGCCTTACGTGTATTGAAGGCAAGATACCTGCTGCCAAAGAGTGATGGCAAGTCAGAGACGCCACGGGATCTGTTTGACAGGGTAGCCATATGCATGGCTATGCCTGTTCTGGGCGGCTCTGCACCGCCGAAACAGTCCGGAATATCTCCCTTCCATATAATGTCGTATGAGCAGCATTCCATGAGGGAGTATGGGAGACTGCCGTCAGGAGTTTCGGGCCATGATAAATTTAACGAGACCGTCAGGGAATATCATAATATCATGATGGACAGGCGGTTCATGCCGAACTCGCCCACCTTAATGAATGCAGGCTGTCCGCTGGGGCAACTATCTGCATGCTTCGTTCTAGACATGAATGATGACCTGAATGATATAATGGAGACCGTAAAGGAGACGGCCCTGATATTCAAGTCCGGCGGCGGTGTCGGTATCAACTATTCCCGGTTAAGGCCGTCTGGATCGCCGGTGGCCAGTACCGCGGGAACCGCGTCCGGTCCCATCTCATTCATGGAAATGGTGGATAACGTAGGCAATACGGTGAAGCAAGGTGGCAGGAGGCGCGCCGCCAACATGGGCATACTTGATGCATCACACCCTGACATACTGGATTTCATAAAGGCAAAAACCGGAGACCGGCTAACCAACTTTAACATATCAGTGGGGACTGATGAGTCATTCTGGAGAGCTATTTCAGGGAATCATGGCATAAACGCGAATCATATCCTTGATGCCATATCTGAGTCGGCACACCGATCAGCTGAGCCGGGGGTTATCTTCTTTGATAATGTGAATCGTTATAATGTATTACAAAAGGCGCGTAACGGGCCGCTCCGTTCCACGAATCCCTGCTGGGGCGGTGAGACACGCGTTCTAACCAAGAAAGGACCCATTCCATTCAGGGATTTGGCCAACGGTCCAAGCAAGGTGCAGGTAATGTCAAGGGAGGATGACGGTTCTCTCTCATATAGAGTGATGCAGAATCCTGGAATAACCGCCCAGAACGTTGACGTAATATGTCTGGTTGTATCATCAAAGCAGACAGGCGAGTGTACCGCGTTACGATGCACATCAACACATAAGGTGTATGTAGTTGAGGGGACCATTCTAGTCAAGAAGACTGTGGAGGATTTGACGCCGGGCATGTCCCTTGCTAGTCTTTACCTTGATGGTTCCATGTATGAGCAGACAGTTGGCGTCAGTATAGGTGTGGACGAGGTGCCACAAATCAACCTGAGTGGAACAGGTCACCCCACTCCTGGCATCCTGCCATTATCACTAGTACGAAAGAAGGACAAGAGAAAAAGCAAGAAGGTATCAACAGATGGGTTCATTGGGCCGGACGGGACCATTCCTGAAATGAGTCCGGGAAAGGAGGGTTTCATGAAGAGAGTGTTTGGCCGCAAGAAGAATCATACAGTTCTATCCGTGGTGAAAATAGGCAAGACCGATGTCTATAATGGAATGGTAGATGGCACACATAATTATTTCGTGGAATGCGGGGATGGCCATTACATTTTGTCGGGGAATTGTGGCGAGCAGGCATTATATCCTAATGAGTCATGCAATCTTGGCTCCATTAATCTGGCGCAATATGTGAGTGATGATGAGCCGGACTGGGAGGGAATAGCAAGAGATGCTAGAATTTGTACCAGGATGCTGGACGGCGTCGTTGATATGACAAGGCACCCCACACCAGACATACAGAGAGCCAGTAATGAGACTAGAAGAATAGGACTAGGAGTGATGGGTGTAGCAGATATGCTAATGTATCTTGGAATCCAGTATAATACGCCGGAGGCATACCACTTATTCGGTAGAATGGCCGAATTGATATCATGGCATAGCATGGATGAGTCTGTGAAAATGGCAAAGGAGCGAGGACCATTCCCACTATATCATGGAACGTCATATAGTGATGGGATGTTGCCATTCATTGGTGATAGTGAGGCATATCACACATGGGAGCATCATGGAGTAATGCCATGGGATGAGCTGATTCAAAGTATAAAAGAGTATGGAATCAGGAATGTCTTGACTACAACGATAGCTCCCACTGGAACCATATCCATGATAGCGGGCTGTAGTTCTGGAATAGAGCCGGTTTATTCTTTGGTATATACGAAAACGGTCTCGGTAGGCTCATTCCATTATGGGTGTCCGGCATTATCGGCAATTCATCCGGACGTCGTACCCTTGGTGGCCCGGAATGGTGGAGTAATGCCGCCGGGAATCATTCCAGATGAGAATGTCTTTATCACTGCCCGCCAGATACACTGGGCGGATCATATCATAGCACAGGCGGCCTGGCAACGGTGGATTGGTAACTCAATATCAAAGACGATAAACATGTCAAGAATGGTGACCATTCAAGATATAAGGGATGCATATGTACTGGCGCACGCCTTGGGATGCCGGGGTCTTACGGTATATCGTGACGGTTCCAGGGATACACAGGTATTGGAGAGTGGAAACATAGAAGCAGAGCCGGAACCCTCAGAGGTTGCCCGGTGTCTGGTATAGTTGGCTATACAGTGGATAATACAGATAGCAGTTGATATTATAGTAGTGGTTGTATTTATTGCGGCGATTCTCGGAATAGCGGATTTTATCAAGAATTTCCTGGTGGAGAATTTTGTAGAGATATTGACCGAGATGCCGCGGTTCAACTACTCCATGGAGAATGGAATAGAGTCGGGAAGTATTCTATTCAATACGTTCAAGTCGCAACGGGATGTAGTGATAATACCACTCATAGTGATAGGGTCGATTGCATATATACTGACAGGCCGTTTCGGCCACAAGGTTACAGCGGTTCTTGGCGGGGAGAGAACACGGCCAGTTGATCAAGTACATGATATAATGAGACGACATGGTGAATTCCTGAAAATACAGGAGAGAGATACCATTATTCTTGGGGGGGAACCCAGGAGTAGTAGTTTAAGATTCGGTGATTTTGATTTGTGGGCATGGGTGAGTAGTTTGCCATCAAAGTGCGCCCTGTGTATCATTCTATTATTCATATTCCCGGTAATATGGGATGCCGCCACTGACGGCTCTGCGTGGGCGGCCGCCAAGATACTGAACCCACTATACTCAGGTGACAAGGAGTATCCATGTCCTGCTCACTGGTATATGATACAGGACTATAATATCATTCTTGATACCAGTGGAATGGAGTATCAGGATGCCCGTATGGAACACCAGTATTTATTGGTGCACGCGGATCCCAGTGATTTTGAGGCAGTATGTAAACCGGATATGCGTGTGCGTTACATGCTGGAGCAGTGGGGCGGCCAGACAAAGGCAATACCGCCGCCAATAGATACTACTGGTTCATTCTGGGTAATGTTAACATCCATGGGGCAGAACGCCAGTGACTGGATAATGAGAGGACTTGGCGAGTTCTTCATTAATATCATGTTGGGCATGATTAAAGCGCAGGCTGTAATCATGAGTGGAATCATGATGGTCGTCTCAAACGTTATAGTAGATGTGGGTGTCGCTACCATGATTATTTTCATGCCGTTCTTTTTCCTCATGGGGTTGATACCCTGGAGGGATATACATCTGGGAAATGTTCAGGCAGTGATATCAAAGTTCGCCCCGGGTATGCTACTGGCAGCTCTTGTGTATCCGCTGGAGATTGCCATACTATTCGCTATTTCATCAGAAATGATGACTACCATGTTACTGACCGAATTTGGGAATGACTTGGTTATAGTGTGGTTATTCGTGACATCGATAGTAGCCATGGTGGTAGCCATACCTGTTGTATCGTTGGGCGCTTTCAGCGATGTAGCAGGAATGGTTACAGGCAAATTCACGATAATGATACAGACAGCACAGGGAGGCGTTGGTGCCTTCAAGAGGACCGGTGGAGCTAGCGGTGTAGCAGGTAGTTTGCGTACTTCAAGGGACCGCTAGGCTGCAGGGGAAGCAACTAGGAAAGGAATGCCCTGCCGCCATTGTGATAGAATGATTCCAGGAACCACCCAATACCATGCTCGCGCTTGTACTCATCTAGCTCGGCTCTTACCTGGTGCATGCGGCGGGCTATATCCGCGAACTCTCCCTCATCATCCAGATGCCCAAATTTTACCTCTAACTCGTCTGTAAGTATATCATATTGGTATAAGAATATAGTATAAGTTAATTTAAACTCACATCCATGACATTAACCTAATGATGGACGTATAGGAAATGGCTAGAGTAAAGAAAAACTATGAACTTGCGGACGGAGCGAAAGCCACAAATGGATGAGATTAGTGACATTCTCGGCCCATGATTGAATTATTCCTGGACTGACAAGGGACTGTTATTCCAGTCCAACAAGAAATGCCAGTCCCAGGCTGAGAGTGGTCCCACCGGAACCATTCCATTGAAAAATGTAAAAATTGTTCTCTATCGGTACTTGACATTCGTGGAACGGGCATCCGAAATGGTACTAGTCTTGCCGTCCGTTCCTGCTATAGTGATGGTTATCTTTGTTGAGGCGGGGACTGTTTTTTTGGGGTCTAGTGTGGCTTCATAGGGGCCAGTAGGACTACTAGCAACTTGTGAATCACCATGTATTGTGATCCTGAATGATTTGGATGTGCCTGGTTGTAGTGCTTCACTGTTATCCTTTGAAGTGGATAGTCCTGTAACATGTACACTGGCGGTGCAGTCAGTACCAGCATTGGTCGCGGCGAAATTAAAATCACCACTTCCGGTAACATACCCGGTACCACCAGTACATGAACCAGAAGTGAGAACAGTCTTGCTGGCACTTCCATCATTCGCCAACCCTGTTAACTCCATATTACCATGACTAGTTCCTAGTTCACCATCTTCAATAGTACCATCCTGTGTGATAACTAAAGCACCGGCAGTTATCTCATCAATGGTAACTGATGTTAGCGGAACGGACCCGATATTTTTCAAGTTGCCCGTGATGACCATCCTGTCACCAGCGACATAAGCGTTAACCGACTCTATCACTACCTTATTAGTCCCTGCTAGGCCGCCCAGATTGTCCTGGATACCGCCTAACGCGGCAAAGGTCATGCCTGCACCCACACCAACTAGAATTAATGTGACTACTAATCCCGATATGGCGGGTCTTGCATGAACTGTTTCAGTTCGTATATTTTCCATCTTACCATAATAGTGCTAAGATGTTAGGTTAATGGGTTGACACACTTCAATGGGGCCGTTAGGCTGCGGAAATACCGCGCAGGTTAACAATAGAGATGTTTTGTTCAGCCTCCTTCATAATTGTACAATACGGTCATAGTATATATATAATTATTTAATGATTAAGACGACTACCCGGCCTCTCGCTTTGATTGCCGATTCCATCTTTTGTAACTCGTCTATCTCGCGTGTTATCCTACAGACTTCCTCTCTCCCACTGACTATTCTTTCCAGTATGGGCCGCGCTTCCGGACTAGCCTTCTCTAATATCTTTTCAAATATGTCATAACACTCTTCCAATAGTTCCATCTTGTCCATGAAATGAATCATGAAATTTCCATTCAAGCATGTTTACGGACCAAGTTACACATCTACTGTCTATTTTGAACTATGAAAGAGTGTCCGCGCTTCCGACTGGCTCGCTCCAACATTGACTTAAATATATAATGGCATTTTTCCAAGCTGCTCTACGTTCATGAATTCACCATGCCTTTTACCTATGTGATTACCATTCTATGACATACTGGGTAGTAGGAATGAAGCCTAACGGATTCGATTTAATCCATACACAGAATAGTGCCAGGAATGGTGCAATTGGGGATGCAAAGCATCTGAAGCTCCAGGCATAACAGTAGTGGTACGTGAAGGCTCAGAAGAAATATACCGCATAGAACCGTCTTAATACTGATATTCCGGTTCGCGCTGGCGCTCTAACATGTAAAAATCATAAAGGACAGCCGCTCACTCTACTGAATAATTAGATGAGACCAAAGATTGCACCGATGTATGAAGACAATCATACGCTAGACAAATATCCTAGGGAATAGACACCTTGTAGTACTTGTCCAGGCCAGTAGGCTCTGTCTTGATATCACCCATCTCGAATTGCTCCGGTAGACCGTTTATGATCCTATCGGATTCTAGCCCGACATGTACTAGTCGTTCTACCATGGCACGGATTTGTTCCCCTGTAAAGACCCGGAACGGGTACCTGTCTATGCCACTCTTGGAACTCTTTGGAATGAATGTTAACCATCCTACTGGTGTCCTACCATTCGCCTTGTAATTGATTAATGGTATGTTATCGTATATCTTTTGGCCATCTATTATAATGGTTGACGGATCCGGTTTGTCTTTGGGACCCGGGGAACCGGTTCTATTTGGTTTCCTGCCAAATCTAATCGTTCTTGGGTGATCTGGTATGGTGTGAAGTGGCTCACCAAGATCATAACGGGGACATGTCTCATAATTTAGGTGCAGTCGTGCTAGTTCTCGGCCTGCTCTCATGATTCCATGAAAGTCAGGCGCCATGGGAATATTCGGAAATCCTCTAACAAGGAATGCTTGATACTTGGAACGATAACCATTATGATGTAGAATGCCATAGATGTAGTAGAAGATGTCCTCTTTAGTTATGGAGTCATCATTATATCGTTTCTGGTATCGTTCCAGGGAATAGTCGGTGATGTTGTCCTTCATGGAATCATCACCTCCAGTGACTGTGAACATGGGGAATACCTGCCCGTTGGTTATCACTTGTAGATCCGGCGTTATTCCCGTTATCATTACAGAGAACTCACCCTTTATTTTGTCAGGCACCATAATAGAATGATTCTTGGAGTCTGGGTGTGGGTAGAATGAGGGGATATGATATTCGTGTTCAACGAGGGTTGAATCCAAGTATAGGTATTGTTTGATGAATGGACGATACAGTGATATCCTAATATTGGACCGATTAAACTCAGGATTTCCGTTATCTCTTATCTTCTTCTCCAATATGGGGGTCCATGCTACATCCTTCTCGTTTATGTCAAAGTGATCTAGGTCCTGCTTGGAGCAATACTCTATTGTACGTCTCATATTCACTTCCAGGTCTTGTGGCGATGCGTTGTATACCCAATCATCTCTACTTGTTATCACTCCTCTAGAGAATACACCAAACATTGATTCTGATTTTTGGTTCTTTTCTTTTCTATCCCTTCTGCGTATACCCATTGAAGTCATGGAATCCCACTGTTCACTGGATTCACGCTGATTCAGCCAGTCACAGAATCGATCCGGTGTTATAATCTCCCATTCCATTCCTGCAATGGAACCATACTCTTTTATGATTTCCAACTTTTTCTCTCTACTCAAGTAGTCGCCGATGTCGTGATAGTGAATCGTAGAATGGTGTTTGGCGGGGTTCTTGTTGGGCGGCTTTGCCGCCCCCTTGACCAGGATGGTTATAGCGGTGCCCACAGTTGAACCACTCCCAAATATCCTGCCACCCTCACGTCGCCAGTCACTTTTTTCCACATCACCCCTCAGATCAAAGCAGTACACATCGGTGAACTCCATTCCCAGACAGGCGCGTATTCCCGCCTCACTATTCCCCGTGATATAACCAGAGGGCGTTATGACTCCAATGATTCCCGATTCCCCTATCCTGTCTGATGCCCAACGAATGGCCTTGACATATGAGTTATTGGGGTTAAGTATGGCTCCCTTGAAGCCAACGTTACGCGCCTTACTCGTATAGGTGTTCTTTATGCGAGCCTCAAGTACCGGGTGGGAATCATTCTTGTTGTCCTCGCTGGCTGATTTTTGTCCACTAGAATATGGTGGATTACATACAACCACATGAATCTCAGATTCTCGTTGTTTTCTAATACGCTTCTTTGTCTCAGCCATGACATCACCAGTGTATTCTTCCAAACGTCCAGGATTGAATGTATCACATAAGGACAATCCCTCAAACTGCTTGAATGAACCAGTCCTGGAACCATATACGGACTCACAATTCATCGTTGCGATATAATATGCCAATAACACAATCTCACTGGCAAAGAGTTCATACTTGTACTTCCTCTCTATGTCTGCATCAAGTATTATTCCAAGATCCGGTGACATCAGTCTTGTAAGGAATGTTCCAGTCCCGGTGAATGGATCAATGACATTGACACCGGCATCGGTCAGTCCCCGGCCAAAGTTCTCCTTGGAGACATGATCAACTGATTTCAGTATGAAATCCACTATCTCAACTGGCGTGTACACGATTCCCAATCTGTCAGCCATCTTGGGGAACGCCCTCTCAAAGGAGCCATGCAACTCACTAATGACTTTTTGGCGGGCATCATTACTGTCTAGACCATTCACGCGGTTCTCGATGGAACGATAAAATTGTTCTATATCTCTTAACTCCGTATCTAAACCGTGATCATGTAATTCTTCTACGACTCTGTCAAGCGCGGCCATGGAATTATTCCTCCCTTAAAAGGCGGGTCATGGGCTGGAATGATTTCCAATGGTATTAACTTGTTCTAATAACGGCCCATTCACCTGAAGGACCCGTGAGTCTCATACCTGCCTATTACCACTCCTGGAATGGTGCCAGTGAAATTTTTGTAGGATGGTTACCATGGGACTTGATCAGCAGCCGGGGGGTTCTTGATATGGTTACCACGGGGCTGATCAGCCATGTGCCGGGTGTTCTTGATCATGTGATGCTGCCACCATGGGACTGATCAGCCATGTGCCGTGGATTCTTGATCATGTGGTATGGCCACCATGGGACTGATCAGCCGTCCTAGTGGTACGTGAAGGGGGTTCAGAAGAAATATGCCGCATAGAACCGTCTTAATACTGATATTCCGGTTCACACTGGCGCTCTAACATATTATGTAAAAATCATAAAGGACAGCCGCTCACTCTACAGGAATAATTAGATGAGGCCAAAGATTGCACCGATGAGTATAAGGGCAACCATATGCTAGACAAATATTCTAGGGAATAGGCGCCTTGTAGTACTTGTCCAGGCCGGTTGGTTCTGTCTTGATATCATCCATCTCGAACTCAGTTGGGAGGTTGGCTATGATCCTATCGGATTCTAGACCGACATGTACTAGTCGTTCCAGCATGGCTCGGATCTGTTCTCCTGTAAAGACCCGGAATGGGTACCTATCTATCCCACTCCTTGCCTTCTTTGGTATGAAGGTTAACCATCCTACAGGTGTACGGCCATTCACTTTGTAATTGATTAATGGTATGTTATCGTATATCTTTTGGCCGTCTATTATGATGGTTGACGGATCCGGTTTGTCTTTGGGGCCCGGGGAACCGGTTCTATTTGGTTTCTTACCAAATCTAATCGTTCTTGGGTGATCAGGTATGGAGTGAAGCGGCTCACCCAAGTCATAACGTGGGCATGTCTCATAGTTCAGGTGTAAGTCAGCTAGTTCTCGGCCTGCTCTCATGATTCCATGGAAGTCAGGCGCCATGGGAATATTCGGCAATCCTCTAACAAGGAATACCCTATACTTGGAACGATAACCATTATGATGTAGGATGCCATAGGTGTAGTAGAAGATGTCCTCCTTGGTTATGGAGTCATCATTATATCGTTTCTGGTATAGTTCCAGGGAATAGTCGGTGATGTTATCCTTTTGCTTCATCACCTCCGGTGACTGTGTGAACATGGGGAATACCTGCCCGTGATGCACCACTTCCAGATCCGGTGCTATTCCCGTTATGAATACTGAGAATTCACCCTTGATCTTGTCCGGGACTATTATCGCCAGGTTCTCGATGGCTGACTGGCTGACTGGCTGACTGGCTGACTGGCTGACTGGCTACCTACCACATGTCTATTCTTGTCCTTTTGTTTCTTGACTCTCATGGGGAAGCACTGGGATGCCTCGTGGATGTGAAGATCGGGCGTGATATCAGTGACAAACGTAGAGAACTCACCCTTTATTTTATCCGGCACCATAATAGAATGATTCTTGGAGTCGGGGTGTGGGTAGAATGAGGGGATATTAGAGGGTGTGGATACCATTACTTCATAGTCTGCATATAGATACTGTTTCAGGAATGGTCTATACAGTGCTGTCCTGATCTTTGTTTTATTGAACCTGGGTTTGCTTGGCGCCATCTTTTTTAGATCTCGCGTCATCTCTTTGGACCATGCAACATATTTTACATCTTTGTCAAAATCATCCAGATCCTGCACAGCACAATGTTCTATGGTTCTTCTCATATTCTCTTCCAGGTCTTGGGGCGATGCGTTGTATACCCAATCATCTCGATGGGTTTTCAACCCACTGGAATACATTCCAAACATTACATCATTGGTCTTCCCACGTTTTCCCTCCTTACTTCCCATTGGAGTGATGGAATCCCACTCATCACTGGATTCACGCTGATTCAGCCAGTCATAGAATCTATCCGGTGTTATAATCTCCCATTCCATTCCTGCAATGGAACCATGTTCTTTTATGATTTCCAACTTTTCCTCTCTACTCAGGTAGTCGCCGATGTCATGATAGTGAATCGTAGAATGATGTTTGGCGGGGTTCTTCACCAGGATGGTTATAGCGGTGCCCACAGTTGAGCCACTCCCAAATATCTTACCACCCTCTCGTCTCCAATCCTGCTTACCTTTTACATCACCCCTCAAGTCAAAGCAGTATATGTCGGTGAACTCCATTTCAAGACAGGCGCGTATTCCCGCCTCACTATTCCCGGTAATGAAACCAGACGGTGTTATGAAACCGATTACTCCTGATTCCCCTATTCTATCAGATGTCCAACGAATGGCCTTGATGTATGAGTTATTTGGGTTCAGTATGGCTCCCTTGAAGCCAACGTTACGCGCCTTACTCGTATAGGTGTTCTTTATGTGTCGTTCTAGAATGGGGTGAGAGACATTCTTGTTGTCATCACTAGCCGACTTTTGTCCACTAGAATATGGTGGATTACATATAACCACATTAATCTCAGATTCTCGTTGTTTTCTAATACGCTTCTTTGGCTCAGCCATGACGTCACCAGTGTGTTCAGCCAAACGTCCAGGATTGAATGTATCACATAATGACAATCCCTCAAACTGCTTGAATGAACCAGTCCTGGAACCATATACGGATTCACAATTCACCGCTGCGATATAATATGCCAATAATACAATTTCAGACGCGAATAGCTCATGGCGATATTTCCTTTCCATGTCGTCGTCATGTATTATTCCAAGATCCGGCGACATCAGTCTTGTAAGGAATGTTCCAGTCCCGGTGAATGGATCAATGACATTGACACCGGCATCGGTCAGTCCCCGGCCAAAGTTCTCCTTGGAGACATGATCAACTGATTTCAGTATAAAGTCAACTATCTCAACCGGCGTGTACACGATTCCCAATCTATCAGCCATCTTGGGGAACGCCCTCTCAAAGAAGGAGCCATACAACTCACTAATGACTTGTTGACGGGCATCATTGTCTATACCACTGACGCGGTTCTCGATGGAACGATAAAATTGTTCTATATCTCTTAACTCCGTATCTAAACCGTGATCATGTAATTCTTCCACGACTTTGTCCAGCGCGGCCGATACGGGATTATTCCTGTTAAAGTCATCATTCTGGAATAGAGTGTTGAATATCCTTCTAGTCACCATATGCTGGGATAGCATCTCTATTCCCTCTGACTCTTTAAGACTGTCGTGTATTATCTCCCGGAGTCCTTTCATGAAATGATTAAAGTTATTTCTGGCAACACCAGGTTGCTTGATAACCCTCTCTATACGGCTTTGTATTCTTTGTACTACATCCGCGACGTCACTAGCCCAGTGTTCCAGGTAACGGCGATCACCGACCTCCTCGACGATTTTTGAGTATAGCATATCCGCGGGGACATCTAGCTCACCCAATTTTATGACATCATTCCCGTCCTGTTCGCTGGCATTCCCGTTACGATCAACACCAATAAACCGGACCTTGCCAGGGGGTCGTTTCCTCATGCTGGCCATGTCCGCCTCTATCCCCATTGTTTGATCATGGGAGCGCATGGCGCGCAAGACATCCCAGACCTGCTTGAATACTGTGTTATTATTCAAGATGTTTACAGACTTTTCATCAGGCGGTACACCTATGGGTATTATTACATAACCAAACTTTTTGCCAGGGGCCGTCCTCATGACTCTACCAACAGCTTGTACTATCTCCACTTGGGAACGTTTAGGATCCATGAAACATATTGCATCAAGGGCAGGGACATCCACACCTTCTGACAGACACTTTGCATTACTGAGTATAAGACATTGCTTTGGGTTAGTAGTACTATTTCTCAGCCATTGTATGGCCTCTGCTCGCACGGACGCGTTCTGAGTACCGTCCACATGTCTAGCATCACAGCTGAAACCACTACTTACACTCAGGTTAGAGAACGACTTTTCAAACCGCTTGGAGTCACGGACACGATTCGTGTAAACGATAGCAGTCTGTAGTGGTGACATCGAGTCATTCGGGTGCTCTAGTACACGATACAGCCCCAGCATACGAGCGGCGTCCGTCAGTTTAAGATCCCCCTCATCTGTGGTTGTGTCTATGATGGAGTGGTTCAGGCCATACCGTTCATCTACACCTAGAATGATAACCTGATAGTCTGATAGTAAGTGCTGATCTATTGCATCACTGAATGATAACTCATGTAGAACGGGCCCAAATATCTTTTCATCATCCATGGAATGTAGTATTTTATCCTCTTTTTTGGCCCGGCTCTTAGATGCCGCCTTGTATATTCTCGGAGTGGCGGTCATGTATAGTCGCTTCTTGGCCATTACATCATTATGTATCATGGTAAATGATGACTTATCTTCGACTCCAGTAGTGCGATGCGCCTCATCACTAAGTATAATATCAAATGATTTACCGCAGATTTTCTGCGCCTCCACCACCGCCTTCATGGAATGATATGTAACGAATAGAATAGTCATGGAATGACTATCATGACTCTTTATAGCCTCTGCTATTCTGGTATGATCAGTTGTGACACCTATCTCCATCTCTATTATTGGTATGTCCGTTCTCTCACCGTGACTGACTTTGACATCTGAGCAGACGCCGATATAAGAATGAGGTATCGTTCTATTCTCGGAATAATACCGGATGGCCTGATGCATTAGAGAAATCGAGGGAACGGCATATAGTACTAGCCCGCCTACTCCAACCATTTGTTCCGCCAACCGTAACGATGTGAGTGTCTTGCCTGTTCCACAAGCCATCAACAGCTGACCACGATCATTCTTCTCCAATCCTGACATGACAGACTCTATTGCCTTTCCTTGATGCTTCCGCAAAGAATATGGTTCTACTCGCTTTACCTCAGTGATACCTGCGGCTAGATCCGGCCACTCCACGTTACTACCAGCCAAGGACTCAAGGTTCACCACCTTGCATTTGTGACCAATCATGGCATCCTCTGCCTTCTTACCATAACCAGTACCAGTATAGAACAGAATCATACTACAAAATTCCGATCTGGAACCGGCTTCTAGGAAACTATCTATGTCTCGCTTCGTTAACGGTTTTCGATCAAAGAACTTGCACTGAATGGCACACCGCGAACCATCCTTCTGTTCCCCTACTAGGTCAACACCGAAATCAGCTCGGCCATCTCGATCAGGATAGTCATTCCATAGCCATACTTCCTTGAATCGTTCCCGGTATAAATTGTCAGTCTCCAAGAATGACTTTACTAATCTCTCAAACAGCTTACCCTTGGTGTGACCATTCCCGTCAGATATGACGCGGAGATGCTCTAATGCTTTACTGAATCCATCCATCAGCGAGTCCCCCTGTGATGTACAGTCCCTACTTTGGTGGGCTTGTTCCTAGCGCACCAGATCCGTGTATTCCCCATATCACTCGCTTTGTATGTACGTGGTCCATGATATGTCCACTCTACATTATTGCTGTGGTCAACGCCTAAAGCGATTTGTCGAGTTGTAATATAACAACGTCGTTCAGTATGCTTGCTTACATTTGCACCCGTGAATACAATAATGAGCCTGTCCATCTTACGAAGAGGTGTGATATTTTCCAAGTCTATACTAGAATCATCATTCCAGCACTTACAGTCCTTGTCTTCAACCAGATAGATTACGGCACCTTGTTCATGGAACCAGTCATACCATAATTTTACGTCCTTGTAGATACTATTATTCCTGAAATAATGTGACATTAGTTCCTCAAATTTATCACCCCGCTGTGTCTTGTGTACAGAACTGCCCTTGTCCGTTTCATCGGTATCTAGTGCCTGATCAAAGGTTACAACCAATATTACCGTCCTGTTTCTATATTGATATTAATGTACGGTATTGAATGCATGTTTTCACCATTCTGTTACCGGCCTGAAAGACCACGTTACACTTCATTCCACGGGACTGCATAACAGCGCCCAGTGGTATAACCGTGCCGCCCGAATATAGGCAAAACTTCCGGTACGGCCATGGAATTATTCCCCCCTTAAAAGGCAGGTCATGGGCTGGAGTGATTTCCAGTGAAATTAACTTGCTCTAATAGTAACCTATTCACCTGAAGGACCCGTGAGTCCCATGCCTGTCTATTACCACTCCTGGAATGGCTTGCTCATGACCGCCATGGGTGCTTGATCAGCGGTTGGGGGTTCATGTGGTATGGTCACCGGGCTGGACTTGATCAGCAGCCGGGGGTTCTTGGTATGGCCACCATGGGGCTGATCAGCCATGTGCCAGCGGTTCTTGGTATGGTTACCAAGCCAGAGTCGCTGATGCATGTGAATCATTCATGCGTGCTGAGAGTTCTTGATCATGTGGTATGGTCACCGGACTGATCAGCCATGTGTCGGGGATTCTTGATCATATGATGCGGTTATCAAGGGGCTGATCAGCAGCCGGGGGGTTCGTCCTAGTGATCGTGCCGGGGGTTCTTGATCATATGATGCGGCAACTGGGCTGATCAGCTATCGTGGGTTCTTGATCATGTGGCATGGTCACCATGGGGCTTGATCAGCAGCCGGGGGGTTCACCGGACTGATCAACAGCCGCGGGTCTTGGTACGGCCACCAAGCTAGGGCCGCTGATGCATGTGAATCATTCATGCGTGCCGGGTGTTCTTGGTATGATTACCATGGGACTTGATCAGCCATATGCCGGATGTGTTCTTGATCATGTGGTGTGACAACTGAGCTGATCAGCCATATGCCGGGGTTCTTGATCATATGATGCGGTCACCATTTATGAGGCTGATCAACAGCCGGGTGTTCTTGGTATGACCACTGGGCTGGACTGATCAAGGATATGACAGTCACTGTTGAGCGTGCCGGCGTTCTTGATCATGTGGCATGGTCACCATGGGGCTTGATCAGCAGCCGGGGGTTCTTGATCATATGATGCGGTCACTGGGCTGGATCAGCACTGGGGTTCTTCACATGGTTGCCACTGGACTGATCAGCAACCGGGAGTTCGTCATAGCGGCCGTGCCATGGGTTCTTGATCATGTGATGCGGTCACCGGACTGGATCAACACTGGGGTTCTTCACATGGTTGCCACTGGACTGATCAATCGGGGGTTCGTCATAGCGGCCGTGCCATGGGTTCTTGATCATGTGATGCGGTCACCGGACTGATCAACCGGGGGTTCTTGTTATGGTCACTGGACTGATCAAGGATATGACAGTCACTGATCAGCAACCGGGGGTTCTTGTTCACCATTAACAAATAATTCTAGTATTGGAGTATTCCTTGGGCATTTGCCCTCAGCCACTTCTCGCTCTCGTCATAGTTCGGGTAATGCTTGTGAACTAGTGCCCAGAATTGTTCTGATATACGATATGACATAATTCATGAATGATGGTGGATTCTATAACCTCCTTGGGAGCCCTTAACAATCATCATAGCGTATTTCATTCGCCCAGTTACAGTCTCCCCAGCGCCCTCCACTGAATCTTTTCACGGACACCTGTAACGGTTTTGCACCTATCTAGCCAATTCATGAGTCCGTTCAATAACCCATTGAACTGACTAGGGTTTGAGATTGGAAACTGCCTCTTTTGGCCGCATAGTGCCTGCAATCCACTGAGCGTTCTTGATCACAAATATCATCCGTTGGGATACCGGGAAACGCTCTCACGACAAACTTGCCGCTCTTATCCATCAATGTCCTCGCAAACATGACTCTCTGCTTGCTTCTTCGTAATGGTCTTGTTCCCCACCATGAGTGCAACTTCTGTTCTTTTCATACTATTATAATAGTAGTATTACTTTGTATTAGAACAACATGTGATGAATCCATACATTCTATCATATCTGTTCACGTTTGGCGTGTGTGTTCTTTAGCCGCTCTCACACACAGTGATTCTGCGCATATGGTCTAATGGTGGCAAGCCATTCCAGCGCTTCAATGGGGCCCCGCTAGGCTGCGGAAATCCAGAGAACTCATTTAAAAAAAATAGTTGTATGAGTTCACGTCTTCCGGAATCTTATGCACAAATCACATTAACTGTCGCGATCAGTTATGCGTAAATTTAGACACAGGTGAACTCATACAAATAGTTCTCTATTGGACTGGTGGTTCTCTCCCTTCTAGTATGGCCGGACCATACCTGCGTATCATTTCAAGATGAAACGCGTTGCGTGACCGTATCTTCTTTGCATCCACCAATTTGTTCATTATATCATACTCTTTAATGGTCATGTTAAATGCCCCAGAGTATCTTGCTGTCGCCATTGTATTGTATATACAACAATACTATATATATGCATTGATTCGGTAATTTAAAAAGGTCACGAGCGCCACTCCATTGATACATGAATGTCCAATTGGTACTCTCACACAGGTAGCGCCTCTATCACTATAGGTATGAGAATTATTCCCAGTAAGTTAACAGTCGCGACTATCACCACAGGAATGGTGTAAACAGCCGTGAACCGGGTAATCTTGGCGGCCGCCAGTCCCATGGGGCATGTTAGCAGTGCTGCAAGTAATCCCAGTCTTTCCCTGTAACCGGAATCAGGACTTGGCGGGCTGAATCCCTCCATCGTTCCCGGTGGCAGTATATTCATCAATGTATTAGTGTCGTCCACGCCAGACGCGAATACCAGGAACATACCATTCATTATTCCAAGTAGTAGAATAGGTGAGATATACACCATTATGGCTCCCATCCTGAGTGATTTTATGACGTCCATTTTTACCAGAACCACATTACTCATGAAGCGGGTCATCTGCTGTAGAACACCCGGCGTGTGGGTGGTACTACCTAACTCTTGTAGCCGTATTATTACAAACAGGACGAAAGCTAGGTGCCTACTATATTTTCGCGCATCCCTGCAAGCTTCCTCCATGGTTATACCCATCTCTAGTTGTGCTACTATACCCCGTAACAGCCTGCCAAATACACCAGTATACAGGCCACCCCGCCCCTGCTGGCGAATAATACTGCTGATGGCAGAACCGGCCAGTGTCTGCTCGTAAATGTCTTCCAGGAATTCCGGCAAGCCTCTGTCTACAGTTGAGGCGCCGGTTATCTGCTTTCTGGTCATTATATAATTACTGAGTCCTGCAGCTATGAAACCCAGGGACACAGTTACACCAGGCTCTGTATCCCAAATGTCACCACCGGGAGTGATATACGTGACCCAGTACATGTGTACTATAATGACAACAGCCATACCAACACCCAGCGATGGTAACCAAGGCTTCATTTTTACACCGGTACTGGGCTGGGCACTACCCACCATGAAAAGAATGAGAATAGCAAATATCGGCCCCAGCATAGGTCCCATGGTCAGTAACAGGTTGACGGTAGCATCCGGCGCGATGAATACCATCATGACCATCATGACCGGTATCATTACTGACGCCATGACTGCCATTGCTGCTAACATGATTGCGGTATTCTTGTAATTTACCCACGCATTCTTATATGACTCAAAGAACTGCTCGGATTTGGCTTCAGTATATGAGGGAACAGGACCCACAGTCTCATGCTTACTTATGTAACCATGCAGGAAATCCTTAAAGGCCGGAACAGGATGCTTGCTGGCATACTGCCTCAAGGCATCCATGTGTGATGTCCCTAACATGACATTCTGGGCGACTGATGCAGCATCACGACTCAGTGCAATAAAGACGTCTGGCGCGTCCCGCATTCTCTCTAGCGCCGTATACAGTGTATACCCGACCCCCTGCATTGTTGTTAAATAACACATGAAGAAGGACATCTCTTCCTCGACTTGAACCGCGTGCTTCTTTCTCCTCTCCCATAGTTGAATTATAGGATAGACTAGAATGATGGGAGCAGCTGCTACTACTACTATAGTCATGATTTCGCCGGTTATCACTGGAATGGATGTAAACGGCATTAATGATAATGACAAGTACAGGGCCCTGCCTGCATGGGTATCATAATCATAGAGCAGACCGGAGCCAATCTTTCTCAAGTATGTCGCATATGACTCCCTCAAATGTCTTAGGCGGTGAATGTACCTCTCGACCCATAACCAGAAGGCCGTAAAATAGTCCTGCTTCAAGTCCTGAACATGTGTAGCCGTTCGCTTATCGCTCATATACGGGTATAATAGAATGAGAACGCCGGCCGCCATCAAAATGAACACCAGTAACAACCACTGTGGCGTACCGTCACCTAGAATGGCTCCCGCCCAGCCAATCACGCATAGAGTGACATATACTATTAATCGTTTATCTTTGCCAATTAACGTCAATGCTGATCAGCCCTCCAAAAAAGTCCGACATTACCACAAACAGTTCACTGAATAGCTGAATAATCCACTCAAAGAAGTCACCCAGGATATCAACTACTCCCTCCCGGACATCACTTACCCCTACAGATCCCAGCATTTTCGTCGGCCCAGGCACCAGGATATCAACTACTCCCTCCCGGACATCACTTACCTCTTCTTGTATGGGCGTGTCACACCGCCCTACTCCACTAATGAAACCATCCGGACACGGACATGACTGATCACATGTCTCTTCTGGTATACTGGGCTCGATTATTCCAACAGTATCAGGCATGGCAGGTGGTGCATCTTCCGGTTCTAGAGTCATATCCGGCTGCTCTAGAATCATATCCGGCTGCTCTAGAATCATATCCGGCTGCTCTAGAATCATATCCGGCTCAGGAACCTCCTGCTCTATAGGCTCAACTATCATGACCGGCTCCTTATCCATTGGTCTTTTTGGGACTGGTACTAGTTCAGGATTACAGTATGGTATTAACCACTGGGAATGGGTAACAGGACACTGTGTGGGGTCGGTAATGGCGAAACCGGATTCCAGCAGGTATATCCCAAGATTGACACCATCACACCATACCGTTCCTTCCGTGTAATGGGAGCCTCGGGGCGCCAGTCCCATGTCACCGCGGAATAACGCCTCCTTCCCTAGAATACAGATATCGCGGGTTGCCTGCTGGGCTGCATTCAGGGGAATAATCCCAGCTGGCCTTGCAACCATGTCATTGATCAAGATGCCGTCATGTTCGGAATAGCCGGTTATCCTTCCTGAACGTTCCACGGCACCCGGTGGTGGCCTAACTGATATGGTGTCAGTTGCATGGTCATTTCCCGCCGACACTGATATGATAACCTGCCCAACGCTCCACTCCAATGAATCCGCGGCGAATATCCCCCTTCCATTATTCAGAGGGGCAACACCGGCCTCCAATACCTGCCCGGACTGTATTAGAATGACATGAGCCGAGGGGGCCATACCAGTATGGGTGATGCCTATTTTTACAATATCCTCTGCATAGTCTGGGACTTTTAGCAATATGGCGCCATCCCTTACTTCTGGTGTGTACTCACCGGTGGACTCAATGGTGAATTGTAGCCACGGATGATAAATGCAAGTATAAGTTGCTATTCCCTGGTTATGGAATGGTAGCCGGACTGTCTCGCCGGGATCAAGATTCCCCGTTGACTCAACCGCTAGGTGGTCATTAGTCCGGAACTGGTGCCTCTCTACGTCTGCATTCGTTATAATGACATAATCGCCGGCCTGCACCACATCTGATTGTATACAAGAATCACTACAATCATCAAAGGCGCCCTCCATGATTGTTATGGTACCGCCAGGGAGATAATCAAAGCCCCGGCCTAGAACGGTAAGAATACCATCCACTAAGTGGCCGGTAGTCTTCATGACACCGCCCGGTCTCGGGTCAGTATTTATCGCCGACCATGTACCAGTCACATCATAGATTCCGGGAGCGGGCGGTTTCATGGTAACATGAAATGATCCATCACGTACTTGTGAGCGGTGTGTCTCGTTATTTAGAATGATATTCACCCACTGAGCGTCAGGGGCCTCCCCAAATACCAGAACGACCTCTGTTCCGGCACCTGTAATCATGACCGGCGAATTGGTCATGATATGATATGGCTGTGCAGTGGCAACACCTGTAACCATAACTGCTAACGCCGCCATTAGTACAAGTAGGATAACATTCATCGCAACGACCTCAGGAATGGTATCTTCTCACGCATCAGTATAATGACCGGCGCTGACAGTCCGGCCGCGCCAAGTATTATAACATAGGTTAAATCCTGTGCATATCGAATGGTAATGAAGGCGTCCTCAGAAGCTGACCACTGGACTCTGCCATCATATGTAATAGCGTCTGGCGGCAGTCCCTCCCATTTATCGGGCCTGTCCCAGACAAGTCCAAAGTAGTCATATTGTGACTCGACTGGAATGGTTACAATATCATCTGGCGCATACGTCCTGAGTAGTAACTCCTCTTCCGTACCATCAGAGTAGCTGGCAAATGCCTCCACCCGAATCACTCCCTCATACATTGCTACTATACCGGTATTATCATCAAAGTCGTGAATGAGACCTGACTGTACGGGAACGCCGTCTATTGTCAATGATACCAATTCATGGCTTATGCCCTCAAAGGTCATTGATTCCGGGACCGTTACCTCGCACAGATTCCTCTCCATGGAATGAATTACTCCCGGCCTTACCATTTCACCGCATATCTTGGCGTCCGCTACTACCCGGACACCCTGGGAAGTGATGGCGTTATAGTCAATATCGAACAAGCGGGTTACGCGCAAGACCACTTCATCATTATATGGCTCCCAGCCCGGCTGGTTCACAGTTATGTCAATGGTATGTGGGCCCGCCTTATCAGCTAGGGCGACCCATCTTTCACGCTCCCCGCTGAATAACAAGTCCCCACCACTGACAGTTACCCTGGGATTCTGCATCACTCCTGTATCTACCTCTATTATGATAGTATCATTGAGCTGCACTAACCGGCCAAATGCAGTATCGACCCGAATGTCGGCCGTATTCAAAAAGCCATTTATCACTCCTGCGTGGAATATGCCCTCATACTCTACTATAACGGGGACTTTACCTGCCGCGGACAACTCCAAGCCATAACCGGACTGTTGCACCTGACCGGCCACTGTTACCTGTATTGGCCGGATGGGCAGGCCATCCGAGTCTAGTGCATGGGCCACCAAGGGGAACTCTTCCGCTACATGGACCATTCCCGGATACCACACGTACATGTCCGTCTCGTGTCTTACGGGTGTGGTTAAAGCAGTCCCGCCTCCAAGTCCTGGCGCATGTATGATTATCTCGCCGACACCGTCCACACTGCCCCGAATCATGCCGCCCCCGCCGCGCCAACCGGTCAGTGCTACATCAGAGGCACCCTTGCCCGCTTCCACGAATATATCACCGGTGTGGTTCACTACCATCCCGTCCGAGTCCACCACGCTTAGAATGGCGATTAAATCACGCTGGCCGGAACCGGGCAATGGTGATACATGTAACCGTTTCTTACTGTCTGGCGTGATATTCTCTATCATGATGGTATTGCCACCGACACCGCCCAATGATGCAGTTACCTGGCCACCGTCCTCGTATGTTATAATAACTGGAATGACAACAGATGCAGGTCTGGTACCGGGCGCCTCGAATCTTTCATTGGAGCCATATGTGCGAACTTCCGGCTCATGCTCTAACCCGAAACTCGTCAGTGTAATGATACCATCAGGAATATACGTAGGAACATTGAACCCGCCACCATTATACCTGGTTGATACCACTAAGTGATAGGTACCGACCTTTCCAGGGAACGCCTCCACGACTACCTCATTGGGCAATATTTCATCCGGGAGTCGTTCCAGTTGTTCTGATGTAACACCAAGGCCCGAGTCCCTTTCCACACTGACATTAGACGTCTGTAAATACTGGGAGAATAGATTCGTTATTTCATCAGATATTCCTGCACCTATATCACCTGTGATTGAATATTCGTTGATATTATTCACTAAATCGAATAGTGCCTTGCCTCTCTCTGTGTTGTCGCCGCCGAATATACCATCCAAGAACGCGGTGGTCTCTTGAGCATTATCAAGATATGAGCTCTGGCCCACTCCGTCACTGATATCAAAGAAGTGACTGGCTATCAGTAAGCTCTCCCACATATTAGTACAAGAATGAGAGTAGAACCCGTCCGGAAGCGTTGCCTCCTCCTCCATGCACCTCTCTATGCCTGCAACATCGATGTTAATCTCGTTGTCCACCTGGCCGGGTATTCCTACCTGGAATGTGTCAGTAGCCGTTCCGACGCCGGGGATATGGGCCGTAACGGTTATCTCTCTATCTCCGGCAAGTACACGCAAGTCGCCCACTCTAGCTGGTGTCCCTACGTGCAGGACACCGGATGCCACTCCATGGACCAGGTATGTCTTGTGTGGTCTTATCTCAAATGTCGGGCTTGTGGAGTCAATGAGGTAGCGATCAAAGCTAGACAGTACCGGGTTATTAGTAGTAAGGTAGAGCGGAATAGGGTAATCAGGCACGTACTGCTCGCCGTCCCTGGTAATCCAGACGAACCAGTTCACAAATGATGACTCCATGGACTGTTCCGGCCCTATGCCAAGGTGTATCTCCACGTCAACCGGCTCACTTGATATGCTGATGGAATCCGGACTTACACCATCCCCAGTTGCGTATAGTATTCCGTCCCCACTCACAGAGACATCAATGATTCCAGTACTGAACCCTTCCGGGATTAGTCCACGGACATGGGTAGAGTCATCGCCGAATGTTAAGTTGGGGCTATTCGATGATACCATGAATGTAATGCCGCCGGGCGGGGCAGTCACAGGCGTGCAGTAGCGGTCAGCCAGGAATAGGTGGATGGTGGTCTCAGAGAGGTTGGTCCTTATCTCTTTGTTTGGATTTGGTGTCTCAAATATCCCTTCCGCGGCACGATTAGATATAGCGGCTGATGTGGTATCGGCCGGTTCCTTGCATGTGGCGCCGTTCTCGCCGGGGCCTACAATCCACAAACGGGAGACTGTTCCCACACCAGGATGCGTCTCGACAGGTATCTCGTGTATGTTCCCGTCCGGTGTGATAACAGTGATAATGGTGGAGATTTTTCCCGTTAGAATGGTGGAATCCACCGGTAAAATATCAAAAATTGCGTGGTTACTCCCAGAGTATAGCGTAACGGTTTCAGGCAGTATGACATCGCCGCCACCTGCACCGAAACGGAATATTATATCATACTCGGCAGGTGTTTCTGATATTATTACACCCTGGTAACTCTCACCGCGAATCATCATGTCCGGTATGTGAATGTCATACTGGCTTGTGTCCACTTGTGAGTATGCAGCCGGTACCATTAGAACCATGATTAGAACGATATATGCAAGCCTCATGGCGGGCACCTTCCCGCGGCATCCTGCATATCATCCTGTATTGTCTGGTCTATCTGCCAGGCGCCCCCGCCTGGTACTCTTTCATCATTAATCTGTATGGTCTCAGACGAGCCGTCCGGACACCTTATAATGATTCCAGTAATTACAGAATCCTCTGTCCACTCAGATATGATGGTAGCATCATTAATGTTGGTAGGACTGCCCTCGTACTCACCGGTCAGTCGTTCTTGTAATCGCTCCTGGGTATTTTGAGATGCATCACTTCTCAACTCCTGTAATTCCAAGGCGGCACCAGTCACGTATAGAATCATGCCAACAGATATGGCCGCCGCGAGTGCTATTACAGGGATTAATGGTATCATGTTATAGTAATGATTCAATGAAAGGTTAATGGGTTAACATATTGGGAAAATTGTGAAACATAAAGCTTGAATGTGATTAATCCACGCCTCAATGAGCGGGAACCATGTGAATGCTTCCCTATAGGGACCGATAAGACCAAGGCAAGCCTTGTGAATATTGCAACTGCAAGAAGGGCAATCCCGCAATAAGGTCCAGTGAAAGGTAGCCAGCGGTTCTTTTTACGGTCTCCATACTCGTCATCTGAATAGCCCCAGCTCAGTGTTGGTTTCATCGGATGAATGATTTGGGCGCAACTTTGATACCGGATAGATTCTATTCCCAGTCATGCGAGAATAATTCTCTGTCATTATGATATGGATCCGGGCCATCCCAGATATGGAATGGTAACCCTTATGATGGAATGATGGCCATATCATAAGAACCCCTGGCACGATTATTGCTCCCTTAAATGGGCGGTCATGGGATGGTGACCGTGCCAAGAACACCTGGCTGTTGATCATCAAGTCCAGTTGCCGCATCATATGATCAAGAATCCCCGGCTGTTGATCAAGTCCATGGTAATCATATGAAGAACACACGGCTGTTGATCAAGTCCAGTGGCCATACCAAGAACCCCCGGCACGACCACTAGGACGAACCACCGGCACACGGCTGATCAGTCACGGTGATCATATCATATGAACACCCGGCTGTTGATCCAGTAGCCATACCAGATGATCAAGAACCACTGATCCAGTGACCGTATCACATGAACACCCGGCACGCTCGACACTGTCATATCCTTGATCAGTCCAGTGGTCATACCACATGATCAAGAACCACTGGTTGCTGATCAAGTCCCATGGTGGCAGTACCACATCAAGAACACACGGCTGTTGATCAAGTCCAGTGGCCATACCAAGAACCCCCGGCACGACCACTAGGACGAACCACCGGCATATGGCTGATCAGTCACGGTGATCATATCATATGAACACCCGGTTGTTGATCCAGTAGCCATACCAGATGATCAAGAACCACTGATCCAGTGACCATATCACATGAACACCCTACACGCTCAACACTGTCATATCCTTGATCAGTCCAGTGGTCATACCACATGATCAAGAACCACTGGTTGCTGATCAAGTCCCATGGTGGCAGTACCACATCAAGAACACACGGCTGTTGATCAAGTCCAGTGGCCATACCAAGAACACCCGGCACGACCACTAGGACGAACCCCGGCTGTTGATCAAGTCCCATTGTAATCACATGATCAAGAACACCCGGCATATGGTTGATCAGTCCAGCCCGGTAACTGTATCACATGATCAAGAATCCTCGGTTGTTGATCAAGCCCCATGGTAACCATACCAAGAACCCCGGCTGCTGATCCAGTGACCATACCAAGAACCCCCGGCACGACCACTAGGACGAACCCCGGCTGCTGATCAAGTCCCATTGTAACCATCCCACGAAAATTTCACTGGCACCATTCCAGGAGTGGTAATATACAGGCATGGGACTCACGGGTCCTTCAAGTAAATAGGCCAATCAGAACAAGTTAATTTCACTGGAAATCACTCCAGCCCATGACCTGCCTTTTAAGCGACACCGAAATGGCGTACATGAAGCGAGATTTGACAGAATTGCTGAATTTGAATGAAGACAGGGTATACAGACCATGGGCGAACCGCTACAGTCATGAATCGGCAATCATAGCGAGAGGCCATGATAATCGCTAAATACGTATGGCGCAAGCTGAACAAAACATATATGTTGTTAACCTGCTCGATTTCTGCAGCCTAGCGGGCCTCATTGAAGCGTACCAGTGATAGTAGTATTATTCGCTCGATCATGACTGAAACGGATTATTCATGGAATAAAAGGGGGACAGCTCTTCCGGTAATTAATAACGTTGGATTCCAGATTGGGAATTATATAGTTAGAATCACGTACACATAGTTTCGTGAAATCAGGGGTGCTGTGAATTTATATATCAGTTTATGATCCCTTCTTTGGTAAGTTGTGTTAATAGAAACGCTTGTGAACGATTACCCTTTATCCTATTACAAGAAGAACATAACAACTGGAGGTTTTCAATGCGGTTATCATTACTTTGGCTTCTGGGTATTATATGATCAACCTCTAAATGCCTGAACTGAAAATGCTCACGACAGGCATTACACATTCCTTCCTGCTTCCCATATAGTGTGTACGGTAATTCGGCAATGTTCCAATATCCGTCCGTGTTGGTATGTCATCACGTTCATATACATTATATGCGAATAGTCCAATGTCCTTCTTTATTCTTGTTTTTATAAGTCTGATGGCTAAGGACGACAAATCAATCCCAACCCATGAACGATTCAGTCGTTCCGCGGCTATACAGGCTGTCGCACATCCGCAAAACGGATCCAATACCACATCACCTTTATCACTACTAGCGGTAATGATTCGTTCCAATAACGCGAGTGGTTTCTGAGTTGGGTAGCCTATTTTCTCTTTTGACTGTGTTGATAGTCTAGTGATGTCATCCCATAAATTGGGTACGGGTTGCGAAGGATTTTCAGGTAAGTACCGCTTAACATATGGTTTCTTTGACCAATATATCATCCAGAACATGACATTTCTCAAGTTGGTTTAACTTTTCATAGTTATCTGGTAGTTTGTCCTGCGCCCATTTTGGTAGTTTCATACGCGTGGTGGGCGCCCAGCCCCGCCCTTTTGATGGTAGAGTACCATTCCAAGGATAGTATGACTCCTTACCACCGCCCTTCCCACCTGTCATATCTTTATGGCAGTAT
Organism: Nitrosopumilaceae archaeon; assembly: GCA_965200155.1. Taxonomy (GTDB): domain Archaea; phylum Thermoproteota; class Nitrososphaeria; order Nitrososphaerales; family Nitrosopumilaceae; genus VYCS01. The sequence goes on along the minus strand of CBDATR010000022.1, from coordinate 8,775 downwards.
CTGCCATACTTGTCATGTTGATTATAGGCTGCCAAGGACTTTTGACTAAGTGGTTTGGTGACTGAATGAAAATAACCATTCTGTGATTTCCAATATAATAATATGGAATCAGTGACAATCTCAAATTTCTTAATTGAAAGTGGATGACCGTTTGTCCTCTTCCATATTATCTCATTTTTGAAATTTTCCCTACCGAATATGGAATCCATTAATCCCTTCAAATAATGACTGGCTGTTCCATCACAGTGTAGATATATGGAACCGTCATCACGTAAAACACGCTTCATCTCTATTAATCTGCTAGACATCATGATGAGATATGACATCATGGACTTACTATGGTATGAGTTCACGTGTTTTGATCACATAATAAGATAGAATGCATCCCAGTTTTTTTAATTATAACTGCATTCTGGCAGCAACCTCGTTCATAACAGAAAGGCCCTGAGCCCTTCATGTCTGAACACATATGGACATGCGGCGCATGGCCCTTTCACCACCCTTTATCTGGCCACTAATCTTACGGAATACCACCGCGTATCGCAGAGCCTGCTCCGCTGGATTGTTGGTCGGCTCCACACTGTCATATTCTAGGAATACGAACATGCCTGGTATGGCCTTATTCAATCCTTTTACCTTCTTTTGTAGTTCAGTATCATCTGTAATGTATGAAAAGTCGGTCCGCTAGTCATTGGCATCCCGCTCCATCCATTTTGCATCATTTGCCCTAATTGTCTAGGTCGCCTTTTTATTCCTGAAGCGGCGTTTCGCCGTTATCTATATCCAGTGAGAAGTGCAACCGTATGAGTTCACCTGTGTCTAAATTTACGCATAACTGATCGCGACAGTTAATGTGATTTGTGCATAAGATTCCGGAAGACGTGAACTCATACTTACTATGAGCTACTCGGGCGGCCTCAATGATTGAATATATACCCGGTTCTTTTTCCGCTATTAACCCATGTTCTGTATAATCAATATCATTTATTGTCCATGTATCCTTGAATGCAGCTCCAGCTGCCTTTGAACCAATGGGTGCGGCATAGTCACGTTTACTTGAATGGCGGGTCAAGATATATCAGGTTGACCGACTCACTATTCAGTCCACGCATTATCTCCAGGTTATCGCCGGTCCACATGGTTCTATTCTTCCAGTTCGGTGCTCCCAATTAGAACACCCCATTAAATTCATATCTGGAATGATGATGGTGTGTGATATGTGCAGCCGCTAGATCAGTTCGTGTGGATTGTTCTATGCATGAGTGATCAACCTCTCATACGTTAGCCGTTTATGAATAGTATTTCTGACCAAGTCCTCCATCATGGTAATGGTATCCATGTCACGAATGTTTAAACGGTTCGCAAATTCGTTGACATAACGGAATAGATGGGTTGTGCTGATTTGGTGGAACCCTCCCTCATATCCCCGTTTCAGTAACGCCCAGAACGACTGTAACCGGTTCTATTGGTGTGTGCCATACCACGAACATACTCACCAACGCTATGTTTCACACTCTCATGCCTCGATAGTGATTTGTATGCCGTATTTTCATCCGTATATTTCACGGCATCCGCCTCGGCGTTCTCCTGAATAAATTTGCCGAGACGTGCCGCTGTCACTTCGGGTATTGGCTTGGCGCGTACCGTTTCAGTCTTACTGGAAATCGTATATTTCCCCTTGCGGTCTTTCATACCGACTACGGCTGTTTTGCCACGAGAACCGCCCTTGACATTGAGTCGTTTGTTATTCTCCTTGCCACCAAAATAGGACTCGTCAATCTCGACTGGTCCATTCAGTTTTAAACCATTATCACCACATGCCTCGCGTATACGGTGTAACATGAACCACGCCGATTTTTGTGTTATGCCCAAGTCGCGATGTAGTTTCATGGAGCTGACACCTTTTACATTGGTCATGAACTGGTAGATGGCGATAGCCCATTTCTGGTAACCTATCCGTGATGACTCCATGATGGTTCCCGTTCTAACGCTGAACCGCTTCTGGCAAGAATGACAGTAGTATGGCATGGACTGGTTGGTTGTTTCAGTGGTTCCATGACTGGAACAACGGGGACACTTCCGGCCGTCACTCCATACGATTCCCTCGAACCATTCCATTGCTGTCTTATCATTTGGGAACCGTTCTATTATCTCAATGAGTGACATACCTTTACGGTGTGCCTTGCCGGGACCGTTCTGTACTATTTTCATCATGGAATTATCATTATAGTACTGTAATATAAACTTTGATTCTAACTATATAATTCCCAATCTTTGAGAACATGGCGCCTCGCTCTGGACAGTACATGACTTTGGCTTGTCACCATTATTCCCGCCCTGACGCCTCCGGTTGGGCGGGGAACGGTTCCCCACCCCCGGATGACACGCTCTGCCGCCCCATACATGGAAACCGGTTACTAAACGCCGCGTTGATATCGGCGTGAAATTCCTGGTTACATATTGAATGTGTCCCTAGTTGATCGTGATTCCTTGTCAACGTGCCCACACACGTGACAGGTCTGGCTCGTTGGGCAGGTAAACCGCCCCCTCGTTGGGCAGGAATGGTCGCCCCTTTGTTTACACCTACAATGAGTATTGGGGTGATGATTGCAAAGGTTCCCTCGTTGGGCAGGAATGGTCGCCCCTTTGTTTACCGCACCCAATACGTATCGGAATCATTCCCACATACTGCTGCCGCACATTCTAGTTGGTCTGTGGGAATGCGCCAGCCTTTCTGGTTGGCGGCTCTACCGCACTCTCATATAAGCCGGGTTACAAGTTGGCATCTGCTCATGTTCAAAACGCGTGAGCCAACCTAAACTGAAAAATAAATTAATAAAAAATAACTGGTGATGGTAAAGGTTGCAGTGTTGGACATGGTATGAGTTCCTGAGGATCCAGTGGTTCTCACAAATGCCGTATATGTGTCAGCGTCTAGGTCATTGAGCATATATGAGTTAGTTGATACGTGTGCTGATCCGCCTTCAATGATTCGGTCTCTTTCCCCATCAAATACCAGCACGACATAGGTATTTTCCAAGTTGTTCCAGCTTAGAGTAACATCATTGCCACTTACGGTTGTACTTAGGACTAAAGATGTCTTACTTTCGTCGGTCATGTCTGACTGTCACTAGATGATGTAGTGAACTGGAGGGTTCCCAGTTGTCCGATGGGAATACATTCTTTGCCCACAGTTATGGTGTATGCGGTATCAGGTGAAAGGCCCGTAATTGTTAGAGGGTTTGTTCTGAAACTATGTGAAACGACACCAGAAGGTCCGGAAGAGGTTTGGTAGATATCTGCGAACGTACAGGTTACGTCTCGTGGATTATGGTCTTCTGAGGCGACCTCTACAGTTACAGAGGTGCTAGTTTTAGTTTTGATTTTGGGTGGAGATATACCAGGGTCACTTACGGTAAGTACAAAGTCAGCATCTGTGGTGTCGCTACCAGCAGTTGCTGTGACGCGCAGAGTGTATTTTCCTGCCGCTGTTCTATCAGGCGCCAGCTGTAGGAGGTTATCATGGAATATTCTTACAGATCCAGGTATCTCATCGTTCAGGACCACTACACTATATGTGATGTCCCTATTATCCGGATCTATTACATTTAGCTGTATGGTATGTACTGTGCCCTCGGCCATGGTAATGTCATTTATGTCAGGGAATCTGAAATTACCTTGAGATGATTGTCCTACACTACCTTGAGATGATTTTCCTACACTACTTTGAGATGATTGTCCTACACTACCTTGAGATGATTTTCCTACACTACCTTGAGATGATTTTCCTACACTACTTTGAGATGATTGTCCTACACTACCTTGAGATGCAGGGAACTGGAGTGTTCCCAGATGTCCAATGGGAATGCATTCTTTGCCCACAATTATGGTGTATGCAGTATCAGGTAAGAGGCCCGTAATTGTTAGAGGGTTTGTTCTGAAACTATGTGAAACGGCACTTGAAGGTCCGGAAGAGGTTGGGTGGATATCGGCGAATGTACAGGTTGCGTCTTGTGGATTATAGTCCTCTGAGGCGACCTCTATAGTTACAGAGGTGCTAGTTTCGGTTTTGATTTGGGGTGGATCAATACCAGAGTCACTTACGGTAAGTGCAAAGTTTTCAGTGGCGGTGTCATTACCAATAGTTGCCGTGACGCGCAGCAAATATTCACCATCTTCGGTTCTGTCAGGAATCAAAACAATGCCGTCTGTATTTGTACCGTTAGAAGATACGGGAGCTATGAATGCAAATCTGGGTGCAGTCGTGCCGTCCTGTTTGGTTATCGCATATGTGACAGAATCACTCGCAGGGGTTACGCTGAGTGGTATGGTTTTTATCTCGGCCTCATTCATGGTAAAGTTTGCTATGGTATTAGTGAAACTAAAGGCACTATCAGTTGTTTTAAAGGATATAATGTTGGACTTGACATGGCCTGCTCCAATGGTTCTGACAAATACCCTATAGTCGGTGTCAGGAGTCAGTCCGGTAATATCATGTGTGGTTCCGGTAACGCGTGTTACGCCACCGGGAATTCCACCTCCATTTCCATCACGTAACGCCACGACATATTCGGTATCAGTTTTGTACTGATTCCATGTAACGGTGGCACCAGTGGAGGTGATCTCAGATACAGATATGGTGATAGACTCGCTTGTTTGAGCAAACGCAAGATCAGTGGCCGGTACTAATACTAGTGAAAGTGCAAGGAGGAGACCCCCTCCCCCGATTAAAGCTTTAAGTGTGATATTGTTATGGTTAGTAGATTGTAACATATTAAAAATTAGTTGACATATAATGTTAAAAACATTCGGAGTAGACCCTATGTTTTGAGAACGTTTTTTGCGGTTTTCTAAGCATAGATATCTGCCTCCATTTTAGATGATATATTAGTATGAGTTCACCTATGTCTAAATTTACGCATAACTGATCGCGACAGTTAATGTGATTTGTGCACAAGATTCCGGAAGACGTGAACTCATACATATCATGAGTGAGCTAAATGGTTGTGTGAGTTCACCTGTGTCTAAATTTACGCATAACTGATCGCGACAGTTAATGTGATTTGTGCATAAGATTCCGGAAGACGTGAACTCATACAAATGGTTACCACAAAACCCATTAATTTAGTGGATTTTCTGATGAGTAATGGTATGAGTTCACCTGTGTCTAAATTTACGCATAACTGATCGCGATAGTTAATGTGATTTGTGCATAAGATTCCGGAAGACGTGAACTCATACGAGTAATATTCGAATTATAATATCACGGAAATTATAGACAGATATTTTTCAAAAATTTCTTGTATCTGGTATGCTTGTGCATAATGGTATGAGTTCACGTGTTTTAATCATATGATATGATAGAATGCATCCAAGTTTTTTAATTACAACTGCATTCTTATAGCAACCTCATGCTTGTACTGGAGGGATGGTGGAGAGTGAGCATTCTCATATAAGCCGAGCGGTGATTACCGCAATTTTCTCCCGTTTTCCGTGAGTTCACGTCTTCCGGAATCTTGTGCACAAATCACATTAACTGTCGCGATCAGTTGTGCGTAAATTTAGACACAGGTGAACTCATACCGTTTTCCTTCCAATTCATTTACATAATTTCTAAACGCATTTTTTCTATGTTATGTCTGCTTCTTACACGTTCCTTGTAGTGTGCAAGATCTCTCTTGGTAGACGCAAGGGTATCCCGGAGATTTGCAGTTCCTCATGGCCCGACGTCTGCGCATACTACAATTTAAGCAAATATTGTCATATCAAGTTTCATCGTATGATCAAAACACGTGAACTCATACTCTGCTCCTCCTGTTTTCGCTTCTTGTACTGGAGGGATTGAAGGGATGGTGGCGAGTGAGCATTTTTATAATATTTAAGTCGCGTTGTGAATACCGCAATTTTCCTGTCTTTTTCTACTAATTTCTCTTTTAATTCACTTACATAATTTCTAATAATTTGGTATATGATTTCGTATTTCTTCTATGGTGCGTGACGTATGTGCTTCCAATACTCTTACACGTTCCTTGTAGTGTGCAAGATCTCTCTTGGTAGACGCAAGGGTATCCGGAGATTTGCAGTTCCTCATGGCCCGACGTCTGCTCATACTACAATTTAAGCAAATATTGTCATATCAAGTTTCATGTATGAGTTCACCTGTGTCTAAATTTACGCATAACTGATCGCGACAGTTAATGTGATTTGTGCACAAGATTCCGGAAGACGTGAACTCATACCTCTTCCGGAGTGTATCCGGTCATGGAATGAGTATGAGTTCACCTGTGTCTAAATTTACGCATAACTGATCGCGACAGTTAATGTGATTTGTGCATAAGATTCCGGAAGACGTGAACTCATACGGGAATGAAGCTGATCCTTGCGTTCTATGATGTCATCGAGATTTGAAACGAGGGCATTCTTTGTTTGAGCTTCAAGTTTGCCACGCAGGTTTGTTACTTCGGCCTCGGTGCGTAGACGGTTGTACTATTCTGCTCCTTGGTGAGTTCTGCTTTTAGCATACCTGGTATTACAAAATTAGGTCTTAACTTTTCTGTTTCACATGAGTCTGTGTGTGAAAACCCATGATACTGTATGAGTTCACGTGTTTTGATCACATAATAAGATAGAATGCATCCCAGTTTTTTTAATTATAACTGCATTCTGGCAGCAACCTCGTTCATAACAGAAAGGCCTTGAGCCCTCCATGTCTGAACACATGATACAAATGTAGACATGCGGCGCATTGCCCTTTCGCCACCCTTTATCTGACCACTAATCTTGCGGAATACCACTGCGTATCGCAAAGCCTGCTCCGCTGGATTGTTGGTGGGCTCTACACAGTCATATTCTAAGAATACGAACATGCCGGGTATGGCCTTATTCAATCCTTTTACCTTCTTTTGTAGTTCAGTATCATCAACATCACAGTACTGATGCAGAATGGATTCTGCTCCTGTCTCAAATGAGTGTCGTAATTGCGCGGACGGCCCGCAGTGATTCAGGGATTCCCGTGCGCTCCGGAACAATCCTTTCAGGTCGTTGTCAAGTTTGATCCGGGTGTCCTGAGCACCGGGATCAATATAGAATCCTGCATGTAATGCCTGGGTATCGCGCAATAAATGCGCCCAACACAACTGGTGCTTCCCACCGTCATCAAACCGGCGGTACACAACGTACCTGTCCGTTACTATCGCTCCCTGGTAACCGTTAAGGTATTTGTTCACTACATTTGAACTCCTACTTTTGTCATATATGGACATCATCCACTCTTCGGCCCGCATCCCCCATACCCAACCACGCCTACCCGCCAGTGATATACCAGTTTCGTCCACATGAATGCTGGGTGATTTTATTATATTCTCATGAATTGTTTCCATAAATGATTCACATGCATCGGCGGCCCTGGCAATTATGTTGTTTACTGCACCCACCGATATATTTAGGCCGAAGAGATCCTTCGAAATTACAGGTATGCGTTTTATTGGAATCTTTTCCGCACGCAATGCAGTGATGGCACCGCATAATTGAACCCCAAAACTACCACTCTTTGGGACGCCAGCTGCTGGGGCCAGTTGTTTTTTGCCGCACTTGCATGCAGCCATTTCTATCACATGAAGGGTCTCCTCTATTTTGGCTGGTATTAATTCCGTTATGTGTCGTTGTTTCCAACCAATTTTTGTCATTATATTGCCGCACTCACATATTGGTGTGTACTCAAAGGTGTGATGCACTACTCTGCCGGGGTTGTGGGAACGGGAAACCCCCTTGTGTCCCTTTTGAGCGCCAGCCTTTTTGGCTGATTTCGTACTGGCTTCTTTCTGTTGCTTATTATCTCCCTGTTTTCGCTTCTGCTCCTCCTGTTTTCGCTTCTTGTACTGGAGGGATTGAAGGGATGGTGGCGAGTGAGCATTCTCATAATATTTAAGTCGCGTTGTGAGTACCACAATTTTCCCCTGTTTTTCTTTTAATTTCTCATTCAATTCATTTACATAATTCCTAATAATTTGGAAATCTTGTGTGAGATTTCGTATTTCTTTTGTGGTGTGTGACACATATGCTTCCAATACTCTCGCATGTTCCTTGTAATGTGCAAGATCTTTCTTGGTAGACGCAAGGGTATCCTGAAGAAGTTTATTTTCCAGTTCCAATTCCTTATAGGACCGGCGTCTTCTCATTAGATTCTTATTGCAAATTTGGTATTTAAGTAAAATATTGCCATACCAATCTATATCTTAGTGAATGATCAAAACACGTGAACTCATACATGATACTAGGTCAATTGTTCGTATCTAATAACTTGGTTTAGACGTGCAGGGTGGGAGAAGTGATTCTGCGCATACGGTCTATTATATTTATTAGCAATCTGTTGGTTAAAATATTAGTGAATAAAACTTACTTCTTAGCATTACTCGCGATTATCCCTATCGCCGGAACTGCGTTGGCTGACGCTAACAATACTATAACATACGATGATCGGATCATATATAATTTACAGAAACTAATAGATGAGGAATCATATACAACATCAAGTGATTTTTCAACACACCAATTTCACACTCGCCTTCAAAGTGATGGATGGTATAATTCAACTATTAACGTAATTCCTAAATCAGGACTTGAGGAATCTAGAACTATCTCATTCAAATTTAGAGAAAATTCAGATAATACATATACAATCATAGCACCCGAAGTCGGCATTTGTGGTAAATTTACTACAGAAGAATTTACTCCAGATCGTAGGATACGACCACCAGGTGATCATTCTATATCACT
>CBDATR010000021.1:0-4897 GCA_965200155.1 Nitrosopumilaceae archaeon | reverse complement strand
TGTTCCAGTAAGTATGTGTGACTGCATGCTAATAATAGCTTATTTTGGTTGTTAGTAATTTTTTGTGAAATCTCTATAACCATAGACAAATAGACAAATAACCCTCGTATTATCTATCACCACAAAAAATGTTTCACACCAAAATTTATTGCTCGAAAGTTCTAATTATATTGGCTATGACCTATGGATGGCATCCCTGAACAGCTACCAGTAGACACCACTAGGTTTCAAGTAGTACATGATTGAGGGAATGTAAATGTGGCACCATAAGAAGTGGGTGTAGGGACATTATATATATTATCACAGACATTATATCACATGACTTACACGCGAGGAACACATGTTCTCATCATCTGATTCATTATTATTGTGATCTTGTGTTGTACTAATATCTAATGTGAGTGAGTAGTTGCTAGCCTTACAGTGGGTGTCGCTTCAAATTTTTTTCTGCATATCTAAGAGGGAGAAAGGTTTTGAACCAGGAATAAACCCTCCCTTAAACCTCCTCTTCCAGATCCATCCCCTGCAATTTTATTATAACACAGTGTCCAGGTACTTATTTGAAGAGAGTGCCTCACTTAGTATGGATACTCACTCCTATGAGTTATGAGTTTGACTACGTATACCCCAATCTCATCCTGCCTATATATACATACATGTTTTAAGAGTTTATTGCACTTTAGATACAAGATGATGAAAAAAAGGAAAACAAAGAAATAAAGCAAGAGCCAGCTGTTCAACTAAAACTAAAATGGAGACGAGGGAAATCAGCACCAGGAACTCTGACACATTCTGATGGAGCAGCTGTGGTCCATGGGAATATTGCATACTTCTCTACAGAATATAATGTCTATTCATTTGAATTACCAGACAAGTGGACAAAATTACCACAATGTCCACATAGAGACTCTGGTCTAGCAATCATTAATGAACAACTGACAGCTATTGGAGGCTACTATTCATGGAACACTACCAACACCCTTCTCAGCCTCAAAAAAAAGCTGCTTCTTAAGTCAAAGCTGATTTGGTCAAAATGGGAGCAACTACTCTCACCAATGCCGACAGCAAGAATCCATCCAGCTGCTGTCACCACTCCCACCCACCTAGTAGTAGTGGGAGGAAGAATTTCTCTATTTGGTACTCCCCTATCTACAGTTGAGGTGATGAATATAGAGACACTTCAGTGGTCCACGGCTAGTAGCTTACCTCAAGCAGTTTATCATCCTCGAGTGACACTATGTGATAGACACTTGTATATCACTCATAATGATAACACTGTATTCTCCTGTTCCGTAGAAGGACTCCTCCAGTCTTCTAACAAATCTCTCTCTACCAACAGTAGCAATGGTGGATCTGTGTGGACTAGACTAGCTAATATCCCTGTTCATCATACTTCAAGTCTTGTAACATTAAGAGGACGTGTGCTAGCTATAACAAGTGAAGATTGTAATGGCAGACTAACAGGATCCATTCATTGCTATAATAAAACCACTAACTCATGGAATATCATAGGAGAAACGCCAACACCAAAATCTCATGTTCTAACTGCAGTCCTACCTACCAATGAACTGGTAGTAGTGGGAGGAGATGGAGGATTACTAGCTCATCGTACAGATACTGAAATAGGGAAAGTAGTTTCATGAATAGATACAATTGAAACTTCTTTGAAACATGTAGTGCACAGAGTAACTATAACACTATGTACAGCTTCTTCTTCTATTTCTTTACTTATTATTATTATATTATTATTATATTTTTTTAAATTTAGTTTATTTTTTTATTTTTTGTAATGTCGACATACTAAAACTTATATTACTACTAATAATATTATTTGCTGCTGCTACTACTACTACCACCACCTCTAGCTACCTTTTTATGTTATTAGATGGTTTACTCTTCCTTCTGATTTTGAAAATATTCATGTATTGTTGTCAAGCTAGCTAGGAATACCTAGAAGTTCGTATAAAAGAGTGGGAACAGAAGAATATATCATTTCTCACTACAGACTCTGGTGAAATCATCTTGGATGAAGAAGAATTCAGAGCTTTAACGCGTCTCAAGCAGGTCAGTCACATGTAGAAGTCTACTAGAAGAATGCAAGGCATTATAGGGGCAAGCATGTTTGGTAAGGATTATCACAGACAAAAGTTGTTAAAGTGTATGTTATACACACATAGCTAATAAAAATCTCTCCTTTGATGTCCTTGGCTTCTGCTTGTCCCAATAATTATATATGAAGTGGCAAGTTATTGGGCAAGTGTATACATAGTGCATAATTTTGGTCAGCTTTTTTCCACAACTAAAGCAAGGTTGACTCATTTTCTCTATAACACACAATGGATGGAATTGGAGTGGAGGTAGGATAAAGCAAGTGCTACATCATAGCAGATGTTTAGCTGGGAGTGATAAGGGACTTTACTAGTTGATCCTTCCAGGAATTTTGTTAGATTCTCATCCATCAGCTCCATCAGGAGAACTGTAACTTCCGATAAATTAAGGATAACCTCCATAAAGCTGGCATAACGTAATCGTTTCCCAAGTATGAATTGAGAATAGCCTCAACATTATAAAGGGTCCCAACTGGAGAGGTTCCACTGTACTCTAAATTAAGGACAACTATATAATATAGAGTGGAACCTCTTTATTGACACCTTGGACAACCCAATTAAAGGAGTGGTCTCATTTTGGGGAGTGAAGTTCTATAATGTTAATACACAAGTGAAATGCATCCAAGTATCCTTGATAAAGAAATGTCATCAGTATAAAGAGATGTTGTCACTTCAGAGGGTTAGAATAGAGAGGTTCCACTATAAAGGACAACTTCTACAGGGTCCCATTTGTCCTTATAGAGAGGTTACTGTACTGCATCCATTCTATATTGCCCTTTATATACTCTAAACTCTATAATTATGCAGTTGAAATCTGTGAATACAATAGCCTCGAGTTAGCACAGTCGCATTTCAAAACTATCAATCATTACGTAGAGAAGTCTCACTCAACACTTCTCTCAGCATTTGAGGAGTGGTATATTGGAGGGGAGTGTGGAGATGAAATCAAGGGTGATCGTGGAAGGAAGGTAAACTGATTTTAGCTAAGTGTCAGAATGATGACTGGTTTACATAATATAACCTGTTATATAGCAAGATCTGCAAGGCAAAGTGTGGTCAGAGCTATTTTGTGCTGCAAAACTACTCCATGACACAATGTTCCAGCTAGGACAATGACCCAGGGATAAATAGATTCCTTGAGAGGTTTTAGCAAGAGTGTCAGTTTCTAAGTATACCTTCAAACATCCAAAAACAGTAAGTCCAATTTTTGTGTGCTACCATAGAGTTAGGCATGCCAATGGAGCAGTTGGATGAGAGTCTAACAAGATTCCTGGAGAGATCTACTGCTTACCACTCCCAACTAAACATCTGCCATGATGTAGCACTCGCTATGGCCTACTTCCACTACAATTCTATCATCCACAGTGACCTCTCCAGCAACAATGTCCTGTTGATCGGAGCAGGAAGCAGAGCAAAGGTGACCGACTTTGGGATGTCTAAGTTGATAGACATGAACCCTGACATAACCCCATTCACTCAGTGTCCAGGAACAGCAGTCTATATACATGCCTCTAGAGGTACTAACCTTGCGTCCTCATTACTCTAATAAGCTGGACTGTTTCTCGTATTGAGTTCTTACAGTCTAGATAGCTACACAATAATTCCCTAATCCTGGAGATGCCACAACATTTCTCCAGGACAGCAGATACCCGACAGGTCGGATAATTATTGAAATTGAGCATCATAAGAATGAAAATGATCTTATAGATCCCAATCACCTCCACTGACCTGTAACATTGCACTGTCTCAAGGACATAGAGGCAGAGAGACTCTCTCAGTGCTTAAAATATAGTACTATTACTGCCCAATTGGGCAGTAATAAATTGCAATTGGGTAGTGACAAACACTGGTTTGACTGACAAGCTCTAGTCAGTACTGCAGCAACTCACATCCTTAATCCTCCTCCCACACTAGTACATTCTAATTAATAATTTCTTCTCTACCCAAAGTCAAATTTTAAATTGTTCATGAGCTGTTATTAGCATGTGAAATTTATTAAGCAACTAATTGGGCAGTGATAATTGTATCTAATTTTAGGCACTGGACTCTCTGCTGATGATCTGTGTGAGCGACTAGCCTCACTGAAGAGAGAGAGAAGATACACACACAGTGTGGAGCAGTCTAGAGACCAGACTGCATCAATACAGAGGCTTGAGCTGGAACTATGTAAAGGAAGTGCAATAATGAGAGGCAGTGAATTAAAATGAACAATATCAAAGGGAACTAAAACGGTCTCAAGTGCAATATTATGGAGAGGCAGTGGATGCAAAGAAATGATAAACTAGGACAGTCTCAACTGCAATATCAAGAGACAGTGAAACAGCATGAATTTCAGAGAAATATACTATAAAAGAATCTAGAGCAAGCCAACAGCAATTACAAAAAGACAACACGAGAGGACAGGAAGTCCCCATTTTATAAAGAGAGAAGCAAGTAAGTCTGCCTTGAAAGAAGAAGGTGTGTCGCAAAAGAAGAAAAAGTCCATAAATGTGCCAGTAAGTATGTATGTGTGAATGCATGCAAACGACACTAATTATAACCACAAGTCATATGTGATGTCTGTAGATTGATACATTAAGTATTAGCTATGCTCTCCTGCTTTGTTGGAGAAAAGTGTGGAGTGTGAGAGAAAGAAATCAGTTTCCTGTTGGGCCAGCTATTATACGGTGAACATAGCTACATAGGATGACTATGAGGTGAACCATCATGCATGGTTGTATAGGGGGCTACAACCATGCACATGAAATGCACAAAACCCTGAGACAACAGTTGATATGTCAACAATAACT
>CBDATR010000020.1:0-6640 GCA_965200155.1 Nitrosopumilaceae archaeon | reverse complement strand
ACGAGAAATTTGCCTCACACCAGGCAGATTCCCGATGATGAAATAGTAGAATGGGCGATAGGGCGCGTGCGCTTTACAGGCTGGGATCATGAATACCTTTTGCAGGCATGGCAACAGGTTTATCAGACTAGTATGGTAAGTACTGCTGGAGTGATAAGGCAGCAATTGCAAATACTAACAGACTTACCTGACCATAAAGGTAGGGAAATACTTGAAAAAGGGGGAACCAGGCGCGGGTTAATTGACTTCGAAAAGCAAACGCGCGATAGCCTATTTCAGGTTATTAGACAAGGTAGGATAGACGGACACGGGCCAGAAACGATTGCGCGGCAGATTCGTGCGATGGTGCCTGCTGGCCCGTATCCAAAAGCAGGCGCGCACTACCGCAGTTACTTAATAGCGCGGACGGAAACGAAATACGCACAAAACCTGTCTGCATTAGAGACTTACAGGGAGTCTGGCGCGTTTACAGGTATGTTGGCGTACGATGCTAGACTAGGCGATACAGACGCTGAATGCCTGGAAAGGAACGGGAAAATTTTCACTTTCGATGAAGTTGAAGCAGAATTGGCGAGTGAACACCCGAATGGCACTTTAAGCTTTGCGCCGGTAGTATGAGCGATGCTATACAGCGAACAGATAAGGAAGGAAATTCAAGAAAATTCCCTCATAGCAGGTTTCATAAACCTGGAAAAGCAACTGCATTCCACTGGCTTTGACTTGACGTTGGCATGGGTTGATGAACCTGTGATAGGCGGCGGGTATGAAGGTTGGATTGCTGCTGGTGGAGACTCATCTGGCGCGCCACACCAGCCTATGTCATACGATAATGATGAATGGCTATACCTTCCGCAAGGCAGTTATGTTGCGTTGTATAACGAGTTAATAAGGATTCCCGAAGGTATAGTCGCGCAGTCTATTGAGTCTCCATTACTGGCGCGCTGCGGCGCATCGATTACGCCAGTCCGTTGGGAACCTGGATACAAGGGGCGCGCGCAGACGTTACTTATAGTACACAACCGAAGCGGATTCCGTGTGCAGCGTAACAGTACACTAATGCGTATGGAGTTTGCGTACCTACCGCCAGTACTTGGTACACGTTACTCGCCCGAGACCATTACACTAGGCGCAGGGTAATGCGTGTACTTACCTGGTGTACTAGTGTACTTATTATTACACTATATGCGGCAGTACTTGCGTATTGGCTAAGCAGTACACAAGTACTGCCAATGCGTGTACTGGGAATAGTGATTACACTTTTATCCGCGTGCAGTACATTTATCATTTTGTGTAAAAGCGGAATGTATGATAGCATTGCATTTACTGCTTATGTTATGAGGCAAAATTTCTTGACGCAGGGAAATAATAATGTCAGAAAACCTGCTGGAAAACCTGTCCATAAAGGAATCTTCCCCGTTGCAGGTAGCGCGGCGCAGGGTAGCGATAGACTGGAGTCTGAAGGAAGATGTAAGTGATATAGACGCTGATACTGGCCCGACTGGTGAAATATCAGCGCGCATTGCTTACTATCATACGCCAGACTCATATGGTGATATTACGCTACCTGGTGTGTTAGACGGGAAGTCAATCCCAGTGCAACTATCGGCTTGGGGCCACGATATGTCTCAACCGCCGGTAGGCGCGGGAATGATTAGTGAAGACAGGGAAGGGTTGCGGTTCGATGGTATTAATTGGTTATCTTCACCAGCAGGAAGGTATTCATATGATGCACTAAAACGATTGGGGCCACTGGCAGAATTCAGTTATGCATTCTTTGTTACTAAAGGTCATTTTGGTACTGTAGACGGGAAAGAATATTACTATATGGAAAAAATTGAACCTTTCGAAGTTTCACCAGTACACAAGGGCGCAAGCCCAGGTACTGAAACAATTAGTCTTAGAAACGCGCCAGTTATGAATAACAATGTAGATTTATTTGCTAGACTAGACGGACACCAAAAACGCATAAGGGGATATTAATAATGTCGAAACTCGCTGAACTACGTACTGAATGGCAGGCCAAACTTGATTCCGCTGTTGAGATTCGAGATAGGGTTGATAGCGCGGGAAATGCTATTACTATGGGCGCGGAAGATACACTGGTATTCCGTGAACTAATGGACGCAGCGGATGAAATTGAATCGCAAATACGGACTATTGAGTCTGAAAAGCGGGAAGCAGATGCTATCAATAGTAGGCTAGATTCTGCGCGGGAACGCGCGCAATTGCGCGCCGCAGACGCCCCGCCGTTGCCTGGTGTTTCTACTAAAGATACTAATAGTAGCGACGGCCGGAGTGCATTTATTGCATATATGGCAAGGGGCATTGAGCAGGCGAGACAGGTTAGTGATTACGCACAACTACGTGCGTTGCAGGTAGATAGTGATGCTGGCGGCGGATACCTAGTAATGCCCCCGTCGTTGCAGGGAGACCTTATTAGGGCAGTCGATGATGCACTAGTTATGAGGCAAATTTCTAGCGTTCAGCCGCGCCTTGCGCCTGGTCAGACGCTTATGGCAGCTATCGATGATGATAGTTTCGATGAAGCAGACTGGACTGGTGAACTTACTGAAATACCGGAAGATGACGTATCACCCTTCGGGCAGCGCAGACTTGAGCCGCGCAGACTCGCCAAAAGATTCAAAATTAGTAATGAATTGCTAATGGCACCAGGTTTCAATCACGAATCATATTGGCTTATGCGCGCCAGTAGAAAGATTGAAGAACCACAAGAAAAAGCATTTATGACTGGTACTGGCGCGAATCAGCCTTTGGGGATTTTCACTCCGCATAACGATGGTATTCCAACGTCTAGGGATGTAAGTACTGGCAACACAACGACTGCACTAACTGCCAATGGTGTGCTTGCTGCTTTTTACAATTTGAAAGCGCAGTATATGCGGAATTCCCGTTTTGTGTTTCATCGAAATGCAATTCGCCAACTACGTGAATTGACGGCAAACGGTCAGTTTTTGTGGCAGCCTGGTCTAGCAGGTAGTGAACCTGCAACGATTCTTGGGCGTCCATTTATTATGTCTGAATACGCACCAAACGACTTCACTACTGGCAAATATGTTGGTGTAGTTGGTGATTTTTCTCGCTATTGGATTGTCGATTCTGCGCAGACACGAGTGCAAAGGCTTAGTGAATTGTACGCAGAAACGAACCAAACTGGATACATTATTAGGGCCGCAACAGACGCTGCGCCAGTGCAAGCGGAAGCGTTTGTGCGCCTGCAACTAAGCTAAAGGAGAATGCAATAATGGTACGTCAATTGACTAGTTATATGGAAATTTCGCCAGCGATTCCGCTTACTGCCGCTGGCACTTCAGACATTGCAGGTAACAGCATTGACCTTACAGGATGCAACGCAGTCGTTGCGGTAGTGCAACTTGGTGCTGTTGCAAGTACAGGGACAGTGCTTATCAAAGGTCAGAAAAGTGATACGGCTGCCGCAGACAGTTGGATTGATATTGACGCAGATTCTACGGATATTGTAAAAGGCGATAGCGATGATAATCACATTGCTGCCGTTGAATGGACTGAACCAGAAGCCCGCTATTTCAGGGTAGTTGTGCAGCGAAATACTGCCAATAGTGAAGTTGGTGGCGCAGTTTATTACCGCCACAGATTGGATATCGAACCTTCCGCACACCATTCTGATGTATCCGTAATGGTAAGGATTAGCTAATGCCAACGGCGGATGAAGTACAGGCGTACTGGCGCGATAGGGAACCACATTTGGGCGCAGGGTATGCGGATTTAGTTGACGTTGACTTGACGGACGGGGACTTCATTCCTGGTGTTCCTTTCCACGTTGACGTTGGCGCAACAGGCGATATTGCGTATCGTACGCTTGATGGTCAGGCAGACTTTACACGCAACTTCACTGGCGCGGGAATACTAGGCGCCAACGGAATTCCCGTGCGTTGTGTAGCAATTAGACAATCGGGAACTACCGCTACTAACTTAGTTGCTGGCACACTATACCCGCGCCAAAACGCTGGATAATAACGTCGATGTTGCAATGGTATTGGTGGTTGTTTAGACAAGTAAGTACTGGCCCGCACACTCCGTTCGGGCCAGGTACTGAAGTCAAACCCGATGTTCCTGATGATGCAATTACTTGGCGTGGGCTGCCGCTAACGTGGCGCGGCAGCATTATTACTTGGCGTTAATACACATAGTTCCTGGAGTTATAAATGACTAGCAGACAGATACCTGAAACCGATAGCACAGGAACTATTGATACGAATCACTTGTTGGCAGTTTTTGCACCAGGTCAAGATGCGCCTTTCAGTCAACGCATTCTCGACATACTAAATGCTGGCCCGACGGGGCCAGCAGGCGCAGATGGTGATACAGGTTGGGCCCCGATTATTGGTGTAGTTGCGGACGGGGACAGGCGCGTTTTGCGTTTAGTAAGTTGGACTGGTGGGACAGGGACTTCACCATTAATTCCTACTGATAATTACATTGGCAGTACTGGTCTAGGCAATATCCAGGCAGCAACGGATATACGTGGCGCGGCCGGGGCAGATGGTACTGGCGGCGGAAGTGGCAGTGATGATGGTGTACTGGAATCACTTTCACTATCTTTCGATGGCTTTGATGCTAATGGTGAACCGACTGCAATATTGACTGCCGGATTGACTGAAGGTAGTGATATTAGTGTTGATTTAAGTAACCTGTATCAACGCAGCGATGGGATTACCATTCGGGGCGATGGTGTAAGTGATAATCCTTTTTCTGTCAACGTTCCCGCAATCCGGCAGCGTTTTGAAGCATTAATTGGTGATGCTAGGCTAGACGCCAGTGCTATCAAAAACCTGCCCGCAAATGGCAACGACGGGGCAGCAGGGGCAGATGGTGCGTCTATCCGCCTTTTGTACGGTAGGTTTAGTACTGCGCCAACTGCCGCGCCAACAGGCGGCAGTTTTGCTGCTGATAATACATTCACTACGCCAGCGGATTGGCATACTAGTGTTCCTACTGGCACTGACCTTTTGTACGCAGTCGTTGCTACTATCACGCCCCCGTTGCCGTCTACGCCTACCTATTCGCTGCCGTTTCGTATTGAAGGTAGTGTGGGGCCAGCAGGCGCACAAGGCGAT
This sequence comes from Nitrosopumilaceae archaeon, assembly GCA_965200155.1. GTDB lineage: Archaea > Thermoproteota > Nitrososphaeria > Nitrososphaerales > Nitrosopumilaceae > VYCS01. The sequence continues at coordinate 1,526 of CBDATR010000020.1, read as the reverse complement.
GCTGGTGAAGCAGGCGCAGACGGCTGGAGTGCGTTTATTATCTTTCAGCGCGCCGCCAGTGCGCCTGCTAGTTTGACTGGCGGCAGTTTCACTAATGCGGACGGACTGACTCCACCAGCAGGCTGGTTTCACGAACCACCAGCAGGTACGGACGCACTATATAGTGTTACTGTTTCCGTTTCACCAACAGGCGTAATAGCATACGATGAACCAGTTCCCGCTGGGCAAGATGGACAACCTGGTCAGCATGGTAGGGGCGCAGCGATTATCTTTACACGCGCCGCCAGTCGCCCTACTACGCCGGTAGTAACGTATAGCAGTGGCGCAATTAATTTGCCTACTGGCTGGTCTTTAGACTTAGATTCCCTCACTGGCAATGACCCTATCTGGCAGTCATATGTAAATATCTCGCCAGACAATTCCGTCGTTGTAAGTACGCCCTTGCCGCCTGGCACGCAAGGCGCGCAAGGGCCAGCAGGTAATGATGGTACTGATGGTGTTGACGGGAATTCCGTATTCCTTTTGTACCAACGCGCTGCCAGTACACCAGCAGCGTCTGGCGGTAGTTATGACAGTAATGCACACGCACTAACTCCCCCAGCGGGATGGACTTCGGGAATACCTTCGGGAACGGATACGCTATGGATACTGCTAGTAAGTGTAAATCGTAACGGCGGAATCAGTTACGGGCCGCCAATACGCTTCGACGATGCTGATGGCGTAATCACTGGCTTGACGTTGACGTTTCCCGTGCGTGATGGCGAACGCTACGCAACGCTAACTGCAACGCGTTCAATAGGCGCGGATATAGTACTTGACGTTGACGGACTATACCAGCGTTCAGACCAGCAAAGTATTACTGGCACGGGGGCTGATGCTGATGCTTTCGAAGTTAACATCGGCTGGATAACTTCCCAATTGGAATCACTTACTGGTAATGACAGGCTTGACGCTTCCGCTATTAGAAACCTACCTTCCGGCGGCGGCGGCAGTGCAGGCACTGATGGTAATAGTGTTTTTGCGATTTACCAGCGTAGCAGTACTTCACTATCTACGCCTACCGGCGGCAGTTACGATACCAGTACTAATGTGTTCACTCCGCCTACCGGATGGAGTCAATCAATCCCAGCAGGTAGTGAAGCACTTTACCTGGTTTTCGCTAGTGTAACTGGCGCGGGTGTTATCACTTATCACGCGCCAATTTCTTTCACTGTCCGTCCGTCCGCTACTGAAATACGCGATGATTTACAGACGCTAACTGGCGGAGACAGACTTAGTGCATCTGCTATTCAAGGTCTACCGGAAACAAGTATTACAGGCACTACCAGTACTGCCAGACTATCCAATCTTGAAACACTAACGGCTGACCTGCACGAGTTTGGTAATCGCGATGTACGCGCCGCAACTACCGCTGATGGTGTAGGAATCGAAGTAGTCCCTGCTGGCACTGACCCGACTGATGTTACCAGTTATGCAGTTGCGTTGGCGGCGCGTGTGCAGACTACTGGTGTTATCTGGCTAAGGCG
>CBDATR010000019.1:0-22115 GCA_965200155.1 Nitrosopumilaceae archaeon | reverse complement strand
GAAGCGCAACGGCTAGGGTTTACTGACTCAGAAAAGTGGATGAATCCCGATGAGTATGTGCCTCATAAGGTGCGACGCCAGATTGTAACTGGCAAGCATGAAGAGTTTGTAGAGGTGTTAACAGAGTACTTTGCAGAAGTAATAGGCGGTAGAGTTAATAGTGCGTTGAATAAGCTCGAAGAAAGGACGGCTGGGAGACAGCAGGCTATTCAGGATCTGGAGGCGTCGCCAGAAGAGTTTGATGAGCTGCAAGAGATGTTGACAACGCATATTGAGGTGATGAAGGATCGACCCGACGCTAAAAAGAAGGTTCGTGTAATGAAGAAGCGTCTCGCCAATCTACGCAAGGGCAAGGTTGCGCTTGAACGGAGGATGTTTAAACAGAACGAGGAAATCTCGCGCGTTGAGGATGTTCAGTTTAGAGAGATTAATCGGCTGATGGCGAAGGCGTTACATCTTTCTACTCGTCCCTCTTTAATGGAGCAAAATGTAGAGACCCTAGAAACGGTAGGGCCAGTTAGCTATGGACTTGAGGCACGTGTTATTGTAAGGAGGCCTCAAGAGATAAAAGAAGCCGATTTGACGCAACTAGACAAGGATATTAAGAAGGTATATGCTGAGGCTAAGCGTTTAGTTAAGATATTTCCTTCCTATCAGAAGTTTCTTGATAGGTTAGATGAAAATCCTACTAGATTCAACAAAGCTTTTCAATCTGAAAGGGTTATTGATTTTATTGATTGGGATATGGATAAAATAGTTGATAAACACGTCGTCCAACTAAAAAAACAAGTGCGATCCGCCCGAAGTCGTTTAGGCCACGAGCGTAAGAATAAGAAAGGTAAACCAGAACAGGAGAATGTTGCTAGAATTAAAGAACTTGAGGAGGAGATAGAGCAAAAGCTAAAAGAAATTAAATATTTTAAGGAAGAACTAACGACACTTAATGAGTTCGCGCGAGATGTAAGGCTTAGAACGCATAAGCGTAACGAGCTGACGAGTAAGTTTGCGGATACATTGCAAACACGCCTTCTCGACCTCAACGATGCAAAGACGGCTATTATGAGACGGCGTGAAAGACGTCTGATGGAGCTGATTGAGGACAAGAAGAAATATGATCCTGAACTTGTAGCGGAGAGGAAGGCTGAAATTCAAGAAGATATCGATCGCGACTATGGTAATGTGTACGCTCGTCTTGTCAAGCAAGGGCTGCTGGATGAAGGCGGGGATATTGCAGGGGCAGAGTTTAATATAGGAAAGATAGCGCGTAAACAAGCCGAGGTCACCTCGTCTAAGTTCCTTAAAGAGGTTGGTCGCATTCCGCTTGTGTCAACGTTGTTGGAGCGTGGCCCCGAATTGGATCGCACCCTCAACATCGACCCGCTGAGGGTATGGTCTAACGGCTATCGTTACGCTGACTTTATGGAACGAGACCTTGATCATCTGGCGCGCATCTACACGCGTACGGTGGGCGCAGACTTTGAAGTGTATCGGACATTCGGCTCCGTCAACCCTATAGGTAAAGGAGCTGAGTTTATTGAGCGCGTGAATAAAGAAGTCGAAGACATGCGGGCTAAAGCAAAAGAGGAGCTTGAAGGGAAAGAAGCGGAAAAGGCACTTGCTCGTATCAACCGTGAGTACACGCGCGGGGTCAAGGAGATACGCGAGGTAGTAGAGCGTGCGCGTGACATGCGGGGTATACCTGAGGATCCGGAGAGTATACCTTGGCGTGCCGGCAAGGCGCTGCTCAATCTCAATACGCTGAGGTTGATGGGCGGCGTCGTGATCGCTTCAGTTGCGGATCCTGCTAACCTAGTCAAGAGACTGGGAGTAGAATCTATTTACCGTGATGGCCTGCGTCACATGTTTACCAACTTCAAGGCGTTGGAGGCGGGGCTCGCGAAGCTCGCTACGCCGGTGCAGGCCTGGACTTGTTGACGCATGCGCGACTGCAGGCTATGTCAGACACTGTTGACGATTATGGTGTAGGTGGTAGAGCTGAACGCCTTTTGCAGTTTGGCACCAACAACATGGGCAGGATAGCGCTGTTTGATTTCTGGAATGCGTTTTGGAAACAGACTGTCGGCACTATCACGATGCAGCGCATCATACATGACATCGAGGTACTGCAGACTGGCAAGGGTAATCGGGCTGCGGCTGAACGATTCCTGGCCCATATTAATATTGGCGAGGAAGAGGCTAATGCGATCTGGGCTGAGATACAAGCAGGTGGTGCATCCAACTATAAAGGCGTGCTTGTGCCTAATACCGAGGATTGGCAAGACCCGCAGGTTGCGCAAATGTTTCGGCAAGCCATCGTGCGCATGACAGACGACACCATTGTGACACCGGGTTTCGAGCGTCCCGCTATCATGGACGAGACTATGTTTGGCAAGCTAGTCTTTCAGTTCCGTAGCTTCGCATTCGCCTCCATTACCAAGACACTACTGTATAGTGCGCAGGAACTGAAGTACGGCAACCTAAATATTTTGGCAGGTAGCGGAATGGCGCTTGCATTGGGTGCCGCGTCGTGGTATACATGGTCAATCCTTGCTGGAGAAGATCAAGCAGCCCGGATGCGGAATGCAGACTATGATAAGTGGATGGATGAGTCTATCAACCGCAGTGGTCTACTTGGCCCGTTGCAGGAAATACTGAATATCGGATCTAAGATACCCGGGGTTGCGGATTTTGTACAGTTCTCAGGCGAATCGACCTCAAAGAGTTATCGCCCATTTGATGATCCTATCATTGATGCGGGTGGTCCTTCGGTTGGCTTTGTGAAGGACCTGCAGAAGGCAATTGGAACAGCGTCTGAACCTAATCAAACAACCTTTAAGGCTATACGGAGGTTGTCACCGTTTGCGAATGTATCCTATATTCGCCCTGTGTTAAACACCCTGGAAGATGAGGTATACAAGTAATGGCTAGTGGAACTTTTTCAGCGGCTGGTACGAGTGCAACTGTTGTCATCAACACGAGAGCAGATGTCTCGCTAAACTTTAGTGGCACTGGTACTGTGCAATTGCAGCGCAACATCAACAGTGGTTGGCGTAATGTGCCGGATGGTAGGTGGACTGCTGATGCCGAGGATGTTATCTTTAGTGGTAGTCAAGGAAGGCAGTATAGGCTACGCTGTACGGCTGTTGAGAGTGGCGAGACTATCGACTGGGAGATTAGCTGATGTTGCTGGGGATTGTCCACAGCCCCGTTGGGTCTAAGAATAAAGGCACAGGCACAGGTACGGCGCCTGTGGTGGTAGCTGGTGGCGACTTCCTGCCGACGCCTGATAGAGATGAGGCAGCCGCAGAATACTTCTACCTAGGGTGGGCAGACGTTAACGGCGGTTGGCTTGTGAGAAGGATCGCGCGAGCCGATGCCACGCGTGCCGACGCTACCGCCAGTGACAATTCAAGCTACACCACGCTGGCCGAAGCGTGGCCCCACCGTGCTACCCTAACCTACGCTTAAGGAGTCTAATAATGTCTATTAGCAGCGCCATTACTAGCGCTTCCGGTGCCTCTCGCAATTCCACCTATGGCATACTTGATGTCAATGCTACGGTCACAGCTGATGGTACCATTGATGGTGAGACTGTTATCATTCGATCGAACGACGGTGCCTTGCGGGCAGCCAGCAGTGCTGGTCTTATTATTAATGAGTCTCAAGTTCGCATACTAGAAAACGCTATAGGAGGGAGTGACCCGCTAACTTATCACTCCAATACTAGGAATGTTGATTTAGAAAACTCTTCTATAATCAATGAGGACCTAGCTAGTGGCTCTACTACTAGGCAGAACATTCGCGTGCGTCATCTCAAGCGTTGTGTTATAGCGGATCGCGATGAGCGCCAGAGGCTATTCGTCTATACCAAGACTGGCGCCATTCTGGACAAGACGCTGTTCCGTGGTATTGCGGTATGGGAAATCGATGGTGTACCTGCCCAAGTCAGCGATGTTGTCGTGGATAATGTTGGGGCAGGGTTCCTGAATTGGGGACAAGCGAGGCTCGACTTTGTCGGTTTCGATGTCGCCAATATGAGTAACACTGCCGCGCATGGTTGGATTGGCAGCGGCAATTCTGGTAATAACTCAGTTTATAATTGGAACAAAGGCGCCAACTTTGATAACACGAAGATAGTGTTTGGGTCTAGCAATCCGCACTACTACGAGGGGTATACTATATGTTGGCGGTTTATCGACTCGAATGGGAATGCTGAAGGTGTCAGGCTTTCCTACTGGGATGATCGTGAGACTGAGAATACGCAGGCGTTACGCGCTATCTTCGATACTAATAGTGACGGTGTGCCTGCGGGTATTAGGTATACGAGGACTGACACATACATAACGTCTTTGAGCGTGCCGGAAACGATGGACGCCCTGTATGCCGTCACTGGTCGGTCCCACATTAATACGAGTGGAGCGCATCCACCCGGTGGCATTACAGGTGCGGGCACGACTATCAGGACCTATGATATGATAGATGTCACTCCGCGATATGAAGTGCGGTCATTTAAACACTTCCCTCTTCCTGCTATTGCCGGACAGGACTTTTCGATTGCTGCTCCTATAGGTAAGATTCACGGTAACTTCACTGTCGACGAGCGCGTTGATGTTGAGCTTGATGTGGATCCAGCCATCACAGAGGATAAGGCGGATGTTGATGCCTACACCTCGATTACGACTAGCGCCCGGCTCTATCACGCAATGGTTGCGCATTGGGTTAACTTCCCGGAAGTGACAGTACCCAGACCCACCTGGAATAATGGTGTGGTTACAGGTAACCAGCCTATCGCAAGGCGTCCTATCCCATCGGCGGCGGTCACTATAGACCAAGTAGTATTTGAAACTAATTCTACATGGTCTGCAGATATGATCGCAGAATACTTCGTGGCTGGCAGACTGGTCACCATAAATGGTACCACCAAGAGGGTATATACTGCTGCTAGGACTGGTAATAGGTTTACGGTGGCGATTGATACTGGTATTACATGGGGCACCGGCAACTTGGTGATACCACTAAACCTGAGTGGATCCACATATACCTTCTCTAGCCATACAGCGCAGATAGCATCAGTTGACACAGCTCTTGAGTGGGCAGTGCAAGAGGATGTATCGATACCAGCCAATACTATATATAGATACGCTCCTGCTATTGAGTGGGACGGCACTCAGTGGTGGTTTAAGGTGGGGGCAGCGCATGGCAATGTTGCGGGTGCCTCTTTCACTGGCAATATCAACGCTGGTACTGCGGCTGTCACGCTCAATGATCTCCCAGTGACAGGTGTTGTTGCTGATAGCACCGGTACCACTTCGCAGGTCACAGTCACTTGCGCTGATAGCAATGCCCATATAGCATTATTCACAGCTACGGGTACGGAGAAAATTAACCGGCGTTAATAGTATTAGTGCAGGTTTGTCACTTACTGAAAGTGTTGCTGGGGTTAAGGCAGTGGCAGCACGTCCCGGGTACAAGGCGCAAGTGCAGACGATTGACGCAAGCTCAGGTGGTGTTATAACCGTAGCATTCCCCGCACTTGAAAAGGACAAGATGCCTGATGGTACTGATATGTTCCCCACCCAAGACCTAGATTCACTGTGCACCGTAGCTTATATGGTGTCAGACATCACTAGTGTTGGCTTGAGAATTGACATTGGTGATGGGACTATTCAGGCGCGCGATGCTTATAGGGCCGCAGCCGAAGGTGCTATTACTAACGATGGTCTCAAATATCTAGCGTTCGGTGGCGTATCGCCCACTTACTTTGTTGACTTCGCCTCGAGCACCTTGGTTATGAACCAGTCCAACAACAAGCTTCGCGCATTAGCCACAGGACAGGTGAACACGGAGATGCAGGCCACAGTGTTCCACCCTGACAATCAATCCATTGACGGGAGTAATGGTGTGGTGGCGAGGCGTGGTGGTATCAGACCCGAAGACCTGGCTACCTCCATAGCTTTCAACCTCGATATCGATCCTAACAGGCAAGAGCTGCAGTCGATAGGCGGTATGATTGTGGCCTGCCGAGACTATTCAAAGGCCGCCGCCCTACAAACTCAAAGTGAACCTTCAGGATGATAGATAGTTCCCATAACCAGATCGCCGCCATTGTTATAGGTATAGGCGCACTGATCTTCGCCTCCGAGCGTATCATCAATTTCATTACTAAGAGTCTGCGTGAAAGAGTAGACTCGCTAGAGAAACGTATCGCTAGCGTTGAGAGTAGTGACAAAGCCTCGGTTGAGATGTTGCAGAAGGTGTATGATCGCATCGAACACATGCGAGCTGAATCGACACAGCAACATGCTGACATGCGCAACTATGTGCATTCGGAGATACGAAGATTGGAAGAGAAATGGGGCGCTCGCTCCAGCGATATCTATGCTAAGATTACTGAGTTGGGGAGAAGTAAGTAATGTTTTTGACACCCAAACCTGTCCGGGATTTGATAGCTGCGCAGACAGATAGGAAGGCGCATGGGATTATGGTTCGCATCTGGGCCGCCGCCGCTTTCTACTTTATAATGGGCGTTGCTACAGGAATTCTTGTGGATGAAAGCATCCGTCTGGTGATGTCATGATAGCCGCAGCCCTGGGTTTCCTCGCTCCCTTCCTGCCCGACCTTATAGGTATGGGCAAGGGGTGGGTGGATCATAAGCAGGAATTACAGATGATGAAGCTGCGCCTTAATCATGCTGCTCAAGAGCATGATTGGCGCATGGATTTGATACATGAGCAGGCGGCGTTGCAAAGTCAGATTGCTGCACGCAAGCCCCATCAGTCTTACGGTGTACAAATCCTGAATGCGGCACAGCATAACGAGGGTCTGATTAATGGTTGGATATTTAGTATCGCTTTTATTATGTTCAGTGCGCTGGACTGGTTCATCAGCTCCGTACGTCCAACAGTCAGCTACTTCATCTTCGGAGTATGGGGCAGCGTCAAGCTCGCCTCGCTGCTATTCATCTATGAGCAAAAACAAGACCTCGTTCTTACCTTGTCACACCCGCTCGCGTTCACCGACTTTGACCAAGAGCTGATGCTGCTGATCGTAGCGTTCTGGTTTGGCGATCGCACGAGGCGCCGGGTCATGGAAAAATGAGCGAGGCCTTGCGGCTGGCTGCGGAATGTGCCAAGGAGTTTGAAGGGTTAAGCTTGGACCCCTACAGGGATCCGGTGGGGTATCCTACCATCGGGTATGGGCACCTGCTCTCACGTAATACTCACATTCCCCTCGCTCAATGGCAGTCGATTAGTATAGATGCAGCACATAGCTTGCTCGAGGATGATATGATGACGGCAGTGGGTGCCGTGGCACGACTCATCAATGTGCCCTTGACAGCGGGACAAGAAGCAGCGTTAATAGACTTCTGTTTCAACTGTGGCAGTGGTAACTTACAGGTCTCAACGCTACGCCGCGTCGTAAACCGTCAGGAATACGACGCGGCGCCTACTCAATTAATGCGATGGGTGTACGCCCGTGGTATGAAACTGCCCGGACTGGTTAGGAGGCGTCAGGCTGAATGTGAATTGTGGCAGCGCTAGCGTAACCCTGTCCGTTTTATGGACGAGGTTACATCAAACCTGTATCCCACTTCCTCAGGAGTCAGCTCGGTGTAATGCGCGTAACCTTCCGGCACCCGGCATGTGAAGCTAGGGTTCCGATGCTGCATTCGCGCGATGCCGATAAATAGGCTCCAGCCTAAACCAGACACAACCCTATGATGTGTATCGTGAGTGTAGAACCTAAGGCTGGGGCCTAATCGGCGTCTTGTCCGACTGAAGATTTGTTCAGTCATCCTTCCTTTCAACAACAGACTAATGCTGTACTTCCATGGGTGGTTGTGCATCCGCTCAGTCTTCTCACTGCACCCTGCTGGGTAGTGGTGCAGGTACACAGTCAACCATCGGCCACGCAGACCGCGTCTAAGCATCCAGCCATTCTGCACATTATTAGAGATGTATCTCATCTCTTCTCACCTCCCTTGGCTTGTGGAATGTAGGCTGTCTTACCCTCAATAACTGTGGTCTTAATCATACCAGATCGCTCCATTATTTCAATGACATGTCTCACTTTGTACGCATCAGTCCTATCCATCAAGAACGCATTTAGCCTGGATGCAGCAACGCCTCGTTTACCCTCGCGTACGAATGTAGTCCACAGATAGTGAAATGCTTCACTAATGGTGGCGCTGTCACCACCTGAAGACATCGTCTTAAAGATGTCCTCCATATTCGCCTCGGCCTCAGTCAACCAGCGCACCGACCTTTTCACATGCGCTTCCTCGATCAGCATCGAACCGCCTTGGCTAGCACTAGCCACCTGACACAGCTTCAGCACATGCGCGGTGCGACGCTCGTTGTAGTTACTAAGCTTGGGATGAGAGGGGCGCGGCTCACCTCCCGACAGGTGCCACCTGTTGATGTAATCCTTGGCATCATCAGCCCATTTAAATCTCCCTGACATGTTGTTAATGAGCTTCAGATCTTTGTACAGCCGTTCAAGGTTTAGGTTGGAGACTGTAAACAAGTCCTGTTGGATCTTCTCACCACTGTATACGAGTATGCACCGGGACATGAAGCCCTGTTCCCATGCCACTTCAGGTAACAGCGAGTGTAGGAAGCCGGGCTGTGTGCCGCATAGCATGTTCAGGTATGGATTTGGGATGTTAATCTTCAGACCACCGCCGCGCTTCCTCTCAGTGTACACCTTGCAGTCATACAAATCGGTTAGATGAGACATGAACTCGAGGTCGTAGGATGGCAGCAGGACACCTAGCTCGTTAACCGAGGCGAGCAGCGCGTTGTATTCATACGCGCCCGACACGACTTTGGCGTCCTGCAAGCTGTCCGTAAGAGATGCGCGGGACATGTTCGCCGAAGCTATGTGCAGCCCATCGACCGAAGTCCACGCTTGGCGCACCCTGTCCGTCACCTCTGTCTTACCCACCCCAGGTCTCGCACACAGTATGACATAGAGATTTGGGTATAGGTTTGAACCGAGGGTGTGCACATGGACCTTGCGCTCCAGCACTCCAGCGATGCAGCTGATGGCACCCCATAGCCGGAAGCACTGGGGTGCAGTGGTCTGGTTGGTGGCTTCTATGAATGCATCAACCCAGTCCCCGAAGTCCCGTTCATACTTTTTGGAGCCCGGTTGGGTTGTGCTCTTCGTCATAATCACCCCAGTTGCTTCCTGTCTTAGCTTCGACAGGAACATAGAATTCCCTGTCACCCTTCAATACGAGAGTATATGCGTCGGTCATGGTCTGTTTAATCTTGGGGATGAGATGTTCGTGTTTGATTGGTAGTTGGAATAGGATGCTATCATGTACCTGCACCAGCAGTTGGACGCTAGGGTAGGTACGCCATACTGCCTCCAGCGCTGCATCGATCTGATGTCCTGTCATGCTTTGTGGTTCGTAGGCTAGCATCTCACGAAGCGTCGCATCCTCTTTGCTGCGTCCCCAGAACCTTCGCCGTCTGCCATACAAGGTGGTGAGTGTAGCGGGGTAATCGTTCATTTGTGTGGCGACCCACTGGTGCCACATCTTGATGCAGGGGAAGCTTTGGAAGTAGAGTCTTTGGAAGTTCTTGACAATCTGCGTTGGTATGCTGACTCGCTTTCCCAATGATACAGGAGACGCAAAGTAGTTAGTAGCGTGTCCCAGTCGCTTTGCCGTCTGTCTATAAGATTCATTACGATAATAGGTGTCCAGCACATCAGTAACATCGGGCCAAACAAGATAACTAACAGAGCTGTGGAGATCACTGCTTTCACAAGCGTCCAAATATCGACCAGCAGTATCTTTGCCGTATTCTTCCACGAAGAGTTCATAACATTTAGCTCCTACATTACGACTATCAGCCTGTTCAAGATCCACATTCACCAACACATGGCCCTTGTCAGCTACAAAGCATGTGCGCAACCTTCGATCAACGTTTTGCAGGTTCGTCCCCGACCCAAAATCAGAAGCTCGACTAGCGAGCCTGCCTGTGTTGGTACCGGCTACATTGAAACTTGTATAGAGACGATCGCCTCCCGTTGTCTTGTTGAGGAAGCCGATCTGCTTCCAGATGTCTCGCATCGCCGCTATGAGGATGGCGAAGGGAATGGCTGTGTAGTGTTGCTTTAGTTTCTCGAGGGCCTCGAGGTCAACGGAAGGAGCCCACACACCCTTGGTATTGCGCTTCTTCACCGTTGGCAGCGCCAAGTATTCGTAGAACAGTTCCTTTACTTGCTTAGGACTCCGATAATTAAACCTTCGGTTGAAGACGCCGTCGCATAGCATCTCATATTTACTGAGTAGGTTGGCGTGATCTGCGGTGAGCCGCTTCAATAGCCGGGCTACCTGGGCGGGGGACATGCGAACACCTCGCAGTTCCATCTCCATGATAGGCACCTGCTTTTGCAGCGCGAATCGGTAGGTCCAGCCAACCTCACTAGGGGCACGCTCTATCTGTTCATGCAAGTCAGTGAAGAGCTCGTAGGTGACAAGACAGTCAATGCCGTTGTAGAACCACGCAACCTCGTCCTTGTTGCGTGGCACAGCCCTCGTTAAATCATAGACGGTCATTCAAAGATAGCCTTTTGAGGCTTGCGTCCTTGCATCTGATACTTGCCGGTGTATGTGTTGAGAGGAGGTGATGATAGTTGATGGAACACGATCTGCGCTATGGGTTCGCCAGCGTGTACCAGCACATCCAACTCGCTATGATTCGTCGCCTCAAGGGTGAGCCATCCTTCCCAACCTGGCTCGATCACTGTGTTCTGCAGGGCGAGACCAAGGCGTGCCCATGTGGACTTGTCATGCACGAATGCGATCAGATTATTGGGCATCACGAAGCGCTCCCATGACACCAGCAATGCAAAGCCACCCGCACTGATGGGAGTATCTTCACCATTGCGAATGTCATACCCTGCGCTTGACAGCCCGTAGCTCTTACCGTAGGCTTTCATCTTCTCCAAGTAAGCGGGGCGTATCATATGATCCTCCAGATACGGTGTCAGGCATCTGTCACTCAACACTGTCATCATCAGTCTCCTTTCTTATCTGTCTTGCTCTCTTGTCGCATGAACTTCCACGCAGGGCGATTGGTGTACATACTCGCGAGATAGCCGAGGCCTTTCTCAAGCTCGGGCTCGAGGGTGTGGTGCATCAGCATTGTGTCGTGTGCCCAGTTGTTGCACGCAATGCCCATCGCCTGCCACAAATACTTCATATCATAGGCGAAGTTTTGGCCGACCAGTCTCTTGCTCTCACACACCTGCTTCACCATCCTCCATGCTTCAGCCTCGAGCCCTGCGTTGGGCCAGTATGATTCGTTGGGGCGCCTAAAGAATGGGATGCACACTGCCTCTGTGGATGAGATGGCGAAGCCTATTTCTGTGATGGTGCCACCCTCGGTCTCGATATCGCACACTACATACGGCGCCGGTGCGATGCGCACCAAATAGTATAGCATTAGCTCTTCTATACCCCTATCATCTGGCGACGGGACGAACAGCTGACTGGTTGTCTTGTGGATGTGAGGGCTGCCCATCTCCTGCCGCGCTTTGGCTAGGTCCATCATGAAGGTGGGCATGAGTTTGTAGTTGCGCAGGACCATGGCAGGGTGCCAGGTCGCCAAGCACTTCTGTCCGTCCTTCGTCTCGAAGAGATAGCCTCGCCTCTTCGCTATGCCTGCATTCCCCGTTAATGCCCACAATGCTGTGCTACCTAGTGCCAGCACCAGATCTGATTTGTAGGCGTGCAGTTCCTCTTTGAGCCTTGCCAGCTCCTGCTCATATTCTGCTCGCACATATTTGCCGGGCGCCAGCGGTCCGTATCCTTTGACGCCCTCCTCTTTACTCGCGCAAAGGCTCTCGATGTTGTTGCGTTCAGGCCGCAGGTTAAACACATTGGTCATGTGGCTGACATCCTGTGGAGCGATGCCTACCTTTTGCATGACCTGTTTGAGGAGCCAGCCACTGGGACCTACGAAAGGCAGGCCTTGCAGTTCTTCCTGCTCACCCCACGCCTCCCCCACCACCAGCACTATTCACCTCTTTCCAATATGGAGCCGAGATGTAGGCGTGCGTCTTTGTAGATGGCTGGGTCAATCTCGAGACCGAGAGCATACTTGGACTGGTTGATACGCGCTGCCTTGACGGACGATGCACTGCCGCAGGTGGGGTCGAGCATCCTAGTCTCGCCACGCTTAACAAACATGTTGAAGAAGTGCATCAGTACATAGAAAGGCTTCTCATTGCGATGCCACTTATTAGACACAGGGCCAGCGTATACATCGTCCACTACTCTCCTAATGTGGCGGTCACCTACCGTGGCGATGAGCGCAGTCTCATACACATGCCGCGCATCGTAGTATGGGTTTGGTGACACGCCCTTGCCATCTGACTTGTGCCAGATCAGGGGTGTGTGTTTGACTGTGAACCCGGCGTCCTGCAGCAGCACACGCGTTTCTTGTAAGTATTTGGTGGCACACCAGAACATCAGGTGCGAGTTCGGGGCTATGATACCCATGTCCCGAGCCTCTGATAGACCGAGGATGAGCCGCGTGAATATGTCGAAGCTATCACTGTATTGGGACTGGTGCTCGGATGATAGTTGATCGCCTGACTTGTCGATTTCGATACCGTAGGGGAAATCGCAATGGATGAAGTCAAACGGCAGGCCTTCATAGGTATGTATCCACTTGAGGAAATCCTCATTGAGGAGCTCACAGGGTCCACGAACCACCTCCTTACTCTGCGTCGGTGCAGGACTGCTGGATAGGTCGAGTGCATTGAGAGCCTCACGCTGATCCCGCATCTTATTCTTGGCCATGGCCTTGAGTGCGGATCCACGCTTATCCAGACCCGCGATGTTGTTGTCATCCTTCACCGCCTGCGCTATGTTGAGGTCTTCACTTAGCTTGGACTTACTCACACCCAGTTCGAGGGCGAGTTCGACGACACTGATGCCGGGTTCCTCGTTGCGACGCATCTCGCAGTACCGATACACAGCATCCGTATGCTCTTGCCATGTCAGGTTCTTACGCTTTGCGTTCTCCTCGAGCTCAATCAGTTCCTTCTCAATCTCCGTCAAGTTAGATAGGAGGCGGGTCTCGATCATATCCATACCGAGTGCTTTGCATGCACGCAGCCTGCGTTCCCCCGCTATCAATACATTATTCTCATCGACTACGATAGGATTGATCAAGCCGGCATTAGCAATGGATTTGGCCAGCTCCTCGATGTCGCCCATATCAGAACGCTGCCTTTCTGGCAGCACTCTCACCTCTTCAATTGGTATCACTCTTAGTTACTCCATCTGCAAGAAGAAAGGGAGGGAGCCGAAGCTCCCTCCTAGTTGAATGGCTAGCGAATATCCTCACCCATCTGTGCGAGTGAAAGCGTACGGCTGATGCGTACATTCATAGCCTCTGGGTTATCCTTACGAGGCTCAATCGTCAACTGTCCTATGAACTCCATGCCCTCGATCCTGTCGAGCTGTGACAGCAAAGACTCATCATCCTCTGCCTCGATGCCGAGGAGGTTGATGAAGTTCTGAAGCTGGAAGCTCGTCTGCTGATTGCTCCTTTCCGCATCTGGATCATCAGACTGATTGAAGATGAAGGTGTGCCTCACATTGATTGTCTCAACGCTCGCCCCGTAGTCGTCCAGCTCCCTATCATCGACATCGACCTGTGCTGCCAGTGCCTTGCAAGGGACTTCAAGGAAGGCCCAAGCGCCATCTCGTGATTCTCGTGTAGTGTGTTTTCTTGATACGACAAACCTATAGTGTCCAGCTGGAGGATGTGGAGGGCGCTTGATGTCTGCTTTCTTTGCTTCGAGTCTTTCTAGTATACCAACCATCTATGTTTATCCTTTAAGTGTGTTGAAAATGTCGACCAATCCTGTAGAGATTGGGTAACTAGGCTTCAGCCTTTTAGGGGCTGAATTCTTAACATTAGTAACAGCGTCACTAATGGTAGAAATGACATGCTTCACCTGTCTACCAGATCCTAGCTTGTCATACCTAAATACCTCGTTGAAATGTCGAGGTATCTTATCACCCAGTGCTTTGCCTACACTGGATGCATAGCCTCGTATCGTATCCTCGGATACTTCACGGTAGTCTATGTGTGTTATTGTTATTGAGTGGCAGGGGAATTCGCTATGTGTGAGGACCTCGATGAATGGCTCGACCACCTCCTGCGCATTCATGTAATGCGCTCGGTTGTCCTTGAGGCCTGGGTTCTGTGCCTTCGCCCAGATCAGGCACGCCCTGCCTAGTGCAGTCAGGCTGTCCACCACTATCACATCATCGGGCGCGGCTTCCTTCTGCCACTTCTCCAGCGTCATCCCAATCTGCGTCAGTGTGTGCTGTCCCTTCAAAGGTTTGGCCCCACCCACACCAATGCTGAACTTGGGGGCCATGCTCTCAATGATCAGTTGCCCAGCTCGCTCGGGGCACTCATCCTTTATAAAATTACGGAGGATCTTTGAGCCATTTTCGAGGTCTAGGAGACGGAGGGTGTAACCTGCGTGTATGAGGGATATGAGACTGCCAGTCTTACCGGTGCCTGTATCACCTAGCAGGAGGAGATGATTCTTGTCCATCAGTCTCTCACCTCTCTCACGAAGGTTTGCTGTGATGGAGGCAAGGCCTCAGTCAGGTAGGCCTTGCGCATAGCTGGTGATATGCTGCACACCTCACGGAACTCGCAGCCTTGGAAGTAACCACATGCGCTCGGGTTCTGTGGCCAGTCCGCTTCATTGTGGGGATCCTTATCTTTGACTGCCTCGATCTCGAGCGTGACGCCATTGAGCCACTCGTCTAGCTGGTCCTTGCCTCGTGAGACCACGCCGCGCATCATCTTCACGCTCCCGTTCTTCATCACCTGCACTGCATCGATGAGGAAGCGAGCCGCCGGCTTGTTGAAGACGATGTAGGCAGCGAGCATGTATAGGCTCATCTGGTTGTTGGGAGTCCATGTCTTGAAGTACATCGGACTTAATGACGACTTGGTGGTCTTTTGGTCGAGCAGGATGAGCTCGTCGTCTCGCTTGAGGACGAGGTCAAGGCGGCCACAGAAGGTGAGGTTATTGGTGTCGAAGAGGAAAGATTGTTCCGTGCGCCATACACTCGGACCGTCCAGCTCATAGTACTGATCGAAGTACTCGACGAGCGCAGTGATCAATGCCTTGCGTGTCTTCACTTCTTCAGAGGGGAACTGCTTGCTATAATACTTGCTGTTGCGCATGGCGAACATGATAGTGTTGTTCAGTGTTGACTCGTAGTCTGGATCACGATGCTTGTAGAAGTATTCGATGGATGAGGCGAACAGTCCACCGAAGGCCAAGTCGGCGCTCGCAGTCTTGGATCTCCAGCCCTGCAGGATTGTATAATAGTAGTAGCGTTTGCATTTTTGAAGGGCAGTGATTGATGATGCATTCCATATAGTCTGTCGTCCATCATCATCAAACATCTTGTAGTCGTATCTATTCACAGTCTTGCTCACAGTTTAATGTCTATATCAAAAGGTAGGGCGGTCTTCTTGGGTTTGCTTTGTCGAGTAGGTGCGGGTTTGGGCTTGGTGGGCTTGTTGATGTGCTTGCGTCGACTGCGTATGTCAGATATAATAGTTTGTATGTCGCTGTTGGTGAGACTGAGTGGATCACGGGCGAATAGTAATGCGATATTGTCACTCAAGTATAATCTCCTCTTTCAGTTCCTCAATTACTGAGGGGTCAGTGTTCATTGCATCTACATGTTTGCTCACCAGATGGCGAATGACCATACCTGAAGAGACACCCATAGCTTTGTATCTGTTTGCTAAAGCCTCGAGGTCTCCCTTCCTAAAGTTAACACTTCTCTTTTGATACTCCATCCTTACTTATCCTTGCCTTTGTGGGTGATCCAAATCTCATCCTCCATCTTTGACAACCGGAGTGCGAGTCCCTCCTCTTTGACCAGTCTACCTAGTCGCACGAGGAGGGATACATTGTTGTCAGATGAAACCGCTACGCCATGCGGCTCATGCACTGCGTCATATAGTACCTCGAGTAGATCAGACTTCGTTACGCTCATCCCAGCCACCAGTCTCTGCATGTGCGAGCGTGGCTACTGGGTAAGTGTTCCTGCCGATGTGCTCACGCCCGACGATCTTGGCTGCAAGAGGCTCATCCATAGCGTAGAATGAGACGGAGGGAGCCATGTCTTTTTCAACATAGCCCACATGGATGTCTTCATATAATACCTTACATGCGTACTCGTCATGCTCGTTGTCAGGCTCTCTTTCTATAGTCAGCAACGTACCAATATCTAAGGCTTCAACGAGTTGTTTGATGTCCTTGCCTCGGAAGTGTGCACCTTTGATTAGGAATTCTATAGTCATTGAGTAACCTTCTCCATTTTATGGACAGGGTGATCGCAGTCTTGTGTGTCGGACGGGGCAGTCTTGTGTTGAGAAAGGGAGGGTCGGACGGGGCAGTGAGGAGGATATGACACACAACCGAAGGGAGGATTAACCGCCCCGTCCGTAAGACTAGAGGCTCAGTGAAGCGACTGTCTTAGCATGCTTCTGGATCTGCGGCATGGCTGCGATCTCAGCAATCTTAGCGTTGAACGCGTCCTTGCCGACTGTGTCACGGTACTGCTTAACAGTCTTGCCATCTTCATTGAGCTTACTCTCGAGGGCAGTGCGTGCCAGCGCCTTGGCAGCCTTGGCAACTGGATCAGTCTCGCGTGCCCGGCGTGTGCCGAACTCGTATGCTGAATCAATGGCTGCGAATTGTCCGGCCAACTGGCTGGTGTCACCGTCGGCTTGAGCTTCGGCTACCGTGGGCCGAAAATTGTTGGCGATGTTTTCTGCTCGAGTCTGATTGAGGACCTGGGCCTCGATGGCGGAGCATACATGCCCTTCCGCATAGCGCTCGGTTACATCAAACTCAATACCCTTGATTGAAATCTTCATGCCTAGTCTCCTGTGGCAGTAGTTGTTCAGGCTCTCTTGCCTATTCAATAAACCGATCATAACACAAAGGGGGGTGTAATGTCAACTCTTATTTTTAGTATCTGCACAATTAATTTGCCATATGTGGGCATGTCAGCGGGCGGTAGCCCGCGCGTCAAATACACGGGCGCTCTTCACATAGGTTAGCGTATCGCGCGACCGTGTCTGTCCAACATACAAGACATTGTCCTCCTGCATCTCGCCAGTCTTAATCAGGTGACGATCGAGGAGGACCGTGTGCTGATACTCAGCACCCTTCGCCTTGTGTATCGTACTGAGAATGGTGCGCCCACCTGGCGCATTCATCAACTCCTGTGCTTTCTGGATGGCATTGCCGGGCAGGAACAAGCGCATACAATCTGCTCTGTCCTGAACGACGGACTGATTCTTCCACACCTTAGCCTTCGCCTCCTCCCAGTTGTCCACAGCTTCTAACTTCTCACTCTCACTCATACTTGGTCGGAAGACCTTGCGCATGTCCTTGATTGTACTCTGCAGGATGTCGTTACCCAGTAGGTTGGGAGCATACCCTTGCTTGAGCATGAAGAGGGCAGTGCGCAAGAGAGGTGCGTTGTTTCTACAGAGGAAGGCAGTGCCGTCTGGTATGTTTTGTAAGTCCAGCCGCTCCGCATCATAGACAGCGCCCGGCAAGGCTGTCGAGCAAGGACGCATGTCTTGCGTACGCCAGTTCGCCTCCTCTACCACAGCCTTCGAGCATCTGAATGTAGTGGTGAGAGTGCGGCGGTGCATGCTGAACATGGCAGCGAGGCGCTCCATTGCCTCCGAGTCAGCGCCCCGGAAACCGTAGATAGCCTGCGCCTCGTCACCGACAGCGGTGACACGAGTGCCAAATCCAGCTATGAGTTTAACCATGGCACAATTAATGAGTGAGAGATCCTGGGCCTCGTCGATGAGGAGGTGCGGGGTTTGAGGGAAGGCTAAGCGCATGAGTGTCGGGACTAGGATCTGATCATCGAAGTCAATAGTGCCTGCCTGTGCCTGCTTCCATGACATCACTGTTGCAGCGTCGATGATGTCGCGTGCTTCCACTGAATGTTGTGTGTCCAGTGTGTCATAGAATTGCGTGCGAGACATGCGTGATATGTCCAGTCCATTCACATAGCCCATCTGCTTCGACAAGTTGATAGCACGCAGGACTTCGGCGAAGTCCTTCCCTTTGTAATTGAGAGCCTTCAATATTTGGAAGCACTTGTCCCGCTTGACCTTGGGTCTGAAGCCTGCACGCACCAGTGCGTAATGGCCGATGCCGTTCAGCGTATAGACCTGACAGGTGCTGGGAAAGGTGCGCTTAGCCTCATCGGCTACCTTCCTGTTAAAGGCAAGCAACATGCTCCCGCCGCTTGCAATGGAGGCTACGTGGCGGAGCGTGGTGCTCTTGGCTGCGCCGGCTCTCGCTGACACCAACAGATTACGCTGGGGTGCATCGTCCAGTATCACTTGCTGTTCAAGAGTTAGTTTCATCTATAATATCTCCTTCCCATTCAGCCATCATGTCTGCGATGTCTTGTTCCAGTCTCTTATCTACAATCGTAACCTCATTACCCGAGGCATCGAGCATCACGCCCTCGACCTCGCGCTCTGTGTACATCACAGCGCAATCACCTATCAGTTTGAGTACCATCCTGTTGTATTGAGTCTCGCCTTGCTTGGTTGCGAGCGTGCGGAAGTAGTAGGCCTGGCGACGCCACTCGACAGCCTTGGCATGGGTGGGCAGCGCGTAAACGCTGCCCTTCCCGTTAGCCAACAAATTGTCGAGCACGACGCGTACTGCATCGAAAGACTCTATCTTATTACTATACCTAGGCATCGTAGGTATCCACGCGCAGGTCACCGTTCTCATCCGTGAGTTGGGGGTGCTGCATGAGGCGAAGCTTTTGTTCAGCCCAACAGTACACACCATCGCGCGTCGCTACTATCTGGCTGTCGTAACAGGCTCCATCGTAGAAGAGGGTGAGCCACCTCACTGTCTTGTCCAGTGTGCCATCCTCTGTCACAGGATGCTGCCACTCCAGTTCAGCGTGTCGGTCTCGGTAGGTGCACTGGGCTGCTCCGTCGGTGGGCTCCCATTCTTTACCGGGGCGAGGCTGCCAGTCGAGGGGTGCGCAGAGCTGGTCTGCTTCCCGCAGCCTCACCACCTCTTCATCTGCCCAGTCGAACACACTGTTAGTGTACCCATTGAGCATGCGAGTCTTCGCCTTTGTTGCACCCTCGACTTTCACCCATGCGTTTACGAGTTGAGGCCATTGGCGGCCCTCCTCCATGTAGACGGGAGTGTATATCAATACGACAACGCAGCCATCGTACCATGCCTTGTAGAGACCTGCGTCTGTGCGTTGCCAGTTCGGACAGCCATGTTGCCAGCTCTGTGCAGGATCATTGCTCATACTCTCTATCCTTCCATACTTGCTATGTATTCACGTGTTGAAATGTGCTCGTTAATTGAGATGCGCCTGTATGCGCTTCGCGCGCGCTCTTTTATGTGTTGAATGGCAGCTCCCTTTCTCTGAAAGATGTGATGCTCTGCCCTGTCCAGTGTCGTGTCTGTGTCCAGTCCCGCCGTGTCTGTGTCCAGTCGTGTCGTTGGGGTGTCCAGTCCCGCCGCCCTGGTTAGGGTGCTGGGCCAGATGTGAGTGTGCCAACCGTCGAGGCAGAGGCTCAGGCGTGCTACCACCTGAGCCTCCTCTTCAGTTACGAGAGTGTATGTACCTAGGTGCACACACTGCCAGTGAAGCCTCAGCCTCATGCTATTCGCTAGTTACATCTATTATGGAAGAGAGTTTGTTGAGGAGCTCATCATACTCTGCTCGGAGATCATCGAGCCTCTCTTCCATGTGGAGCCTGGACGTTTCGAGATGCGAGATGTCGTCGGTTAATGCAACCAACTCGCTACCTACATCAGCGATGCTGTCGCTTATTCGATCGAGCAGTGCGCCTATGTTTAGGTCAGACTCCCGCCAAGGTGAACTCAGTGTCTCGAGATGGGCAGCGTGCGCCGCTCCCTTCGGGATGCTCTGCATGTGCTCGTGTGCCAGCTCGGTGAGATCTGTGGTATGCTCGGTCATTTTATTCTCCGAAAGTTTTGATTTAGGCCAGCGTACTGCGTCGGGATACATTAATAAAGCTCCTCAATGTAGATGGGCAGTCCCCGCTCTTCAAGAGAGACTGGCATCCGGTGATCCGCCAAGTCCAGATAGACCTGGAGCTCGTACTCGTAGTTGTCCTGGTCGAAGAGTGGATCCAGCAGAGGGATGGGCTCGGGGATACGAATATACATAGTGTTGTTTCCTTGGGAGAGTGTAGATGTGTGGGGTGTGGGAGTGTGGGTTGGGGGTGTGGAGGCTGGGGGAACCCTGTCCGTAAAATGGAGAGGGTTCCCGCACAGTTTAAATGGAAGACCGCTTAGCCTCTTCCAAGGCAGCCGAGGTTTTGGCAGCTTCATCGAAGAGTCGTGATTGCCTGGAGCGCAGGTCATTCATTATCGAGCGATAGTGCTCCCGATCTGTGTCCGTGGAGTATTGCCAAACTATGGTGAGAGCATAGATGGCGGCATCGAAGCTGCGATACTTTTCCGTGAACCTGTAGATGTATTCATCGGGCAGCATTGTCTGGTTGATCATTAAAAGTCTCCCTTCTTGAAATGGAGCACCCAGCCCAATTTGTGGGGCTGGGTGCCTGGGTGCAGTGTGCCGGGGATCAGAATCCTCCGTCCATGCGCTCCTCGAGCCTGTCGATCCTATTCATGACTCGCAGGTCTCGGGCAGCCTTATTGGATTCATGAGCCTCGATTCGCATAGTGAGCATGTCCAACTTACCGCGCACTTCGGATTGTTGCTCGTACAGGTCATCCAATTCTTTGGTATAATACTCCCTTAATTCTGCCTGCGCTTCCAATTCAAACTCGTGGAGGTCCCGCAAGTCTTGACGGACTGCCTTGATGTCGCGGGTGAGTCGATCGTCTTCGGTCTTATAGCTGTGGTGCAACTTATACACTGCGTTCATTGTAAAACTTCCTTCCTGGTAGATGCCTCCACTTTTGAAATAGAGGCTGTGTCATAAAAAAATCTTGCCGTACAGTACACTAAAACACGGGAGTTGTCAAGATATATTTACCGAGTGCAGCCATTGATGGCTGCTCCAGAAGGGCACCTGCAGTGCGCTCTTAAGTCTCCCTGTACGTCCAAATTTCAGCAATATGTCCAATTGGGTT
The DNA here is from genome assembly GCA_965200155.1 of Nitrosopumilaceae archaeon. Lineage (GTDB taxonomy): Archaea > Thermoproteota > Nitrososphaeria > Nitrososphaerales > Nitrosopumilaceae > VYCS01. Next base: position 890 of record CBDATR010000019.1, on the reverse strand, counting down.
ATCTCGGAGTTGGAATTGATTGGAAGAGAGTTTATATATATTTTTTTGAACTCTAAACTTTTGAATTTAGACTGGAACTTTTGAATTTAGACTGGAGATAACCCTTTTAGACATATTGCCGAAATTTTGAATTGGAGGCAAATTGAAGCGCTAACTGGAGCTGCATATCTGGAGCAGCCTTAAAAGGCGAAGCTCCTTGATAAGTGTGGGGCACACTCCAATTGGAGATGAAAGCTGGCGGCCTGGGTGGCGCGCTCGGTGGAGATAGGGGAGTCCAGTCACATTTAAATGGGATCCGGATCTTTCAAAACTCTGTATATTTAGATTTTGGAGGTTGTCACCCTGGTATCGCGCGACATTGTTACCCTGGGTGGAGGTTGAAAAATTTTTGTTGACAACGCTATCAACCGTGCTAATTGGGCGTTATCCGGAATTTTTTCGGCACACAACTCAATTGGAGAAAGTTTCATGAGTGATATTCGTAAGGCGACTTTTGATATTCAGGTAGGCAATTTCGAAATTGTGCAATCCTCTGGTGAAATTGTCGTCAATTGCAATTTGGACAATTTAGAACCTGACACAATTGCGTGGATATTTGAGAAAGGCCTTAATCTGGCAATCCGCAATTCTTACGCGAGTGAGAAAGAACCTGATAATCGGCAACAATTGGCACAACGCAAATGTGACGAGATTTGCGCGAATATTATCAATTCAGGTAGGTCTAGCTCCTATGGGCAAATTGAATTGGCAATGATTAGGATTTATGTGGCTAAGGTTTATAAAGGCGTTGTCCCACAAGGCGGTATGGCAACGGTTTGGAAAGAAATAAACGCGTTACCTTCTGAGAGTCTGGACCGTCTTCGCGGAACGGCACAAACGATGATCGAATT
>CBDATR010000018.1:0-6865 GCA_965200155.1 Nitrosopumilaceae archaeon | reverse complement strand
AATATAATTATACGTAATATAATTATTATGTGGCTAGTTGTTGGTAAACAAGAGGGGGATTAGTTTACTTCCCATGGAATCTTTAACTTCTATAATAACATGTAAAATCATGCAAACACAAGCAACAGTTACGCAAAGATCATGCAGTTCATGTGATGTTAATAAAGAGGAGCAGGTTCCTGGCCCAATAAAGATAAGGGGTTGCACAGAAACCCTGTAACAAGCAACAGAGAAGGAACAACCATGCATATAGACAGCAAGATTTATAACTTTCATTCAACAGCAAGAGAGACTGTATTTGGGAACAATGGCCATAACGAACACAGTATTGTGAAGCATAGTCATTGGGCAAATTAGTGTGTTCTGGATTATAAAAGTGAGTGCTATTAGGATCAAAATTGATACCCAAGTATCTTTAGCACAGAGGTGTCATAATTTTAAAGAGGTTATTACTAGCTTGGTGGGCCTGCTTCTGATCCACATGGCTGCATGGTAGCTACTTGCTGTAAGTATAATAATACGTATGACTCTCGAATATTTCAAGAATTCATGTCACACTCTACCAGCCTATGTGATCATGATGATATAACTATAGCTATAGTGTTTGTAATAATAGTGCAAAGTTTGCCATTTGTTGAGTGGTGATATTAGATAGTATACCTAGCCAAGTAGTCAGTGCTTCAGGGAATCCCTTGTAGGAAGCTTTATAAGTTGTTGGCAGCTATTAGCTATAAACTAAGGCGTAGGTGTTCCACTTGGGGTGTAAATGTCCTAATAAATTGGGGTGTAGGTTCATGGTAATGGGTGTAAAGTACATACTATAGGGGTGCATGAAACAACCATCTGGGGTGTATTAAACAACAAAAAACAATGAATCAATAACAGCACTTTCAATAAGAAGAAGTTCTAAGGTCACATTGCTGACATAACCATGTACATTAACATTACACATGTATTATTAATGTTGAACGCGCAGCGCGCCTGTAAGTGTGTACATGCGCGCATGCGTGACTGGTTAAGCAGCTGCAGGTGTCAGTGTGAACTCTTCATCTTCGAGTTCTGCTTGCTGTAAGTCCTAATTTTAACTATTTGCTGCCTTTATACTTTATTGTCCCCTTGTCTTAAAGGGCCAATTACAAATTAACTGGTGTAAAATTACATGAGGCTATAGAGGGTGTGCTTGTTTAGGTTTGTAATATTGTTTACTTGACTTTACCAAGATGATATTATGGCAGGATAAAATGTATTAGGCCAGGCTGTCCTCCAGAAACTGCTGCCATTTCTATAGAGAAGTAAACAATGCTATACCTGAAGCTATGATTTTGTTTATGTAGAACTTGGTTTTCTGGTATCATGTCAGCCAAATGAAGATTCTACTTCAGTATGTTGTGCCACATGTACTTCTAATTTGAGTGGAGACTGGGTTTCATTAATGATTTTCACGATTTTTTTCTGAAAGGATGATGGATTGCATTGCTACAGGTAGCAGCTATTCTTACTCATGCATGCAGAATAGAGATAAATGTAGGCAACTCTTGTTTGGCTATCCTAACTAATTGGTAGATGATGACTAACCTAAGGCCACTCCAAACTAATGTCCTGTTTCCCGTCCACCGCCCGGATCCTATACTATCCTTGCTATATACTTGTGTTTCTGTTGAAAATTTAGTCTTCAAAAAAATAATAATAATAATAAAAAATAAATAAACACAAAAGTATTAACAGCTAGGATCAATTACATAGCTAACAAGTATACAAAAAAGAAAAAAATTAGCAACATACCAAGTAGGGGTAGGGGGTCCCATTGAACCTGTACATTCATAGTGGAATCCACCACCCTCCCGAATGACCAATATGTGATACACAGGATGAGGAACAAAAAATTAAAAGTGTGTGTGTGTGTGTGTGGGGGGGGGGCAGGGGGTAAGGTGAATTCTCTATCCCCAATTTCATTCTCCCATGCTGCATGTGCAGGGCAAGATCCAGGGGGAAAAGGATAGATGGAAGGCTAGCTACTTCCTTTTACAACAGAATTTGGATAATATGAAGTTAGTAATTATGATAGGTGAAGTGGGTGGAGTTGGCAAGCAGTCACCCCACCCCCTTTTCATAATCTTGGATCAGCCACTGGTCTGGTCTGGCAATGTGCATGAATATCATTTATCCTGTCTTTACTTTCAGTTTTAACGCTATGAGATATGAAATTTCTGAGGCACCCACTAAGGAGGCTTTCACAACAGGATGGGCCATTGCTATCGCACTGATTTCTATTAAAGAGAACCTTACCTAGACGGTGAAGAACATAACAAGATAATGTAGCCAAAAGAAGAGAAACAGTATAAACAGACATGCAAAAATTCTGTATAACATTATGCCTCTTTCATCTCTTTGTGTCATCTCTTTATAATTATCACTTATTTCTCTTATCTCCTTATACTGAGTGTGTATTATACTAATATTTTTAGCGGTGTGTCTGCCCTACCAGCCCCCTCCCCCCCACCCCCACCCCCTAAAAGCGTTCATCCCAAAGGTGACAGTGTACACCTCAAAATGTATTGAGTACACCTCAAGATGTATTGGATAAACCTCAAGATGTATTGGGTACACCCATAGTTTACACCCTGGGTGGTAGTATTTGCCTGGCTTGTGGTACACCTTAAAAGGTGTAAGCTGTACACCACAGTTTTAACAGTGAGGGGACTAGAATATAGAGATATCCTCATTCAGGGGTTTGAATAGAGGGTATATTTCCTGGTGCTAGCTAAATGAAGAGTTGTGATATCACTGTCAAAAGTATGTTATTTATCCACTTCCCTTTTGGGATACATGTTGTACAAGCATCCCATGTATAGTCAATATCCATGACAGGATATTCTGACCACAAGATCATAAATAGCTACCCTTCAAAAAATTGGGATGGAAACTTGTCAGGATTTCCTCAGGTCTAGCAAAGATGCATTTATAAGTCTTAATATGGAAACCTTAAAAGCAAGTATAGTATATAGTTATAGCTAGCTGCTGGCAAACAATCAATAGATCCAATTTTAGTCATCAAACAAGCTCCACTTCACAGGAAATTCATAATATTGTGCAACATCACGAAATTGTGCAAAAATAAACAACAGTTACACACAGATTGTGCAGTTCATGTGATGTAGAGCAGGTTCCTGGCCCAATAAAGGTAAGAGGGTGCACAGAAAACCTGTAATAAGCAAAGCAAAAATTGCACATACAGAGAAGAAGCATGCAAGCATGCAATAGCTACTATTGACTAGTTTATAAGTTCCATACAACAGCAGGAGAGACTATGTCTGGGGAACAATGGCCATAACATGAACACAGTATTGTGGACTATCTCTATTCCATACTTGAGACAAATTACTGTGTCCTGGATTATAGGAATGGCCTCATTTCAGGTGATGAAGTTTTATTAGGATCATTTTAATTTGGGAGATATTCAAGTGTCCTTGTTACGTACAGAGGTGTCCTAATTTCCAGAGGTATAGCTAACTGTATTGGTGGGCCTATATGTCTCTTGAATATTATGTCAAGCTCTACCAGCCTATATGTCATCGTGATGATAGCATATGTTCATGTAGCTTGTAATAATTATGCTGTTTGCTGAGTGGCAAGTAGTGCTGATTTAGCTAGAATAGCTACCTAATAATTTAGTTAAGTAGTCAGCCATTGTTAGCTACAATAGACCTATCACAACTTTTACTGCTAAACACAGGGTGAATGGAGGGGGATACTCAAGTATCACTTGATGCCACCTCAATAGGTCACTGATTTATTGAACTTCACACTTGAAGTCACCACTTTAATCAGAACACTTACTATTTTCCCTAGTTAAGGTGTCTAGAATGAAGAGGTTCCACTGTAATATAGCTAATTCTATTTTTTTCCTTCAACAGTACAACTGAAATCCCTATTGTGCCATTTTTCTGTACTATTACTGGGCTTCTGACAGCTTTCAACTGTTTATAAAGTCTTGGTCTAGCTGTCCAAATAGGGTAAGACACTACGTAGCTATAATATTATGATGTCTGTGCTCCCCAGAGAAAGAGACTCTGTAATATATACCTGTATTCAGTATGCTCATGAAAAGAGTAAATGTGACAAGACACCATCAGTAACACTGCCAGATAAACACAGCTAGCTATAATCTGAGGAGAACAGTGGACTCTTTTATGTAATACATGCACCAACTCCTAGTGTTGGGGTTGCTCTAATACTAACAAACTTAAAACAAAAGGCTGGGGAGACATACTGTATATAGCTACTCATTGCATGACACCTGCTCCAGGCACTCCAGATGAGTGTGGATTAAGCATGTGTCTCAAATAGAAGAATTTTGACATGAAATCATAATAGCTAATATTAATTTTGGGGAAGGATCCAAATGAGAGAGATGCATGATTAACTCTGTAAGAAACAGAAAATCCACCAGTACTCTTCCAGTTGGAAGTCATCTCTAGTTCAGAAGTGCAGCTAAACATTATCAGGACTCTGCATGAAGCTCTCAACCTACTTCTTAGTCTCTGAGTAACTAGAAGATAGAAGGATACAAACTCATTTACTAAGTTCCAACCCTTATTAATAATAATAAGTTTGCTATTAAAAATAACTTATACATGCTAATATTTTATCCACAACTAAAAGAAGTCATCTAATGCTTAGCTATAGCCTAAATGGTCCACCATCATGGTTTACTATCAGTATAAGATCTTCACAGCTCCCAAAGTGGCAAGAAGTAGAGCAAACACTCCAGGACCTGCATTCATTACCAAAATATTTACATCATCATTAATTTTCATAATTATAGCTAGCTAAACCAAATCAGCATTATTATTATTATTATTAATATTATTATTATTATTATTATTATTATTATTATTATTATTATGTGATGATGTTTTTTACTCAAAATGATGAGTTGGACTCAAGAGAGGCATGGTTGAAGTTCATAGGCATAGGTGTACCACAGAGGCACATCCAGGGAAGTATGTAAAAATTCCTGGCTACAACTGTTGCTACAGTTGAAAGAGTAAATTCAGCCCTCAAGGGCCTCCACTCCCCCACTATCCAAAATCCTGAGCCACCTTAGAGATGTCATTGCCCCCCCCCCCCCCCCCCACCTTTTCAAAATCCTGGATCCACCACTGTACCACGTAGATGCAAAATGAACACAAGATGGCATAAAAGCATCAAAGTAGCACCCATTGGGGTATAACTTAATACCTTATAGGTAACCCCATCTAAATGACCACCATGACACCAAAAATAATACCCAGTGTATTTTAGTGTAATTTAATCTCCAAAATAAGGACAACAGTAGACCTAATCCAAATATGTCCTTTGTTAGGATATTCAACTCTCTGTATAATAATAATAATTATAATATAATATTATACTAACCTTGAAGTCCTTTAGCAGCATCTGTAGTTTCTGTAGCAGGAGATTCTGTAGGAGGAGGTGGATCTCCCTCTGTTTTAAAACATTAACATTTGTTCTATAAAAATTCACAAGAATTAGTACTCACCTTCTATAGTAGCAGAAACTTCATTTGCCCAAAACATATCATACTGCACAACTGTAGACCAACTAAATAATGTAATTAAACACATCTTATTAGCAATACATAAACTACTATTACAGTCAAATTAAAGATAGTGATGTTATTGTTTAGAGTCATCTCTTCACTGTTCTTTCTGTATTGGGTTTCATTAGCTCTCACTGACTCATTGTGCATGGTACAGTGGAAGAAAGCCTTCTATTCTGACTCCTTAAATGTGAATATCTCTGTATTGGAAACCATAACAGTTAGGTCATGCATTAAACTTCACCTCCTCTATACCCCTCTAATCAGAACACTTTAATTTGTCTCAAGATGAAAATTTCCACTGCACAATGTCATGTTAATTTTAAGGAGTTAGCTATCATTCTTATTTTCTATTACAATACTTTTTCTGTACTCATATTAGCCAGTCAAGACTTCGTTCTTAGCTAACTGTTGATATATTTAATTCAGCACTGACTTACTGGAACCTAATGGATCCAGTACCAACAGGAGGAGCTGTCCAATAGAAATGTAACATTGTGAACTCAATCCTGGGCATGTTAGGATTATTATGGGTGACTGAAATATCATTATTAGGGGTGCAGCTGCTGAGTCTAGTGTTATCAGGGAGATTGTCTCCAACAAAGGATCCAACTGCAGTTGTCCCATCAGCAGCAAGTCTTCCTTGAATGAGGAAACCACGGAATGTTGTTTCATTACTGCTATTAGGTCTTAGCATCAACCCAACTATATAATATAATAACATTATAGTCATAACACTGTTAATATTGAGTAAATACGTAAAATAGGCTCGTAGGCAAAATTTTCAAAAGGTCAACACATTCAAAAACCACATTCGCTTCAGATGACTACACCCCTTTGATTAATAATAAAAGGATTCAATTTGTAATTCAAATAACAAGCTTGCCTTTTCCATTCTACTTGGATGTTTTTGCATAAATATTTTACACACATCATCTACATAAAGTTATAAGTAAGTGCCAAGCCACTAGCTAAGTCTTTCTTTGTTTGAGTGCACCTCAAGTAGTTATTGAATCATTTAAGTGCAGACCACATGAACATTAACTAAATGGTAGGGTGGCAAAAAGCTAGAGTAGAGTAAAAATTTTAGGAAGAGCAGTTTGGGGACATTCCTTTAAAGACTTTGAAATTGTTTTTAATTTTTAATAGCTAACCTTTTGGATTTCAGAAAGACGACTAACAATATCACATAGCTATCACTGACTACTTAGCATCAAACAAAGCTCCTATGTCATTGACTGGATCAGGAGATAAGGGCTAGCT
>CBDATR010000017.1:0-4889 GCA_965200155.1 Nitrosopumilaceae archaeon | reverse complement strand
AGGTAGCCACCACTGAGGAACCTCAAAGGAAAGCTCACAGAGTTTTATCAACTCAGTGAACTCTGGATGAGGCATAATCTAGATAAAATTGAATACAGAGAATATTTAAATATTTATAATGTAATTAAAGGGGCTTCCCTCACCTCTTCCCTGACAGTAGAGAGAAGACTGATCCTCTGTAGACAACGAGAGGCTTTCTCTTCACTGATTGGTTCCACTCGCATACCAGACACACCTTTAATTTAAAAAAAACCCTCAAACTTTGACCTTTACTTTTCTTTGATGTAGGAGGAACTGTGGTGGTATAAGGTTCCACCCTCCCAGGAGAACCCATCCTTACCACACCCATCCACATTGACCACACCCCTTTATGTACCTTGCTTGACCTTCTTCTTTTTAAGTACACGCCAACACATCTGCTTAAAGTCGTGGAGATAGAGAGTTAATCTCTCGTCACTCTTCTTGTTCAGGTTGGCCAGCTGTCGAAACTTGGTCCAGTCATACCTGTTAATGTTCCTGTTGAACTCGACTCCAAAGAAGGAGATCACACGTGCAAAGTCCTGTTCCTCTCTCTTTGACCACCTGTAGAATTTAATTTCTATATAAATTTAGGGTCCTAAACAGACAAGATCTGTGAAAATCAGACACTATCATTATTAGGTATTATAAATGACTAGGAATGTTAGGTTTATCATGGGAACATGAATATCAAGGTCTGATACCTTGTAAAGTGGGGGGACTGATTAATATCATTAAAGGGGTTGGAGTCCTTCTGGGGTAGTATGAGAATTTGAGGGTTTGTTTGGAAACATAATTGTGGGAGTGTAGTCTTTAATAGCTATTCATGACATTGAGGTTGGAAATAGATAGAAAATTTGAGCTGTAAATATTGACTCTCAAACAATAACTGGTTTACAGTGGAACCTCCCTATCTCTGTATACAGTGGAACCCCTCTATTCCAACTGTAATCCAATGCTTGGGAAAGATAGAATATCACACTATCATAGAGAGGTTTCACTGTAATCCAATGATTGGGTGCTTAGAATACCACACTATTATAGATAGGTTTCACTGTAATCCAGTATCCCTGTTACTTTTGAGCAAGTTCTGCTTTCTTCAATTCCTTCTTTCTGGAAGCCTCCGCAAATTTCTCCTTCTTCTCACGTTCCTATGTTGACAATACACACACACACACTTAGTAGTGGGAAGAATACTGTATGTACCATTAATGTATCATTACAAGCTAACGAAGCTGGTGGCATATTGAATTTGAACTCTGTAGAGAGTGATTTGCACAATATGCCAGTATAATTTTGAGCATAATAGGTACGCTGAAGCATAGAGCATAATTCAAACCTATAATAAGATGTTCTTTGTTTTTGGTGAGAAATGAATTTATTGTGCATGAAAATAGTAGCAGCTCCCATAATAACCCACTAAACTGAGTATACACACACTTGTAGTCATCTTCAGCTACAGCAGAGAGGACATCTTTTAACAGAGGATTATAATAATGACTGCTAACATTTTTTTTATTAAGTGAATCGTGGGAAGATAATAGAAATTGAAGTATAATATTATATATAGGCATAATTTGAAAAGCCCTAGGAGTGGTCTAACTCAACCAACCAAAAACTTAAAACTATTTAGTGGACACAAAATAGTGTAATTATCAAAAACAGCATAACAGTGGCTATTAATTTACATTATTCATAAATGTAATGATTTCTGTAAACTGAGTGGCCGACAATAAACATTGACTCAGCCCACCCACTATTAAAGCATATGTTTCACTGCTAGTGCAGTTAGTTGGAACTTTTGGCTTCATCACTTTGCTCTGGGATAACTTTTAAAATGGCTGGTACTTATGAAGCTCTCTCACCTCAATACCGGGTCTTTCGTGGAAATTTTTATATGCTAGCAGCCTCTTCTGAGCAAGTCTTTCCAGAGTTACTAAACAAGTCACTTGAAAGAAAATTGTTGAGTGACAATGACTTTAAAAAATTGTCAAGTTCACCACAGAACGAGTTTGAAAAGTCTGCACAATTAATGGACAAGATTTTGAAGAAGATAGATAATGATAAGAAATGTTATGATGCATTCTTGTCAGTTCTCCTGGAGTTTCCTGAATTAAAGGATATTGCACATGACATGAAGGAAGAACTATCATCAAATTTGTATCAACCACAACCCAAGATGGTCAAAATCCTAACACAAGATACGTCTGCAAGTTCATTTCGATCAAAGCCTGTGCTGAAGTGTCATCAGAGAAACAAAAAACAAAATGAATTGCAAGCTGCTGAGATAGATCACCTGAAGAAAACACTTTCAAGGTACAGAGAGACTGAAAGAAACCAAAAAGAATTTGAGGCCATTTGCAAGGAACAAAGAGAAGAACTTACACAATTGAAATTCCAAAAAAAAGATGTTGAGGTTGAGCTAGATATTACAAGGTCACAGCTCAAAAAAGCATTATTAGAGAAGAAAGATTTGAAAGAGAAGATGGAACAATGTCTAGTTGATGATGATGCAGTAAAACAGAGCAAGGTTGAGGTATTTGCTATAGGAATACTATTAGAGCATGAATTTCCACTCTCTTAACTGTACTGCTTATAATGCAGTATTGATGGTGATGTAACTTGGTAGTTTTGGTCAAGAATACAGCCAAACATTAAACATAATGCTTACACATGTAGTTATTCTGACGGATCACATTAAATACCACCAATAAGAACAGCTATACTGTATCATATGAAATAGTAACTAGTACATATGTTATCAATCACGGATGTTTACCACTCTTTACAGATTCCATTTGTTAATAAGAACAGCTATAATATATCAGACGAAATAGATGACTGTATATGTTATCAATCACAGATGTTTACCACTCTTTACAGGTTCCATTTGTTAATGGAATACGTGAATACACTTGTGATAAAGATGGTGGGACATTGTCACATGACGACATCGAAGTGACTATTCCTCCTGGTGCTATTCCAGATGGAATGACGGCACACATTCAGATGGGTGTGGCACTACATGGACCATTTGAGTTTTCTGATGGTTATCAGCAAGTATCCCCCATACTGTGGTTCTGGATTAAAGAAGACATTGAGCTTTTGCTGCCACTTGAGTTTAAAGTCCCACATGTGCTGACAGATGTAACTGGAATAGAGCTCACCTTTTCTAAGGCAGACCACAAAAATTACACCCTTTGTGCCAACAAAAATAGAGTATTCTCATTTCAACCAATGACAGAAACCATTACAACCGACTGTGGATATGGTATCCTGAGTGCAAAACACTGCTGTTATCTCTGCATTTTAGCCAAGATAGAGAAAAATATTCTAATGAGGAGGGGCTTCTGCTTACATACACTGATTGAGAAGAATCCTCCACATTCCCACAGGATAATACACTTATGCACTTACTTCATTAATACATGTCTTATAGTGAGTTAAACCACCTCAAGATTGGGAGAGTTGGAGGAATATCATTCTTATTTCCATCTTTAGGCATTAGAGGAATTCTATCCAAAGAAATACTATGAGTATTTCAATCAACAAAGATTTGAGTTTTCTGAACCAGAACAATGCTTGAGTATAAATGCCACATCCGAGGAAGGAAATTCTGTGGAGATAGTTCCGGAGATAGGTAACAAGGTGCGTGTCAGCCAATGTACAAAAAGGACTAATAATAATATATACTTGCATGCAAAATATTCTCCCTCAGATTAAGTTGTCTGAAGTGGACTTCATGGCAACTAATAAGGATTATGAAGTGATGCTGGAGGAGAATATACAAAAAATTTACCCTCCAAAAATATATTTCAAGATTTACAGTAAAACTGTGCCATCTACAACTGTCTTCTTTGAAGTTAGGGGAACAAACCAGGATGAAAAGCTTAGTAGTATGAGAGTACATCGGGAATTTGATTAGGTTCCACAGTACTATGGAAGTAGTTTAAAGGTAAAGAGAAGTGGGATCACATTTCCATAAGATGGTACATTCAATAGCTCCTTGCTGTGTAGTTAATCTCCAAGAGCAGCTCCTCCATATTTACCACACACTGTGTGCACATGTAAGGTCCACTGACCACACCCTTTAATCTCTCAGTACACCCTTGTACAGTACACAGTTTCATAGTGCACCAGTACATGGTAGCATTTACTACTATAACATCCTATACAGCTTTTCCCTAATCCATTACAAAGTTTTAAGGATGTAATGTTGTTTATATACATTTGCAGACATGAACAATTCCTGACCACAGTGGACTTTAAAGATGTAGCTATGAAGATAAGAACTACATACAACATAGTCTAGTAGTAATTTTCACCCTCATGTGATAACATAACTACCTACACCTGTTAGTCTAGTAATAATATGCACCCTCATGTGATAACATAGCTACCTACACCTGTTATTACATATTAACTACTCCTATGAAATTTCCTTGTGTACCTATTACATTGGGAAGGGAGTTCTCTGAACTGGCTCACAACAGCCAGCAACAAATCCTGCCTCAAGGTCAAGCCAAGGATAATGATAAAGTTGTAGTGTGCCTAACTAAGAATGAAGCTGATTGTATAGCTCAAGGTGCTTTAAAATGAGGAAGAGGAGTGCACTTTTGGAATTAGAACCATGACCATGTAACCTAGAAAATTATGGAATGAATAGCAATCCACATGTTAAAAAAAACAGGTCAGTCAGGTTTAGCCAGACAGCCCAGCACATTAGGGGTGCTTCTATGTGTAAATTCCTTACATTACATCATCTATTACATCTGTAATAATATACCTGTATAATATATAATAAGATTACTGTAATATACCATAATATACAAATACTGTAAGGAAATTAACACAGCGAAGCACCCCACATT
>CBDATR010000016.1:0-6677 GCA_965200155.1 Nitrosopumilaceae archaeon | reverse complement strand
ACGTATTACGTCCTAGAAGAATTGTGTCCTATCCGGACGGCATATAGGGTCTTTACGTCCTAGCTTACTGAATAATGTCCTCGTATATGTACTGTAGTCTTTACATCTACCTCGTAATGTTATAAATGACTCATGTTATTTTATACTAATGTCAACTTTTCAGTCCAGAAGAGATTCAGCAATGTTATTTACATTTGATCTAAATACTACCTATTACATAGCTATAGCTGTACACAAGCTTGATAATTTGCATTATAATTATGCCCAAAACAAACAAACAAAAAACAAAAAAACTATGTAGCTAGTGTCAGGTTAGCAATAGGGCAGTACATCTACTCCAATTAGCTATATGGACAAATACTTGTGTCCATTAAATAAAGGACCTCAGTTTTAACTCACTAATTATGTCTCAAATACTATTATGTTAAAGGTACTGATAGTAAATTACACTTCAATGAACAAAATGCTTGAGTGTCCCTTACTTTAATACTGCTGCTATAGTATAATATAATCATCATTATAGAAATAATATTATGATATCAGATGACATAATACATTGTCAAGACTCTCTCTGATACTATAAAGAGCAATGAAGAAATGTGAAATATTATTACACAATGAGTCACCTGCACAAAACATTCAAAGGACTTCTATTTAGCAACTATCTTATTATTTTTACCCTTCCTAGGCAATTAGATAGATTGACCACGGCTGAAGGTTTATTTATTGCAGGTAGGACGTTATTCCTCAGTATAGGACGTAAATCGTTATCGGCTTGCGTCCTCTAGGACGTAAGAACTGCGTCCTAGGGACGTAGATAGGTAGAGGACGTGATACGTTATGACAGCAGCCCCACCTCCAGTACCCGTTCCTCCAGTTATTACTCAAATTAATGCACTCCAGTGAACTTCCAACTTTGCTAACTCCGGATATTAATAAGAATAGCATACCTGCAAACCTAGGGCCATGTCTTTAAGAGATGTTCTGAAGGACTGTAAAGGAAAAAAGCTGCAAGCTGTTATTGAGGCTTTGGAGGAGGCAGCTTCTAGTGATCACGAGGCTGGAGATGAACCAGGTAAACATGTTCTGTTAACAAAGCAACAATACATGGATTTCACTTGTGCCACAGAGGAGAGTTACAAAGATTTGGTCCTAAAGTATAAAAAAATCTCAGGCTGCATTGAAGAAGAAGCCCACTCAGAAGAAGCCATTGGCTAGTACAAGTTATTTTTCTGTAAGTGTAATACAGATTGTATACTTATTGATGTTTTTACACTCTGTAGCTGAATTTTTCTCGTTACAGACGTCACCTAATAGGGTTTCGTAAGACAACTATACAGATAGTTGGTTTTAGTAATGACAATTCTTATCAAGATGTTTTATCACGAGCAGCAAATGGTCTAGGATTAAAATACGACCCAACTTTACTTAGATTGTTGTGTTCTGGTGGTGTAATACCAGATGCTCCAATAGGAATTAATCCATGGAGTTTGGGACAGTTTATAAAGCAAAATGGAGGCAACCAGAATCGTAGCAAAAAGTCATGGGGGGTTGAAGTACCTATTGGACATGAAGAAATGGGAACAAGTACTTCTGATTCAGTAAGTTGAACTCCCTATCATCAGGCAATTGCTCTATACACTGTCATAAATATAGGGATGTGTTGCTACCTCAGTGAGATACTCAAGTGCATCTTTACAATCCACAAGTGCTCCAAGTAGATAAGCATAAAATATATATGTATATTTTTTTAAATTATACTTCATCCTGTATAATAATAGAAAGGCAGTGTCTTTCACTATGCAGAATTAATATAAGTTCCACTTCAGAGTCTGGTTCATCTGACCCTATTTTTGTTGTAATGAAAGATATAACAGGTACATGACATGCTACTGTTATTTTTGTCATTTTAAACATTTTAATTTGTTTTAGTGAAATATAGTCCCCTCATTCGAAATGAACTACACACAAACGTAGTAGGGGTTGGCCAGATTGGAGTCTGGAGAATGACACAACTGGAGTATTTTTGTGATGATGATAGTATACATGGTGAGATAATGAATGCAGAAGAGCAGTTTCAACCAGAGCTACATGATTTCTATGTAACTGACATATCCCAAGGTAATTTAGTCTATAGATGACTCTGTAATAATTAAGCACACAAATTTTAGGTACAACTCAATATCTCAAGTGTAACATTCCTGCTGGAAATTCTATGTTGAGAAAAAAAAATTAAATTTTTTGTCAAAGGTATAAACTTAATGTTAGCATTTAGTATACTTTTAATGAACACAAGGTATTATTTGCAGAGAAAAGAGTTGTTATGTCCGAGAGAACCCAAACAGTGGATATGAAGTGTGCTCAGTTATTGGTTGTGTCACCAGACCATGGCAGAGTAATATATCAGTGGGAAAAGAAAACAATGCTAGATTGGGTCCCTGTGAGTGTTCCAAGTGACACTTGTCTCTTATATGCAAGGGACCAAGGGATGTACAGATGCCTAGTTTCTGACGAAGTGTACAATTTTGAAGTAACATGTACAGGTATGCATAAAACACCAGCTATTGCATGCTTGATGTATAGTAGGACCTCAGAGTTATGTACACCTTGGGAACGCAGATGTTGGTAACTGTTGTGTCTTTGAAATCAATTGTACTTACAACTTGCATTACTGCTTTTTTCATGTGTGTATATTACTCCTTTGTGCAAGAATGCACTGTGGTAGAGTTTGGGTGCTTCTATGTGTAAATTTCCTTACAGTATTCTTATTGTATATTATGGTATATTACAGTAATCTTTATTGAATGTATACTACAGGTATATTACAGATGTTATAGTAATGATGTAATGTATGAAATTTACACATAGAAGCACTCAAAAGTTTCACAATAATTTTTGTTAATGGTCTAGCAGTGATTTATGGGGTGTGGTGAGGCTTTTTTCTGTGTAAGTCTGGTGTTCATAACTCTGAGCTTCTCCTGTACATGTAATTGCATGTACCAAACTTTAGGTACTTGTGTGTATGTGTTTATAAACAAGTGTACATGTATAATAAATATTCACTATACTATGCAGAATCAAATACAAATCTGGAAAGTGAAGGTAGCTATAGCTTC
Organism: Nitrosopumilaceae archaeon; assembly: GCA_965200155.1. Classification (GTDB taxonomy): domain Archaea; phylum Thermoproteota; class Nitrososphaeria; order Nitrososphaerales; family Nitrosopumilaceae; genus VYCS01. Next base: position 3,561 of record CBDATR010000016.1, on the reverse strand, counting down.
ACTAAGACTACATCATAACTCTTACTAATTTTCTTATATAGATTCCTGTATTTCCATAGCAGACTTAGGGTTTGATCAAGTTATGGGTCATGGAAGTTTTGGAGTGGTTCATAAGGGTCGATATAAGGGAACTGATGTTGCTATCAAACGTATACCACTGCCACCTGGTACTGATGCTTCATCACTGCCAACACCTAAAGAAGTATCAACACTTACGTAAGATATTCTTGGTTGAGTTTTCTTGTAATTCTTAACGACTATAATTATTATTATATATATTGAATCAGGAAACTGAATCACCCAAATATTATCAAGTTAATTGGCTATTGTGTAACTGATGAAGAGATATTTCTGGTGACAAACTTTGTTAATGGAAATAATCTCGACAAAATTATTTTCTCCAAGCATTTCAATTCTGAAGTAAGCTTAGCTATTAATAATTAACTTTAACTTTAAATTTGTTCATAATTTTTATTATTATAGCTTACTGACAGTGTGGCTATTTCTATAGCATTGAAGATCATTGATGCTGTGGACTATATGCATTCAAATAACCCTACTGTCATTCATCAGGACCTTAAACCAGCAAATGTTTTGGTATGTACGTATGTGATTGCATATGCATGCATGCATGGACATGGCATGCACTGAGGTATATGCATGCAGTGGTTCTCCTTTGTGTATAAAATATGCAGGTTGGCATAGGCTACAAAGAGGTGGTTATATGAGACATGGGTATTGCTCGGGTTAAGCAACTGACTGAAGCTACAGTAACTTGTGACAGAAGGGGGGCAGGAACATACCCTTACATGGCACCAGAAATGTTTACCAAAAGTCACCGAAGGCCAGCAGCAGATATTTATTCATTAGGTTGCCTCTACATCCAGTTGTTTGGAAGAAAAAGGGTTTGGCCGAACTTGGAGGGACCAGAAATCATGATGAGAGTTTTGGGATCATTCAATAACCCCCCACGAGTACCTAGCACTACTCATCTCACACCAATGTTTGGTGATATATGTTCCAAGATGTGCACTTTGGAGGCTATGTCCCGTCCTAACAGTAAAGAAGTTCTGGTGGCTGTGAAACAGATTAGTGATATTATATTGGCTAATAACACAGCCACTGAAAACTAGCTACAGCTATTGTATTTCCCTTTGACTCCTTATAGTTTCATGAACCCAGTATCATGTATAATAACTTTTTTCATATGTAGCTATGCAGAAAATTTGCTCAACAAATGTAAGTACACTGAGTTTGCATTATTTGGAGTATATGTCACATTTTTCAAGATGCAAGTCCTGAGCTAATATACTCTTTGCTGCACTGGCATATTCTTCTGGATATAGTGGAGGAGGCTTACAACATTTGTTTGTATAGCAATAAACCCATCCATCCATATCCAAGGTTTTCCTGTAGTCACATGTTCCTATGAGCACATAAAATTATATTATTATACAAGTTTCCCTGACAAAGACAACCCTCTGCCTTACGTGCACCCCTCACCCTGTTGTACCATTTATTTCTGGAAGGTTGTACAAGTCATTAGGTACTCCTGATGGGCAGCCAGATAAGAGATTAGGGCAAATTGTATGAGTATTCCATCTTTCCTTGAACTCAGTAAGTGCTTTCTCTATCAGTGTTTCATAAACATAACCCAAGCAGTGCCTGTTGATAATTCAAAATGCATAAATATCTATATTGTGCATGGTCAGAAAATCTTATCTTTTAGCAATGGCCAGCTTACCTGTGTACAGATGAACTTGGATTGAATTCCCCCCTACCTATCATATCCTAGAGTAATATTTTCACCATAGCTATAGTGAAAGTTGTTGAACAAGATGTCTGATCTTGAATGTATTTATCCAATAATCAGTAACAAATTTTCGAAGTTGAGCCCACCAACTTTCTATTCTCTGCATGCATGTATATTTGTCACTCCTATAGTCACTATACCCATTCAAAGCTTACAATATTTGTGGTAGATGATCCATAGCGAAAACTTTTTTCTCCCTTGAATTCGTCACTGTTGCTAAAGATGAATTTTCTGTACCACGGTCACTTCTTACAATTATAGGAACGCCTGTTCTCATAATAATATTCACCATGCATTATATGCACATGTATAAGGGGATCCACCAGTACCTTGGCTAATAAGCACTTCTAACAGATAATATACTAACAGATAATATAACAATATTACTCGTGGATTGTTATTTGTTGAAGCCAGCTTGAGCCACAATATTTTTCTTGAGTACCTGTTATACATTAAAATTCGAAAGTTTGAAAGAGAATTATATTCTTACCTATCTATACAGCCGTGGATTGCAAAACTGTAAGGTTTCAGCTTGTCGTATCCATCTAGATGCCACACATAATTTGGTCCCTAAAAAATTCTAATTAATGAAAGACTGCTAATCACTGCTAACTACTTACCTTGTTCTGGTATACTCTTCGCTTAAGTCTATGTCTACATCTTCTCTCAACCCCGTCTGGATTCAAGATCTTCATAATCATCATCACAGTTGACCTTAATAATATATACAGGGTGAGATAAGGAGAAACCAAACCACTATAGCGCTCTGACTCTGCTCAATTTTTCACCTCATATTTAACCTAGCTCTTGTACTGGTAGGGTTCTCTATGTCAGAGTATTGCTAAGGTGGCCACATCATGTTGATCATAGTGGCTACCAGGAATTATGGGAAGCTGAACTGCAATATTAAAAAGTGGGTACAATATTTAGTAGGTGAAGGCTTAGCAGAACCCTAGACCAGTGAGGTATTTTGACTCATCAGGACCACTCACATTATTATGAACCCAAGATATTTTTTTTCTACAGTGATTCCATGTTCAAGCCTCTGAATTTAGTGTTACCTTTTAGTGGTATAACCATATTTATCTTGCAAAATTCTCCACATTTGTCTGTAGCCTATATTACAGTTAGGACCATTTATCTCCACCTACATAATTATTGTCACACTAATAATAGTTTTGTCATTGGTGAATAAATATACCTGAACAGTAGCTTTTAGTGTCGCCAATGGAGTGTAGTTTACATTGATGCCTCTTCTAAACAACCCCATTTTCCTAATTTTCTTCTTCAGCCATGTCATGCTATGATAAACATCTTGATTAACCTACCTACCATCCAGAATTGAATATACTAGTACCTTGCACGGACACCATGAACCAAGTGAAGGTAAGCTAAAATCACAGCATATTTCTTGTGTTGAACCCAATATGTAGTGCCTTATGAGTCCTGTGTGAAATTATAAACGCCAGATCCTTAAATCTCATTAATTGCCAGCAAATGTTACATAATGATTGGTACGCAAGAAGAACATTAAATAAAATACCAATGGTCTACACATAAGTGTACTAGAAATGGCATATAGAAATGGTTGAATGTAGACCAGCTAAAAACTGACGGTACAAACCTCTACGTGCCTAGCTAGCTAACTCAACTGCCATCAAAGTACCTGATACATTTTTCTACCTACCTTTGACTTCTGGATCATTTCTTGATAAAGCACCACAAGGTAAAACTGCTAGATACGAACA
>CBDATR010000015.1:0-5366 GCA_965200155.1 Nitrosopumilaceae archaeon | reverse complement strand
GACCCAGGACTGCTTGGAAATACCAAGGGAGTTGATAGAAATGCAGTTAATTCAGTAAAATCACTCGCAGCCTCTAAATATCAATGATTGTTGTAAATAATTTGAAGTGACCTCAATTAAGTTAATACCAGCAGTTCCATCAATTGTACTAGGAGACAGTGTTACAGAAACATCCAGGTCTTCAGTTGGTGGAGGGCTAGTTATAACAACACAGACTTCTACAGAACCAGCTGATTCACTAACAGTATAGTTGAGCTCTTCAAATCCAACTACTAGCTCTATGGAAAATCACAAGGTTATAATTATCTATATATACACAGCTGATATATACTTACCATCATTATCTAAGATATTGATAAGTGTAGTAGCAAAAGCAGTTACACCAGTTGGAGTTTGAAAAACTGGAAAATCACCACTGGGTGTAACTTGTGCAGAAGTTGCTCGGAAAGTTTCAGTTCCTTCTACAGCTAAATCAGGATTCAATGAGAACACAAATGGTATCCTATCCACTGTAGGTGCAAAGAGTCTGTTTATTTTGATTTGGCCTGGCAATCCAAATGAATAATCAAAACTTTCATTGATGTCAGAAGTTTCAAGTGTAGCAGGTTTAACATTTCCGCCAGGGTCACCAACAGTGAGGTCCACTGAATAGGTTTGTTCTGATTTTCGATTATCTTCTCTGATTAAATACACAAGATTTGAGATCTGATTTTCATCATCAGGACCAGGTTCAGTAACTTCATATGATCCAAACTCAAAACCAATTCGAATTACTACACAAATAATGAGAAGATTTTAACCAATTAGGTCAAACAAAATTACAGTTTATTAATTCTACATACTTACTTTCATCATCTTTGATTCTGCCTATACTAGTTTTTCGGTCCACAATATTCACTTTATCAATATTTGTGGCATTAATAACCTCTAGCAAGATAATGAACACCTGTTCATCAGCCTCATCAATCTCATCATCTACAATACAAATAGTTAATTCCACACTAGTGACAGGATCAAGCCCTTCATCAACAGGGAATTTAGCAATGAGTGTAGTATTGTCGAAGTCTTTGTAATCTGGATAAACAAGAAAAAAAAATATTGTTTTATGTAGCTTAAATCTTGTGACAAATAGTATGAAAATATGTACTACCAAATAGTTATATAATCTGCACAATACTTGAACTCAAGTAATGGGCTAGGGCTAGCAACCACCAGTTCATGCTCTTTCACTTATAAAACATAGCCACACTTGGGACTATCTAGTTTACATATCTATAATATTATGGAAGTAGCAGTTGATGTGTATTTATAAAGTGCATCATATTATGACAATAATGGGGGAAATAGGCTATAGTTAATATTAATATTAATTCTATGTTCCTGTAGTTTGAACCCATTAGACTTTTGTTTTGCTATGTTCTATAAAAGGGTCTATACTTTTGTAGGTATGGTTATACCTCCCCCTCCCCCAATATAAATTCCTGGATACAGCCCTGTAAAACAAGTCTAAATTGTGTTGCTGAATCTTTCGGTCTTCCTGCATGTATTATAAAATTGCAAAACAGCAGTTTGCACAAGTAAAACAGGTTTTTTAAGAAGGAATGGTTTAAACTAGAGTAAATAATGTATTTGTCATATTTTTTTGTGAATCTATGGTAAGAGAGTACACAAAACTTACCTGCTCTGTTTGGTGAAAATTGATTTTCAGGATCAAATTCACTAATGACACCCCTGGCTAGTGCATCCTCAACTGTCAGAAGAGTTACCCTAAAACATACTGGATTGGCAAGCTGAACACCACTTCCTTTAGTGATTAATATTTCCATCTTTGCATCAGGTTCTTCATTCTGAGTGTAATCCGATTCAGAGAGTTGGAAGGTAATTACTGTTGCAGGGAGAAAATGTGAATTACTCTATAATGGAATGCATGATTTTAGTAGTCCATGTAACCTACCATCACAATCTATTATTACACCTTCCAGTCTGTTTCTGAAATTTGCACCTTGACCTAGTGTACCCACAGCTAATTCTAATGTAATGGCAAATGTCTCCTCCAATTCTTGAGCAACGTTATCCACAGTGAATGAAAATTCAACATCCTTAGGTTCAAGAAAGTCTCCAGGCAGAAACCTTATTACAGTAGTACTTAGAGTAATGTCATTAGCACCTACACATGGGAATTAAAGTTATTAGGATGCCCTACAAGATATTAGCTTCTTCTAGGTTCAACTTCATATAACTTCCAACTGCTTTGATGAAAACCATGCATCTTTGAGGTGTTTATTATCAGGTATGGCATGTGGAATTTTTGCAGGTTTGTTAACTTGGCTATCATCTTATGTACATGATTATTAACCAAAGCCTAGGGCTATAGATAACTATATAATAATAATCTGGCTATAACATTGTCACACTTACTTGCAGCAGTACCATTTGCAGTATCAGATAGATCAAGTCTAACGTTCAAGATAATTCCATTATCAATTCCTCCAGAGAAAGACAGAACCTTAACTTTATAGCTCTCTCCTTGTTCAATTCCAGAAAATGATGATTGATTGAATCCAAAATCTGAAGCACATATGCACAGATACCCACACAATAAGTAAAATAATGACCAATATAATATAGATTTCACACAGTTAGAGCTATTTTGAAAATGCTTCAATTTTTAGTTTTATGACTGCTACTGAATAGTTCCCATAGTAACTACCATATTATTATTATTATCCACCTCAACACAGAAACATTTCAAGCATAATCTTACCCAATGGACATAGCTGACAGCCTTCTACAGAAGGTATGGTGTATGCCAAACCAAAGGGATCAGTATTATGGTCACAACAGTCCTTAATAGTAGACGTGACAAAGTTTCCTTCACAACTAAGAGTTTCTCTACATTGAACCATTGTATTAGGATCAATGGTAGGCACTTGGGACTGGATAGGCACTGTATAATAAAAGAGTTGTAAATTGAGCTAAATCACATGCTAAGACACACTGGACTGTAGCTTTACTATTTCCAGGATGGTGTGAACAATAAATTTTGCTCTTGATACACTGCACTAATAATTAATAGCTATTCTACCTTCCATGTTCGCATTTTTCTGAATTTACAGTCACCTTTTGATGATGGAGAACTTAAGTCATATCTTTGCTGTTAAAATGTGTAGAAGGATCACAAGTAGCTATAGAAACTTTAAAATCTGATTGGTGGCTGCAATCTTTTTGTAGCCACTGGTAAAGTTGTAAGTAACTTGCTAAGATGCGTAGCTGTCATACTTATCAGAGTAATTATCTGCATTGCAACTGATTAACAGTGTGTTTGCAGTTGTAATACATGAGGCTGGGATGCATTACAAAACTGCAGGGCTCTTAGCCACTGGCTGAGTTCTCCACAACTTCATTTAATTTTTGGTAGCTAGCTACTCACATTAGCCATGTTTATTTATAGTTACTAATAAAACAGTGAACATCTCAGCTGAATTTGTTTAGCTGTTATTAGCTTCTCCGCACAATATATGTGAGATCCCATGCAGAATAATAATGTTAAACCACAATAAATTGTACATAGAGGTAGAGTAGCTAATGTTATTCCACACTGTATTAACTCTATTTTACTAATAGGCTACATACCTGAAATAGCTAGAATAAAACACAGAATTATAGATGAGAACGCCATGGAGTAGTATAATACAGTAGATAGCCAGGTAGTAAAGAATAGACTTTTGCAGTCAGCTAGCTAGCTACAGCAAATATTACTGCACCTTAGCTATAACGTTTCTCACTAGCACTCTACTACGCTCTACGGCACTCTACAGAACTCAACAGCAGGCGAATACGCTAGCAAAAAGTGCTGTTCACTAACAGAAACAATGTATTATTTATACTGGAGTGTACTCCCACGCAATGTGTCCGTTTTACAGTTACTGCGCATGTGCAATGGTAGCCTGGCACATGCGCAATAATGTTGTGGTGTGTCCCTCTAACAAACCGCCGCAGTTATTGACTAGATTACCACACACCTCAAACCTCACAATTATTGCTAGCACATTAGCAGCTGCTATAGATAAGAGCTCATTTCCTTCCTCTTTTGAGCTGTTTTGGGCCATGTGCTGTGCAGCTGTTGTAATGATCATGTTAACACTTAATGGTTTGAGCTAAATTATGTTCATGTGCAAATGGAAGGTGAACTTCCAGTTTACAATAAGTGAAGGAAAGAGTCTGTCCTGTGTTAATTTATAGCTAACATAATATAGAGGTTTTTATTATTGTATAATGATGTAGTATTTTGTGATGTTATTGTCACCAGTTAACATGTAATCATTGGTGAAGTCATTAAAGGGCTATTGATACCTTTGAGCAGTTCCCACTGTTTCTATAAGTATAACATTTAACACCATTTTTATTAAAGTTTTAGCTACCTCCAAGTTTTAAACATAGAATCCAAAACTTTGGCATTGAGGAGTGGTCTGCCCATGCTCATGTGTAAATGGCCTATTTTATGTACCTGATGACCAAGCTATTCATCAGAAATCTAGCTAGCTACCTCTAGGCTGTGGTATTACCCTTGAATTTGATATTTTAGTGAACCATACTACTATATCCACATAGAGCTGGGGGAGAAGTAACTATAGACTTGTATGTGGAATTGAATCCAAGCTGAGAGTGATCAAATAGTACATGAAGTAGCTATATAGCTACTAGTTAACCAGTAGCATGTTACCAGTAGCATGTTCATATCTTGAAATCATCTTTTTGGAATAAAGAATTTCTCTGATTTCTCACCAATAGGTGAGGATAAAGGACAAACTTGAACAGATGTTTTCTCACATTAGCAGAAGTGTAGACACCTCAAATGTGACACTTAAAACTAACAAACACAACATTATTGGTTATTCTATGGCAATTAGAGTTGGATTGGAATGATGAAAAGGCATTGGGTGGGTGTACCACAGTCCCACATTCTGGCTCTAATGTAGTCCACAACTTCATTATTAGCATTCATAGCTCACCACATCACATAATTATATAACCTACATACAGTAGAACCTGACACATTCTTGGGATCAGGTCTACTTCCTTTGTAGGAAGGCTGTCCTCTATACACTAAAATAAACAAAATGGTACATTTTTAGTTGTCCTTGGTATTGAGGTTGTCCTTATTTTAGAGGGTCTCTTATAGGTGGTTCTACTGTAGTAGACCATGTTCTCTAGATGAATATTTGACAACTTAGTATAAATCAATGTGCATTAAAAGCAAAATAAGTGGCACACATATTTATAATAGAAGTAATTTAGGCCAGCTACACTTCTCTGTCTACCAATTAACTAGTTAATTACATAGCCATTCATGTAGCAGAGATACT
>CBDATR010000014.1:0-2284 GCA_965200155.1 Nitrosopumilaceae archaeon | reverse complement strand
AGGGAGGAGCTGCCTTTGATCTACCTTTGATGTTCGCTTTATATGGACTTTAAAAAAAAAAAAAAAAAAAATGAAAAGTAAAGGAGAGTGGCATAGTGCATGGGGCAGTGCCGTAGAGGATCGTCGGTGTGAGAGAGGCCATAAGCAGGCCAGCAAGAGTCTCCAAGGAGCTCATTCTTTCTGCCTTGATCTGCTAGCCGCCAGCATGACGTCACGCTGACCTGCGCGACCTTTTGCTGCCTGGGGCGCCGGCGCCTAGTGACGACCAATGCCAAATCAAAAAAAAAATCGAAAATTAGTGTAGCGAAAGGGATAAGAATTAGCAGTACCTTTTAACCTTTGACCTCTTAAAATAAATGCCGGCTATAAGAACACTTTAGGGTGACTGGCGCGGCTTCATTTTATATTCTGCGTTCTTAGTGACCAGCAGTTGTACAGTGATAGCTACCTACCAACCAGCATGGGTGTTTGAAAAACCAATTTGGAATGCATGTTGGTTGGTGTTAGCTAGCTAAGTGGATGACTGATTATCATAACTTGTAGATCACTGTTTGTATAACATGAACTACATACAGCTGCTAGCTGTGTGTTACTGTAACAAAAAAAGTACTCCATATTAACATTCCAAAGAGAATATAGCTATGGTCAAGCTTCTGGCCATGTATCCAACCAGTGAGGGGATGTCCTGATAAGGTTCAGTGTACTGTATGCAGTTCTACATTTGGAATTGCTTATCAGCAGGGTAAACATGATATAGAGCATCATCTTGACTTTGAAGGTAGAGAACATAAGAGGCTAGCTAAAGTTATCAACTCATGTCAGAGCCTAGCCTCTTTCTTGCCTGATAGATCATCATCACAAATGAAGGTTACTGTACTCTTTACAGGCTTCATAATTTGCCTTTTCAAGCAGCAGCTCATGTTGATCCCCCCTCTTCTGAAATATTATGTTTCCTGACAGAATTGCCAAGAAATACATATGAATGTGCAGCAACAAAGACTGCTGCCATAATCATATGTAATTACACCTTTACTGCAGGATCCATTTGGTTGCTTACCTTCAGCAAACTGAAAGCCTGCATTCTTTGTTGGTAAGGGATGTATGAACAGGAAAATGGTAGAGTTTTAGAATTAATGTGCTTAGTTTCTGACAACAGTGCAGAAGGTGTTTTTACTCGATGAAAAGGTGCTTTGATGGAATGTACATCTGTTGATATGGATAAACACAATGGTTTTGTATAGAAAAATTATTTGAAGCCAAAAATGAAAGTATTTTGGATGTCTTTGCCACATACGTAATTCATAATACTACCAATCATGCAGCTGAGGGATTTAATAGTGTAGCAAAAATATTTTCTTGCTTTTTGGACAATAGTACAAAATGGCAAGTACTTCTAAAAATAATTAAGAATAATTGTGAATTTTGTGATCAACGTTATTGAAATTTGGAGCTACTGGTTGGTTGAGCAAAGATATGTACATAAATAGAATACTGAGGCGGTACCATAGGAGGCATTTACTCAAAAATAGTAAAAAATGAACTTTTTTTATTATTACAAATGACAAAAGAACATGTCAAAATACTAGTTTTCAAATTTGGCAACAATTGAACACACCATGATTATCAAGTTTTATACCAACCGTTCCTGTGCTGAAGAAGACTGTTTAAAGTCGGTCATACTGAAAAGATGGCCACGACCTTTTCTTTCACCTACTAAATTGTAGCTTATACTGTGTTATACACTTTACCAGTCTCTGAGCATGTGCTACTATTAGAGTTTAGCACTACACAGGGTTTCTGTAATTTGAACTGTTCTCTAACCGAAAATGCCACCCAAGATAAGATGTAATTAACTATAATGCTACAAAGTATTCTTCATTTAATTCAAGTACCAGCTAGGTGTATAAGAATTGTTCTTTGGGTGATGATGACAGTGTGTTACCTCAATGTGTTGCAGTAGCTACAAATGCAAATTAGGATATCAAAGTTTGTGATTATCTGACAGAAATTCCTATTCAGGGGTGGATTTGGGAAGATTGTAACCACACCCCTGACTACTACCTGTGTGACGAGCCATCCCTGTTAAGTAGTTGTATGTATGTATGCATTATTCATTTCTATCATGTACTATGTAACCATCACGTGATTCATGCACCTGTACAGTTTTTGATCATCGCACACACCTCGTGCTATCTGAATATGTTCGAGTTTTGAATGAGACATTTTACTATCAATTAAATCGTTACATGGTGGCAGCGGTGGGATGGCGACAAATAACTGTTTA
>CBDATR010000013.1:0-54316 GCA_965200155.1 Nitrosopumilaceae archaeon | reverse complement strand
ATACCTTTTTGTCATTATATTGCTGCACTCACATTGTGGAGTATGCTCAAAGGTGTGGCGCATTACTCTGTCGGGGTTGTGGGAACGGGAAACCCCCTTGTGTCCCTTTTGAGCGCCAGCCTTTTTGGCTGATTTAGTACTGGCTTCTTTCTGTTTCTTATTATCTCCCTGTTTTCGCTTCTTGTACTGGAGGGATTGAAGGGATGGTGGCGAGTGAGCATTCTCATAATATTTAAGTCGCGTTGTGAGTACCGCAATTTTCCCCTGTTTTTCTTTTAATTTCTTTTCCAATTCATTTACATAATTTATAATAATTTGGAAATCTTGTGTGAGATTTCGTATTTCTTTTGTGGTGCGTGACACATATGCTTCCAATACTCTCACACGTTCCTTGTAATGTGCAAGATCTTTCTCGGTAGACGCAAGGGTATCCTGAAGAAGTTTATTTTCCAGTTCCAATTCCTTATAGGACCGGCGTCTTCTCATTAGATTCTTATTGCAAATTTGGTATTTAAGTAAAATATTGTCATACCAATCTATATCTTAGTGAATGATCAAAACACGTGAACTCATACGATAAGTGGGCCAAGAATTATCGAGGTAATTGACATAGATGGTAGGACGTATGCGCTGGTGACTGCATATTATGATGACAGCATCCAGATAATGGATATTACGGATCCCACAGATCCGGTCACAATTGGGGAAATAGTAGAATAACAGTAAGTCCCCCCATCTATAGCGATCATAAATCTTGGGGTAACTAATTCCTTCAAAATATCATACTAACCTACGGTTTAGTGCGCCTTCCGGTGGCGGTTAGCTTGGGTATTTTAATTTGGTATTATACGCAGCTATATATGGTATTATATAGCAGGATAAAAGTTAGTAACTTTAATCTCACTTAATAGTACAATAGAGAATATGCAGAATCAAACAAATAATCGTATGAGTTCACCTATGTCTAAATTTACGCATAACTGATCGCGACAGTTAATGTGATTTGTGCATAAGATTCCGGAAGACGTGAACTCATACATATATTAGACATTATGCGCATGATTGGCAGTAACATCCCATATTGCTTCCAACTGGGGTGTATTTTATTGCACACAATCCGTCAAGCATGAACAATGTTAATGGCACCTGCCAGCACTAACGTATGCCGTGATTGCAAATGTCGTGTAGTGGGGCGACAGGATCTTGATGACGTATATCATGGTATGAGTTCACCTGTATCTAAATTTACGCATAACTGATCGCGACAGTTAATGTGATTTGTGCATAAGATTCCGGAAGACGTGAACTCATACAAATAATCAGTTCTCTAAAACATAAAGTGTACAGAATCTACTGCCAATATCTAGGAATAAATTCATCTACATAATTTTCGTTGTAAAACAGTCGTTTTTAGTCTAAAAGCCGGAAAAACATGTGGGGAATCACAGCACAGTAATGTGCCCCACATGAAACTGTTAACGACTAGCTGATGAATAGGGAAACATACACCCGACGACATCAGAACATGACGGATCTTATTCCGGTGCTGGTAGCAGTCCGAAGGGATCCTGATCCCGACTAATATATGACCATTGTGTTTACTATAGCACAAGCCATCTGAAACTCTTCATATCTATGATTCCAAGATATATGTCGGACATTCGTATGAGTTCACGTCTTGGAACCGGTTCCAATCTTATGCACAAAATAGTAACCGGTTACTCTTTAACTGTCGCGATCAGTTATAGAATGACCCGTTCCATTTAGACACAGGTGAACTCATACGGACATTCTGGTAGACATTTTGATCTTCCCTATACTTTGCTCTACCTTTATTCTGGTCTTGTTTATACGCGCGTTGTGTTTCCTCTGCTCTTCTGTTAGTTTCTCATGTTTTGATCTCTTGAGCGGCTGGATAGATATGATTCCCGGTAATATCTTTTCTATACCCACAAATCCCAGATCCGTGTACAGTTTTACCTTCAATCCGGAGTTCTTTTTGATCATGGCCTCAAATAGTAATCCTAGACCATTTAGCTTTGCCATGGACTGCTTTAGAATACTAAAATCGTGCGTACTACCATCAAAGGCGTCGTTGGTCCATATTGTGTCCCCGTGAATATCGGTCAGTATTAGTATGGTGTATCCGTGTGATTTCTTTTTTCCGGAGTATTGACTTTTTTGTTTCTGGGAGTCTATGGGACGCACCGTCCGTACTACAGTACCATCCAGTATCAAAGGTATGACGCCATCCTCCTCTGCCAGCATGTTCGTGATATCCTCGTTGGTTTTTGCCGCACCTATGTATGAGTTCACGTGTTTTGATCACATAATAAGATAGAATGCATCCCAGTTTTTTAATTATAATTGCATTCTGGCAGCAACCTAGTTCATTACAGAAAGGCCCTGAGCTCTCCATGTCTGAATACATGATACGAATGTGGACATGCGGCGCATGGCCCTTTCACCACCCTTTATCTGGCCACTAATTTTGCGGAATACCACTGCGTATCAGAACCGGTTCCACTGCTCCGCTGGATTGTTGGTGGGCTCCACACCGTCATATTCTAAGAATACGAACATGCCTGGTATGGCCTTATTCAATCCTTTTACCTTCTTTTGCAGTTCAGTATCATCAACATCACAGTACTGATGCATCTGCTCCTGCCTCAAATGAGTGTCGTAATTGCGCGGACGGCCCGCAACGATTCACGTGCGCTCCGGAACAATTCTTTCAAATCGTTGTCAAGTTTGATCCGGGCGTCCTGATCACCGGGATCGATATAGAATCCTGGTATGAGTTCACCTGTGTCTAAATTTACGCATAACTGATCGCGACAGTTAATGTGATTTGTGCACAAGATTCCGGAAGACGTGAACTCATACGCACCTATTGCCTCAGTTATCTTCACCGGTGATACCAGTGCTTCCTGTACAGGTTTTGATAAGACGCTGACATAGCGACTCACCGTGGACTGGTTCACCCCGCTACTATTTCAGCTTCGGTCATTTTTGATCTGGCTCTAGTAGCATGATGAAAGAGCAGCTTGCGTCTGGACCCCGGTTCGGCTGAATTCGCATCTAGATCCTTGAATAGTAGAGTCTTTTCGTGATTGCCTATGTTTTTTGACACACGACTGCAAATGTACCAGAATGCCTCGATTGTCAACAATGCAGTGTCATGCATCTTTTTGTGATCCTTTACTGTGTTTTCCAAATTTACGTAATGGCGTACATCATCCGGATCAGCTTTCTCTTTGATCATCTTGTGAAGATATGCATCATCTTTCATGTGTGGTTAAGTTTGCAGGTGACTCTTCCAGTTCCTTGATCTTCCTATCTCTCTCTTCCAGCTTTTTATCCCTCTTTTTTATCCCCTTATGTGCGCGTTCAAGACTCACTTGAAGACGCTTCATTTCTTCAGGGAGTGTCTTAAATTTGGGCATCATATTTACTGGAATAATTCCACTTAGAAATGTTTTGTTTTGGAAATTGATGATTTGTCTGATTCTGCATATTCTCCAATGGATTGCGCCCAACAATTACACTAAATTCGAGCAAGCGAGAGAATCCGGGCAAGTCTCGTGCCGATTGTGCATGCTAATGAATGTACAGGTTAATTTTGCAAAGGCCACCCTAAAGTATAACTGCGACACGCGCACTGTTGCAAGATGGCATAACCGGTTACAGCAGGGAGCCAGAATATAGAGGGAATAGGAAAGTCGCTCAAGGACAAGCGCATATCAGGCCGCCCCACGAAAATAAAACCGGAACAGATGGAGATGATTCGATCATGGGCACAAAGTCACGTATGCGCCATAAAGGAGCAGCAAGATTACTTGGAAGCGATATCCGGTACACGGCTGAGCGAAAACCAGGTCAGGCGTTACGCCAAAAAGTGTGGTCGCGTCACCAAAAAGTCGTTCCCCAATCCACATAAACCGGGATCCAGTAAAAGACGTAGAAGAGGGGATACAAAACATGTCCCGGCAGATCACTCATTACATAACTATTCCATAGTCACCCCTGATGGGTCAAGACCGAGAGACTATCCGCGCGATTCTGGACCAGTGCGAGAACTCATGGCATGGACAGTCGGGCGGCGCCGGTTCTCCATGTATGATTGATGACGGCAGGACATTAACCGTTTAGGCCACCCCTGGGCAACTGTTCAAAATACACCGCTAACACGTCCGATCTTGCTTTTTCTATCATGTCATCCCACATATGACTATGAATTTACCGTCTAGGTGTTGATCTTTAACACGACCTAAAGTTACAACCTGCGCATTAGATATATTTAAAAAGAGTTCGTAAAGAGTAGAGTCATGCCCGCCCGAAAGAGCACATCCCGCAAGATCCGTCTCATAAAAAAGACCAAGCAGGCATCACCGGTACCCACATGGATAGTCTTAAAGACAAAGCGCAACGTAAGGAATAATCCCAAGCGCAGAGCCTGGCGCAGTACTGATGTGGAGGTGGGCTAGGCATTGGATGAGGGCGTACATACGATAAACTTGGGCAAGGTAATGCTATCCCAGAGCCAGCACAGAGCAGTGCGTGCAATAAACATGATACGGGAGTACGTTTACCGCCATGCACATACGACCAACGTCAAGATAGATCAGGAGCTGGCACAACAGATATGGGCCCGAGGGGTAAGGAGACCCCCAAGAAAGATATCCGTGGAATTAGTAGAGGATGACGACGCAATTCTAGTCCTGCCTTACAAGACCGAGGAGACCGCTAGCGCTCCCCCACTGGATTCACCAGTCAAAGATACTCCAGTTGAGGGTGACACGACCTCGCCTCTCCCGGACAAGGCTACAAAACCGGAACTGGAAGACAAAAATGCCCAAAGTGCCGAGCAGAACACCGAACAGCCAGATAGCAAGAAATAGATTTCTCATACACTAGGTTTCAAGGTCATGGGTATTGTCCACCCATGTTTGCACTACTGATAGTAACAGTTAGTGTACGAGATTCCCAAAGACGTGAACTCGTACGTAAATTGTGTAGTAGCGGATGACTAAATCCGTGTATGAGTTCACGTGTTTTGATCACATAATAAGATAGAATGCATCCCAGTTTTTTAATTATAATTGCATTCTGGCAGTAACCTCGTTCATTACAGAAAGGCCCTGAGCCCTCCATGTCTGAACACATGTGGACATGCGGCGCATGGCCCTTTCACCACCCTTTATCTGACCACTAATCTTGCGGAATACCACTGCGTATCAGAACCGGTTCCACTGCTCCGCTGGATTGTTGGTGGGCTCCACACTGTCATATTCTAGGAATACGAACATGCCTGGTATGGCCTTATTCAATCCTTTTACCTTCTTTTGCAGTTCAGTATCATCAACATCACAATACTGATGCATCTGCTCCTGCCTCAAATGAGTGTCGTAATTGCGCGGACGGCCCGCAGCGATTCACGTGCGCTCCGGATCAAATCGTTGTCAAGTTTGATCCGGGCGTCCTGATCACCGGGATCGATATAGAATCCTGCATGTAATATACTGGTATCGCGCAATAAATGCGCCCAACACAACTGGTGCTTCCCACCGTCATCAAACCGGTAACACACGGCGTACCTGTCTGTGACTATCGCGCCCTGGTAACCGTTCAGGTATTTGCCCACTACATATGAACTCCTACTTTTGTATATCATCCACTCTTCGGCCCGCACCCCCCATATCCAGCCACGCTTACCCGCCAGTGATATACCAGTTTCGTCCACATGAATGCTGGGTGATTTTTTCATAAATTGTTTCCATAAATGATTCGCATGCATCGGCGGCCCTGGCAATTATGTTGTTTACCGCACCCACCGATATATTCAGGCCGAAGAGATCCCTCGAAATTACAGGTATGCGCTTTATTGGAATCTTTTCCGCACGTAATGCAGTGATGGCACCACATCTCAAAACCGCCACTCTCTGGGACGCCCGCTGCTGGGGCTAGTTGTTTTTTGCCGCACTTGCATGCAGCCATCTCTATCACATGAAGGGTCTCCTCTATTCTTGCTGGTATTAATTCTGTTATGCGTCGTTGTTTCCAACCACTTTTTGTCATTATATTGCTGCACTCACATTGTGGAGTATGCTCAAAGGTGTGGCGCATTACTCTGTCGGGGTTGTGGGAACGGGAAACCCCCTTGTGTCCCTTTTGAGCGCCAGCCTTTTTGGCTGATTTAGTACTGGCTTCTTTCTGTTTCTTATTATCTCCCTGTTTTCGCTTCTTGTACTGGAGGGATTGAAGGGATGGTGGCGAGTGAGCATTCTCATAATATTTAAGTCGCGTTGTGAGTACCGCAATTTTCCCCTGTTTTTCTTTTAATTTCTTTTCCAATTCATTTACATAATTTATAATAATTTGGAAATCTTGTGTGAGATTTCGTATTTCTTTTGTGGTGCGTGACACATATGCTTCCAATACTCTCACACGTTCCTTGTAATGTGCAAGATCTTTCTCGGTGGCCGCAAGACGTAGGACAAGGCGCATGTTGCCCATGGCCCCTGCCTTGTAATGTGCAAGTTCTTTCTTGGTAGACGCAAGGTATGGGTTCACCTGTGTCTAAATTTACGCACAACTGATCGCGACAGTTAATGTGATTTGTGCACAAGATTCCGGAAGACGTGAACTCATACTCCTGTTGGCCATCCAGTGATAATTTACGGAAATTTGTCACCAAGACTTATGATCGCCGCTACGGGAATTCCATTAATACCGCAGTATTTTTCCGACAAGTTAATAATTGAACTGGGTCTGTTCATAATTGTGATTTTACTCAAGCTTGGTGGCTCAGTAATTACTGACAAGTCAATTCCGCTCTCCTTTCAGAAGGAGGCGGTGGCGGCTTTGTCCAGTACAGTATCTGAAATAATAGATCAGGGGGAACCCGTCATGGTGGTGCATGGCGGTGGCTCTTTCGGACACCACTATTCTGTCCTATATGATATGCACAGTATGCCCCGCCAGTACAGCCTAGAGGGTCTGGCCGCGGTCAAGAATTCCATGGTGCGGTTGAACAGTCTCATACTGGACACGATGCTTGAGAATGGAATGCGACCGTATGCCTGTCCGCCATCCGTATTCATGTATGATACAAAACTGTCCCATGAATCTTCACTGCTATGCTCTGATACTACCATATCACGGGTACATGAGATGAAACGCATTGCACAGGCGGGAATGTGCCCTGTCACCTTTGGCGATGCCATGTTATATGATACACGTGACACACCATACTCGTACATACTATCCGGCGATGACATCATGATATTACTCTCACATATACTGCGTCCGCGCCTTGCCATATTTGCCACCAATGTGGATGGGCTGTATAGGGGCGGAGAGGTGATGGAACGGGTGGATAATACCATGGCCAGGAGCCTGGTGGCAGAGGGAGTTGTCAGGGAGCCGGACTCCGGTAAAGGGAGTGATGTAACCGGGGGCATGAGGCGCAAGGTAGTGTCGGCCGACAAAATTGCGCAATGCGGAGTAGCTGCAGTAATCTTGAACGGTAACAAGCCCCGGTGCATTAGAGATGCATTACATGGAAATATAACAGGAACGCTGTTTCCAGGAGTAGTATGACTGAATATTTGATACTGGTGGATCGTAACGATAACCCCACAGGCTACGAGGAGAAGACACGGTGCCATCAGGGTAAGGGAATACTGCATCGCGCCTTTACGACATTACTCTTTGATGATATGGGCCGTCTCCTGCTTACCAGACGCGCACCATCCAAGATGCTCTGGCCGGACAAGTGGGATGGTACCGTCGCCAGTCATCCCAGAAAAGATGAGAGCTATGTGGATGCTGCCCGGCGGCGTCTTCCGGAAGAGTTGGGACTGGACTGTCACCTGGATTATTCCATGAAGTTTGAGTATCATGTGACCGATGATGATCGCGGCTCGGAGAATGAGATATGCGGCACCCTGCTGGGAATAATAAGGGGGCAGTCGGCAAAACCCAACGTCCAGGAGATAACCCAGACAAAGTACGTCTCCGCGTCAGACATGTGTATTGCCGATTCCATGCTGTACTGTCCATGGATGCTGCTGGCGCTTGCACTGTTACCAAGAATCAAGGTTCCCGACACAT
Organism: Nitrosopumilaceae archaeon; assembly: GCA_965200155.1. GTDB lineage: Archaea > Thermoproteota > Nitrososphaeria > Nitrososphaerales > Nitrosopumilaceae > VYCS01. The sequence continues at coordinate 46,201 of CBDATR010000013.1, read as the reverse complement.
ACCCCATAGGGCCGTGGTTGGAGTCCGGCATCACCGGTCTCCTGCTGGAGATGGTCTCGCACCACATGAATGGGGATCAGTGGAGGTTATTGCCCTGAGTGTGTCCCCGGAATCGGTCCAGTCCATAAACAGGTATCTGAGTGGGGAAATTCTGGGCACGCCGGAGATACTGTATGAGGCAGCATCTCACTTGATTGTGCACGGCGGTAAGCGACTGCGTCCGTATATGGTTCTTGAGACATGCCAGATGCTGGGGGGTAGCGAGTCCGCTGCAATGGCCGCGGCCGGAGCCGTGGAGATGGTTCATAACTTTTCCCTAGTCCATGATGATATAATGGACAACGACGACACCCGTCACGGTGTACCAACTACCCACAAAAAGTATGACATGTCCCTGGCATTACTGGCTGGCGATACACTCTTCTCCAAGGCGTTCCAGTCGCTCTCAAAATCATCCCTGCCTGCACAAATACGGGCGGATCTGTTGGACAGACTGGCAGTTGCATGCGTGGACATTTGCGAAGGTCAATGCATGGATATCGCCATGGGTACAAGTAAAACCATGCCCTCGCTGGCGCTGTACACGTCCATGATACGCAAAAAGACATCCGCCCTCTTTGAGGTGTCCTGCGCCATGGGCGCCATATGCGCGGGTGCGTCATCAAGAGATCTTGCCAATGCCACGTCCTTTGGCCTGAACCTGGGAACCGCGTTCCAGATAACTGATGATCTCTTGGGCGTCGTGGGAGATACCCGTGTGACAAAAAAGCCCGTCGGTAACGACATACGCGAGGGTAAAAAATCCCTGCCCATACTGATGGCACTGGATACAGCAACCGGTGATGAGTTGAACCTCATACGTAATACACTGGGTAACCATAATGCATCACCCCAGGACATATCTGGCGCAGTTGATGTCATACGCCATCTGGGTATAGAGGATACTGTGCGGAATCGCGCCGGGTCATACGCCAATGCTGCGCGACGGGCAATAGGGGAGTATTCCGGACGCCACAAGGATAACCTGGAAACACTCCTGGATTTTGTGGTGAAGAGGAGCATATAGTTGGAAGGTGTCAATAAAGACATACGGGCAATTGCCCTGGCCAATGCGGCATCGCATGGCTCCACCACATCCAAAATAGTACTGGCCAAGCTGTTGGGTACAAGGCCGGATTTGCGCAAAGACGCCAAGAATCTGATACCAATCATAAACGATATAGTGGAGCAGGTGAACGGCATGGGCAAAAAGGAACTAGAACGGTTCCGGCCAGCCCCTACTCTCAAGCGTGCAGAGAATGAATTGCCCCCACTGCCGGGTGCCATACAGGGTGGCGTCATTACGCGGTTTCCGCCGGAGCCCAGTGGCTACCCGCACATAGGACACGCCAAGGCGGCAATCATAAATTATCAGTACGCCATGATGTATGGGGGCAAGATAATTCTGCGCATGGACGATACCAATCCCGCCGCGGAGCGGCTGGAGTACTATGCCGCCATAAAGGTTGGTCTTGAGTGGCTGGGAATAGATTTTGATCATATCAAGAATACGTCCGATGACATGGATACATTACACCAGAAGGCGGCAGAGCTGATACACATAGGCAGGGCATACGTGTGTACATGTAACCGGGAGGACATATCTGCCAACCGCCGTAGCAAGATATCATGCAAGTGCAGCAAGCTGGGGGCCGAGGAGAATCACTCTCGCTGGGCGCGCATGCAGACAAAGTACAAGCCCGGCACCGCCATACTACGGTATCGTGGAGATATGGGCTCTCCCAATACTACCATGCGTGATCCGGTACTATTCCGAATCACCGACGAGAAGCATCCATTGCTGGGGAATCAGTATCGCACTTGGCCAAGTTATGATTTGGCCATAGCCGTTGAGGACAGCTTGGACGGGGTAACCCACGCATTCCGCTCCAAGGAGTACGAGATGAGGGACCAACTGTACCACTCCATACAGGAATCGCTGGGCTTGCGCCAGCCGTATATAGGATCCTTCTCGAGGCTGGCCCTGCAGGATATGCCAGTATCAAAGCGTCTGATAAGACCGCTCCTGGAAAGGGGACATATGGCCAGCTATGATGATCCCCGCCTTCCCACATTGGAGGGCCTCAAGCGCCGGGGTATACAGCCAGAAGCCATACGCCGGTTTGTCCGGTCGCTGGGCTTTACAAAGTCCGATACTACCGCTCCCTTCCAGACACTGGAATCGAATAATCGTAGCGTAATAGATTCCGGTAGCGTACGATTGCATTTGGTACGTGACCCTGTAACGTTGGCCACCTCAGACATGCCCGGACCCGTACAACTGCCCGCCCTGTCTGGTTCGGGAGACAAACCCCGCTCACTGGATGCCACTGGGGGAATAATACTGGAGAAGGCTGATGCACTACTGCTGGATTCCGGGGCCATACACCTGATGGGTCTGGGAGCGGCAACATGGGACGGCACGACAGTTTCGTATGTTCCAAATGTACCTGATGCACCACGGGTACACTGGGTGCCAGCGGACTCTGCCATATCCATAATAGTACTGGTTCCGGGCCCACCGTTCAAGGGTGAGGAATTTGATGAGAACAGTATGCCCCGACTGGATTGTATGGTGGAGCCGTACTATGACTATCTCCCTGACTATTCCATGATGCAGTTTGTGCGATTTGGGTATGCCCGCAAGGAATCGGCCCGGCAGGCAGTCTTCTCGCATAAATAGTGACTTTTTAGGTAATCATTCAGGTTGCTCCGAATTGGGACGCGTTTTCGTGTAATGGAATCCTGCAAACATATCTCAAACCGGCAGGGAATGATCCCGTTAGCCTTGGAGTAATACTTGTTATGCAAATGTAGTGTGTGAGTTCACCTGTGTCTAAATTTACGCACAACTGATAGAACCGGTTACCAGTTAATGTGATTTGTGCACAAGATTCCGGAAGACGTGAACTCATACCAATATTGAGATTCCTTGACAAGTACGATATTGAACCAACACTCATTACTGCTAGGCTGACTCCTGACCCCTACTGGAGTTGGCCACCTGGTGGCCTGCTTGGTTCCATTTCGCCCAAGTGTGTTGCGAACCAGACAATGGATATCAACGGTGCGGTTGCGGCAGAGGTACCAATATCTCTCATTAGCAAGCTCTACACCTTGGGTCACGTATCACTACCTAGGGTGCCCTTGGACACCGGCTACGATATATTCGGTAATTATTTACAAGTATGAGTTCACGTCTTCCGGAATCTTATGCACAAATCACATTAACTGTCGCGTTCAGTTATGCGTAAATTTAGACACAGGTGAACTCACGCATTTACAATACATAGAACATTATAATGCATGAATAATTGATATCATATTCCCTCCTGCAATGGCGGAGATAATCCGGGATGTGTACTGCTATACGAACCTAGATGGGGTTAGCGATACGACAATATCTGAGATAGATGGCAGGACATATGCGCTAGTTGTGGCCTCGGCAGATAACGGTGTACAAATAATCGACATCACTGATCCTGGATCACCGGTGGCAGTAACTGATGATGAAAATGGGTTTACGGAGCTGGACGGTGCAAACAGCGTAGCGGTATCTGAGATAGATGGCAGGACATATGCGCTAGTTGTGGCCCTGGGCGGTGACGGTGTCCAGATCATTGTTATCACTGTTCCTACTAATCCAACTACAACTGCTGTAATTACTGATGGGGCAGTGGGTTTACGGAGCTGGCCAGGGGCATAGACATAGCAGAGATAGGTTACAGGACATATGCGCTGATAGTTACCAAACACGGTATCCAGATAGTCGACATTACGAACCCCGCATCACCGGTTGAGGCCGTACCTGATTCCGGTTTTATAGATAGTGAGGGGGTAGTAGATTGTCGTATCCGAGATATTTGAGAGGACATATGCGCTAGTATCCTCTATTCACAATGATGAGGTACAGATAGTCGACATTACGAACCCCGCATCTCCTGTTACAGTAGTGGTGATAGTTGATGACGGGGTCTGATGCTACTAGGCGTGGGGAAATTTACGCGAGTATGGAGGTTTGCGGGAACTCAAGAGTCCGGCGTCATGGTCTCTGTGATGCTGGGATCCAACCACCGCTGGGGATACGATAGATGTCACACTGGCGGACACCACCTTTTCAGATGTGAACATATGGCCGGGTACTCCCTAGCATAACCCGCAACTCGTACTAGTTCCTCGTATGAGTTCACGTCTTCCGGAATCTTATGTCAATAGTACGAAAAGTAAGTCCGCTTAGGATCCGGCGTACAGTAGTTCAGATTGCACAAGCCAGATGGTAAAGAGAATAACAGAGGAATCAAGACAGTACATCATAAGACAGCGCAAAAGAGGCGTTGCCGCAACCAAAATAGCTCAAGACCTGAAACAAGACACGTACGAAGATTGTGAACCAGAGGACGGGAACGACTCGAGTAAAGATGGGTAGGCCCATGATACCAATCACCACCACCCAGATACGAATGGTAACTGAAGCATACAGCAAGGATCCCGCCGGAGTAGTACGTATTGCAAAGAGGCTTAGACATAATACATATCGCGCAGTATATCACATAATGAAAAAGAACGGCACGACAGTCTCATCACCTGCAAAGTCAGAGTGGGTACACTATGAGCGTAAATATTCCAATGCAATGTGGCACGTAGACTGGCATGTCATGAAAAGATGAGCGCTTCGAGGGACTGAATCTCATAGATGATGCATCTAGGTGCATCGTCGGGGCGGCACTATTTGAGCATGCAACCTCAGAGAACGCCGTTCTATTACTGAGACTGGCAATGAAACGATTCGGCGCCCCTGCATCTCGGATAACGGCGCGTGTTTCGTAGGACAATAAAAGTGCAAGAAAAGCCGGAAACCCACACTATTCGAGGAAGAACTGCTGGATCAAGACATCATACTAATCAATTCCAGACCATACCACCCGCAGACAAATGGCAAACTGGAGCGCTTCCATGGAATGATTGAGGACGAGGGGACTCTTATTTAAGAGTCCAACGAGATATGGCATTATGACAGTCTCCGGGATTATTTAGACTGCTACAATGAGAGAAGATTGCACTTCTCACTGGATAGATAACGGCGAAACGCCGCTTCAGGAATAAAAAGGCGACCCAGACAATTAGGGCAAATGATGCAAAATGGATGGAGCGGGATGCCAATGACTAGCGGACCGACTTTTCATACATTACATTCCGGAATCTTATGCACAAATCACATTAACTGTCGCGATCAGTTATGCGTAAATTTAGACACAGGTGAACTCATACAGTTCCTCTACTACTAAATTCACGTATGATGAATCAGCACGTGCAATATGTACCACGCCTGCATACCTCCGTCACCATTCGAATATATGTAGTGGTATCTTGTACCCACTTTCACATGTAGGTACACTTCCCGACGGTGCGAGTTCGCGTCTTGATCTTGTGCATAAATTTGAGATCAGTCGTGGATAAATTTAGACATCGGCGAGCTCATGCCAGATGAGATCACCTGAGTCCGCATTATAATCAATCCTGCCGCGGAGTAGCAATTTGTGTCCGTGGTACGACCTCCCAAACAATACTTGTCACAAGGAAGTGTTTGATATCATGAAACAAACCGTCAAGTCTTTATTCATCCGTTACCATTGTCATGTATGTCAAAGGTATGTGCAGTGTGTAAGGGCACAGGAACGATAAAACTACTACAGCTTCAGTGTAATTTTTGCAATGGTACCGGTGAATACACAAAGGTTGCAGAATCATATATGGAGTCTCATATATGCCAGTGTGTGGCGCTGGATCGCAAACGATGTCCTGTATGTGGGAAAAAATGTCATCATGATACGCCCAATAAACCAAAGATACTCCTGAGTCCACAATAATTAGCGCACACACAAAAGCCGGTTTTGTATCATTGAACCATATGAAAGCGGTTCCTGGTACGGTTGGGTGAGAGGTTACCGATCATGTGTATGTGGTAGCCACATTTTATGCAACGGTTTGCCTTGTCCAGATTCCATGATTCTATGTCAAAGCCATACCGACCAACTACAATATTGCCACACCCGGGGCAGTACGTGTGCTCGTATGGGTGACCGGGAACGTTGCCCACATATGCATATCTGAGTCCGGTCTCTGTTGCTATCTGATGATGCTGTTCCAGTGTACGTACAGGCGTATAACCGAAATCAGTCATTTTGTAGTCCGGGTGAAAGCGCAGAAAGTGAATGGGTGTGTCAGGACCCAGATTGTCGTGCACAAAAACACACAGTCGACGAGCATACTCCAGGCTATCTCCCACTGTGGGTATTACCAGATTTGTTATCTCGATGTGGATTTTTGTCCTGCTGTGAATATCCAGAATTGTATCGAATATGGGTTGTGGATCCGGAATACCCACATACTTTCTTGCAAATTCCGGCTCGGCGTTACCCTTAAAGTCTATGGTAATGGAATCAAGAAACTCTCCCATCATTCCCACCGACTGGGGGGTATCATAACCATTGGACACAAAGACATTGAATAGTCCCATCTTTCTGGCTGCTAATCCGCAGTCCCGGGCAAACTCAATGAATATGGATGGTTCGTTATATGTGTAGGCTATACCATCGGCGCCATTCCGTATAGCCGCTTGGGCTACCTCTTGGGGGGACATGACTGCCCCTTCCACCTTTCTTCTCTGGCTGATATCGTGATTCTGGCAATACCGGCAAAGCCAGTTACATCCGGTGGTGGCTATGGAGTATATCTTGGAGCCGGGCATATAGTGGGTGACTGGTTTCTTCTCTATGGGATCTACATGACCGGCTATGACCCGTCCATATACTGCCAAGTTCAGCTTGCCTGCTATATTCTCCCGGATGCCGCACAACCCCACTTGACTGGGAGCCAATACGCAGTACCTGGCACAGGCAGTACAGCGCACCCCGCCGTCCTGGATTTTTTCGTACAGTATGGCTTCCCTGCACATAATCATTCTGTGACTGAAATGATATATGAGAGTGTATGCATTACAGTTTTGGCATATTGATTCACTCGACAGTTTTTCTATAACATGTGAATCGTACGAGCTCACGCCTTCCCCAACCACTATACGTCGTACTAGATACAGGCGAATTCGTGATTTTCTTTGGTGGCTCTCATGGCGGACTCCAGTATTCGTATGTCTGATGCGAATTACGTCTGGTTTACACGATGATTGGGGTCTGTCAAGTACAGCCAGCCACTATTAATCTAAAATATTACATTGGGTAATCTGTTACTTCTCGATGTATATGATATCATCATCAGTGGAGACTGTATACGTCCCAAGATCTCGTATCTTGGCAGGAAACTTTACCAGTTTGCCACTGGTACAGTCAAATTCCGCCCCGTGCCAGCCACACACTAGATTACATCCGTCCAGGCGACCCTCGGCCAAGCTGGCGCCAGCATGGGTGCAGGTATCATCCACTGCATAATACTCTCCATCCTTGTTCACCAAAAGCACATCCAGGCCATCGACATCAACCTTGGTCATGCTGCCTGGGGGGAACTTGTCCTTGGGACCGGCCGCTACTATTGTCATTATCATGTAATATCTTGGTATTCTTAATAACTTTTTTTTATCGGGTTGGCGGATCCCATTTACGACTACGTCTGTCGTAGTTGAGCAGGTACAGACATCAAGCTTGTGGTGTACCGGAATGGCATCCGCCAATCTGATCATGCGTTTCCGTGTTATGATGACACAAGATTAGTATCTCTTGGATTATGCCAAGATCATGCAGGGAGACTCGTCATGAATCAAAAGTATGAGTTCACGCCTTCTTGAATCTCGTGTACTAACTGTCACGATCAATCATGTGTAAATTTAGACACGGGTGAACTCATACAATCAAAAGATTATCACATGATTTGTTTGGGGCCAGTTACGGTCACTAGAGTTTATCCTCTACCTGCTGTATCTTTTCCATTATCTGATCAATGTCTGCGGGTTTTGTAAGAACATCCAGAACTCCTCTTTCTGAAAGACTCTTCTCCAAATCGGATACGCCAAGGTATGACGCCGTGAACAGTATTATATTACACTCCCTAAGTATTCCGTCCTTCTCCAGTGCATCTATGACATCTAGTCCAGAAAAGTCAGGCATAGACAAGTCCAGGAATACCATGTCATACTCTCTGGTGCGTATCTTCTCCAGTCCCTCTTTCCCTCCGCCTGCACTATTAAACTCGTGACCCATCATCTCTACGGTCATCTGTACAAACTTGAGTATATCCGGGTTGTCGTCCACACCGAGAAGCTTCATGGAGCCACTACCTCCTTCTGTAATATGGAGAAATAGAATTTGCTACCTACGCCCACAGTACTATCCACCCTTATTGAGCCACCCATTCCATCTACTAAACCTTTGCATATGGAGAGGCCCAAGCCGGTTCCGCCGTGCATACGGGTTACTGTAGTGGATACTTGATAAAACTTGTTGAATAGCTGAGACTGCTTGTCTTTGGGAATACCCACCCCGTTATCAGTCACAGAAAAGTGCAAATACTTGTCATCTTTTGATACAACTATGTGTACCTTGCCAGTCTTTGGGGGAACAAAGTCCAGTGCATTGTATGTCAAATTCAACAATATCTCTGATATGCGGTACGAGTCTCCTATTACCTTGCCTTTGCATTTCATGTCCAGTGTCAACTCCACCCTCTTTTCCTTATACGTATAGTCCATAGATGACATAAAGTCTGCCATCATCTTTTCAAGATCAAACTCCTTGATGTCGAATTTCATTTTCCCCAACTCCAGTTTGTGTATATCCAGCAAATCCATCACCAGTTTGCGCAAGTGGACGGCATTATTCACTATTATACGGACCGCTTCCTCCTGCTTTTTGTTAAGGTCGCCAAGCATGCCCTGCTTGCTCAATGCCTGCGCAAATCCAATTATGGGAGTCAGTGGAGTCTTGAGCTCATGCGTGATTCCGGTTAGGAATTCGTCCTTCATTTGTTCTATCTCCTTTCGTTCCTTGAGCTGATCTTGTGTTTTTTGTATCTCTGTAAGATCCTGAATTACGACATTGCGACCCAGCAGTGCTCCATCCTCTGCATGCAGATTTGTAGGGGTCACTCGTACGGGGAATTCGGTATCATCCTGTGCTCTAACCCACACATCCACACTCTTACATACGCCATTGACTCTCCATTGTGCCAGATTAATCAGTATCTGCGATACGCTCCTGTCAGATACATGATCCGCAAAATTCCTTCCAATAATTTCCGATTTGGTATATCCCATCTTCTCCTCATATGCCCGATTACAGTCCACGATCACACCTTCCACATTTACCGTGAAGTACATGTCCGGAGAATTCTCATACAGGCTCTCATACTTGCTTAGTTTGATTAGATTCTGTAGTTGGTGGACCTCCTCAAAATCCAGCAGGGTTGTATTACTCCGGACAACCTTACCATCATCACCAAAGACACCCTCGACGGTAACCAATACATCAAAGGGTACACCAGCCTTTGTTATTAGCGGAAACCTGCGGTTGTTTATTGGTTTATGGGCCTTCCAGCGCTCGAATATGCCCGTAAGGACATGATGCTGATCCTTTGGCGTATGATCAAATATGGACATACCTATTATCTCGTCTTTTATGTAACCTAGCATACGAGCATATTTGTAGTTGCAATCTATAACGCGACCCTGAAGATCTACTGACCTGTACATGGGTTCCAAAGTTGTTCGTATGGACACCCTGCTACTGCGTCGCTGGCTCATGGTAATCGTACAGCATTATCGGATATTTGTGTTTTTATGGTAGATCGTTGTTGTAATGTATGAAAAGTCGGTCCGCTAGTCATTGGCATCCCGCTCCATCCATTTTGCATCATTTGCCCTAATTGTCTGGGTCGCCTTTTTATTCCTGAAGCGGCGTTTCGCCGTTATCTATCCAGTGAGAAGTGCAATCTTCTCTCATTGTAGCAGTCTAAATAATCCCGGAGACTGTCATAATGCCATATCTCGTTGGACTCTTAAATAAGAGTCCCCTTGTCCTCAATCATTCCATGGAAGCGCTCCAGTTTGCCATTTGTCTGCGGGTGGTATGGTCTGGAATTGATTAGTATGATGTCTTGATCCAGCAGTTCTTCCTCGAATAGTGTGGGTTTCCGGCTTTTCTTGCACTTTTATTGTCCTACGAAACACGCGCCGTTATCCGAGATGCAGGGGCGCCGAATCGTTTCATTGCCAGTCTCAGTAATAGTAGGATTTCGACATAGACGGTATTGTATCATATGTGAGGCGCCGAATCGTTTCATTGCCAGTCTCAGTAATAGAACGGCGTTCTCTGAGGTTGCATGCTCAAATAGTGCCGCCCCGACGATGCACCTAGATGCATCATCTATGAGATTCAGTCCCTCGAAGCGCTCATCTTTTCATGACATGCCAGTCTACGTGCCACATTGCATTGGAATATTTACGCTCATAGTGTACCCACTCTGACTTTGCAGGTGATGAGACTGTCGTGCCGTTCTTTTTCATTATGTGATATACTGCGCGATATGTATTATGTCTAAGCCTCTTTGCAATACGTACTACTCCGGCGGGATCCTTGCTGTATGCTTCAGTTACCATTCGTATCTGGGTGGTGGTGATTGGTATCATGGGCCTACCCATCTTTACTCGAGTCGTTCCCGTCCTCTGGTTCACAATCTTCGTACGTGTCTTGTTTCAGGTCTTGAGCTATTTTGGTTGCGGCAACGCCTCTTTTGCGCTGTCTTATGATGTACTGTCTTGATTCCTCTGTTATTCTCTTTACCATCTGGCTTGTGCAATCTGAACTACTGTACGCCGGATCCTAAGCGGACTTACTTTTCGTACTATTAAATGGTAGATCGTTGTAACTATTTCGATCGCGTGAAGGTTCAGCTTAACGCCAACAACATACTGTTTAAGTCGATACAGGCCAGACAGAAGACCCAAAAGTCAAGATGTTACGGGATAGAATGACAATCTTATGGGCGAGATCATAAGTGACCGTCCAAGTCACCCTGAATTAGGGCGTGTTTTCATAACACAAAATCCAGTAAGCATAAGCAAACCGGCAGGGAATGGTTCCTGCCGTATGAGTTCACCTGTGTCTAAATTTACGCATAACTGATCGCGACAGTTAATGTGATTTGTGCATAAGATTCCGGAAGACGTGAACTCATACTTCCTGCCGGCCCTAACGTATGCCGTACTGCCTTGTTATACAAATGTCGTGTAGTAAAATAACAGGATTTAGTCTATGCCTTGGCGATATATGTGGAAAACTACTTGGGCGACCTAAGCGGCTACAGACCGTTCAAGTCGTCACAAGCATAGAATAATCGTTTTCTTGATACCCTGTAGTGGAAGTATGGGTTCATTTATTGTCCAAATTGACCTATGGCATGTTCTGCAAGTCTGTTGCAAGACGGGGATTGTGCAGAGACTTATGATAATAGCTATACTTTCACCAACAGAACAGGGTGGTATTTGTAATTATTTTATGACTAGATCATCTGGACTTGTACTTTCATCCATCTTTTTGGACAAGTCCTTTATCGTTTCTTTTAGACTTGTATAGTTGGGAAATCCCTCGCCTATACCACTGGCGGGATCTATTTTCTCAAGCTCGTCTAAGAGTCGTCGTATCTGTTCAATGATCATGGGATCTCCGTATCCTACAAATATCTGTATTGTATCTCGCAGGTGTTTTATTGTGCGTCCCAGATCCTTTTCCTGTTCCCATATCTTGGCCGGTATGCTCTCCCTAGTTGTCCCCTTTGTTAGGGCGCGGTTCATGAGACCTATGATTATGAGAATGACACCAAAGTAGTTCTTAACTGATTGCGTGGCGAATATGGTTATCTTTCTTTTGTGTTCCTCCTCTTCCTTCGTGATTTTGTCCAAGTACCTCTGGCTCTTCTCGATTTTTTTGGTAGTGAGTTCCAGAGTTTTTATGTTATTATTACCCAGGCGGTATAGCAGGTAACCCAGAGTTAGGGCTATTACTACATCTCCCAGTAGAAACTGGACCCAGCCGGACGGACTACATTCAGGATCAAACTCCGTAAACGAGCAGAATGTAATATCGTCCTCTTCTTCCTGGCCGTATGCGGGGATAAAAGACAAAACAAGAATAAATCCCACGATCGCGTATTTCATCCAATAGAAATTTGTATTCCCTTTTATATTATGTATTGCTGTTGTGCTAGTAACCTGTAATGTATGAAAAGTCGGTCCGCTAGTCATTGGCATCTCGCTCCGTCCATTTTGCATCATTTGCCCTAATTGTCTGGGTCGCCTTTTTATTCCTGAAGCGGTGTTTCGTCGTTATCTATATCCAGTGAGAAGTGCAATCTTCTCTCATTGTAGTAGTCCACATAATCCCGGAGACTGTCATAATGCCATATCTCGTTGGACTCTTAAATAAGAGTCCCCTAGTCCTCAATCGTTCTATGGAAGCGCTCCAGTTTGCTATTTGTCTGCGGGTGGTATGGTCTGGAATTGATTAGTATGATGTCTTGATCCAGCAGTTCTTCCTTGAATAGTGTTGGTTTCCAGTTCTTTTTGCCCTTTTATTGTCCTACGAAACACGCGCCGTTATCCGAGATGCAGGGGCGCCGAATCGTTTCATTGCCAGTCTCAGTAATAGAACGGTGTTCTCTGAGTATGAGTTCACCTGTGTCTAAATTTACGCACAACTGATCGCGACAGTTAATGTGATTTGTGCACAAGATTCCGGAAGACGTGAACTCATACTTCTCTGAGGTTGCATGCTCAAATAGTGCCGCCCCGACGATGCACCTAGATGCATCATCTATGAGATTCAGTCCCTCGAAGCGCTCATCTTTTCATGACATGCCAGTCTACGTGCCACATTGCATTGGAATATTTACGCTCATAGTGTACCCACTCTGACTTTGCAGGTGATGAGACTGTCGTGCCGTTCTTTTTCATTATGTGATATACTGCGCGATATGTATTATGTCTAAGCCTCTTTGCAATACGTACTACTCCGGCGGGATCCTTGCTGTATGCTTCAGTTACCATTCGTATCTGGGTGGTGGTGATTGGTATCATGGGCCTACCCATCTTTACTCGAGTCGTTCCCGTCCTCTGGTTCACAATCTTCGTACGTGTCTTGTTTCAGGTCTTGAGCTATTTTGGTTGCGGCAACGCCTCTTTTGCGCTGTCTAACTATTGATTCCTCTGTTATTCTCTTTACCATCTGGCTTGTGCAATCTGAACTACTGTACGCCGGATCCTAAGCGGACTTACTTTGTATGAGTTCACCTGTGTCTAAATTTACGCACAACTGATCGCGACAGTTAATGTGATTTGTGCACAAGATTCCGGAAGACGTGAACTCATACGATATGTCAGCCTGTGACCAGTCATGGAACGTGTTATCGATTCCATCATTGAAATGGTGTCTAGTACTCTAATGTTGAATCTCCCGGCGAATTCGTTAACATACCGGTGTAAGTGTTTCGCGGAAACATGGTGGAATATGCCGTAATACCCCCGTTTCAACAATGCCCAGAACGACTGTAACCGGTTCTATTCGTGTGAGCCTGTTCTTTGACATATTCACCTACACTGTGCTTCACACTCTCATGGTGTTTTAACGATTTGTAAGCCATGTTGTCATCCGTGTATTTGACAGCATCCGCCTCGGCATTATCTTGATTAAATTGACCGAGACGTGCCGCTGTAGTCTCGGAAACAGGCTTGGCGAGAATGGTTCCCGTCTTTCTATCCTTGATGCCTACAACCGCGGTTTTACCTGTGGCGCCTTTTCTAGAATGGTGCTTATTCTTCTCTTTGCCACCAATGTATACCTCATCGATCTCCACTGGCCCTTCCATCTTATCACTGACCAATGTTCCCCATGACTCTCTTAGTCGATGTACAAGGAACCACGCTGATTTCTGTGTGATACCCAAGTCACGGTGCAGCTTCATGGAACTGACACCCTTTAGATTAGTGGCAAACAGGTATGTTGCTATCGCCCAAGACTGGTATGATATTTTAGAACGTTCCATTATGGTCCCCATTTTAACACTAAAGAACTGCTTACAGTCTACACAGCGGTACGGCATTGTTCTATGTGCGGACTCGGACGTCATACTGGAACCGCATCGGGGGCATTTTCTACCGTCCTTCCAGAGAGTAGTTTCGAACCACTTCATGGCGGTCTTTTCATCCGGGAACATTTGGAACAATTCGGCCATGGTGACTCCCTTTCTGAATGACTTGCCTGGTGCTTGTTGCATATTGTCATGATATTGATTCGCTTTTATAAACGTAACTTAACTATATAATTCCCCTGATTTCCCTTGTAATGTTTAAATACAAAGTGGTGTAACTTAATAGACCTTATGCGCATGATTGACAGTAATTGTTTAGGTCGCTTCAAATTAGGGTGTATTTTATGACACAATCCGGTAAACATGAACAAACAAGGGACTGTTACGTAACAGTCCAACCAGAGGACTATTGGAATGATGGTCCTGACCAGTGGAAATGGTGCCCACCAGCCCCAGCGTGTGTTACAAGTCCTGCTGTGATTGCTTGAGTGGCATAAATGATTACCATAAAACTTATTCGTATTATGGAAGCCTATGGACATATATTTTTCAGGAATTTCTTGTATCTGGTTTGCATAATGTGCAGGTTATGCAATCCGGATACTACAATTAGATCTTCCCGGAATTCATCACGACTACCATCATATACCTGACTTAATCTACGGTACACCTTTAGCATGCGGATGGTATGAGTTCACGTGTTTTGATCACATAATAAGATAGAATACATCCCAGTTTTTTTAATTATAACTGCATTCTGGCAGCAACCTCGTTCATTACAGAAAGGCCCTGAGCCCTCCATGTCTGAACACATGATACGAATGTGGACATGCGGCGCATGGCCCTTTCACCACCTTTTATCTGGTCACTAATCTTGCGGAATACCACTGCGTATCAGAACCGGTTCCACTGCTCCGCTGGATTGTTGGTGGGCTCTACACTGTCATATTCTAAGAATACGAACATGCCTGGTATGGCCTTATTCAATCCTTTTACCTTCTTTTGCAGTTCAGTATCATCAACATCACAGTACTGATGCATCTGCTCCTGTCTCAAATGAGTGTCGTAATTGCGCGGACGGCCCGCAGTGATTCAGGGATTCCCGTGCGCTCCGGAACAATCCTTTCAGGTCGTTGTCAAGTTTGATCCGGGTGTCCTGAGCACCGGGATCAATATAGAATCCTGCATGTAATGCCTGGGTATCGCGCAATAAATGCGCCCAACACAACTGGTGCTTCCCACCGTCATCAAACCGGCGGTACACAACGTACCTGTCCGTTACTATCGCTCCCTGGTAACCGTTCAGGTATTTGTTCACTACATTTGAACTCCTACTTTTGTATATCATCCACTCTTCGGCTCGCATCCCCCATACCCAACCACGCCTACCCGCCAGTGATATACCAGTTTCGTCCACATGTATGCTGGGTGATTTTATTAGACCGTATGCGCAGAATCACTTCTCCCACCCTGCACGTCTAAAACAAGTTGTTAGATACGAACAATTGACCTAGTATCATGGGTTTTCCCACAGACTCGTGTGAAACAGAAAAGTTAAGACCTAATTTTGTAATACCAGGTATGCTAAAAGCAGAACTCACCAAGGAGCAGTTAGTCACAGAGTACTACCGGCTACGCACCAGGTCCGAGGCCGAAGTAACAAACCTGCACGCCAAACTTGAAGCTCAAACAAAGAATGCCCTCGTTTCAAATCTCGATGACATCATAGAACGCAAGGATCAGCTTCATTCCCTGACCGGATGCACTCCGGAAGAGTTCAAATGGATACTAATCAGATTCACAGAATACGTAGAGTCCCTGGAAGGCGATGATGCACGGCGATTCTTAGAACTTACAAATGATCGCGGGCACGTGAACAAATTTCCGGTCAGGCATGTACTCTTAGTTACACTGATACGCCTGCGCTGCAATACAAAGCAGGAGCTGCTGGCAGCAATACTCAAGATAAACCAGTCAAACATATGCCGTTACATCCAGTTTACAAAGCAGGGACTGATCAAGATACTCCCAACGGCCGATACCGTTGCAAAAGCAATATCACAAATCAAGTCAACACCCGACTTTAAGGAAATTGTTCCAGGCCGAGCCGGAGGGGAGATAAAGACTGACGGGACACATGTACGCGTACAACGTCCTAAAAAAAATCAGGAGGCAATGTACTCTGGTAAACAAAAAACCCACACGTATAACGTACAGATAACATCAAACAAGAAAAGACTGATAATTCACGTAAGTGGAGTATATGAGGGAAAAAGACACGATTATGGTATATTCAAGAATGATATTCCCCTCGGTGGCAAATGGGGCAAGTCCCTAAAAGAATCAACCACGCCACCATCCGATAAGATAACAGTAATAGCAGATGCAGGATACCAGGGTATGAAAGACTTCCTACCCGGCGCAAAGGTCATAATTCCATACAGGGGTAGGGAATCACTCACTAAAACTGAAAGGAAATACAACCAATATGTATCAAAAAGGCGCATATTAATCGAGAATGTAATTCGAATGCTAAAGGTATATCGTAGATTAAGTCAGGTATATGATGGCAGTCGTGAGGAATTCCGGGAAGATCTACTCGTAGTATCTGGGTTGCATAATTTACACATTATGCACAAGCATACCAGGTACAAGAAATTCTTGAAAAATATCTGTCCATAATTTCCGTGTTATTATAATTCGAATATTACTCATCAGAAAATCCACTAAATTAATGGTATGAGTTCATGTCTTCCGGAATCTTGTGCACAAATCACATTAACTGGTAACCGGTTCTATCAGTTGTGCGTAAATTTAGACACAGGTGAACTCATACAACCGTTTAGCTCACTTCCGATATACTTCATCAAGATCCGGTTACCCCACTACACGACATACGTTAGTGCTGGCAGGTGCCATTCACATTGTTCATGCTTGACGGATTGTGTGCCATAAAATACACCCCAGTTTGAAGCAACATGGGCTGTTACTGTCAATCATGCGCATAAGGTCTATTATATTCTCATGAATTGTTTCCATAAATGATTCACATGCATCGGCGGCCCTGGCAATTATGTTGTTTACTGCACCCACAGATATATTCAGGCCGAAGAGATCCTTCGAAATTACAGGTATGCGTTTTATTGGAATCTTTTCCGCACGCAATGCAGTGATGGCACCGCATAATTGAACCCCAAAACTACCACTCTTTGGGACGCCAGCTGCTGGGGCCAGTTGTTTTTTGCCGCACTTGCATGCAGCCATTTCTATCACATGAAGGGTCTCCTCTATTTTGGCGGGTATTAATTCCGTTATGTGTCGTTGTTTCCAACCAATTTTTGTCATCATATTGCCGCACTCACATAGTGGAGTATGCTCAAAGGTGTGATGCACTACTCTGCCGGGGTTGTGGGAACGAGAAACCCCCTTGTGTCCCTTTTGCGCGCCAGCCTTTTTGGCTGATTTAGTACTGGCTTCTGTCTGTTGCTTATTATCTCCCTGTTTTCGCTTCTGCTCCTCCTGTTTTCGCTTCTTGTACTGGAGGGATTGAAGGGATGGTGGCGAGTGAGCATTCTCATAATATTTAAGTCGCGTTGTGAATACCGCAATTTTCCTGTCTTTTTCTACCAATTCCTCTTTCAATTCATTTACATAATTCCTAATAATTTGGAAATCTTGTGTGAGATTTCGTATTTCTTTTATGGTGCGGGACACATATGCTTCCAATACTCTCATACGTTCCTTGTAATGTGCAAGATCTTTCTCGGTAGACGCAAGGGTATCCTGAAGAAGTTTATTTTCCAGTTCCAATTCCTTATAGGACCGGCGTCTTCTCATTAGATTCTTATTGCAAATTTGGTATTTAAGTAAAATATTGCCATACCAATCTATATCTTAGTGAATGATCAAAACACGTGAACTCATACAATTTGTTAACATGTCCACGATCATTTGTAAGTTCTAGGAATCGTCGTGCATCATCACCTTCCAGAGATTCTACGTATTCCTTGAATCTGGTCAGTATCCAAGTAAACTCTTCCGGAGAGCATCCGGTCAGCGAATGCAGCTGATCCTTGCGTTCTATTACAACATCAAGATTTGAAACCAGGGAATTCTTTGTTTGTGCTTCAAGTTTGGCGTGCAAGCTGTCATTTTTCCCACGTAAACTGTCAATTTCTCCACACAAGCTGTCATTTTTCCCACGTAAACTGTCAATTTCCCCACACAAGCTGTCAACTTTTCCACACAGGTTTGTTACTTCGGCCTCAGACTCGGTGCGTAGAAGGTTGTACTCTGCTATTAACTGCTCCTTGGTGAGTTCTTCTACTTTTAGCATACTGGATACCACAAGATTAGACCTTAACTTTTCTATTTCACACACGTGTTTGTGTTAGGCCAATCATTTGCACCTATAAACTTGGTTTAAACGTGTAAGGTGGGGCAAGTGATTCTGCGCATAAAGTCTAATGTGATTTGTGCATAATATTCGTATGAGTTCACCTGTGTCTAAATTTACGCACAACTGATCGCGACAGTTAATGTAATTTGTGCATAAGATTCCGGAAGACGTGAACTCATACTAATATTCCGGAAGACGTGAACTCATACGATTTCTTTACAGCGCCCCCTTGAAAATACAGATAAATAATACCATTGTAGAAAAGAGTTCATCGGCAGGAAATTTAGACACGTTACTGTATGCATGCAGTAAACATTTACAATAAATTAGCTAACTGTTACCTTACATTTATAGTATCATTTATCGCCGTTAGGGCGTGTTTCCAGATCGTTGCGCAATAACGCGAAACAAGAAGCAATGCCCCAACCCACCCACACATGTAGTCTCTGTCAAACACCAGACCGATGAGTATATGGTAGGCGTGACCTGTGAAGAGCACAAGCACATAGTCTCCGGAAAAATACATCAGTTACAGCAAGAGAAAGTCATACCCACAGGGACAGTTAGTTTTACCAAACTAAAGTCTGTGGGCACCGACTGCATTCGCATGGATCCAGACAATATAATCAACATAGACGGGGTAGGAATGGCATAATGTCCACTCTAGTAGATATTCTAGAAGATTACAGTCCATATCTGACATATTGTTTGTAATCCGCAGCGACGGGGCAGTGGCCGAGATACGTAGCGGCTTGGTCGTGTCCCATAAAAAAGACTGGATCACGATTGGGCACAATGACGGGCCAGCTCATATGCATATTCGTGTTGACAAAGTATCTACCGTGCGTTTTGTACAGGAAGAGAAGGGTCAACGCACCAGTTACAGTGTACAATTTCTAAACAAAGACAACGAACGCATAATAGCTGCATTCTTTACAAAAATGTATAACCAAGACATGAATCCAAAGAAGGATAGATTGAACCTGTATTACGACCTAGAGAATAAGTGGTCAAATAAAATTTAGTAAAAAAACTTGTGTAACATTATCGAGATTTTTTACTCTTTTCAGCTAGAAGCCTTGCTTGCTCCAACTCTTCATTTGTATGCTTAAACTTCTTCATGTTTAGTAGATAATAACGCCGTTATAAAAATCTAATTTTAGTAAATTAATCAAATTACGCATAATTTTTCAAAGCCGTCCAGAGTTAACACAAGTACACCTATGCATGCAAATGATAGCAGTTTAGGCACAGAACGGATACTAGAATTGTGGATCACAATTAAGCAGACATGCCATACTGGACAAATTTGTCAACACATTTAGTATTTTTAAAATAGATTCCATGCTACGATAATATCTTGTATAAGTTTTTTGTACCTAATTTATGCATGGAGAATCACGGTATGAGTTCACGTCTTCCGGAATCTTGTGTACAAATCACATTAACTGTCGCGATCAGTTGTGCGTAAATTTAGACACAGGTGAACTCATACAGATATTTTTCAAAAATTTCTTGTACCTGGTATGCTTGTGCATAATGTGTAAATTATGCAACCCGGATACTACGAGATCTTCCTGGAATTCCTCACGACTGCCATCATATACCTGACTTAATTTACGATATACCTTTAGCATTCGAATTACATGCTCAATTAATATGCGCCTTTTTGATACAGTTTGGTTGTATTTCCTTTCAGTTTTAGTGAGTGATTCCGCACCCCTGTATGGAATTATGACCTTTGCACCGGATAGGAAACTTTTCGTATGAGTTCACGTGTTTTGATCATTAACTAAGATATAGATTGGTATGACAATATTTTGCTTAAATACCAAATTTGCAATAAGAATCTAATGAGAAGACGCCTGTCCTATAAGGAATTGGAACTAAAAAATAAGCTTCTTTAGGATACCCTTGCGTCTACCAAGAAAGAACTTGCACATTACAAGGAGAATGAGTGAGAGATAAAACGTGGAGACATAATACTTGCGTTTACCAAGAAAGAACTTGCACATTACAAGGCAGAGGCCATGGGCCGCCTTGTCCTACGTCTTGCGGCCACCGAGAAAGATCTTGCACATTACAAGGAACGTGTGAGAGTATTGGAAACATATATGTCACGCATCACAGAAGAAATACAAAATCTCACACAAGATTTCCAAATTATTAGGAATTATGTAGTATGAGTTCACGTGTTTTGATCATATGATATGATAGAATGCATCCGAGTTTTTTTAATTATAACTGCATTCTTATAGCAACCTCATGCTTGTACTGGAGGGATGGTGGAGAGTGAGCATTCTCATATAAGCCGAGCCATGATTACCGCAATTTTCCCTTGTTTTCCTTCCAATTCATTTACATAATTTCTAAACGCATTTTTTCTATGTTATGTCTGCTTCTTACACGTTCCTTGTAGTGTGCAAGATCTCTCTTGGTAGACGCAAGGGTATCCGGAGATTTCCAGTTCCTCATGGCCGGCGTCTGCTCATACTACAATTTAACCAAATATTGTCATATCAAGTTTCATCGTATGATCAAAACACGTGAACTCATACCAATAATTTGCATCTATAAACTTGGTTTAAACGTGTAAGGTTGGGCAAGTGATTCTGCGCATAAGGTCTAGTGATCAAAACACGTGAACTCATACATTATGTAAACGAATTAAATGAGAAATTAGAAGAAAAACAGGGGAAAATTGCGGTAATCACAACGCGACTTAAATATTATGAGAATGCTCACTCGCCACCATCCCTTCAATTCCTCCAGTACAAGAAGCGGAAACAGAAGCGGAAACAGGGAGATAATAAGCAACAGACAGAAGCCAGTACGAAATCAGCCAAAAAGGCTAGCGCGCAAAAGGGACACAAGGGGGTTTCCCGTTCCCACAACCCCGACAGAGTAATGCACCACACCTTTGAGCATACTCCACAATGTGAGTGCAGCAATATAATGACAAAAAGTGGTTGGAAACAACGACGCATAACAGAATTAATACCAGCCAGAATAGAGGAGACCCTTCATGTTATAGAGATGGCCTCCTGCATGTGCGGTAAAAAACAACTAGCCCCAGCAGCGGACGTCCCAGAGAGTGGTGGTTTTGAGATGTGGTGCCAACACTGCGTTACGTGCGGAAAAGATTCCAATAAAACGCGTACCTGTAATTTCGAGGGATCTCTTCGGCCTGAATATATCGGTGGGTGCGGTAAACAACATAATTGCCAGGGCCGCCGATGCATGCGAATCATTTATGAAACAATTTATGAAAAAATCACCCAGCATTCATGTGGACGAAACTGGTATATCACTGGCGGGTAAGCGTGGCTGGATATGGGGGATGCGGGCCGAAGAGTGGATGATATACAAAAGTAGGAGTTCATATGTAGTGGGCAAATACTTGAACGGTTACCAGGGCGCGATAGTCACAGACAGGTACGTTGTGTATCGCCGGTTTGATGACGGTGGGAAGCACCATCTGGGCGCATTGATTGCGCGATACCAGTATATTACATGCAGGATTCTATATCGATCCCGGTGATCAGGACGCCCGGATCAAACTTGACAACGATTTGATCCGGAGCGCACGTGAATCGCTACGGGCCGTCCGCGCAATTACGACACTCATTTGAGGCAGGAGCAGATGCATCAGTATTGTGATGTTGATGATACTGAACTGCAAAAGAAGGTAAAAGGATTGAATAAGGCCATACCATGCATGTTCGTATTCTTAGAATATGACAGTGTGGAGCCCACCAACAATCCAGCGGAGCAGTGGAACCGGTTCTGATACGCAGTGGTATTCCGCAAGATTAGTGGCCAGATAAAGGGTGTAATGCGCCGCATGTCCACATGTGTTCAGAGATGGCGGGCTCAGGGCCTTTCTGTAATGAACGAGGTTGCTGCCAGAATGCAATTATAATTAAAAAACTGGGATGCATTCTATCTTATTATGTGATCAAAACACGTGAACTCATACAAATCCGTATCATCAGCCGAATTCCATATCATCAATACATGTATGGCGACCCAGATTTGCGTTGCACTCGGGATCCTCCCAGTCCAGAATTTTATCATCTGGTATCACGCCAAGGGGATCATAGGCATCAAACTTTGGTATACTCTGGGCCGATGACACCAGGATGGTACCGGACTCACCGGAGCCGTCCACCATTACACTGGTAGGCGTCTTGGTAATATCCCGAACCAGTTGTGATACAGACTCCACTGTTCCCGCGGAAACGTTGCCGGTAACGTGTATGATGGATTTTTTTAGAGTATAGGGGGGTGCGGTCTCGTATAACATCTTGATGGCATCCATTACAGAGTCGGTAATGTTTTCTTTGAATCTGCCCGCGGATATTACATTCTCACCGGCAGTGACGCCCCCCTCCATGTGTGCCGCCACATATAGCAGGGCACCATTGCCAGCTACATAGCAGTCCTGCACACTCATATCAGGATTGCACTCCATAAGGGAGTCGTTATCTAGTACTGTGGTATAGTCAGAGTACTCCCGAACCCTCTTGAATGCAAGGCCGGCCGGAAATATGCGATCTGCCTCATAGCGAAAGGGCATGATGCAAAATGTGGCTGTCTGCTTCTTCATTGCATGGCATAGTCGCAATATTACTGGCGCCAGTGCCATTCCTGATCTCCCTGCCAAGTTTGCCACCACAATTATACGACCAAAACCGGATACCACAGAGGATATCTTCTCCACCGGGGTTGCTGCCCGTATATCCCCCACTGTTGGCACCAACACGCCACAGGATACATGAATCATGTCATGTCCGGGTATATGATCCATGGAATCCGCGGAGACCCCAACGCAATGACAGCCCATCATACCCTGCAAGGCCGCAGCCAGTCTGGAACCGCAACCGCCCAGTCCCAGGATTAGTGTGGACTCATTTTGTTGCAACATTAACTATGAATGCAAAAACCGTTTATAGTTTTCCTCATTATGTTATACTATATAATTAGCACAGCGCGGCCACAAGACCGTGAGCAGTGGCTCTTATCACCCTCACCTTGTGGCGCTCGCCCAGACTTACTGGCGCGTCCACGTGTACCGGCCTGTATGCGTAGTTACGGCCACGCACCCCCCTCTCGGTGCGCTCCGCAAAGAGTACGTCTCCCTGCCACCCTATCCATTGCCGGTTTGATTCCAGCGACATGTCCGTACATATGTCATGTAATACACGACTGCGACGCTGCACCACATCTTTCTCAATCTGTGACATGCGGGCTGCCTCGGTACCCGGTCGCGCGGCATACCGGGATATATTCACCATGTCAGGTCGCACCTCCCGTACAAGGGAGAGCGTATCCTCAAAGTCATCCTCGCTCTCGGAGGGAAATCCCACTATGACATCAGTCGATATTGTAATGCCGGGGAACCTTGATCTGAATGTCTCTGCGGTATTCCGGAAGGTCTCTGCGGTGTGTCCCCGGCGCATAACCGCCAGGGTATCGCCGCTCCCGCTCTGTACTGGTATGTGCAAAAATTTGTACACCTTGGGTGACCGGTATGAATCGCACAGACGATCCCGTATGCGCGGCATGTACATGGGGTTCATCATGCCCACCCGTATCATAAAGTCATATGGCACATCACTTATGGCATTCACCAAGTATGGAAGATCCGTGCCTATATCCAGGCCATAGCAGCCGTTATCGGTACTACTCAGCCATACCTCCTGGCACCCGGATCGTACATCCGCGGTTACCTGTCTTACAATATCGCCGGGACGGTAACTGACAAGATCACCCTTGGCCAGTTTTGTCTGGCAGAATGTACACTCACTCATGCATCCCATGGCTATCTGCATAATGGAGACGGCCGGATTAAGCCGAACCCTGGGCAAGTCCAGGCTCTTGTCCGTATCTGTCAGGTCCACTGTCCTTGTTCCCGCCAGGACTGAGTCTACCATGTCCAGGGTACGGTTCAGGGAACCGGGCCCCATGAGACTGGAATTTGTCGAGAACTTTTCCACGGTCTTTCTCTCTGCTTTTGGCATGCAACCGGCCACCACCAGCGGCTTCTCGCCCAGGGACTTGATGCGATGTATCATCTTGTTTGCCGTGGCGTCCTTTACAGAACAGGTGACCAAGATGCTGGCATCGGACTGATCAGGTGTGGCAGATATACTGTGACCGCCATTTACCAAGATGCCGGATATTATCTCTGAATCGCCATAACTTGCCGAGCAGCCGTGTGCCTCTACATATATTCGGGCCATATCATGACAGTAGCTTCTCTACCTCTTCGGCGCTCATTAGCCCCTCAGATACTACCAGATCCCCCACACTCTTGCCGGTAGCCAGGGACTCCTTGAAGAGATGAGCTGACTTTAGGTAGCCTATGCGCGGCGTCAGCAGTGTTACCATTACCGGACTCTTGGATATGTGGGCGCGCAGCCGGGTCCCGTTGGCACTGAGTCCGTCTATGAGATTGGTCGTGAATACTGGTATAAAGCCGGAGAGCATGTCAAGGGACTCCAGCATACACTTGAGCATGCCGGGCAACATTACATTCAGCTCAAACTGTCCGCCCTGGGCCGCGGCAGATATGGCAGCATCATTTCCCACTACATTGAAGCATATCATGTTCATACATTCTGCCAGGGATGGATTCACCTTTCCTGGCATTATGGAAGAGCCCGCATGTACTGCGGGAATACCCAATTCCGAGAGCCCGGCTACCGGGCCGGATGCCATTAGTCGTATGTCATTGGATATTTTGCCCAGTTCCACGGCCAGGCCTCGCAGGGCACCGGACATTTGTACCATGGCAAAGCGGCTCTGTAGTCCGTGTTGCATGTCTGGTTCCGGGCTCAGAGGCAGACCCGATATTCGTGCCAGTTCCGGTATCACTGAATCCCTGTAACCGGGTGGCGCATTGGCACCACTGCCGACGGCGGTTCCCCCCAGCGCTACCGGACACAAGCTCTCATAGGCATGACGTATCTGTTTGGTGCATTTCTCTATTGCATGATAGTATGCCCCAAACTCGCTGCCAAGGGTTACCGGCAGTGCATCCATGAGATGAGTCCGGCCTATCTTGCGAAAGGACGCAAACTCCGATGATTTCTTGCTCAGTGACACACCCAGTCCTTCCAGAGCGGGAATCAGTTCGTTGGTCCCAAAGAGGGTGGACATGTGCATGGCAGTAGGATATGTATCATTACTGGACTGGGACATGTTGACATGATCATTGGGATGCAGATGCCCATACTGTCCCAGTTCGTATCCAAGTATGCCCAGCGCCACATTAGCAATAACCTCGTTACTGTTCATGTTGAAGGCGGTCCCGGCACCGGAGTTTATCATGTCAACGGCAAACCATTCCAGATGTTTTCCGTTCAATATGTCATCGCAGGCACGAACAATAGCATCCCCCAGTGATCGCTCTATGGCATCCACAGACATGTTGGCCACTGCAGCGGACCGTTTTATCATTACAAATGATTTTACCAGATTTTTATGGGCAGGATGACCGGTCACCACATACTGCTTGAGGGCCCTGCTGGTAAAGGGACCATAGTACGCCTCTTGCGGCACCTGTACCTTGCCCAAAGAGTCCTCATCATACCTGTACGCCATGAATAATGAATACTGCAACCCCGTTATTTGGGTTTTTATCCGCTGAGTGTGTTGAACCGTTTGTACAAGTTCATGTCTTCCGGAATCTCGTGCATAAATCACACTGACTGTCACGATCAACCGTGCACAAATTTAGACATAGGTGAACTCATACAATCTTTTTAGGTTACTCTGATAGATGCGTCTCTGCCATGCGTGTTCACCTATGCGTAAATTTACATAAAATGTATCCCGAGAACCAGTACGATTGTAACATCAGGGGAAGATGCGAGCTTGTACCATTTTTTCCCACACTAGCACCCATATCCAATGTCATGAAAGCGGGGTTCGTGGTTATCCGGACCAATCAATTGTTGTGTCAGCTTGGGCAACCCGAAATGACCACCAAGTCCTTGCCTTCGTCCAATCATGCGATTCATCGTGTAAACTTGTTCGTGGAATGAATAGCCCCCCATACCAGGCTTCAAGAATATTCCCGTCTAGGGATCTGACACAGGTATCTGTATGAAGGGCGTTCCGCCCTGGCCCGTAACCAGCGGTAGCCGACCGTCCCAAGATTGGGTCTTGAGCCATTCCAGATAGTTGGGGTTCTGGGCCAGTGCCTCATTGATTATGCGTATGGCCTCGGCCTCACCATTAGCCTTGGCTATATTCGCGTTGGCCTCACCTGTAGCCTGCTGTTCTGCCTGTCTTGCCTCGACTTCTATACGCAACAGGTCATTCTCGGCCTTTAGCGCCCTTTGCTCTGCCTCCACTTTGGACTCTATGGCCGCGGCAAAGAGGCTGGAGAACTGAAAGTCTGTTATTGATATAACCTCGGTCATAATGTTAAAGTCATTCAGCCTGTCTGTAATCTCTCGCTCAATGTCACTCTTTACTTCTGGTCTCTTGGTGATTAGTTCTTCCGCGTTATAATTGGCTGTTACCTGTTTCACAACTTCTTCCACTGCGGGCTGTATGATACGATTTTCATAATCCAGTCCCACACTCTGGTACAAGCGGTGTACCATCTCCGGCGAGGGATGATAGTTCACAGTTACCGTTGTAGATACGGTCTGCAAGTCCTTGGATGCCGATGTGGTGGATTTCACATACTTGAGAGTACGAATCTCCATCTGGATTACACTATCAGCAAAGGGCATTACAAAGTGAAGACCTTCTGTCAAGGGCGGTACGGTCGTATCCACCGCGTTCCAGTGTAATAGAACACCACGGTGTCCTGCATCCACAATCTGTACCGCGGAGTATGCGATGGCGCCTATAACCACCAATGCAACTATGCCTAGCGCGACACCCCTGGCGGCACCCTTGTTTACAGATATGCCCGGTGAATCGTATCTAGACATTATACCACAATATTGTGACGCGGGTTATAAAAACTGTCTGAGTTGGCGTGCTCAAATCTTTGCAATTCATCGTGTAAACACATACGAATATACACCAAAAAGCTGGATCCGCGCACTCACCGAAGACCCCACCTTGACATGACACGATCCTCTAGCCGTTTGAAGACGAAACCGTCTATCCCTATTCCTATAATCATTATTACAAGCATGACTCCGATAACCTGGCTTACGTCATTAAGCTGCCTGCCGACGTTAAGTAGGAATCCCAGACCCAGATAGGAGAACATGAGCTCGGCCCCTATAACCCCCCTCCATGCAAAGGCCCAGCCCTGTTTGAATCCGGATATCATGTACGGAAAGGCCGCGGGTATAAGCAGTCTGACTATCAAGGTGCTGCCCCGTGCCCCCATATTCCGGGCGGCCTCGATGTAATGGGGGTTTATGTTCTTGACGCCGGAGCTTGTGTTTATTGTAACCGCAAAGATTGCCCCTACCGCGGTCACAAATACTATACCCATATCCGTCAGACCGAACCATAATACCGCCAGTGGTACCCATGCAACCGATGGTATGGATTGCAGCCCTAGAACCAGGGATCCGATGGTCTGGTCCACCACCAATACGCGGGCCATGAATACGCCCAGCACAAGGCCCCCCATGGCAGCTATAATGAAACCCAGTCCCAGTCGGCCCAAGCTGGTACCTATGCCATAGAATAGGCTCCCGTCGTTGAACATGTATGCCAAATCCTCGGCCACCTCATATGGCGAGGGAAATATGTTGCTGGGCAGGGTACCCGTACTGGCAAATATCTGCCATGCTGCCACCAGTGCCACATAGAATACTATTCGCTTTACCGAGAGTGGTACGTTCATGTCAGGAGCCACTTTGCCTTAGTTCGTAGCGTATCTCCTGCTGTGCGTGTAACAAGTTGGGATCATCACTGTTCCTTGGCCGGTCTGCATCCACATTTATCACCTTGCGTATATGAGAGGGGCGGTTGCTGAATACTGCAACCCGGGATCCCATTACTGAGGCTTCTACCACATTATGCGTGATGAATAAAATGGTCTTGCCCGTCTTCTTCCAAATGTCCTGCACTTCCGCAAGCAGGCGGTCCCTGGTGGACACATCCAGTGCAGAGAAGGGCTCATCCATAAGAAGAATTCGGGGCTCCATTGCCAGCGCCCTTGCTATGGCCACCCTCTGTTTCATCCCCGTGGAGAGTTGGTGTATGTAGGAATCCGAGAATTTGGACAGGTGCATCATGTCCAAGTATTTGTCTGCGGTCTGCGTACGCTTTTCCGGATTCACATTGGTAATTCTAAGCCCGAATTCCACGTTGTCCCTGACGTTGAGCCACGGAAAGAGGGCTCCCTCCTGGAATACCATTATCCTGTCCGGACCGGTCTCCAATACGGGTTTGCCGTCCAGGTTTATGTGTCCGCCATCGGGTTTTTCCAGACCGGCAACTATACGCAGGAATGTGGACTTGCCACATCCAGAGGGGCCTATGAGGGATACTATCTCACCCTCCTCAATATCTAAATTTATGCCCCCCAGCGCCTGCATCTGCTGCTTTTTGTGGACAAAATACTTTACCACGTCGTGGGCCTCAAGTACCAGCATTTCCTATCTCCATGTATAGTCCATCTAGATTATATCCGTGCCTCCCAAGATAGCCCAGCGAGTCTGCCCGCAAGGCAAACTCGTCTATGGTATAGGGCAGCGGGTCCCCGGTAAAATGTATGTTGTTAAGTGACTCATCTATTATCTGGTCTGGAAAGGGCCTGCCCAGCTCCGCGGCCACGTACAGGTTGAATGAGTCTCTTGCGTCTATGGGGTTCTCGTTTATCCATTCTATTATGGAGTGGTGCGCCTCCAGCCATGTCTCTACCGCGGCGCCATTCTGCTGTACGAATTCCTCGCGCGCCACGAGTACTACTGAGGAGAACAGTCCATCATCCCAGAGATCCTCCTCGTAGAATAGTCTTGTACCGTAAAGCTCCTGCACCAGAATGGTTGCCCAGGGCTCCGGCACCCATGCTGCATCTATCTCACCCTTGACGAATAGTGTGTATATGTCCGCGTTGGCTATATTCAGTACCGCCACGGTGCCGCCCCTCTCCCGGGTATCCAGATTGTTCTGGTTCAGGTATGTTCTTAGTGATATATCCTGACTGTTCCCTATCTGTGGCGCGGCCACCCTCTTGTGGGCTAAATCCTGCGGACCGGATATAAGCGAGTCCGGATGTATCACAAGACTGCTTCCGCCACTGGCGGCACCGGCAATTATCCTAATGCTCCCATTGGTGGACTTGAGAAAGCCGTTTATGGCCGGTCCCGGACCCACATATGCCATGTCTATGGAGTCTGAGAATAGGGCCTCAATGGCACGGGGTCCGCTGTCAAAGAGTCTGGCCTCCAGTGTTACATCCTCGCTTACAAAGGCATTCCTTTCCACAATGACTGCGGGAACCGCGTGTGCTATATTGGGAAAGAATGCGACCCGCATGCGCTGATCCTGCGCGTTATCGCTCTGGGCCAAGCCGTACCAGGAAGCAGCCGCCAAGGCGCATGCCACCACAATATACAAGACTCGTTTTTCCACGCAGCAACCATTCGCACAGTCGTTAAATAATAATCGTTTATTAGCTAAAACTAATGGTATGATCAGTAGTTCTAGTCTCCCATACAGGAGCTATGGTGTCATGATTGATTCCGTTTTACAGCCGGATATTACCAGAAGAGTTCACATACGGTGAATTAGTGACATGGTGTTGACGTGTACGCGAACTCACACCACAGAGGGTGAAATGTATAGTGACTCATGTGTCATTCACGCCGCCCAAGCAGTAACCGTTTAGGTCGAGTTAAAGAGCAACGCCTAGATGGTGAATTCACGGGCATATTCGAGACGTAGTGTTAGAAAAAGCAAGAACGGACATGCTAGCGGCGTATTTTTATCGATTGTCCAAGGATGACCTATAGCAGTCACCATAAGTCTTGGCAGTGATTTTCCATAAAATATCACAACAGGGATGGCAGACAGGCTAAATCAGCAGATGCAAGTAATGTACCCTACCATACTTTATGGACATGGAATACTTCATGACGAGTTTAGTGGCGTATAATGACTGTGTACATGTATGGGCCTCCAGAACGATCACGCACAAAAATCCACCACTTATTCCCTGATCAGAGTGGCATGAAATAGTGTACCAACTACTTTGTAGGTAAACCTAGTTTGACCTTTTGTACTATACCGGCCGACACGGATGTGCTTTCCGCACCGCCTGCACTTTTTGAACCGTTTTTTTTTTTTGTTTTTGGATCACTGGGTTCCCCCTTGCGTACTGATTCCATGATTGGCAGTATTAATCCATCAGCTGGTTTTCTGTTTCAGAATTTGTTAAAATCATAATCGAGCTTATGGCCATCTTTGAAATCATACACTGCATGCTTGTGGTAATTGATATCCGAATATCGTATGGAGTGATCCATCCTCCTCTTGAGTACGCTCCAGAATTCCTTGACTGGATTCAGGTATGGATGTCCAACCGGATACTCTATTACGATTATGTCCCGATCAGCAAAGAATTCCTTGGCCTTCCTTGAGGTGTGCCATGTCCACGAATAGTACCATCTTGCCCACCTTGTTATGTATGTGATCCAGGAAATTCTCTGTATCTATGACCGTATAATCATCAAGGAATACCCTGCCGTCATTAATCATAGTACAGGCCATGGAGAACCGGTATCGCCTGCCGGTTCATACCATGAGTACGCGCCTGCCTGCAGGAGCCCAGAATCGCGCAGATAATCTCTCGGTCTTGAAATGGGATTCATCCTGGGTAACAATGGCATAATCCATCTTTATGTAACGTGCAACCTTTTCTGACATTTCTTACCTCCATTTTTTCACGTCTTCCATTGAATCATAATTCATGTGGATTGGGGATGACTTTTTGTTGGAGCAACCCCACTTTTTGGCGTAACGCTTGAACCTGATGTGCGCTCAGCCATATGCCGGATATCTCTTCGAGGTAATCCTGTAGTGGTGAATACGTGGCTTGGCGCCCATAAACGGGCACTCTCCAGCTGTTCTCGCTTTATTTTCGTGGGGCGAGCTGATCTGGGCTTGTCAGTCTCAGATTCCCGCTGTATCATTACCTCCCTGCCGTAACCGGTTATATCACGTTATGACAGTACGTATATCATACTGATACTTTATGGCGGCTTGCGCAAAATTAGTATGAGTTCACGTCTTCCGGAATCTTATGCACAAATCACATTAACTGTCGCGATCAGTTATGCGTAAATTTAGACACAGGTGAACTCATACAATTTGAATCCTGTTACCACGCAACACTTCATAATGACAAGTTGGCGCGATATGTGATGAGTGCCACCCCCAGATACATTTAGATGAATTTGTGGCGACATACTAAATCATAGCACCGAGCTGGCAACCCATTTTAGGGAATAAGTGCATATCTCAATCTGTGGTGACTTAAACGGTTGCCCACGTATCTTGTTGGTATGAGTTCACCTGTGTCTAAATTTACGCACAACTGATCGCGACAGTTAATGTGATTTGTGCACAAGATTCCGGAAGACATGAACTCATACCAAAATTAAGCTGCATATTCAGCAATAACATCAGCATGCCCAGTCGGCGCGCAATTGGCCCGGATCCCTCGCTTGCCTGAATTTGGTGTAATTGTTGGGCGCGATTCATTATACTAGTATATAAGATCGAAGTTTCTACTTTTATCTTGATTCAAAGTACCATATTTGTATGAGTTCACGTCTTCCGGAATCTTGTGCACAAAAGAACCGGTTCTTTAACTGTCGCGATCAGTTGTGCGTAAATTTAGACACAGGTGAACTCATACCCATATTTAGCTGCACACAATACCATATTGACATGCCAAATTAACCACCCTCTTGGGGGCGCGCAAATAAGCCTGTGATAATTGTGATATTTTGATCAAATTAGTCGCCCAAAGACTTATGGTGGCCGCTATAAACGGTTACCCATTGAATAATGCATGAACAGATATTGTCACGGAGCCTGCAAAGGGCGCCCACCACTCGCCACATGTTTGCTGGGAACCATTACAGAATCTGCAGGGCAATTCTGCGCTTGCTACCCAGATATGGCATTGTCTGTGGAACGGGCCTAGCATTCTATCCAAGTTGACAGACTCCAGAGGTATGCGCATTCCAGAAATTAAAGACGTTATGAAGTGGTCAAAGACTCCATAAGAGGCACGAGTGCGCCCACATTGTAACGAATAGTACGATTTTACATGACGCAAACTCATACAATCATCGTGCCGGTACAGCACTATTCCGGCGGTCCTCATGATACATCCATAGTGTACCGATTCCAGAAGCGAGTAATAATCGCGATTCGGTCACACTCACAGTCAGATACCCCAGGGCTTATCTCATCAATCACTCAGAATACCCTATCATCATTCTGCCACCCATTACCCACATGTCCTGATATAAAGCGTAACTGTCAGTTAGTTTGTTGTATAACTCCAAACAAGTTAGATTAAAAATGTATGTGAGAAACGGTTTGAGTATTTTCGATCATTCTGTCATGGTAATTACTAACTTGGATCCAAGCATTAATATCTGAGATTTTTTAAATAAACTTGATGGTATTCACCGACAATACCAAGTACGTCTAGCGGAAGGCTATTTGTATGAGTTCACCTGTGTCTAAATTTACGCATAACTGATCGCGACAGTTAATGTGATTTGTGCATAAGATTCCGGAAGACGTGAACACATACAACAGCCACACTCCGCCCCACAATAGTTCCCACAAACAAGTTGTATTTTGCCAGGCCCGCGCCGGAATTGTACACATGCGCACCAATTCCTAAATAGTCTACTGATGGAATGATATATTGAATGCAGAATGATGCCATACTACAAAAAGGCACAGTATCATTTCAAAATACCATCCTACAAGTGCAGGATACCCAAATTCCCGTAAATTTTAAGCGTCACTTGGCCCCACGCACAGTCAGAATCATGCTACAGTCACTTCCCATACAGGGTAACGCCCACCGCACAGATGATATGATATACATCAATACAGAGATTGACTCGGGTCGGGAACGGACCAGAGAAAAGTTCAAGTCCGGCGATGTGGCATTCCTGTCCAACCAGCGCTGTCTGTGCTTTTTTACACGGGACTGCACCCCTACTGCCAAAATGACGCCCATCGGCACCATCCAGGATGACACAAACGTACTGCAAAATGTCAGGGCTGGAGATGTATTCAAAATTTATGAATTACGCTGATAGAGCCAGTGGCCACTATATCCGCCCACTCTCTTTATAGTCCCCTGCTGAACCGCGTCCTTCAGGTATAGGTTGGCAGCAGATATCTTTACGCCGGTCTGGTGCGCCAGTTCCGACGCGGTAATAACCTTGGAGCTCTTGAGATAGCGCTCGGCCTGTTTATCCGTAAGTACTACAGTTATCTCCGCCTTGGTCTGTGTATCCTTGTCCTTCTTTTTGTCCTTGTCCTGTGCACCGGGTCGGTTCTTGGAGGCCATTAGCATTGTGATGGACAGTCCTTTTATAAACGGTGTTGCCGGGCACCGGTAACTGCTCATGCAAGATTGGGAGGCGCGCCCCGGCAGGGACATCAAGTTAGCTAATCATGCATATGAGTTCACGTCTTCCGGAATCTCGATCAATAGTACGAAAAGTAAGTCCGCTTAGGATCCGGCGTACAGTAGTTCAGATTGCACAAGCCAGATGGTAAATAGAATAACAGAGGAATCAAGACAAAAAGAGGCGTTGCCACAACCAACATAGCTCAAGACCTGAAACAAGACACGTACGAAGATTGTGAACCAGAGAACGGGAACGACTCGAGTAAAGATGGGCAGGCCCATGATACCAATCACCGCCACCCAAATACGAATGGTAACTGAAGCATACAGCAAGGACCCCGCCGGAGTAGTACGTATTGCAAAGAGGCTTAGACAGAATTACAATATATCGCTCAGTATATCGCATAATGAAAAAGAACGGCACGACAGTCTCATCACCTGCAAAGTCAGAGTGGGTACGCTATGAGCGTAAATATTCCAATGCAATGTGGCACTGGCATGTCATGAAAAGATGAGCGCTTCAGGGGACTGAATCTCATAGATGATGCATCCAGGTGTATAGTCGGAGCTGTACTATTTGAGTATGCAACCTCAGAGAACGCCACTCTATTACTGAGATTGGCAATGAAACGATTCGGCGCCCCTGCATCTCGGATAACGGCGCGTGTTTCGTAGGACAATAAAAGGGCAAAAATAACTGGAAACCCACACTATTCTAGGAAGAACTGCTGGATCAAGACATCATACTAATCAATTCCAGACCATACCCCCCGCAGTCAAATGGCAAACTGGAGCGCTTCCATAGAACGATTGAGGACTAGGGGACTCTTATTTAAGAGTCCAACGAGATATGGTATTATGACAGTCTCCGGGATTATGTAGACTACTACAATGAGAGAAGATTGCACTTCTCACGTATGAGTTCACCTGTGTCTAAATTTACGCATAACTGATGGAACAGGTTGTTCTAGTTAATGTGATTTATGCATAAGATTCCGGAAGACGTGAACTCATACGAATCTCAACCTCGGGGTCTTCCATATGTCGTGTATTGGACTAATCAGAACATATGGTTAAGTCATGGTGAGACCTAAACGGTTACACAGATAATGACATCAATATTTAATACGTAATTGATATTGTCCTCCCTCAATGGCAACAAAAAAACACACAGTTGTGGGCGTCAAGGTACTAAAGCAGAATGGAATAGATGTAGACGAGCTCATTGACGTACTGGTATACAACGCGTCCGTAGAGTTTGTGGCATATTATTACTTTACAAATCTGAGGGCATTCTGTACCGGCATGGATGGCGAGGGTGTCAAGGGGGTCATTGAGGATGCACGCCTCGAGGATCTGAGCCACTTTGAGTCATGCATAGACAGAATATACCAGCTGGGCGGCGAGTTTCCAAAGGATATATCTGATTTCACAAAGTTGGCAGGAGCGGACTTTCTCCAGTCCACAAAGAGTACAAGCCTGCGACAGATACTGGAAAAATGTCTCAAGGCCGAGCAGGGCGCTATCGTAAACTGGAACAAGGTATGCAATATGACTCATGGCAAGGATCCCATGACATACGAGCTTGCATCTCACATACTGGCAGAAGAGATAGAGCATGAATCATGGTTCCTTGAACTGCTGGATGGCCGACCCTCTGGTCACATGCGTCGCAGATACTCCGGAGAGAGACCGCATACGTCCAAGCATTCCCGTTCCATGGACAATCTATAATTTTTCTATTATGGCCTCATCCACACTTACATGGCGCCCTAACTTGATCGGTTCGTCATTAGTGGGATTGTGGTACATCCATAACGACACGACATGTAACCGTTTAGGTCACACAAGAGAGTACAAGTCTTGGTACGGTCTTGATGAGACCATTGGGAAAGACTGACCAGTTTCAATCCTCTAGACACTGACTATCTGAAGCAGAGAGAGTCGGAGGATGATCTAAAAGGTCACTCTACTGGGAGAACCATTCCCAGATTGGCTGCAAGTTCCGCGGCCACCATAAGTGAAACTCAGTTTTTCTACAGGTTGACATTAGACCTTATGCGCATGATTGACAGTAACAGCCCATGTTGCTTCAAACTGGGGTGTATTTTATGGCACACAATCCGTCAAGCATGAACAATGTGAATGGCACCTGCCAGCACTAACGTATGTCGTGTAGTGGGGTAACCGGATCTTGATGAAGTATATCGGAAGTGAGCTAAACGGTTGTATGAGTTCACCTGTGTCTAAATTTACGCACAACTGATCGCGACAGTTAAAGAACCGGTTCTTTTGTGCACAAGATTCCGGAAGACGTGAACTCATACCATTAATTTAGTGGATTTTCTGATGAGTAATATTCGAATTATAATAACACGGAAATTATGGACAGATATTTTTCAAGAATTTCTTGTACCTGGTATGCTTGTGCATAATGTGTAAATTATGCAACCCGGATACTACGAGTAGATCTTCCCGGAATTCCTCACGACTGCCATCATATACCTGACTTAATCTACGATATACCTTTAGCATTCGAATTACATTCTCGATTAATATGCGCCTTTTTGATACATATTGGTTGTATTTCCTTTCAGTTTTAGTGAGTGATTCCCTACCCCTGTATGGAATCATGACCTTTGCGCCGGGTAGGAAGTCTTTCATACCCTGGTATCCTGCATCTGCTATTACTGTTATCTTCTCAGATGGCAGCGTGGTTGATTCTTTTAGGGACTTGCCACCGAGGGGAATATCATTCTTGAATATACCATAATCGTGTCTTTTTCTCTCATATACTCCACTGACGTGAATTATCAGTCTTTTCTTGTTTGATGTTATCTGTACGTTATACGTGTGGGTTTTTTGTTTACCAGAGTACATTGCCTCCTGATTTTTTTCAGGACGTTGTACGCGTACATGTGTCCCGTCAGTCTTTATCTCCCCTCCGGCTCGGCCTGGAACAATTTCCTTAAAGTCCGATGCTGACTTGATTTGTGATATTGCTTTTGCAACGGTATCGGCCGTTGGGAGTATCTTGATCAGTCCCTGCTTTGTAAACTGGATGTAACGACATATGTTTGACTGGTTTATCTTGAGTATTGCTGCCAGCAGCTCCTGCTTTGTATTGCAGCGCAGGCGTATCAGTGTAACTAAGAGTACATGCCTGACCGGAAATTTGTTCACGTGCCCGCGATCATTTGTAAGTTCTAAGAATCGCCGTGCATCATCGCCTTCCAGGGACTCTACGTATTCTGTGAATCTGATTAGTATCCATTTGAACTCTTCCGGGGTGCATCCGGTCAGGGAATGAAGCTGATCCTTGCGTTCTATGATATCATCAAGATTTGAAACGAGGGCATTCTTTGTTTGAGCTTCAAGTTTGGCGTGCAGGCTGTCATTTTTCCCACGTAAACTGTCAACTTTTCCACGCAGGTTTGTTACTTCGGCCTCGGACCTGGTGCGTAGCCGGCAGTACTCTGTGACTAACTGCTCCCTGGTGAGTTCTTCTGCTTTTAGCATACCTGGTATTACAAAATTAGGTCTTAACTTTTCTGTTTCACACGAGTCTGTGGGAAAACCCATGATACTAGGTCAATTGTTCGTATCTAACAACTTGGTTTAGACGTGCAGGGTGGGAGAAGTGATTCTGCGCATACGGTCTAGTGTAGAATATTTGGGAAGAACGAGTTAAGAAAATTCATTTGTAGGACATTATGCAAATAGGTCTGTAAAACAACGATGCTCAAAACGATCACGGACAAAAATCCATTATTTCTATCACTTCAAAAATCTAGTCCGATACAGTGTCACAAACTTGATGTCCAAAAAACCCGGCACTTGCCACTCAAAAAACCTTGAGCTTCTCAACCTTGGCAGCCACTTCCTTCTTTTTCACTTCTTCAATACTGGGAATCTTGATGGGTAACGCAAAGGGCACAAATATGCTGGTAATTAGTGCCTCGCCCCGGTCCAGGCTTGCGATATTGCGATCATCATCTGAGAGATCCTGCGATGCAGAGCTAATCAATGCCTGCCTTTCCAGCTGCATCTCGTTACCAAGAATTATCTTTGTATTCATGTTAGCCAGTATTGTCTTGGGTATCACGCTACTAAGCTGCGTCACCGCGGTAAGCCCTACCTTGAATTTGCGTCCCTCCCGGGCTATTGTAGAGTAAATATTATTGGTCCCCGACTGCAATACATCATCACCTATGACTCTCGGGGCTTCCTCAATCACTATGGTGGCCACCGGCTTTCCCCCCAGAGTCCCCTGTGTCTTGGCTTCCCT
Source organism: Nitrosopumilaceae archaeon (assembly GCA_965200155.1). GTDB lineage: Archaea > Thermoproteota > Nitrososphaeria > Nitrososphaerales > Nitrosopumilaceae > VYCS01. The sequence continues at coordinate 7,786 of CBDATR010000013.1, read as the reverse complement.
GTACTTATCCAAAAGACGGGATGCCGCCATACACCCCACAATAAGCTCCGCCTGATCACTAAGCGTGGACGTATCTAGTACCACCACCTTTCCTGACTCGATATGCCCCACTATATCATTGACAGTCCTGTCCCCTCTTGTACTATCAAATACCTTGTTCTTTGAGACCAGTACATTGTTTGCATAATCAATATCCAAATCCAGTGCCAGCCTGAGTTTTTGCTGTAAAGCAAATAGTGTGGCGCTCTTGGTCTCCTCGCTCACCTTTGTGGGGTCATCCAGCATTATCTTGCTTATCCACTTTTCGCCATTCCTTGACCGGTAACTCTTCATTGCACGGACTTGTGGTTCTGTAAGCTCCACTATTCCCTCAAAATGGTCCGGCATTATTGTCTCAAGACTAATGGTAAGGTGTAGTGCCCCGGGAGGGGGATTTCCGGGCGTATAATATTTCAGGTTATTTCGTGCCATTCTATGACCGTTCAAATCCCCGTAATACTCGTTATGCGCGTCTAAAACCAGCGTCCCCACGCTGTTGGAGTTGAGTAAATGATACAGTATTACCTTCACAAGGTTGGATTTACCCCGCCCCGTCGTAGCCGGTATCAGTACGTGATGGGAAAATATCTCCACTGCGTCCAGCCAGACTTCTGCATCTAGAACCTTGCTCCCGCTCCGTATGTTTCCCACAAATATCTTGTTGGAACCACCCTGTTGCAGGAACCGCAGATCATTTGTGGTTATCATTCTCAGCTTGTTAAAGAACGGGGGGAGATTCTTGGGCAGCTTGACTTTCGCGCCCACATGCACCAGCGCCTTTACGCTGGCCAGCACATAATTCACTACATGCGACTCATAGAATGTTGCATCCTGCGGCTGGCCCTCCAGCGACACTCCTGATATAAGCTCCTTTGTCTTGGCTTCCAGCTGGGAGCCATATGTAAGATTAAAGACCTGCAATATCAGCATGGAGCCATCATCCTCCTGCGAGACCAAAAGGTCGCCTATCTCCAGCCGCGACTTTGACTGTTGCCGCACCAGTATCTGGCTTATCTCTCCCCCTACAATCTGTCCTGTAGTCAACCGGTCACCTCGTTGAGATACTCGTGCATTGCAACACTGCCAAAGTATGCCTCATCAATACTAGTCCCCTGTCCATATATCATGGACTGCCTGTTGATAATGATATCCTCTATTCTTACCTGTGCCCACCTGTCTGCATCAATCAGGCCGTACGGATATCCAAGGTATACGATATCGCCGGAGTTTGCCGCCACACTACTTAGTACATGCTCTCTCTCCTGAACACTCATTTCTTCATACTGCTCTCGTAGTATGTCAAACCTGTATACCCTGTCCGCTGCTTGGTGCAGCCGTATGGCCATGACAAATCCCCTGTCATACTCGGTCATATTCTCTGCCACCTCAATATACCACATGCCAAACCCTACCTCTTTTGACACGTTTTTAACATGTTCCAGTAATGGTTCGCCGCCCCGGGTAAGCTTGTCACTGGTCTTTGAGAGTGTGCATACTATAACACCACGACTCCGCGCTGCCTCAAACAGTTGCTCAGCATAAGACTCCTCGGTCGGACCAATGGCCATAAGGGAGCCGTCCTTTACTATAACATCGCCCTCTTCCAGAGTATCTATTACATTACACGCCATGCGCCACTCCCCCAGACTCCTGGCCGATGACAGAACCCGCGTGTTATCCCAGGGCCTGTACAATATGGCCGATGCCACATCTTCCTCGTCGGGCATGTGTTGATTTGACTGGTCCGTGAACAGTTTCACATCATATGACATGGTATCTACCGAGTTGCCCTTGCGCGTAATCAGCGAATAATACTGGACTCGCGTATGGGGAAACTCCTTCACCCTGGTATCGCCCCGGAAGGCGCAGGCATACAGTCGATTTATCACAACGGCATGTCTTGGTGACTGGTATATGACTCCATTGCCGCCGTCTATGAATACAATCTTTCCGGGATTACTCGTTGGTAGAATCTCCCTGAAATTATCCGGAATAATCTTGTACTTGCCGGCACTCACTATCGTATCATCATGTATGACTGATGCATCAACTGTATTCATCTCGCTCAAAAGTCTCTGCAGGGCCGAGGTCAATGACATATGGCTATAACTGGGTTGATTTAAGCGGTTCTATACCGGTATGAATCAATGCCAGGCATCTTGCTCTGTGCTCAGCTGGCCGCCTGCTGCTACCATATCCTGTATGAATGCCGGATACGATACTGAAACAGAATCCGCATCCGATACCACACAGTTACCGGCATACATACCCGCTATACAAAATACCATGAATAAACGGTGATCTCCCCTAGCGTCCAGGCTGGCTCCCCGTATGCAAGACGGTGACTCAAGAAGCATTCCGTCCGGTCTCTCATGAATCGTGACGCCCATCTTTTGCAGTTCCTGGCATATGGCTCCTATCCTGTCTGTCTCCTTGAGCCGGGCATGCCCTACATTGGTTATGTTTATGGGTTTTCCGGGCATCAGTGACAGTATGGCCAGGGGAGGCAACAAATCCGGCGAATTCCCCAAATCAAAGGAGCCGCCCCGCAATACCGATGGCACACTGACCGATATTATATCCTCTGATACTGTCACGGTAATGCCCAGCATCTCCAGTATGTCTATGAATGCCTCATCGCCCTGTGGCAGCTCATCCATGGTTCCTCTTATGGTCATATTCCCGCCGCACATTACTGCCGCGGACAACAGTATGGCCATGCTGGAAAAGTCCAGCGGAACGGTAAACTCCCCGGGGCGATAGGGTTGCGGCGGAATCACATAGGAGCGATACGGCATTATGGTTCTTACCGCGACCCCAAAGCGGCGCATAGTCGCCATGGTTATGTCCAGGTACGGCTTTGAGACCAAATCCGCTTTCACGTGTATCTCCATGCCCCGGGCGGTACGGGGCGCGGCGATCATAAGGGCAGATATGAACTGGCTGGAGACATCACCCGATATGCTAATGGTTCCTCCCCTCATTATTCCCGATACCTGTATGGGCGGCCTGCCCTGTGTGGAGTTGCACCGGGCGCCCACCGACTCTAGTGCATCCAGTAATGGTTGCATGGGCCGCCGCTGTAGGCTTGTATCGCCACTCAATGTCACCATATGTGGGAACAGAGCCGACAGCGCCGCGGCTATGCGTATAGTCGTGCCGGAGTTGGCCGCGTCAATCATAACATCTGATTGCAAATCCATGCCCCTCTCCACCCTAATGACATCGTCCACGTGCAATGTTGCTCCCAAGGCCCTGCAGACCCGTATGGTTGCATGTGTATCCTCTGATAATAGGGCCTCCCGAACTATGCTGCCCTCTCCTGCCAGTGATGCCAGGAATATTGCTCTATGAGTATAGCTCTTGTTATGCGGGCAGGCCACGCATCCGCTCAGTACGGATTTTTCTACCTTACAGTTCATGGCATTCGGCCTTCCTGTTACTTAGGGGTGATATTATGACGCGCCCGTCCATGTCCGTAAACACTCTTTGAACCGTTCTTTCCTCACCGGATCGCGCCAGGGCCGCTATGGCAGGCCCGTTCCCGGAGAGGGACGCCGCTATGGCGCCTTCCTGTAGTAACTCGTTCAGCAGTTGGGGATTGGGGCCAAGAATGGACGATACGGCCAGACCGTTCATAATCATGGCATCCCAGTGGTAACCATTCTTGGCTAAATGCCAGCACTTGTCCAGCAATGCCGATACCCTCCTAAGACTGCGTACGTTGTGGCGCCGCCGCTCATTGGGCACAAATATTACCGCAACCATGCTGTGCGGCGCCTCCAGCCGTTTGACCAGTGATTTGGCAGTATTATCCGTAATGTTAATGCCGCCATAATAACATCCACAGACATCATCATACGCGCCCGTCATGCTTACGCCGGATCTTATGGCCGCATCCACTCCCGCGTACAGTATCTCTTTCTCGCTAGCCTCGGGATTGAATAGTTTGGCGCAAGCCATGGATACGGCAGTCGATGTCGCACTGGAGCTCTTGAGTCCGCATCCTGTAGGCGTATGCGTCTCTATGGATATGTCGATTTGGTATCTCTCCAGATCCCTGCGCGGAACAATATTCCTTACGGTCATGCCCATGAGCTGGGGGCTCTGGTTTGCCGTATTCACAACGATTCCGCTACCACTCGAGGCCGAGACAGTGGCCACCGTACTCAGGGAGGTTCCCAAGGTGGCCCCCCTGCCAGTCCCTATGGCATTTACTATGGATACGGCCCCATATACGATGGCCTGAGCCTCTTTCATAAGTCCCCCATGAGGACGCGCCTCATAATTTCCCGGGGCGCCTTTGAGCCGTGCCATATCTCAAAGGCCAGCTCTGCCTGAGCCAATAGCATCTCCCATCCGTATATTATGTCAGCACCGGCCATACTGGCACGTACAAGAAAATCCGTCTTCGGCGGAGTATATACCATGTCATATGCTACATACCTGCCCTTGGCCATACTTACGGGGAATGAGCCCCCGCCCATGCCCGCGGAGGTCGCATTTATCACCAAGTCGTAGTCGGGAGGTATTTCCGCAGGCAGGGGGCCGTGGTAAGATTCAGCTCCCATCTTCCTGCAGTGTATGGCGAGGTTTTTGGCACGGTTCCGGTCCCTGTTACATATGCGTATTGACTGTATATTTCTGGTAACCAGTCCCACTGCCGCAGCGCGTGCCGCGCCCCCGGCGCCCAGTAACAGAATCTTGGCACCCTTTAATTGTATGCTGCGCTCATCCAGTGGCCGCAGAAATCCTTCCATGTCTGTGTTGTATCCGTGCATGATGCCATTCTCTATGGATACGGTATTGGCGGCGCCCACCATACTGCAGGATTCTGATACCACATCCAGATACCTCATTATGGCCTCCTTGTTGGGAATTGTTACATTGAATCCCGCAATTCCGGAATTTCGCAGTGAGTCCAGGCTGTCGTGGAGGTCTTCCGGTCTTACCTTGTACGCCATATAGGTACAGTTCATGCCCATGTCCGCAAAGGCGGCGTTATGCATTGCCGGTGAGAGGGAGTGGCTTATGGGGTATCCTATGATGGCAAAAGTCTTCAATATACAGCACCATTCCTATGGTGAATTTAAGTTCAAATGATACCCTCCATGCGGCGCACCTCTTCTATGGAGTATTGGCCCGGAGCCACTGCCTTGCCCAGCGAGGCATACATGAATGGGCATCCCAGGTGCATGGCGCAGACCCGCGTGAATCTGCCAGCCATCCCCATCGCAAAGGCCACCAGTGTAGTATTGCCCCGTTCCGTATACATACTCAGTATGCCAGCTGCTTCCCGTGACTCCTGAATGGTCACCACAATCTTTACCGTATCCGAGTATTCAGTCATGTCCTGCATGCGGGCTTGCAGTTGTAACGGCGGGGGCGTCCCCCCAAAGTCATGCCACGATACCAGTATATGAGACTGTATGCGCTCTTGCAGTCCGGGCTGATTCCTTAGTGTGTCATACTCGACATCGGTAAAATGTGGGCCATATCCTGATATCTCTTCCAGGATATCATGGCGCCGGGACTCATTCCCGGCAAAGCGGCCACCCTCAGAGTCCGGCCGCACTGTAAGTATAATTCTGCTCATGTCGTGGTTCTGTCTTGCCTGTTCCATGAATGGAATGATGTGGTCCGGCTCTAAATAATCCAGCCTCAGCTCCACATACCTTGATACCGCAAGGGCGTCCTCAAGACTTGTCATCATGGCATGAGTGGTATCATGTGCCAGTGGAACACATGTGGTATACTTCATTTCTCGAGAATGTACTCGTCGGCCACTCTCATCCCAAAGTGCCTGCCCGCCGCGGGGGTGGCATGCACCATTATGTGGTCACCCTCCTTTAGATGGGTGACCGATACCAAGTCGCCGTCTTGTCGTATAAAGCGTATGGTTTCCGCGTTCTGCGCTATTATGCTGCCCTGCTCATCATCAGTGGCCGCGGCCACGTATAGCATGGGCCGCCGCTCTATCTTTGAGCGTCCAACCGCGGAACGGCGGGTCTTTCCCTTTTGGTCTACAACAAGAACTTCTGAGCCGCTTTCCAGTTCTGAGAGATATTTTGTGGTACCGTCCGGGGTTATGGTATAGCAGTGAACGGCTCCGGCATTTACGCGAAAAGGTCTTGGTGATGTAAATGAGGAGCCCACCGACTCATTATGTACGAGGAACAGAAAGTTGGATCGGTTGCCCACCAGCATTCCCTCGCCCATGCCCAGCATGGAGATCGTATCGACACATACCCGTTCCCCGTCGCCCACTTCCAGGACGGCAGTTATCTTAGCCGGTTGCATCTCAAGACCGGCATTTCTGAATAGTGATACAGTACCGGCTATCTCGTCCATGGATGCAGATTCCAGTATGACGCCATCCACACCTATGTCCAGTATGGAGAAGAGCTTGCGGGTCTCCTGGGCCGTGCGTCCGGTGACAATAATACGCGTATCTATATCATGTAGCTTGGCTATGGTATTTTCCAGGGGAATTATCTTCCAGTCCTCTACATCCACTATGACAAAGTCCAGTCCCGCGGAAGCCTCTTGCAGCATATCGTGAATGTCCGCATTGGACCGTATGCAATAGCGCTTGCCGTCCTGATTCGTGTTATTCCCGGTTATGGTATACGTGGTGCCATCGGTGGTGCGCAAAGCCATCATGCCCGCGGGTATCTCCTGGGCATCAGTCAGTACCATTCGTATGCCCAGAGATCCCAACTGGTTCATGGTTATGCCCGGGCCCGGGGCCACAATAATATCCTGTTCCCTAGACATGTCTTGCCGCCTCCTCGGCACTGTGTCCCCGAAATATAATGTCAGAAAGTGCCCGTACCATACCCGGTGGGTCCTGGTGGGCAAATATGTTCCGTCCATATGTTACGCCACAGGCACCGGCACTCATTACGTCATGGGTCATGCGCAACAGGTCATGTACGGTCTTTGCGCGCGGTCCACCTGCCACTACTACCGGCACCGGCGTGCTTTTGATTATGTCCCGGAAAGAGTCCACGTCTCCAGTGTATACTGTCTTGATTATGTCTGCGCCACACTCGGCGCCTATGCGGGCCGCATGGGCTACTACCTGTGGATCGTGGGGGTTGCTGATATTTTCGCCCCGGGGATACATCATAGCAAGCAGGGGCATTCCCCAGTTCTGGCACCTCTCAGATATCATGCCCAGATCGTGCAACATTTCTGGCTCTTCCCGGCCGCCTATGTTGATGTGTAATGAGACACCGTCAGCACCCATACGCACGGCTTCCTCTACGGTACCGGTAAGCATCTTGCGATTGGGTGAAAGGGAGAGTGACGTACTGCTGGAAAAGTGCACTAATATGCCCAGGTTAGGTACACTGGGCAATGCCTTTATGATTCCCTTGTTTATTATGACGCTGGTAAGGCCTGCCTCCTGGCATGAGTATATTACATCTCCGGGAACCTTCAGGCCCTCGATGGGTCCGTTGGATATGCCGTGATCCATGGGGATGCATAGCATGCGGCCATTGCACAGTATGCGACTCATGCGTATATCCAGGCCGGTTACCATTACCGGGGTAGGCTAACTCCCATTTAAAAACAATGTGAGTAAAGATGATAAGAACAGTTTTGGCTGGTAACCGTTTAGGTTACTCTTCCATATATGCCACCAAGGCAGAGATTAAATCCTGTTATTTCACTGCACAGCATTTGCAATCACACCATACGTTACTACTGGCGGAAACCTCTCCCGCATTCTGCATAGATG
>CBDATR010000012.1:0-27327 GCA_965200155.1 Nitrosopumilaceae archaeon | reverse complement strand
GTATGCCGTGATTACAAATGTCGTGTAGTGGGGTGACCGGATCTTGATGACGTATATCATGAGTGAGCTAAATGGTTACCACAAAACCCATTAATTTAGTGGATTTTCTGATGAGTAATATTCGAATTATAATAACACGGAAATTATGGACAGATATTTTTCAAGAATTTCTTGTACCTGGTATGCTTGTGCATAATGTGTAAATTATGCAACCCGGATACTACGAGTAGATCCCGGAATTCCTCACGACTGCCATCATATACCTGACTTAATCTACGATATACCTTTAGCATTCGAATTACATGCTCGATTAATATGCGCCTTTTTGATACATATTGGTTGTATTTCCTTTCAGTTTTAGTGAGTGATTCCCTACCCCTGTATGGAATCATGACCTTTGCGCCGGGTAGGAAGTCTTTCATACCCTGGTATCCTGCATCTGCTATTACTGTTATCTTCTCAGATGGCAGCGTGGTTGATTCTTTTAGGGACTTGCCCCATTTGCCACCGAGGGGAATATCATTCTTGAATATACCATAATCGTGTCTTTTTCCCTCATATACTCCACTTACGTGAATTATCAGTCTTTTCTTGTTTGATGTTATCTGTACGTTATACGTGTGGGTTTTTTGTTTACCAGAGTACATTGCCTCCTGATTTTTTTCAGGACGTTGTACGCGTACATGTGTCCCGTCAGTCTTTATCTCCCCTCCGGCTCGACCGGGAACAATTTCCTTAAAGTCCGATGCTGACTTGATTTGTGATATTGCTTTTGCAACGGTATCGGCCGTTGGGAGTATCTTGATCAGTCCCTGCTTTGTAAACTGGATGTAACGGCATATGTTTGACTGGTTTATCTTGAGTATTGCTGCCAGCAGCTCCTGCTTTGTATTGCAGCGCAGGCGTATCAGTGTAACTAAGAGTACATGCCTGACCGGAAATTTGTTCACGTGCCCGCGATCATTTGTAAGTTCTAAGAATCGCCGTGCATCATCGCCTTCCAGGGACTCTACGTATTCTGTGAATCTGGTTAGTATCCATTTGAACTCTTCCGGGGTGCATCCGGTCAGGGAATGAAGCTGATCCTTGCGTTCTATGATGTCATCAAGATTTGAAACGAGGGCATTCTTTGTTTGAGCTTCAAGTTTGGCGTGCAGACTGTCATTTTTGCCACGCAGGTTTGTTACTTCGGCCTCAGACTCGGTGCGTAGCCGGTAGTACTCTGTGACTAACTGCTCCCTGGTGAGTTCTTCTGCTTTTAGCATACCTGGTATTACAAAATTAGGTCTTAACTTTTCTGTTTCACACGAGTCTGTGGGAAAACCCATGATACTAGGTCAATTGTTCGTATCTAACAACTTGGTTTAGACGTGCAGGGTGGGAGAAGTGATTCTGCGCATACGGTCTATTATATTTTATAAGGTATCCTGAATATCATTATAGTAATGGGAGTATACCACAAGAAATGGTCAAAACCGGACTTGGTCATGGAAGATAGTAAAATGCCGTTAACGAAGACCCCATTGTACGCCTGGACATTCTACCCTACGTTGCACCCATTCAATGAACTGGACAAAAAGATATTCTTTTACATGGACCGTATACGGCCCGACGTATTTGTTGGCCGGTTTGATTACGGCAAGTGTAGCAACTATGAGGAGAACTGTGAGAATCCTGACTATTACGTCAACCTACCCTATAAACGCTCCAAGAATAATCCACTGGATCCAAGGGATATACCACCATTACACAAGAAACATTACAGAATGCACTCATACACGGTAACCGTCACCCCGGAGAAAGTCTCCTGTACGTGCCTGAGATGCTGGACTGAAATGGGCATGCACCCGTGGTTCAGGGCAAAGAATGTATACTGGGATGATCCATGGACCGAGCCACGCCGTGCCACAGAAAGAGAATTGAAATCCATGAATGCAACGTCCCCACCAGCAGGTAAACAGCTATTCCTTGATCAGGTAAGCGAGTCTTGTAATTCCGGGCGTGTAAGAGTGGGGAAATGTCCCAAGGGCGGTGAGCACGAGGCTTGCATATACTTTTGCGCACATCCTGATATGGTTTCCATACATCCTGTGTATAGTCACTGCGTATTCTGCCGGGAGCAATGGGATGGCGCCCCACCGGGCTATTATGACGCTTACAGAAAGACCGGCTATCTGAAATCTAACAATCAAACCGTTGAGGAGTACATGGAAGATTACTATGTGGATTTGGAAAACGGGGAAATTTAGCTGGAATAATCCCGAATACACGACTGATATGTCAATAACCATGCGATCAATTGATCACCCAAGAGTGATGAATGATTCACGGATTATCTGACATGGAGAGTGCATGAATGGCTTCCCGCCCCGTTCAAATGCATCACTCCTGGATACATGATTCGCCATCACGTTGCATTTTGAGCTGGCCAATGCGCGTGTATCTTTACAAGGGGAATTGCTAACCATGATTCCGGCATAGAACCTGTAACAAGGTATGGCCGCCCTTTTATTCAAGTGATAATCTGGTGTCCCGTGAAATTCACAGCCAGTCATGGAGTGCTAAGATATGTAGCCGGTACACTATCCCAGCTGGGCGATGTCACAATCAGCCCGGAACGGGGCTCGTTCTCTGCCATGGACTATAACCATATCCGGCGGTTACAGTACACGCCGGACATGACAGATAGTACCGGCAGTGATGCCAGCGTGGATACCACACAAATGGTAAAGATGGCGCGACGACTCCAAAATGACATCACTCTTTCACTAAGTGATGAGTCACTAGTCATGGATGATGGACAAATCCGGTACAAGCTGCGCCGACAGGAACCTGTTCCATTCCTTGATGCACCAAAAACCGGTGAGGGCGGCACCATAACATTACCAACCAATGTCTTTTACAATGCATTAGCTGATGTCGCCGCCACAGGGACATCAGTCATTGTAATATCGATACGGCAGGGAACTGCTCTCTTCCACGGGCCGGAAGGGAATAGTTGTGATATTATGGTACCGGCCCAGGTTACGGGCAGGGGGTACTCTAGGCTATTATTGAATGATTTGATGGAGTGCGTTCCCAGGATAGCTAGTATGATGGCAACCATCCATTTATCTGCAAGGGAGCCTGCCACCATCAAGTATGGCGATGAAATAACGTACCATCAGTCTGCCATGCTATTATGAGTCATGTCCGTCCTTTTATCGGTAATCAGGATTGTTCCAGGACTTGATGAATGATGAATGTAATACCGGACGATATAATGGGAACGCTGGAGCATCGATATGTGGCCGTTAGATATGACACACTCCCGGAAACATTCCAGGACGATCCATTATCACACTTAGACAAGTTATCTGGTGTATACAAGGAAAAAGTGGCCCGGCATAATCGCGAATTAGCAAAGGCCCACAATGACTGGTCCATTAGAGTAGAGACGAATAGTGATGCAGCCATCTCCGTCGCCCAGGCCGCCGTAAGTCAGAACAAGCAGTGGGTACAGTTCCGGGGCATGATATCCAGGATAAGTCAGCCCATACCATTGGCCCTTGATGTGGGATGGCGATGTAGCGTCTGTAACAACATCAAGACAACTGATCCAGGCCAAAAGCCTACCAAGTGCCCATGCGGCCGCGGCTTTTTCGAGAGGAGTGAGGCAGACTCCAAATTCGTGGACACCCAGCATATCTTGTTAGCCGAGCAATTCGAGGAGATAGCCGGGACCCGGGCTCCCCGTATGCTTCCCTGCAGGCTTGATGGCACACTAATACAGGTGGTCAATCCCGGTGATCGGTGTATAATGAATGGTGTCATGACGCTGAAAACAACAAAGGCGGGATACGACTATGAATTCCTGGTGAATAACGTCTCATTACAGGAAAAAGTTGAGGAGACCATCCCACCAGAAATAGATGGTGATCCCATGGAAGCATTACTGGACTCATTCGCCACTAAAATACACGGCCACACAGTAGTGAAGGAGGCCATTATTCTATTGATGGTGGGCGGGCCGGAATCCATGAAAGGCCGCTCCAGCATAAACATACTACTGGTGGGGGACCCGGGAATCGCCAAATCAGTGCTACTCAAGGAGGCTGCAAATTTGGCGCCACTTGGACGTTACACCTCTGGCAGGGGGGCCACTTCCGCGGGACTTACCGCGGGCATGAATCGGGACAAGGACGGGGTGATGTATCTGGAGGCCGGAGCCGCCGTACTCACTGATGGCGGCGTTCTATGTATGGATGAGTTTGACAAAACGGAAAAGACAGACAGGGCCGGACTTCATGAAGTGATGGAACAGCAGACGGTTTCGGTAGCAAAATTGGGAACGTTGGTCACAATGCACGCTCGCGTATCAATACTGGCCGCGGCAAACCCCAAGGATAGTAGCTGGAATGTGACCAGGGATATCAAGGAAAATATCGACTTGCCGGACAGTCTGATATCCCGGTTTGACTTGATCTTCAACTTGAAAGATCAGCCCAACGAGGAACATGATGCTGACATAGCCAATGCCATATTATTCTCTACAAAGAAGGAGAACCGCTTGTCACCGGAAGACGTGACAGCGTATATCAGAACAGTACGTGACCTGGATCCTGTCATGACAGTGGAGGCCGCCAAGATCATAAAGAAATATTTTGTAAGCGCCCGTCAGAACTGGAGGTCGCAGGATATCAAAGCTACGCCCCGCCAGGTGGAGGCAGCACATCGTCTAGCCGGCGCCATGGCCAAGGTATACCGGCGGAAAGAGATAACAGTCGATGATGCAAACAGGGCAGTCTACTTGATAGAGAATATGATACAGAAAGTATTATTGACATCAGAGACAGGCAAGACGGACTATGCAAGGGTAGTCGCGGGTAAGAAGAATATCGCCGAGCATGTTCTTGATTTGATAGAGAATAGCGAGGATGGCCACACCGCCGAGGAGGTAGCACATGATATGAAACGGAGTTTACCAGATATTGAAAAGGTGATAAACCGCCTGCATAATGCTGGCCGGGTGATATTGGACAGGCACGGCATATACAGGAAGGTGTAATCATTCACCATTGATGAAAAGAACGATTACTAATGCTAGTGTCTCTACCATATGGGATTCCATTGCAATTGTGGAAAGGAATAGCATGGCCGCCCTTTTATTCAAGTTATAATCTAACTCTAGATGTTCTCGTGCAGGAATTATTGTATCCAGGGCCAGTTAGATTACACCAGACATAACTGGTGCGGGACTTGTAAGAAAAAGTTCCCCAAGACACACATACAGTGCCCCTGTTGTGGCATGTCATTGAGGCGCGTTCCCAGGGGGACTTGTCATGGCAGGTATAGAATCAGGAATCCACCCATGCGTATTCCATGACTTTCTAATGGGACTAACATGACCACCCTTGACAGAATCTGTCCTGAGAATGATGGTAACGCCCATGAGTTATTCAGTGACGCGCCTGTGCCGGATTTGCCATAGAAGATTCAATGACACTATAACATGACTGGAAACCTGTACCAGAAATAACGGGAATGCTCATAGGGTATTATTCCGGCCCTGTTCAGGGATTATACCATCATTGAATGAATGGCCGGTTTAGACAGACTTTATGAAGCCATACTTTCTAATGCCTCAAATGTAAGGAAGCCAGAGTCTGGCATTACAAGGACGAGAATTATTCCTGCCGGAACGGTTGTCATATAAGGTGGACACAACTCTGGTATCATGGCTTTGGGCCGGACGAGAAGCCGGTAATAGACCACCCCTCATCCAAGTATGGTGATCGGGGATCAGTGGCCGGATACCAAAATACCCGACTTCTAAATGAGTAACAAGCTGGAGATGAAGCGACTATGTCGTTAAAGTTTGGGGTACAAGACAGCCTCAATACTGGAGAGGACTAAATGGTACGGTAGAGTATAACCCATTAACCCATCATAGAACCACTATACCGGCATGAAAGGTCTAGCGGCCATAATCATGGTAATAGTGATTATTCCCGGAATGGCGCATGCCCTATACTGGGAGCCGGGGACCGGTGCCACTCATGACACGTATGTCTATACCATTTGTGATACCACTAGACAACTATGCTATGATGCCAGCCTTGATTTCCTGACTTCTGTTCTCCATTACAACAAGCCATACTGGATTGTACAGGCACAAATGACCATTATGGCCGGGTTCCTCCAAGACATGGATTATCCAAATTACATACCGGAACGTTTCATAATGACCGGCGACCCTATTATTGACTTGGAGTTGTTGGAGGATTCCATACCACCGGGTATACCCACACAAACATACATCTTACTATATGATGGTACGCTAAAGGCTCCCTTCATTGATCAGTCAAGAATGTTTGTGGGCTCATTGGAGGATACTATTCTTGCAATTAATGACTTTATGGACGGCCCCGGAATCGTCAAAGTGGGCGAGATGTGGGGGGATGTAATCGTTCTAGAAGGGAATAATGACTTGTATATGGTGGAATATTCCGGCGAGGGCAGCGCCGCATTCTTAATTGACATAACACAGCCTATTCCCCTGGCGGGTATATTCAAGGCGGACCGTTATGATCCATTCGTGGATGCATCCATGTGGTTCTACTCTGATCGTTCCCACTTGGACATGTTACTGGGAATGCAGGATGAGAGTGTCATTGATATTTCAGGCCCAGATAACATCATGCAGGCGGGGACGCTATCCGGCCTGTCATGGTCTTCCCAGACATACCGCGTGGAATCATACTCTACTACTCCAGGAAAGGCCATCATACGGGGCCACTCAATAGAGCCGGGCATTCTAGATGTGGTAATGCCTGCCTTTGGCTCCAAGTATACCTTCTGGCAGAATGGTCACCCCATTGAGACTACTTATACAGTTACCGGCGGCGTTCTCTCGGCTACCATACCGCATAATGATGGCGACATTATAATACATATGATTCCTAATGACACTTGTACCGGCGACTGCCTGGAGGATTTGATTTTACGGGCCTGGGATGGACCCACAGCATTAGTGTATGGTTCCGGCTTTCATGGTTCCATTCGTATGAGTCTTGTATCTGGTGATCCCCATATGGTAGCGCCAACAGTATGTCCGCCCGGTAGCACGGTGACGGTTGACTTTGATGTCATGGAGACGCGCCGCCCGCCATTAATATTACCATACGTGACTACATTTGAGTCCAACCTGGACGTATCATTGAATAGGGATGGCTCCACTATACGAGTAATAGCAACCGGTGAGCCCGCTATTCTCACTTTAAGGATGCCTGCCATGATGGGGAATCTCATTTACACGTCCAACGGGACCCTTCTGGAGCCACTGGCGCAATCATTATACCATGATACTATTACAGCTACTCTAGATCACCCTGGCGGGACAATTCAATACATGGTAGAGTCAGATGGCCCCTCTGCATGGAAGAGCGGCCTTGCCATTCCATCACCGGTCGAGCGAACTGGAGTGATATGGTGTGGTACATCTACTCCAGTCAATCATGGAGTGATAGAGCAGTCGGGCGTGAACAGGCAGGATTGCGGGGTAACCAAATTTGTGAGAGGTTGGAATGTGTGGTGCTAGAGTGTACATGCGGTGGAATGGTGATAGAGTGTGAGGCTGAGTATGTCTGTGATAAATGTGGCATGGTCCATGAGACTATCCCCACGTATAGTGGTTCCTGGAAGTATGGCGTGCGCCGGAACAGTTTCAGCGGGAGATGGAGACTGTACAACTTGGATAGACTAATCAAGAGTCCCAACCACAAGATACATGGCAAAATTGATGACATTTGTACAAAGTGCGGCATTCCTGATATGGGGAGACGCCGTGCCAAGTCATATGGTAGTCAGTCATAATTTACATTTAGGCTGGAGTAATGTAGCCCGGGCTGCCGCCGTTGTTATATTGGCGTGCCGGTTAGAGGGGATTCCAAGGACGGCCAAAGTAATATGTCATGCGGCCGGTGTCAAGTCAGGGCAAGCCAATCACATTTACCGTGTATTATTACGTGATTTGGAGATTGTAGTGCCGCCGCCGGATCCGGCATCATTTGTGGGATTCATTGCACAGGAGTGCGACATACCGGAAAAAGTCCGCCAGAGTACCATTCTATTCTTGCGTCATATCACTCCCAGAATGACCGGCAAGGACCCGACCACACTGGCGGCCGCTGCACTCTACAAGATGTGTTGTTATCATGATCATTCCATAACACAGAAAATGATAGCTGATGCTGCCAATATCTCAACGGTATCATTGAGGTTGAGGCGGCTTGATTTGGAGATGGCGGCCGCGCCCAACCAAAGTCCACTTCCAAAAGACTGTCCATAATTTGGGAATTACATGTCTGAGTTACTCAATGGTTCTCATCTTGTTAGGACTATTGAGTCCCTCGTTGGGCTGTTTGAATAACAGTCCCTTGTAGTGCTAAAGAACTCACAAGCTTGTATGCCAAACTTGAAGCACAGAATTCCCTCGTTCCATGATGGAATTTTTTACCATGTTTTGTCATGGCTGTTCTGATACAAGTTAATACAAAGGAATATGCACTAATACCGCTATCATAATAGTATGAATAGGACAGAAGTTGTACTCAAGGTGGGGAACAAGACCATTACGAAGCAAGCAGAGAGTCATGTTTGCGAGGACATTGATGGATAAGAGCGGCAAGTTTGTCGTGAGAACGTTTCCCGGTATCCCACCGGATGATATTTGTGATCAAGAACGCCCAGTGGATTGCAGACACTATACGACCAAAAGAGGCAGTTTCCAGTCTCAAACCTCATTCAGTTCAATGGGTCATTGAACGGACTAATGAATTGGCTAGAGTGATAGGTATAAAACCATCACAGGTTTCCGTGAAAAGATTCGGTGGAGGCCGCTGGGGTGACTGTAACTGGGCGAATGAAATACGCTATGAGGATTGTTAAGGGCCCCCAAGGAGGTTATAGAATCTACCATCATTCATGAGTTGTGTCATATTGTACACCATAACAATTTTGGACACTAGTTCACATGCATTGCCCGAACTATGAGGAGACCAAGAAGTGGCTGAGGGCAAATGCCCATGGAATACTCCAATACTAGAATCATTTGTTAATGGTGGCCAAGAACCCCCGGCTGATCAAGTCCAGTTACCATACCAAGAACACCCGGCACGTATGATTCACATGCATCAGCGGCCCTGGCTTGGTGGCCGCGCCCAACTAAAGTACACTTCCAAAGGATCCCTAGATATTCCATGATAAAATGGTCCCGGCAAGTCACGATTGAGATCATGCAGAAATTCCCGGATGATAAAATGGTTCAAGGGAATCATATGGACAAATGGTGAACGCGCTATTCTAGTATGACTGCAACATGTTAGGAATGATTCAGAGGTCATTACGAATTGGGCAATCCGATCAGGCGGCAGTTCCATGAAACTAGTTATAATCCACGTGGTTCATGTTACGTGAGGCGTGTAAAGGGTAAATAAAACCACGGTTGTTGGTATTACACGCAAAGCCCATTCCAGAGACGGCGGTACAAAGAGGCGGATGTTACTATATTCCATCATGTTGGTATAGGTGAGCGCCGGATGTCTACCATGATGGAATTAATGATTCACAGGCTGACCTTTAACAATAAATTTGTGGGTGTGTGGGACATTTGGTGGGAAACATAAACTATTCTCCAGAGTAATATATTATAAGTATACATATAAGCCACCGTCAACTTGGTTCCTCACACCACATATTGGTAAGGGAATCAGTATCATACTCAATGTCAAACATGTTACAAACGGCATCAATCATGGCGCGTGTTTAGCCGGCAATAATTGTTCCTTGGCTATTCTATTCCATGATTCTTCAACATCCAGATTCCATTCCAGGAATAGTGGACATGGTATCTGTTTTAGGCTTTGACCTGCATCATTGAACGGCCTGCTTGCTGCCTCTTACCACGGCTCCAATATAATAACATACCAAATATGAAGTTAGAGAATAATGCAAACGCCTTATGGATTCTCTCATCAGCACCATCTAACGGATCAAAATCAAATGAAATATACCCATGGTCCTCTTCATGGGACTGAACCATTTTTACCTCTGTTCTCATATGTATACTTCAGTATCATCCTGACGGGACTTGCGCATAAACAACGCCGTTCTTGATCATGATAACATGGTTAGTTTGGGCTGATGCGCCAGTGGTTTACAAAATGATCAAGACACTTGAACTGTGATATCAAATACTACTTCTCCTGTCTCTGTATCTGTAACGTGGACAAGCATGCCCGGTTTTTCTACCGAAATCATCTTTGCGGTACCAATTGCATCGTCTTTGTTATTTTCTGATCCATAATAGTACCAGTAACCAGACTTACTTCTCCCCTCTATGTTATATGCCATGTTAGAACTAGTTTGTTACAGAGGTAAAAGGCATAGTCATGGAATGACACTAATGCGGTACACTATTTCGTTATCGCGTACATCAACCATCACACCTGAGTATTGAGACAATCTACAGTGTTGCCTATGAATTCTTCCCCATCATGTCTCTTTCCAGTTATGCTATAATGTTCCACTAGAAAGTCATGGAATGATATAAAAAAATCTCAAGACGGACCTGTACGGTACACTATTTCGTCATCGTCCATCTCTATCACACGGATAGATTTGTTTGGGAACATATCCGCATACCACTTTGCTTGGGCAATTGCATCGTCTTTGTCGCATCGTCCATCACACCATCGCCAGCTACCAGAATGTCTTTCTTCCACACAATAATATCCCATGCTAGTCTCATTCCATGGTAAAAGGCATAGTCATGGAATGACACTAATGCGGTGGTATGAGTTCACGTGTTTTGATCATTTACTAAGATATAGATTGGTATGACAATATTTTACTTAAATACCAAATTTGCAATAAGAATCTAATGAGAAGGCGCCGGTCCTATAAGGAATTGGAACTGGAAAATAAACTTCTTCAGGATACCCTTGCGTCTACCGAGAAAGATCTTGCACATTACAAGGAACGTGTGAGAGTATTGGAAGCACATACGTCACACACCATAAAAGAAATACGAAATCTCACACAAGATTTCCAAATTATTAGAAATTATGTAAGTGAATTGATAGAGGAATTAGTAGAAAAAGACAGGAAAATTGCGGTACTCACAACGCGACTTAAATATTATGAGAATGCTCACTCGCCACCATCCCTTCAATCCCTCCAGTACAAGAAGCGAAAACAGGAGGAGCAGAAGCGGAAACAGGGAGATAATAAGCAACAGACAGAAGCCAGTACAAAATCAGCCAAAAAGGCGTATGAGTTCACGTGTTTTGATCATTCACTAAGATATAGATTGGTATGACAATATTTTACTTAAATACCAAATTTGCAATAAGAATCTAATGAGAAGACGCCGGTCCTATAAGGAATTGGAACTGGAAAATAAACTTCTTCAGGATACCCTTGCGTCTACCGAGAAAGATCTTGCACATTACAAGGAACGTGTGAGAGTATTGGAAGCATATGTGTCCCGCACCACAAAAGAAATACGAAATCTCACACAAGATTTCCAAATTATTAGGAATTATGTAAATGAATTGAATGAGAAATTAGAAGAAAAACAGGGGAAAATTGCGGTACTCACAACGCGACTTAAATATTATGAGAATGCTCACACGCCACCATCCCTTCAATCCCTCCAGTACAAGAAGCGAAAACAGGGAGATAATAAGCAACATACAGAAGTCAATACTAAATCAGCCAAAAAGGCTGGCGCTCAAAAGGGACACAAGGGGGTTTCCCGTTCCCACAACCCCGGCAGAGTAGTGCATCACACCTTTGAGTACACACCAATATGTGAGTGCGGCAATATAATGACAAAAATTGGTTGGAAACAACGACACATAACGGAATTAATACCAGCCAAAATAGAGGAGGCCCTTCATGTGATAGAAATGGCTGCATGCAAGTGCGGCAAAAAACAACTGGCCCCAGCAGCGGGCGTCCCAAAGAGTGGTAGTTTTGGGGTTAAATTATGCGGTGCCATCACTGCATTACGCGCAGAAAAGATTCCAATAAAACGCATACCTGTAATTTCGAAGGATCTCTTCGGCCTGAATATATCTGTGGGTGCGGTAAACAACATAATTGCCAGGGCCGCCGATGCATGCGAATCATTTATGGAAACAATTCATGAGAATATAATAAAATCACCCAGCATACATGTGGACGAAACTGGTATATCACTGGCGGGTAGGCGTGGCTGGGTATGGGGGATGCGAGCCGAAGAGTGGATGATGTCCATATATGACAAAAGTAGGAGTTCAAATGTAGTGAACAAATACCTGAACGGTTACCAGGGAGCGATAGTAACGGACAGGTACGTTGTGTACCGCCGGTTTGATGACGGTGGGAAGCACCAGTTGTGTTGGGCGCATTTATTGCGCGATACCCAGGCATTACATGCAGGATTCTATATCGATCCCGGTGCTCAGGACGCCCGGATCAAACTTGACAACGACCTGAAAGGATTGTTCCGGAGCGCACGGGAATCCCTGAATCACTGCGGGCCGTCCGCGCAATTACGACACTCATTTGAGACAGGAGCAGAATCCATTCTGCATCAATACTGTGATGTTGATGATACTGAACTACAAAAGAAGGTAAAAGGATTGAATAAGGCCATACCCGGCATGTTCGTATTCTTAGAATATGACAGTGTAGAGCCCACCAACAATCCAGCGGAGCAGGCTTTGCGATACGCAGTGGTATTCCGCAAGATTAGTGGCCAGATAAAGGGTGGCGAAAGGGCAATGCGCCGCATGTCCACATTCGTATCATGTGTTCAGACATGGAGGGCTCAGGGCCTTTCTGTAATGAACGAGGTTGCTGCCAGAATGCAGTTATAATTAAAAAAACTGGGATGCATTCTATCTTATTATGTGATCAAAACACGTGAACTCATACATGCAGTGCACTATTTCGTTATCGCGTACATCAACTATCACACCTGATAGTATTGAGACAATCTACATCACTCAGTGTTGCCTATGAATTCTCCCCCATCAGGTCTCTCCAGTTTCATGGTTTAACATGAACTGTCCTTTTATTACATCATGACTGAATTAAAATCATGAATCTATTACTGGCTCTAGCACCACTAGTGGCCGGTACCGCTCATTCCCAGGAACAAACACTTGATCAGTACATGCTGGAATTGATCAACCATGAAAGAGAAATGGCCGGACTACAGCCAGTTTCACTTGGTAATGATATGGCGGCCCAGCAACACGCTGAAAACATGCTGGAATACTGCTACTTATCCCACTGGGGACTGGACGGCATGAAACCGTACATGCGATATAATGGGACAGGTGTCAACGCCGAGAACGTATCCGGCCTGGATTACTGTATTAATGACTTGTTCGTTCCCGTATCACCATTCCAGGACTTGGAAGAGATCATGGATGGTTTCATGAACAGCCCAGGACACCGTGATAACATACTAAACGAGCACCACACTCATGTCAATCTGGGAATCACGCATGATGATTATAACATGAGAGTCGTCCAACACTTTGAGTATAGTTACGTGACATTCACAGAGGCATCCATTAATGGTACCACTCTAACATTGAGCGGTCATTCCATGAATGTTATAGACAGCATCTCATTATACTATGATCCTTTACCATACAACCTGACCCGCGGGCAGGTCGAGAGAACATACTGCTATGACAATGGGGTGATTGTGGCCTCTATAATACCGCCCCACGGTTACTATTACATGGAATCAGAGATGTACGTGACACGGTGCCCTGATCCGTATGACGTAGACCAAGATGCACCGGCGTCCCAGACACCATTTGACACCATAACATGGCGGCCGGAATACCATGAGGAACTGGTAATAATTCCCTTCATAGAGGCAATACAATGGGAGGATGACTTTTCCATTATATCTGACATTACCCCTATACTAGAGCAGCACGGGCCGGGTGTCTATACCGCTCTTCTATTCGGGGATGATATCACTATAGGCCAGTCCACCATATTCGTGGAATGATAAACCCTGACTTGTATGATTTAGAATGGTATTACTACATTTCATGCCGGAATCCGCTATTCACATGAAAGGCAAGACCGAGATTAACATCGACTTGGGTGTAGAAAGGGTAAGGGCGGCTATTGCGGGGATGCATCCGGGAATACATGACTGGGAGCGGTGGGCCAAGAATAGAGCAATCGAGGAAATTATTCTAGACCGCCGCTACATGGAGCCGGAAGGAACAGAGTCATTCCTGGCGGCCGTTATATTATGTAGGAGGATGAATAACCATAAACTGATAGGCCGGTTCTCATACACAGAAGCACTATACTCCATCCACATGATGCAGGAGCGCAATGTAGACATAACTCCCATATGCCGGGAAGTATTAGGTTCAGAACCAGGCAGTGATAAAGGCCTGTATACGTTGCATGTCTCCCAATATTTGCCATTGGCGGTCGGCCTTGGAAATACATGGAAGCTAATCAACCAGCATGTGAACAAGGGCTTTGTCCATCTGGAGCCGGACAAGTTCCTCAGATTAATGCGAGATGCCATTACTCGGTACATTAGGAATCGTATCGAGAAGATGACAAGACTGCCGCCCATAGAGGTACCACCAGACATTACAGAATGGTGTGAGTATAACAAAGTCATTAAGAGTGGCGACACACCCCCCTGCATAACAAAGTGCCTGGATATGATATCTCAAGGCGGGAATTTATCACATTCAGGCCGCTTCCTTGTGGCAGCGTACTACCTGAATACAGGTATCGATATTCCAGACATCAGTGACCTGTTCCAGGGCGCCCCGGACTATAACAAGAAGATAACAGAGTATCACATCAACCAGATAAAGAGGAGTGGTTACAAGGTGCCCGGCTGCTCCTGGGTTCGTTCTAATACATTATGTCCCGGTTGTTCCGCGACACACCCTACAAAATATACAAAAAACTAGATTGGCGGCTCTCTGCCTTCCAGTATGGCCTTTCCGTGTCGGCGTATCATCTCACGGAAGAACCTGCCTCTTGATCGTATCTTTCCTGACTCTACCAGTTTTGTCAGCATGTCGTATTCATACTGCCCCATAATGCAGCCACCGGAGTATCTTGCTTCCAATATGCATATTATATATTAATCAATGTATATAAATTATGTTTATTTGGGTTCTGTATGGATTGTCTGGCCATCAAATGCACCACAGATTCCCGTGATTATACGTATTCAATGATGGTACTAGTGTATTATAACCGGATTCAGTATTGCTTGAGCGACCTATATGGATAATAGTCTCCCATGTTTGTGCAGCCCGGACACTACTATTGAGTAATAGTCCCTTGATCTTTTTCATACAAGGTGGGGGAAGTGATTTTACGCATACGGTCTAATAAGACATGCTGGTATGTGATAGGCCCAGTTCCCTCATTTGTCAACTAATATGATTTCGTTTTCCAAGGTGATCCATCCTTATGGTATGAGTTCACGTCTTCCGGAATCTTGTGTACAAATCACATTAACTGTCGCGATCAGTTGTGCGTAAATTTAGACACAGGTGAAGTATGAGTTCACGTGATTGGTGTAACTACATTCTATTACAGAAAGGCCCGGTGTGGACTTTATCTGGCCGGGAATCATCCCCGGAACACGTCCATGAATGATTCCATCCCTTCTGCAGAATGGCTCCGGCCTCAATTTGAACGAACGGCTTTGATCCGGGCGTGATCGGTATCTATACCCGGGTATCACACAACTGGTACTCTTCAGTCATCAAACCGGCTGTACTCCCCGGTAACCATCCATATGAACTCCTTGCATCATCCAAATCCAGGAACAATTCTCCCGCCATTTAGCACACATGATTCTTTGGAACCATTACTGGAACCAATTGGACCGCATACACATTCTAGTTCCGTTATGTGTACTCTGTAGGAATAGGATATGCGCCAGCCTTACTGTTTTTCACTCCTGCTTGAGGGATTGGATATGAGTCAGGTTATGATTACCAACTAAACGCATACACATTCCTGGAAGGGTTCATCACGTGAACTCATACGAGCTGTGATCTAATATCCATTCCATCACTGATGAACATGGCGCCTATCAGTTTCAGTTCTCCTATCTTTGTGTGGTTAACCACTTTCGGTTTCTTCGTACTGAATAGCCCGTCCAGAGCCATCAACTTTGTGACCATTTTGATGACATCTTTGTCCTCTCCATACTTTGCCCATACGCGCTTCACGTCACCCTGCCATGCGATTATGCCATCCGCGTTAATTATATTTACTACCTGTTTTCCGGCATCGCGTGAAATTTTTCCACTCTGAACCGCTTTCACTATCTCAGACTCAATATCATAGGTATTATTACGAGGTTTTGTTTTCAATTCGCGTGTTTTTTTCACCCCCCATTCATTATGTCTCGTTATTTCCTCGCGAGCAGCCTTGTCCGCCTCCAATAATGTCATGAATGATTCCCGGTGTTCCGGCCCGTCTTCCGGCAAATATGACTTTGTGTTAGTGGTGCAACGCAAGCGGCGTACAAGTTCAGAGTCATCCTCTGGTACTGTTGCCTTCTTCTTATTCATGTCATAGGTAACAAAATAGACGCGCCTATCAGAACCAGTGTATGCCAGTATTATCTCCTGTTTGCCTCGCTTACCTGCCCGGCACCCCATCTGGAACTTGTCCATACTTTCCATGCCTCGCTCCTTGACGAACTTGAACAGCTCATTAATCGGCGATATCTCTGGCATCATATCAGATTCCAGCTCCAGTGATTTTATTACGTCCTGGGCGCCATCTTTTGTGGCCAGCTTTTTCAGCCTGGTAGAAATAGTCCCATTGTACTGCTTTGGTGTGGGCTCCTCACCCAGTATTTCCGAGTCAGTTCCCACTACTTCATTTGCAACATCTATCTTTTTGATTAGCTTACCCATCAATTCCAGTATAACATCAAGCTCCTTGTCCGGGTAGCATGCCCTTGTATGGATGATATCATGTTCACTGGTCAGTCTGTCTATCCTGCCTGTCCTTTGTACTATTCTCATGGGGTTCCAGGGCAAGTCATAGTTTATCACGTAATTACAGTCTTGCAAATTCTGTCCCTCGGCTAGTACCTCTGTTGATACCAGTATGTCTATCTCTGGAGACTGCCCCGGTGGGTTTGCCTTGGGTGCGAACTGTTGTATCATATTTTTTCGTGTTTTATCTTTGGTGTCACCGGTAATGCACTCCACCCTATTATTTGGGAATATTCTCTGTAACTCTTCCTTGATATACTTGGCAGTAACTGAGTATTCACTGAATATGAGCACCTTTTTGCCCTCCTTTTCTAGTATTTTTTCCCTCATTATGGTCTTGATAGTACTATTCAGCTTGGTGTCTATTGTGATTTTTTTTATCTCGCCTTGTAATCGCAACAGTATTTCCATATCCGCATCCATGTCCTGTTTCATTTGTTCAATATCATACTCCTCGCCTATTCTCCCACTCCCTATCTGTTTAATTTCATCCAGAATACGTTCCTCATAGTCGTTGTCCTCTCCTGGCTCCATCACTGAGTGTTTTCTTATAACACTGGCAAGATCCCGTGGAATAAGCTTCTCATTATTATCTAATGAATTTTTGATATACCGGTATAACTTGACCTTATTCTCAAGGCTGACGGTGACCGCCCGGATACTGCTCTCGAACCGTTTTAACAATAGTATGACTTGGAGGTGTGCGGCAGTACGGTACTTCTTTTTTTCAGCCTCGTCCAGATTTCTGTTATAATTCTCTAACGAGTATGGTGTCATTTTCAGCATTTCAAAGTCATTTACTATCTGCTCGAATACATTCCCAAATAGTTCAGTCATACTATACCGTATGGAATCATACTGGTGTTCCGGGAACTTGACCGGCCTGCCTGATATCTTGTCATCTGGATATACGTCTTTTATGTAAGCTCTGGTTCGGCGCACCATTACGGCATCCAGTAACTGCTGTATCTTTTCTATTCCACCGGATAATCTACCCTCTTTGGCAGCTTCCCTCATGTGCTGGTATAGGTTGTATATACCAGCAGCACGTCTAAAATGTGACTCATCATTCTTGGTAATGATTGACAGCTGGTAGTATAGGTCCATGATTGAATTATTGATTGGAGTGGCCGTAAGTAGTACTACCTGCTTCTTCTTGCCGGTATATAGAATCTTCATGAGGTTCTCCCTTCTTTTTGCATTCTTTGAGCGCAAGTTCTGGGACTCGTCTATCAAAATGAAATCAATATCCTCGTATGGTTTCAGTTCCTCCTTTGTTTCTATACGGCTCAACCTTTCCATGCCTAATGTTTCCCGGACTTTGACATCAACCTCTTTCAGTTTCTCATCCCACATACTTTTCAGGACTTGGGAGGGGGCTATCAGTAGAATATGCCTGCCCTCCAATAACACCTTCTGGCGAATTATATCAATTCCGATGTTGGTTTTTCCTAGACCGGTGGCGTCGGCGATTATTGCGCCACCCAACTCATCAGTAATGTGCAAGGCTGCCTGCACGGCATCATTCTGGAACTGTGTTAGCTTGGTATTCTTTTGTGATTTATCCATCCGTTCTAGGTGCGGCCTATATCTCTCAAAGAGCATCTTGATGTAGACATGGAATGGCTCAACCGGTGCACCAAACTTTGATTGTTCCAGTACGTCTATTAGAGATTGTTTTTCATCCTTTGATTTTTCATCCTTTGATTTCTCCCACATGTGGTTGAACCATTTCTTTGTGTCATGCCAAGCAGCACTCTGGTACAATCCGGCATTTAGTTCATAGTTGCCCTTGAGTCCACCTTCCGTGAAATTACTGGAGCCTATGAATACTGCATCATCCATGATGTAACATTTTGAATGATTGAATCGTGACCGTCCAAGCCTTACTTGAACGCTATCCTTCTTTAGTAGTGTGATTAATGACGCCACATCAGATAGTGACTCGCTTGTAAGTTCCGTGTTATAGAGGCCGGTTTTGACAGACATTTCTTCTTGTGATAGTTCGTGCTCCTTGGCATATGCCTCAAATGACTTTTTTTCAGGTTCTATAGCATCCTTACCTAATAGTAATCGTAATTGGAAATTCTCATTGTTGGATATCGGTTCTAATGATTTACGCACGGCTGCATACCCGCCTACATTGAAGTAACCGGTGGAGATGTCTATCTTTTCTGTTTTCGGAATTTGATAGTTCAGTATTTCTGCCATGGTATATTTCTGGTTATCTATGATATCTCGTTTCAGGGGGTTCATTGTTTCAGCACCTCGTATTGTTCATATGCTGTTTCTGCCATCTCGCCGTAGAATTCTTGTAAATTCCTGTTATCCCAAGTAATCTCTTGTGTCTTCCAGAGTGCAGGATTCCTTTTGAATAGCGGGAATGAATCTATTACCGTTCTATACTCAGGAATCGTTAAATTATATGATAGGGCGACTAGCGCGTCAATCTCTGCGGCAATTCTAATTCTCTCGGGGGGGGGGGGCGGTCACATTTGGTACTCTCATACTTTCCGCGAATGCCTCAAATTCAGGTGTACCCACTACCATCTTTGCCACTAAATGGGATATCTGTTTTTCGTATGTGTTTGGTGGGAATGGGAGTGATGGGATAACAGATGATAAATTTTCACGTACCTGCGCGCGTGCAGTAAAATCAAATGTCAACGAGTTCAACACTCCACAGACAAAGGCCATCTTGTTCATATTATTCACTAGAATGATATCATTACAGTAAAAGACAAGGGAGCGTAATGAATTCGTGGTGAATGTATGCGGTGGAATGATTCCCGCGACGCAAGTCCTTGTGTTCGTTGCGCCTGTTATTTGGCGGAACACTAGTTGGTAACCATCATAGAAATCCACATGTCTACCGTCAAGCGCCTTCACTTTGGACATCCTCTGTAGTCCCTTTCGAGAGTCCGCGACAAATTTGTGTGGGCTCCATAAATGTGTGTATTGATTTATTGTTGTTACCTCGTATACTGGCCATCCGTTACCGCCTTCCTTTTGTAGTGATGCGCTGCCGGTTTTATCAAACCCCCTAATCATCTTCACACTCCACCCATCCTCCAAGTCATCACCGAACGTGTAGAAAGCGTATAGTCGTTGTAGTATTTGCCTGTCATTACCAACAACCTCCGGTATAATGAATTTCTGTGGTGACATTTCCATGATATCATTCCTTGATAGTATACCAAACTTTTCTTTTTCCAATTTCTTGTTATTCAGTGATGCCAGTTTATGTAGATAGAAACCTGCAGGAAATTCATCCGGACCCTTGGAATTTTGCACTGTAAGTAAAACGAATCTTTTTCTCGTGTGAATTGGAAATATTTTTTCACGATTCTCAAAGACGTATAATGACAGTATACTCCTATCCAGGATGGCTTTTCGCATGGCCGGGATACCTGCATCTGCACACAGCCCCGCAGAAATCACTATTGATGTAAAACCATTTTTCGCGGTCAATCCAAGGGATATGCCAGTTAGGATCTTCCAAAGGTCTCTATCTCCGCTTTTCTGCAGACTATATCTTTTGTATTGTTTGTAGAATATACTCTTCTCCTTAATTAGATTTGAGGCAACATCCCAGGAGTGATTTATTTTGGGATCTTTACGTAACTCGTTTATACGTTTCTTTTTTTTAGTGTTAGGATTGAGTGTCTGTATCTCCGGATCATATATTGAGAAGAATTTATCCTCATTCATCTTGTTTTTCTTCCACGGCGGATTACCCACTATTACATCAAAGCCCCGTCGTGGACTAGTAAAAGAATCAGAAAACTCTAGTTCCCAATGAAAGAAGTGATGTCTTTGTACAAGGTCATTGACCTTTTTCCTGGACTGCTTTAGAAAGTTATCCTCATTCCTGGAATGATTCCCGAATAGTCGTATAAACGACTCCTTACCCTTCTTTGGTAGAATACTCCCATCTATCCTTGAGGCGGCAAACGCGTCAAGTATACGGCGCGTGGGCTCCAGTCTTTTCATATGTTCATTATATGTATCCTCGCTGTGACGTACCTGCTCGATGGTTATGTCAGGACTTTGTGCAACATCTTCCATATGATTCACAACCCAATCATCTAGTGTGTCATTCTCACTATCTTTAATATCATCCAGGAATACCCCCATAGTAGAGTCGCCATGCTTGATGTGATGATCCATATACGTCAGTGGTACACCTATCGCGAACGAGTCCAGCCAGAGGGAGACCTTTGTTAAATCAACGGCTAATGTATTGATATCAACCCCGAATATACACCGCTTCATAATACGGCGTTTTAGTAGAACGTCAAACGAAAGTAAACTATCTTCTATACTTATTCCCCGGTTTCGTTGCTGTTCCAGTATGGAATCCCGGTCCCTCATTATATCTTCAGATAATGGATGATCCTTGTACCGTTCCAGCATATTAGTGGCCCATAATGTCAGTTGGTTGAGTGCCTCTACCAAGAAGTGGCCGCTACCCATGGCGGGATCCAATACCCGGATATCTGTGATACAATCTATGCAAGCCTGCCTATCTACATGACCATTCTTGTATTGTTCCAGCAGTCTCCCCATTTTTCTCTCACGGGACTTCAAAATGGGATCCAAACCTTGCCGTACCAGGAATTGAACTATTTCTGCCGGTGTGTAATAACTGGCTGTTAATTTCCTGGCACCTACACCCTCCTTTGAAACCAAATACAAGTCATTCTTCTTGTATGAGTATGATGATTCTTTCTTTGTTTTTACAGCATTTTTCTCATTTAGTAACATCATGTCATCAGATGCCTGCATCACATTATACTCCATCAGTCCCTCGAATATGTTGCCCAAGTGTCGCACGCCAAGATCAGCATAGTCGATGGCCGAGCCGTCAGTCTCCAATAGTGATTGTAACGCTGGAACAATGAATCTGTTCTCTATTATTTTCCCATCTATGGATGGCTTTTCCGAGAATAAATTCCCGTTATATTGTGGCAGGTTGTGTTCCGGACTGCCCCGCCGTATACCGGCAAACAGGTTGAGCAGCGCATCCCAGCAATCAGTACCATTATCTTTGTATTTGCCCAATTTCCTACGTATCATTCCCAGTGACATTTCATCATACTTTTCATCATGAATTGGTAACAAGTTACGGGATTCGGCATATGCGATGAACCATATACGATATAACACACTCAAGGCGGTCTCTTTTGCTTTGTCCAATTCATTGACATCGAATATTTTTACCATGTCATGTTTCAGTATTCCCTTTACCATATCCAATAACAGACCTCGCGGTCCCATGATTCTGTCTGACAGTTCTTCCTCCAGCTGAGTCTTGTTTCTCTCTCCTTCTTCCAAGTAATGGTCAACATCATTCTCCTGGAAGGCCGCGGCCGTGAATATCATCCAGAGATATGGATTAGTATCATTCAAGTCCAGATTAACCTCAAAGTAATTCGTACTGGACGCAGAGATTCTACTGGAATAGAGACGGAACTTTGTTCCGTTAGTCAGTATTGCCCATCTAACATGTTTGAGTGTTGATATTGCGGTATGGCTGGGTGCTACATTCTCGCCCTCGCGTATGCTAAAATCTTTCTGGTTGGTAATGGTCACAGATACTATTCCATCGATACCACTTTCATTATGATAGCCCAGTGTTGAGAGTATTTCTTGAACGGTACCGGAAATCTTTGGCACGGTTTTCAAATCCTGCCGTGTGTCAGCGAATATCCTCTTTTTCAGGTAATGTGTAGAAAATAGTCCGCGATTCACAAAGTCCTTTGTCGTGTATGGTATGGTTTTCAGTATTTCATCCATGGCAAGCATGAGATCAAATTTGTCACTGACTGTTCTGATACCGCTTGACTCTATGATGGATTTTATTCTGGAATACTCATTTTCTAGTGACTCAACGTGTATCTTGTTAATCGATTTTATTATCATGGTATCCTTGTTGGAATAATATATGATGCACTGATCACGGCCGTAACTCTCCACCCATCTTTTGATCTCTGTAACGTTTTTTGGACCATCATGTATCAATATAAGATACAAGTCATCACATGGATGCTGGAATAGTGTTATCTGCCAGTCATTAATTACAGTCTCTTGCTTGTCAATGAAACCAATCATCTCAAAGAGATTAACACCATTAGTCAATGGTGAAATGATTGAATCAGACCATATAAGTAACACGGAATGATATGTAAAAGGTCGGGAGCCTGTCAGACATGTGGTTGACTCTAATTTTCATTTCATGTACACATGTTCGGTTCCTTAAGCGGGGTGTTGGGTACGTCATGGGCAGGGTCGTGCACCATTCAATGAGTCATGGGATGAAGTTCAACAAGGGACTATTACTCAGTCTAACAAGGTTCATTCATGACGGGGAATATAAATGGGGAGATCTGGATTACAGGAGTCATTATTACAGGATATGATTTTACAAATTCAGCCATGTAACATCGCGAATGGGACATAATATAGTGGCGTGTAACCATTCCAAGGAGATTAGATGGTAACACAGAACGGGCGCCAGTGCCATATTTGTAGCATGAGTCACATTCGTCCTGTTTACAGGTATCACACTCTATTACTGAAATGGTGCAAGAAATGTGATGATACAGACTGAATATGGGATTGATCAGGACGGGAATGATATCCTGTCAACCCATTAACCCTAGAATAGCACAACCATTCACAGAATGGTTAGTTTACACCCAATCACTTGTATGAAAGGTGGAAGCCATGATTGGACACATACCCGTAACGGTATCTATGATGACGTTTACTATAATACAAGAAAGTGTAACAAGTGTCAATGGTCATTGGAGAACAAATTCCTCCGTATAGATGAATTCTTCTATGATGATTGTAATGAGAATGAATGTCCGAATACAGGCGGATCACATCAATGGAGTAATGATTACGGACCATTGAGGAATATTTGTAACGGTAGTCTAGGTAGATTTGAGGCTTGTACTCAATGTAATGGATCACGCGCCATTATATGGCAAGAGAATAGCACATACGCGCTTGATGAGTCTGGTAATGTTCAATCAATAGGCTAGTTTACCAACGATTTAGTTTTTTGAATCATGAACATCCACACATTCCGCGTCAACCCATCAATAGAATGAGACATATTATCACACCATGACAGAATTTCAAGAGAGTACCATTACAACAAAGAGTACCTCACGGCGCCAAGATTGGATGAGGCCAAACAGAAAGCTGATGAACTCGCTAAATAATATCCGGATGAGGTAATGCTAGTCCGATAAATGGCTAGTCACTCAACCCATTAACCGTCGCTTCATGACTGACGATTCATGTCTAACGGAGTGGATAACGGTATTTTTTCTGAACTATACCAGTGAGTCTAAAACCATTCAAGGGTTGCTACACTGTGATGGATGGCAGGCGGTGTATGATATCAAGGAGGGAACGGTGTGGTGGATAGACTACAGGTGTTCAAGTTCAGTCATTGAATGGTTCTCGAACTAGATTCAAAATCATCACTTTGGCATAAATAGAGCGTAAGATTTGTAAATAACGCCAGGCAAATCCGGTCTTGCCCAAGAATTGGTAGCATTCTGGAATGATTCTCAGGCACTTCCTGCTGACATATGTCAAGTGGGTATTTCTCATTCTGTCGACAAGCATGGTTGCCGCACCACATGATCAAGAACACATCCGGCATATGGCTGATCAGCCCCACAAGAACACCCGGTTGCTGATCAGTACCACAAGAACCTCCCCGGCATATGGCTGATCAGTCCAGCCCGGTGACCGCATCACATGATCAAGAACACCCGGCACGCTCAACAGTGACTGTCATATCCTTGATCAGCCCGGTGGCAGCACCACATGATCATGAACACCCGGCACGACCACTAGGACGAACCCCCTGCTGCTGATCAAGCCCCACAAGAACCTCCGGCACGGACCATAACCGAAAACCGCCCGGCTCACCTGCCCATATCCTGAATGGAATCATCATGACCTGCCTTTTATTGAGGCGTAACGTCGCCCTGCATGGAATGGATACTGGCCGTTCTCTGCATGATACCGGCAGCTGTCTCTGATTATAGAGATAGAAGTGTCGCATTAGAGTCATGTATTACCGCATTAATGGTGAGTGCCGCCGTTCTGGTATTATCATATGAGACGATTGATTTCACAACCATTCTAGTCGGCGGCAGTATGATCGGAATCATCACTGTGGTGACATGGAAATTTGCCGGTTCCGGTGACTGGTGGTTCATATCCGGGTTATCAATGGCAATGCTGACCATCGATATCATGGCTGTTATCATGATGGTATCTGGCGGGATGGTAACCATGTTGTTATGCCACATTATGATATGCGTGAGAAGGACGGACTTACCATTCCCCAAACGATTCTTGTACTTTGTCAAAAAACGGGATGACCGTTTCTGTATCATATGTGAGGATGGAACTGTTGCCAAGCCGGACGCCAGTGGCATGATTGTGTATCCAGGGTTGCCCATGGTCACTTTCCTTGTTGGCGCAGCCATTATCACGGGGGTGATCCTCTTTGAATAGAGTAATACGTGCTGGCATTATACTGTTCGGTACAATATTCCTTGTCAGCTGGCTAGGGTTTTTCCAGATTCAATAATCGTTTTGACTTCTTGGATGAATGAATAAACTTGCGGCCTATTCTCTCTGCCACCACAGTACCCCCCGAACATGTCAAGTTATCCTTATAGCCGGGTGACCCCTGAGCGTATATGTAATAATCCATCAGAATATTCCTTAAACTCACTATCGGCCATGTCGGGGCTTCCCTCAAGTTTCATGGTACTCTTTGAGTATATGTCAGGATGGACTCTTCCAGGCATGTCTGCTAGGACTTGAGTAATGGTTCTAGTACCACACTATCTCGGTGCGGAGTATGTCATAGTGTGAAATATGCCAGTGGGTGCCATATTAAGCGGCCGCCATCCATCAATGCTCTATAAACACCGTTTCCAGCCAGCCCAGATACTCATTCATAGGATAGCCCGACATTATATGGCGGCGAGGTTATATGGACTGACTTGGCAGGAATCATTCTCACCATAATGAATCACTCTAAATGGGAAATTCCGATTCCTTAAATGACCCGCGCTTTAATGGGTAAAACGACTTTGTGAATGGCTCATGGTGGGTATGAGTTCACCTGTGTCTAAATTTACGCACAACTGATCGCGACAGTTAATGTGATTTGTGCACAAGATTCCGGAAGACGTGAACTCATACCATGGTGGGGGCCCTAGCAGCTACCCGGGAAGGCAATCACGGTCTCAATAATGATGACGGCTATATGAGAACCGTTGGTGAACAAATCGGTGAGCGGGACAGTATAAATCGACCATTCCAGGAACGAGGTATCGCTCTGAATATCCAAATAGAGATGGCCGTTGATGCATTGGAGTGATACGTTCCGGCATCACCCATCATTCCCGGCAATATCCCGGAACACGTCCTGTTATCTGTTTTATATACGCGCAATCCCGGACGGCGCTATGATACGTTCCGGCATCATGAATACACTCATCATTATGTCGGTGTGATTGCTACTCTGTGGTTGAATAAGGCGTTCATATTATCCCGGCACGACTCGGGATGAACCAACAATGAGACATTCAGAACATGGATTGTTATGGGTCACGTTGCGGGTATGAGTTCACGTCATAAGCAGACGCCAACGGGATACCTTTCAAGATTAGAATTGGTAAACCCGGCTTGTATGGGAATGCCGATTTTCCAGTACAACTGACTAACATTCTAATATATTAGCGCATGTCTCATCCCCACATGAAGTGCCGGTCTGGTATACAACATGTATTGTATGAGTTCACCTGTGTCTAAATTTACGCATAACTGATCGCGACAGTTAATGTGATTTGTGCATAAGATTCCGGAAGACGTGAACTCATACCATGTATTTACTCACATCAGTATCAAAGCAATGTTTTTAACATTACATGTCAACTAATTTTTAATGTTAAAATCTACTAACCGTAACAATATTACAGTTAAAGCTTTAATCGGGGGGGGGGGCTCCTCCTTGCACTAGTATTAATACCGGCCACTGATCTTGCGTTTGCTCAAACAACCAGTCCAATATTTGACCTTACAGTAACTCCTACCTCCACTGGTGCCACCGTTACATGGAAACAGTACCAAGACCATACCAATTATGTCGTGGTGTTACGTGATGGAGATGGAAATAGAATTCCTGATGGGGTAACACGCGTTACCGGACTCACAC
>CBDATR010000011.1:0-4552 GCA_965200155.1 Nitrosopumilaceae archaeon | reverse complement strand
GAAAACGACCGCTCCCGTTGCCGGGACACTGCGAATAATTGTCCGTAGGTAGGGATTGCCCAATTATGCTAATTTTTTTGCCTATTATTCTATTCTCCTATGCCACAAAGTTTGCCTATTATTCTCACAGTTTCCACCTATTATTCTTTATCTATTGGTCATATCTTAGGCTATAATTAGAAAGAAATTATCATGTTAACATTAGGATCTAGAGTGATTATAGAGTTTTCAATATAGATCTACACTGTTGTTCTTTAAATGAGTTAGCAAGAAGTGAAAAAACAGAAGAAGGTTGTATCAATAGAATAGATTTGACCAGAATGGAAGCTCATGTATATGGTCCCTCCACCATTTTTACAATGAACATGTTTTTGACTGGTTTGTAAATATGTGATACTAGCAGAGCCTCCAACTTGAAGTGAATAGGTTCAGTACAAAAATTTCTCACTTTCCGTATTTTTGTAGCAAATTCCGTAGAGCTAGCTAGTTTAATGACCTGCATCATTCTAATCATTATAAGACACACACCTACATGTGCAGGTATCTGATAAATAATGATAAAAAAAATAGACTAGACTGTGAGCTAGAATTGAGAGTCTTAGCTAGCTATCATAGTGCTTGATAGGAGACACTGGAACAAGCTATAACTATAAATAACAATGCACCAGTAAACAAATATCATGAAATTAACTGACAATAAATATACTTACTGTTTTTATCACCTGTTTTTGTTGAGGAATATGAACTGTTTAGACAACTCTTTAAGCCTCTGCTGGACAATGTTCTAGTACTACTCACATCACATGTACAGTACTCAGTAAATTTTGTAGACCCCACCCACTATCTCCACCTGAAATAATTTTACCTATTATTCTCAATCTGGTCTGGCATTATTATGTGCTAGGGCATGCCAGTGGCGGCGGAACAGGTCCGGCAGACCCGGCGAGCGCGGGACCAATCTACTACCCTCACCTGTGGGATTCTTTCCAAGTCTGAAGACGACTCTATGACACTACAGACTGTGGACTATCTAGCTAGCTTGCGCTTAGCTCTAATATAATAATAATTATTATTATATTTAATGTTCTAAATTATTAATGCTTATCAATTTGCCCCGCCCTCTTCTCAATTATGGCAGTGCGCTCTACAGCACTTGGTCAGTTCAAGGGCTATGCGTTTCCTAAGTCCTTGAAAAGAGGAAAGGTAGTCATAGGCTATTAGCTTGGCTTTGCCCTACCAAACAATTCAAGCTTCCTCCGCCCCTGCATGCCTATTATTATGCTAGCATATTTGGGCAATCCCTACCCCTAGGATATAGCTCCAACTGTCCTGGATTTGTTGACATTGTCCTGTGTCCTGGATTCATCTGCCATTTGTCCTGGATGCTGGAGTAGTAGTGTTAAGTACTACTATAATATGTCTATAGACACTGACTGCAATACTATATATACTATTATTAGATCTGTAGAGATCTGGTTGTTGTTGTCCTATGACTAGAGTGCATTGCAGTAGCTACAGTGCATGCATGCACAGTCAGCATCCTTGACAGGCTTGTTTTCAATACCATCATCAGTCAGAGAGGGACTATGGGTCCTTCTATGTGTAAATTTCCTTACAGTATTCTTATAGTATATAACAGTAATCTTATTTTATAGTCAGTAATCTTTATATTATTGAATATTACAAGTATTATTACAAATGACGTAATGTCGAGGATTTACACATAGAATCACCCGAAACTATTGATTTTTGGTTGATTAAATTAATTTGATGGGTGTGATTTTTGATGGTGTGGTTTGGGCGGGGTTAGCTATTATTTGGGCGTGACTGGTGGGTGTGGTCAATGTCCTGGAACTGGTTTTCAAAAAGTTGGAGCGTATGTAAAATAGTTACGCCCTCGGAATCGGCAGTTTATTGGCTGGACTATCGAGACATGGGGCTACCTCACCTAATTTTCCCGGGGGGGGGGGGGGGGGGGGGGGGGTAGTTAGCTAGATGGTTACTATTATTTTGATTTTGTATGTAACTTGTAAGCCAAAATCATGGCGTAAAGCTTTTTTTTCTACGTTCACTGATAGGTAGGGTCTGCAACACAAAAAATGAAGATTCAAGAATCCAATTCTCCACAGTTCCAACAATATGAACTCATTAGGTGAATGTCAAATCCAACACAAATTTGTACCCTGCAGTCTTCTTCAGCTCCGCAGGCTAAAAAATTAGTTCCAGCTTTTCGCGTAATTAGATTGAGGTCCACCCTCCAAAATATAAAAAATCTTATCTTGGTCTAAATGATGCCCAGTGCTTCTTCTGTCCACTGGCTGTGTGTGTAAGTGTTAAATAGTGATGCTTTGGCGTGCTAAGTAGAGCTGTACTTTGGTCAGTCATCCAAAAGCGGGCAATTTCTGTGGTTTGTATGGGCCCAATTTTCCTGCAGAGCAAGGTAGTTTTCCCCTCGCATCATTTATAGTTAGGGGGAGGCCTTGCTTGTGCGTGACCATAGTTAGAGCCGGGTCTATTGTTTTTTGCCATCAGAGATGCAAGTGCAAAGCAGTGTAAGGCACGCTGAGGTAATCTTTGATGGATTCTAGAGTTGCTAGAACTGTATCCTGATGGCTAATAGATGGAACATGCTGTAAACTTATGTCTACTTGGAAATATAGGTTGGGAGTTTAGGCAGGAAATTGCTGTCTCATGGCCACTAGAACAAGATCAGGTAAAGAAGCGTACTAACCATTAAAATCTAACTCACCAATACCTTTTGCATGATGTAGGTGATAGAACACCTACATACGGTGAATTGATTGACCTTCTTGACGATTCCGAAAAGAATTGTTCATTGAGTGATAATGTGTCGGATATCCTTTACTCCAAATTCAAAGATACCTATCCTGGAATAAGCATTGGATGTTGCAAACGATTTCATGCAACTGTGATGCACATTGCTGCTCCAACGAGGTCATCATTAAGGGGTCCCAGTAAGCTCTGTGGTTCGCCGCTCACACGCTATCGAAAAAAGAAGTGGATTCCTCGTATCCGAAACCCGGGTAAGCAATTCTCAGCAGTTAACAGGATTTTTTAGAAAATGAATTTGGAGGGGGAGGGGGGAGGAATAGGGGCAGGTTGTTGAACTGGAATCTAGTTCACACTGTTGTCTATTTCAGGAGGCAACACTATTTCAGGGGGTTCCCTCCCTCCCTAACCTGGATGATAGACCCTTTCCCCCTAATCCTACAGGTCCACCTGACAGAGTTCCATTCCCTGATGAACTTTATTATTACGGTCTGAATGAGAAGTTACTGGCCAAAGTTTTCCATTATGTGCAAGGTCAAAAGAAGGGTTCTCTTCCTTGGAGCGTACGAGGAGTTCCCAGCATGTTGTTTTATCAGCAGTTGCATCACTACATGAAGAAATGGCCTCTAAGTTCCTCTTCAACAAAGACGGCAATTGGAAAGTTGAAAGATCAGAAAAGAGCTGAACAAAGGAGAGATAAGCTTGCTTATTCAAGTGCATACACAAAGACAGGCACTTCTTCAAAGAGCACAGGTAGAAAAAGATAAGCTCTTAGAGGAGCATCTGATTACATCAGAAGAACTACATCAATCTATTTCAGACATTGATAAGGAGCAGATCAGTATCTCCAAGAAGAAGAAGAAAAAAATTACTTTGTTGAAAACCCAAGTGAATATAAGAAAGAAGTTACTTAAAGAAAAAATTCAAATTACTTTTAGTCAGTCCTGAAAACAACTTCCAATCAATGACCTTGTTAAGGAATTGGCTGAACATATAGCTGCAAACAGCTTGCCTCCAGAATACTCAGCTTTGATCAGTAACCCTTTTTTATTAGTTGGCAAATCCATTAGTCACAAGTTCGAACTGGAAGAGACATGTGAAGAGAAATGGTACAGATTAGTGACTAAACTATATGAAATAGCATATGACGAAGAAGATGAGTCATGTCATTTTGATTTGACACAGGACTTGATAATGGGCAACTTACAAATCATGTAATTATTAATTTTTTTTTGTATACATAATATTATAACTTTGCTAACTTCTCAGCTACCATTATATAATGGTTCTGGCCTGATCTATAACCAATGCTTCCTCTCATAAGAAGCACGTTACATTAGGTAGGATAGACATTATGCCCTGGAACTTTGCTTGACTGTCCTGTGCAATGACTGTGCATTATCTAACCACAGTACTACAAATTGTATCTTCTAGTGGGTGGTTTATTTCATGTGAGCATGCATAGAAACTAACTACAGGGTTGTGCAGAATATCCTTGCAACAATAAGTACAAAGCAGGAGTATGGCAACAAGTGGTTAGTAACAATGCAATAGGTAGAAAGAAGTTAAGCGATAACTTCCATGAATGAAACATGAAAGCAACCCTGTCCTCCCTTCACACAATGGAATGTATTGGGTGGAGGTGTAACTACTATGAAAATTAGAACTGTTCCATACCTAAAGGTAAGGTACCGACCAATAAATATTCTTATTACTTGCTTAGCAAGTCAAAGCAACAACCAAGTAATGAACTACTGACAGC
>CBDATR010000010.1:0-540264 GCA_965200155.1 Nitrosopumilaceae archaeon | reverse complement strand
TGGCGGTCCCATCCCCCCAAGTTTTGTACACCAGGACGCGTATCCCATAGACGAGTATCCCTCAATACTTCTCAGAAAGAGTCCAGGACGGTTTCTAGACTTGATGGTCAGACTGGAACGGGACTGCTCCCCTGATTTATCAGAGAATGAGTACGCAGAGTAGGCTAATCATCTGTAATAATTTAGATTGCCCTAGATTGAAGCATGTTCATATTGATAAGCATATACCAAAGTAGTAGGGAGTGGTTCCTCGCCGGCCCTAGCGTATGCCATACTGTTATGCAAGCGATGTAAAGATTTAGTCTCCTGGTGGCACATATGAAAGAGTGGTCTAAACGGTTACGTCGATGGATTCACCATGATTAATAAGTCACAAATGTAACGAAAGCGGCATGAGACTTTTGGAGTTTCAGGCCAAAGAGATATTCCGGCATTACGATATACGTTTGTTACCGGGCAAGTCATCCAAGAGTCTGAAAGAGGCCCGCATTCACGCCCAAGAACTGGGGTACCCTTTTGTGATAAAATTTCAGGCGCCCGTAGGAGGCAGGGGCAAGGCGGGCGGCATCCAAAAGTGTTCTGGTCCCAATGAACTGGGCATAAAATATGAGCAAATACGAAATATGACGATAAAGGGAGAGAGCGCCCGCGCCATACTGCTGGAGAAGATGGCAGAGATAAGAAAGGAGTTGTACCTCTCACTGTTTCTGAATCGTTCCCAGCGATGCTACACCATCATAGCGTCCTCTGAGGGAGGCGTAGAAATAGAGTCGGTTAAAAATCAGGCAATACGCGAGGTAGGGCTAGGCCATGTATCCGAGGATGTGGCACAGCAAGTTGCGCAACAGATAGAATTGGAGGGCAGTAATGCAGGCGAGTTTGTGGATATATTGTGCAAACTATCCAAGCTTGCAGTTGAAAAGGAGGTGGAGCTGGCAGAGATAAACCCGCTAGCCATACTGTCAGATGGAAGCCTGGCAGCACTAGATGGTAAAATAATAACCGACGATAATGCAAACTTTAGACATACAGAACTGGCCACATACAAGGAAGAATCAGAGATTGAGGAGATGGCAGAGAAGAGCGGATTCTCCCTAGTGGAGCTTGATGGAAACGTCGCGGTTGTAGGAAATGGTGCCGGGCTTGTAATGTCCACGCTGGATATGTTGTCAGATAGTGGCGGTCGGCCAGCATGCTTCCTAGATGTAGGGGGCGGGGCGACCACCGAATCAGTTTACACTGCGCTCACACTCATAAGTAAGATGCCCAGAGTGACACGAATATTGGTAAACCTGTATGGTGGTATAGTAAAAACCACCACCGTGGCCGCGGCATTCATAAAAGCATACGACTCCAACCTGATAGATCTGCCAGTCTTTGCCAGGCTTAAGGGTGCCGAATCGGACAAGGCAAAGGTCATGCTGGCTGATTCAAAGACACAACTATACGATACGGTAGAAGACGCCATAAGCGCAGCGGTAAAGGAGGCAAAATAGAATCATGCCAGACGTATTCCGCATACTCAGGGGAGATTCAACAGACTCAGATTATCGCAAGAAAGGAGTCATAATACAGGGAATGACCGGTGCATATGGCTCCCTGCATACGCGCAACATGGTTGCCTATGGGACGAATATAGTAGCAGGGGTGACACCAAAGAAAGGCGGGCAGACCTTTGAGGGCATACCCATATACAATACAATGAAAGAGGCGGTGGATGCTACAGGAGCCGTCATATCGGCTGTGTTTGTCCCGGCCCGTTTCTTCAAGAATGCCGCAATGGAGGCACTGGACGCAGGAATCAAGCTGCTGGTAGCCATACCGGAACACGTCCCGGTCCGGGATACGCTGGAGGTACTGGAGAAGGCAAAATCAAGAGATGCCATAGTCATTGGTCCAAATACGCCAGGAGTACTTATTCCGGATGTAATAAAGATAGGAATAATGCCTCCCACACCATTTAAGCTGGGAGATGTAGCCGTAATATCAAAGAGTGGTACACTGCTATACGAAATATCCGATGCCATGAGCGCTGCCGGGTTTGGACAGTGCATAGCACTGGGAATAGGAGGGGATCCCATAAATGGCACCCGCCTGCTGGATGCGTTTGAGATGGTAAAGGATGTTCCAAACCTGTGCGGACTGGTTATTGTTGGTGAAATAGGCGGAGATGCAGAAGAGATGCTGGCCCAGCGCATGATAGAGACCAATTATACAAAACCGGCAGTGGCATATATAGCTGGCCGGGCTGCCCCAAAAGAGAAGAGGATGGGACATGCCGGTGCCATAGTCATGGGCACGTATGGTTCCGCAGAATCCAAGATGAGCATGTTTGCCAAGGCCAATATTCCGGTAGCCATGAGACCCATGGAGGTACCAATACTGCTGGCTGCCAAGCTCAATGAGTCAAAGTAATAAAAGTATAGAATTTTAAAAGATGTCATGAAATCAATCTAATTCCTGATCTGGAGTTACGTAATTTGTATTCATGACACAATGTGGTCACACATCAGCCTCTCACAAATTCTGCAAAACCAGTTTCACTTGGAATGGATATTGGTATC
The DNA here is from genome assembly GCA_965200155.1 of Nitrosopumilaceae archaeon. Classification (GTDB taxonomy): domain Archaea; phylum Thermoproteota; class Nitrososphaeria; order Nitrososphaerales; family Nitrosopumilaceae; genus VYCS01. The sequence goes on along the minus strand of CBDATR010000010.1, from coordinate 537,700 downwards.
GAGCTTGTGTCATGAACATCACACAGTATTCTAGCCACGAATACTTACAGTATCTCTGCAGTACTGCGCATAGCAGGCGCGGATACATGGCTGTGAAACAAATCGTTAGATTATTAACGAGGATGTAAACCATACATACCATGACAGTTACGGATCCCGAGAAAAAACGCATAGCCACGCAGGCTAGGCTCCATATGAAAATATGCTTTAACTGCGGATGTCGCAATGATATTCTGGCTACCCGATGTCGCAAATGTCATAACAAGTACTTGCGTCTCAAGAACCGTAATCTGGGAGTAAAGAAATAGCTGCCCTTTCCTAAATGGAATGGTGTACAAGTACGTAAGTTTGCCGTACACGAACTTTTGACAAGATTTAATGATAATTCGTATCTATCTACGTTTTTAAAGTGATAAATTAATTATTTTAGGAGTAACAATTATAGCTAAAAATATCATTTAATAAAATATGTCAGAAACTCCTAAAGATTGTAATGTATGAAAAGTCGGTCCACTAGTCATTGGCATCCCGCTCCATCCATTTTGTATCATTTGCCCTAATTGTCTGGGTCGCCTTTTTGTTCCTGAAGTGGCGTTTCGCCGTTATCTATATCCAGTGAGAAGTGCAACCTTCTCTCATTGTAGTAGTCCACATAATCCCGGAGACTGTCATAATGCCATATCTCGTCCTCAATCATTCCATGGAAGCGCTCCAGTTTGCCATTTGTCTGCGGGTGGTATGGTCTGGAATTGATTAGTATAATAGACCTTATGCGCATGATTGACAGGAATAGCCCATGTGTATGAGTTCACGTGTTTTGATCATATGATAAGATTGTAATTGACTTGGTACGACAATAGACCGTATGCGCAGAATCACTTCTCCCACCCTGCACGTCTAAACCAAGTTGTTAGATACGAACAATTGACCTAGTATCATGGGTTTTCCCACAGACTCGTGTGAAACAGAAAAGTTAAGACCTAATTTTGTAATACCAGGTATGCTAAAAGCAGAAGAACTCACCAGGGGTATGAGTTCACGTCTTCCGGAATCTTGTGCACAAATCACATTAACTGTCGCGATCAGTTGTGCGTAAATTTAGACACAGGTGAACTCATACGCCCATGTTGCTTCAAACTGGGGTGTATTTTATGGCACACAATCAGTCAAGCATGAACAAACCAATGTGAATGGCACCTGCCAGCACTAACGTATGCCGTGATTGCAAATGTCGTGTAGTGGGGTGACCGGATCTTGATGACGTATATCATGAGTGAGCTAAATGGTTACCACATACGATGAAACTTGATATGACAATATTTGGTTAATGAGGAACTGCAAATCTCCGGATACCCTTGCGTCTACCAAGAGAGATCTTGCACACTACAAGGAACGTGTAAGAAGCAGACATAACATAGAAAAAATGCGTGAAATTATGTAAATGAATTGGAAGAGAAACGGGGAAAATTGCGGTAATCACGGCTCGGCTTATATGAGAATGCTCACTCTCCACCATCCCTCCAGTACAGTATGAGTTCACGTTTCCAGAATCTTATGTACAAATCACATTAACTGTCGCGATCAGTTATGCGTATTTAGACACAGGTGAACTCATACCCAGTACAAGCATGGGGTTGCTATAAGAATGCAGTTATAATTAAAAAACTTGGATGCATTATATAATATCATATGATTAAAACACGTGAACTCATACAAATGGTTACCACAAAACCCATTAATTTAGTGGATTTTCTGATGAGTGATATTCGAATTATAATATCATGGAAATTATGGACAGATATTTTTCAAAAATTTCTTGTATCTGGTATGCTTGTGCATAATGTGTAAATTATGCAACCCGGATACTACGAGTAGATCTTCCCGGAATTCCTCACGACTGCCATCATATACCTGACTTAATCTACGATATACCTTTAGCATTCGAATTACATTCTCGATTAATATGCGCCTTTTTGATACATATTGGTTGTATTTCCTTTCAGTTTTAGTGAGTGATTCCCTACCCCTGTATGGAATTATGACCTTTGCGCCGGGTAGGAAGTCTTTCATACCCTGGTATCCTGCATCTGCTATTACTGTTATCTTCTCAGATGGCAGCGTGGTTGATTCTTTTAGGGACTTGCCCCATTTGCCTCCAAGGGGAATATCATTCTTGAATATACCATAATCGTGTCTTTTTCCCTCATATACTCCACTGACGTGAATTATCAGTCTTTTCTTGTTTGATGTTATCTGTACGTTATACGTGTGGGTTTTTTGTTTACCAGAGTACATTGCCTCCTGATTTTTTTCAGGACGTTGTACGCGTACATGTGTCCCGTCAGTCTTTATCTCCCCTCCGGCTCGGCCTGGAACAATTTCCTTAAAGTCCGATGCTGACTTGATTTGTGATATTGCTTTTGCAACGGTATCGGCCGTTGGGAGTATCTTGATCAGTCCCTGCTTTGTAAACTGGATGTAACGACATATGTTTGACTGGTTTATCTTGAGTATTGCTGCCAGCAGCTCCTGCTTTGTATTGCAGCGCAGGCGTATCAGTGTAACTAAGAGTACATGCCTGACCGGAAATTTGTTCACATGGCCGCGATCATTTGTAAGTTCTAAGAATCGCCGTGCATCATCGCCTTCCAGGGACTCTACGTATTCTGTGAATCTGGTTAGTATCCATTTGAACTCTTCCGGAGTGCATCCGGTCAGGGAATGAAGCTGATCCTTGCGTTCTATGATATCATCAAGATTTGAAACGAGGGCATTCTTTGTTTGAGCTTCAAGTTTAGCGTGCAGGCTGTCATTTTTCCCACGTAAACTGTCAACTTTTCCACGCAGGTTTGTTACTTCGGCCTCGGACCTGGTGCGTAGCCGGCAGTACTCTGTGACTAACTGCTCCCTGGTGAGTTCTTCTGCTTTTAGCATACCTGGTATTACAAAATTAGGTCTTAACTTTTCTGTTTCACACGAGTCTGTGGGAAAACCCATGATACTAGGTCGATTGTTCGTATCTAACAACTTGGTTTAGACGTGCAGGGTGGGAGAAGTGATTCTGCGCATACGGTCTAATGTCTTGATCCAGCAGTTCTTCCTCGAATAGTGTGGGTTTACAGCTTTTCTTGCCCTTTTATTGTCCTACGAAACACGCGCCGTTATCCGAGATGCAGGGGCGCCGAATCGTTTCATTGCCAGTCTCAGTAATAGAACGGCGTTCTCTGAGGTTGCATGCTCAAATAGTGCCGTTCCGACTATACACCTGGATGCATCATCTATGAGATTCAGTCCCCTGAAGCGCTCATCTTTTCATGACATGCCAGTGCCACATTGCATTGGAATATTTACGCTCATAGCGTACCCACTCTGACTTTACATGTGATGATCCTGCCGTACCGTTCTTTTTCATTATGCGATATACTGCGCGATATATTGTAATTCTGTCTAAGCCTCTTTGCAATACGTACTACTCCGGCGGGGTCCTTGCTGTACGCTTCAGTTACCATTCGTATTTGGGTGGCGGTGATTGCTATCATGGGCCTGCCCATCTTTACTTGAGTCGTTCCCGTCCTCTGGTTCACAATCTTCGTACGTGTCTTGTACTCATGTTGGTCTTGAGCTATTTTGGTTGTGGCAACGCCTCTTTTGTCTTGATTCCTCTGTTGTTCTCTTTACCATCTGGCTTGTGCAATCTGGACTACTGTACGCCGGATCCTAAGCGGACTTACTTTTCGTACTATTGAAGAAACTCCTAAAGATTACAGGGGAGAAATTAGTGATCCGTGAGAAACTATTACCAGTCTATTTAATATGATTAATGAATGTGATATCATAATTGAGGAATCAGAGATTGAAAATGAAGAACAAACCAAATTGATAGGGAAACCCGACACAAATGTAAAGTTGCCGACAGTAATGAATGAGGGCGTAAATATTGGCAGTGTTCCTAGATATTCAAGCCAAATCAAGGTATGAGTTCACGTCTTCCGGAATCTTATGCACAAATCACGTTAACTGTCGCGATCAGTTATGCGTAAATTTAGACACAGGTGAACTCACACAAATCAAGAGTGCCAATAGTAATGAGAAGAAAAACGACAGTGATAAAAGCGAAAGCAGCAAGAATACAGGGAAGAGTGTGTCTATCTAGATTTTTAAATTATAAAATTAATTATTTTTGGAAAAATATATTGGTACCAATTACAATAGATTATGCACATCAGCCTACAAAGCAACGAAGTTTAAAACGATCATGTACAAAATCCATTACTTTTGTAAATTTTCTGATCTATTCTCATAATCTCTATATTAAACCCCACGCGCATGATTGGTAGTAACTGTTTAGACCTGCTTGGAATTGGGGTGTGTTTTCATGGCACAAAATATGTATGAGTTCACGTCTTCCGGAATTTTATGTACAAATCACATTAACTGTCGCGATCAGTTATGCGTAAATTTAGACACAGGTGAACTCATACCAAAATATGGTAAACACAAACATCAGTAGGAGATCGCTAGTCCTAACGTATGCTGTGATTGTAAATGTCATGTGATGAAATAACCGGATTTAGCCCATTTTGGCAGCACATATGGAAGAGTGACCCAAATGGTTACCGGTATCATTACGCTATACTTTATTTATGGGCTCCATAGTGGCTTAAACATGGAAGACTCTGAACCAGATACATTTGTTTTAAAAACAATGCCAGAGACTTTTGTTGACATGCTAAAGGATATAGGAGTGGAATCTGAGGCCAATGAGCTGGGCACTCAGGATTTGGAGTCTGGCGACTATTACAGCAGGGTATATACCCGCACCGCAAGAATGGTCACCAACAGAGGAACGCTTACAGTGCATGGTACCAACATAGACATGGTACAAATAATACAAAAGGGGTAATGTGATGCCACAAGATCCAAAACCGCTACACTGGGGAGCAATGGACAGGTTCCAGGCACACTTTATTGTGTTCAGGGAGCATCCGGAACCGTGGGAGTTGCTGGCCAGGACAAAATTAAAAACGCAAGGCTATCTTGGAGCCAAGACTGTGCTGGAGGTCTCATGGCAGGGTCCCGGAGTCTTGGCACACGATCTAAACCGAGATTCCGAATTAAATAAAAAGATAGCAGAACAAAGCGTCAGGGATGCCACAATCATGGTAGAGCCAGTGGATGACACAGTGCGCATATATTCGAAATGGAAGAATAATTTAGAATTTAATATAACACAGGATTTATTCGACATATACAACCACATAGCCTATCACGTGAAAACCATCTAGGCTTTCCACCAATCCAGAGCCAAAAAATCTACTTTTTTGCTACGGGGTATAGCTAGTATGAATTGTTTTCGTACACTGGTCGCAAGCCTACCTGCCAATACCAGTCCCGGTGCAGTTATGGCATTACGGCTTCCGTATACATGTACCATATATGGTGCGTGATCAATGCCAGGTCCTCGCTGGTATACAGCAAAGTCACACCCAAACCGTATACCAGAATTCACCACATAGCCCAAGTCCCGGAATGTCTTGTATACAAGATATTTTTTCTCAAAATTTTCATACTCGCCTTTGCATATGTCAAGCATCTCGCGTACCATTATGTTATTGGAACCCTGGAACAGTGCAATTATGCCTGTTTCAAGTAGATATAGTCCCTCAATCAAGTCTAGTACCAATGGGACGTTTATCTCATCAGGTTTTGGTTTGGGCATACCAATGGGTTTGCCATAGTATCCATTAGTGAATAAATATTTAGAATCCTGCACATTCCATACTATAATACGATTTTCCACTAGACTGCATATTATTTTATGTGTATTGGATTTAGCCAAATAAAATCAACCTACTATAAAATATTTTAAAATCAGCAATTGTAATACATCAAAGACTAAACGCCAGCATAATGAATGAGTCCGAAACTTTTTGACACTTGTCGGCCATCTCCTCTATTCCTTCTATTACATCCTTGATCAACAATAATTCCGGCGTACTTTCTATAGTATTCATGGCCTTAATTGTGGCCAGTCGATATAGGCTGTCTATCTGTCGCTCTATTTCTTGTGTCTCCTGAGCCAATTCAATGGCCCTAGCACTGCTACTATTGATATTACGGGTTACCTCGTTGATTTTTAGTACTTCTTCCACAACAAGTTCGATCATCTCTGTAATATCCTTCTCAAGGTCAGATTCACTGAGTGTTGTTGGTTTGATATTGGATAACTTGAAGGATATACCAGTAATATAACCGGCTATCTCATCCATGGTATATGCTGTATTTAGAAGATTTTCTCTATTCATTATTAGGCCGCCTACATCACCCACCTCTTTTGTTATCTTCCGGCGATGGTTCTCTACATCTTCCTCTATATCAGCAATTTGCTCCAATAGTACATCTATACCTTCCTTATCCTTCTTGGCAATGAGATCAGGGAGTTGTGCAAGCTGTCTTGTAGCATTCAGTATACGGTTGATTTCATCTTGTAGTATTGATGTGGCCTTCCTCTTGGCTTGCTCTTCTAATGCACCACTATACATACCGCATTTAGAAGTAACAGTAGTAATTAAAGCCTTTTGAAACTACACAGTTTGATAAATATAATAATACAAAAACATAATATCCAAATTTGAAATTATGCAGTACAAAATAAGAGATTGCATACCAAAGACAATAACAATGGCAAAAATGTATTCAATTGACAGACCGGAAAATTGGTATGAGTTCACGTCTTCCGGAATCTTATGCACAAATCACATTAACTGTCGCGATCAGTTATGCGTAAATTTAGACACAGGTGAACTCATACGAAAATTGTGTAAACTCAAAACCCAGTTTAAAAAATAGTCAACGGATACACCATTTCTGATGCACGCAGGAGTCATACAGAGATCTGGAACCATCGCGCGTGCTTGCCAACCAGATGCTCAAATAGTCGCCATTTCTAGTACGTAAATGTGAACATGGAGGAACCGCCACCGCGGAGCAAGCGGCAGATCCGGATCATGTATGTATTTCTAGTACGTAAATGTGAACATGGAGGAACCGCCACCATGTACAAAACTGTTAAATCCTGAACAGTAATCATACATTAATGTATGTAATAATAGCGGGCCCGAAGGGATTTGAACCCCCGACCTAACGCTCCGCAAGCGTTCGCACTATCCAAGCTGTGCTACGAACCCGTCATTTTTATCCCAGACCGTCTTATTTTTATTTCGGTGACCATGTTCACCACAGAAGGTATCTGCGACTTGTTTAGAAGAGAGAGTTATGCAAATTTGCCATATCAGATTCCACAACTCTACTGAGTTCACGCTTTAACCATAATGGTCGTGTGTGGATTTAGTCAGGAGTGAACACATACAGCTTGTCGCCCATTCTACGGCATGGACGCATACGTATCCTGAACACAGTTGCTCAAATACCTAGCGATAGTTATTTAAAACAAGTATGGCATACAGTTACTGTCCCAAGCTAGCTCAGCCTGGTAGAGCTTCCGGCTGTAGTTGCCGGCTTAGGGCTGGACAAATAGCAGCATATCAGGCAGACAGAAACCGGATTGTCGAAGGTTCAATTCCTTCGCTTGGGACTACAGCCCGGGATGTTATCCCGGGCCTTCTCCATACATGGATTGTCTCAAGAGGGCATCATGAAATGCCAGTAAACGGCAAGGCTGGATGCAGCCAGCATCGGGCAATTTGTCAGGAATATACAAAGATGTATTATCGCAAATCACCGAGTCAGACAGGCGCCTGGCAATATTGAATCACAGGTACAAACAATACGTGCGATCCACCATACAGACATGAGCGAGTCTGTCGGCCAGGCTGGTGTTCGCATGTACCTCAGTGAGTCCGGAGAATATCACGAATCAATCTAGTCAGAATTTTATGTAGTAATTGATGAGTATAATGAAATGTCCGCAAAGATGGAATATGCATGTATGGAGATTGTACATCGCCTGCTGGAGATGAACAGACCGACAGATGCGGATGTTCGCCAAGTTACAAAGTCTGTCTGCGCCCGGCTATCCCTGGAGCGTATGCCGCGCAAGCAGGAGATACTGTCTGCTGCAGGCAACAAGGACTACCACACACTTCGCGGCGTACTACTCAGAAAACCAGCCAAGACAGGATCCGGCGTAGCCGTGATAGCGCTGATGCCAAAACCATACGCATGTCCGCACGGACGATGTACGTACTGCCCCGGCGGAGTAGATTTCAATACCCCAAACAGCTACACAAGCACAGAACCTGCAACTCTAAATGCCATCAAGAGCGGTTATGATCCATACACCCAGATATCATCAAAGATAGACAAACTGGTATCATTCGGTCATGATCCCTCAAAGATGGAACTGATTATTGTGGGAGGCACGTTCCTGTTCATGCCAAAATCATATCAGGTCGATTTCATAAAATCGTGTTATGACGCACTGAATGGATCCATATCCAGTACGCTAGAGGCGGCCCAGAGCCTGAATGAGCACTCCCATATAAGAAACGTGGGATTCACTATAGAGACAAAACCTGATTACTGTAAACAGCCACACGTGGACATGATGCTAAAGTATGGAGTTACCAGGGTAGAGATTGGCGTCCAGAGCCTGCAGGAAAGAGTCTATGACATAGTGAATCGCGGACACACACTTGGGGACGTGACAGAGTCATTCCAGGTAGCAAGAGATGCAGGGCTAAAGATTGTGGCACACATGATGCCCGGTCTGCCCACTATGACACCTCAAGAAGATATTGCAGATATAATAAAGCTGTTCAATGATGCATCATTGCGCCCCGATATGCTAAAGATATACCCATCACTGGTACTGGAGAATACACCACTATATGACCAGTACAAGGCAGGCCTGTACAAGCCATACACGGAGAGAGCGATGATAGACATTCTTGCCACGATCAAGGCTTCGGTGCCGCCATGGGTACGCATAATGCGAATACAGCGGGAGATATCACCATCCAATATTATTGCAGGTCCCCGGCACAGTAACCTCAGACAGCTGGCTCTGCAAGAGATGGGTCGTCGCGGCACCAAATGCAGGTGCATAAGGTGCAGGGAACCGCACAATTCCAAAAGTGTACACTTGCATCTGCGCCGCAGGGAGTACGATGCATCAGGTGGCCGGGAGGTATTTCTGTCATACGAGGATGAACATGATCAGATACACGGATTCTTGAGACTGCGCAAGCCATCTGCCGCAGCGCACCGCCACGAGGTGCGCAATTCTGCACTGGTGCGAGAGCTGCATGTGTATGGGCGGGCCCTGCCCATCGGAGGGCGCGGCGGCATACAACATTCCGGATTAGGCAGGGATCTCCTATCACAGGCCGAGGAGATAGCCAGGGACACATTCCATGCGCATCGCATACTAATCATAAGTGCCATAGGGACAAGAGAGTACTATTCCAAGACAGGCTATTCGTTATACGGGCCATATATGGCCAAGGAGTTGTAAATGAACACCATAGGCAGGGGTACGTGGATAGACAAGCTGGCCGATGAACTGCTCGTACGGGAGAAGAGTTTGGGCAGAAGCTTGGACATGATTACAGTAGAGAGCGGTCTTGGCGCGTCCGGGGTCCCGCACATAGGGAGCTTGGGCGATGCGGTACGATCCTATGGCGTGAAGCTTGCGCTGGAAGACAGGGGATACAACTCGGAACTTGTGGCATACTCAGATGATCTGGACGGATTGCGCAAAGTGCCCACAGGTTTCCCAAAGTCATTGGAGGAGCATATGGCCAAACCTGTATCACTCATACCTGATCCCTTTGGCTCCCATGACTCGTACGGATCCCACATGAGCAGCATACTGCTGGATGGTCTGGATAAGCTGGGCATAGACTATAAGTTCAAGAGGGCATACGATACGTACAAGGCCGGTCTACTGACAAAACAGACTCACACCATACTGGAAAACGCCAGCACTATAGGCGAGTACATACACACCACGGTGGGCCAGGAAAAGTACGTACACACCCTACCATACTTCGCGGTGTGTGCCAAATGTGAGAAGATATACACCACCAATTCCCAACACTACGATGCCAAAGCGCAGTCCGTGACATACACCTGTAATGACGTAACGGTAGGAGGTCGTGTAATATCAGGTTGCGGTCACGAGGGTACCGCCCACATTGGCACTGATCTTGGAAAACTGGCATGGAAGGTAGAATTTGCGGCCCGATGGAACGCCTTTGATGTACGTTTTGAAGCATACGGAAAGGACATTATGGACTCAGTGCACGTCAATGACTGGATTGCCGAGAAGGTATTGGGAGCGCCACCTCCACACCACATAAAGTACGAGATGTTCCTGGATCGTGGAGGTAAGAAAATATCAAAGTCGCTGGGAAACGTTGTAACTGCACAAGACTGGCTCAAGGTGGGCACTGCGCAGACCCTATTACTATTATTATACAAGAGAATAAAGGGCGCAAGACAGCTGGGGCTGGAGGATGTACCCGCCCTGATGAAAGAGTATAACGAATTGGAGAACATTTACTTTGGGAGAGTCCGTCTTGGTAACAAGGAGCGGGAGTCCAAGCTCAGGGGGCTATACGAATATGCGAATCTGCTGTCCCCGCCGGATGAGCCAAATGTGCATGTGAACTATATGTTACTGGTGGAACTATCAAAAATATTCAAGCAGAATCGCCTGCACCACATAACACAAAAACTTGTTGACTACAAGATAATATCAGAATCCAACCCTCATGTGAACAGCCTAATAGAGATGGCAAGCAGGTTTGCAGACGAGCAGACCGAGATTGTACGGCCGTCACTAGAGATAGAGGCAAGCATACGTGTGGCACTGGATGATCTCTCAAATACATTACGGAGAGATACAAGCATAGATCCCCAGCAGGCAGTATATACCGTTGCCAAGTCTCATAACATCAAGCCGCGTGACTTTTTTGGAATAATATACCAAATAATACTTGGTACCACAAGGGGGCCTAGACTGGGTCCCCTAATATCGGATATCGGACATTTAAAGGTGGCAGAATTACTGGTCCGGGGCGGGAACGATGGCTCACAGTGAACATAACAGATCAAGGCGCGGGGGCAGTTTTGCGCTAGTCATACTAGGAGCGCTACTCCTGTTTGTAGCACCCAATATCTACCCGCTGGATCAGGGTATGGGTATGGCGTCACTGGTAGGCGGTTTGGCCATAGGTGGCATTGGCTTTTACATGAGATTTGTAAGAAAAGGATAGGTGCGCGACATGGGACTGTTTGCCAAAAAAAGAGAGATTACAGATAATGATTCTATTCAAACACCACAGGAGGTAGTGGATCTCCAGGACAGGTTGCGCGAGTGCGAAGAAGACATACAGGAAGCGGAGTCCAGGCTAAAGACCATACGGGCAGAATATAACACAACAATAACCAACTTGATTAATATAAAAAAAGAGATAAATGAAAAAAAAGAGGAACAGAAAAGGCTGTCCCAGCAGAATGTAAACTTGCAGATGCAGGTGGAGCAGAGCCGCGAGATTCTTCGAGACAGCTATCATGACCGAACTGTGGCTGAGAAGACCGTTGCAGATCTCAGGCAGGCGGACACTGACTTGAAGGCAAAAATAACCGAGTATAAGGCGGTCGAGAGGCGACTCAGTGATGCAGAGAAGCGGCTTGCTGCAATGCAGGACGAGATTCAGGTCATCAACAAGGAGACAGAACAGGGCAGAGCAAGTATCGAGAGGATAGACGCAGATATAGAGTCAAAGCGCGAGGTATTGGCATCTCTTAAACTTGAGCAGAACAAGGTAGAACAAAAGAATACAAAAGACAGACACGCACAGGATGCCCTCAACACGGAACTGGCCCATACCAAGATGCAGCTGGCAGAGGCAATAACTGAGCGCGAAGGCTTGCGTTCAGAGCTAGAAGAGCACAAGAAACTTATTCACGATCTAGAAAAGCGGCTGACTGAAAGACCACAGGCGACAAGCGATACTGCAAATAGCGGAGTCATAAAGGCGGCCAGCTCTCTTGTAGCATCTTACAAGGCACAGTTGGCAAAGGTTCAGGAGAGATTGACGGCCAAGGAGATGGAGCTTGAAAAAGAAAGGACACTAAGAGATGCCAAGGATCACTCCAAGCCATAACGTTTTTTCTGCATTCTCTCTATCTGGTCTTCTGTGTACCCTAAATCATATAACGGAGACTTTATCTCCTCTGCAACTTCCACATCCACAATTACAATGGTGTCGATTGTGCTTTTGATTCCCTTGTCACGCAGGCGTTCAAGCGCACCATCAAACTCCGGCCCGGACCTTACTACATGACCTTTTCCGACGAATAGGTAACCGCGTCGGGTCATGGAGTTAACTACATTAATCTCCACAGCAGGGTTGGATTCCAGATTACTTACTGTCTTTGGTGAACGTATATCGGCAAAGACAATCTGGGCTTCGCCATACTGTACTACACTCCCTTTGGGAGAGATGTTTGGTTTGCAATCAGGTGTAACTGTTGCCACAAAGCCCAGCCGCTCGTTTTCCATGAATTTGGATATCTCGGGGGTTATCATCATGCCATCATCTCATCAGGTCCGCTATATGACCATATGCCATGTAATAGGCTAGTCCGCCACCCAGAATTACGGCCCATATAGCTATCTTCTTTGTACGTGTCATTATTACGTGTAATAACAATACACTATTCAACGCTTTGCCGTGTCTTGTCGTGAACGCTCCCCATGTGCCGCCCAAGTTCCATAACATTCCGTCCAAAAGACTTGCCGCATATACTACAGCTGAATTGCATCTTGCCCATGCCAATAAAGAATACAAAATTAGGTTTAAGTCTATAGGGGAACGAGTACCGCCAATATGCCTATTTCTTACGATCACGTCTGTCCCACATGCGCATGTTACCGCGAAGCATGAACGCGCCAACAATAATCGCCACCAATCCTGCCACCACAAAAATCGCGGCACCGGATATGGCACGCAGAACACTCATGGTATCATGTGAATTAACAGAGATATATGGCATATGCGCAGGAATAAACCACAACGGTGCCGTGGCACCATATCCTACAAACCGTAACTAACCCATTTCAGGGGTTGATTTTAGCATATCCCGCAATCCCGCACATCTATTACGGATTGTCACCTCGGTTACACCGGACGCATTGGATATGTCTTTCTGGGATTTGAGCTCGCCGGTCTCAAGACAGGACAGGTATAGTGCGGCTGCAGCTATGCCCATGGGATCTTTGCCAGCAACCAAACCAACCTCTTTGGCTTTGTTTAGTATTACAATTGCACGCCTTTTTGTCTTCTCCTTTAGATCAGCCTCACTTGCAATACGGGCAACCCCCTTGACGGGATCTACCACTGGCATCTTTAGCTCCAGTTCTCGAAATATCAAACGATAGCAACGCGCCACATCCTTGCGACGTATGTTTATGCTCTGGGAGATATCATCTAGCGTACGCGGTGTCTCAGTGTTGCGGCAGGAGGCGTATAAACACGCGGCCACCAAGCCCTGTATAGAGCGACCCCGAACTAATTTCTTCTCCATTGCCTTTCTGTATATGTACGCGGCCTTTTCCACTACCGCATCGGTAAGTCCCATCTTTCCCTTTAGTTTGTCCATCTCGTTCAGGGCTTGCCGCAAGTTACGATCTGCAGAGCTTGAAGCCTGAGTACGGCTATCCCAAGTACGTAGCCGCTCTATGGAACTTTTCATGTTTGCGGAGAGTGGCTTGCCGGTAGAGTCTTTGTTGCTGGCATCTATTATTGTAGACAGACCCATATCATGCATTGCTATGGAGGTAGCCGCGCCTGCCCGGGCCCTATTCCCTTGTTCGTTGGAGAAGGATCTCCACTCGGCCCTTGTATCTTCCACCTTTTCAGTCATAACATACCCACAAAATCCACAGAACATCTCGCCAGTGGAATCATCAGTCACTATCTGCTTTCTTGTACACGATGGACAGCGAGTATCTGCAACCGTTGAGTCGATCATGTATTAAAGGACAGCTTCATGCTTTTAATATTTTTATACCAATTACCATGGTGAAAAGGGGTAATAAGGTTTAATCGAAATGAGAATGTATTGGACACATGGAAGATAGCATAACGCAACTGAAAAAGAGAATACAGGAGATGAGAGACCAGATAGAAGATATGGGCGAGGGGCCAGAGAGTGTAGAAGAGTTCACTTTGCAGGGCAACGCAATACGAAGATGCGATCATCTAGAGAGCGTCAACCGTGCACAGTCCCAAGTGATAGACGCTTACGCTGAATATGCAGACATATTAGAGGATGCCATCAATATGACGCTTCACATTCAGCAGGAAATAACAAGCATTATGAAGCAATACGCAAATGGCTAATGACACAAGGTGATGTGTTGCAGACCGTCCGAAGATTGTACCAATAATGATCCATCAGGGCCCACACCCTTCGCCGTGCCTTCCGCGTTTTGGAAGCGTCCCACACGCCCAATGGTGGAACACCTCTTCTCATATACAGATGGTATCTGCGCGTAATTACCACGGTTTATCTCGGTGTAGTGGAGATCCATTTCGGTCAAGAAGGAAGATAACACACCAAGGCCGGATACGCTACGATTGTACATCGCCACATTGGTGGTACCGCCGAATGTAGCGTCAGATTGCAGCTCTTCCGCGACTGCACTTGGCTCATTAGAGATGTTAATGCCAACACCGACTACTACCCACTGCACCTTGTCCGTGATAGAAACATCCAGCAATGTTCCGGCCACTTTGAGGTTATCGATAATGATATCATTAGGCCACTTCAGGCTTGCATGAGGCACGTATTGTCGTATAGATTCATGAAGGGATACAGAGGCAGCCAGCATAAGTGTTCCAACTATGGGTGGCGGCAACGCGGGTCGCATGACCACAGAGAATACCAGCGTGCCAGGAGGGGAAACCCATTTGCGGCCCATGCGTCCGCGACCACGGGTTTGCCTATGAGCTATCATTACTGTTCCGTCGGGGACGGTACTGGCGCACTCCACTAGCTTGTCCTGGGTTGAGGAAAGTGTGTCATGATATACGTTATGCTTACCTAAAGTATGCAAGTGGTGCAACATTATTGGTAGTCGTGATGCCTCCTCGGCAGTTATCATTCAGAAACCAAAGTCCATGTCAAAGCCGCCACCATCAATACCAGGATCCATACCGTCTCCACCGGCGTCGGCACCAGGGTCATCATATCCATCAGGCATGCTCTCTGCAGGAACATAATCGCTCATGGCCATACCCATCATGTTAAACATCATACTAAACATCATAATGTCCATAATACCAAAGAATAACATCATGGGCAGGAAAGAACGGTTATCATCAAACATGTCTTTGAGGCCGCGCTTGTCCTTCTTTTGGTACAATGCCTGCATCTGATTCCACTTTTGTCTGACCTCGTAGAGACGGTTATCTAGCTCGTTGGACCCTTTATCAGTTATTATGATCTCTATCTTTTGACCGAGCCAACCCTTCTTGCGCACCACCATTATGTGGCCATCATGTTCAAGGCGGGACAGTATACCTTCCAGTTCTGCTGGATTAAGTTTGGTAGTCTTCTTTATAGCGTTAAAATTTTTCTTGCCCTGGCGTATGGCTCCTAGAACCATGACATCACTGGGTTCGGTACTCATGTTATCAATATCCGGCATGGTATTTAAATTTCTTTAGGGTCGGCGGGTAGTCAATAGTACGAAAAGTAAGTCCGCTTAGGATCCAGCGTACAGTAGCTGACTATTTCATTGCACAAGCCAGATGGTAAAGAGAATAACAGAGGAATCAAGACAAAAGAGGCGTTGCCACAACTAAAATATCTCAAGACCTGAAACAAGGCACGTACGAAGATTGTGAACCAGAGAACGGGAACGACTCGAGTAAAGATGGGCAGGCCCATAATACCAATCACCGCTACCCAGATACGAATGGTAACTGAAGCATACAGCAAGTATCCCGCCGGAGTAGTACGTATTGCAAAGAGGCTTAGACAGAATTACAATATATCGCGCAGTATATCGCATAATGAAAAAGAACGGTACGGCAGGATCATCGTATGAGTTCACCTGCGTCTAAATTTACGCATAACTGATCGCGACAGTTAATGTGATTTGTGCACAAGATTCCGGAAGACGTGAACTCATACGGATCATCACCTGCAAAGTCAGAGTGGGTACGCTATGAGCGTAAATATTCCAATGCAATGTGGCACTGGCATGTCATGAAAGATGAGCGCTTCAGGGGACTGAATCTCATAGATGATGTATCCAGGTGTATAGTCGGAGTGGCACTATTCTAGCATGCAACCTCAGAGAACGCCGCTCTATTACTGAGACTGGCAATGAAACAATTCGGCGCCCCTGCATCTCGGATAACGGCGCGTGTTTCGTAGGACAATAAAAGGGCAAAAAGAACTGGAAACCCACTATTCTAGGAAGAACTGCTGAATCAAGACATCATACTAATCAATTCCAGACCATACCACCCGCAGACAAATGGCAAACTGGAGCGCTTTTACAGAACGATTGAGGACGAGATATGGCATTATGACAGTCTCCGGGATTATATCGACTACTACAATGAGAGAAGATTGCACTTCTCACTGGATATAGATAACGGCGAAACGCCGCTTCAGGAATAAAAAGGCGACCCAGACAATTAGGGCAAATGATGTAAAATGGTATGAGTTCACGTCTTCCGGAATCTTATGCACAAATCACATTAACTGTCGCGATCAGTTATGCGTAAATTTAGACACAGGTGAACTCATACGTAAAATGGATGGAGCGAGATACCAATGACTAGCGGACCGACTTTTCATACATTACAAGGGTCGGCGGGTAGTGCCACGTTTGTATCCGGGACAAATTCATGCAATCCTGGCTACGAGCTAAACGGTTACCTGTGATATGAGCTATCATAATCGCCTCAGGGCATAATATATTTAGATTATGTGGTACTAGTCCACTAATGCTTGAGGATATTTGCAAAAGTGCGGAACAATCAGGACTTAGGTATCAGCACATACAGGAGGCAGGCATACTCAAGGTGTTCGGACAGGGTACCACGCCCCTAGATCTGGCTAGGCATGGCCTCACGGACATTGAGGAATTGGCCCATACTGCTGCAGAGCACCATCCTTACTGGAGAATGCTAAACTATGTTGCAGAAGCCAGCCGGATAATACTGGAGAAGTGGGATGGCACCATCACACAGGATGATATGGAATACTTGCGCTGGGCCGTAACCAGCCTACAGGATTCACTTGGAAAGGAATCCAGTGAATAGTCAGTCCGTATGAGTTCACCTGCGTCTAAATTTACGCACAACTGATCGCGACAGTTAATGTGATTTGTGCACAAGATTCCGGAAGACGTGAACACATACGTCAGTCCACGCGTACTGCGTCACGCATTTTCATGCTCTGTGGCGGGCAATAATTGAGCGCAATAGTAACCGTTTAGGTCACCCTTGGACAACTGTTCAAAATACATCGCTAACATGTACGTTCTTGCTTTGTCTATCATGGTGTCTCACATATGGCTATGAATTTACCGTCTAGGTGTTGATCTTTAACGCGACCTAAACGGTTACAGCGCAATACCTTGATAAGTATAATATGGGACTCCAATGACGCTCTCTTATGACATTGACAGACTCTACATTAGTACGGACAATACCAGTGCCCCTGCCATCGGCGCGTGATCCCGGCATGACAAGAGAGCGATTGTAATGAAGGTCACAACAGATGTAGATACCGCAAGATCATACATAAATGACAATAGTATTCGCGTTATAGATGTTAGAAAACCTGAGGAATACAAGCAAGGCCACATACCCACTGCATCCAACATACCACTTAGAACATTGTTGGATGACGACTCGCCCAATATTGTGGCCAAATTGGCAGGAAGTATTGGGATTGAGTCAGATACGCCAGTTGTGATTTATGACGACACCTTTGGGGCGCTAGCATCCAGGGTTGCGTGGACACTAGAGTATATTGGGCACAAGGATGTCACATTGCTGGAAACCACGTACCAAAACTGGAAAGGAATGGAGTTGGAGATAGATGACAAAGCCCCAGAACACAATTCCAAGATATATGATGTAGCACTCAACCCGGGCATCATGGCAACGGCACAGGACCTGGAATCACGTAGTGCTGAAACCATATTAGTGGACAATAGGGAACGACTAAACTTTCTGGAGCAACACATTCCCGGAGCCATAAACATACCTTATCGAGCCCTATCCGCAGGCACCAGCATACTGCGCAAATCAGACAGCATGAAACGAATGCTTACAAATCGCAGTATTGGTGAGGAATCCCGCGTCATTACATACTGTGGAAGTGTGGGAACACTGTCAGGCTTGGCGTATTATGCGCTAAAATCTGTGGGAATAGACAACACCAAGCTCTACGTCAGATCCTTCCGGGAGTGGAAGAATCTTGAAAAACCGACAGAAAAACAACCGGATGCCAACTACTGGGATCTCTCTGCAGAGTAAGTATACCACATTACACAGATACGTGTAAAAAGTCTGGTTATCGGATGTATGAATTAGGCTGTACCTAAAATAACTCGCGAAAGAACGTACATAATTGAGAAATGTAGGGAGGGATTGTCATCTAATAGTCACTTCGGTATGGGCCACCTCATCCCCATAGTGATTAATTTACTCTACAAGATTATTCTCACAATAATCACATGCCGGTGCAGGCACACAGGACGCAGTGCAGTTTTATGCAGATATATTGAAATATTTTGCCAAAATATTGGTAAATTACAATATACCAAAAATATTCAGCAAGGAACCGTTCAATTTCAGAAGGCTTAATAACACGAACTTGATTAAGTGAATGAACGAATGGCGGTTATCTGTAACACGTGTGGACTACCAGAGGATCTATGTGCCTGTGGGGAGTTAGCACGAGACGGAGCCAAAATAATAATTCGGCTGGAGACACGACGGTTCAAGAAGAAGGGCACCATGATAGAGGGAATCGAACCCAAGTCAAATAATGTAGACATAGTAACCAAGGACCTAAAGAGCAAGTACGCGTGTGGCGGTACCGCCAAGGACGGCTACATATTTCTGCAGGGGGATCATCGGGACACCATAAAGGACACACTGACAAAGATGGGTTTTCCTGAGGATAGTATAGAGTTGCACTAGGCTTGCAGTATTCCAGTATAATTCATGCGCTAGGCATACCACACTCAGCCCTCATATCCATAGTGTTAGGCATGATGCTAGTCTCTTTTCCCCTGGGCATCTATGTGGTATTCAATACAAACATTGGAGAGCACATATCGCACGAGATACCATTGTCCCTCACAGATGTGGTGGGCGTGCCACCCATACCCATTCCCAACATAACTCTGGGCGACGCATTTGTAATAGTATGGAGCATTTATGTCATATTATTCTCATTGGCAATTTTGGGTCCTAGGCGCAGCATAATGTCATCACTCAAGGATTCGCTATACGGGAATGATGCAGGGTCCAACTATATGATAAAAGCTATTGCATGGTTTGGCGTTCTAGTCCTTGCATCCACGGTTATAGATACGATACAGGGGTATCTGGATTTGTCTTTGGTGCCGCCTCGCGCTGAGAATGATCTAGTCCAGTTTTATCTGATTACCCTATCTCCAATTATAGAGGAGTCGATATTTAGGGCGGCCCTAGTTGGTTTACCAGTATTTTTGTTGTACACCCATCGCATGTCGCTATCCTTCTTGATCAAGGCTCTATGGCATCCGGCCAGACACCTGCATGTTCATGATGCCAAAAAAATCACCGCCATAATACTTGTGTCTAGTATATTATTCGGGGCGGCACATGTATTGTCAGGAAATACTTGGGGCGCAGACAAGGTGGCCCAGGCATCGGTAGCCGGAATCATACTTGGATATGTGTACTATAGATATGGATTATTGTGTAGTATAATGATACATTGGGCTACCAACTATTTTCTATACGCATATGGCTACTTTGTGGCCCACATAGGGGACTGGAATGTATTGGATGCTTTTGAGCAGCCTTTCTTTGGTACAATTCAAACACTGCTGGTGGCAATAGGCATCATTACCATTGCAGTCAAGATCATGCAAAAGAGGATCCCAGCACATTCCTAAGCTGGCGCACCAGAGATGGCTTTGTAGTGGAGCAAAGTATGCGGCTCAAATCCGCAGCAGTGTCAATATCCTGCATTATGTTTGATACATGTACCAATGCGGGATTTGGTGTAGATTCCCGGGCCATTCTCATATGATTGGGATAGCTATTGTCATCATAATGTGTCTTCATAATATCCGGCGGACACCGCAGCAGTGCGTTTGTGCCATCAAACCGGACAGAGGGTACCACCATAACACATGTCGGCGGAGTAAAGAACTTGAGCATGAAGGATATGTCAGTAGGCTCCAGTAACGGTATATCCTGAGGTAGTACCAAGGAGATTGCTGCGCCCTTTTTCACAAGGTAACTGTTTGCCAGGCTTACCGCCTCGTTCACTCCCGCCTCGCGGTCTTGAATGGTAACAATACCCATGCTCTTGCACAGGGATATCGCCCTCTCCTCTACAGTGACCACCACTATTTCCCGAACATGTTCAGCAGAGGCGAGAACGTGCAGCATCTCTTGTAACATTATGTGACATATTTCTTCACGTTTTTGGCGCGATATATCCAATCGTGTCTTGGCACGAGAATAGGATTTTACAGGAATAATGACAGAGACTTTCAAGTCTACCGGGCATTCTTTAGTATGAAGGATGCCAACGCGTTCTCCGCCTGAGTCGTCCCCATGGTAATATTGGTCTCCAGCACTTTGTAATCCAATGATTGTATCTTTTTGCTTAGAGCATGATCCTTGGAATCTATCACTATGGTGCTGCACACATCCGAGTACATCTTTGCCAAACCGTATGCGTTGGACTCGATTCCGGCAGCCTGCATATATTTTGCCGCGGGACCAGTAATGGCGTTATCCCCTATAAGCGGACTGACAGCCACTACTTTGTTCTTTCTGCGGGAGAGCTCTTTTTTAATACCCTTAATTTGGAGCATGGGACCTATAGATGTCAGTGGGTTACCGGGAGATATGACCACGGTCTCGGCGTTCTGTATGGCGCTTATGCCTTCGGGATTGGGACGTGCCTTGTCTGTACCAATATACTGAATGCCTTCCACTGGATCACGCCCTCTATACTTGACCCAATATTCTTGTAGATGCAAATCACCTCTCTTGGTCGTGATACGAGTCTCAATATTGTTGTCAGATATGGGTATAATGTTGGTGCTTACGGCGAACTGCTCACACATCCACTTGGTTATGTTGGTAAGGTTCTCTCCATTCTTGAGTTTATTGGTTCGAATGAGGTGAATTGCAGCATCACGGTCACCAATGTGAAACCAAGTCTCCTCACCAAATATCTCCATCTGGCGCAGAAAATTAAAAGTGTCCCTTTTAATGCCCCAGCCTTTTTCAGTATCCAGCAAGTCCGCCAGTCCGTATATGATAGTGTCAATGTCAGGACATATGTAAAGACCATACAGCCAATAATTGTCGCCCACGTTGGAGATCACATTCATATCTGATTCACGTGATGCCAGTCCGCGGACCAATTTAACCGAGCCAGTGCCGCCAGCAAGTACTGTTATCACAGTTTATGCATCAAACATGCTCAATATTACCTTTTCATATCAAGTCTTGTAACCCCCCAGGTTACCCCAGATTAACAACGTCGCTGCCGTATTCTATCCTTGCCCACATATGGCATAACCACTTGTATGTCCCGATAAAGGCCGGTGCCACTCTATCGCACCCATATGACATAATATGGTATGAGTTCACGTCTTCCGGAATCTTGTGCACAAATCACATTAACTGTCGCGATCAGTTGTGCGTAAATTTAGACACAGGTGAACTCATACATAATATGAGCCAAGTTGTATTGCATGATTTGGCGTGCCATTGTCAAGATTGCAATCCAATATGACGTGAACACACGCGGCTACCATATTTTGGTCACTCACCAATTATATTACATGATGAATGCAGACAGTCTGTAAAATGGGAAAGCGTCAGGTAAAGAGCGAGAGTGAACTAAAAGAGATACGTCTACCGGAGGAAGGGGAGCTACTGGGACGAGTTCTCAAGATAATGGGCGGCGAGAACGTCATGGTAAAATGTACGGACGGCATAACCCGGCGTGGCAGAATACGTGGTAAACTGAAACGCAGGGTGTGGATACGAGACAATGACATAGTGATAATTGCCCCTTGGGACTTTAAGGACACTGAGATGGGCGATATTGTATGGCGGTTTACTCTTCCACAGGTTGAATGGTTGAAGGAAAAGTCACACATACCCAGCGACTTTTAAAAAAATCATAAATTGTATGGTACGTACTTGGGAAAGCCACACTAAATTCCGGCATTTTTATATCTAGTTTTTTGAAATATTAAATTGTGTATATCGTATGAGTTCACGTCTTCCGGAATCTTATGCACAAACCACATTAACTGTCGCGATCAGTTATGCGTAAATTTAGACATAGGTGAACTCATACCTTAACTTTTCTGTTTCACACGAGTCTGTGTGGGAAAACCCATGATACTAGGTCAATTGTTCGTATCTAACAACTTGGTTTAGACGTGCAGTGTGGGAGAGGTGATTCTGCGCATACGGTCTATTGATGTAACTGTTTATGTCTCAAAAAAGATCAGACAACCATACATGGCATATGTGGCACAAGGTGACTTTAAAAGTCCAACAAGAGCGGGAATGGTTCCTACAACAAGTTTATGTGTATATGTTTGCCTGCCCGTTATGGAATCTGCAGACCAGCAGCGGTATGAGTTCACCTGTGTCTAAATTTACGCACAACTGATCGCGACAGTTAATGTGATTTGTGCACAAGATTCCGGAAGACGTGAACTCATACCAGCAGCGTGCTACTTTCGTATATAATTTCCCGCAAATGTACAGATTAGATTATAAGACTTGAGTATGTATTTACAGCATGAAAATACAAAATCATGAAAATCTCTGCAAGACAAAGAAAATGCGCCATGTAATAGATATTCTAGAGCAAGGCTTGCTTGCGGCAGATCCCGCCAACATAATTCACAAATTCGTGGAAAATAACAAAATACATACTGATAACGAGACCATAGATCTAAGCCAATATGACGCCACATATATCGCGGCTTTTGGGAAGGCGGCTTATGGGATGAGTGTGGCAGTGAGACGCATATTGCACATTAAGTCGGGAATTATTGTAATACCGCAGAATTCCGGACAAATTAGGCAGAGTAGGAATTTCCCAATATACAGGGCAGGTCATCCCTATCCAGACAGGCAAAGTGTGACAGCGGCAAAAGCGCTTGTGAAATTTCTGTCCAATCGCGGAAAGAATGATTTTGTATTATTCCTGATCTCCGGAGGGGCCTCATCACTCCTTGCGCTTCCCGACGGAGTAACATTACAAGACAAAACACGCACGACCGATGTGTTACTACGGTGCGGCGCAAACATAACAGAGATAAATTGTGTCAGAAAACATCTTTCCAGGATAAAAGGCGGCAGACTGGTAGATAATATCATATGTCAAGGAGCCTCACTTGTTATGTCAGATGTGGAAGGTGATGATCCGGAGACGATAGGGTCCGGCGCCACGTATTCAGACTCAACCACATTTGATGATGCCCTGTCTATAATTAAAAAATACGGACTGACAGATGCCATACCGCCATCAGTACTAACCAGATTAAATGATGGCGTTCACGGCTACATATCAGAGACACCCAATGAGCCATCTATGCCATACCAAATTATAGCAAATAACAATACCTGTCTCAAGGCCATGAAAGAGCGCGCCATCATACTGGGATACAACACTAAATTAGTCCAGAATTACGGGGATGTGAAGGATGTAGCGAATATGCTAGCAGGACGCAAAATAGACAAGGGCGAATGTACGATATTTGGTGGTGAACCAACAGTTCATGTTACAGGTAGCGGGCATGGAGGCCGTAATCAGGAGCTAGTGCTACGGATTATGCAACAGATTAGGCCCGGTACAGTTGTTGCATCCATGGGAACGGACGGAATAGACGGGGATACAAAAAATGCCGGTGCCATACATCACATAGTAGAGGGTGACCATGCTGGTTTGGAGCCATATCTGGTAAACAACGATTCCGGTTCGTACTTTGAAAAGTATGGTAACCCCATACGGACAGGACACACACATACCAATTTGCAGGACATTGGCGCGATTATACGATAAGTCATATACGCCAAGATCTATGTCACATACAGAGCCCACCATCGATTTCTCTGCAATGGTTGCATGACACGAGTTCATCTGTACCTAAATTCACGCATGGCTGATCGTGAATAACCACTTCTGCCGCGGATAGACAGCAGATTGAGGGAGACATGAACCATCATGATGTGTATGGGCAGGGCAGGATTCAGGCTCCTTGCCTGTATGAGTTCAGGTGTTTTGATCATATGATAATAGACCTTATGCGCATGATTGACAGTAACAGCCTAGGTTGCTTCAAACTGGGGTGTATTTTATGGCACACAATCAGTCAAGCATGAACAATGTGAGTGGCACCTGCCAGCACTAACGTATGCCGTGATTGCAAATGTCGTGTAGTGGGGTGATCGGATCTTGATGACGTATATTGGAAGTGATCTAAACGGTTACCACAAAACCCATTAATTTAGTGGATTTACTGTGTGAGTTCACCTGTGTCTAAATTTACGCATAACTGATCGCGACAGTTAATGTGATTTGTGCACAAGATTCCGGAAGACGTGAACTCATACAATTTTGTAGTACCAGGTATGCTAAAAGCAGAACTCACCAAGGAGTAGTTAGTCACAGAGTAATACAGGCTACGCACCGAAGCCGAAGTAACAAACCGTATGAGTTCACCTGTGCCTAAATTTACGCACAACTGATCGCGACAGTTAATGTGATTTGTGCACAAGATTCCGGAAGACGTGAACTCATACAACAAACCTGCGTAGCAAACTTGAAGCTCAAACAAAGAATGCCCTCGTTTCAAATCTTGATGACATCATAGAACGCAAGGATCAGCTTCATTCCCTGACCGGATGCACCCCGGAAGAGTTCAAATGGATACTAACCAGTTCGCAGAATACGTAGAGTCCCTGGAAGGCGATGATGCACGGCGATTCTTAGAACTTACAAATGATCGCGGGCACGTGAACAAATTTCCGGTCAGACATGTACTCTTAGTTACACTGATACGCCTGCGCTACAATACAAGGCAGGAGCTGCTGGCAGCAATACTCAAGATAAACCAGTCAAACATATGCCGTTACATCCAGTTTACAAAGCAGGGACTGATCAAGATACTTCCAACGGCAGATACCGTTGCAAAAGCAATATCACAAATCAAGTCAACACCCGACTTTAAGTAAATTGTTCCAGGCCGAGCCGGAGGGGAGATAAAGACTGATGGGATACATGTACGCGTACAACGTCCTGAAAAAAATCAGGAGGCAATGTATTCTGGTAAACAAAAAACCCACACGTATAACGTACAGATAACATCAAACAAGACTGATAATTCACGTAAGTGGAGTATATGAGGGAAAAAGACACGATTATGGCATATTCAAGAATGATATTCCCCTCGGTGGCAAATGGGGCAAGTCCCTAAAAGAATCAACCACGCTGCCATCTGAGAAGATAACAGTAATAGCAGATGCAGGATACCAGGGTATGAAAGACTTCCTACCCGGCGCAAAGGTCATAATTCCATACAGGGGTAGGGAATCACTCACTAAAACTGAAAGGAAATACAACCAATATGTATCAAAAAGGCGCATATTAATCGAGAATGTAATTCGAATGCTAAAGGTATATCGTAGATTAAGTCAGGTATATGATGGTAGTCGTGAGGAATTCCGGGAAGATCTGCTCGTAGTATCCGGGTTGCATAATTTACACATTATGCACAAGCATACCAGGTACAAGCAATTTTTGAAAAATATCTGTCCATAATTTCTGTGGTATTATAATTCGAATATTACTTATCAGAAAATCCACTAAATTAATGGGTTTTGTGGTAACCATTTAGCTCACTCATGATATACGTCATCAAGATCCGGTCACCCCACTACACGGCATACGTTAGTGCTGGCAGGTGCCATTAACATTGTTCATGCTTGACTGATTGTGTGCAATAAAATACACCCAGTTTGAGTATGAGTTCACGTCTTCCGGAATCTTATGCACAAATCACATTAACTGTCGCGATCAGTTGTGCGTAAATTTAGACACAGGTGAACTCATACCAGTTTGAAGCAACATGGGATGTTACTGTCAATCATGCGCATAAGGTCTAATATTTGCAATATCATCTTCCAATACCTTCACGTGTCTCATCGCATCTGCAAGATCCCTCTTGGTGGACGTACGGGTGTCCCGGAGCAGCCGGTTTTCCTGCTCCCATTTATTACGTGTTATACGCCTACTCATTAGATTCTATTTCAAACTTGGTATTTAAGCGCAATATTGTTGTACCAAGTCAATTACAATCTTATCATATGATCAAAACACGTGAACTCATACCCTTGGCTTTCAATAACTATTTATTTTGAGCAATTGGACATAGCCATATGTCCATAAATAAGGGTGCCATCGCAAAACGGCACGAAGTAAAGAAGGCCAAGCCAAAGTTTATGCGGCCGGAGAGTTGGAGATACGACAGGCTCAAGCCGAGATGGAGAAAACCCAAGGGCATAGATAATCACCAGCGCAAGCAAAAGAGTCGGGGTAGGCCAGGATTGGTCAAAGTTGGATACAGGGGACCCAAGGTTGCGCGAGGATTGCATCCATCAGGATATACTGATAACGTTGTGTTTAGGGTGGAAGATCTGAAGGCATTGCAACCGTCTTCGGATGGCATACGACTGGGGCACTCTGTTGGAACACGCAAGAGAGTTCGAATACTAAAAGTAGCTATGCAACAAAAATTCAAGATATTCAACGGGAGAGTGAGCGTGTATGGCAATTAATCTTCTAGCGAAAAAACGCCTAGCAGCTCGTGTCACAGGGGTTGGTGTGCACCGCATACGCTTTGATGCTGACAGACTGGAAGACATAGGCGATTCCATTACCCGCCAAAATATTCGCGCCCTTATCACGGCAGGGACAATAACAATAAAGCCGTTCAAGGGTACATCACGAGGCAGGGCTCAATACAAGAGGAATCAGCGTAACAGGAGAGGCACCAAGCACGGCTCCAAGCAGGGACGCAAGGGGGCACGTACGCATACCAAGGAGACATATGTAGCCAAAGTCAGGTCCCTCCGTCGATTGCTAAAGATAGCCAAGGATCGTAAAGACATAACCAATCCAGAGTTCTGGATGCTCTACAAGAAGGTAGGCGGCAATACTGTACGCAACAAGGCACACTTGCGCCAGCTTATGCAAGAAACCGTGGCAAAGCGAACTTAGAAAGTCTCAAACACATACTGAAAGAATTCATGCATGTCTAAATTTACGCGCTATGGATTGTAATGATTTGTGCAGAGTGCGACATAATCATCAGAACCAGACTGATCTAACTAGTTTAGTATCTTGAGACTGCGACACACAGAGTATAATGTACGCTTGAGATTCTTGTCCAGCAGGGTATCCATACGATGTCGTACGACTCTTTTTGCCTCATCCCGTTCTGGACCTGGCGGCAGTGAAAGTATGTTATTGAGCATCTCCGGTAATGACTCCCGTATCCATCCCTCAATTATGCTGTACACCTTGGGCGGAATTATGTCACACTTGTCTTTGTTCAAATCCAGTATTGATGTATAGTTGTCATACTCCACCCTATATATGAGTCCCATGATGAGGTTATCCGGTGTAGGATTTGTCAGTATCTCCTGTGACCTTTGGCCAGCCTTACCCTGCTCCACTTTATTCTTCAGTCCCACCATGGATACACGAATGCCATTTATGCCAACTTGTCTGCCCTCCGTACCTGTTACTACACCAATAACAAAGTCAGTATGCTCTGTTCCCGATATTGTACTAAAGATGTGAACACCCTCTTTCAGTACAGGTTTTCTGCCAAGCATGACATATTGAGAGAAGGATGTAGTTTTTAGTGTTGCCGCACCAGTATGAGTTCCTGTCTTCCTCAATCATGCGCTTATGTAGTACTATAGCAGTCACCATAAGTCTTGGCGGTGATTTTCCATAAAATATCACAACAGGATGGCAGACAGGCTAAATCAGCAGATGCAAGGTATGAGTTCACGTCTTCCGGAATCTTATGCACAAATCACATTAACTAGAACAACCTGTTCCATCAGTTATGCGTAAATTTAGACACAGGTGAACTCATACCAAATAAGCCTGTGATAATTGTGTTATTTTGATCAAATTAGTCGCCCAAAGACTTATGATGACCGCTATAATCTGCGCAAACGTATATCTTCCAGACCATACGTATGGGTTCAGCTAAGCCTAATTTTACGTACGGCAGATTGCAATGATCAGTATCATTAGTCCAACATGATTTAGGAAGAACTGAACTCATACCACTACCGCGTTCTTGGGGGAAATACTACGAAAAATTCTTGTACAACTTGGAGCCATAGACATGAGTAAAGAACCACACTAGTTAATGAGTGATATTCACAATATCGGGACAAGGGTCACATATCTATGGAATGTGATTAAAAAAGCCGTTATTGTAATCATACAGCAGATGCCCAAACGCATATGATATTTGCTCGTATTCCTCCTCGCACCATACGGCACGGTCTTCGGGGAGTAGTCCATCTTCGACCAGAAACGCGTTGTAGTATGTATCTGCCCCATACACATAGCATGATATGTTATAGAATCGTTGTAGGTCCCCCGCATGTGTATCCCACGGTATCGGTTCTGATGACTCAGACGAGTACTGCCAATACTTTGCTACATTATGCATCATGTCATATCCACCTTCAGTGCGACTAAGTACCAAACCGGAAAACTGATCAGCCACGTTCTCCTCAAGGCCGGTATATGGCAGGTTATAGATGCCCAGTACGGCGTGCCCCATCTCGTGGTATAATGCCGCATATACATTAGCAAATACAAAGTCCGTTGCACTTTCACAGACTTCCTCAACTGTACCATCATAAATTATATCAAAACAGCTTTCATTATCTCCGTTGAACTCGTAGTATATGTCAAAAAGATGATCTACAAGCTCATAACATAGGATAACCATCTTGTAATAGGAGTTATAAAATGCATTTTCCTCACCACATTCGGAGGCCGCTATAATAACATCATATGGTAAATAGAACGTCTCGTTAAGCCAATCTGCCTCTGCCTCGAGAAAGTCAATATCGTACAACCATGTCCCTACGCCATAATATGATACATAATCCGGTCTATAAACAGGAACAAAATGTCCTCTATAATCGTCAAAAATGTACCCATCTAGCAGTGTGACATACACCTTCAGTAAAATTATGTCCTCGTCTAACTGTATGGTGTACTCAAATGACTCGTATGCGCTCAACTCATCATAATAGAGAATATATTCAGCCAGCAGTGTGATGTAATCAGAGAGCACTGTACTATACTCATCAAGTATCAAATACTCTTCACCTGCAAGCGTGTCACCATAAAAGATGTACGTATCCAGCAACGACAAATGATAATCCGCTATTATGTCATACTCTATATACTCGCCTACCGCAAAGGTGCTTCCGGGGGCAAGAAAGACTAGGGATATGCCCATTAGAAACAGTATGTCTAGTTTACGGTGTGAAACTAGTTCGGGGGTGAATAATACCAACACTTAACATTCAATCTGATATTCATCTATATTTACCATATTCCGCATTCCTGACAGTAACTATCTAGGTAACACAAAAAACCAAAAGTCCGGGTACGAGTTTGCGGGGGTTATCACGATGACCGAAGGCTATACAATTTCAAAATACGTTAGTCTAGGTTTTGGCTACCCGGAACAGGAAGTTGAGTAGAAACAAGTATGCCGAGGGTGATCTAAACGGTTACCATATGGCGGGTCCTGTTCTAGCAGTTGGCATTCCATAGGTACCATTTATCCCGGATTTCTGTGAAATCGTGACACTTTCCGCCACCTTAATAAATGGCCCAATAATGACAAGTGACAAGCCGGCCATAGCGCTAGGGTGCGACCCAATCCCATTCCGAACTTGGAAGTCAAACCTAGTGTCGCTGTTGTGTTACTAAGGTGCGAGAGCTCTTGGGAAGCAACAGTGCTGGCGTTTATGATATTGGATTTATAAATGGACTGCAGCGCCGTAGGTTATGCCCGTGGATCCCGTGTGTGGAATAGAGCTTGACGAGAAGCTGGCTCTGGTACACGAACACAAGGGGAAGACTTACTATTTTTGCTGTAATGGGTGCCGCCGAATATTCATCAAACCCCGTCGGTGGCGCTAGGCAGGAAAGGCCCCACACATCCTACAGAAATTAGAGTTATCACTTAGGGCATACTTGCAGTACCGGCAGCTTCGCCTGTCCGAGGGAGCTGCTATTGGCACACTGAACCGCTTCCGGTATTCTTCATAATAGAATAGCGACTCCTTGGTACGGATGCGGATGCCGTCACTCTCCTGTATACACTTGACACGCTCATCAAATATGTCGCCGGGCATTAGCGCGTCCAGCATACCTATCAATCCCGAGGTACCTGCCCCGTCTTGCATGGGAGACTTTGCCCTCCACGCTATCTGGTGTGGTATTCTGTCCTTGAATAGATGGCGCAGTATCATCTTGCCCATTCTTGCTCCATTATGCATTCCTATGAGCATCTCCGGACGTATATTGGCAGCGGCCTCCAGCAGATCCGGATCCAGGAAAGGCGACTCAATCTTTATTCCCATGTGCTTGCCCATGTCTGCGGATGTAAAGTGCATCACACTCCTTATGCGACGGAGTTCTGTAGCCAGACGGTCATGACTGATCCTGCACAAAAAGTCATAGCCGGCAAATATCTCATCGGCACCATCTCCCGTAACTAGCGAATGGGAGCCCATCTCCTTGGCGGCCTTTATGGCAAGATACATCACTGCGCTATTTCGTATCTCAATGTTGTTGAAATTACCCAGTATGCCTATACATTCACTTATGGCTTCCAGTATCTGGGGAGTGTCCGGTTGTACAATACGCGTACCAATATCCAGCCGGGAGGCTGCCATCTGGCAGTACGTCAAGTCTGTTGCCACAAAGTCCTTGGATATGACAGATATGCCCTGGGGGGATCGTTCCCTGATCATGTATGCTATTATGGTGCTGTCCAAGCCCCCGGACAGCGCCACGGCATCCGCATTACACTCCCTGCACGCCTTGTCCAAAAGCCCGTATATGTCCAAAATCATGTATAAGTGATGTAGGGTCAGGCATATGTTTTTGTATCACACAACGTGATTTTGGATAGCGTGCAACCAAATTCGTGTGGCATGCGACAAACTATGGATTAGCTTTACCTATAATAAATAAAACATAAATCTGCTGTCCAAGTCATAGTTACCAATGTTGTTGCCTGCCGAGATAGAGTCAAAGACACTAATCCCTGCCATACGGGCAATCCTGGCAAAGAAGCTGACCGCGGATCACGGAATAGCCGAGTATACAATATCCAAAATGCTGGGCGTAACCCAGGCTGCCATTAGCAATTACATCCGGGGAACTCGGGGGGATCCTGCCCTTATAGAAAAACTGCTCAAAGACAAGAATGTTGCAAGAATGATAGATGACCTCAGCCGTGACTTGGCATCAGATCGGGCTTATACCCCCGCCAGCCTCTCCAAATTTATCGGCTTGTGTAACTATATCAAGTCAAGCCTGCTCATATGCGAGATACATCATCAAATAGAGACGGGTATAGACGAGCAGGTTTGCAAGGAATGCGAGAACCTGCTTTTGAGAGGCCCTGGTACCATGTACTAGACTTTTGTCATAATTATCTCGATGGTTGATGCCATACTGCCGTCCGGTTTTATGATGGCATCTAGGATTATCTTGTAAACCTTGGAATTATTGCTCATCATCTTTTCTGTGAGTATGTTGGCAACCACCACGGCTCTTGGTATGTCTTCCTCCTTGCCCCTTATGGACAAGAGCTCCTTGTCACCAAGTGTAGACATGGCTTCTATGACCATATTCATGATGGGCGCCCCACTTACAAGCATGACCTGATCATCAGGCATATTTGTCCATGTGTTTTTTTGTGCTGACACTATAACACACTGATAATTGTGTGGTATTAAATTATGTGGTGTCAACTGCATATTTTACCGAAAATACCTGTGAAGCGCAACTGTGATTCCCCTCAATCCAAAGTGAGTACATGATCACTTGCGGAATCCTTGATACCGAAAATGCCGGTTACGTGTTTTGGCCGTAGCCTAGTCAAATAATCTTATTGGAATGTTCTGAAAGTCTCCATTGGGGAGCGTACGTCTAATTACTATGGGTATGACCCGCATATCCAGTTCCTCATTTGCTATAGTTAGGGACATCTTTGCCTCTACTGGTATGTCCACAAAGGGCGGGGCCCCCATGGAAAGTTGTAATGCCCTTGCCCCCATTATACGCGCCTTTTCAAAGCGGGTCAGGGTGGGTGGTCCTACCTGTACCTCGTCTGATATGATCTCCTTTGGTTGGTGTGCTTCGCTATTCTCTATGACCTCTCGCTCCATCATTGCTTGGAGATTTCCCTCCATCTTCTCTCGCTGCTCGTCCGTTACGTCATCACGTTCCATTAACTTGCGATACATATCTGCCGCTTTGTTTAGGGCCTGATCTACCTCATTCAATACAGGTGGATCTTCTAATTCTGACAAGCATATTTTTCGCGGATGCCGGTTTTATATTCCTTGTCAATCCCAATCGTCCAGTGTCCCCATGGGCTGGCTTTTGTTGCCTGCATAGTCGGCCAATATGTCTGAGTAGGTGGCATCATTATGGGCCACAAACTTGACGTATTCGCCATAAGTGCACTCCAAACCGCAGTGCTCACATGTTATGGTGGCAAAGTCCGGTGTGAGATTTGCACTTTCCTGACATTTGGCACACTTTATCTTCATGCATATTTGTAGGAAAGCCACTCCTATATTATTTGGCAAAGGGATAAATTCGCTAACATGTTTTCGGCGCGTATGTCTGCATGTACAAAGTGCAAGAACGAGATACCCTCTGATGAGGAGCTGGATCCATTTGCGGCCAGATACCCTTGCTGTAACAAATGTTGGGCAGAATGGAAGGAGTATCGCATAATGGTGATGAACGAGATGCGTCTGGACATGTCCCTGCCAGATCACCGAAAAGCCCTCAAGAAACATGAAAAAATATTTGCCGGTGTCCTTAGCGCCAAAGGTGATGTCATAGATTACGCCAATGAGGACAATCGTAACCCTGATGCCTAGGCTTCCAGCTTATCTTTTATCACAGACGGCACAAGTAGCAGTACCCTTCGCTTTTGTTCCGGCCCTATACCATTCACTATATCCCGTACAGAGATTATTATCACATTTTGGTACTCCTCGCTGAGCCCAACAAATATTCCTGTCAGTCCATCTACATGCAGGCCAATAACATTCTCCGGATATTCCGCGAGATGGCGTATATAGTATTCCAGTATTACTCGTCGGCTCTGTACGTCCATTTCTGCTAGCACCTGTAGCCACGTCCCAAACAGGTTTGCAAAGAGATCAAAAGGTACCGTAGAGCTTGCACTTAGGGCATCATCTATGACCTCGATTTTTTCAGCATCAGTTAGGCCGGAAAAGTTTGCCATCCTGCTGCGTAGCATGGGTTTTCGCAGGAACTCTGGCAGGCCAGCCAAATTGGATATTATATTCCCTGCATAGTTTTCCATACTCATGTGTGTTTAATCAATAATAAATCTCTAGGGACTGGTGACATGATTGCCATGTTACATGTATAGCCTTCCCAAACCGCACTGATCATACTCTGTTATAGAATCGTTACATTTTGGTACTGTAGCCAGAAGTGGCAACAAGACACACGCACTCACGGTCACAAATCCTGCCAATCATAGCCAAGTGTGAACACATGTGAACTGTAACCGTTTGGGTCGGGTTAAAGATCAGGCATCAGGACGGCAAATTTACGGGTATATGTGATATCATGTTAGAAAAAACAAGGTATGAGTTCACCTGTGTCTAAATTTACGCACAACTGATGGAACAGGTTGTTCTAGTTAATGTGATTTGTGCACAAGATTCCGGAAGACGTGAACTCATACAAAACAAGAGCAGTTATGTTCGCGGCGTATTTTTGAACGGTTGACTAGGGGCGGCCTAAACGATTACGTCCCAGACTTGCATGTAGCAGACTTGTGTAACTCGCCATATTATGAGACAATCCGGGGCCTATGCCCGATACCAACAGAGCCGCGAGAGAATACGTTACCGTGTATCCAGCCTGTAATGTATGAAAAGTCGGTCCGCTAGTCATTAGCATCCCGCTCCATCCATTTTGCATCATTTGCCCTAATTGTCTGGGTCGCCTTTTTATTCCTGAAGCGGCGTTTCGCCGTTATCTATCCAGTGAGAAGTGCAATCTTCTCTAATTGTAGTAGTCCACATAATCCCGGAGACTGTCATAATGCTATATCTTATCCTCAATCATTCCATGGAAGCGCTCCAGTTTGCCATTTGTCTGCGGGTGGTATGGTCTGGAATTGATTAGTATGATGTCTTGATCCAGCAGTTCTTCCTCGAATAGTGTTGGTTTCCAGTTCTTTTTGCCCTTTTATTGTCCTACGAAACACGCGCCGTTATCCGATAGTATGGATGCAGGGGTAACCGTTTAGGTCACCCTTAGCAAAGAGAAATGCACTACACCAGATTGTTCTTGGTATGGTCGTTTAACTTGCCCCAAGTATGGACAGTATCTGTGTTGAGTCCGCGCTTTCTCCACGTTATCATGCAGGTCAGGATGTTCTCTACTACCTTCATACCCTTGTATGAGCCCCAAGACATGCGTATCTTGCGATGTATGACGAAGCGGCGCAGCACGCGCTCAGACTCGTTATTAGTGGGTGCCATTCCGGGGTAGCGCAGGAATGTAAACAGATTTGGAGATGCCCTTCCAGCTTATTGCCGAATTTTACACCCAGCTTTTGCCACCGGGTGGCTATGGAGAGCACACGTATCTCGAACGAATCTAGGATATCCGGAGTCGTCTCTTCAGGATTCAAGTCCCGGGCCTCGGCGTATATCCTGAAGCATTTTATGTAATGTTTCCGGTGGGCCGGGCCTCGGATGCATCTTTTGATTCCCGTAATATGTGCCCAGCACCTCGTATATTGTAAAATATGTTATATCCGGCATATCCGTCACACGTGATTAGCTTGTCCAGTATGTCTGAATAGTACATTTTGATTATCTCCGATGAGCGTGAGGTGGCCAGCTTGTATGCTATGCTGTCATTTCCACTGCACGCCCACGCGTATACAGTCTTGCCGTTCAGCGAGAGGGGGGTCTCGTCCATCAGTATGGTCTAGGATTTGGCCAAATCCTCCCGGATTTTTCCCACCTCTTTCTCCATTTTTTCAGATGCAGCTTCCATGGTGTGCTGTATTGCTGCCTTGCAGGAGCCTGCATCGTACATTTTCATGGTGTACGCGATACCCTGCAGTGTGGAACCATTGTAATATGCAGTGGTGATCATGGTCAATAAGTTGGGTCCAAATTGTGTGCCCGGGATCACTCCGGGTTCATGTACCATATCCGTAATGTTATGACTTCTAGGCACCGGCACTCCTCTATTATGTGCGCGGTAACCTCGGCTTTCGGAATAACGGGTATGTCTGTTGTGGTGTTGCCGGTCTTTTCCAGGTTTTTAGAGCCGCATTTTGAACACCTGTCAGGGGTCTTGCGGACTATTTTGCCAGGCCTTCTGTTGTGGGATTTTCCTGGGTGCCCGCTCCTCCGGCCTCGCTTGAGTGGCGTTTACCTTTTTCTTTGCGGCTTTTTTCATCTTCTGAATGGAGTTCTGTGATGGTTGGGGTATGCGGGCTTTCATAGTATCGGAGACGATTCTTTAATGATTTTACTTCCACATCCCTCGCTGCGAGTATTATCTTCAACGTTGTCTCCAACCTTGTAATCCTCTCTGATTGTATCTCGATGATCATGTCTTTCCCTTTGATTATTCTGATCAGTTTACCGTTAGCGCCTATAGATCCGGCTAGTTTGTCTCGCAGTATTTTGACTTCTGGATGTACCATCCGTCAGTTATTGAGCAAATTAGTATGTGCTTGCGGTTGAGCTGCTACCTTGTATGAGTTCACCTGTGTCTAAATTTACGCATAACTGATCGCGACAGTTAATGTGATTTGTGCATAAGATTCCGGAAGACGTGAACTCATACGCTACCTTAGTTGAGCTAAATATTCCTCACGCAATGCCAATTCTTTACGTTTCCTCGCATTGGTTGACTCCAGATCCTCCCTCTAAGACAACCGGCGGATAATCAAATCTTTCTCTTCATTTTGGTGTTTCTTTCTTATTCAGCCATGACCTTGGCTAACTTGTCCCGTAGAATCTCAACCTCGGGGTCTTCCATATGTCGTGTATTGGACTAATCAGAATATATGGTTAAGTCATGGTGCGACCTAAACGGTTACTTACGGCTTGCAGTTACGATTTATATAATGTACATCGCTGTTTGGCATTACCATGGAATACGTCTATGCTGCTTTACTTCTTCATAAACTACAAAAAGACATCAGTGAAGAGAATCTCACCGCAGTAGTATCAGCATCTGGCTCTCAGGTCAACGAGGCGCAAGTCAAGTCCTTGGTGGCAGCATTGGCTGATGTGGATATCAATGAGGCGATCAAAGCTGCACCTGTGGCAGTGGCGGCCGCAGCCCCCGTAGCTGAAACCGTAGAGGAAAAGGTCGAAGAGAAAGAAGAGAAGAAGGAAGAAGGAAAAGATGAGGAAGCGGCTATGGAAGGTCTCTCCTCGCTGTTTGGCTAGATCAGGCTATATGCAAGATCAGTTTTTTCATTATATAGCGTACAAAAGGTACGCCTCTCATAATGGGCAATATGAGATGCCAATTGTACCGCATGCCTACATTTACACACGATGAAATGGTAGATAACGACTCTACCGGAGAGAATGCGCTAGATCATCCGTTACAGGAATCACGAGGGCTCATAACCGCTACTGTGTATCAGAGAGTTGGCCTGATCATGGGCTTTGGAAAGTATGGCATCCCTGGTCTCTTCTGTCATATGTCCTGATTCAATGGACAAGGAACGTGCAGAAGCTGCACACTTTGCCAGTATCTGGGCTATATTCAATGGTGTAACATAGCCTGCGTCTATTGAGAGGTTCATCGCTTCATTGTGAGCCTGGGCTACGCTATCGGCCACTGCCTGAATGTCAACGGTCATGTCATTGTTGTCATACCTGTTGCCTTCCTCGATGGCTGAGTGAAGAGATATGCCCGCTTCTATGGGTTTAATGTCAAGCTTGCCCAACATGGCAGCTAGCTTTTCGTTTATCACCTCGCCTTTCTTGACGGGCGTGGTATCTTTGGATATCCATATGGTACCCTGATCTATCTTGGTGGGGATGTTTGCTTCCTTAAACTCTGTAAGCATGGGTCCGGGAGCTATTCCGGTGTTTCTTGCAGGAATGATAACGTCTATACTGGCAACATCGCCTCCGCGGGCACCAAGCATTATCTTGTTCTTGGCAAGCATGATATTGAGACGGAAAGGTGAGAGGCTAGTAAAGATCAACATGCATTGACCGCTAATATCTTGTATCAGTTTCTCTACACCCTTTATGCCTACCTTTTCAAGGGCTCTTACTGCAACCCTATCCTTGACGCTGACGAATTTTACCTGATCCTTTAGCTTCTTCCGCAGCTGTAGTATTTGTGATGCACGCACCTTCTCCATACGTATAAGGGCCACGACCCTATGTTCAGAGGACAATTGCAGTATTTGTGCATGCATATCACTCTTCTTTTTTGGATATGCGGTTCGATTTTCATGCATTGCTCTTGGCACCTTTTATTATTCCGCCCATAGTGGTCTTCATCATTACATCACGTATGTTTTTGTTGCCATTGGGCAGCTTCTTTTCGATTGCCCCCAATACCACCGTAGCATTAGTTGCCAGATCCTCATCACGCATTGACTCATTACCAATCTTACATGACACAGACAGGGATCCACGTACTCTTACGCGTATGGATGCCTTGAATCTCTGGAGAAACGACTCTATAGGTGCATTAAATGGCACGGGCGTGGGCATCTTTCCCCGGGGACCCAAAAGTTGACCCAAAGACTTGCCCACAACGGGCATTATCTTGGTATCAGCCAGGAAGAAATCATACTTATTAATGAACTTGCGTGCCGCTCTTCTGTCTGTGGCCAACCGTCCCAGCTCGTCTGCATCCACCACAGCATCAGCATTGGATTCCTGAGCCTTTGTTTTCATGTCCCCACCGGCCAGGACACATACCCTAGCCTGTGAGCTGCTCTGGGGAAGCTGTACTACCTCATTTATCTGGAATCCTTTCTTGACGTCTATGTCCTTGAATATGGTTATCAATTCAACGGCCTGTTGAAACCCTCTATTCTTGGAGGCCTCTTTTGCATCATGGACCATTTTTCTTATCTTGGATTCGTCGATCATGTTGACGATAATTTATGAGCCTCATAAAACCCTTTTCAGACTAGCAGGGTAACCGTTTAGGTCGAGTTAAAGATCATACACCTAGACTGAATTCATGGGCATACAGCGAACACCATAATTCTTTGACATTCAAGACAGGGGTTGTATATGACAAATGCGGATTTGTTGCATGAGTTCACCTGTGTCTAAATTTACGCACAACTGATCGCGACAGTTAATGTGATTTGTGCACAAGATTCCGGAAGACGTGAACTCATACAATCATTTAGGTCACCCAAGTGTTTTTCCTAATATGCCACCAGGGTAGGGACTAAATCCTGTTATCTCACTGCGCGACATTTGCGAACACAACATACGTTAGGGCTGGCGGTGTCTATCACCCACTGCTTCGGGCTTGTGGTTACCGGATTTTGTGTTATGAAAGCAATTCGGAGTGACCTAAACGGTTACCTAGCAGGGACTGCCAGTGCGTCACCACGCCAACCTACAAGGCATACACTATTAGGATTGATCCCATTTCCTGCAAAGACAGAGATATACATACGGCAAAAGTGCGCAGTGTATGAGTGATGTCACGGTACAAGGCAGCGATCATTTCTCAGTGAAGCGTCCACCGGCCAAGGGGCGCCTGATCGGCGACCGTATCAGGATACTGTCCGAGGAAGTCATACATGCATTCAGTAGTGATGGCTTTGGCGATCAAGAACCGGACGGGTATAATCTAAAACCATTTGAGGCGCTATATCTAGTGGCAACAGAAAAACTGGTAGTAAGAGAGGGTAGAAATAAACTGGACTTTGATACTTTATTGGAATCATACCAGAAGGTCGATCCAAACGCATTCTCAAAATATTTAATATACAGAGATCTTCGCACTCGCGGTTACGTACCCAAGGACGGATTCGGCTTTGGCATAGATTTTCGTGTGTACGATAGAACTCATTTTGGTGTAAAAGGATCCAAATTTCTTGTATTTGGATTTTCCGAAGGGCATCGGGAGAATGCCGGTTCCTTTCAGAAAAAAATAAATGAAATGGCCAGGATGGGAAAAAAGCCGGTCATAGCAATAATAGAGCGTCGTGGCGAGATAATATATTACAAGATAAATAATCTAGAATTTGGTGTAAACAAACCAGTCTATGAACATTAACAAGTCTACAAGATGCACAAAATCTGTATGAGTTCACGTCTTCCGGAATCTTATGCACAAATCACATTAACTGGTAACCGGTTCTATCAGTTATGCGTAAATTTAGACACAGGTGAACTCATACCAAAATCTTTGGTACCAGATTTTAATTCTGTATTTCTGCACTATTTTCTACAGTACAGCCACGAATACCACATAATACGACAAGCCAGATAGACTCTCGATAATGTAGTAGAGTGGCACACACCAAAAGAAACAAAAAGCACACAATACTGCCAGACTATGGACCGGTCGTCTAGCCTGGTTTGGATGACGCACTCACACTGCGTAAGGAGTAATCCCGCAAAGGTCGTGGGTCCGAATCCCACCCGGTCCACCATTTCATCTACAAGTTATTGTATGCAGAAATGCACGCTGCAATATAGTTAATCAGTTTCCAGAATATTTGTGTGTAATGTATGAAAAGTCGGTCCGCTAGTCATTGGCATCCCACTCCATCCATTTTGCATCATTTGCCCTAATTGTCTGGGTCGCCTTTTTATTCCTGGAGTGGTGTTTCGTCGTTATCTATATCCAGTGAGAAGTGCAATCTTCTCTCATTGTAGTAGTCCACATAATCCCGGAGACTGTCATAATGCCATATCTCATCCTCAATCGTTCTAGGGAAGCGCTCCAGTTTGCCATTTGTCTGCGGGTGGTATGGTCTGGAATTGATTAGTATGATGTCTTGATCCAGCAGTTCTTCCTCGAATAGTGGGTTTCCAGCTTTTCTTGCCCTTTTATTGTCCTACGAGACACGCGCCGTTATCCGAGATGCAAGGGCGCCGAATCGTTTCATTACCAGTCTCAGTAATAGAACGGTGTTCTCATGTTGCATGCTCAAATAGTGCCGCTCCGACTATACACCTGGATGCATCAACTATGAGATTCAGTCCCTTGAAGCGCTCATCTTTCGTATGAGTTCACCTGTGTCTAAATTTACGCACAACTGATCGCGACAGTTAATGTGATTTGTGCACAAGATTCCGGAAGACGTGAACTCATACCCTTGGTGAGTTCTTCTGCTTTTAGCATACCTGATACTACAAAATTAGGTCTTAACTTGT
This sequence comes from Nitrosopumilaceae archaeon, assembly GCA_965200155.1. Taxonomy (GTDB): domain Archaea; phylum Thermoproteota; class Nitrososphaeria; order Nitrososphaerales; family Nitrosopumilaceae; genus VYCS01. The sequence goes on along the minus strand of CBDATR010000010.1, from coordinate 496,670 downwards.
ATGAGTTCACCTGTGTCTAAATTTACGCATAACTGATCGCGACAGTTAATGTGATTTGTGCACAAGATTCCGGAAGACGTGAACTCATACCATCTTTCATGACATGCCAGTCTACGTGCCACATTGCATTGGAATATTTACGCTCATAGCGTACCCACTCTGACTTTGCAGGTGATGATCCTGCCGTACCGTTCTTTTTCATTATGCGATATACTGCGCGATATGATATATTGTAATTCTGTCTAAGCCTCTTTGCAATACGTACTACTCCTGCGGGATCCTTGCTGTATGCTTCAGTTACCATTCGTATCTGGGTGGCGGTGATTAGTATCATGGACCTGCCTATCTTTACTCGAGTCGTTCCCGTTCTCTGGTTCACAATCTTCGTACGTGCCTTGTTTCAGGTCTTGAGCTATTTTGGTGGCGGCAACGCCTCTTTTGTCTTGATTCCTCTGTTATTCTCTTTACCATCTGGCTTGTGCAATCTGGACTACTGTACGCCGGATCCTAAGCGGACTTACTTTTCGTACTATTGACTTCCGGAATATTATGCACAAATCACATTAACTGTCGCGATCAGTTATGCGTAAATTTAGACACAGGTGAACTCACACCAAAGATATGCATTCCCAGTCATACCGGTGCGCCCGTAAGGTGGTTGCTGGAGGTCAGATACTTTGGTATTGTAATCATGCATTCATTCAGCCACCGTCTCATCATCCCGTTCCAGCAACTCCATCATATGAGCAGCCCTATTCCTAGATGTATTATCTGCTACTACAAAAACCAACCCCTGCCCAGGTTGGCCATACAGAACTATGGTGTCTTTTGGGGCATGTAACAGAGCGGGCACCACCAACAGATCCTCCTCGCCGTTGACCAATATTCTAGTGGGTCTCTTCATGGAATATGCCTTAATCACGGCAGATACCGCATCATCAGTTATGTTAGCGGCTGGGTTAATGCATGTTATAGTTTCCAGAAACTCTCCCGGTACGGATCGCTTTTGTCTCTGTTCCAGACCATCAACTATTTGTACATCCGGTTTTAGCTCAAATCCCAGAATGCGTTCGGTGGTACGATCTCCTACCGTTACTATATGACAGAAACCATCCAGTTCTTTGGACACCAGTTTCTTTGTAACATCAGAGTCTGCGATCAGCAAACCCATGGGATCCTTAAACAGATGGCGGTGTCTAACAGGTAGTTTCACGCCGAATCCGAATCAGTAGTTGTCTGCTCCTGTAGTTTGGCAGCCAGTATACTACATTGGGCAGCAACATTTCTTGCAGCGGTCCTAAACGAGCTTGCACCTTCCGACTCCGAATCTGTAATCATTATGGGCTTGCCCAAGTCTGAGCCACTCATTATTCCAGAATTAAGTGGTATCTCGCCCAAGAATGGTATGTCGAACTGCTTCGCTATTGCCTCGGCACCGCCCTGGCCAAATATGTGGTGTTTGGCGTCGCATTTATTGCATACAAAGGAGCTCATGTTCTCCACAACACCAATTATGGGAACATTTAGTTTTTCAAACATGCCTATAGCCTTGACTGCCACGTTACTTGCAACATCCTGAGGCGTGGTCACTACCAGTATGCCCGTTATGGGTATAGTCTGCGCCAGCGTAAGGGGTATGTCACCGGTACCGGGAGGTAGATCAACTACAAGATAATCCAGATCAGACCAATTGGTATCAACCAGAAATTGTCGTAGTATACCAGATATTATAGGCCCCCTATATATGGCGGCTTGGTGGGTCTGCTCCGCAAAGAATCCAAAGGACACAACGCGTATACCGTGTGATTGGGCGGGCTGTAACTTGTTCTCCTCCACCTCCATATATCCATCTTTCATGCCCAGCATAAGCGGTACGCTAGGACCGTATATGTCAGCATCCAGCAATCCCACTTTTGCGCCACTCTGAGATAGTGCCAGTGCAAGATTCAAAGATACTGTAGACTTACCAACACCACCCTTGCCACTGGCAACACCGATGATATTTTTTACCGTCGTCATCCCAGTATCGTCCTCCAAGGACCTGCCCTCCATCACCTTGGCAGTAACTTTCATGTCAAAGTTAGCAATTCCGTCTATGGTATTGACGGCATTCCTGACATCATCCTCTATTTCCGCGTTGAAGGGACACGCAGGTGTGGTGAGCTCCAGCGTAAATTTGAGATCTCCCCCATCAATCTCCAGATCCTTAATCATGCCCATTGATACTATATCCTTCTTCAGGTCCGGATCTATAACAGTGGCCAGCTTTTCAAGCACCTGATCTACACCAACCATTATAGTCTAAACCATATTATGGCATTATTTATTTTTAGATAATCCAACAGTATAACATACTCTATCAAGGCAGGCAGGGTAGTGTGAATCCTGTTCTGTATGACACTTGGCGGGTATGAGTTCACGTCTTCCGGAATCTTGTGCACAGATCACAGTAACTGTCGCGATCAGTTGTGCGTAAATTTAGACACAGGTGAACTCATACCTTGGCGGAGGTCACTCAAAAGCCGATTCAAGGCGGCACTTGCTGCCAAACCACAGCGTCACTGCACACACAGAATACGGGCACATATCCCAAGCGTTAGCATATCCAGCATATCTTAAATGATCGCCCAATCAACACAAAGGTTCATAAAATGAAACCATGAGGTTGTCATTACAGTTGTTTTCCATAACGACCATGATCGATGTAGTCAGGATCCCGCCAGATCTCTTTGGCACAGCATTACGCAAGGCTGCCATAAGCACACTCAAGGAAAAGTACGAGTCATCCATAAGCGCGGATCTGGGATACATCATAATCATACTGGATGCAAATGTGGACGAGATGGGAAAGATGGTATCAGGAGATAGTGGTACATTCCACCGGGTGGAATTTGAGGCGCTCACATTCTATCCAAAGATGAACGAGATTGTGAACGGCGAAATTGTGGATATAACAGACTTTGGAGCATTTGTGAGAATAGGCCCATCAGATGCCCTTCTACACCTGTCCCAGGTGATGAATGATTATCTACGAAGTGATGTAAAGGCAGGAGTTATAGTTGCCAATCAAAGCGGACGTACACTACGTGTTGGATCAAAACTTAGATCACGTATTACGGCAGTATCCCTAGGCAAGGGTGCATCATTGGGCAAGATAGGAATCACATGCAGGCAGCCGTTCCTAGGTACTAATGAATGGATAAACGAAGAGGTGACCAATGCAGAAGGCGGGGGATCCAGCAAGGAGGAGTAATAGATGGGACGCGAGATGGCATGCCGCAAGTGTAAGTTTGTCACAACAGGCAAGGTATGTCCTGCCTGCAAGTCCTCGGATCTTACACCGGACTGGACCGGCATTGCACTGGTGGTCGAGCCCAATGGGTCTCAGATAGGACATACATTAGGGGTAACCCGCAGGGGCAAGTATGCCCTTAGAATAACCTGACCGGAATTTGTCCTCGAATGATGTCATACTTGGTTTTTTAGAGGAGGATCTGGGCGAGGGGGATCCTACATCGGATCTACTTCCGGACGTGCATATAACCGGACGGATAGTATCACGGCAGGAAGGTACAATATCCGGCACACTCCACGCCAAGACAATATTTGAGACACGGGGATGCACATGCAACATTATAGTGAAGGATGGATGTGCCGTAGAGTCGGGAGAGAAAATCATGACCGTCGCGGGCAGGGCCTCGGATATACTCTCCCTAGAGCGAACCGCACTGAACCTGCTGTCGCGCATGAGCGGCATAGCCAGTATGGCCGCCACCCTGTCTTCACGATTACCCCCCAATGTGACGCTTCTGTCCACCAGGAAGACAGCCCCAGGCCTGCGACGATTTGACAAGGAGGCAGTGGAAGCCGGGGGTGGCAAGCGCCACCGCATGAATCTGGGAGAGATGATAATGATAAAAGACAACCACATAGCAATAGAGGGATCCCTGGACAGAATCATACAGTGCGCCAAGAAGAAGAGTGCACACTTTGAGGTAGAGGTAGATACGATACAAGATGCGTTACGCGCAGCAAGATTTGGGGCGCCGCTCATACTGCTGGACAATTTTACGCCAGAAGATATACAGAGAACCGTATCAGCACTTGTAAGAGATGGATTGAGGGACACAGTAAAGCTGGAGGCATCAGGCGGCATTACAGCAGGCAACATAGAGTTGTACGGAAGTAGTGGTGCAGACTATGTATCAGTGGGCTCCATGACTAACTCGGCCCCTGCCCTGGATATTGGGTTAGACATTTAGAATATCTCCACGCGGAGTGGGAGAATATTATCTGGTCATATAGTTGGAAAAGATATGGATACGTACTAGGTGCGGTTAATTATGTCACGTGCCTCACGGTTTTTGGGATCTACTTCCAGGATATCTTCGCAACACATTCTGGCTTTCTGAATTTGACCTAACCGCATGTGGCACTGGGCCTTTAGTATCAACACATCGGTATCATACCTGCCTATCTGAAGTGCAGCTTCAAAGTACTTTAGTGCCTTACCATACTGCTTTCGCATGTAGTGTATGCCGCCCATTATAAACAAGACATCATGGTTGTCGGGAACACGTGTAAGATACTCTTGTCCCACCCTTAGTGCGTCAGAGTATTTTTTCTCCTTCACTAGGCTACGTATCTTGCCTGCCTGCTGGGCATTCTTCTTTTTCTGCGGATCTCCAAACAGCCTCAACTGGCACCACGACGCTATTCAAGCTGTGCACTACCAAAGAGTACACTAAAGGGCTTGCACCATATCAGGACGTGATCGTGTTGCTCTATGTCCGTGCCAGCAGGAATCTCGTAGTTTTGATCACCGCGATTTGCCTTCAAATTACCCAGACTTACAAAGTCGTCTATGCCCTTGTCAGTGGATAGATATACGTACAAATCAGGACCGTTGGTGGATCTAAACTCTTCTAGGCGCAACAGGTAGCTGCCATCATCCTGTACGAGTACAGATGCCACCCCTTGGGCATCATGGATGCCGTCACCAACACCCACAAACGTACCACCGTATGCAATCATGTCATCGGAAATTGTCACCGTATCGGGCAACTCCTCATACACCTCCGACTCCATAAAGTACGGGCTTATGGCATAAGACACAATGGCGGCAATTACAACCGCCATTATCACCAAAGGTACACGGCGATTCATGTTTCCGTTTAATCAAGATGGTTTATTACTGTTACCTGAGTGATGGTTGAAATCACAGCCACTGCTGTCCCTCATGTAATTTTGTACCACATATGCAGGCCATTACAATAGGGCACCACTACCCATTATTCGTATAGACGATTCAGGCTTGAGCAGTACGCATCGCTCTCCTATTTCATATACTGCTGGCCTATCCAAGGATATGCTTAGCGGTTCTGTGGATGATATCTTGCCCGATACAACCTGCAAACCCACGCTTGCAATACACATCTGGTTGACTGTGGGCTCGCCTTTGTAGTACTGCACTTTCGTGAAATTCAGGGATATTGTATCAGATACTATGGGCATCGTACCGCCGCACAGTACATCACCTCGCCTTACCTGATCAGGCCGTACGCCCTTTAATGCCAATCCCACCCGAGCGGGCGATATCGCATCCCCTACTGGATCATCATGCATCTGTATAGATTTGATTGTAGCCTGTACTCCACGAGGTTGAAGGACAAGTGTGTCATATTTTGAGATACTGCCAGATATCACCCTGCCCAAGGCAACGGTCCCCACACCCTTGACATCAAAGCAGTGATCCACGACTACCCGGGCATCCCCGTGTTTCACCATTGGATCAAAGTTTAGCGTATCTACCCGTATATCGGAAGGTTCTACAAACCGGTACTTTTCCACCACGGTATCCTTTACTGCACGGAGAACCGAATCGTGATCCACATTGATGTTATGACTCAGTATGCCGTCAGTACGTCGTAATGCATCCAAAGCCAGTATTTGTTCGCCAGCAAACCGGTCCAGTGTATCCAAGTGGATTATTGCATATTCAGCCAAGTTTATTGCCTGAAGTAATGATTGTATCTTTTCCGGAAACCCATTGGGCACCACGTATGTACGTATGATGCCTGACTCTTTTTTGTCATATAATGTAATATCCGTCTGTGTTCCCCGCTTTCCCAGTGTAGAAGCTATTTCCTCGCCGGCCAGAAGAGAAAAATTTATCGATTTCACTGGGCGCCATTCCATTGTGAGGGTTAAAAATTAGACGATTGTGTGTTTATTCATACTCACGTTTACACATAACCGATGACAGGGATTAGTGCGATCTTATCACGCAATCGAGAAATACCGGAACTCATACTACTGGTGAGCAACCATTATTGACGTACCGCGGATGCGGGTTTGTAATAAATCATTTAGAGCATCACACAAGAATTGAATTATAGCGCCAGCCATAAGTCTTTTTTCATGGCACCTTGCTGTTGGGCGAGTAAACCACCCCATGGACGACTCGCTCAGCCGCCCTGTGCAGGGGAGCCGGTTACTATACGCCGCGTTGATATCGGCGTGAAACTCCCGGTTACATAGGACACACTTGAAAGTGTCCCTAGTTGATTGTGATTTGTTGTCAACGTGTCCACATACGTGACAGGTCTGGCTCGTGTATTTTGCTGGCACAGCCACCAATTCAATCCCCAGTGCCTCGCACTTTTGTACTACTTTCCGGCGGAACTCGCCGACGCGATTCTCGCGCATGGAACGGTTCATTGTTCTTTTGTGGTTCCTGCCATAACTGGTCATCGCTTTTGGTGATAAATTCTCTAATACTACCTTGTCCGCACCTTTGGTAACCGCGTGGACTATTCTATTCATGGAGTTGTTCGCGATGTTATTCGCGTTTAACCAGAGTCTGAGTATTTTCTTCTAGATCTTTTGTTTGTAGCTAGTTTCTTGCATAACCCCAAACAAGTTAGATTAAAAATGTATGTGAAAACGGTTTGAGTATTTTCGTTTATTCTGTCATAGTAATTACTAACTTGGATCCAAGTATTACATCTGAGATTTTTTAAACAAACTTGATGGTATTCGCCGACAATGCCAAGTACGTCCAGCGGAAGGCTATTTGGCTTTGATCATGCGTGGAATTGAAAAGGCCAACCATAACAAAGAGGGTGCTCCCTACCAGTATGCTGTGGGCATGTTACATGACACTGAGAACGGCATTAGGTATGAGATACAGGCAGGTATCCGGATTCCTTGCAGGACTACTAGAAGGGCACCAAACCCCGCACTACTCCATAATATACAGACGCGGAAGAGATTGGCATGGACAAGGGGATGGCATGATTGTCGGCACAGACAAAAAGCTGACGAGGGCCAATGATTGTTAACTCGACCGGCCTTGAATCGTGGTGAGTGGATAAGGGCCAAATGGAAAAAGAGGCGCGGATTCATGTGCTCGCGGACTGGGAGAGCATATGCATTTACGGTTACCGGCGAGTGGGTTGGGGATACGCGCATGTTAAACAATGCAGTACTGGGCTCGTATGCAGAAGAGTCACAACTGGACAGGAAGCACACCCTGGAATTGGAAAGTTCCGGACCCATTGCAACAGTTGCCATCTCTGGCAGGACCAACAGATAAGCCACCACCCGGAAACGCGCTGACTAACGGTGTGTCCCCCTTACCGAATAATGATGACAAGCGCGCATGCAACCTCGAGTTGCTTGCGGATGGCGCATACGCGTCCAGGGATAACATGAAATTGTGCAGTGATAATCGAATCCGGACAACCATCCCGATCCAGCTAAATTCCACCAAAGGAAAGGCGACTCGTGGGGACTTGCAGTCTTGGAGGAAGCCCGGAATCGCCCATTTTCCGCCTTTCTGATGAGGAAAAGGTCGAAAACAAGCAGTACTAGAAGGCGGCAAAAGGGTACAACAGGCGATGGATAATCGAGATAATCATTAGAGCCGGTTCCCGTTCAAACGATTATTCGGGCACGGATTAATGGCGCGGAAATGGGATAACATACGAGTGCAACGAGTGGGCGGACGCGGCAGTAACGTAGATTACGACATGGGGAACCTGTATTCTGTCAAAGTCAGTTATGCAACAAACTTGTGAATGATATGGACTCAAGTGTACCAAAATTAGGTTGCACTAAGATTAAGGCACTAATGAATGGTATGAGTTCACGTCTTCCGGAATCTTATGCACAAATCACATTAACTATAGCGAGTAGTTATGCGTAAATTTAGACACAGGTGAACTCATACCAAAAACGACTAACAGAGATTCTGCAAATCAAAGAAAAACATGGTCAAGCACCTGAGATGAAAAAGTTCTCCGATACGTCATCAGTAAGGGAAAGAGCACCTCAGTCATATACGAAGTAAGCGTCTCGCAAAGGCATATTCAGATCGAATTCCGCAGGACCGGCAAGTATCCAGTTCCTGGACGCGCCGGCCGTCCCAGTATGGATTCACACTTGAAGAAATACGACAGGTTCTGTACACAAAAAGGGTATGAGTTCACCTGTGTCTAAATTTACGCATAACTGATCGCGACAGTTAATGTGATTTGTGCATAAGATTCCGGAAGACGTGAACTCATACCAAAAAGGAGCCGGTTGGTGTATTGTGTACAGCTGCCAAGATTTGGGGAAAGATCAGCTGCTGGCGCATATATTGTATCATGAAGGACAACAATCTGGTGACCGCATCCCCCGCAAAACCCAAAAAACGCAAGTGGGTGCGATATGAAAGAAAGTATTCCAATGCCCTATGACATGTTGACCGGCATGTCATGAAAGAACCGCGGTTTGAGGGCCTGAATCTCATAGATGACTCCTCGCGCCGCATAGTTACCGCTCAACTGTTCCGGGGTATGAATTCACGTCTTCCGGAATCTTATGCACAAATCACATTAACTGTCGCGATCAGTTATGCGTAAATTTAGACACAGGTGAACTCATACGTTCCGGGAGGCAGCCTCCTAGAACGCCATTACGGTATTACGCAAGGCGATAGAGCAGTTCGGAACCCCGGCAGATATACTGTCAGATAATGGATCATGCCTCGTTGGAGTGCGTAGCAAGGCTCCAAAGAAGAAATGAAAGCTCACCATATTTGAAAATGAGCTGCTCAATCGGGGTATTGAGCTCATCAATAGCCGTCCCAGCCATCCCCAGACCAATGGCAAGATGGAGCGATTTCACCGGAGCATCGAGGATGAGATATTCCATTATGAAAGCCTGTCAGGTTATGTAGAATACTACAATGATGTACAGCTTCACTTTGCTCTTGACGTGCATAATCTGGAGACCCCGCTCAGGGCATTTCATAACAGGCGCGCATCAAGATAGAACGACCCAAAATGGACGGAGAGGGATACGTATGACTAAGCGACATAATTTCGTATGAAACACTCCCGCTGGACAGGGAATTATATACGAAAGTAGCACAGGAGAAGCGTATCGCTCCAACTAGGGACGAAAATGGAATGTAACCCGTTCCAGTCCAAGAATGGCGCTACGCGTAACTAGAATGATTCACCATTCCATGGAATAGAACCGGTTCCCTGGTTGAACTTGTTACACGACTTATTGTAACTATGCCGCCATTCCTGGACTGGAAATCATTATTCTAGTGAAAGCCCTACTGCAGTGCTACTTTCGTATATAATTTCCTGCTCAAGTGTGGCAACCATCTTATCCAACCAGAATCCAGCATGACGAACAGGTACACCGCGAATCATGTATTATTCACCAGTCATCCCCTTCTCACCACCTGTAGTTCCATGATTCTGTATTGACGTTCATCATGAGTGGTGGCAGTCTTGCGCGTGGGTAACCCGGAAAGCACCATTTCCGGTGTAGTCTCTTATGAGATGATCAGTCCCCCTCACGCCTACATCAGTGCGATTATCGCATCCTCTCATGCCTCTTGTTGGACTCAGATAAGAGTCCTCTTGTTGGACTCTTAGATAAGAGTCCTCTTGACAAAGCGGTTACGATCATTACACACAACACGCGGTCAGGACTTACCATGCTGTATACCATTCCATCAACAGGTACCAGAGGGAGTGATGCGTCCGTTAAATGGGGCGTAGGGTGTCGCCGCACGGTATAACCGCAGTTTAATCAATACATAATTGGTTGTTTTCAGAATTCAATTGCGCACAAACTCGCTGACTCCTCTATCAGACGTGTAGCTAGGCACACCACTTTGCTCACCCATTCTTTGTAATTGCAAGTTACTGGAGTGTCGTGAATGTCTTGATATTTGAGAACATAGTAGTGTCGCCCTTGAGCCGGACTAGTACCTGGTATGAGGTATCTGAATCCAAGCCTGTTATAGTATACGTGGTACCTGAGACATGATGTGCAGAGTGACGACTGCCATCATTGTTATTGATACGCACTACATAATCTGTCATGGAATGGTACTGATTCCAAGATAGATTGGCGCCATTAGTGGTTGGGTTCACATTCAGTACTATGGAGTCTTCGACTCCCGTCAAGCCGCCATTCGCTGAGAGTGTAGTGAATGTCTTGGTATTTGAGAACATAGTAGTGTCGCCCTTGAGCCGGACTAGTACCTGGTATGAGGTATCTGAATCCAAGCCTGTTATAGTATGAGTGGTTCCGGCAACATGATTCACGAGTACTCTTGCGCCATTGGAATCATTCACGCGAATCACATAGTCGTTTGTATCACCATATTTCTGCCAGGAAGCAGTAGCACCATCAGTTTTACTAGTCACTACAAGTCCCCACATATGTGTCGGGAATGAGGGAGTGAAATGTATCTTGTGTGACTTTGTATTTTCATTACCATTTAGCTGGACCTCAACTCTATACGTGGTACCTGGTATCAAATCATGTATAGTATGTGAGATTCCATTTGCCACATGTCTGGTCGTATCGCCATCGTTCCCTGTTAGAAACACCACATAGCTATTACCATTCTCATACCGGTCCCAATGTATTGTGATACTACTCTCATCTAAATAGCAGTAGCCAACACGTGACACTTTGTCTGTACTACGTATTGGTTTAGTATTCCAAGTGGAGAATGTGATTGGGTCTGAATCCGTAGCCGGACCGGTAACCGGGTGAGATGGGGCCGATACCATTACAGTATAAGATTGACATGGTTCAAGTCCATATAATCTATATTTAACAATGGAATCGGCCGGGGCGTGGTGTGTTGTATGACTCGTTACATGACCGGATGAATCCGTTACCTTCACAATATACTCAGACTGCCTGGATATTGCGGTCCACGTTAAATCTACATGAGTAGAGAATGTCTTGTGTACGGCAAGGTCTGCCAGTGGAGGATTAGTAGTGGAGAATGATTTTGTCGCGGAGCCTACCTCCATATAACCACTAGTTCCATTATATAGGGCGCTGACCTTTAAGTTGTAGTTGGTGCCCGGTTGCAGGCTGTCAACGTCTAGATTAATGGTTGTATTGGCCTGATAATAACCTGTATGGCCCTGTGTTATAACATCATTGGAGTCAGTCGTCACCCTATACCCAAAGAAACCCGGATGATTCGCCATCCACGAGAAGGATGCGGCATGGTGCGATATAGCAGTGGTATCCAGGTCCTCTATCATAATGGAATGGTTCGTGTCCCTGGTTTCAAAGTTGAACGAGCCGACGCTCATTGCTTTGGTGTTATCAGCGTATACATTTACCATATAGGTTGTGCCTGGTTCTAGTCCGGATGTAATGTATGAAAAGTCGGTCCGCTAGTCATTGGTATCTCGCTCCATCCATTTTACATCATTTGCCCTGATTGTCTGGGTCGCCTTATGAAGGTTTATTCCTAAAGGCCATGAGCAGCGTTTCGCCGTTATCTATATCCAGTGAGAAGTGCAACCTTCTCTCATTGTAGTAGTCCACATAATCCCGGAGACTGTCATAATGCCATATCTTATCCTCAATCATTCCATGGAAGCGCTCCAGTTTGCCATTTGTCTGCGGGTGGCATGGTCTGGAACTGATTAGTATGATGTATTGATCCAGCAGTTCTTCCTAGAATAGTGGGTGTCCAGCTTTTCTTGCCCTTTTATTGTCCTACGAAACACGCGCCGTTATCCGAGATGCAGGGGCGCCGAATTGTTTCATTGCCAGTCTCAGTAATAGAGCGGCGTTCTCTGAGGTTGCATGCTCAAATAGTGCCGCTCCGACTATACACCTGGATGCATCATCTATGAGATTCAGTCCCTTGAAGCTCTCATCTTTCATGACATGCCAATGCCACATTGCATTGGAATATTTACGCTCATAGCGTACCCACTCTGACTTTGCAGGTGATGATCCTGCTGTACCGTTCTTTTTCATTATGCGATATACTACGCGATATATTGTAATTCTATCTAAGCCTCTTTGCAATACGTACTACTCCGGCGGGATCCTTGCTGTATTGCTTCAGTTACCATTCGTATCTGGGTGGCGGTGATTGGTATCATAGGCATGCCCATCTTTACTCGAGTCGTTCCCGTTCTCTGGTTCACAATCTTCGTACGTGCCTTGTTTCAGGTCTTGAGATATTTTAGTTGTGGCAACGCCTCTTGCGCTGTCTTACTATTGATTTCTCTGTTATTCTCTTTACCATCTGGCTTGTGTAATCTGAACGACTGTACGCCGGATCCTAAGCGGACTTACTTTTCGTACTATTGAATCCCCTGGACAAGCCAAAAGATTTAAAGTATATTTTAAAAATTTCATCACCTAGTAATGGCCAAGCCAAAGATAGTACTGACCGCGGATCGCACCCTCATGTCACCGTATCGTCACCTGTCTCTTGCTACATTCTTTGGATGCGCCCCGGCCATTGATCCCCATCGTGACAAGAAGAGCTTCTGGTACAAGATACTGAAAAACCAGGTCACCCCCAAGGTACTATTCGACTTTATCTGTAACTACATACCTCATACTAATGGAGTAGCGAATTATGCACCCTATGGCCTTCGCAAAGTGGAGGCAGGATTATTGCGGGACGGATTCAGTAGGGACGAGGTGGTTATAGCCCATCCAAACCACATCGAGAAATTTATCGGACCAGAGACGCAGGTAATTGGAACATATGAGATGGATCCCTTGGGCATGGGTCCGGTAACTATGACCTTCACTTATGGGCGCAAACAGACATCCTATGATGAGTACTACAATACGGAGCTGCACCGTCGCATCAATAAGGCCAAGAAGAGGACCGGAAGTCAAGCCAAGGTTATATCGGGCGCATCGGGAACCTGGCAGTACAATTATGCTCCCGAGAAGATAGAGGAATTTGGCATATATGCAATTCTGGAGGGTGAGCTAGGCGGTATTGCGCCGGAGATAGACGGACACGCTGGTAAATTCTTCCGTTACCTTATGGATGGTCAGTTTGAGAATATGGATCCATTCCGTAAGAGGGCTGACTTTAAGGTGAACATAAAGGAGTTCGAGCGGTCTGGAAAGAAGATGTATGGACGGTTTGTGAACTTTTGGGATCGCCCGGACTTGGAAGAGATACCAAACATAGTGGAGCCTAGCATGCATGGCATGATCGAGGTTATGCGTGGTTGCGGGCGGGGTTGCAAATTCTGTGACGTTACACTACGTTCGCTACGATACTATCCTCCGGAGAAGGTAAAGAAAGAGATTGAGATAAACATAAAGAAGGGTGGAACAAGATCCGCGTGGGTACACAGCGATGACATATTCGTTTACGGTATGGATCCAAGAACAAGCAAGGGTATGGAGCCCAACCGGGAAGCCTTGGAAGAGCTCTTCACTGCAATAATGTCTGCCGGTATAGAGCACACCAATCCAACTCATGGAACCTTGGCCGGTGCCATTGCCGATGAGAAACTAATTCCTAACCTGTCCCGCATAATGAAATCTGGCCCTGACAACGTCATTGGTATACAGTGCGGCTTTGAGACAGGCAGTCTCCGACTTATAGACAAATACGCAGATCGCAAGCTTGCACCCTACTCACCCGAGGAGTGGCACTGGGTTGTAAAGGAAGGGGTAAAGACCCTCAATGAAGACTACTGGATACCTGCATTTACCCTTATAATGGGACTGGACAACGACGAAACTCCTGAAGACTCTTGGGAGACCATACGTCTCATAAACGAGTTGGAGCAGGAACAGCCGGAGTCCATGTTTACGGCTACGCCTCTTACCTTTGTGCCTATTGGTCTGCTGGAAAAGTCAGAGTTCTTCAATATAGGCAACGAGATGGACCCGGCCCAGTTGGGTGTGATGTACAAGACATGGCAGCACAACTTCAAGTATGGCATTCAAAAGTTCATGACCAAGACCGGTGCCCGGGGGCCGCAGAGGTACTTCTTTAATATGATTGCCCGTTCCTTGGGTGGTGTTCCCTTGGGTGCCATGGAAAGATATGCCCGTCGCAAGAGTCGGGAACACGAGATGGTAATAGAAAAGATACGCGCCAATTACTGGTAGCGATAATACTGCTCGCATAATTCTGCCACGTTATGGGCTGACACATTATGCTATCTGCCCGGCATAGCCCCGATTGATATGCATATCTTGGAGTAATTCATGTAATCAGACAAACATTCACTAGTGGGCGCCCAAGTACATGCGACCCAGTTCAGGATGACTTCGTAGTTCATCGGGTTTGCCATCAAAAATGTTCTTGCCTCCTGCAAAGAGGTATACCTTGTCTCCAACCTTCAGGGCCCGTTGTACATCTTGCTCTACAAGCATTATGGTGATGCCCAACTCATCCCTCATCTGAACTATCTTTTCTAGTACCTGATCCGCAAGCTTGGGTGACAGTCCCGCGGTCGGTTCGTCAAAAAGCATCAGTTCCGGTTTTCTCATCATGGCCATTCCCATACCTAGCATCTGTCTCTGGCCTCCGCTGAGTACGGTGGATTTTTTGTTCCGGTACTCGTTCAATATGGGGAATGTTTCGTATATACGCGGGAGTCTCTCCTTGTACTCCTTCTTTGTGAGTGTGTAGCTGGCCATTATGAGATTCTCGTTTATGGTTAGATTGGCAAAGACATTGTTGACCTGAGGAAGGTATGCTATTTTTTTACGGGTAATCTGGTGCGGTGCCAAGCCGGTAATGTCCTTATCATTGTAGATTATCTTTCCTGAGTATATTGTAGTGAGTCCAAATACGCTCTTGAGCAGTGTACTCTTTCCGCAACCATTTGGTCCCACAATAACAGTAATCTCGTTATGTCTTGCCTCAAAGTCTAATCCAAACAGGATGTGACTCTTGGCAAACCCTGCATCCAACTTTTCAGTTCTCAGTACTACTTGCTTGTCGCTCATTTCACTCCCATGTACGACTCTATCACATCTATGTTCTTTACAATGTTGTCTGGTGTATCCACGGCCAATATACGGCCCTGGTCTGTGGCCAACACTATGTCTACATACTGAAATGATATGTCAAGACGGTGCTCGATTATGAGAAAAGTGATGCCCAGCTCTTTACGTATGTGGTTTATCTTTTTAAATATCTCGTGAGCCAAGGTTGGGTTCACGCCCGCTATGGGCTCGTCCATAAATATCATCTTGGCCCCAGACATCATTATTCTGCCCAACTCCAATAATTTCATCTGCCCCCCACTCAAATTGTTACTCAAATTGTCCCGCACCTTGTCTATATTGAGCATGTCCAGAAGTTCATCGGCTTGTTTTTGTAACTTTTTTTCATCAGGAACCCACTTTCTGCGCAGGGGGGCATTCCTGTATGTATCTCCCCGATTCTTGGTACTGGATGTCATAACGTTCTCGTTGACTGACAGATTCACAAAGGGTTGTGGTATCTGGAATGACCTCACCAACCCATGCTCGTATACCTCGTGAGGCTCTTTTCCTGTTATATCGTGGCCGTCAAATACAACGCTACCCGTATCGGGCTTTAGGACTCCTCCTATAACATTGACCAGCGTACTCTTTCCACAGCCGTTTGGTCCAATGAGCTGGTACACATTGCCAGCTTCCAGCTCCATGTCGATGCCATCTAAAACCACGTTCCCGTCAAAATGCTTACGGATGTTCTTTACGGTAAGTAGTGCCATGCTCCGGCTATGGCATTGAGCATTTTAAGTTTGTCTATAATGTTTGGATAACCGTTTAGATCACCCCTGAGCAAAATACACCGCGAACATATCAATTCATGCCTTTTCTATCTTACATATGCCCATGGGTTTATCATAGGTGTCTGATTTTTACGCGATCTAAACGGTTACATGTTTGGTAACCGTTTCAGTAACCCATGATCTCTGAGGCGCATGTACGCACCGTATCTGCTTTTATGGCAAAATCCGTGTCAGGTTCAGCGTGAGGTCTGAGCGCACAAACTCGAATCATATGTGTTCACCTGTGTCTAGATTTACACACGGCCGATAGTGGCAATTAGCATGATTTGAGCACGAGATTAAGACATGAACTCATATGGCATACTGCCCCGGGGGTGGTCGCCTGCGTCAATTCTTCATCAATGTTCATAAGAGACGGTATTCCACGGTTATCATGAGCGCCATCCCAATACATTATGATCTGGAGTTTGAGCCAAACTTTGATGATTTTACGTTTCGGGGTAGGGCGCGCATATCGGTACGATGCCCTGATGCCATATCTGTTCTGGCTTTGGATGCAGCGGATTTAGTCGTAGACTCGTGCACCATATTAACATCCGGTACAACATTACGGGCTGAGACTAACAGTAAAGCCGAGACTCTGCACATACGGTTGCCCCAAGAGGTGTCCGGTGACTGTGTGGTGGATATTGGCTATACCGGTACACTAAATGACCGGTTACTGGGTTTTTACAGGAGCAGGTACACAGTTGACGGCAAGACAATGTATCTGGCCACCACACAATTTGAGCCCGCGGATGCCCGGCGCGCATTCCCCTGCTGGGATAGGCCTGACTGCAAGGCTACCTTTGGAGTTACCATAATCACCCCCGGTAATATGACTGCCATATCCAATATGCCCGTACAGCGGGAGACAAGAAAGAAGGGGCGCACCGTATACAAATTCAAAAAGACACCCATAATGTCAACGTACCTGTTATATCTGGGGGTGGGTAACTTTGAATATCTGAGCGATGGAGGGTCCATACGTATAGTTACTGTACCGGGCAAGTCTCATCAGGGGAGATATGCCTTGGGGGTGACCAAGAAACTACTTCCGGAATTTGAGAAATACTTTGCAAAGCCATATCCCCTGCCCAAGCTGGATCTTGTGGCATTACCTGACTTTGCAGCCGGTGCCATGGAGAACTGGGGCGCCATAACATTCCGGGAGAGCCTGCTATTATACGACGAGAATAACTCCTCCACCCGCACCAAGCAGCTCATCGCGGAGGTTATATCCCATGAGCTGGCGCACCAGTGGTTTGGCAATCTTGTTACCATGCAATGGTGGAATGATCTCTGGCTGAACGAGAGCTTTGCAACATTTATGGCCACAAAAATTCTGGACGTATTCCATCCGGAGTGGAACCTTTGGGACCAGTTTGTGGACGACTCGATAAACGGCGCCATGACTATGGACTCACTACGTTCGACCCATCCCATAGATGTGGAAGTGAGATCGCCCTCCCAGGTACAGGAAATATTCGATGCCATATCCTATGACAAGGGTGGTTGTGTACTGCGTATGCTGGAGGACTTTGTGGGACCGGTAACATTTCGCACAGGCTTGCGTCGCTATCTGCGCCGGTTCGCTTACAAAAATGCTTCCGGCGGGGATCTCTGGGAATGCATGGAGGGAAAGAATAAGCCTGTCCGCTCTATGGTGGAAGACTGGCTATCCCGCCCCGGTTTTCCCATTATAAAGGCAGAGCGCTCCGGTCCTGATGTCGTTCTAAAGCAGGAGAGATTTCGTGCAGACGGTACTGAGTCTAGACGGTCGATTTGGCCCATACCGGTCAGGTTTCGAAACGGTCGCCGGATACGAACTCATATCATGAATGAGCGTGTTGCGACGCTGGAGTCGGCCCGAAGTTTTACTGCCAATCCGGAACGTACGGGTTTTTACCGGGTATTATACAAGGGGGAATTATACTCAGAGATAAAATCCCAAATTGGTCGACACCGCCTCTCTTCCAAGGACTCGTGGGGTGTCCAAAACGATGCATTTGCATTCTGTGTCGCTGGTATGGTGGACATAGGTGATTATCTGGATTTGGTCTCCCAGTACAATCACAAGCACGACTACCTTCCATTAATGGACGTATCCCGTAATATGGTATTGTTGCTGAACATGACGGGGGGCCGGGGCTGGAATGCCCGTGTCGCCGAGGTGGCGAGGCCTCTCTTCTCCGGCATCTTAAAGCGGCTGGGCTGGCATCCCTTGGAGAGAGATCCACATACATACGCGTTCTTGCGCGGTATAACCGTAAAGGCGCTGGGCTATCTGGGAGACCAGGAGGTCAATATGCGCTCCCGTGGCATGACCGACTCATTCTATGACCATCCATCATCGGTACATCCTGACATGCGGGAGCCTGTCTTTACGGTGGCCGCCGGACCCGGCGGGACCAAACTGCATGACATGTTTGTCAAGCTATTCCTGGAGAACCAGTCCATAGAGGAGAAGTTGCGCATACTATCAGGAAT
Organism: Nitrosopumilaceae archaeon; assembly: GCA_965200155.1. Classification (GTDB taxonomy): domain Archaea; phylum Thermoproteota; class Nitrososphaeria; order Nitrososphaerales; family Nitrosopumilaceae; genus VYCS01. Next base: position 478,086 of record CBDATR010000010.1, on the reverse strand, counting down.
GTGCGGATTTAGCAGCAAGGCCATGCTGCGCAAGACACTGGACTTTGCATTATCTGATGCTGTACGCTCCCAGGATATGCAACTGCCCGTGTTACGCGTGGCAGCGAACCCCAACGGATATGGAATGTTATGGCCATGGTTACAGCAGAATTGGGGTAAAATGGAGGCCAAGATAGGCCACGGAAATCCCATATTCTCCCGTATAATATACGGCATGGCGCCTGCCCTGACTCAGGAGCAGGGAATGCAAATCGGTGACTTCTTCAGGAAGCATCCGGTACCGGGTACTAAGCGGACTCTGCGACAGACACAGGAGCTTGTGTCCATATATGAAAAGTTCCGCGCCCGGGCCTCGCAACGTGATATAGATAATGTGGCATGATCATCCCCATATTGTGCGTCGCGGCCCTTGCGGGAACCTTGGGATTGTATTTTCTCATATCTGATATTACCCGGCCACAGGATCCAGAGTTCTTTCACATAAACGCTACCTATGCGGACGGTGTCGTTCACGTACATTTTTTTGACCAGTCAGAGCGTACTGAATATGTGATCATGGAGATTCAGGGCATGGCCGAGACCCTGCAGCGTACATACGACGGTCACTCCTTTTATGACACGGTGATTTTACCGGCTCCGCCACAATACGGGTGGGGTGTGCATCCTATCATACTGGACATCCAGCACGAGACACTGGGGCAGATACGCATGAAAACGGAAATTCGTGAGGCGGGCCAAGGGGTGGCCCCGGTCATATTTGTAAGATAATGTATATTGTGGTTAATACAATGATGCATGAAATGCCCATAGACATGAAAGAGCTCAAGGCCGGCAGACGCAGGGCAATAGCGCGAGCGCTGAGCATAGTGGAGAATCACACACCCGAATACGCAGACATGATGCGTACCATATTCCCACATACGGGTGGCTCTGATATAGTGGGTGTGACCGGTCCCGGAGGCGCCGGGAAGAGCTCGCTTATAGACAGTATCGCGACAGTAATGTCGCAAAAAGATATACACGCAGCGGTTCTTGCAATAGACCCCTCCAGTCATATCACCGGCGGCGCCATATTGGGGGATCGTGTACGCATGACCCAGTCCACCGACTCCGGGGTCTACATAAGAAGCCTGGCATCCCGTGGCGCAACCGGAGCACTGTCCGCGTCCCTGCGTGACAGCATAAGGGTGCTGGAGTATGCGGGATATGACATTATAATCGTGGAGAGTGTCGGGGCGGGCCAGACCGAGGTGGATATATCTGCCATATCCGATGCCACGGTGGTTGTATTCAACCCCCATACGGGTGACAGCATTCAGACCATAAAGGCGGGGATAACCGAGATCGGGGACATTTGTGTGGTTAACAAGTCTGACCTGCCGGCGTCAGCGTCCTTGTATGATGCGGTTAGGGATTTCATAGGTGACTCCGGGCGCAATCCCACAATACTTCGAACTTCGGTAAAGGAGAAGACTGGTGTAGAGGAACTATACGATGCAATACGGAGTACCTTGGAGAAGAATAGTGCCAACAGGGAACAGCGGCGGACTATTGCCTTGGAGTCAGAACTTAGAGATATGATTTTAACCAAGTTTCAGTTACGACTTGGTATGGAGTGGTCCGGACTACTACAGGCAGATGTAGGCGCGGTAAAGTCCGGTCAGCTGGATCCCTATACAGCTGCAGAGATTATGGCGGGGCGCCTGCTACGGTGATATGGGATGGCATCATTATACACTGATTCGGGATTCGAGGTGAACCGGATATATGGGGAACAGGAATCAGGAGAGTATCCCTATACTCGCGGTATACACGGCGGCATGTATAGGGACCGGTTCTGGACTATGCGACAGTACTCTGGATTTGGCGATGCTCGCCTGACCAATGAGCGATTCAAGTTTATGCTGGACAAGGGCCAGACAGGCCTATCCATGGCATTTGATCTGCCAACGCAGATAGGCCACGATCCTGACTCTGCCCCAGCGGAAGGTGAGGTGGGCAAGGTTGGGGTCTCCATTGCGTCAGTACAGGACATGATGACCGCATTTGACGGGATACCTCTTGGCAAGGTAAGTACGTCCATGACCATTAACTCCACTGCATCCACACTTCTGGCATATTATGTGGTTGTGGGTCAGTCCCAGGGGTTCACAAGCGATCAACTCCGGGGTACAACACAGAACGACATCCTAAAGGAGTATATCGCGCGAAATACCTACATCTATCCTCCCCAGCCGTCCATGCGGTTGATAGGTGACATGATAGAATACTGCTCACAGAACGTACCCCGGTGGTACCCTATATCCATATCCGGCTATCATATGCGGGAGGCCGGTTGTACGGCTACCCAGGAAGTTGCATTCACATTGGCCAATGCCATAGCATACATCAAGACATGTCTTGAGCGCGGTCTGGAGATAGACCAGTTTGCGCCACGACTGTCATTCTTCTTCTGCTGCACTATCGAGTTCTTTGAAGAGGTGGCCAAGTTCCGGGTGGCGCGCAAGATATACGCGCAAATACTCAAGGAGTGGTTTGGCGCCAAGAATCCCAAGTCCATGCAGCTAAAGTTCCACACACAAACCAGCGGCGAATCCCTGACGGCCCAGCAGCCCGACAACAATATCGTGCGGGTGGCCATCCAGACCATGGCTGCGGTAGCCGGTGGTACACAATCACTGCACACCAATTCTCGGGACGAGGCTTTGGCACTGCCCACCGAGGAGTCTGCCAAGATAGCCCTCAGGACACAACAGATAGTGGCCCATGAGAGCGGAATGACCAAGACTGTGGATCCATTGGCCGGTTCGCATTACATGGAGGATCTCTGTGCAAAGATAGAGGAGGGTGTCTGGGACTATCTCAAGCGCATACAGGATATGGGCGGATCAGTTGCTGCCATTGAGCGCGGTTTTTTCCAGTCGGAGATAAGACAGAACGCGTACCGTCTAAAGAAGGAGGTAGACCAGGACCAGCGCATACTGGTGGGTGTAAACAAGTATGTGGATGCACAGGAGACGCAGCCCAGTCTGCTACGCATAGATGACCGTGTAGAGATACAGCAGAGGGAAGCCCTTCTGTCATTGCGCGGCTCCCGTGGCACACAGGCAGAGTCTGCCCTCTCTGCCTTGGAGTCTGCCGCGGAAACCGACAAGAATTTGATGCCATTCATAATAGATGCTGCCAGGGCCAAGGCCACCACAGGGGAAATAAGCAATACCTTCCGGAAAGTGTTTGGGGCGTACTCGCCACAGGAGGTCTTTTGATGCGCATCGACCATATGGCCATTGCAGTAGAAAACCTAAAGGAAGCCATGGAAACGTACTCCAAGGCCTTGGGCGTCTCTGATGTGAGGTATGAGCGCGTAGAGTCAGAAGGCGTCTCGGTGGGTATCATACCCTTGGAGAACGGTCGCATCGAGCTTATGGAGCCCATTGGTGAGAACAGTCCAATCAAGAAATTCCTGGAAAAGAAGGGTCCGGGCTTGCACCATATTGCTTTGGGGACTGATGACATACACGGTGAGGTTGATCGCATGAAATCCTGCGGATTGAGATTCTTGGGAGATGTGCGTGACGGATCCGAGGGAACGCAAGTCACGTTCATACATCCCAAGTCATTGCACGGCGTACTCTCAGAGCTCTGCTCCCATCCATCACGTGAGTAGTGCTGCATTCTTTATGCTCATGAATTCGCCTGACATGGGTCGCTCCGAATTGAGGCGTGTTTTCATGGCCCAAAAATAGACAAGCAAACCTGTAAGGAGTGGTTCACGCAAGCACTGTTTCGCAAATGAAACGTATGAGTTCACCTGTGTCTAAATTTACGTACAACTGATCGCGACAGTTAATGTGATTTGTGCACAAGATTCCGGAAGACGTGAACTCATACAATGAAACAGCAGAATTTAGTCTCTCCATTGTGTGGAGTGTTACATGGTTGACCTACCCGGAATGCGATACAGGGCACACCGTGTCTATCTCTTTACCGCCGATGACATTCAATAGTACGAAAAGTAAGTCCGCTTAGGATCCGGCGTACAGTAGTTCAGATTACACAAGCCAGATGGTAAAGAGAATAACAGAGAAATCAATAGTAAGACAGCGCAAGAGGCGTTGCCGCCACCAAAATAGCTCAAGACCTACACATCAGTTCAATACACGTACGAAGATTGTGAACCAGAGAACGAGAACGACTCGAGTAAAGATGGGCAGGCCCATGATACCAATCACCGCCACCCAGATACGAATGGTAACTGAAGCATACAGCAAGGATCCCGCCGGAGTAGTACGTATTGCAAAGAGGCTTAGACAGAATACATATCGCGCAGTATATCACATAATGAAAAAGAACGGCACGACAGTCTCATCACCTGCAAAGTCAGAGTGGGTACGCTATGAGCGTAAATATTCCAATGCAATGTGGCATTGGCATGTCATGAAAGATGAGCGCTTCAGGGGGACTGAATCTCATAGATGATGCATCCAGGTGTATAGTCGGAGCGGCACTATTTGAGCATGCAACCTCAGAGAACGCCGTTCTATTACTGAGACTGGCGATAAAGAGATTCGGCGCCCCTGCATCTCGGATAACGGCGCGTGTTTCGTAGGACAATAAAAGGGCAAAAAGAACTGGAAACCCACTATTCTAGGAAGAACTGCTGGATCAATACATCATACTAATCAATTCCAGGCCATACCACCCGCAGACAAATGTCAAACTGGAGCGCTTCTACAGAACGATTGAGGACGAGGGGACTCTTATTTAAGAGTCCAATGAGATATGGCATTATGACAGTCTCCGGGATTATGTGGACTACTACAATGAGAGAAGGTTGCACTTCTCACTGGATAGATAACGGCGAAACACCACTCCAGGAATAAAAAGGCGACCCAGACAATTAGGGCAAATGATGCAAAATGGATGGAGCAGGATGCCAATGACTAGCGGACCGACTTTTCATACATTACAACCGCCGATGACGGTGTCACATTACCACACTTGCACTCGTTTGTTATATCCTTGGCCTTTGGTGCGTTTGACATGTATGGCGCCACTCTTGTTTTCATTTCACCTGTATTCTCAAGAGAGACGAACACGCATTCCGCGCATACTTGGGAAGTCTTGTGTACTGGTAGGTTCCATGGATTTCTGGAATCGACCGAAGAACTCCCTTTCAATGTTTTTCGACTTTTATGCTAGGCGAGCTCCCGATAGACAGTAGGAACTCAAAATCTTTATCAACTTAATGTCAATCAATACTTATTGTATTCTGGCTCTAACTCCATGATCCGGCAATGCTGTACCTGACTGTTTCCTATTTTATTCCTCAATGTTTTTGATCAGCCTCGTGTGTTAGTCCACGAGCTCGGCAACCTTGTTGCGCAGTATCATCATATGGCATATATTTTTCAACGTTGGTTATATTGTTGTCACCAAGCCGTTCTTGTCATCGCTGCTTAGAGACAGCTTTCATAACGTATGAGTTCACGTGTTTTGATCATATGATAAGATTGTAATTGACTTGGTACGACAATATTGCGCTTCACCTAGTTTGAAATAGAATCTAACGAGTAGACACACAACACATAATAAATGGTAGCAGGAAAACCGGCTGCTTCGGGACACCCTTGCGTCCACCAAGAGGGATCTTGCAGATGCAATGAAACGCGTGAAGGTATTGTAAGATGATATGGCAAATATTATAGAAGAACTGAAAAAAACCATACAGAATTTTGGATATATTCGTCAATATGTGGCTAAATTAGAAGAGGAATTAGAAGAAAAACACAGCAAAGCTGCGGTAGCCGCGGCCCGGCTCAAATATTATGAGAATGCCAACTCCCCGCCATCACTCCAGTACAGGGCAGACAAGAGGAAGAGCGGAGGAAGGGCAGAAGGGGAGCAGACAAGTACTGGATCCACAAGAAAGGCTGGCAGTCAGGCGGGACACAAGGGCGTCTCCAGTAAATGTAACCCCGATATAATCACGCATCACATATGAGGGCCATAACCTGGTATGCGACTGCGGTATGACAGTGATTGGTACAAAATCGCGATACGTGACGCATTTAATACCGGCCAGGACTGAGGATATTCTTCACGAAATAGAGATAGCCAAATGCGACTGCAGTAAAGAACAGATGGCCCCGGCAGAGGGGGTGCCAAAGAGTGGTGATTTTGATACTAGAATAAACTATATTATCGCCACTTTACGCGCGGGAAGAATGACCATCAAAAACATACCAGCCACCATAAAGGAGATTCTGGGCCTGCATGTATCGGTGGGATCAGTAAATAACATAATTGCCAGGGTAACCGATGCCTGTGAGCCATTCATGGAAATAATTCATCAGAACATAATGAAATCACCCAGCGTCCACGTAGACGAGACCGGAATATCGCTGGCGGGCAGGCGTGGGTGGGCATGGCAAATGCTTTCCGGGCAGCAGATGATGCTCACATATGACAGAAGCAGGAGTTCCGGCGTAGTAGACTAGTATCTGGATGGCTACCAGGGGTAGTCATATCTGACAGGTACGTCGTGTACCGCCGGTTTGACGATGGTAACAAGCATCAATTATGCTGGGCTCACTTGTTGCGCGATACCCGAGGGTTGCACGCAGCAGGATTCTATATCGATCCCCGGCAACCGGGATGCCCGAATCAAGCTTGATAATAACATGAAGAGGCTATTCCGGAATGCACAGGAATCACTGGAACGTGACGGGCCGTCCGCGCAATTACGTCACTCGTTTGTATGAGTTCACGCCTTCCGGAATCTTATGCACAAATCACATTAACTGTCGCGATCAGTTATGCGTAAATTTAGACACAGGTGAACTCATACACTCGTTTAAGTCCATGGCAAAATCCACACTATGCCAGTACACAAACATCAATGACACTGATCTGTAAAAGACGGTAAGGGGATTAAAACGTGCCATCCCGGGCATGTTCGTATTCCTGGAATATGATTATGTGGAACCCACAAACAATCCCGCAGAGCGGGCATTACGATAGTATGAGTTCACGTCTTCCGGAATCTTGTGCACAAATCACATTAACTGTCGCGATCAGTTGTGCGTAAATTTAGACACAGGTGAACTCATACGATATCCTGCCATATTCCGCAAGATTAGCGGCCACATAAAGGGTGGTGAAAAAGCCATGCGCCGTATGTCTATATTAGTATCATGCATCCAGACATGGAGGGCCCAGAAACTCTCGGTAATGGCAGAGATTGCCCCTAGAACGCAGTTATAGTTTAACTCACCATTGCTCCAGAATAATTACGATAACATCTAACTAAAAAACTTGGATATCTCCTACCAAGCTAAAAACGCTGTTTCTATATTATCATATGATCAAAACACCTGAACTCATACTTCATAACTTCTAATTATGACTGTTATCTGACCTCATTTGTGGACGAAAGAATAGCCCGTGTCATTGAACGGCTCAATACTGCATCTATGCGGGAAAATGCCCGGGATATTATCATTCCACCGGGCCAGCTAATGTCTGCCATTACTTATGACACCGGCGTATTCTTTAACATACTACTGCGGGCCATGGGGGCCAAGAATATACTTGAGATAGGCATGTCTACCGGCTTTTCAACAATCTTGATGGCAGAAGCGGTGCGCGGTACATCCGGAATGGTCATCACCATAGAGATGGATGAAAAAAAGATAGAGCGGGCTATGCGTAATTTTCGGGATGCGGGGGTTGATGATGTGATCCAGGTGAGGCGCGGTGTTGCCAAGAATATACTCCATGACATGGAACTATCCAACATATACGGCTCGCATTTTGACTTTGTTCTTATTGACGCTGATAAGGAGAATATACGGCACTATTTTGACACGGTACTTCCTATGGTGAGAACCGGGGGTTTGGTGGCTACCGACAACATGACACATCCGCCCAAATTCTCCCACATGATGGATGAGTTTGCACAGTACGCGCGTAACCACCCATTGGTCCGCTCTGTTCTAGTACCAGTGGGAAATGGCGAAGAACTAAGCGTAAAACTGTAACTACGTATCGGCAGTCTTTCGCATGGACTTGGTTTCCTTTTCAAGTTCGGTTCTTCTCTTCTTTGTTTCATTTAACTGCTCAATCTCCTGGGACATCTTTCTCTTTAGTGCGAGCTGACTCTCTATCTTCTCTTTCTCGTTCTCTATCTTCTTCTGTATCTTTTCCCGTGCCTTCTCCATATCCATATTCTCTTTTTCCATACTCTTGCGATACTTGACAAGCTTCTTTTCTTCTAGTACCAGAGTTCTATACACGCTGCGTGCGTTGGTCAACTTCTCCTTTTGCGCATCCATGGATTCCACGACTTCTGCCAACTGGGATGATTTTTGTTCCAGATGCGCCCATTCATTGCGAATTTCTCCTGTCAACTGTAACTGTTTTTCCATATTCTCCCGCTGATCCTCGATGAGTGCGTGTATCTGCATTCTCTCATCAGATATGTTACGGGTTATCTCTTCTTGCTTTTCCTGTATCTCACTAAGGCGTAATCTATACTGTTCCAGCTCTTGCTGTCCAGCTTTCATGGAGTCCACACTTTGTTGCACTTTTTCCAACAATTCCATTATGTCTGCTAACTGGTTCTTCTCATCGTTTCTATGTCTGTCTAGGATTGAGTATAGGTGACTCTTCAGCGCGTCCAGATGCACTATAGTCTGGTGTGGCGCATCATTGGCAACGCTGCCGGACGCGTTCATGTCGCCCTGGGACTCTTCGGTCTCTGACTCCTGGGCTGGCTCATCATACCCGTCCTGCACCACTCTGTGATATAGGGAGACAAGATACTCTGCATCCGGCTTGTGGAGATCCTTTCCATCCCCTACTCTCCTCTGCATGTATCGTATACGCCCAGGATCACCTATGCCACAATCAAGAATAATCTTTAACAGGTCCTTGTTATGCGGTAATACAATATTGATATTTTCCAGCATATCTAGATAATCCTTGTCCCACCGGCGCAGATTCTCGCCCTTCTGTATTTGGCGTAGAATGTGCTCAAGTCTGGCGCGTTTCCCAATTCCGTCACGGATTAACTGCGTCACTTTTTCTGTTATCATTCTACACACATGTGTAATTCTAACTTAATATTAAATACATACTTTAGTGAATATTTACGTACTACATACATGAAAACCCACAGACAATACATACGTGGCCTTCTCACACAGTTACTGGATTCATATAATATCGTATCTGAACTCCAAGATAAGCCCGGAGATCTTACCATACTAAGACAGGAGCTGCTTCGAATCAAGGGTATAATGCAAGTCATAGTAAGCAAGGTAGATCCCAAAGACTATCCTAGCATTGACATAGCCGGTCTATCATCTAGGGCGGAACTGTTTCTGAATGATTACTATTTTGAAAGGGAGATATACATCATGGAGCCGCTATATGGCGATGATCCAGGTAGACTCAGACATATTCGGCACAAAATATTGGAGGCGCTGAACGAAAAAGACTTAACTGACAAAATAAATGATGTACTCGAAAAGATGTGACCTGTATGTTGTGTGGGTGCAAGGATCACCGTCTGGTGGGGTGCCTAAAACATATCAAGAAGGAGTGCAGCTGTTACAAAAAATAACAGAAATACTAGACCGTATGCGCAGAATCACTTCCCCCCACCCTGCACGTCTAAACCAAGTTTTTGTATGAGTTCACCTGTGTCTAAATTTACGCATAACTGATCGCGACAGTCAATGTGATTTGTGCATAAGATTCCGGAAGACGTGAATTCATACAAGTTTTTAGATACGAACAATTGACCTAATATCATGGGTTTTCACACACAGACTCGTGTGAAACAGAAAAGTTAAGATCTAATTTTGTAGTACCAGGTATGCCAAAAGCAGAAGAACTCACCAAGGAGTAGTTAGTCACAGAGTACAACCGGCTACGCACCGAGTCCGAAGTAACAAACCTACGTGGCAAACTCGAGTATGAGTTCACGTCTTCCGGAATCTTGTGCACAAATCACATTAACTGTCGCGATCAGTTGTGCGTAAATTTAGACACAGATGAACTCATACAAACTCGAATCTCACAAAGAACGCACTCATTTCAAATCTTGATGACAACATCGAACGCAAGGATCAGCTTCATTCCCTGACCGGATGCACCCCGGAAGAGTTCAAATGGAGTATGAGTTCACGTGTTTTGATCACATAATAAGATAGAATGCATCCCAGTTTTTTAATTATAAATGCATTCTGGCAGCAACCTCGTTCATTACAGAAAGGCCCTGAGCCCTCCATGTCTGAACACATATGACATGCGGCGCATGGCCCTTTCACCACCCTTTATCTGACCACTAATCTTGCGGAATACCACTGCGTATCAGAACCGGTTCCACTGCTCCGCTGGATTGTTGGTGGGCTCCACACTGTCATATTCTAGGAATACGAACAGTATGAGTTCACCTGTGTCTAAATTTACGCATAACTGATCGCGACAGTTAATGTGATTTGCGCATAAGATTCCGGAAGACGTGAATTCATACGGCGAGTGAGCATTCTCATAATATTTAAGTCGCGTTGTGATTACCGCAATTTTCCCCTGTTTTTCTTCTAATTTCTCATTCAATTCATTTACATAATTCCTAATAATTTGGAAATCGTGTGTGAGATTTCGTATTTCTTTTGTGGTGCGTGAAATATATGCTTCCAATACTCTCACACGTTCCTTGTAATGTGCAAGATCTTTCTCGGTAGACGCAAGGGTATCCTGAAGAATCTGATTTTCCAGTTCCAATTCCTTATAGGACAGGCGTCTTCTCATTAGATTCTTATTGCAAATTTGGTATTTAAGCAAAATATTGTCATACCAATCTATACATCTTAGTGAATGATCAAAACACGTGAACTCATACGCCTGTTGGGTATGGCTTTGTGCATCCCCCTGTCTCTTGGCACTAAATACAGACTGGCACATCTTGCGCTCACAAACTCCATGTGATGGCGCACCCCATTAACAATTACAATCTATGTATGGGCATTATTACTGGCAGTATGAAAAGTTCTCTGCCTCTAGTCTATTACATACATCTCTAAGTTTGGGGATGTTGTACAACATAATCATCGAGTCTAGTATCTGGCCGTAATGGTCTAGTGATCACGTCTGCCCGGTCCTGAGCGTACGTGAAAATTAAGACAACAGACACATTCATTCTTTACACATTCTTCTGCATTACGATGACCGCATATGCCACATTGACAACTTTGCATACTACCAAACTTTTTTTGCATGGCAATCTCCATATTTAATCTACCTATATAGAATATTTAACTTGTATGCTGCAATAGACCGTATGCACAGAATCACTTCTCCCACCCTACACGTCTAAAACAAGTTGTTAGATACGAACAATTGACCTAGTATCATGGGTTTTCCCACACAGACTCGTGTGAAACAGAAAAGTTAAGACCTAATTTTGTAGTACCAGGTATGCTAAAAGCAGAAGAACTCACCAAGGAGCAGTTAGTCACAGAGTAATACCGGCTACGCACCGAGGCCGAAGTAACAAACCTGCGTGGCAAACTTGAAGCTCAAACAAAGAATGCCCTCGTTTCAAATCTTGATGACATTATAGAACGCAAGGATCAGCTTCATTCCCTGACCGGATGCACCCCGGAAGAGTTCAAATGGATACTAACCAGTTCGCAGAATACGTAGAGTCCCTGGAAGAAGGCGATGATGCACGGCGATTCTTAGAACTTACAAATGATCGCGGGCACGTGAACAAATTTCCGGTCAGACATGTACTCTTAGTTACACTGATACGCCTGCGCTACAATACAAAGCAGGAGCTGCTGGCAGCAATACTCAAGATAAACCAGTCAAACATATGCCGTTACATCCAGTTTACAAAGCAGGGACTGATCAAGATACTTCCAACGGCAGATACCGTTGCAAAAGCAATATCACAAATCAAGTCAACACCCGACTTTAAGGAAATTGTTCCAGGCCGAGCCGGAGGGGAGATAAAGACTGATGGGATACATGTACGCGTACAACGTCCTGAAAAAAATCAGGAGGCAATGTATTCTGGTAAACAAAAAACCCACCCGTACAACTTACAGATGACATCAAGACTGATAATTCGTATGAGTTCACGTCTTGCGGAATCTTATGCACAAATCACATTAACTATCGCGATCAGTTATGCGTAAATTTAGACACAGGTGAACTCATACGATAATTCACGTCAGTGGAGTATATGAGGGGAAAAGACACGATTATGGCATATTCAAGAATGATATTCCCCTTGGCGGCAAGTCCCTAGAAGAATCAACCACGCCGCCATCTGATAAGATAACAGTAGTCGCAGATGCAGGATACCAGGGGATGAAAGACTTCCTACCCGGCGCAAAGGTCATAATTCCATACAAGGGCGGGGAATCACTCACTAAAACTGAAAGGAAATATAACAAAACTGTATCAAAAAGGCGCATATTAATCGAGCATGTCATACGTATGCTCAAGGCATATCGTAGATTAAGTCAGGTATATGATGGCAGTCGGGAGGAATTCCGGGAAGATCTACTCGTAGTATCCGGGTGTATGAGTTCACGTCTGCCGGAATCTGATGCGCAAATCACATTAACTGTCGCGATCAGTTATGCGTAAATTTAGACACAGATGAACTCATACAAATATTGTCATACCAATCTATATCTTAGTGAATGAACAAAACACGTGAACTCATACCCCGATCACGCCCGGATCAAAGCCGTTCGCTCAAATTGAGGCCGGCGCCATTCTGCAGAAGGGATTGAATCATTCATGGACGTGTTCCGGGGACGATTCCCGGCCAGATAAAGTCCACACCGGCCCTTTCTGTAGTAGAATGCATTACACCAATCACGTGAACTCATACAAAACATTAGATGTATAATGAGACATATGATTTGGCAGTAGTTACCCATAATCTACATATCTATCATATCTCTTTTCGATCTCACCATTTTTACCATTTAATATATCGGCAATCTCGGTCTTGATCCGCTTGCGAATGTATTTTTTTATGGGTACAAACTTTTCAGTGTCAGGAAATGATTCCAGTGCATCACATGCGGCGCTCAGATATTCTGTAGTCTTTATTCTAAATTCATCCCTAGTAGGACGGCGATTGCCGTTTAATCGGAACCATACTGTGGCAAAACTGGCCCCTGCCACATGGGGCAGCATATCCATTGCACGCATAATCTCAAACTTGTCATCATCTCTCATATCTACAAAATTACACTAACATAACATATCAAGTTTCACTGTATGAGTTCACGTCTGCCGGAATCTTATGCACAAATCACATTAACTGTCGCGATCAGTTATACGTAAATTTAGACACAGGTGAACTCATACGTTTCACTTGCGATGCATCCTGCGGAATATATGCTCAGAATATTTTTACAGGGATTAGCAAGTCGAGATAATCGATACTATTACAAACGTATGCCGTTATTATTACCGGAACATGCAGGCATAATCTGTATCCACTCTACTATATACTGAACAGTTACGTATACTCTTATGGACCAATAGGTATTTTATTAACAAAGACAACATTACGAAAATAATACAACCATTTTACATGTTACTCAACCTCACAATCCGGCATACTCATGCATTCGTGAATCCCGGCTCAAAACCTTTAAGGATACCTCAAAAAATGAAACGGTATGATTGTAAAGGAAGTATCGGTAAATGGTTCCACGTACAAATTCACACTGACAGATTCTGTAATAAGTCAGGTGGGACGGCTTAAGCAGCTATATGCACAGGCATACGAGGATCCTGAGAGTTTTGAGGAGGTAAGCGCGGAGATATCCGGAGTTATATCAGACATATCCAATTGCATAGAACCTAAGGCTACAGACGATGATCTTGATGGTATGGTACAGAAGATTATTCTTACTGTAGATAGTCGCCAAGCCGAGGTTGAAAAGCAACTCCCACACAGAAAGAAAAGGCGATCGTAAACCACATGGACGATATATTAGACCTTATACGCATGATTGACAGTAACAGCCTAGGTTGCTTCAAACTGGGGTGTATTTTATGACACACAATCAGTCAAGCATGAACAGTATGAGTTCACGTGTTTTGATCATTCACTAAGATATAGGTATGAGTTCACGTGTTTTGATCACATAATATGATAGAATGCATCCCAGTTTTTTAATTATAATTGCATTCTGGCAGCAACCTCGTTCATTACAGAAAGGCCCTGAGCCCTCCATGTCTGAACACATATGGACATGCGGCGCATGGCCCTTTCACCACCCTTTATCTGACCACTAATCTTGCGGAATACCACTGCGTATCAGAACCGGTTCCACTGCTCCGCTGGATTGTTGGTGGGCTCCACACCGTCATATTCTAAGAATACGAACATGCCTGGTATGGCCTTATTCAATCCTTTTGTATGAGTTCACCTGTGCCTAAATTTACGCATAACTGATCGCGACAGTTAATGTGATTTGTGCATAATATTCCGGAAGACGTGAACTCATACCAATATTTTGCTTAAATATCAAATTTGCAATCAGAATCTAATGAGAAGGCGCCGGTCCTATAAGGAATTGGAACTGGAAATTCAGAGTGTGAGTTCACCTGTGCCTAAATTTACGCATAACTGATCGCGACAGTTAATGTGATTTGTGCATAATATTCCGGAAGACGTGAACTCATACCAATATTTTGCTTAAATATCAAATTTGCAATCAGAATCTAATGAGAAGGCGCCGGTCCTATAAGGAATTGGAACTGAAAAATCAGATTCTTCAGGATACCCTTGCGTCTACCAAGAAAGAACTTGCACATTACAAGGAGAATGAGTGAGAGATAAAACGTGGAGACATAATACTGTATGAGTTCACGTGTTTTGATCATTCACTAAGATATAGATTGGTATGGCAATATTTTACTTAAATACCAAATTTGCAATAAGAATCTAATGAGAAGACGCCGGTCCTATAAGGAATTGGAACTGGAAAATAAACTTCTTCAGGATACCCTTGCGTCTATCAAGAAAGATATTGAGGATTACAAGAAAGATCTTGCACATTACAAGGAACGTGTGAGAGTATTGGAAGCATATATGTCACACACCATAAAAGAAATACGAAATCATATACAAGATTTCCAAATTATTAGAAATTATGTAAGTGAATTAAAAGAGGAATTAGTAGAAAAAGACAGGAAAATTGCGGTACTCACAACGCGACTTAAATATTATGAGAATGCTCACTCGCCACCATCCCTTCAATCCCTCCAGTACAAGAAGCGAAAACAGGAGGAACAGAAGCGAAAACAGGGAGATAATAAGCAACAGACAGAAGCCAGTACGAAATCAGCCAAAAAGGCTGGCGCGCAAAAGGGACACAAGGGGGTTTCCCGTTCCCACAACCCCGGCAGAGTAGTGCATCACACCTTTGAGCATACTCCACTATGTGAGTGCGGCAATATGATGACAAAAATTGGTTGGAAACAACGACACATAACGGAATTAATACCAGCCAAAATAGAGGAGACCCTTCATGTGATAGAAATGGCTGCATGCAAGTGCGGCAAAAAACAACTGGCCCCAGCAGCGGGCGTCCCAAAGAGTGGTAGTTTTGGGGTTCAATTATGCGGTGCCATCACTGCATTGCGTGCGGAAAAGATTCCAATAAAACGCATACCTGTAATTTCGAGGGATCTCTTCGGCCTAAATATATCGGTGGGTGCAGTAAACAACATAATTGCCAGGGCCGCCGATGCATGTGAATCATTTATGGAAACAATTCATGAGAATATAATAAAATCACCCAGCATTCATGTGGACGAAACTGGTATATCACTGGCGGGTAGGCGTGGCTGGGTATGGGGGATGCGGGCCGAAGAGTGGATGATGTCCATATATGACAAAAGTAGGAGTTCAAATGTAGTGAACAAATACCCGAACGGTTACCAGGGCGCGATAGTCACAGACAGGTACGTTGTGTACCGCCGGTTTGATGACGGTGGGAAGCACCAGTTGTGTTGGGCGCATTTATTGCGCGATACCCAGGCATTACATGCAGGATTCTATATCGATCCCGGTGCTCAGGACGCCCGGATCAAACTTGACAACGACCTGAAAGGATTGTTCCGGAGCGCACGGGAATCCCTGAATCACTGCGGGCCGTCCGCGCAATTACGACACTCATTTGAGGCAGGAGCAGAATCCATTCTGCATCAGTACTGTGATGTTGATGATACTGAACTACAAAAGAAGGTAAAAGGATTGAATAAGGCCATACCATGCATGTTCGTATTCTTAGAATATGACTGTGTAGAGCCCACCAACAATCCAGCGGAGCAGGCTTTGCGATACGCAGTGGTATTCCGCAAGATTAGTGGTCAGATAAAGGGTGGCGAAAGGGCAATGCGCCGCATGTCTACATTTGTATCATGTGTTCAGACATGGAGGGCTCAAGGCCTTTCTGTTATGAACGAGGTTGCTGCCAGAATGCAGTTATAATTAAAAAAACTGGGACGCATTCTATCTTATTATGTGATCAAAACACGTGAACTCATACAGATTATTTGTACATGGGCAGTACTTGTATGAGTTCACCTGTGTCTAAATTTACGCATAACTGATCGCGACAGTTAATGTGATTTGTGTATAAGATTCCGGAAGACGTGAACTCATACCAGTACTTACCTATATAACGCTAGTTTGCAGAGCAAGAATAATGAATACGGTAAGAATACCAAAAATCATCAATTTTGGTCAAGATGCCCTAGGCCAAACAGAGTATCCAGACAATGCGCTCATAGTAACCACTGCGCCTCCCGCCTTATCTGATAAGTGGATAGCACGAATGGGAATCAAGAACTACATGTTGTTTGACAAGGTTACTCCCGAACCATCCATCGCTGATGTTAATTCGGTGATAGAGTCATACAAGGACAAGAATCCGTCAGTCATAATAGGTCTGGGGGGCGGAAGCTCCTTGGACGTCGTCAAATACTCAGCAGCGGAGATGAACAAACCCAAGATACTAATCCCCACCACTTTTGGTACCGGGGCCGAGATGACAACATACTGTGTACTGAAGTTTGACGGGAAGAAAAAGTTGTTGCGCGAGGATAGATTTCTAGCAGACATGGCAGTAGTGGACTCATACTTCATGGATGGGACCCCTCAGCGAATTATAAACAACTCAGTATGTGACGCACTAGCACAAGCATCCGAAGGACATGACAGTAAGCTTGGTAATGATCTAACCCGTAACATGTGTAAAGAGGCATTCAACAAACTTTACGAGGCGATTATGAACGATCGTCCACAGGATTATCCGTATGGATCTATGCTGTCCGGCATAGGTTTTGGGAACGCATCTACCACATTGGGACACGCGCTTTCGTATGTATTCTCCAACGAGGGAGTACCACACGGTTACTCATTGTCCTCATGTACTACGGTAGCACACAAGTTCAACAAGTCTGAGTTCTATGAGAAATTTAAGGAGTGTATGGAGAAATTGGGTTTCGAGAAAATGAAATTAAAAGCAGACGTATCCAATGCTGCGGACACGGTAATGACCGACCGCGGACACTTAGACCCTAACCCCATTCCAGTCACAAAACAAGATATCGTACAATGCCTTAATGACATAAACACTGGAAACCTCTAGTCTTTTTGTATTATTATAATGTGGGACTATTCGCCCCAATCTTCGCCCACAGTTTCTGCAACCTTTAGTTGTAACGTGTTATCAAGTTCAGTTATTTCATAGCTCTGGCCACAATCTTGGCACGAAACTATTTCTCCCTTAACCGAATCAGATGGTATCATTATGTCTGCATCACACTCGGGACACTTCAAGGAAATCATGACCACATTTTCGAGTATAGCTTTATAATTGCTTTGGACCCGCCCAAGTTAACCGTTTAGGTCTCGCGTTAAAGATCAACATCTAGACGGTAAATTCATGGGCATATGTGATGCGCCATGATAGAAAAAGCAAGAATGGACACGTTAGCGGTGTATTTTAAATAGTTGCCTAGGGGTGACCTAAACGATACCTGCCCAAGCACTTTCTGCATTATGACACAGGTCATCATACTTTGAATGGAGACTGTGACCACGTAAACCTCGTGAATGCGTAATAGATAGGCGCCGCCCATGTCAGAACAATTGCTGGTTAGCGCAGTTCTGGTGCACTAGTGATAGATGTGGAGGAGTTTATCAGGAAATGGTGCTACTTGGTGTCTTGTAATAAGTCTCTCTTTCTTTACGCGTGTCTAGTATTTTTCAAAGTTCTGTAAAATAAAAGCACCGCAAGCGTATGAGTTCACGTCTTCCGGAATCTTATGCACAAATCACATTAACTGTCGCGATCAGTTATGCGTAAATTTAGACACAGGTGAACTCACATCCGCAAGCAGGAGATCACGTCTATTTTTATTTCATGTTTAAATTGTATTAATTATGTTATTTGTCATACACAGGACATTATGCAAATAGGTGTGTAAATCAACGATGCTCAAAACGATCACACACAAAATCCACCACTATCATGGATTCCCTGATCTTTATCCATAATCTCCATAGTTGCAACACGTAAGTTTACGTTTCCCTTAATTCTATGCGCAAATCGTTTTAATTATCTAGATCCTTCGTGCGTAAATTTATGCATAAGTGGACTTGTACAAATTATTTTACAGTAGAATAATCTCAAGCATAATTGTATCATTAATTGAAAATAAAAATTCTTGTAAAAAGACATAACCTCACCGTAGTCCTGTTTCGCGAATTGATCGGCTTCCCTGTACCAGGAATATAATCGCCTTGGCTGTTTTATTGTATATTACTTTATGTAAATCCCAGCTTACCGTATTTATGATTTTGGTGTAATTAGAGAATACCCAGCCATGGAAAACCACGACAGAGAACCACCGGAGCATTACAGGAAAATGTGTATCTATTTTCCTAAATAATATCGAGAGGGCAACCTTTCACTCCTTAAATTAGGTATGAGTTCACGTCTTCCGGAATCTTATGCACAAATCACATTAACTGTCGCGATCAGTTATGCGTAAATTTAGACACAGGTGAACTCATACTAAATTAGGTTCATTATGAATGGAGGAAAACACATACTATGTGTGATGTACAACTAATCCACGATACAGCATGAGTCCATGTCCCCACTAACTTGTTAAAGTCGTAACTTAGGTGAATGTTGAAGCAAATCTACTACTTGGTACGGCGACAGATTTAAGAATGACTCAGTTTTTTACGGGAAATCATCAAAATCCATCTTCAACAAATTGAGCGCGCCGGGCCTGGTGGATAGAAAACCGCCGAAGTGGTGTGAGGCAGGCTGCCCCAGGCTTGCCTGAGAGTGACTGCGCTGTTCCCCGAAACATCCCATCACACCAAAGTGGTGCGCGCATTGATATTTTATGGTAGTTTGGGCAAAGCTGTTTCCCAGATTTAGTAGACTACTCAGCCTGCATGTAGAACCTTTGAATTTTTACGCCTGACGTAATAGATTGTTAGTATCTGTCTAGATTTTTGAAGTGGGATTCGTGTATGAGCTCACCTGTGTCTAAATTTACGCATAACTGATCGCGACAGTTAATGTGATTTGTGCATAAGATTCCGGAAGACGTGAACTCATACGGATTCGTAGTATATCGCGGTAGTGATAGAAATCCATGTTCCTTATACTGCATGTCTTGTGCATATTCCAGTACGGAAGCCCTGCTCACCCTCAAGTGACTGTATGAGATCATGTATTCCCCAACCACGTTCTCAAACATTTAACCGCGGCTACCAGTCGTGCGTAAATTTAGGTATGAGTTCACGTGTTTTGATCACATAATAAGATAGAATGCATCCAAGTTTTTTAATTATAATTGCATTCTGGCAGCAACCTCGTTCATTACAGAAAGGCCCTGAGCCCCCCATGTCTGAACACATATGGACATGCGGCGCATTACACCCTTTATCTAACCACTAATGTTTCCGGAATACCACTGCGTATCAGAACCGGTTCCACTGCTCTATTGGTGGGCTCCACATATAGGAATACGAACATGCCTTTATTCAATCCCTTCTGTAGTTCAGTATCATTAATGTAGAATGGATTCTGCTCCTGCCTCAATTTGCGCGGACGGCCCACAGCGATTCACATGCGCTCCGGATCAAATCGTTGTCAAGTTTGATCCGGGCGTCCTGAGCACCGGGATCAATATAGAATCCTGCAATCTGGGTATCGCGCAATAGACCGTATGCGCAGAATCACTTCTCCCACCCTGCACGTCTAAACCAAGTTGTTAGATACGAACAATTGACCTAGTATCATGGGTTTTCCCACAGACTCGTGTGAAACAGAAAAGTTAAGACCTAATTTTGTAATACCAGGTATGCTAAAAGCAGAAGAACTCACCAGGGAGCAGTTAGTCACAGAGTACTACCGGCTACGCACCAGGTCCGAGGCCGAAGTAACAAACCTGCACGCCAAACTTGAAGCTCAAACAAAGAATGCCCTCGTTTCAAATCTTGATGACATCATAGAACGCAAGGATCAGCTTCATTCCCTGACCGGATGCACCCCGGAAGAGTTCAAATGGATACTAACCAGATTCACAGAATACGTAGAGTCCCTGGAAGGCGATGATGCACGGCGATTCTTAGAACTTACAAATGATCGCGGCCATGTGAACAAATTTCCGGTCAGGCATGTACTCTTAGTTACACTGATACGCCTGCGCTGCAATACAAAGCAGGAGCTGCTGGCAGCAATACTCAAGATAAACCAGTCAAACATATGCCGTTACATCCAGTTTACAAAGCAGGGACTGATCAAGATACTTCCAACGGCAGATACCGTTGCAAAAGCAATATCACAAATCAAGTCAACACCCGACTTTAAGGAAATTGTTCCAGGCCGAGCCGGAGGGGAGATAAAGACTGACGGGACACATGTACGCGTACAACGTCCTAAAAAAAATCAGGAGGCAATGTACTCTGGTAAACAAAAAACCCACACGTATAACGTACAGATAACATCAAACAAGAAAAGACTGATAATTCACGTAAGTGGAGTATATGAGGGAAAAAGACACGATTATGGTATATTCAAGAATGATATTCCCCTCGGTGGCAAATGGGGCAAGTCCCTAAAAGAATCAACCACGCCACCATCCGATAAGATAACAGTAATAGCAGATGCAGGATACCAGGGTATGAAAGACTTCCTACCCGGCGCAAAGGTCATAATTCCATACAGGGGTAGGGAATCACTCACTAAAACTGAAAGGAAATACAACCAATATGTATCAAAAAGGCGCATATTAATCGAGAATGTAATTCGAATGCTAAAGGTATATCGTAGATTAAGTCAGGTATATGATGGCAGTCGTGAGGAATTCCGGGAAGATCTACTCGTAGTATCTGGGTTGCATAATTTACACATTATGCACAAGCATACCAGGTACAAGAAATTCTTGAAAAATATCTGTCCATAATTTCCGTGTTATTATAATTCGAATATTACTCATCAGAAAATCCACTAAATTAATGGTATGAGTTCATGTCTTCCGGAATCTTGTGCACAAATCACATTAACTGGTAACCGGTTCTATCAGTTGTGCGTAAATTTAGACACAGGTGAACTCATACAACCGTTTAGCTCACTTCCGATATACTTCATCAAGATCCGGTTACCCCACTACACGACATACGTTAGTGCTGGCAGGTGCCATTCACATTGTTCATGCTTGACGGATTGTGTGCCATAAAATACACCCCAGTTTGAAGCAACATGGGCTGTTACTGTCAATCATGCGCATAAGGTCTAATAAATGCGCCCAGCTGGTGCTTCCCACCGTCATCAAACCGGCGGTACACTCTATGTGTATGAGTTCACCTGTGTCTAAATTTACGCACAACTGATCGCGACAGTTAATGTGATTTGTGCACAAGATTCCGGAAGACGTGAACTCATACAAATTTAGACATAGATGAACTCATACAATATCACTTCAAAAACGTAGACAGATACGATTATTATAATTGTATTAATGCTGGAATATCCATTTTTGACTTTTTTATACCACATAATACAGGAATGCCTACCTAAACCAAAGCATATACATGCAGTGCCTGGCCCAATTTGTGGAAATTTAAGCATAATGAAAGAATTGTATGAGTTCACCTGTGTCTAAATTTACGCATAACTGATCGCGACAGTTAATGTGATTTGTGCATAAGATTCCGGAAGACGTGAACTCATACAAAGAATTTACTCTCCAAGACTTGGGGAAAACCGTCATATTCCAAGATATAGCTGAGTTCACCCAACACATAAAGGATGAATTTTTGGTACAAGTACCTTGCTGTATTTGTTGATTTGTGTAATATAAAATACCCCTTTACCAAACACACCCTTCTGTTACCGTCAATATCCCGATAGACCCATTTTGTAGAGTGTATGAGAAATTAGCAGACACAAAGAAGCTTTTTAAATACAGTATACACTGCTTCAATACGTTGGCGTCTAAAAAAATAAAATTTGGCATACAGAATGGACTTAATGTAGCTCGTGCAGGTTACAACGAAGAGCGCATATTGACCGCGTGTATGTTAGCCGACAAGACGGGGTACGACTCCATATTCTACATGGATCACACAAACGTTCCCCAGTGGAAGAAGGCCATCGTGTTGGATCCATGGGTCATGTTGTCAGCAATTGCAGCGCTAACAAAGAACGTGGAGCTAGGCACCTGTGTTACAGATGCCATACGTAGGCACCCATCCAACATAGCACTAGCAGCCATTACGCTAGATAGAATCTCGGAAGGTCGAGCCATACTGGGCATAGGTGCAGGCGAGGCTCAGAACCTCAAGGAGTTCTGCATACCATTTGTTAGTCCTGTCAGTAAATGGGAAGAGCAGATAGAGGTGATTCATGAATTGTATAATTCAAATCCGGATAATACTGTAGACTATGAAGGCAAGTTTTACCAACTGCGATCAGCATGCCTGCAAGCACCACCAATACGCAAGCCTCGTATACCCACCTACATGGCAGCGGGAGGAAAGCGCACACTGGCAATGACAGGTAAGCTTGGAGATGGGTGGCTGCCCATAGGGTATACGCCAGAACTCTTCGAGGATCATCGCCAACAAATAGTGGCATCAATGGACAAGAACGACCGTCCCAAAGAGGAGAGAGAACGGTTCGAATGGGCACTGGACATTGACGTTTACTTTTCCGAAGATGCTGAGCTATCATGGGCAAAGATGAAGGAAGCGGTAAAGGTAAGCCTGTTTAAGCCAGAGATTCTACGGGTACATAACCTGAAACAGATAGAGGGTTTCGACTTTAGAAAATACTTTACCGAGTATTCCATGTCAGACTCTGATTGGATAGTACGCATGAGAGAGGCGGCAACAAAGCTGCCCGATTCAATAGCACGCTCCTCTACCGCCATAGGCACACCAGATGATATCATACCCACCTTTGAGAGATTCCTAAAGGCTGGCGTTACACACTTTGTCATTAGATTCTGGGGCAAGGAGTATCTGGGATCCATAGACAAGTTTGCAAATCACGTAATGCCATACCTCCATGAACAGACAGCAAAGTGATGGGCAAACATGACTGGGCCGATCTCATGGCCGAGACTAACCACATAGTTGACAATGCCATAAACACGTTGCAAGACATTCAATTGTGTATTAGAGAAGAAGAGGCAATAAAACCTGCAAGTCTCCATAACTTGTACGACATGGTAGAAGACGCTGCGGAGTCAAGTCGCATACGGCTAGCGGAAGACAGTTTTGCTTGGCGACAAAATACCCATAAAGACAGTTTATAGACAAGATCATATTATCCAAAGTATGCAACTGCTTGGCAAGCTGGAGATGAAATCATCCCGTATAATTGCCGAGTTTTTGGAGACACAGCACGTTGGCCGCATTGCCACCATAGACAAAAATGGTTTTCCTCAAATAATACCAATGAATTACGCTTTTCTAGGCGGTATCATATACATGCACTCACACACAAGAGGCGAGAAGCTGGACAATATGAAGCGCAGTCCCTTGGCAGGTTTCGAGGTTGATCAGGAGTTAGAGTTTCTGCCATCATACTTCACTCATCCAACTGATGCCTCCGTGGCAGACACGCTTTATGTTAGCGTGGTTATGAAGGGGCAGGCATACTTGGTGGAAGATGAAACAGAGAAGTGCCTTGCACTCAATGGGCTAATGACCAAGTATCAGCCTGAGGGAGGCTATGCACCCATGCAACAGGGCGATGAAGCGCTAAAACACACCGCAGTGATCAAGCTCATACCATCAGAGATAAGGGGCAAATACAAGATAGGGCAACATATGAATTCAAAATTACGGAAAGAGATAGCGCAAAAAATACTAGAGCGCAATAGTTCCACGTCTAGAACCACGCTGGCCACCATGGGATTTACCATAAAAGACGGCAAAGTGGTCATGGTATACGAACCACGTTGGTAATTGGCAGCTCAGTCAAATGCCTTCTCATCACATATCAGGTATAACTCTGATTCCTCATTGCTGCCACACATTGCAGTGTATGTCGTGATTTAAAATATTGTAGTGGGCCCGGTGGGCTTCGATCCCGCGGCTCACCGATTATGAGTCGGTTACTCTACCAAGCTGAGTTACGGGCCCTAGCATGTATTAGCTAACATCAGGTTTTAATTGTTATTGTAATTTGAGTATAGCCGAGTTTTTGCGCTTATACAACACTGTTTCATATACAGCGAAACCAGAAGTCCACACTAATGCAGACGCCATGTAATTAGAACATAAAAATTCAATTTTTTGTATAAACTTCACCAATAATACAATGCACTCATTGAGCCAAATTTTTGTATGAGTTCACGTCTTCCGGAATCTTGTGCACAAATCACATTAACTGTCGCGATCAGTTGTGCGTAAATTTAGACACAGGTGAACTCATACAAATTTTTAAGAATAAATTACAATGATTTACGCGGATGTTATAAAATCCAGACACATGCGCAGTTATCGGTCTTGCGCCAAATATTCGCGTATACGCTCTTCCAAAGTCTCGTAGACCTGATCTGATGATCTATTACCATCTACTGATACGAGACCATACTTTTTCTTTAGTGCCTTAAACTCCTGAGCCAATTTTTGCTGGTACATTATGAATGATTCAAACATATCATCTGAGAGTCCCATATCGGCGCCGGATTCATAATAATCCAGCTGCTTGTGTTTCTCAAAGACCCTATGAACCAGCTTGAATGGATCCACATCAAGATAAAACACCAGATCCGGTACCAAGGCGAAGCCATACAAGTTGGAGGACCACAGGCGACGTATGCCGCGTATTGTGTTGCGGGCTATCAGGGTGTAGATATAACGATCCGCCAATACCACGTAACCGGCTTGCAAGGCAGGGATTATCTTGTGCTCCAGCTGATCCGCAAAGTCCGCAGCGTAGAATAAAGCAATGGTACGCTTACCCAATGTTATGTTACGCTTGGCTTCCAGGATGCCAGCGCCAATCAGTGCAGAACGTTTCAGGCCGGTGTTCAGTACCGCAAAACCGTCTGCCTCCAAGCGGGTGGTCAGTCTTTCAATTTGTGAGCTGCGGCCTGATGCATCAGGACCCTCAATCACTATGAGCCTGCCATTTATCTTGATATCATGTATGCTTTGGCCATACCACTTTGGCACACGGGAATTTGACATTACACTTCCTCCTCATCCAGCGTTTTCACATTTACTATTTGTTTTACTATATCACGCATAATGTTTTGCTGTTTTTTTATGTCAAGGGCTGCATCAATAATTACAAAATTTTCCCTTTCCCGCATTAGTTCATACTGGTGTATTATTCTACTTTGAAATATACGGTAGCTCTCATATTCGCTCTTACTCAGGCCCAGATCCATGCCAGCCTCATAATACTTGAGCTTGGGTCTGCCAGTCAGTATACGCTCCATTGATACGTCTATGGGAACGCGAAAGTAGAATGCAATATCAGGTTTTAATGCAAAGTCATACACCTTACGCACCCATGTCGGCCTACAACCCCTAGTTACATCTCTCGCATACGCGGTATAGACGTACCTATCTGCCAGAACAAAGTAACCTGCTCGGAGAAGCGGCATTATGTTGCGCTCAAAGCGATCTGCAAAATCAGTGGCATGTAATAGACTGAAGGTTGTAGGGGTAAGGGTGGTTTTCTTTTTGGCCTTGGAGGTTATGGATTTAACCATAAACGACGAGTTCCACTCGGTCAGAAATACATCCAATTTGTTGAAGCGAAGCCATTTTTCCAGCAATCGAAGCTGGGTAGACTTACCGGAGCCATCTATACCTTCCACCACAATGAGTTTGCCGGGTATTCCATACTGTTTTAGCCACTTTGTTGCCAACAATAACACTGCGTATTTTTTGGCTAAAAGTGTTGTTCTAGATATTGGTCCAGAGCATACCGTTCTCCTTAGCTTATGCGCGTCCAATTTGGACTCAGAATAGTATGCAATAGTTCACCGGATCAAAAATACGCGTACGAGATTATGATCGTGCCTGCAAGACGTGAAAGTATACCGGTACACATAGCGACGGCCATATTATGAAAAAAACCTGACAAGAATTCTTACTTTTTGGATCGTTGCAGAAACGCATTCATCATGGTCTCTCGATCCGAATGCGTAAAGCAGTTACGCCAAGCCAGCAGCTCAATGGACAAGCCTGTGTCAAGATCAGTGTTACGTCCGCGATTTATGGCAACTTTGGACATTTGCACACCCATAGATGAGTTTGCGATTATGATCTGAGCCATTTTTTTGACCTCATCCATCAGTGAATCTGGTGGTACAACCCCGTTAAGCAGTCCTATACTCAAGGCCTCTTGTGCAGCAATCGTCTTGCCGGTATACACCAACTCTTTGGCTTTGGCAATTCCCACTATTCTCATGAGTCTTTGGGTACCACCCCATCCTGGAGGTATTCCAATGGTTACCTCAGGCTGGCCTAGTTTTGCCTTTTCTGAACCTATACGTATGTCACAGGACATGGCCACTTCGCAACCACCGCCCAGTGCAAAACCGTTTACCGCTGCAATGGTAGGCTGGGGTACTTGTTCGATAGTGTTAGTCACAAGCTGACCCAGTTTAGCATATGTTACAGACTCCTCGGGACTTATGGTAGACATGTATTTGATGTCCGCCCCGGCAGAGAATGCTCTGTTACCCTGACCGGTCAGAATTATTACGCGAATACTATCATCTGCACCAGCCTTCTCAAAGGTCGCAATTAATTCCCGCGCTACATCAGTGTTCATTGCATTAAGTTTGTCCGGTCGGTTGATTGTTACAGTACAAATTCCATCCTGGACATCCACTAATATGAGCGACATTATTCTGATTCAACGTACAGACATGTCATAAATGTTGTTTGTAATCGACCCAGATAACTGGTGCAGGCATGCATTGATATAATATTCCACGATCAGGTTGCAAATCACACAGTATCAATACCCATCAGACATATTATGTGGCACATGTATACCCCGCTTATGTTGATACAAATAGCCATATTATCCATATTCGTGTTGGGAGGCGCCATTGCGTATGGTGCGGAGATGGCATCGCCAATACTGGTGGACGCCATCGGGGTACCCATAATAGATCACGTTAACGCCAACCAAAAGATCTACATATCATCCACCATATCTAATGATACATCCCCCAGTCAGGAATTTGTGTACATAGTGCAGGTAACTGATCATAATGACACCATAGTATTACTGAAATGGTTTGGTGGCGAGGTGGACACAGGTCAGCAGCTGGACATTGCAGTCTCCTGGACACCCCATGCACCAGGTACATACACGGTGGATGTCTTTCTGTGGGATGGCTTGTATTCGCAGAACGCCCTGGACGTGAAAAAATTTACCGTAATTTCGGTAAACTAAGTGTTGTTTACCTGAGCAGAGTGGAATCGTAATGCAGGCAATTTATAACAGTCACAAATATACAAAAACATGCTGGTAAAGGGAGATTTGGATTTTGTCCTGTTAGCCATACAGGGCAAGCTTGACGAGCACGCCATTGCACAGTCAAATCTGTCCAAGATGAGCACCGGGCGCATAATGGACCAACTAGCATCAATGCTGGAGAGACATGTTATAGTTCGATGCGGAGAACACTTTGAGCTGACCGAGGATGCCCGGAATTACCTATGGGGCGAGGAGACGCCAACAAGTACACGCCTGTTGCGGTTACTGGATGTGCAGCCGCTGACCCTGTACCAGACTGCGGCGTGTATGACCCTAGAAGAGGACAAGGTACAGGATACTTTGGACACACTGCAAAAAGAGGGTCACGTGGTATCATATCCACTGCGGACTGATCGCGTCCAGCGCGTTTACCAGACCACCCATGCTGGACGAGAGACACTTGATGCTTCACCGACTGCGATAAATGGCATAATCAAGGATATAGAATCCCTAGATATAGATCCCCAGAAGAAACAGGACATTATAACTAGGCTGAAGAATCTGTAGACTGCCCTATCTTGTCACGTATCTGCGCCAGTATTAGCTGAGCTTTTTCACCATTCTCGTATACTTCCTTTGTGTCATCCAGTATGGGATCTATCTCGTAACCCTTGTCAACCAGGACGTTGGCCACATGGTCGTCCAGTGTACCATTACCTATAAGATAATACGCAAATACAGTCTCTTTCTGACCTATGCGATGTAGCCGATCCTCGGCTTGTTGATGAATAGCAGGGCTCCAGTCCAACTCTGCAAATACGACATACTTGGCACGGCTCAGATTTATCCCCACATTGCCCGCCCGCAGGCCAGCAATCATCATCTTGGTGGAGCCACTCTGGAAGCGGTCTATGTTGTCCTGGCGCACGTTATCGGTTTGCCCGCCTATTATAGATGCAGGCGAGAACTCCTGCAGGTTTTCGTGTAAGAGGCGGTGTATAGCCTTGTGATGACAAAAGACCACCACACTCTCCTCTATCTCCATTATGTTTCGAACAAAATTGGTAACGGTAGGTATCTTGGACATGCCCGCTGCCAGCCTCTCGCTTTGTATAGCACGCTGATAGGATGCAGATATGTTAAACTTGGTTTTGGCCTCCCTCTGCTCCTGTTCCATAGACTCATGTATACGCGCCAGCTCACCCTGATAGTATCCGGTATCTGCATCTATAACCTCCTTGTACCGTACTTTCTCTTTCAGCTCCTTTAGAACGTCGGACTTTTTTCTGCGCAACATGACATGTTCCTGTAATTGCCGCCGGAGACCCTCACGCTTGTTCTCCAATACGATAGCCTTTCCCTTGTCGTTGATGTAGCAGAAATATTCACAGAACTCCGCATAGCTTCCAAGCATACCGGGCCTTAGTATGTCTACAATTGGCCAGATCTCTGAGCCCCGGTTGTATATGGGCGTGCCTGAGAGTCCAAGCCTTCGAGTCACCGAAGGCAATGCAGCCAGATACTTGATTGCTGCATACTTCTTTGTCTTAATGGAACGCAGGTTATGCACCTCGTCGCATATTATAGTACGTATATCCAGCTTGCCTATGTCCTTCTGGCGTTTATGTAGAAGATCATAATTAATTATGTAAAAGTCAGATTTTGGCAATTCTTGTCGGCGGCCAGTGCGTATTATGGTGGATGTGGGGGTCTGGTTTGTCATTATTCTGCCATTTCGGCTTTTTCGCTTCAGGAACTTGTCTATCTCGCGCTGCCAGTTGTTCAGGGTCACCAAGGGCGCCACAACCAGAACCGGAAAGGCCCTCTTCTCGGTGGCCACATATGCCAATGACTGAACGGTCTTGCCCAAACCCATCTCGTCGGCCAGCAGTGCATTGCCGTTGGACTTGATTAGAAAGTCCAGTCCCTTTTTCTGAAACTTTAGAAGCTTTCCCCGAAACTGCTCCCCCGGAGTAGCCAGAGTGAGCTTGTGCATGGACATGGGATGCTGCACTACCTTTGGCTTGCGTACTTTCTGCCATGCGGATTTGGAGAGTATCTCCAATGGATAGCGTTCCACCATCCACCGTATCTTTTCTACACACTCGGTGTTATCCGGTATTATTGCTTCGTTGTCATTGTACCCATACCACGCCTCAGGCACCAAATTCGAGATCATGCTCACTGCACGAGACCCGGTGATCTTCCAGCTCCATGCGTTGGAAAACTCATCCAGCACATACTCTAGGGATCCAAAAGAGTCCGCGGTGGCGACCATGTTTTTTGGTGTTGTGTCTATTTGCTTTATGAATCTTATAGATTGAATCTCCCCGGTCTTGTCCGACAGACCCGGTCATTTAGGGCGCAAATTATCCCGTATGAGCAAGGCGTTTAATATGACACCGATTATAAATATCCGTTGAAGGTATTGTTGCTGGCACTAGTACTGTACGTGCCGCTGGCGTGGGCATCCTGCAATGAGTGTCCTGATGGCATGCAGGATATTGGCACCAGTAATGGCGTCGCCATATGGACTGATGATACCAAATTTGATCCGGACTCGGTGATTTTCATAAACGGATATACCCAGAACACAGGCAATGAAGTAACCATACTTGTACTGAACCCCATGGGAAACATAGCCGCGGTGGAACAGGTGTATCCAGACCAGGAGGGCATGTTCCGGACCAACATGCAAGCCAGCGGTCCCTATTGGAAGACAGAGGGCACCTATACAATCACCGCACGCGCCGGTCCGGACTCCACGCCACACACCATAAGAGTTCTGATAGGCCAGTGCGGGAACGGCTTTGTGACACTAGACGCAGGAGTTCACGGCTCCCATTGCATGCAAGTAACCCAGAGTGG
This sequence comes from Nitrosopumilaceae archaeon, assembly GCA_965200155.1. Taxonomy (GTDB): domain Archaea; phylum Thermoproteota; class Nitrososphaeria; order Nitrososphaerales; family Nitrosopumilaceae; genus VYCS01. Next base: position 447,169 of record CBDATR010000010.1, on the reverse strand, counting down.
GGGAGCTGTTCCCATCTCCGCCCAACTACACGAACACACCATCATAATGACAGTAGACGGTACAGATGACGGCATACTGACCGTGCAAATTCCAAGATATCTGCTAGACTCCAAGAACGGGGACTTTGATGCACCCTTTGCGGTAACTGACAACAATGATGTAATGGTGCCATTCCAGGAAACACAGGAGGACACACAGATGCGCACAATCCGCATAACATATCCGCCAGCCGAATATGGGGAAGTCAGGATTACCGGTACCCACGCAATACCAGAGTTTGACGCCATAATCCTGGTACTTGCGGCATCTGTGCCAGGCATATTGGCAGCCCGTCACTGGCTATCCAAGTGATTCATGCACAAGCATAATCTGCAAAAACATAATTGCCAAAACAGGAATATTCCCTTTCATGGACAGTGCCAGTTTACTGCGGCACATGAGATGTAGTATTAGTGCCTGTGATATGCCACAAAGGGTGGCAGTGGCATTCTCCGGAGGGGTGGACAGTAGCCTTGTGGCGCAGATTTGTCGCGACTCTCATGAAGTTACGCTACTAACAATAGGTTTTGAGGGAAGCCACGATGTTAGTGTTGCGACAGAGGTCTCCGGAATGCTGGGCCTGCCCCATCACACCCTCACACTGGAACAAGACATGCTGCACAAGACTGTTCGCAAAGTGAGAGACGCCCTTCACACAGACATATTATCATGGCACGAGAACTGCATTGCATTTCACTTCATAACGGCGCTGGCATATCAGAAGAGATTCGATGTGGTGGTAACAGCAAATGGTATAGATGAGCTGTTTTGCGGGTATGACCTATACAGACGCATATACCACAATGGGAGCAGTGCAATATACTCCGCCATGCATGCAAAGACTGTAAACGAGATTGCCATGTTGGCAGCCATAGAGCGAGTAGTGAAAGACAACGGGGTCAGGATGATGCAGCCACTACTATCTACGGAGTTTGTGAGATATTCATGGAGCGTACCATTACACCAGAAGATACGGGGATCCAACGACTATATACGAAAACATGCCATACGGTCGGCCGCGGAGAGTCTTGGAATTCCACCCACCGTGTGCTGGCGCAAAAAGAAGGCCATGCAGTATGGAACACGCATACACCGAAACGTAATCAAGTTTCTGAGTTGACCACATCCACTACAGAACGTATAATGGCAGATGATGCGCCCAGATGACTCTCCGGTTTGAATATGGCGCCAATTTGCTCCCCGCTTAGATTAGATGATATGGCCTCATCGGCCATTATCGCGCTTTGAAAGTCAGTACCACTCTCCCTGGCCGCAAAGGCGACTCTTTGAACATCACGGTATGCCTTGAATCGCGGAATTCCCGACTTGATCATTGCGTCCAGAACAAACTCAGCATAAATCTGACCCGCGGTGATATTCAGGTTAGCCCTTACGCGATCCTCGTGTACTACCAAGTGACTTATCACATTAATCATCGTCTGGAGTATTTCATCAGTTATTGTTGGCACAAGAGGGAGGATGAATCGTTCATTGGCAGAATTTGAAAGGTCCCTTTCATGCCAGAGAGGTATATTCTCAAAGGCCATACTAACGTGGCTACGCAACAGCCGGGCCAAGGAGGATATGCGCTCGCTCTTTATTGGATTACGCTTGACAGGAACGGCACTACTCCCCATCTGTCCCTTGCGGAAACGCTCAGATACCTCACCTATCTCCGTTCTCTGCAGGTTACGTATTTCTACTGCCATCTTGTCCAGGGTAGAGCCCAGCAATGCGTGTGTGAATACAAACTCCGCGTATCGTTCCCTGGCTATTACTTGTGTAGTTACCACGGCCGGCGGGAGATCCAGCTTTTTGGCCACAATACTCTGTACCTGTACGGCTTTATGACCCATCAAGGAGCCCGTACCTACCACACCCAGCGTTTTGCACATTAGTGTGCGGGGAGCCATTTGGCGCATACGGCGCATATGCTGCAGCATCTCTTCTGCCCAATTGGCAAACTTTAGACCAAAAGACACCACACTGGCATGTTGACCATGCGTTCGTCCCACCGAGGGCAATTGTGAGTATTGCTGCGCTCTTTGCGCCAGTACAAATGCCAACTGTCCAATCTTTGGCAGAATTATTTTCATGGCATCACGCATCTGCATGGAGTTGCTTGTGTCTACCAAATCATTACTGGTTAGACCATAATGAATCCAGGGTCTAGCATCGGGCGTACACTTTTCGGCCAGCGCCTCCACCAACGCCGCGGTGTCATGATCACTTGCAGCCTCCAGCTCGGCAATCCTTTGCTCAGATATCTCACCGGGCACTGCTGCATAGGCTATCTCTGAGGCCGCTTTTTTTGGTATTATTCCCAGTTCCCCCTGAGCCAAGGCTACCGCGCCCTCTATCTGTATCTGATAGTCAATCTTACGCTGACTCTCGAATATGGCCAGCATCTTTGGTGATCCATACCTCCCACCATCTATAGGCAGTATAGCCATGTACTCCATGTGTCCAATAAGGAAATAAATGTAGTGGTATCTGCAATATGCTAAAATTCCGGTATGCTTAAGAATATTTTTAATTTTAAAGTTATATGCGCAATTAAAACTCAGACATATTTACTGTCATATATTTCTAGACACAGTAATTTTTAATTAAATACTTAAATGGTGTTAGTGGACTTAATTATCTAGATTTCTAGTGACAAATTAATTATTTCAAAAGTAACGTTTAAAGCTAAAAATACGTATGAGTTCACATCTTCCGGAATCTTGTGCACAAATCACATTAACTAGAACAACCTGTTCCATCAGTTGTGCGTAAATTTAGACACAGGTGAACTCATACAAAAATACTATTCAACATAATGGAGACGATTCAAATAGGTCGATCTCTCCGGAAGATTGTGAAAGTTGATATGTTTTAATTAAATATTGACCGAGTGCTTAAATACCAAATTTTTAAGTGGTGTATGATGGTCAGACGCCTGACCTACGGGGAATTGAGGCAGGAAAACCAGCGTATGAGTTCACGTCTTCCGGAATCTTATGCACAAATCACATTAACTGTCACGATCAGTTATGCGTAAATTTAGACACAGGTGAACTCATACCCTAAATCTTGTGTTTTACTGTTGTAATTGTGATCATACCTCATGTTAACCGGGAATGCTTTGCCTGTTTTTGATTAGGGATATGCTATTTCTATGGATTTTATACGTAATTATTTTGTGTGTTGCTGTTTTACCTGCCTATTTGAATATTGTCCATTGTCCAATGGATAAGGTTATTATATTTAGAGGTGTAAATGGGATACATAATGTCAGTTGAACAGACACAAAAAATTGTCACAGTAACAGAGAAAGCTGCAACCAAGATCAAAGAGTTCATGGCAGAGGAGTCGGAAAAACCGGGGTACCTGCGCGTCTATGTGCAGGGCGGCGGCTGTTCTGGTCTCTCTTATGGCATGGGTTTTGAAAAAGCACCAGAGGATGATGACTTGGTAATAGAAGAAGCCGGTGTCAAACTATTGGTAGACAGCTACAGCATAGATCATCTAAAGGGAGCCAACGTAGACTATATAGAAAGTCTCATGGGATCCGGCTTCAAAATAAACAATCCCAACGTGGTAAAATCCTGCTCCTGTGGACATTCCTTTAGTACGGAATAAAATCATATTATTTCGCTTTTTATATTCCCGTGTATTATATGGATCCTATTATTTCAAACTCGTATAATTCACTTGATCCACATTTACGCGCGACAGCGAGCAATGATCAATAATTTGTACACTAGATAACACATTAATTTTTCATGGAGCAGGCTTTATCATTCTGGCTAAATCATGTACAAAAATTAGGTTATATAATTTTGCTGTTTTAATTATAAAATATTACAAGCCATTACATATGAAATAGAATCTTGGATTAACAAATATCATAAAAACGATAGCCTCATATAAGGCAGTATGACAAATTCAAATGTGATAAATCAGGAGTTGATAGATTTATGCCACAAACTGGCATCATCAAATATAATGTTAGGCTCTCATTCAATGTGGACGGACTTGTTGAAAGAACCGATGTAATAGGTTCAATCTTCGGTCAGACCGAGGGTTTGCTGGGTCCAGAGATGAATCTCAACGAGTTACAACGAGTTTCCAAGGTCGGTCGTATAGAGGTGAACTCTCGCTCTTCATCGAACTCGACCGCAGGCGAAGTAGCCATACCAATGGGTACCGACATAGACACATGCGCACTCATAGCAGCTGCTATAGAAAGTATAGACAAGGTGGGTCCCTTTGATTGTAGTTACAGGCTGGAATCCATCGATGACATACGCGCGGCAAAGAAGGATGACATAGTTAAGCGGGCCAAGGAGATAAAACAACGCTGGGCTACCAAAACCGTGAGCGAAGGTGAATCCATGCTCAAGGATGTACACCAAGGCTCCACTGGTAAGCTTGGCGCCTATGGACCGTCTAGGCTGGCCTGTGGATTGGGAGTATACGAGAATAGCTGGATAATATTGGTAGAAGGACGTGCAGACGTCATTAATCTGCTCAGAGCCGGTTATGACAACGCAATAGCCATCGAGGGAGCAAAGATAGATGAGTCTATACGAGACTTGTGCTCTTCCAAAGACAAGATAGTAGCATTTACCGACGGGGATCGCGCGGGCGGTTTCATCCTGAAGGGATTAAAGTCCGTGGTCTCTGTAGACTATGAGATACGGGCAGATCCCGGCATAGAAGTTGAAGAATTGACGCCACAGCGCATTGACGAGATACTGCGCCCCATTGCAAAACAGATAGAGGCAGGAGACGCTCCACTTAGGGAGCTGGACTCAACTGAGAAGGCTGTACGAGACCTAGTAGCAAATATCTATCCAAAACTATCTGAGACTCTAGAGGCCGTAGCCTTTGATGATCAACATAAGCAGGTATTCCGTGTGCCCATAAGCGAGCTTGTAAACAAAATCTCAGAGCAGAGCGGAATTACCTTTCTGTTGCTGGACGGCATAGTTACACAAAGATTGTTGGACAACGCCAAGAGTTCCGGTATCAAGTATTTGGTAGGTCATCGCATATCCAAAGTGAGTAATACGGACGGAGTATTTCTTGCAACGTTCTCGGATCTTAACATACCATGATAACACTTGACATTATTTTATTTAATATTCATGCGGGTCAGTAGTCCGCAGATTGATCCCACCCATGAGTCATTGCAGAGTCATCCCGGCCCAACATGCATGACCCAAAAGTTTCCCCACCATGACACGCCCAAAGGACATTATTTACAACCAAGGGTATGTCAGGTATGACCGCAAAAAATGATTCAGAAAGTCACACCATCTTGAATGGAGTGGTGTCGCAGGGAAAAGGTGAGGGAGCGCAATACATGTCACTATATGAAACACAGTTCAGGCAATATCTGAATCTGGTACCTTTTCCCGGAACTTTGAACATAAGACTTGATCAGTCATCAGCGATAATGATACAGGATTTGGATGTGAGTAGGAGTATACTGTTACCGGGATTTACCCGAGACGGGCGAGACTATGGATGGGTACGCTGTTTTGCCGGGGCACTGGAGCCAGACATACCCTGCTACTACATACAGTTGGAGAAGACGCATCACAAAAATGACATAGCGGAAATCATATCAGGCACAAACATAAGGAAAGAGGCCGCACTTGTAGATGGCTCACCGGTCACCATATCACTGCCCTAGATACCGTGTATGCTTTGGGCATACTGACGCTCTATATCTGAGCTTGATATGTCCGGGACCGGGGACTGTAGACGCGCCACCTGAATGCTGGGATTAATCTTGCGGCAACCGTCAGATATGTATTTTTCATGATGGACCTGATCGTATCCCAAGGCAACCACATCCGGTTTTACCGCTTCCACTGTTTTGAATATACTTTCATGGCTTCCCACCATAGCCATATCGACCATACGAAGGGAACCCACCAAGGTGCGTCGCTGCTGTGCAGAGTGTAACGGGGAGCGTCTCTTCATACGTATGGCCGTAGAGTCGGTGGCAAGAACCACTACCAAAACATCACCGAGACGGCGGGCAGACTCCAGCGTGTGTATATGACCGGGATGTATTATGTCAAATACCCCGCCAGCCAGCACCACCCGTATTGACTGCCTGCCCAATGTAGTCAGGGTGTAATTATCATGTAGTAGGCCATCACGTATCATGATATCAAGGTGGGGCTCATGTATCACTATGCCGCGGGCGGTACAGGTATCACGGAGTGAGACGCCGGATATATGTGCGATGTAGGCGGCCATTAGTATATCATTCCTGATTGCATCCACAGCACCACACATGATTGCGGGAAATATTATAGCTTGGGATCCATTCCCTTCATAATCCTTATTGCATCCACCAGTCCGTCCGCGTATCCTATACTGAGTACGGCCACCTCGTCCTGGCCACTATCCAGTGCCCGCTCCGCGTCTTGTACGTATAACTGCGCGTTTTGTATTATGTCAACATTCTCCGAAGTCACCTGTATTTCGGATATTGATTTATGTATCATGGGTATATAACGCCTCAGCATTTGTTGCGGTATTGAGGTAATGTAGGTATCTTCCGGTGGCGGTTCGTCCACACACTGGGTCAGCGCCAGTAATGCATCCCTCTCGGTAAAATGCAGGCCGCCGGGCACAATTATCGAATGTGGTGGAGGACCAAAATCCCGCCGCACCATGCTGGATATATTACCTGATATCAGGGTCTGATCTGGCAATCCCACTCTGGATGCCACAATGCAGAATGAGCTAGGTGTAAAGACACCGCGATTCTGACCAGTCTCTGTTTTTAGCAGGAGATCCAGGGCCCCGGCAGGATCCAGAAAAAAGCCGCCGTCCTGATTATACTCCAGCAACAGCAGGGTGTGACTGCCCCGTACTGCATTGCGATACGTGACATAGTATGGGGTAGACAGGGACTTGGCATCATCCATTATTGTAGCCATGCGCCCCATCTTGTAGTGATGCAGGCCGCACTGACCCACTATGCTGGACACGGCAGAGGAGGCGTGTACCACCCTGGTGGGTATGCCCCCGGCTGCGGCACGAACCAGCAAGTCTGTATGGGTTGTGGCGACCAGTGGATCACCATAAGATACCAGGGCCGTCTCGCGATTCCGGGCATCATCCAGTATTCTTTTACCATCCTCCACCATCCAGCGTTTGGCCTGTATTACATTGGGATTTACCTCCCGTATCCATGTGGTGTCAATATCCGGACTGGTAAAGGTCTCCAAGTACACCACATCACACATTGAGAGGGCGCCAGACGTAGCATCAGGAACGGATTCCCTTCCAGATATACCCAGACCCACCAGCCACAGAGTCATGGCTTTTTCTGCATCTTGTCGTGAAGTCGCTTTAGCTGAATCAGCGACTTTCCAAGTACATCTATGCCCTCCAGGTACTCTGATATGGACACGCACTCGTTGATGGTATGTGAGGCATGTGGGTCACCGGGTCCATATGTTATGACTGGTATGTTCCATCTACTACCCAAGACGTTCATATCGCCTGTACCTGTCTTTCGTATCAGGGCAGGTCTATCCCCGCGGCTGTTTAGTATACCCAAGGTAAAGGCGCGTACCAGCGGAGAGTTTAGTGGAGCCTCGAATGGCTCAGTCTCATCCAGTATTGAATAGAAGGCTTCCACATTACGCTCCTCCCCTATCTGTCTAACAAGATCCGATATCTTCTCCTCGATCATCTTGCAGTTCATGGTGACGGGTATACGAATATCCATGGTAGTAGTGCACTCCCGGGGTGTTACATTGTGACTGGAACCGCCCCGTACTTCGGTTATGGCCACGGTTAATTGCATACTACGCCTTTGATTCTCCGGCCGCGTCTCCAGTGACTCCTTGAGACGCGATGTAAATAGTGCAGACTCCTCTATGGCATTCTTGGATAGCCATGGGGCACTGGCATGGGAGCTGTCCTTGACATCTATTCTAAGGCTAATGGCCAATCTGCCCTTGTAGGCGATAGTTACCTGATCCAAGCCGCTGGGCTCTCCAAATATGGCATAATCCACATTCATCTTCTTTTTAACCAAATGCTTTATACCGGTGGCATTACCTTCCTCGTCAACGGCTCCGACAAATATTATTGTCCCGTTATCCTCCGGGGCCGATGCAGCGGCAAAGAGCATGGCCATTAATGGCGCCTTGGCATCAGATGCCCCTCGACCGTACAGTCGGTCACCATCCCTTCGCACCCGTATCTTGCCAGGTACTGTATCCACATGTCCGCACAGCATTATGACCGGTGAGCCAGACCCCCGGGTAGCTATAACATTTCCCACTCCATCTATGCGTATGTTCTCAAATCCCAAATCATCGCACTTGTCCGCCAGAAACTCGGTCATGGGTTTTTCGCTAAGCGAGGGAGTGTACAATCTCAGTGCCTTCTCCAGCATCTTGATCGCGTATCGCGGCGTAACCTTGAAGTCGCTCATCGTCTTACCCGGTCCCTAGCATACAATATCATGGCACCGGGTATATCGACGCCGGTAACCCGGACAGTATTCTTAAACTCCGTGGTATTATTTACCTCATGCACTACCAACCCGTGGTCACTCTCCATTAGATCCACACCCACTATCTGTCCGCTCACTGCATCTGACGCGCGTATACACATCTCGGACATCTCAGAAGATACAGGGCACGGCTCTGCTACGCCGCCCAATGCAGTATTGGTCTTCCACTCCGTTGAGTTGCGATATATGGCGGCCACCACTTCGCCGCCCACCATTATGGCACGAATGTCCCTAGGCGGTCTTTGTACAAACTCTTCCATATAGTGTATCTGGTATATAGGATACATACGCTCGCGATTCTCAAGTATACCGCTAGCCGCCTCCTCGTCATTAATCTTTGAAATAAGCCGTCCCCAACTGCCCACGGTTGGTTTTATGACCGCAGGATACCCCATGTCATCCAGCATCTGCAGGGCAGAATCCTTGGAGAACGCTACACCAGCTCGTGGCGTGGGTACGCCAGCTTTCTTTAGTAGCATATGAGCATATAACTTGTTACCAGCCTGTACGCCGGTCTTGTGGCAGTTTATCACATCAGCTCCCATACCCTCAAGGGCAGCCGTGGAGTGTACGTTTCTATAGTAACTAACACATCTCTGGAGAACTACTCCGGACACCGGTGCATTACCGCCAAGATCTAGATGCAACCCCCTACAGTCGGTCATCCGTATTGGGACATCAAGTCGGTTAGCGGCATCGCGCAGTGATTTTTCTTCCCACCGTATGGCGTCATAAAGTATGGTGATATCAGATGTCACTGCCCCCAATCCTCGCCTACTGTTTGGGCGGGTTTGAGACTGAACGAGTCAGGACCACCTACCAGCTCAAAGCTGGACCCGCAGTCAGCACATGTGATTATCTCACCCACCAACGCATCACTAGGTATTGGGATAGCAGCATCACATTCGGTGCACTCTGCCATGTCAGGATCAACTATGCAGTCACTTAATTATCTTATGCGCATGTAGCCATGCCTGTATTAGCCATTCAGTTCTGCCCATAAGCGGTAATGGCACCGTTTCTTTACAAAACCATACCAAAACATACAATATTCATACCGATCACCAATACGCATGATGGACTCCCGAGTACTAGAAAAAATACACAAAAAAATGCAGGAAGAGGTACGTACTGATCTGTTCTTAGACATGGCGCACAAGTTGGACTGGGATCCTGAGCCTTTCATGGCCGGTGTTATAGCCGGACGTCTGTACAACTCGTTTCATTACCAGTACAGGAGAATATGCAGAAGAGACCCCACACTACAAGAGACAGAGGAGTTTTTTGAGCTATTTCTGGCCAATCAAAAAAGGCATTCATCACTTGAGTGATACTACCTTAATGGTAGGAGTGCCCGGAAGCTTTACGCAGGCGTTCTTTAGCGCCTTTTTGGCTGCATCCACATGCTGCCCGTCCACGTGCATTTCCATTATTATCTGGCCCCGGTTCACCCGAGCCGCAAGACTTACTGCCTTACCCCAAGCCCGGCGCATCCCCTCCTGAAGTCTGTCGGCTCCCGCAGTTGCTATCATTTTGTTCTCCCGGAGCAGGTTATGTGGGTATATACGGAGCTTGGAGAAGTAGGCAGACTCGCCTGTAGTCTTTTCTAGCGCCTTGTTTGCAGTCAAGCGGCATGCCTCAATTGCCATGTGCCTTATCTGAACTTTTTCATTTATCAGTAATTGTACAGAATACTCATAGTCTCCACGCTTACCCCCGTGGAACTTGGCTATCTTGGGTTGAGGCTTTCCCTTTATGTACTTCTTGCGTGTAAAAGGCTGGCCAGATCCTAATCTATAATTGGCTCCGTGCATATGGTCGGCAATGCGGACCATATTTTAAAGGTTGACAGATGACACCAACCGTAACCGTTTAGGTCACCCTTAGCAAAGAGAAATGCACTACACCAGATTGTTCTTGGTATGGTCGTTTAACTTGCCCCAAGTATGGACAGTATCTGTGTTGAGTCCGCGCTTTCTCCACGTCATCATGCAGGTATGAGTTCACGTCTTCCGGAATCTTGTGCACAAATCACATTAACTGTCACGATCAGTTATGCGTAAATTTAGACACAGGTGAACTCATACTCATGCAGGTCAGGATGTTCTCTACTACCTTCATACCCTTGTATGAGCCCCAAGACATGCGTATCTTGCGATGTATGACGAAGCGGCGCAGCACGCGCTCAGACTCGTTATTAGTGGGTGCCATTCCGGGGTAGCGCAGGAATGTAAACAGATTTGGAGATGCCCTTCCAGCTTATTGCCGAATTTTACACCCAGCTTTTGCCACCGGGTGGCTATGGAGAGCACACGTATCTCGAACGAATCTAGGATATCCGGAGTCGTCTCTTCAGGATTCAAGTCCCGGGCCTCGGCGTATATCCTGAAGCATTTTATGTAATGTTTCCGGTGGGCCGGGCCTCGGATGCATCTTTTGATTCCCGTAATATGTGCCCAGCACCTCGTATATTGTAAAATATGTTATATCCGGCATATCCGTCACACGTGATTAGCTTGTCCAGTATGTCTGAATAGTACATTTTGATTATCTCCGATGAGCGTGAGGTGGCCAGCTTGTATGCTATGCTGTCATTTCCACTGCACGCCCACGCGTATACAGTCTTGCCGTTCAGCGAGAGGGGGGTCTCGTCCATCAGTATGGTCTAGGATTTGGCCAAATCCTCCCGGATTTTTCCCACCTCTTTCTCCATTTTTTCAGATGCAGCTTCCATGGTGTGCTGTATTGCTGCCTTGCAGGAGCCTGCATCGTACATTTTCATGGTGTACGCGATACCCTGCAGTGTGGAACCATTGTAATATGCAGTGGTGATCATGGTCAATAAGTTGGGTCCAAATTGTGTGCCCGGGATCACTCCGGGTTCATGTACCATATCCGTAATGTTATGACTTCTAGGCACCGGCACTCCTCTATTATGTGCGCGGTAACCTCGGCTTTCGGAATAACGGGTATGTCTGTTGTGGTGTTGCCGGTCTTTTCCAGGTTTTTAGAGCCGCATTTTGAACACCTGTCAGGGGTCTTGCGGACTATTTTGCCAGGCCTTCTGTTGTGGGATTTTCCTGGGTGCCCGCTCCTCCGGCCTCGCTTGAGTGGCGTTTACCTTTTTCTTTGCGGCTTTTTTCATCTTCTGAATGGAGTTCTGTGATGGTTGGGGTATGCGGGCTTTCATAGTATCGGAGACGATTCTTTAATGATTTTACTTCCACATCCCTCGCTGCGAGTATTATCTTCAATTCTGTCTTGTCTGTCTCCAACCTTGTAATCCTCTCTGATTGTATCTCGATGATCATGTCTTTCCCTTTGATTATTCTGATCAGTTTACCGTTAGCGCCTATAGATCCGGCTAGTTTGTCTCGCAGTATTTTGACTTCTGGATGTACCATCCGTCAGTTATTGAGCAAATTAGTATGTGCTTGCGGTTGAGCTGCTACCTTAGTTGAGCTAAATATTCCTCACGCAATGCCAATTCTTTACGTTTCCTCGCATTGGTTGACTCCAGATCCTCCCTCTAAGACAACCGGCGGATAATCAAATCTTTCTCTTCATTTTGGTGTTTCTTTCTTATTCAGCCATGACCTTGGCTAACTTGTCCCGTAGAATCTCAACCTCGGGGTCTTCCATATGTCGTGTATTGGACTAATCAGAATATATGGTTAAGTCATGGTGCGACCTAAACGGTTACACACCAACTCTTGTCTATGAATTTTAGACGCACACGCAAGTCACGTATCATATCACACCTTGTCAGTTCCAATAATCGTAATCTGCCGCGCATAAACGGTGACGCACACGCAACCATTGTAATAGGCAAGTCACATTGGATCTGTTCCTGCAGCACCTCAACCCTAACACATGTTACACAGCCCCGTCATACAAGATTCGCATAACTCTAGGGGGCTAAACGGTTACTATATCATTTGGGATCCTTGGGATAACGCCGCACACGCATCACATAGAACAGGATGGCAATACCGGCCGCCAAACCAACAAACCAGAGAATGCGGGTTGCCTCCTCCAACTCGTGCTCCACGGTATCATATTCCTTATTGGTAAATAAAACTGCGCCTGTTTTAGTTTGCTGCATAACTCCAAACAAGTTAGATCAAAAATGTATGTGAAAAGGTTTGAGTATTTTCGTTTATTCTGTCAGTGATTACTAACTTGGATCCAAGCATTAATATCTGAGATTTTTTAAACAAACTTGATGGTATTCACCGACAATGCCAAGTACGTCCAGCGGAAGGCTATTTGGCTTTGATCATGCGTGGAATTGAAAAGGCCAACCATAACAAGGAGGGTGCTCCCTACCGGTATGTCGTGGACATGTTACATGATACTGAGAACGGCATTAGGTATGAGATACAGGCAGGTATCCGGATTCCTTGCAGGACTACTAGAAGGGCATCAAACCCCGCACTACTCCACAATATACAGACGCGGAAAAGATCTTGACATTAACAAGGGGAATGGCATGATTGTCGGCACAGACAAAAAGCTGACGAGGGCCAATGATTGTGGACTCGACCGGCCCTGAATCGTGGTGAGTGGATAAGAGCCAAATGGAAAAAGAGACGCGGATTCATCAGTGCTCGCGGACTGGGAGAGCATATGCATTTAGGGTTACCGGCGAGTGGGTTGGGGATACGCGCATGTTAAACAATGCAGTACTGGGCTCGTATGCAGAAGAGCCACAACTGGACAGGGAGCACACCCTGGAATTGGAAAGTTCCGGACCCATTGCAACAGTTGTCATCTCTGGCAGGATCAACAGATAAGTCACCACCCGGAAACGCGCTGACTAACGGTGTGTCCCCCTTACCGAATAATGATGACAAGCGCGCATGCAACCTCGAGTTGCTTGCAGATGGAGTATACGCGTCCAGGCATAACATGAAATTGTGCAGTCATAATCGAATCCGAACAACCATTCCACTTCAGCTAAATTCCACCAAAGGAGAGGCGACTCATGGGGACTTGCAGTCTTGGAGGAAGCCCGGAATCGCCCATTTTCCGCCTTTCTGATGAGGAAAAGGCCAAAAACAAGCAGTACTAGAAGGGTATGAGTTCACGTGTTTTGATCATATGATATGATAGAATGCATCCGAGTTTTTTTAATTATAACTGCATTCTTATAGCAACCTCATGCTTGTACTGGAGGGATGGTGGAGAGTGAGCATTCTCATATAAGCCGAGCCATGATTACCGCAATTTTCCCTTGTTTTCCTTCCAATTCATTTACATAATTTCTAAACGCATTTTTTCTATGTTATGTCTGCTTCTTACACGTTCCTTGTAGTGTGCAAGATCTCTCTTGGTAGACGCAAGGGTATCCGGAGATTTGCAGTTCCTCATGGCCGGCGTCTGCTCATACTACAATTTAACCAAATATTGTCATATCAAGTTTCATCGTATGATCAAAACACGTGAACTCATACCTAGAAGGCGGTAAAAGGGTACAACAGGCGATGGATAATCTAGATAATCAGAGCCGGTTCCCGTTCAAACGATTATTCGGACACGGATTAATGGCGCGGAAATGGGATAACATACGAGTACAACGAGTGGGTGGACGCGGTAGCAACGTAGATTACGACATGGGGAACCTGTATTCTGTCAAAGTCAGTTATGCAACAAACTCGCCTGTTTCTCCAGATTAATTTCCATATACCGTGAAATGAGACAACATCATACACGATCAGACTCTGCCGAGTGTAACCGTTTAGATCGAGTAAAAGATCAGATATCCAAACGTGAGCATTTGTGACGTCATAAAACATGACCTGAACGCGGGCTACCGAAGTAGAATATGGCCGAGTCGAATATGGTAAATACATTCGCCCATGTCCCTGGCAATAGTACGCCCAAGTCACAATATTGCACATACTATTGTTAATTTACATGTTTTATATTGCATAGTTTAATTGTATATATATCTATATATTATGATAAAATATAGAACAATCATTGATGTCTATGGAGAAATTCAGGATGTATAGCGCCCACCATAAGTCTTTGCCGGGTATAGGACCGTACTTATATAGAACAACTAGAGTAAAACCATTGTATGAGTTCACGTCTTCCGGAATCTTGTGCACAAATCACATTAACTGTCGCGATCAGTTATAGAATGACCCGTTCCATTTAGACACAGGTGAACTCATACTACCTGTAATTTCGAAGGATCTCTTCGGCCTAAATATATCGGTGGGTGCAGTAAACAACATAATTGCCAGGGCCGCCGATGCATGTGAATCATTTATGGAAACAATTCATGAAAATATAATAAAATCACCCAGCATTCATGTGGACGAAACTGGTATATCACTGGCGGGTAGGCGTGGCTGGGTATGGGGGATGCGAGCCGAAGAGTGGATGATGTCCATATATGACAAAAGTAGGAGTTCAAATGTAGTGAACAAATACCTGAACGGTTACCAGGGAGCGATAGTAACGGACAGGTACGTTGTGTACCGCCGGTTTGATGACGGTGGGAAGCACCAGTTGTGTTGGGCGCATTTATTGCGCGATACCAGTATATTACATGCAGGATTCTATATTGATCCCGGTGATCAGGACGCCCGGATCAAACTTGACAACGACCTGAAAGGATTGTTCCGGAGCGCACGGGAATCCCTGAATCACTGCGGGCCGTCCGCGCAATTACGACACTCATTTGAGACAGGAGCAGATGCATCAGTACTGTGATGTTGATGATACTGAACTGCAAAAGAAGGTAAAAGGATTGAATAAGGCCATACCCGGCATGTTCGTATTCTTAGAATATGACAGTGTAGAGCCCACCAACAATCCAGCGGAGCAGGCTTTGCGATACGCAGTGGTATTCCGCAAGATTAGTGGCCAGATAAAGGGTGGCGAAAGGGCAATGCGCCGCATGTCCACATTCGTATCATGTGTTCAGACATGGAGGGCTCAAGGCCTTTCTGTTATGAACGAGGTTGCTGCCAGAATGCAGTTATAATTAAAAAAACTGGGATGCATTCTATCTTATTATGTGATCAAAACACGTGAACTCATACGAATATACTGCTGCCACTGGAGAGTGCTCCTGCTTAGAGAAGATAATAGAGGATATACAAGAAGAAACGCTCATCGCGATTATGGCGGGAGCATCCTCTCTAGACCTTATTGTGGAGGGTCAAAAAAGAATGGAAAACAAACTCAAGGAAATATCGAGTGTCAACAAGATGTTGGAGAACGATGAGAGTACATTAGAGAGTATTGATAGAATGTTAGCCGAGATCAAGGACATATCAAGAAGTAGGAGACATCACTAAGCACCAAGAAAATTGCAAAGAACACAGATTATCTCATAGATTATGCAAAGCACAACTCGAGTATGAGTTCACCTGTGTCTAAATTTACGCACAACTGATCGCGACAGTTAATGTGATTTGTGCACAAGATTCCGGAAGACGTGAACTCATACCAACTCGAAGCAGAACGACACACTAATTGAGCAGAATGGTACACTACTTGCCCAAAAAGATATGGGTCGATTGCAAGATCAACCACTAGTTTAATCATGTGTGTTTTTGGAGAGTAGAGAGCTTGTCAGTGGCTTTCGCATTTCTTTGCGTAGCGGTTTGTGATGGAGGGGCATACGGGTTATCACAATACCAGAGACTATTGTCTTTTCAATTTTTGAACCGGCATGTCAATTACTGTCTCCAGATTTCTGGCCTAGGTAACATGGTACTTGTTACTGATCCCAACCACTTATGCGCCCATAAGATTCGCGTACCTGTCATGCCCAAGTTTGCCATTCGTCGGTCATCGATCAATTATGCTTGCAGTCAAACCATTCCTTTGCGTTAGCTAAACGTTCATCCAGCAACTTTATACTTCACTATGCCTTCAGCCCCCTGATTCAGGTTAGCTAATCACGACATTGTTAATGCGCTTGGCATCATTATCACGTAACATCCTGACTTTCGGATATTCGGCCTGGCTGGTATGTCCGGTGGACAGGTTATGAGACCTAAACGATACCGAGCCCCTAAATACTAAAAATGTAACACACATCATGGAAGAGTCAACAGAAAGAAACCCAGACTTTTACACACAATGTGCCAAATACTTTGATTCGCTGCGCCACCGAGGCGAGAACGACCACAGCTTTGTGGATGAGTTCTTTTACACAATCCCGGCTACCGGAAGATAGTCAGTGCAGATTGGCACACACGAGAACCCCACGGCAACATGCCGGAGATGAAATGAGGCTATCACATATTTTAAAGCGGTCTGCGCATGGTCCACATGGACCGTGATGTAATGGAGTCGGCGGTTCGGGAATGTACTCGCTGCGCCCTGTGCGAGAGCCGGACTAATGCAGTGCCGGGCATAGGTACAGGAAGAGCCAGGATAATGTTTGTGGGCGAGGCACCTGGCCGTAGCGAGGATCTGCGGGGGCGGCCTTTTGTGGGGCGGGCAGGCCAGATTTTAGGCCAGGCACTGGAAAGGTCCGGCATCACCAGAGAATCAGTATACATAACCAACATAGTAAAGTGTAGGCCGCCCAAGAATCGTGTGCCCCACCAGTCAGAGCGGGAGGCATGTCGCATACATCTAGAGCGGGAGATTCAGGCCATAAATCCATACATAATATGCGTCATGGGCAATACTGCATATAGATCCCTGCTGGGCGGTACCGGCATAACCAGTAATCGTGGCAAGACAATACAGCGTGACGGGCATACATACTATATCACGGTACACCCCGCAGCGGCCATATACAACAGGGATCTTGAGGGCGTACTGACAGAAGACATAGGGAGAATCTCTGCCATGATACACGACATGGAGACGGCCCATGAATCCCCTGCCTAGAGATTTCTATAGTCGCCCAGTCACCACAGTGGCGACAGAACTGTTGGGAAAGTGTCTTGTCAGAAGGATAGATGGACATATCCTAACTGGAACCATAATGGAAACCGAGGCATACGGACACTCCGAGGATCCCGCCAGCCACGCCCACCGCAAAATGACGCAGCGGAACAGGGCAATGTTTGGGGAGACAGGCCGGGCATACGTCTACTTCACATATGGAATGCATTACTGCTTCAACGTGGTGGCGCGCCATTCCACACAAGCGGCGGGGGCGGTACTTATACGCGCCATACAACCCCAGACGGGAGTCAGCGTCATGATGTCGAATCGTAACCGGCAGATTAGCAAGGGACTGACCGACGGCCCTGCCAAACTTACCAAGGCACTTTCGATAGATAAAAAACAGTATGGTCATGACCTTACACAGCAAAGTGATCTGTACATAGCGGACGCGCCGCCCATTAACTCTGACATAGTAGCGGGACCGCGTATAGGAGTCAGGGATACAAGAGAATGGAATTTTCGGATTGCAACAGTCCACACTCACGCATAATAGCAACAGAATATTGGCAAATAATACCACTCAGGATTTAGAGTCAGAGTCATCCAGTGTCCAGGGGGCTATCCTGCCCAGTACACGTTCCCAGTCCATTCGTAACATGAGTACCACGACCACCGTCATCATAACCCCAAACACTACCACTCCGATGTATACGCTGGTTGGATCTGTCACATTCTCAAGGTATGGCTCTATAATCGAGGCTCCCAGATAATGGGAAATCACCACTATGATATAGTGCAAGACCAGTTTCCCCGAGAGGGTGGCTATAAAGAAACGCAAGGGGTTGTATTTTGCCAGACCTAGGGGAACGTAAACTATATCATCCGGAATTGGAGTGGCCGCAGCCACAAAGGCCGCGGTAGCACCATAACGCTTCACCAGTCTCTGGAATGGCGCCATACGGGCACGGGTCTTTTTCTTCATGATGCGGCGGGCGCCATAGCTTACATAGAATATTATCTGCTTGGCCCCTGTAGAGAGCAGGGCCGAGAGTATGGCAAGCACGTGAAGATTGAAGGTGTCGCCAACAGACATTGTTGCCAGCAGTATAAATGAGGGAACAGGAATGAATGGTACCAAGGACCCAAAGAAGCTGAGTAGTGCCAGCAGAGTGTATCCAAGATCCTCACTAAATGGCAGTATAGATACCGGATCCATACCAAACCTGTTGCACGGTGATATTTAATATGACAAAATTTCGAATATTCTAGCGCATCTCATGCGGCAGGCATTATGGACTCACCCAAATGCCAATCAGATGGACAATACCCCAGAAGACTCCAGAACATACCCAAAGGTTGACTTGGAGCCAGCGTACTGGCATTCGGCAGTATAATCCGGGTATCCAGAGAGACGGACCTTGATATGTGTGTACACATCCGCGGCCCAGTACATACTCTCATGCATGGAATCATCATGTTGGCGTATCATATTTGTCACAATCACTGGCATCCCACGATTCAAGGCAAGGTATGAGAGATCCAGCATGTGTCGCATAAACAAGCGGTTCCTAGTAAAGGACTCGTCCCCATACTCGTACAAGAATAGATCCGTAATATTGTCCACTGCCAGCAGAGAGACGTCCCCCACCGTACGGTGGACAGACATTTGATCAGATATGCACATTGCACGGAATGTTGCGATCCGCTCCAATGATTCGGGACGGCGGCACATCTGCAGAACGCGCTCGGGCCTAAAGTTACCGGTAGTGTCCACATATGCCACACTGACTCCAGCATCGGCAGCCAATGCACATATTTGATGTAGTAGCTGGGTCTTGCCAGATCCGCTGGGCCCATATATGTCGGTGATAGTACCGCGCCTCATAGAACCACCCAAAAAGCTGTCCAGTTTTTTCATCCCAGTCCTCAGCACGGGCGCCGTAGCACACCACCGGCTTAAAAATAGTCAAAGAACACTCCAGTACCTCAATAGTACGAAAAGTAAGTCCGCTTAGGATCCGGCGTACAGTAGTTCAGATTGCACAAGCCAGATGGTAAAGAGAATAACAGAGGAATCAAGACAAAAGAGGCGTTGCCGCAACCAACATAGCTCAAGACCTGAAACAAGACACGTACGAAGATTGTGAACCAGAGAACGGGAACGACTCGAGTAAAGATGGGCAGTCCATGATACCAATCACCGCCACCCAGATACGAATGGTAACTGAAGCATACAGCAAGGATCCCGCCAGAGTAGTACGTATTGCAAAGAGGCTTTAGACAGAATTACAGTATATCGCATAATGAAAAAGAACGGCACGACAGTCTCATCACCTGCAGAGTGGGTACGCTATGAGCGTAAATATTCCAATGCAATGTGGCACTGGCATGCAATGAAAGATGAGCGCTTCAGGGGACTGAATCTCATAGATGATGCATCCAGGTGTAGTCGGAGCGGCACTATTCTAGCATGCAACCTCAGAGAACACCACTCTACTGAGACTGGCAATGAAACGATTCGGCGCCCCTGCATGGATAACGGCGCGTGTTTCGTAGGACAATAAAAGGACAAAAAGAACTGGAAACCCACTATTCTAGGAAGAACTGCTGGATCAAGACATCGTACTAATCAATTCCAGACCATACCGCCCGCAGACAAATGGCAAACTGGAGCGCTTCCACAGAACGATTGAGGAGGAGATATGGCATTATGACAGTCTCCGGGATTATGTGGACTACCACAATGAGAGAAGATTGCACTTCTCACTGGATAGATAACGGCGAAACACCGCTTCAGGAATAAAAAGGCGACCCAGACAATTAGGGCAAATGATGCAAAATGGATGGAGTGGGATGCCAATGACTAGCGGACCGACTTTTCATACATTACAAGAACACTCCAGTACCGTCTAGATTTTTATCCAAAACACCCACTCCATCATATGCATGACATGGTGGCTTGCCATTATTCTACTGGTAACAACGGCAGGAGTTGTATATGGTCACGGTACCGGAAGTGAGACACTACCGCCGGTACTCATAGGAGACATACTGGCGACTATACAGGTTGACTCGGCACAGGAGGATGACATGGTACGTATAGACATGGGAATGATACGTGTAGAAGACCAGACCCGCATAAATGATGCCACATATGAAATAACGGCCATGCATGGTCGTACGCACTTGTTCTCAGAGACATTCCGGCAGGGAGACGGCCGGATACTGTTTGAGTTTGCGTCAGGCGAGCCTACCCCGCTGACCGAGATACGTCAGGGCGGACTCTTTGGCATATTGGAAGAGCAGAGATTCCGCATGACGAGTCCGGATCTGGGTGGCGGTGGCCTGTACTCTTTTGACATACGGGTGTTAACGCTGAATGGCCGAGACGTAGACACCCCCCCGTTATTCAGATCCGCCATATCCATTCCCATATCATATGACATCATCATACAAGACCCGGATTGGGGACGGCAAAACATGACCCTGCGCACATATTATGATGAGATGTCCCACATATCATACGATACCAGCTCCAGAATTGCATCCTTTGCCATGCCCTTTGAATGGGATCCCGAAATAATACAGGAGATAGAGGCAGTCCACGTGGAGATGTTTGTACCCCAGACATACGGGGACTTACTACTATCGGAATTTCAGGCAACTGTTAATGGCATTGCACTACCGCAAGACCGCATAGCCATAGACGACTATTTTGAGGACAGTCGCGTAATACACATCGTACTATTGCAAAAGAATCTGATGGAGATATACCGAGCCATAGAGGAAACAGACATCATGGAGTTTGTGCTGGAACCGGCCCCCCAGGCGCCGTATAGCGCAGTCACCGGCAATGCACAGTTTCGTATACTTGCCCATGCATACCAGGATGAACAGAGCATGACCACCATATCCTTCAACGTGACCGATGTATACCTGCGAAGCATTGTGGTGGAAGAGCCCTACCGAATGGACGTTACACAAGACGGTACAGTCATACACACCCAGAGTGGGGTCTCCAGTATCGACACATCCACCAGTGCACAGTTCACAGTACCGGCAGCCTCGCAGTTGATAACCATAAACTATTATGAATTGGGCGGAAACACTCTGGCTTCTGCATCCATGCCCATCATATTACGCGCACAGGATCAGTCCGTACCCTCATGGGTGAGAACCACCGCGGCATGGTGGGTCAATGGCGACATCCCGGATGATGCATTCATAGACGCCATAGCATATCTGGCAAACCACGATATCATACGCGTCCAGTCCGGACAGCCACAGCAGTATACGAATACCGGCATAGAGGACTGGATACGTACCAGTATAGAATGGTGGGCAGAAGGGCAGACAAGCGACAGGGAGTTTCTACAGGGCATTACATATCTGGTGGAGCAGGGCATAATACGGCTGGGCACAGAATAACACCAAGTCATGGCACTGTCCGGAACCGCACAAGCTATATGTCTCTTTGAGTGACACGTGTGAATGGATGCAGATATCTGGTGACACTACTTAAATTGCCAAGGCAACATATACAGGTTAGTTGAGGTATACAGCCCCAAGTAGTAATCAATATCTTGATTGGAAGGTAATATCTACTCTCTGTTGCACAGTACTGGCAGTACCGGCAGCCTACGCCGCATACATACCTGCAGACGAGTACATTGCATATACGGACTCTGGTGGCATATACACAGTTATAGGCAACGTAAAAAACGAGCTGGACTGGGCCATATCCCCCACAATACACATACAGATACTGCATGAGGGGCAGACCCAGAACATACTGCACCAGCACAATATAGTACCCTCAAAAGGCGAGTTGCCATTCATAGTCAAAATCCCCCATATCGGTAACGCCACACTACTGGAGCCCATATTGTCGTATGTAAGGGCCCCCACCCCAAACACCGACATCATAGTACTATATGATGAGACACTAGTACTGCATCCGGACGGGCACCTGACTGGAGTGATAAAAAATGTGGGCGATGAAATGGTAGAGAATCCATCCATATGGGCAGTGATACACGGAGAACAGGGGCCGCTGGACGTATCACGGAATCATAACCATATCAAATATTTAGAGGCAAACGGGACTGCGGAATTTGTAATGTATCCGGACCCCTCTATTGCCCACATGGTAGAATGGTATAGCTGCTTTGGGCCCGCCGCCAAGAGCTATTACATCATGAAGGGGGAATGGGAGGGAATAACATATGACTTCCGGTACGAATCAGGGGCCGCACTTTACGCACCCACCTTCGGACACAATGGTACATCAATAACCATACAAACCATCAACAGCTTCCCCCTGGAGACTTTTGCCAATCTAGAGATACCCGCGGTGACTGGAGAGGAGACCTTTACGGTATACAGGAACGGTGAGTCCATAGATTACATCCAGAGCAAGGACGACATGGGCCTCTGGCACCTGGCCTTTGGCATAAGAGAGAGATCACAGGATGTGATAGAAGTACAGGGATTCGTGCCCGGAGAACCCATGCCGCCAAACGTACCTGCATTTATCCGGGACAACGCAGCCCTGTGGGCAGCGGGCGCCATAGACGATAGTGTCATACTGGAAGACCTGTGGCTGCTGGTAGACAGGAACATGATACTATCAGATCTTGACGGCGAGGCCCACATACCCTCATGGATGAGGCCGGCTCTGGGTTGGTACGGGCAGGGCATCATTGATAATGACACTTTCCTGGGCATGATATCATACATGACCCAGAGAGATATTATAATCCCGGGATAATAATCACAGAAAGTTCTCGTGCATAATGCCAACGTTTTACCATGATTAGATAACCGTTTGGTCGCACAGGAGATTACAAGTCTGGGTATGGTCTTGTTGTGATCATTGGGATAAGGCTTGCCAATTTCAAGACATGTTCGTCTATGCACTGATCATCTGGAACACAAAGTCGGATGGAGCCAGGGATGACATAATGGCCACCATGATTAGATGCGGAATACTTATACAAAAATTACTACCCAGACAGGTTCAGTGCTACTACCAATCCGTGATGAAAACCCCCATCCCCAAGGCTGGAGGCCCATAGTGACATATGGCCTAATAATCGTCAATGTCGCGGCGTTCTTCATAGAGGTCATTATAACAGGCCAGTTCCTGGAATTCACAAACAACAATGCGTTCGCCCTATTCTACAGCTGGGGGGCCGTGCCCCAGTGCGTAATGGGAGCCGACATTTTGAATATAGATTTCGGAAATGGTGCATTTCAGGTAAACTGCCCGTCAAATTCCCTGCTCACGTTACTGACATCCACTTTTCTCCATGGCGGAGCCCTTCACTTGGGAGGCAACATGCTTTTCCTGTGGATATTTGGTGACAACATTGAGTTAAAGTTCGGTAGGCTAAAGTATCTGGGCATATATCTGGGATGGGGCATAATTGCCGGACTGGCACACATAGCGGGGGATCCCAGCAGCGCCATACCTGCGGTAGGGGCATCCGGTGCCGTCTCCGGAGTACTGGGGGCATATCTCATACTGTTTCCAAAGGCGCGTATACTAACCATAATGATGTTGTTCATATTCTGGCGCATGATGCACATACAGGCAAGATGGTTCCTCCCGTTCTGGCTGATATTTCAGAACATACTTCCCCTATTCATAAACAACTTCGGTTTTGGTGTGGCCGGCGGCGGAGTAGCGTACCTAGCCCACATAGGCGGGTTTGCCATAGGCCTGGGAACAGGATACCTCTACAAGATTACCCATCGGGGAGACTACATGTACGGAACGCGTTACGGTTATGATCCCTATGACAAGGGTTATGGCGACCGGGACTACTACGACAGGCGTTACTACTAGCAGAATTATTATACTTCCTCCAACAAGGACTGTCATGCCCCTGATAACAGTATCCATGTACCCCGGAAGAAGTACAGAACAGAAGCGGGAATTTGCGCAGGCCATAACCGAGGCTGCCATTAACATACTCAACACAAAGAAAGAGCACATCATAGTCGTCTTTGATGAAAAACCCAAAGAGAACTGGTTCCAGGCGGGCAGTCCACTATAGGAAGACTCATGAATACCGTCGCAGTGGTACAGTTTTGTGCATCAATCAGCAAGGCAGACAATCTTCAACGGATCGAGGACTACATAGAGGAGGCGGCAGATGCAGGAGCCAGCCTGTGCGCCTTTCCCGAGTTCATGATGCTATACACTACAAGTACCCAGAGTGGTGCGAAACTTGCACAGCAGGCAGAGGAGATAACCGGCCCGTTTGTGACTGCCATATGCCAGGCAGCCAAAAGGAACCACATAGAGGTGGTGGGAACAATTTACGAGAAGAGTCCACAACGGGATCGCGTGTATGACACGGCCTTTCTGGTTAGCGATTCTGGCGCCATAAAGACATCATATCGCAAGATACACCTGTATGACGCATTGGGATTTAGGGAATCTGCCAAGATGGAACCGGGAGATGCCATATCCGAGCCCATTCCCACCACCATAGGTACCGCGGGAATGATGGTATGCTATGATTTACGATTTCCCGAGATGTCACGCATACTAGCCGAGGCAGGATCGCACACCCTGATTGCCCCATCGGCTTGGGTGAAAGGCGAAAAAAAGGAAGAGCACTGGATTACAATGAACCGGGCAAGGGCAATAGAGAACGGGTGTTATGTTATAGCCCCGGATCATACAGGAAACATATACTGTGGCAGAAGTTTGGTAGTCTCCCCCTTTGGCGACATACTGCGGGATATGGGCACCGAGGAGGGCATTGCATACGCAGACATAGACTGTGATGCAGTCACAGACACCAGAGAGAAGCTCCCCCTGTTAAGGAATCGGCGCCTGGATTTGTATCACGGACCACAGCGGCGCTAGCCTTTATTCCTGGTAGTGCAGGATATGTTAGAGCACTGCCGGGACCATTTTTGATCTCTGGAATACCTGAACAGTACTATTGGCCATCCGCATTCCGGGCATGACTGTTTTATGGCGCGTAGACGGGCTCGTTGCAGAAGCGGGGATGTGGCAGTACACCCTTGGGCATAGTTGGAGCAGCCAATAAAGCGCTTGCCAGTAGCGCGTGAACGTATAACCATAAGCCTCCCTATGCCGCACTCCGGACAGTTCACCAAACCGGTACGGGGCGAGTTAGTACCCAATAGTAGGTACTTGTGATCCTTCTCAGACCACGCCAGGTATCCGCCACCATCCATATACTGCAAAATCTCCTCACGCAGAGACTTTACAACGGACTTTGTGACCCTCACTTTGTGAACAGACTTGTCTTCGGTTGTGCCCAACATACGGGATGAGCCCTTTTCCAAATTATACCTAGCGAGTAATCAACTAGTTGCCATATACCATGGGATCCTCGTTGTCATCGTCAAATCGTACTATAACCGGATACGCCCTGGCCATTATATCCCACCTGCATATTTAGGGTGAAATGCCGGAATTCCCACCATGGTGGCCACCTTAAGCATTCCCCGATCAAGCGTAATCAGGCCAATTCCATGTATGCGGCACGTGGCCAGAATGCGGTGATCACCATTATGTGCATAGTGATACTGGTTACGTAGCATTTGGGCGGTATCCTCAAGATCTGTGGGATCCGATATTATGCCGACGCGTCTCTCACCAAATATCTTGCGCAGGCTACCAAGAATTGCATCAACTGTCAGGTTATGTACCCGTCTGAGCTCCCGTAATACTTGGCGACACAGCACTATCTTGTATTGCTTGCCACTAAGATTGGTTCGCAGTTTACGGGCGACCGAGGCGCTCTCCATTATGTCTATTACAACGCATGTGTCAAAGGCTATTTTCATGATAATGGTATGATGATATAGTTATTATTCATTACTTACATAGTATTGTTAGTATTCATAGTATTAATAATATAATAAATAATTAAAAATCACTCAATAAAACACGAGATGCGGCACAAAATGGCACTGTAAGACCCCGCAAAATGATGGAGTGTGTGTACCAAGCGCCCGTTCCATATGATATCACCCATAATCATATTTGTGGGCAAATGGTAGCGATTCAGTTTGTATGAGTTCACGTCTTCCGGAATCTTGTGTGTAATGTGTGAAAAGTCGGTCCGCTAGTCATTGGCATCCCGCTCCATCCATTTTGCATCATTTGCCCTAATTGTCTGGGTCGCCTTTTTATTCCTGAAGCGGCGTTTCGCCGTTATCTATATCCAGTGAGACGTGCAACCTTCTCTCATTGTAGTAGTCCACATAATCCCGGAGACTGTCATAATACCATATCTCGTCCTCAATCATTCCATGGAAGCGCCCCCGTTTGCCATTTGTCTGCGGGTGGTATGGTCTGAAATTGATTAGTATGATGTCTTGATCCAGCAGTTCTTCCTCGAATAGTGTGGGTTTCCAGTTCTTTTTGCCCTTTTATTGTCCTACGAAACACGCGCCGTTATCCGAGATGCAGTGGCGCCGAATCGTTTCATTGCCAGTCTCAGTAATAGAACGGCGTTCTCTGAGGTTGCATGCTCAAATAGTGCCGCTCCGACTATACACCTGGATGCATCATCTATGAGATTCAGTCCCCTGAAGCGCTCATCTTTCATGACATGCCAGTGCCACATTGCATTGGAATATTTACGCTCATAGCGTACCCACTCTGCAGGTGATGATCCTGCTGTACCGTTCTTTTTCATTATGCGATATACTGCGCGATATATTGTAATTCTGTCTAAGCCTCTTTGCAATACGTACTACTCCGGCGGGATCCTTGCTGTATGCTTCAGTTACCATTCGTATCTGGGTGGCGGTGATTGGTATCATGAGCCTGCCTATCTTTACTCGAGTCGTTCCCGTCCTCTGGTTCACAATCTTCGTACGTGTCTTGTTTCAGGTCTTGAGCTATTTTGGTAGCGGCAACGCCTCTTTTGTCTTGATTCCTCTGTTATTCTATTTACCATAGCCTTTCGTGGTTTGCGCAATCTGAACTACTGTACACCGGATCCTAAGCGGACTTACTTTTCGTACTATTGACTTCCGGAATCTTATGCACAAATCACATTAACTGGTAACCGGTTCCATCAGTTATGCGTAAATTTAGACACAGGTGAACCCATACTTCAGTTTTACTAGTTCTTCACCAATTGTGAATGGGCGCTTAGCCATGCGCTGATTGAGTCAGAAACCCGGATACCCCCATCCTTGCAATATACAGTTTTTATATGGAAAATCAATCTGTTGTAACATGGAAACTGTGTGCGTGCTTGGCGCAGGTAGTACAAAGTATGGCAAGCTGGAAGATAGTATAGTGGATATCACAGTACAGGCTTCCGCGGATGCCATACGCAGTGCAGGGATAACGCCAAAGGATATAGAGGCAGGATACATATCCAATGTCTTTGGCATAGCGGACAAGCAGGTACACTTGGGTCCGGTGGTGATGAGTAATCTGGGCATATCAGACAGGCCGTCACTCTCCATAGAGTCTGCATGTGGTAGCGGATCCGTCTCCTTTAGGGAAGCATATGCCAATGTGGCAGCAGGTTTTTACGATTGCCTATTGGCGGTGGGAACCGAAAAGGTAACACATACGGGAACCGGATGGACCACTACTTACTTTGCGTACTGCTCGGACTTCTTCCACGAGGGCTCTGCCGGGGCCTCCTTTCCTGGCCTCTTTGCATCCATGGCTCGCGCATACCTGAGTGAGTTTGGAGCAACCGAGGAAGACTTTGCAAAGGTTGCAGTAAAGAATCATGATAATGGGCTGCTCAACCCCAAGGCCCACCTACGCAAGAAGATAACCGTCGATGATGTAATGAACTCCGCGGTAGTGGCCAGTCCCCTAAAACTCTACGACTGCTGTCCTTTCTCTGATGGCGCCAGCGCCGTGATACTGTGTAATGAAAAGTTTGCAAAAAAGACCGGTGGTGACTATGTTAGGGTAATTGGATCCGGTCGTGGCGGCTCACCGGCGGCACTACAGGGACGAGAACACCTTACCACAATACCCAGTACCAAGATCGCCGCACAGGCAGCCTATAAGATGGCCAGGGTAACACCAAAAGATATAGACTTGGCAGAAGTGCATGACTGCTTTACCATTGCGGAGATAGTGGATACCGAGGATTTGGGATTCTTTGAGAAGGGCCAGGGCGTAGAGGCTGCCCGAGAGGGACTTACTGCCCTCAACTCCCAGGTATCGGTTAATCCATCAGGCGGGCTAAAATCCAAAGGTCATCCCATCGGAGCTACGGGTGTTGGCCAAGTAGTAGAGGTATACGATCAGCTTACTGGTCAGGCCGGAGAGAGAACCGTACGAGACGCACACATAGGACTGACCCACAACTTTGGCGCTACCGGGGCCAGTTGTGCCGTCCACATATTCGAAAGTGTTTAGTGATGTCAGGCAAGGAGGAGTTCATCAAGGCCGCATGCGAGGGAATGTTGATGGTGCGCAGATGCATAGGCTGCCAAATGTTGCACCCATATACCATATACTTTTGTAGCAATTGTGGCGGAGCGCAGTTTGAGAATCACACCGTTTCGGGAAGGGGAACAGTAGCGACATATACCATAATAACGGTGCCACCCGCGGGTTTTGAGGAGTACACACCCTATGCTTTTGTAGTGATGTCCCTAGAGGATGCAGATCTTCGCATATCCGGATTCATGGGAGGCATAGCAAAACCCCAAGACTTGCCGATGGGCTCCAAGGCCCGGATATACGGATATGACGAACGCGGACTCCTCATTGAAAAGTTGTAAATACGCCCCCTCCCCGTTACTATTAACATGACAATAAAGATAGTCTGCGGCAAGTGTGACACAGTACTGAGTAGTACAAGAACACTCAAGTCAATCAAGGAAGCGGCCGGTCTTGTGGATACCAAGTGCCCATCCTGCGGACACCGTGTTGCCGCAGCAGACTTTAATTTGGAGGCCACAGAGAAGTCAGGTACTGATCGCGCCGTATGAGTGTAGATTAATCATTAATTAGTTGTAGATGTACCCTCCAGTCGTGGAACACGGCAGGGATGATGCAGAGTATGTCAATTCAGGCCGGGTTCAAAAGATCTTCGGAGCCATGTCCAGTAATGATCGCATGGAGATACTGCGCGTCCTGAACAGCAAGGGCGCCTTACAATTTAGTGAATTGAAGGCCACCACCGGATTCAAGACCAAAAGGGAGAGCGGCAAGTTCTCATATCATCTGCGTACCCTGCGCAAATTGGCGCTGGTAAATCATAACACAAGCGGGGCCAGGTACGGCATAACAAACCTGGGTCGCTGGGCATTAAAGCTGCATGCCCAGATGGAGGAGCATTCCATTATGGATAGCGGACACATTCACGTACGAACCTCACAACAATCCATAGAGGAGTTCAACCCCACCAAGATAACCAACTCTCTTGTAAGGGAAGGCCGTCTCCCCATAGAGTCTGCCCAGAAGATAACTGACGAAGTGGAGGCACGGATACACAAGTACAAGATAACCCATCTCACAGGTCCGCTCATCAGGGATATTGCAAACATGATATTGATAGAGGAAGGCCACGAGGACTATAGGAATAACATGAATCGCATAGGCGTGCCCGCCCATGACGTGTACAAGATGATTAACAACACAAATGGCGGCAGTGCGAAGTCGCTCATGATGGATGTGGGGGAGAATGTATTCACAGAGTATGCTCTCTCCAACATACTACCAAGGGACGTGACAGATATGCACATGAGGGGGTATATTCACATATCAAACCTGCATCGATGGTCACTTATGCCGGATACCACATTTGCCAATGTGTCTGCCATACTGAATGAGGACTGGTATCCCAGAAACCGCATGCCCACCGGAGACACAACACTGCGCCTGGCTACTGCACTACAGGAGATAGCGGAGGAGACATCACAAGAATGCGTTGTGTCTGGATTCGCCCAGATAGACATAGACGGCAGTGACGTATACGACATGCTGGTTTTCATGCATGAAGACAGGCGCGGCCCCACCATTTCGTTGGGTGTGCCACTATCTTGGGACAGGGCTGCAGATGTCATAGATGCATACTACAAGTATACCAGGATAATTCCGCGATCCCGTGTTGGTCTTGTATTGGACCCCGATGGCCAGGACATAGATAAGTTCGCCAAGAGCCTAGCAGCAATATCTGCACAAGGGGGCAGTATCTCCATTTATACGGGCCAGACGGGATCAAACGGCATCACAGGCGCCACACCACTCACCTCGGCCAAGATGCACGCGGTTGGCGTTAATCTACCACGGTTAGCCAGGGAATCAGGCCAGGACGAGTCATATCTGCGCGTAAAGCTGGCCATGCACATAGATTCTGTCACAATGGCGTTGGAAAACAGGTGGAAGGATGTCTCGGACATGACCAGTCACGGAATGAACCCGTTTCTAAAAAAGACACTGGGACAGAATAGGACAGAGTCACTGGGAATTACGCTAAACCTAGTTGGACTCAAGGAGGCCATATATGATATAATGGGATATGCGGACAAGGAGGCGCATAAAGTGGCCATGAGAGTGATAAATACGGCAGCACGCAGGGTTGTTAAAAATGATCGTTACCTTAATCTGCCGGTAACCATATGCATGAGCGCCAGCCCCGGATCCGGCAGGCTGGTGGAACTAGACGAGGCACGTTATGGTAGGACAAGTGTTCCTAAACTAGTACATGACAGGCAATATACACAGGGAAGTGTCATAGATGTACGTGACGTATCAACCATAGACGATTGCATTCCACTTAACACAGGGGAGATGGGGGAGGCACTAAAGGGTGGACTACAGACCTGTCTGCACATTCACCAGGATACGGCAACTACAGACATAGAGGAGTCCATAAAGAGTATGACAGGTAGGTTTGGTTTTACCATTATCAAACACGGTTCATCTTGAAGCCCCGGCGGGGCTGCTGCATGGATATCAGTATCTGCTTGAGCTGATCATCAGAGACCGGAGGCTGAATGCGGCCCTGGCTGAACATGTTCATCAGATAGTTCTCCACACTGGTAGCCAGATCCTTTCGTACCATGCGAACATTACCCAAACGCATCCTAGCTTCCGGGGAGAGTATTTGGCGCAACAGTGTGTCTTTTTGGGCAGCGATCTCACGCTCCTTTCCATCATCAAATTCCGGAGGGATGCTCATAGGTATACCCTTAGGGCAGGATTTGTAGATACCATCTCTTTTAATATCTCGGTGGCCATACCGTCAAGCTCCTTCATGCCCTTACTTGTAACTACGCGACCCCTTCTATCCATCCGCTTCACAAGTCCCATATCCTCCAAGCCGTGTATGGCATTGCGTATTATGGCCCCACCGGCCGGTCGATGATGTGCCGCGCCATATCCTGACGGCTTACCGCCACCATATACTACACACAACTCACTTACCCCCACAGGCCCGGAAAGGTATATCTTTCGCAGTATGGAGGCGCAACGGGTATACCACCAGTCACTTTGCTGTGGCGGCTTGTCCGCATGTGATCCCGTCTTTACAAAGGGAGCCCACGAAGGGACAATCATGCCATTCTCTTTGAGGTATACGGCCAACCGCTCTATCAGCACATTTGGGGGCACATCGTAAACCTTAGCCATGTATGGTGATTCATCTTGGTCTACTTATAAATCATAAATTGGTGACACAAATTCATGTTTGCTTGCACGACGAATTAGACATACAGTGGGCACCATAGGATATATTCGGCATCACCCATTCAGTATATGATGAAGTATGCTGTACTGGTTCTGGTTGTAACACTGTTCGGCGCCGATGCGCATGCCCACTCCCTGTTTAACTCCGCGGAAAAGTTCTATGGCGGGTACAGGGTCCAAGTTGCCACAACACCGGAATTTCCGCCCATAGGAGAGCCATCCAACATACTCATAAGAGTGACTGACCGGGATTTTGTAGAGGTAGACGAATTTACCATGGGCATTAGGTTCTTTTACGATGACCAGCAAATATCGGCAATCCCGCCCACGTATAACGAAGGCGCACATTGGGACATTTCATACACGTGGGAGCAGGAGGGAAATCATATAGTCATAGTGGATCTCTATGAAATGAGCGATGACGGGCAGACGCTTACATATACGTTCAACATGGGAACGCAGAGCCCATTTGGATACATCTTCATATTCGCCATAACCACGGGTGCCCTGACATTTACTGGGATAATGATTTACATTTATGCGCCAAAGATTATGAAACGCCAGCGCTCAGTTTCTTAGCGCGAGCAATCCGGAACGCATAGAGCGTCGTAAGCAGCACCATGGAAAAGAGTAGTATGCCTATGCCAAGATGTACAGCTACCAGAACCGCGTGGAGTTTAAGATCTATCACCAGCGCCCCCAATGTTATCTGTGTAACAACAAATACCGAAGCCATGGAGCTGGTTACCTTGATCTTTATGTCAGCATTGCGGTTCAAGTAGGAAGCTACCATAGTTGCCAGTACCAGAGCTCCGGTGGTGGCAGCTATCAGCCGGTGCACCCATTCAATAAGATACTCCTCTGAGGGCATAATGCCGTTGGGGCAGAGTGGCCATTCCGGACAAGTCAGTCCAAGACCCGCCGCGGATATGTACCCGCCAATAAACATCAAGGAGTACAATACTATCATGGTAGACAGAGCCAGGTACTGGATGGCCAAGACTATATCATCGCCTCATAGTCTGCTTCCGGCAAGCGCACAGACATACAATATACGCAGTGTAATATTATAGTATCCAAGGACTGGGCCATTGCCCATAATTGTAATAGTATTGTGGAATTAACTGGGCTTATTCCGGAATTTCCACATCGCCCACGATTATTCGGCCTACCATTCCCTGTTCCCTATGACCGGCAACAGTGCAGATGTAGTAGTATATGCCCTCTTCCGGCGGTATGAATATGGAGTTACCAGACTGACCGGCAGTCAGCGGACTGGCTGCCGAGGCGACCTCTGAGCCCTGGAAGATGCCTGCAACACCACTGTCCACGCCGGTAACGCCAAAGGCATGTAGTAGTACACCCTCATGAACTATCTCAAAGTTTATCTTGTCACCGGGGTTTACGAATATGTCAGGGTTGGCACCGGGCTCCCCAAGAACTTCATTGAATGATAAATCAATAAAGTTTGAAGCCTCAATAAAGGCGAGCCTGATGTCTATTTCATCACCTGTATGCACACCCATTACGGCAGGAGGTTCTATACCCATCACTTCCAGTACTGGAGGTGGTTCAGATATCCAGTAATCCCATAATCCAAAGAATACGCCGCCACCTGCAACACAAATGCCCACAAGTATGGCCATCATCTTACCCGTCCTAGCGGCACTTGTTCTCATTATTGGTGTATTTTCTGTATCCATTTTCATATCACCTAATGATGGGGGTTCTTCTGCTGGTGCGGGTAGTAGTACTTACCGCCCAAACCAAAGGGGTCGTCCATATTGGCCTCGTCACCCTTGGCGGAGCTGTGTATGAGATTGGCAAGCCACACGACCATGCCTACACCGATAAGCATTGCGCCTATTGTAGCAATCTGGTTCATGACAATCCATTCCGGGATTGGAGGATAATCATAAACACGGCGGGGCATACCGTACAAGCCAAGCACGTGTTGTGTGAAGAATATCATGACTGCGCCTACCATGGACAGAATAAAGTGTATCTTGCCCAAGGCCTCGTTGTACATACGACCAGTAACATATGGGAACATGTAGTAGACATAGCCAATAGTCCCGAAGGCTATGGTACCCATAACAAAGAGATGGAAGTGCCCTACAACCCAGTATGAGTCGTGGGTAACAAAGTCCAGTGGCATGGCGCTGTTCACCACACCGCCTGCCCCAGCAGAAAAGAACAGTGCTATTCCGCCTACAGCCCACATCATGGGTGTTGCAAAACGAATGCGGCCACTCCACATACTGCCCAACAAGTTGAATACGTGCATTGCCGAAGCGGGCACCGCAGCCAATGTTCCTACCATGAATACCGTCTTCTCGGTAAATGACATTCCTGTGGCATACATGTGGTGAGCCCAAGAGGCAAAACCCACTATAGAGAGCAGAACAAATGCTGCAATACCTGAGGAATATACTCGTATAGGCCTTCGAGAGAAGCGCGGTACAATCTCGTACATCATTCCAATAGCAGGTATGACCAAGACATACACCTCGGGGTGGAATGTAAACCAGAACAGGTGCGCGTATGCAATGGGATCACCACCCATGGCTGGGTTAAAGAAGCCCGATACGCCCAGCCTGTCGGTAAGTAGCATAAGCAGTGCTGCTGCAAATGTAGGTAGTGCCACAAGTATGATTAGTGATGATGAAAGAAAAGACCATGCCAAGAGGGGAACTTGTCCCAGGGACATGTCCGGATGCTTACACTTCATTATTGTGACTACAAAATTAATCGCTCCCAGTATGGAGGAGACACCCAATATCTTGAGCCCGAATATCCACATGTCTGCCGCGGGTCCCGGGGCACTGATTATGGAGTAGGGAGGGTTGGCGTACCATGTAAAGTCGGCAAAGCCCAACCATATCAGGGCCCCACCCGGAGGAATCATCCAGAAGGCGATGGCGTTAAGTTTGGGGTATGCCATATCCTTGTAACGAACCATGATTGGAACAAAGTAATTTCCTACTGCAGACGCTGATGGTAGTATGAACAGAAATATCAGCGTAGTACCATGGACAGTGAACATACGATTAAACGTCATCGAGTCGCCAATTATCTGAGCGCCCGGAAAGAACAGTTCTGCTCTTATGGCCAAAGCAAGGCTACCACCCAGAAACAGGAAAGCCAACGACGTAATGAGGTATAGTAACCCAACATCGGTATGGTGGGTAGAGAACATAATCTGCCAAATAGGGCGAGGCTTGTGAAGCTCAAGAACCAAATTAATCAGATGCTCCTATCGATATACGATTTAAAATTGTTTTCAAGTTGGATCCTCCACAAATACTGTTCCACGCATGGAATAGTGCAGTAGTCCACAATACTCACGACACTGTATGTCATAAACACCTGCCTCAGTGGGTGCAAACCACACAGTATTGACCCGTCCCGGTACCGCGTCCAGCAATACCACATAGTCATGTATGTTGAAAGAGTGTATCACATCAGTGGAGGTGATTTCAAAGCGATAAGCCTTGCCAGTCTCCAAGTGGAGCTCTCCGATCTCCTTTGTACCATCCTCATGTTCAAATGTCCAGAACCACTGTGCCCCAGTCACCTTGATTGTCTCTGCATCCTCGGGTATGTGCTCCACCAGCCGCTCTACGTTCCATGCCTCGGCACCTACCCAACAGAGTAGCGCAACCACTACGCCTATGTATATCCATTCGGACCAAGTCGAGTGGGTCATCACCAATCAGACCCCTCAAACTCTGTCGGCGTAGCTTTGGGATTGGACTCCCTGAATCTCCATATGAGCCAGATAAGCGTTCCAGTTACCACTGCGCCTATAGTGAATGCCACAACCATCATCCTAAAGAACAGATTCCATATCTCCGCTCGGCGGTCCAAATACTCCCCGGGCTCATCAGTTGCCGCATAAGCCATACCTATTGGGAATACCGCAAACGTCAAGATTAGGATGCAGGTTATGAGCCGCATGTACATTGCAAATCCCAATAGATTCTATTTAATGGTTTACAAAATCGCCAGTTTACCATTAGTAGGAGGATAGTCACGCCAAAGTGTGGATTGCCGCCTCATTATGACCGAATTTTGTGTGAGTTCACCTGTGTCTAAATTTACGCACAACTGATCGCGACAGTTAAAGAACCGGTTCTTTTGTGCACAATATTCCGGAAGACGTGAACTCATACCCTTTTCTGACATTTCTTGCCTCCATTTTTTCACGTCTTCCATTAGACCGTATGCGCAGAATCACCTCTCCCACCCTGCACCTCTAAACCAAGTTGTTAGATACGAGTAATTGACCTAGTATCATGGGTTTTCCCACACAGACTCGTGTGAAACAGAAAAGTTAAGGTATGAGTTCACCTGTGTCTAAATTTACGCATAACTGATCGCGACAGTTAAAGAACCGGTTCTTTTGTGCACAAGATTCCGGAAGACGTGAACTCATACCGAATTTTAGCCATATTTCTGCGCAGATTATTGTTTATCTATGAATTTGTGCACGATGCCCCCCAGTATTGATATGGTTTGAGTCTAAAGTTGTGTAAGATGCAAACTCATACTAGTACGCGGTTCATCTAAAACCGCTAGGCATCACCATGTATGCCGGAATCTTGAGGGAGCCATTATGTTTATGCCACCCAGCGAGATCTGGTTCTGGTATACCTGAAATATGTTTATTGATGCGTTGGCAATTATTAGATTTTGTAGATTATCGGGAGTGAGGTTAATCACAGATGTTAGCATAGCCTTGATGGGATCCATATGAGTTACCAAAACCACATTCTCACCAGGATGCATCTCAAGAACATCTTTTACCAAGTCAGCGACTCTTGTCTGTACGCTCTTGAAGGTTTCGGTGTCATCATTATCAAATAGTGCATCACCTTGGTAAAACTTGAGAAACATGTTACCATACTTTTGCAACATACTCTGATACTTCATACCGGCAAATTTTGCCATATCTATCTCGATAAGCCTGTCATCCTGTATGATATCCACAGAACAGCGTTCAGAGACTATCTGTGCAGTTTGGACAGTTCGCTGTATGGGACTGGAATAGATTTTGGATATATTCATCTCCGATAAATAGTCTGCAGCATACCTTGCCTGTTGTGCACCCAACTCAGTCAGGGGAATGTTTGGCATTCGGCCAACTAGGCGTTGCTCCACGTTATTTTGCGCCTGACCATGACGCAGGAATATCAAAGAGGACACGGCGCCATTAATGAATAGAGATAATAAGAACATTGTCAGATTAGCCGTATTGAACATTGGCATTATAGGTGGCACAGGCGGTATGGGCAAGGGTTACGCCATACGCTGGTGCAGGAATCATAATGTAATAGTTGGATCACGCAGTGCCTCGCGCGCAGAGCAGGCTGCCAAGGAATATACGGACTTTGCCGACCAGTCATATGATAACATAAATGGTACGATACGAGGTACGGACAATTTATCTGCGGCCAGAGAGAGCGATGTATTGCTACTTTCCATACCGTACGAAAATATAGATTCAATATGTCCAGACGTACTCTCCGCGGCACCCTCAGAGTGTATAGTGGTCTCGCCTGTAGTCCCCATGGAAAAGACCTCGACCGGGTTTGAGTTTGTACCATTCAGGGACGGCAAGGGTTACGCACACCAGATGATCGCCGCCCATATGAATAACCCGCAAAGGTTGGTCTCGGCATTTCATGTAATATCAGAAAAGAAGCTGGCCGACCCTCACCGTAGCCTGGATTATGACATATTCGTGTGTGGGGACAACAAGGATGCAGTCAAGACCGTGAACGGGCTTATAAACGAGATAGAGGGACTAAGGCCCATATATCTGGGAGGCGGAAGTCTTGCATATATGGCAGAGATAGCAACCCCAATACTCCTCAACGCCATGATCCGTAACAAGATAAAGAATCCAGGCATAAAGATAATTTGAGTCCCCTATACTATAGACGTGGTCGTAACTGGTATACGGCCATAGGAGTTTTGTTTATTGTAGTGGCGCTCATAGTTTTTATCCGGCAGGTAGCGCTGTGGGGGTTTGAGTTTGTGGGAGATTTTATCATTAGCGGAGACTTTACGAATGAGAAGGTATCACTAGCCATGATATGTTTTGGTGGCATAATGATAGCACTGGGATACAGAAAGAATGGACCCGCATGAATTTCTGAGAGGGCAAAAGATACTGCACCTGGCTACCGCGGATCAGCACGGAATGCCCCACGTGGTGCCGGTATGGTACATGTACAGGGGAGACACCATATACATTGGCACAAACACCCGTACTGCAAAAGCGGTGAATATACGCCGTTCACATCAGGCCGCGTTCTGTGTGGACAAGGGCATACGCTCGCCACTATACGGCATAATGGGAAAGGGTGCGGCAGCCCTAATCACCGACCGGGATACAGTACGGGAGACGGCGCAGGCCATCCTTTTGAGATACTTTGATTCTATACAGGACCCCTCCGCCCAATCATTACTGGAGGATACGGACTGCATCATAGCCATACAGGTTCAGGGCCTCAGCCAGTGGTCATAAATGACTCTATCTTGTCCAAGGCGGACTCCAGCGTACTTAGGGGAGGCAGAAAGACCAGCCGGAAATGGCCCGTCCCGTAGGTGTTACCAAACCCGGAGCCGTGAACAGTAAGAACCCCCTGACGCTCCAGCAGTTTAAGCACAAACTCATGATCGCTATCATACGGGTTATCATCTATTCGGGGAAACACGTAGAATGCCCCACTGACGTTAGGGCAGGATATGCCGGGCATGGAGTTTAGGCGCCTTACCACCATATCCCGGTGTTTACGCATCTCGTTAACAAAATTATCCACATACGTCTGGGGGCCGCGCAATGACTCTATGGCGGCATACTGTGCAGGCATGTTGGATGCAATGCGGACACGAGCCAGTTGTGGCAGATACCGCTTTATATTATCCAGATGGGGCGAGTCAGAGAATGCAATATATCCCAGGCGCCATCCGGTCATTAGGTTCACTTTGGAGAACCCGTTGAGTATTATGACCGGCGAGTCGCCCGCCACCTTCCCCATACCCACAAAGGGCTTATCATACGTTATACTGTCGTATATCTCATCACATATTACATACAGACCATACTCGTTGGCCAGGTTCACTATGTCTGTCAGGGACTTTTGATCAAGCACCATTCCGGTGGGGTTGTTGGGATTTATCAGGCAGATGGCGATGGTTTTACTAGTTATCTTTGAGCGCATGTCATCCATGTCGGGCTTTCCTGTGAACAAGTCCACGTGAAACTCCACAGGTACCCCGCCGTGCAGCTTGACATACGAGGAATATGGAGGGTAGTAGGGACCCGGTAACAACACTTCATCGCTGGACTCTATTATGGAGGCAGTCACCATATCCAGCGCCTCGGAGAGACCATTAGTTACAATCACGTCCTCTGGCATCATACGCAATCCCTTGGCGCGCTCCTTTTTGCATATCTCTTCGCGGAGAGCTGGCAACCCCTCAGATGGCGCATAGAAATTTTTCCCGCCCCTGATGGCGTCTATGTACGCGTCTATGACATTGGAAGGGGGCTGATAACCATACTGTGCGGGATCCCCGATATTGAGATACTCCACCTGCTTGCCGCTATCCTCTACTTTTCTGGCGGCGGCTACTATATCCCGTATGGCATATTCTACTCCGGCCACCTTCTTTGACACTTTCAATGTATCAAGACAGATATTTAGACCGGTTAATTAACTAGGTGATTGGGCCCGTAGCATAGCCTGGACAGTGCAGGCGGCTTCGGACCGCCAGGTCGAGGGATCGAAGCCCTCCGGGCCCTTCTGTATTAGAACGCAAGAATTTGCTCAAACATATATGCACCCTCACTCATGATATTACCATGCCAGGCATAGGATTAATGAAGCGCCGACTGGAGAAGGAGAGCGATGCCATAGCGCTGGCCATATCCGCGGTGATAAAAAAATACGACGTCACACCAGATATGGTACAGACCCTGGAGACCAAGTTCCACCTAGATGCAGGGGATTGGTATGTAGCCTTGGGGTGGGACAGTACGAGAGTGGTAGTCCAGATGGATTCAGTACTGGCAACCACCACAGACATAAAAAAGATTGAAGACTGACCGTCTTGTGTCACATTAAACTAATGTATGAATTCATGTCTAAATCTTCACCATCTGTCGTGCAATAGTGTGATGTAGATGAACTCACACGGCAAAGAAATTTAAAAACACAAAGTCAGTACACGAGCATGAAGGCAATCGTTCTGGGTGGTACAAAGGGAATAGGCAAGGCCATTGCGGAATCTTTGGAGAATACAGGTTACACGGTTGTAGCTACAGGACGCCAACAGGTAGATACGGCAGACATGGACTCGGTGAGACAGTTCGCCACTACTCAGAAGAGTACGGACATTCTGGTACTGAATACAGGCGGTCCCCCTCCCAAGACCCTCAATGATGTCGCGGATCATGAGTGGGACCGGTATCACGACCAGCTCTTCAAGGGATTAGTCATACTGTTGCGTGAAATTAAGGTAAATCCCGGAGGGTACATCTTTCTCATTAGTTCATCAGTGGTGAAGGAGCCCAATCCGGTACTTGTGCTGTCCAGTGCGTATAGGGCAGCCTTTGTGGAAGTACTCAAGATATACAGCAAGGTTGCCGCGGCCAGTAACATTAGTTGTATAGACATAGCTCCGGGCCTCATAGCCACAGACCGCGCAAAAGAGGTTGTCAAGGACATGGGAGTGAATGTGAGCCAGTTACCCATGGGGCGCATGGGCGAACCCCGGGAGATAGGAGACTTTGTTGCCACAATAGTGCAGAAAAACATCAAATATCTCTCCGGCATTACCATAACCTTTGACGGTGCCAGCTCGGCCCATCTGTTCTAGCTACGGAAATATACGTTGGGTACTTCTGGCTGGTCAGATATAGCCACCAAGCCTCCGTCGCGCAATTGCTGTATCAGTTGGGTCACTTCCTTCTCTACCTGACTGCGCTGTAGGCCGGTCTGTTTTGCAAATACGTCCACCAAATCAGTAAGCTTTCGCTTCCCGTTACAGCATCGCCAAAAGTCAACTATGGCCTGATTCACCATAAAGCCCTGTTCGTGTTCATTCACCAGCACTAGGGAATTGTCTTCCTGTTTTACCAGTTTTCCCACACCCTGGGGCATTGCAGTCTCATAATTCATGGGGGCCGGACCATTTCCACCGTTGGCCATATCTTTTATCTTTGCCCGTGCCTCCTCGGTCATCCTGTCCATGGACCAGGGGGGATCCCAAACTATCTTGACATCCACATTATTCACTCCGGGAACCTTCTTGGCATACCTGGTCACATCCTGTACCAGGGTATCGTGTAACGGACATCCCCTAGTGGTCATGGTCATGGTGATATTGACATCGTTATTGGATTGAACATCAACACCGTAGATAAGACCCATCTCCACTATGTTAAGAGGGACTTCGGGGTCCATACACTGCCTCAATGACTTCACAACATCTGTACTGTTTACTGTCACGGGATTGCAATTGACTAAAAACCATAAAAAGGTTTTAAAAATTAGCTTTGAATAATTCTTTTATCGAAGTCTCATAGGGAGGTCTAGCTACGCCAGCCTCGGTGATGATACCAGATATGAGTTCGGGCGGCGTCATGTCAAAGGCCGGGTTTATCACGTTTATATCCGGGGGAGCCGTCCTTCTATCATCGGGTCCCGCCACCTCGGCGCCCTGCCTCATCTCTATGGTAACATTATTTGGTTCGCTCTTCATGTCGAATGTAGACAGGGGGGCGGCCACGTAGAATGGTATATTGTGAAGGTTGGCCATTACTGCAACCTGATAGGTGCCTATCTTGTTGAATACGTGACCAGTTGATAAAATACGGTCGGCTCCTACCACTACCTTGTCCACCATGCCAGTAGTCATGGTATAACCTACTGCGGTATCAGGTATCAGGCTCACATCAAACCCGTCATGCTTCAACTCAAACGCTGTAAGACGCGACCCCTGCTGTACCGGTCTTGTCTCAGTCGCCACTACACGGACATTTTTCCCCGATTCCCGACTGGCGCGTATCACCCCTAGCGCCGTACCATAGGCAACCGTAGCTAGGGCACCGGCATTGCAGTGAGTCATTATGCAGTCACCATCCTGGAATAATACGGCACCATTCTGCCCCATTGTCATGTTGGTCTGAATGTCTTCTTGGGCCATCTTCAGCGCCTCATCCAAGGCGCCCTGCCGCACCTCTTGTATCGTATCACATTCGGCAACGGAGTCATATACACGGTTCAGTGCCCAAACCAAGTTTATTGCCGTAGGCCTAGTAGCCTGTAGAGCATCCCTAGCCACGTCCATATCATGCAGGATACCGGACAGTGTAGTGCTAGCACTATTCTTAGCAGCAAGCGCCATCCCGAATGCCGCGGACACACCAATCGCGGGGGCGCCACGGACAACCAGTGTACGTATGGCCTCGGCAACACCCTCATAGTTATCATACTTGACATATTCTAGCTGGTTAGGGAGCTTGGTCTGGTCTATCATTACCACCTTGCCATCCTCCCATTTTACGGTAAGTAAATCAGCCATGCTTGAAGGACTCCCGGTCCATATTTAAACAGGGTATATGGTATGCACATCGTTGGGATCCAAGGAGATGCCATACTACGAGATGCTTGCCAAGTATGATAGAGCCCATATGCATCATGCATACGACCAATGGCCCAAGATTGCCGCGGAATCCTATGAGAGGAACACCACAACCATGGATATTGAGGACATAAACCACATTGTATTTGTGGGCATGGGTGGATCCGGAGCCTTGGGAGACTTTTTTGCCGCCCTGCTATCAGGTACGGACAAGCACGTAAGCCTGATCAAGGGATATAACCTGCCCAAGACTGTCGACGCCAACACGCTTCTTGTGTGTAGTAGTGTATCCGGAGATACCGCGGAGACACTGAGTGTCATGGGGAAGGCATCTGAGACCCCGTGCCATAAAGTGGCATTCACTTCTGGAGGGAAACTATCTAAATACTGTGACAGAAATAACATTCCATGCCATGTTGCAAGTTTCATCCACTCGCCGAGGGCATCCTTTGTATCATTCCTGTATACCATGCTGGGGGTATTGGGTCAGGATATAGTATCTCGTACTCAGGTACGCCATTCCATAGCGGAAATTGTACGAATTCATGCACAGATAGGATCACAG
Organism: Nitrosopumilaceae archaeon; assembly: GCA_965200155.1. GTDB lineage: Archaea > Thermoproteota > Nitrososphaeria > Nitrososphaerales > Nitrosopumilaceae > VYCS01. The sequence goes on along the minus strand of CBDATR010000010.1, from coordinate 403,818 downwards.
AACATGACGCATAGTAACCCAGCCTTGGAGTTGGCACAGTGGATACGGGGCATACCAATAATCTATTATCCATGGGGATTCAAGGCAGCAGCCACCCGGTTCAAGAACTCGCTGCAGGAGAACGCCAAAAATCACGCCATGACCGAAGATGTCCTGGAAGCCAGTCACAACGGATTGGTGGCATGGGAGAGAACTGCGCCCGTGTGTCCCATCATGATAAGTGGGCCCGATGACAACCCCAAGACCAAGGAGAGGTGGGACATTTTCTCAGAATACTTTGATGAGAACTCCATACAATATAGAATAGTACGCGCCCAAAAAGGGCACATAATATCAAAGTTGGTTGGGCTCATATACACATTGGACTACACCTCGATTTATCTTGCAGTCCTGAATCAGGTTGATCCCACACCTGTACGCCCCATCAATTTTATCAAAAAGAGGACAGATTGAAGGCCCACAGACTTGTCATAGCTGGAACCGGCAGCGGAGTTGGAAAGACCAGCGTAACCTGTGGTATAATACGAGGTCTTGTTACAATGGGATACTCGGTGCAGCCATTCAAGGCAGGACCGGACTATATAGATCCCGGGCACCTAGCTGCCGCCGCGGGTATAGAGGCACACAACCTAGATGCGTGGATAATGGGAAGGAGTGGGGTTGCCAAGAGCTTTTCCCGTAATGCGAATCGTGACATATCAGTCATCGAGGGCGTTATGGGATACTATGACGGCTTGGAGGGGAACCGGAATTTGGCCAGTACTCACCATATAGCGCAGATAACTGGCTCCCCCGTAATACTTGTTGTCGATGCACGGGGAGCGGCTCGCTCGGTTGCTGCCACCATTCTGGGTTTTATTAGATTCTCTGCCAAGTCCGGGATTAGTGCCATAATTCTGAACAATATAGGAAGCAGTAGACACAAGGAGATGTGTGTGAAAGCCATTGCTCCCCTGGGAGTACCGGTAGTAGGGGTCATACCGCGCAATCCAGACATTGCACTCAAGTCGCGACACCTGGGGCTGGCTCCAGCCACCCATGATATGGAAGTTCAGAAGGACGTAATGAGGCAAGCCAGTTTTATAATGGATCACCTAGATATGGCGCACATACTGCATCTGGCAAAATCAGCAGAACCCATCAAGGCGCCCAAGACAGCCAAAGTTATGGAAGCCAAAACTAGGATTGGTGTGGCGCTAGACGGCAGCTTTAACTTTTACTACAAGGACAATCTGGAGCGGCTAAGAAATTCAGGAGCGGAGATTCATCTCTTTAGTCCCGAGACAGGATCCTTGCCGGAGGTGGACGGACTCTATATCGGAGGAGGCTTTCCAGAGGTGCGGGGAGACATATTACAGAATAATGATGCCATGTTGCACGCAATAAAGAAAATCATACAGGACGGGGCCCCCACATATGCTGAGTGTGGTGGGCTGATGTACCTGGCCAAGGACATAACACATGATGGCAAGAAGTTCCGCATGACAGGCATCTTTGATGTTACCACGGTCATGAAGAATAAGGCAACCCTAGGATACACGCAGGGCATAATGAGCGAGGGACCGCTGGTAACATCACATGCGACCTTCCGGGGTCACGAGTTCCACTACTCCGCGCTAGAAGGTGTGTCAGAGGATTCAAGATTTGCACAAGAACTGAGTATGGGTACTGGTATTATAGACGGAAAGGACGGCATCATATCACACGAAGCCATGGCATCATACGGGCACCTATACCTAGGCAAAGGTATGGCACAAAATATGATACACCGGTGTGTCTCATACTCAAGAAGATGAGCGTATAATCTTAAAGAGTGCATTAATTACTGCGGCGGCCGCGGCGCTACCGCCCTTCCTACCGCGATTTGTCACATATGGAGCAGCGCCAGATAGCGCAGCAAGCTCAGCCTTGGACTCGGCTGCCTGTATGAACCCCACAGGCAAGCCAACCACAAGGGACGGATGTGTTAAGTCATCTCGCATCATTGATATTAACTCCAATAGTGCAGTGGGCGCGTTACCAATGACAGCCACTGCATTATCCATTTCATTTACGCTGTATCGCATGGATGCCTTGGCACGGGTAATATTCTGTTCATGGGCAATCTTTACCACCGCGGGATCAGATATGCGGCAGAAGGCATCATTTCCAAACTCCGCAAGGTTCTGCTTGTTGAGCAGACCCAGGACACCATTTACATCACAGATTATGTTGCAGCCGTTCTTGAGAGATTCCATTCCATTATGTATTGCAGATTCATGAAATAAAATACCACCCTCCCGGGCAAAGTCAAAATCCGCAGTCGAATGTATTATTCGGCGCACAATTGGCCACTCTTCTTGACTGTATGGATGGGAGCCTATCTCATCATCGATTATGGCCATGCTAGCATCCTCTATGGATTGACCCTTTCTAGTCTGCACCCTCTACCTCCCGTGCGCGCTCAAGTATCAAGTTGATCATTTTGTCATCTGTACCCAAGTGTTTTGTTATACAGACATTTTGGATGGTTGATTTTTCCAGTGCAGGTAATAAATCCGCATTTATGTCCCGCTTAACATGAGCGCCCTCATGTAGAAAGTAAAAGACTACCGCCAAGACTTTGGGATTATCTTTCTGGCATGACTGGATGCCCGCGTTTATGTCTGGCTGCTCTATCTCCAAGAAGCAGCGGGAGACTCGACGGTACGTCTGTTGCAGATTCTTTACCACGTAGTTGATGGACATTTGGGCATTGATATCAGTGCTGCCGTGTCCAATTATGAGTACGTCAGTATCTTGACGCGGAATGGTATGACCATACTCTAGTAGAGCAGCCTGAACACGATTATCCACCAATTGGACCATAGTTGGATGCATACTCATGGGTCTTGTTACCAGAAATTTTATCTCTGTCTTTTCCTGGTATTTCATGGCATCCCGAACTGCTACCTTTACCTTTTTGCCCGGATAAAGAAAGTAGGGCACAATGGTCAGTGTATCGAGTTTTTGTGTCAGGCATTTTTTCATGGCATCATCTATGAAGGGGGGCAAAACTTCCAAAAAGCAATAGTCCGCGTAGTCATACTGACCTCCAGACATGGCCCGCTGAGTTATTACGCGCATTTCATCGTGAGCTTCTTTCTCGCGACTCCCCCTGTCTATGATAAGTAATCCGCGCCTCATTTACTGGCCACCGCAATAGTAAGATTCGGAGGGAATTTTTGCTTTTTTATAATCAAATCACCCCCAGATACTAGGAGGGCAGCAGCTTCGGATACACTGGGCGTACCCTCAAAACGCTCAACCACCGCAGAGGGGTTTGGCGTGGCCACCTTTGCCAAGGACTCCCTATCCAACAGTTCCACGGGCACATTCAGGATTTGACCAGCCTCCTGTAGTCCCTTGACGGGTTTGGGTTTTTTCACCGAGACCAGTTTTGCTACAGACAACATGCTCATATTGTACTTGTACAGTGATGTCTCAAGCCCGCGTATAATTGTATGCGCCGTAGTGTCATGGTGGAGGCCCACACCCACAACCAAAGACGGCGGCCGGTACACTACGCTTTTCTTCATTAAATCATCTGGTAGTAGCCCGTCAGTTATTACAAGAAAGGCACTACAGTTTGACTGACGGAGGGTATCAATGTTATCATATACATGGACGTTGCCAGGCAGTGAGCCGGGCCACCAGTTTCGCTCACCGGCATCCTGGTATAGACCTATTTTGTCATTATTTACCATGTGTGCGCTGGTAGCGGTTACTGTTGAGTCATCCTCTATGCGCCACCCCAAGTCTCTCCCCACCAAATCTACGGCTATGGTATTGTTCACATCCGCGGCAGTAGTTATTACTGGTATGGCACCGGTCCGGCTTGCCATATCCCGGGCTAGCTGGTTGGCTCCGCCTATGTGGCCCGATAATACACTAATGACATAATTGAGTTTATCATCGATTACTAGTATGGCGGGATCCACCTTTTTGCTTTTCAAGTGTGGTGCAATAAGTCGCACGACGGCGCCTAATGAAAATATACAAACAATTCCCGGATACCGGGAGAATAGCCTGCCCAGTATGTCAGGGGTGGAGTCGCTGTACCACTGAATATGAGGTGCGCCATTATCCAGCTTTTTTGGGGCAAAAACGGTCATGTTTGTGAATTTTTGTGCCAAATCAATGGCAATATTTACACCATTTTTTGTTATGGCAAGTATGGCGACATTCATGATTAACAGTGTCGCGCGGATTATAAAATACTTGTATGAGTTCACGTCTTCCGGAATCTTATGCACAAATCACATTAACTAGAACAACCTGTTCCATCAGTTGTGCGTAAATTTAGACACAGGTGAACTCATACAAGAGAGAGTCAAGTGGTTTAAGCAGTATATCAGGGACGTCGTTACGTCACTAAAGGTATGAGTTCACGTCTTCCGGAATCTTATGCACAAATCACATTAACTAGAACAACCTGTTCCATCAGTTATGCGTAAATTTAGACACAGGTGAACTCATACCACTAAAGATGCAAAATAGGCAGTCAGACAAATAACACCAGGAATCGGACTTGACAGAAAATAGATGATAGTACGCTTTTGAACGCTGGAATCACGATGTGATACCAGGGTAGTGGTATTATGGTACCGCAACATGTCACTGGCAAGACCACATAATGCTATTCACTCATGTATTCACCAATTTTATATACAAATCGTACGGAGTTGATATTTGTCACGTGATTGGTGAGTTCATGTAGGTCGCTCAAGCAATTTTCCGGTATACACCAACAGAGACTAAATCCTGCCGCTTCGTTTACAAGGCAGGGTTAGGATTGACGTGGGATCATTTCTTACCGGATTTTGTACCATGAATCAATTCGGAACGGCATAAACGTTTACGATTCATGCCATATGGGACACAATGCAGGTACGCCACTACAAATATACACAAATGCATACCGTGAGATGACCAAACTTTAGTCATCACCCTACTCATAAGCTACTTGCGGAGTTTGCTGCGCCCGCCTGTAGCTGTACGAAAGACGTTCATGCCTATGTGATAATTCTCATACAGGTGATCTAGGGTCTTGAGATCTTCCTGTGCCAGCCGTATCCTTTGTGCATTACCATCAGGATTCTCCTGTAGGGACTCCAAGAGTGCAACGGTCTCCTTACGTACCAGACGGATACCCTCCTCATAGTTGGAGGTACCCTTGTACTCGGGGCTTAGTATATGACTGGGATTATACTCGGGAGTCTGGTCCTGGAACAGCTCTACCTTACGGGCAATATCTGCAATCTCCTCTTTGGTGTATTCCCGAGGCTTGGGTTTCTCATCCGCATTATCAGTAGACACTACTTGCGGATGTAATTCATGTCAAATTTTAACTTTGAGTATCATGGGCGTGGTTCAATAGTACGAAAAGTAAGTCCGATCAGGATCCGGCGTACAGTAGTTCAGATTGCACAAGCCACGAAATGATATGGTAGAGAGAATAACAGAGGAATCAAGACAAAAGAGGCGTTGCCGCCACCAAAATAGCTCAAGACCTGAAACAAGACACGTACGAATATTGTGAACCAGAAAACGGGAACGACTCGAGTAAAGATGGGCGGGCCCATGATACCAATCACCGCCACCCAGATACGAATGGTAACGGAAGCATATCACAAGGATCCCGCCGGAGTAGTACGTATTGCAAAGAGACTTAGACAGAATTACAATATATCATATCGCGCAGTATATCGCATAATGAAAAAGAACGGTACGGCAGGATCATCACCTGCAAAGTCAGAGTGGGTACGCTATGAGCGTAAATATTCCAATGCAATGTGGCATTGACATGTCATGAAAGATGAGCGCTTCAGGGGACTGAATCTCATAGATGATGCATCTAGGTGCATCGTCGGGGCGGCACTATTTGGGCATGTAACCTCAGAGAACGCCACTCTATTACTGAGACTGGCGATAAAGAGATTCGGCGCCCCTGCATCCATACTATCTGATAACGGCGCGTGTTTCGTAGGACAATAAAGGGGCAAAAAGAACTGGAAGCCCACTATTCTAGGAAGAACTGCTGGATCAATACATCATACTAATCAGTTCCAGACCATGCCACCCGCAGACAAATGGCAAACTGGAGCGCTTACACAGAACGATTGAGGATGAGATAGGACATCATGACAGTCTCCGGGATTATATGGACTACTACAATGAGAGAAGGTTGCACTTCTCACTGGATAGATAACGGCGAAACGCCGCTTCAGGAATAAAAAGGCGATCCAGACAATTAGGGTAAATGATGCAAAATAGATGGAGCGGGATGCCAATGACTAGCGGACCGACTTTTCATACATTACATTTTCATACATTACACGCATGATTGACAGTAACAGCCCATGTTGCTTCAAACTGGGGTGTATTTTATGACACACAATCCGTCAAGCATGAACAAACCAATGTTAATGGCACCTGCCAGCACTAACGTATGGTATGAGTTCACGTCTTCTGGAATCTTATGCACAAATCACATTAACTGTCACGATCAGTTATGCGTAAATTTAGACACAGGTGAACTCACACCGCAAATCAGGTTCAAGCGTTACGACAAAAAGTGGGGTTGCCCCAACAAAAAGTCATCCCCCATCCACATGAATCGTGATTCAATGGAAGACGTAAAAAAATGGAGGCAAGAAATGTCAGAAAAGGTTGCACGTTACATAAAGATGGATTATGCCATTGTTACCGGATGAATCCTATTTCAAGACCGAGAGATTATCTGCGCGATTCTGGGCCCCTGCAGGCAGACGCGTACTCATGGTATGAACCGGCGGGCGATACCGGTTCTCCATGACCGGTACCATGATTAATGACGGCAGGGTATTCCTTGATGATTATACGGTCATAGATACAGAGAATTTCCTGGATCACATGCATAACAAGGTGGGCAAGATGGTACTATTCGTGGACATGATACACCTCAAGGAAGGCCAAAGAATTCTTTGCTGATCGGGACACAATCATAATAGAGTATCCGGTTGGACATCCGTACCTGAATCCGGTCGAGGAATTCTGGAGCTTACTCAAGAGGGGGATGGATCACTCCATACGATATTCGGATATCAATTACCACAAGCAGGCAGTGTATGATTTCAAAGATGGCCATAAGTTCGATTATGATTTTAACAAATTCTGGAACAGAAAACCAGCTGATGGATTAATACTGCCAATCATGGAATCAGTACGCAAGGGGGAACCCAGCTACCCAAGGCAGAAGAGGCGATTCAAAAAATGCAGGCGGTGCGGAAAGCACATCCGTATCGGCCGGTATAGTACAAAAGGCCAAACTAGGTTACCTACAAAGTAGTTGGTACACCATTTCATGTCACTCTGATCAGGGAATAAGTGGTGGATTTTTGTGCGCGAGGCCCATACATATGCACAGTCATTATACGCCGCTAAACTCATCATGAAGTATTCCATGTCCATAAAGTATGGTAGAGTACATTACTTACATCTGCTGATTCAGCCTGTCTGCCATCCCTGTTGTGATATTTTATGGAAAATCACCGTCAAGACTTATGGTGACTGCCATATGCCCATGAATTTACCGTCTAGGTGTTGATCTTTAACGCGACCTAAACGGTTACTATCATGAGGTAACCGTTCAAGTCCCCCCAAAGTAGCTATGCAATACCTGAGTAGCTCAAATTCCAAGTTTACGACTAGCTTGAACGTATCGTCTAACAGTAAACCGGAATGGGCATCATTGTCACACAAGATGAACTTGCCTATTTCTACATTTACGCACTGAACAACGACGCCAATACGATTTGTGAGCTGGGCACCATCTTAGGGCTGGCCTAAAGGGTCACTGCCATTGTTCACACTCTACTCAATTGTGTGGAGCACAGGGGAACTCACACTCTTGATTTTCCAGGATATTGGCACAAACATGTTATAACCACACTCAACTTACATACACATATGGCAAGAGAGATAATAATTCGCAAAGATGCAGGAGAACCGATACTAGACAAGATGCAGGAGACTTGGATGGGACATCTCCAAGGCGCCATGAAGCAGTACAGACATGGCAGGATGCACATACGAGAATACAAAGATCATTATACCATGCACGAGGATACAGTGGATCCCCGCCAGGATCCGGTGGGGCACATAGTACACGATGCGCCAGAGTTTCTGGGAGGCATTCTAGGCGGCGCAGTTGGCATATATGCCGGAAATGCGGTAAGGAAAGAAACCGGCTCTCTGCTAGTAGGTATAATTGCAGGAGCAATACTAGTGCCAATATTATTCAAGATTGGAATGGATACAGCCAGTTCGCTAAAGAGGAAATAGGCTTGCCCATCATCAGGACGGCGCAAGTATTAGTCCGGCTTTTGCCTGTAATTTTGGCCCTGCGCCGGGACAGGAAGAGGTGGTCTCATAACCGGGGGAGCTATGCCAAGTACACAAAGAACGCCAACAGGGCCCTAAGAGCTTTTGTGTCACTGGGCCCGGTCTACATAAAACTGGGACAATGGCTTTCCTCCAGGGCAGACATACTCCCACAGCCATACATGATAGAGCTAGCCAAGCTACAGGATAATGTTCCTGCTGCTCCGTTTAAGGACGTAAAGTCGATATTGGAGAAGGAGTTAGGTGTCATAGATGATATATTTGAGAGCATAGATGCAGAGGCCATATCCGGAGCTTCCCTAGGGCAGGTATACAGAGCAAGGCTCGCGGGCAAGGAGGTAGTGATAAAGATCAGGCGGCCCGGTATCAAGAAGGTAGTGGACTTGGACATTGCCGTACTAAGCAGGGTCCTGCCTCGGGCATTGACGTTTGTAGACCCCAACTTGCGATTCTCCGCCAAAGCCATACTGTCGCAATTTATCGAGTCCATACAGGAAGAGATGGACTATGTTAAGGAAGCGGCCAACTTACAGACCATAAAGAAGAACATGCAAGAATACAAGAATGTACGGATTCCACAAATGTATGAGACGTACTCTACAGAATCTGTTCTGGTCATGGAGTACATGCCAGGGATCAAAATCACCGATGTAGAAGCCTTGGACAAGAGGGGTATAGACCGCAAGTCGCTCATAGTGGATATTCATCGTGTTTTCTTTACCATGTTGTTGCGCCATTCGCTATTTCACGCGGATCCACACCCAGGCAACATATCGGTGGACACGCAAGGGCGGATAATCCTGTACGACTTTGGGATGGTAGGCCGGTTGGACCAGACAACTAGGATAAGGCTCATACGGCTGTATTTGGCGCTGGTGGACAGGAACCCATCACGCACTATCAACGCGATGGACGAGTTAGGCATGCTTGCTCCCGGATATGACAGAAGTGTGATGGAGAAGGCCATGCAACTTACCATCGAAGCCATGCATGGCAGAAGGCCGGACGAGGTAGAGGTGAGAGGGCTCATGGAGCTAGCAAACCGCACTATGAGCCGCTTTCCGTTTCTGTTACCCAAAAATTTGGCGCTCTATATGAGAATGGCCTCCATAATAGAGGGTATATACAAGACCCACAAGGTGGACTTTCGTTTTGTGACAGTCTTGCGGGATATTCTGGACCAGGAGAATATGGCATGGGACGGGTATGTGGAGGAGATGAAGGGGCAGTTCGGACGCCTGTTGGGCTCGCTGGACGCGGCAGTAACATTGATTCCGGAGATACGGGAGTTTATGGGCAGGAGCCGGACACACAACAAGAGTAACTTAGTTGGCGGTGGAATATTCTCCGCATCGGTATTTTTTGGGTCAGCACTAATCTATGCAGTAGGCATGTATGAGGGAGTTTTTGGAATGGTTCTATCGTTGTTAATAATGGCACTATTTGTTAGGCAGAAAAGTAATAACTGAAAATGGTGAAACTTTGTATGAGTTCACCTGTGTCTAAATTTACGCACAACTGATCGCGACAGTTAATATGATTTGTGCACAAGATTCCGGAAGACGTGAACTCATACGAAACTTTTCTTACTATTGATGCTGCACATACCAAGAGTTAGTTGTTAATGGAAATATCTATACCGCTTTGGGGTATGGGCACAGTTACGCGAAGTACCCCATCATCCAGGCTAGCCGAGCACTCGGGCTCTTCGCCGCGTTTTATGTGAGTGGGCAATCGTATGTCCTTGTGTATAACATTAGGTCGCTGAGCATATATTGTATTTTCAACGGGATCTCGCTGTCCACTTATGGAGAGAACATTGCCACTCATCCTTATCTTGATTTGATCCCGATTGTATCCCGGCAAGTCCACACTCACTATGATTACTCCGTCTCCACTTTGTAGGTCCACAGGGGGCAGTATAAACTCGTAAAATTCCTGGGTTCGGGATGCCAGTACTTGTTCCATATTCTTTCCTGCAAAGTCTATTATTTTAGGTAATGCAGAACAGCCAGTCTTTTGGCGAGCCTTGTGACTGGCCTCCATGGCAATACCGCGTATTATGCCCATAATATGGTATAACGGCGGTTTTGCATATAAACCTGATGAGTTGACTATAACCAGAGTATCAAATTCCGACAATGTGCGTCCAGAATTGTCTTGGCGTAAATACGCGCCGCAAAATGTAATGCCAATCAGTACGTATGGGAGATAACACTACAGGCAGCCTCTAGCATATGACTTAGTTGCAACCTTCCAAGCTGGCGTGTACAATCTTCAAAATCTGCGCATGTATAACATCAGGTTCGCGAGTTCCGTCCACCCTTATCCAGCCTGCATTCCTTGCCTCGTCGCGATATAGATTTACGACCATTTTTATGAGATCTTTGTTGGACTCAAATTTGTCCCGGCGTGTCTTTCGCCTGAATGACTCCTCAGCATCTATATCCAAGAGTATGACCATGTCTGCCTTAGGCATGTCCGAGTCTAGACTTACTAGCCATTCCCTGTCCATCTTGTTGGCGAGTCCATATACAATATTAGAGTCACAGTACCGATTCATTATTAGGACTTGATTGCACTTCAACGCATCCCTTATGTCGTCTGCTCTCTCCCTGCGGTTTTCTGCCTGTAGTTGGTGTATTTCTTTTAGTGAAGCATGACCCCCATGTAATGCATCATGGATACGACGACCAGCAGGGGTGTTGTAATCGGGAAACTCAAACATGCGCGTATCTATCCCGTCGCTTTGCAGACTTGAAGTCAGCATCTCTGTCTGCGTTCGCTTTCCGGACTGGTCTACACCCTCAATAGCCACTATCACATACTAGAGATATGATCTGCACATAATATAGGATGGTATGAAATTCATGTTTCCCTGAATTTATTCCATTAGGGGGGAATTATATATCTGAGTTACCTCTGAATGGCTAATTCATGAGATAAAATTTGGTCGTTACCCCTTTATTCAACCATGACTAGAATGGTATCAAATGCCTGGCGCGCTTTCATAATAAGGGTACCACGTATAAGAGTGAATCACTCCCAGGAATGGTTCACCATACTCTCCAACAAGTAACTTAACTATATAATTCTCCATTAGGGCGTCAGCAGGTATTTGTATAAGCCCCACAATATGCATGCAGGATGACTGTGGATCCGCCTTTATCTTGGCGGGCTCTTGTGTATTGTGAAATGATGCTACGCCCTACACATATACATAAACATGTGACTCATCCGGCGTCATCACCATCGTCATGGTCGCAAATCTTGCGAAATATAACATGCCATTGACCAAGTCCATGGATGCAACACATGAGTGCAACAATGAGTCAGGCATGTCTAATAATACCCAAAACGCGGCGCCTCTCCGGCGCCGCATGTTGAAAAAATAAGAAATCTCAGTACCTAGGGATTATGCTTAGTCGAGATCTCGCAGAGAATACCACTACCGATACTACAGCTATTGCCAGTATCATGGCCACAAGCGTACCAAACTCTGGAACTACTTGTGCAAACTCCAATTGCACACCTATGGGGCCGGTCTTCTCATCAATACCATATCCTTGGAAAGTAATTATGATATCAACTGGACTATCGGAGTCCAAGTGTTCAGTCATGTGAGTTGCCATGCCAGTATGTGTATGGACACCCATATCATCCAATAGAATGGCGCCTTCCTGCGCTATCATTATATCATAATTGACATGCTCCGAATCCACAAACATAACATCTATCACCATCTGATCAGCTACTGTTGGCTCTGTGGCTCGGATACGAACCTCAGTATCCTCCAGCATGGAGATCGCACTAGCCTCTTCAAGTGATATCATGTCACCATCCATCATCATTTCATCATCTTCCATGGAACCACCAGCAGCCATCACAGCCACCTCGCCGCTCATCCAGGGATGGACTAGGCAAAAGTACGGGAATGTACCCTCATCATCAAAGGTGTGGGAAAACTCAGTTCCCGGGCTGACAAGACCGCTGTCAAAGATGCCATCAGGTCCGCCTTCTGCAAGAACTCCGCTGGTTATGGTGTGTGCCGCGTTGTCAACGTTGTCCCAGATTACCATATCACCCACGTTTATGGTGAGCGATGCAGGTACAAAACATTCATTATTCGCCTCACAACCGGGTGTTGAGGAACCCTCTGCGTTTGTGACGCGGTACTCTTCAGCAAAAGACGTTGGGACTGCTGTTGCAGCTGTCGCGACAAAGAGCGTAAGCATTGATACTGCTATTAAAACTTTCATTGTGTCAACTTATTTGATTCGCACTTAAAAACCTCTCAGTTGAGCGAGTTTGTTGCATAACTGACTTTGACAGAATACAGGTTCCCCCATGTCGTAATCTACGTTACTGCCGTGTCCGCCCACTCGTTGCACTCGTATGTTATCCCATTTCCGCGCCATTAATCCGTGCCCGAATAGTCGTTTGAACGGGAACCGGCTCTGATTATCTCGATTAGCCATCGCCTGTTGTACCCTTTTGCCGCCTTCCAGTACTGCTTGTTTTCGACCTTTTCCTCATCAGAAAGGCGGAAAATGGGCGATTCCGGGCTTCCTCCAAGACTGCAAGTCCCCATGAGTCGCCTTTCCTTTGGTGGAATTTAGATGAAGTGGAATGGTTGTCCGGATGCGATTATCACTGCACAATTTCATGTTATCCCTGGACGCGTGTGCGCCATCCGCAAGCAACTCGAGGTTGCATGCGCGCTTCTCATCATTATTCGGTAAGGGGGACACACCGTTAGTCAGCGCGTTTCCGGGTGGTAGCTTATCTGTTGATCCTGCCATGGATGGCAACTGTTGCAATGGGTCCGGAACTTTCCAATTCCAGGGTGTGCTCCCTGTCCAGTTGTGGCTCTTCTGCATACGAGCCCAGTACTGCATTGTTTAACATGCGCGTATCCCCAACCCACTCGCCGGTAACCGTAAATGCATATGCACTCCCAGTCCGCGAGCACTGATGAATCCGCGTCTCTTTTTCCATTTGGTTCTAATCCACTCACCACGATTCAAGGCCGGTCGAGTCCACAATCATGGTTCTAGTCAGCTTTTTGTCCGTGCAGGCAAATACTGTTCTTCTTGTCTATGTCTATCCCTTCCGCGTATGTATGTGGAGTAGTACGGGGTTTGGTACCCTTCCAGTAGTCCTGCAAGGAATCCGGATACCTGCCTGTATCTCACACCTAATGCCGTTCTCAGTGTCATGTAACATGCCCACGGCATACTGGTAGGGAGCACCCTCCTTGTTATGGTTAGCCTTTTCAATCCCATGCATGATCAAAGCCAAATAGCCTCCCGCTGGACGTACTTGGCATTGTCGGTGAATACCATCAAACTTGTTAAAAAATCTCAGATATTAATGCTTGGATCTAATGGTCACTAACACACGGTTGTGTGACGGAAATACACAATTTTTTCCCAATACGATTTATCTACCTAACTTGATTGAGTTATGCAACAAATTCTCACACACATGGTTTTAGTTTTTATAATCCCACAATGTAACCAGTGTTATGGCCATACGTACAGGGGCCGAGTATATAGAGAGCCTTAGGAACCGGAACCTAAGAGTGTTCTTGTTAGGCGAGAGAGTAAACGATCCTGTAGATCACCCCATAATACGCCCTTCCATTAACGCAGTAGCTGAGACTTATGATTTGGCGACCAGAGAGGAGGAGCTAGCTACCGCTCATTCCCCCTTGACAGGAGAGAGGGTTAACCGCTTCCTGCACATAGCAGAGAGTGCACAAGATCTAATTATGCAAAACAAGATGCAGCGCAAGCTTGGCCAGAATACGGGAACATGTTTTCAGAGATGTGTTGGTATGGATGCACTGAACTCATTGCATTCAGTAACATTTGAGATTGATGAAAAATATCGCACACAATATCACAAAAGATTCTTGAAGTTTGTAAAAATGGTTCAGGCCGATAATTATGTAATAGGAGGGGCAATGACAGATCCTAAAGGAGATCGTAGTAAGGGACCCTCTGAACAGATTGATCCTGATCTATTTACGCATGTAGTAGACACCGACGAAAAAGGCGTATACGTATCGGGGGCCAAGGCACACCAAACAGGTTGTATAAACTCACACTGGATAATCATAATGCCCACGATACGACTAACCGAGGACGATCGTGACTATGCTATTGTGGGGGCATTCCCGGTGGATGCGCCCGGCGTGACATACATTTACGGCAGGCAGTCTTGCGACACCCGCAGTTTGGAAGAGAGTGAGATAGATCAGGGTAACGCAAAGTTCGGGGGCCAAGAGGCTCTGGTGGTATTAGATAGAGTCTTCATACCTTGGGAGTACGTATTCATGAATGGTGAATGGGAGTTTGCCGCCATGCTGGTAGAGAGATTTACCTGCTATCATAGGCGTAGCTATGTATGCAAGACTGGTCTGGGGGACGTACTAATAGGAGCTGCCGCCACTATTGCAGATTATAATGGCGTGCCCAAAGTATCTCATATCAAAGACAAGATTATAGAAATGACCCACCTAAACGAGGACATATATGCGGATGGCATAGCTTCCTCAGCCCAAGCACAGAAGATGAAGTCCGGCGTGTACCTGAATGATGACATGCTAGCACAAGTCTGTAAGCACAATGTCACCAGATTCCCATATGAGATTAGCAGGCTAGCACAAGACATAGCAGGCGGGTTGATGGTAACCCTGCCTTCAGAGAAGGACTTTAAGAATCCGGAGACTGGACCTATGCTTAAAAAGTATCTAGCTGGTCGCAAGGGAGCAGATGTGGAGAATCGAATGCGCATACTGAGGCTTATTGAGAATATGACTATGGGAAGAAATGCCGTAGGATATCTTACTGAGTCCATGCATGGTGCCGGATCCCCGCAGGCTCAACGAATACAGATACAACGGCAGATGCAGTTAGGATACAAGAAGAATTTGGCCAAGAAGTTGGCAGGAGTTACCGACCTTGAAGAGCCAACAGAACCGTCGGACTACTTTAAGCGGGTCTTTAAAATAGACTGACTGTTTGGGCTTTATCTCGAATTAGTAATAGCACACTTCAAGAAGAATTGGTATTTATGCATCATCGGAATTCTGTTTGGGCTTACTTTTGTACCATTTAATGGCCACATACGCTACAATTCCAGCTATTATGATATAATTGATAGGTGGTTGTATAAGCCTAGGCAGAAAACCCACGTCAGGGATTACGGTCACCACCTTTCCCAAATACTCTTCCTCGGTGATTGGAAAGTCTGTGCCCGGCATGGATGCCGGATTGTTGTCACCCTTGGCTCTTAGCGTATAAGGATCCTCGTCTATTACCGACACAATACGATGTACAATAACACGATTATGATCAGATGGACGATTGTACACTATAATGTCACCGGGTTCTATGCTAGTAAATTCTTCCCGTGCAGATATGACAAGTAGATCGTACACCTCCAAAGTGGGAATCATACTACCGCTAGCCACAACGTAAAACGGATTAAAGGTGCCATAAGCAGTTATGAAGACACCCCATATTGTGGCAAGTCCTACTACAACAATAATGACATCTATAATGATCTTGCGCTTGGTAATCAACAGATCTTGGTTCAGTTGTCCCTGTTTAATTATTTACTCAAGCCATTCCCGCATTCTTCGCAGAACCTAGAGTCAGGTGTGTTCTGGTTACCACATTCACCGCACTTACCAAGGGGTGGCAGTGCTTGCACATCTTCTTGTATAGTATTATTATCATTTTGTGACTGGGATTGGGTTTTGGGGCCCAACAGTATGATATCACCTACGGCAGTTATGCGACTCCAAGGGATAGCGGTATGATTATCCAGTACAAGTAGGAGCGACATATTGGAGCCCATGCAGATTTGTGATACAGTACCAACTTGTTGGGCGTCAAGGTTGTAGACAACCAATCCTTGTAATCGTATTACGTCCATACCATTACTCGTCACCTCGGGCGCTACCTCCACAACCGGTTCTGCAGCAGCTGGCTCGGGCGCTACCTCCACAACCGGTTCTGCAGCAGCTGGCTCGGGCGCTACCTCCACAACCGGTTCTGCAGCAGCTGGCTCGGGCGCTACCTCCACAACCGGTTCTGCAGCAGCTGGCTCGGGCGCTACCTCCACAACCGGTTCTGCAGCAGCTGGCTCGGGCGCTACCTCCACAACCGGTTCTGCAGCAGCTGGCTCGGGCGCTACCTCCACAACCGGTTCTGCAGCAGCTGGCTCGGGCGCTACCTCCACAACCGGTTCTGCAGCAGCTGGCTCGGGCGCTACCTCCACAACCGGTTCTGCAGCAGCTGGCTCGGGCGCTACCTCCACAACCGGTTCTGCAGCAGCTGGCTCGGGCGCTACCTCCACAACCGGTTCTGCAGCAGCTGGCTCGGGCGCTACCTCCACAACCGGTTCTGCAGCAGCTGGCTCGGGCGCTACCTCCACAACCGGTTCTGCAGCAGCTGGCTTTGCTACACCTACATCCATGGCCTCGTTTGGCTTTTTAAATTCCCTGTATTCAGCTATGGTAGCGCTACACTGCCCACACTTGTACTGACCCCTCTCCGTGAGCAAAAGATTCTCTGCGACTAGCTCATTTACATTCTCATAATCTACACTAGGAGCCATCTCATACTCATTATCACACATATTACAATAGTACTTACTCATACAGTCATTACTAAGTCGACCTATTGGAGCCAAGAATAATTCAGGGCCGCCCAAATTTCCTTTTCTTTGTTGCTCATCAGTAACGTTTGCCATAACATAACCCCCAGAGCCCCTCAGCTTCTTTCGCCGTAACTCTTGGCTCATGTGCTCTATTGGTAGAAAATGTATTTAAGTTTAGAATCTTCGCGTTGAGCTTGTATTATACGAAAATGTGGCGCGTAAACTTGAACACATACTAGATTGCACAAGTCTGTCAGTGTTGAGCTCTGCATTCAGGAGCATAATGCAAAGGGAATGGGGACGTGTGCTTCAACCACGGTACATAACCCCCCGGAAGAGGCTACTCCGGATTATCAGCGCACTTGCAGATATGGACACGGCCAGTATGAGCAACACAATCTCAAATTCCGGGGCCACTACAAATACAAACTCGACATATTCGCCTGTACCGCGAATATTTTCCAAACGCACCGTTGCTGCGCCAGCCTGTTCCTCACCAAACTCATACTCCCTGAAATCGCCGCCAACCACTGCTACGCCAGAGCTTCGATATAGTTCGCGGCCATCCTGTTCCAGTGCAAAATCATAACTGGATTGTCGAATGGTCTCGCCAGTATACGCATCGCGTATTGTAAAGATGAACTTTGTCTTCTGGCCAGGTAATATCTCCTCAGGTTCCCAAGTCATATCCACCTGATAGTCACCACTCCTCGTATACGTGCTCAGCTGACTGCGTATGTCTTGATCCTTCTCCAGCGTAAAGGTTATGTTATCTGGAAGGGACCCGGCAGGACGTTCCATCTGAGACCGTATGAGATTGATGTGATCTTGTAGCAGTACGAAATGAACGGTTCGCTCCCCTGGTGTGGAAAAGTCATCTACTGTAATCGAGGATCTGAAGAGTTCCACACCATTGACCGTACCCACATATCCCCTGGAGACAAACTCTTCAAAGTCTGCCGGAAAGCGCACCTCTTGATGAATGACTGGTATATGAGATACACGATCTAGGCCCCAGTCAAATGGGATGACAAAAGTGGCTACTCCCACTGTTGAGTCGTACCGGAATTCACGTATTCTGTCAAAATATGATGCAGTTGTAAACTCTGCCGCCGCGCCTTGCGCATCGGTTGTGATATGCGTTGTGGTATCAGTTACCAGTAGATCCAAAAGATACTCCGGAGAATCAGGGATAATTTCACCATCCAGTGACTCTATGCGCATATGAACCGTGTACAGACCGCCAGAATGGAATATAGGCCCCGTAATCTGTGCCGAGCCGGGGGATGACTGGATATCGTAGTCAACCTCGGCGGTTGTGATGTCCAGATAGAGCGTACCGCCGGGAGCCGTAAAGGTGTCTTGTATTACATATTCATCCATATACTTTACGCCCATCCAGAACACCGCATCTACACCCTCATCATCGCGGGAAATCATGACGGTAAGCTGCTTGGTTGCATCCTCAAATTTGGTGGGCAACTGGGCGCTCAGCCTCACCTCAGCGCCATTAATGTTGGCATCAAGAGTATCCAGACCCAGACCATGCCCGAAGGTAACAGGTACCACAAATACCAAAAGCGCCAAAACCGCGTAACAGTGCAGAAGCAATCTAGTCCTTCTCCATTAGCATTTGGACACGAGCTATAAGCTCGCCGGTGGTATTGGCTTCCAAGATGGGTTGTATTTCACGAGGGGAACCGGCACCCAGTGCCGCCAGCGAATATACAAACTCAGGAGTGGGCGTATCGGTCTTTAGGTAATAGTGTTCCAATATATTGTCCAATGTACGCGCATCCACTTTTGTGGAATTACGCATAGTCTTTTCCTTCCACATTTTTACCAGGTGAAGCCATGCGGAGATGGGTATATCCTGATCTAGTTCATGAATAACCTCCACATTGGCGCGTATGTACATCTTACCCTCACCAGAGCGATCATATAGATCTTGGAACCTTTGATGGCCATCCATTGTTACAGGGTCGTAGTCTGGTGGCACATCTACGGATGGTGGAATAATCTCCAGTATACGGAACCTATTCCTACCCACGGTGTCTATATGCAGCTGCATCCCGTCAAGTCCCGTATCCTGGCATTGCACTATTTTAGTAATGGTCCCAACGTTTACGGGAGCTTCCCAGCCAGCCACCTTGCTGTTATCAGCCAGACATACGCCAAAGAGGCCGTCGCCAAGCATGCAGTCATCTACCAATTGTTTGTATCGCGGCTCAAATATACGAAGAGATAGATCCTGGCGCGGAAACAGTACAAGATCCATCGGAAAGACGGGAATTATGCGAGTTGTCATTACTGCATAGTGTCTCTCATCATATATGGGTTGTAGTGTTCTGGTAGTAACCGTCAGTCATCCCGGATTATCCCCATTCCATAAAATGTACAGGTCAAGCTCGGAGGCACCCAAACACACAGCATACCGGAAATGACCATCGTATGCTTCCCTACCGTGCATCACAAGCACCATGTGACACCAGAGCAAGATTTGCTTACGCCGGTCCCTGCCATAATAGACTTTGGTTGTGGCAGCGCGATTGCCACACTGAAATGGCGGTAACCCAAACGGTCACTTGCTGGCGGCATCCGGGTTCAGCAATAGATGTAACAAGGCTGCCCGTATCTCTTTTCCATACTGTGCCTGCTCAAAGTATCTGGCTTTGGACGATGCATCCACCTCGTGGGATATTTCATCCAGTCGCGGTAGCGGATGCATAATTATTGAGTCCTCCTTCATGCGGCTCAGCATATCCAGACCCACAACATAGCTGCCACGCACCTTGATGTATTCCTCGGTATCGGGGAACCGCTCCCTTTGTATTCGGGTCACGTATAGAACATCAAGATCATCAATGCAGTCATCAATGTACTCGGTCTCATGGTAGGTTATCCGTTTTTTTATCTCGTACGTAGAGTCCGAGCGTATACGCAGGGATTCAGGTGATATAAGATGCACCCGAACATTGTATCGTGCCAGTCCATACAGTAATGAGTAAACGGTTCGTCCGTGCTTTAAATCCCCGATTATGCCGATGGTAAGCCCGTCTATCCGTCCCAGATCACGCTTTATGGTGTACAGGTCTAGCATCGCCTGTGTAGGATGCTCTTCTGTACCACTGCCACCATTTATGATCGGCTTTGGGGATACCTCCGCGGCGAACCGGCTGGAGCCGTCCAGGGGATGACGAAGCACCATGGCATCACAGTATCCGGACATTATGCGCACAGTATCAGCCAAGCTCTCACCCTTCTGCATCGAGGAGTTGTCCATATCCGAGAGGCCCAGCGAGTTGCCCCCCAGCGAGGCCATGGCCGCCTCAAAGCTAAGCCGCGTTCGGGTACTGGGTTCGTAAAAGAGGTAACCCAGCGTCCGACCTCGACACAGTTCCCGCCGCCGGTCCGGGGGCATGAACATAATATCACCGGTGGTGGCAAAGACGGTCTCCAGATCATCCTTGGACATGTCCATTATGGATATGATATCCTTGCCGTAGAACCGGTTCATGGATCAAGTGATATAATGGTAAATATACGCGTTTTTACATTGGAGCGCTCAGAGCTTTTAGTACGGCGCATAAAGGAGGGAACGGTCATTGATCACATAGATGCAGGCGTGGGCCTCAGGGTGCTCAAGGAGATAGATATAGACGGCACCGATGGAGGGCTCATAACCATTGCGTTGAATGTGCCCAGCGGCAAGTTTGGAAAGAAGGACATCATAAAGGTAGAGAACCGCTTTCTGGAGGAGGATGACACCAACAAGTTGGCGGTCATAGCGCCCCATGCCACAATCAACAAGATACGCAACTTTAAACTGGCCGAGAAGCGGCGAGTATCTCTACCAAATGAGATAGAAAGGATATTCCGCTGTAACAACCCCCAATGTATCAGCAACAGCACCAAGCAGATTGAACCCGTAATGGATGTGGTGGACAGGGAAGGCAGGATACTGCGGTGCAGGTACTGCCGTCGGCTGCTGGACGTGAAGCAGCCGCAAAGACAGTCAGTAGACTAGTCATTTTAGTAGTGGAATGATCAGCCGGGAGGCTATACCCAAGTATCCCAAAATTATACAAAAATCGCTTACTGACCCAATATGATGAACATCATCACAATACCGTATATGGCAATGGATTCCACCATACCGACTATAATGAACACCTTTGACTGTAGTGCAGGGTTTTCGCTAATAACTGCAAGACCCGCTGCGCCAGCCTGGCCCAAGCCTATACCTGCGCCAAATGCAGCCAAACCAAATGCCAAACCAGCACCCAGTATCTTAAACGAGTCAGAGCTGCTGGCATCGCCCTCTTGCGCGTATGCGGTTCCCGCCATACTTGCGCTCGCCACTATGCCAGCAACCATAAGTACCAAGAAGATTGGTTTCATGTATGGGTTAGCATCCCTCGAAGTCCTAATTTAAACCATAATGATGAGTATACGGTGAGTAGCCAAGTCACGCAAACGATCAACTGCGGGCATCCCCCAGATTGCAAATACGGGAACCGCTTTACGGAATAAAGGACAAAATATGCTCAGCAAGTCTTACCGGCTACCAAGAACGCGGCTGGAGAGAACCAATATTCATGAGTGGGGCGGCTTAAACGATCACAGGGTGTAAGTGGTTACCACAAGTATGAGTTCACGTGTTTTGATCACATAATAAGATAGAATGCATCCCAGTTTTTTAATTATAATTGCATTCTGGTAGCAACCTCGTTCATTACAGAAAGGCCCTGAGCCCTCCATGTCTGAACACATATGGACATGCGGCGCATGGCCCCTTTCACCACCCTTTATCTGGCCACTAATCTGTATGAGTTCACCTGTGTCTAAATTTACGCATAACTGATCGCGACAGTTAATGTGATTTGTGCATAATATTCCGGAAGACGTGAACTCATACTACCACAAGTCTCCGGATATCACGTACAATCCCTGACTTGTATCTCGCAGACTTCTGGAATGCACCATAATGGTGCGTCTTTTTCCCAGCCACACGGGGAACCCGTACATGTACGCGCCGCCTGCCAGGGCCGGGAGTAATAAAACATGGGATACTAGATTTTCGACATAGCCTTCTTCTTGAAGGAGTCCAAATCCTTGCGAATGGACTCGGCAAAGACCTGATGCTCCTTGTCCAAATTTGCCTTGGATTTGGCAAGAAGTTGAGCAAGATCCTCTTTTGTCATCCTACTTTCGCTTCTCCATAGCCTCTTTTAATTTCTTGAGTTTTGCAAACTCCTCACGCTCCCGCTCCTCCAGGGTGGCCAGTATAAAGCGTACCCGCTCCTGGTATTGGGGGATTATCACATTCTCCAAGGCATTAAGGAGCTTTTGGGTTTTCTCCAATGCCTTTGCCAGACTGAATATTGAGTTTTCATACTCGGCCGCCTTGCATATTTTGGGAAGTAGTATCTTTATCTGCTTGGCCGCGCGGTCTATGGAGGAGTTGGTGTCCGCAAAGCCGTAGGGTACAGACTTGGTATCCTTTTCGGACACAGTCAGTACCGGTACCTTCACATCAACGACCCGGCGCACCTTCACATCTACCTCCATTGCAGGCGGCGTGGACTCAGCGACTGAATCCACAGTGCCGGTCCCCAAGGTAAGGTATGCCTCGTTCACTGATGAATATATCTCCTGAAGCGGATCCCATATGCCACCCCGAGCGCTGGAGGCTGCCTGTATCATCTCCTCTATATTCTTCAGCAGTACCTTGCGCTTATCGTCCAGTATCTTTTGTACCATGAGAGCCACTTGGCTGGAACGCTTGTACTTTAGTAGTTCTATTTTAGTAGCCGCAACGTTCTGCCCGAACGACATTTAGGATTCTTTTCCCTGGTAGTACTTTTCAACATACTTGTCCTTTATTTTTGTCAGCTCCGTAGTGGGCAAACTGGAGACTACCTTCCATAGTAACGAGAGAGATTCATCAAGATTGCGGTTCTCGTCTACAGCCTGAGTCAGAAACTCCTTCTCAAAGATATCTCCCACATCCATATACTTGAGATCAATCTCGGTAAGACCGGCCTTGCCCACTATGCCTGCCAGGGCCCGTACCTCCTGGGCTCTGGAGTAGGAGTCATAATTCTGGTTGGACACCTCACCATGGTCATCCCGGGTCCGGCCAGCACCAATACCGTCCTTCATGAGCCTGGATAGACTCATGAGTATGCTTACAGGCGGATATACACCCTGCCGGAAGAGATCCCTGCCCAGAACAATTTGTCCCTCGGTTATGTATCCGGTAAGATCTGGAACCGGGTGTGTTATATCATCGGATGGCATGGAGAGTATGGGCACTTGCGTTACACTGCCAGGGCGGCCCGTCAGCTTGCCTGCTCTCTCATATATGGTGGAGAGGTCCGTGTACAGGTATCCGGGATAACCCTTACGGCCAGGAACCTCTTCCCGGGCCGCACTGATCTCCCGAAGAGCCTCAGCGTAATTGGTCATGTCAGTTAGTATTACAAGCACGTGCATGCCAAGCTCAAACGCCATGTACTCGGCTACCGTCAACGCCACTCTAGGCGTAATTATACGCTCAATGGCAGGATCATCGGCCACATTTAGGAAAAGTACACTGCGCTTCAGAGCCCCGGATTCTTCCAGCGTTCGGCGGAAGTATTCTGCCTCACTGTACTGCACCCCGATGGCAGCAAAAACCACCGCAAATTCCTCGCTCTTGCCGACCACGGTGGCTTGCCGGGCTATCTGTGCAGCCAGGATGTTATGAGACATGCCGGAGCCGGAGAATATTGGCAATTTCTGTCCCCGTACAAGCGTAATCATTCCATCAATAACTGAGACACCCGTCTGGATAAAGTCCTTGGGATACTCCCGCTGCTCCGGGTTCATGGGAGCGCCATTGATGTCCAAGAATTTGTCCGCGATTGGGTCAGGCAGATTGTCTTTGGGTCTACCCAAGCCGTCAAATACACGCCCCAGTACCTCTTTAGATACAGGCATCTCCATCACTCGACCCACAAAGCGGGCAGATGTTCCGGATATGGACAAACCAGTGGTTCCCTCAAATACCTGCACGATAGCCTTGCCATTGCCTACTTCCAAAACCTTGCCCAGTCGTCGCTCACCGTCACCGGTCTCCACCTCAACCAGCTCATCAAAAGCCGCGTTCTCCACATCATCTACCACAACCAGGGGACCCTTAATCTCGGCTATCTTGCTATATTGTATACCGCCAGTGCTACTCAATTCTTTACCACCAGTGAACCCTTGAACTGTTCCTTCATCAATGTATCTAGCTGGTTCAGTTTTTCTAATTCATCATCCTTGACATCCATCCGGGCTTTCAGAAGATTACTGATAACGGGCATAGACTGTATGCCAGATATGGTAGAGCCCTCCTTGATGGCTTGCTGACCCCTCTTGTAAAAGTCAACCAGTAATTTGAGTAATTGATACTGCTTTTGCACTCCGCAATACGTATCTACGTCATCAAAGGAGTTCTGCTGAAGCAAGCCTATCTTTATCATACGAGCCACTTCCAGTATGAGCTTTTGCTCATCCGGGAGTGCCTCAGGGCCCAATAGTCTTACCACTTCTTTTAGCGTGTCCTCACGCTGTAGTATCGCATAGGCCTCGCCCCGTAGTGTAAGCCAGTCTTCGCTTACATTCTGGCTCCACCACTTTGCAATATCTGCCAGATATCCAGAGTAGCTATTCATCCAGTTGATGGACGGATAGTGTCTGGAATATGCCAGTTTTGCATCCAGTGCCCAGAATGTCTTGATGAATCTCATGGTGTGGGTAGTCACAGGTTCGGTAAAGTCACCACCAGACGGGGAAACCGCACCGACCAGTGTCACAGAACCGTCCCTGTCAGGGCTGCCCGTGGCGCGAACACGGCCTGCCCGTTCATAGAACTCTGCTAGTCTGGACGCAAGGTATGACGGATAACCCTCCTCGGCAGGCATCTCCTCAAGCCTTCCACTCATCTCTCGTAGAGCCTCAGCCCAGCGGCTAGTGGAGTCTGCTACAAGCACGACATCCTTGCCCATATCACGATAGTACTCGGCTATGGTCACGCCGGTGTAAATGCTAGCCTCCCTGGCTGCTACTGGCATATTACTTGTATTTGCCACAAGAACAGTACGATCCATCAGGGGCTTGCCGGTGCGCGGGTCCTTGAGATGGGGGAACTCTACCAATACCTCGGTCATTTCATTACCCCTCTCACCACATCCAATATACACAACAACCTGGGAATCGGCCCATTTTGCTATCTGGTGCAACGTCACGGTCTTGCCCGTACCAAAGGCGCCAGGAATGGAACCTGTACCCCCCTTTGCTATGGGGAAGAATGTATCAATTACTCGCTGACCAGTAAGCAATGGTATAGTAGGATCATATCTGGTCCTGAATGGACGGGGTTTTCGTACGGGCCATTTATGATACATCTTTAGCGTTGTGGACTGACCATCCCGTTCCACAGTAACCAAGTCTGTCTCCAAGTCATAGTCACCCTCACTAACGACATTGACAATCTTGCCTCCTGCATGATCCGGTGGTACCATTATAGGATGATCTATTAGATCCGTTTCCTGGACTACGCCGATTATGTTACCTGCGCTTATCTCTTGATCCACTTTTACACTGGGCACGAAGTGATACTTTTTGGACAAATCCACAGGGGTGGTAGTTATACCACGGCCAATATAAGAGCCCGAAGCCTTGGAGAGATCCTTAAGCGGCCTCTGTATGCCATCGTATATTTGTCCGATTATACCTGGTCCTAGTAACACACTCAGAGGGTTTCCTGTACCCACCACAGGCTCACCGGGTTTGAGACCGCTGGTGGACTCGTATACCTGTATGAAGGCCACATCGCCGGTCAGTCGTATAACCTCGCCTATAAGCCGTGCCTCGCCCACAATGACGGTCTCATACATCTTGGCGTCTGACATTCCGTCCGCCCTTACTGCAGGCCCACTGACCCATACTATACGTCCCTGTGCAACCATTTACTGTGTCACCTCGAACTTAGCGGCAATTTTTTTCCTAATTAAAGGCTTTAAACGTGATATTCTAGCATCCAGGGTGTTATCAAATGTCATTGTACCATCGCCGGATACGACCCTGACGCCGCCCAAACATTGTATCTCCTCAGCGAATCTAGCATCAGGAAACTTCTCCATGGCCACCAGCACTGCGTCCTTGTCCGCGGGGCTAGTGTATACCAATACATCGGCAGACCCCAGGGCATCCACGGCCTCCTGTAATAGTGATTCTACCAAATCTGTATAGGAGCCATCCCTGTCAGTCTGGGACAGTCTACGTAACGCATAATCAAAGGCGCGGTTTACCGCCTCCTCGACTAGTAGGAGTTCCTTGTTACGTGCCTCCAAGTCCGAGCTACCTACTATCTGCTTCTCTATCTTGTCTGCCTCCTTCTTGCCATCAGATATTATGCGATTATACTCGGCTTCCAAGCCTACAAGTGCCCCATCAAGTT
Organism: Nitrosopumilaceae archaeon; assembly: GCA_965200155.1. GTDB lineage: Archaea > Thermoproteota > Nitrososphaeria > Nitrososphaerales > Nitrosopumilaceae > VYCS01. Next base: position 377,252 of record CBDATR010000010.1, on the reverse strand, counting down.
TCTGGCGTGATTCCTGTAACGATTCAGATAGACGCGACTCTATATTTTGATGAGTTTGATCTAGTATCTTATCCACCGTCTGTTCTAGATTCACAAGCATGAATGCGGTGACCTGTCAAATGGATTTTAATGTTTGGAGTGAAGCGTCTGTGAGTGACAGTTCAGGCCGCACAAGACAAAAGCCCGGATATGAATTTGTAGAGATCATTATGATGATAGAATACTGATCAGTTGCAAAATACGCCAGTCCAGGTTCTGGTTGCCCAGAACAGGAGACCAGGCATCCATCCCGGTACTGATCACCAAGTCAGGGTCCAGTGTGATGAGAATCTGCAGTTATGCGATTTGTAATTTTTCGAAAGATATTAAACACAATGTGGTTGGCCTGAGTATAGTATGGCTATAGCAGATCTGCGGCTAGGTACTGTGATACTGCCCAGAAGCGAGTCGCCCATGGCTATCTCCAGGCTTACGGAGTTTGAATGGTTCCACAAGATAGACAGCGAGGGAGATCTAGTTACTCCGGAGGTGGATGATCTTTTGCTAGAGGCGCAAAAGATATTTCAGTCCATTGACGATGTGGTCAAGGGGCTACAAGTACCCGCAAGGGTTGGCATGATAGAGATACTATTCAAGGGCACTATGATTAAGCCCAAGAGTTATGAGCTGTACCAGATACGAGATATAGTGGACGACCTATCCAGCAGAGCGCCCAGCATAATATCAGAGGCATCGGATCTGCTACAGGAGATAGCCGACAATAGCCGTGCCCTGGACGAGTATCGCTCCATCAAGGATACAATGGAGGTAGCCGCAAAGTTAGACATGGATCTCAGCGGTTTTGGTCTTATGAGATACTTTTACACAAACCTGTTCATAATAGAATCCAAGGACTACGACGAGATTGCACGGTCACTGGAAGGTACGACCCTATACAGGTATGATCTCCAGTCCAAGGACAAGGCAGCAGTACTGGTCGTGTCCGATGCAAACAGCGCGGAGACAGTACTCAAGGTGTTTCGCGGGTTTGGTGCAGCAACCTTTGCTATCCCTCAGGGGTTGCCTCAAGTTCCCAGTCAGGCATATAGTATGCTGGTCGAGAAGATAGAAGAGGTCACCAAAAAGAAAACCGCCGCGGAAAAGAAGCTGTCAGGCATGAGAAAAAGTCTCAGAAGAGACATACTCACAATACACGAGGAGGCAAAGATAGCCAAAGATGTATTGGAGACCCTACGAAAGCCGGGCGGTACAAAGAACTTTGCTGTAATTCAGGGATACATACCAAAGAAGATGGAGTCCAAGTTCCAAGAGAAGATGGGACAGTGGACCCCCATCGTGGAGGATGTTACAGATCCCAAACTGATACGAGATGCCCCGGTATTATTTGACAATAAGAGATTCGTTCGCACCTTCGAGGTCATAACCGAGAGTCAGGGTATACCAAAGAAGGGAGAGACTGATCCCACCCCAATGATTGCGCTCATGTGGCCCATATTCTACGGAATTATGTTTGCAGACTTGGGACACGGTCTGCTCCTTATGGGCATGGGATTGCTCTTCAAGGTAAAGGGACAGGGTACACTCTCTAGATGGGGCATGCTAATTGGAATATCTGGAGCCGCCTCGGCCATTGCAGGCGTAGGGGCAGGCGAGATGTTTGGCTATCATATAGATTACTTTGAGCCCTTTGCGAGCCTCCTGAAAGAGGGCGGACCCCTGCATGCCGTATCCTGGCTGGTAGGCATACTTAGTGTAGCGGAGCTGACCTTTGAGCAGGTCATAGACATACTCAAAGTCTCGCTATTCCTCGGAATAGTACACCTAGTGTGGGCCATGATACTGCGGGTCCGACGACAATTGAAGGCAGGACACAAGATGGTGGCATTCATGGAATCCATACCCAACATTACCCTGTACGGAGGCATTGTGGTGATCATAATGTGTGCCATCGGAGCCCAGTATGACGTGATGAACATGTACTCACGCATACACAACGAACCGGTCCCATGGGTAACCATGTTCTTGGGCGAGTGGGCCACCGTATGGATTGTGACCAGAATAGCCGTGGTAATAGTCATAGGGTCCATGGCGATAATGATGGTTGGAGGCATACTGCACGCCAAGAGGCACCCCGAGGATGGCGGAAGCACCGCCAATGTCGTAATGGAGGTCTTTCTGGGCAAGACTGTGGAGAGCCTGGCGCACACCATAAGCTATGCCCGGTTGGGAATAATGTTGCTTGTCCATGCCGCGCTGCTGCTTACAGTCAATAACGCGTATGTATCGCTCGGCGGCGCAGGATCCGTGGGAGCCATAGCCATGATAGTGGGCGGAAACTTGGGAATAATGATGATAGAGGGGCTTATCGTCTACATACAGTCTCTGCGGCTTCACCTATACGAGTTCTTTACAAAATGGTATGATGGAGGCGCCCAGCCCTTCCGGGCCATACGACCAGAGCTCATATACAACCAATTCTACTGGAAGAAACGCTAGTACAAGTCAGAGGCGCGTATTCTACAACCACATTGATATTAGTCTAGTGACGTAACCGTCCAAGAAACGGACTAAATCCTGTTATTTCAATGCACGACATTTGCAACCACAGTCAGGGCTGGTTGGGACCATCCCCTACCGGTTTGTTTTTACTTACCGGATTTTGTGCCATGAAAACGCACATTAATTCGGAGTGACCTAAACGGTCACGTCACTAGGCGAGCCCATGGGAGTCTGAAATTCTAGTGAAGACACATACGACAAGCACCAATAGGGCACAGATCATAAATAGTAAAATAATTTGATATGTCTATTCGTTGACGTAGGCTCTCTCGCCATGTTGTGCAATATCCAAGCCAACCTCCTCTTCTTTTGGAGTGACTCTGATCCCACCTGGCCAGACAAGGTCCATTATCTTTAGGATTACTATAGTCAGACCAAATGCATATCCTATAGATATTGCTGCTCCGGTAATGCTGAGTGCTTGTGTTTCCATACCTTCGGGTGTACCAGTCCATGCGCCAATACCGTCACCGGTATCCCAAACGTGTGGACTAGCGAGTGTTCCTGTAAGTATAGCACCGGTTAGGCCGCCAATTCCGTGTACACCCCAGACATCCAGGGCGTCGTCCCATTTACGGGCGTTCTTGAAGGCTACCGCCGCATAACAGACAGTTCCAGCTGCAATACCCATTATTATTGCTGCCATAGGCCCTACCCAACCAGAGGCTGGTGTAATGGTTACCAATCCTGCGACCGCACCGGTTGCCGCTCCAACAATGCTTGGCTTTCCAGTGTGAGCCCAAGACATGAGTACCCAAGTTACGACAGCCATGCCGGTTGCAATGTTGGTCACAACCCACGCCATTACGGTAATACCGTCTACCATGACTTCGCTACCAGCATTAAAGCCAAACCAGCCAAACCAGAGTATGGATGCGCCAAGTACTACCATGGGAACATTGTGTGGCTCCATGGGTACCTTGCCATAGCCCAGCCTCCTGCCCAACAGCAGTGCACCAGCCAGTGCAGAGAATCCTGAGGATATGTGTACCACAGTTCCACCTGCAAAGTCAAGCGCTCCTGACGGACTAAGATTCGGGTCGAAGTCTAACGAGGCTATTACGCCACCACCCCATACCCAGTGGGCAATAGGATCGTAGACGAAGGTAGCCCAGAGTAGTGTGAATATTATCAGTGCACTGAATTTGATCCTGTCAATCAGACCACCTACAATGAGTATTGGGGTGATGATTGCAAAGGTTCCCTGGAACGCCATGAACAGAGCATGGGGGATTGTTCCGGGCCAGTCTTGACTACACACTTCATCTTCGTGGAATACCTGCATCTGATACGCTGCAGACCATGTATCGGTACAGGGTCCGGCGGCGCCCAGTGGTGCATAGTGGGAGACCTGGTTCAGTCCTGCGTAGTCTAGGTTGCCCATGAAAAGATTGCCCCCTGGACCAAACGCCAAGGAGTATCCATATACAACCCATTGAACTGCAATGATACCCATTATTATCAGTACCATACCCAGTACGTTGTTGATGTTCTTGCTTCTTGCAAGACCGCCATAGAAGAACGCTACACCGGGGCTCATAAAGAGTACCAGTGAGGACGCGGTCAGCATCCATGCAGTATCTCCTGTGTCTATCCTACAGGGAAGCATACCTCCATCTTCTTCATACCAGCATTCATTCTCGTTTCCAGTGTATATTCCACTAGTCCCAAGCACGTATCCGTCCATTCCGTCAGTAACTTGTTGTGCAAAGGCCTCTGACATTGCGCCAGCTGCCACGACAGCAATTGCGGCCACAAGTACTAGAGCATACTTGTGGTTCTTAGATTTCATTGTTACAGGCATTTTTTTATATTATATAAGGATTTATAGTAAAAAATGTAATAAAAAAATAACTTTTATAAAATCCAAGAATTATAATATATTATGAAACTAGACTCATATAATGTAAAACGATCTGAGACCCGCCTCTCCATTTTTGAAACCCTCAAGACGCGTAGTGGTCAGCTTAGCACCAGGGCAAGACGACAACGCGCCATCATGTGTGTGCTAGCACAGCATAGCAACCCCAACGAGAGGACACGGATTGCCATAGCTAAGAGAATAGCAGGACCTACAGAGTCAAAGTGGCAGACGGCATACCCGGGAGTATTCAAGGACATAAAGGACATAATGCTGCCCACCGGTGTAATAAAAGAGGAAGGAAGATTGCCCATGAGGCGCGGACCCAAGGCACTACAGAGTCAGGGGAATCCATACTACGGACTTACCGTGAAAGGTACTATGGTCGCGCTCGCCATAAGCGAGATGCCCGGACGATCAGGTATGCTGAATACGTTCCTTGAAAGCGAGCTGTCCGAGGCAGGTACGCTAATCGCCATAGCCGAGAGTAGTCCGGAGTTAGTGTACATATCCATACAACAGCATGTGGAGAATTGGTGCAGGGGTGAGGCGGATCTGGATTCGTCGAGACTGGAGAAGCTACCTAAGGATAGCCTTCTTGTGGCGTGTTGTGGCCTGCTGGAGTCATTTATGAACATGAGTAGGGAACGCCAAGAGGCAATGGTGGAATTTCTAAGCAGGGCCAAGAACATGTCTGTCAGTGGAACACATACGGGGCGCCAAAAATCCCAATAATGATTATCAGCGTCACGTATACGTAGAACTGCAAGCGGCTATGAGTAATCACGCCAAGTGTGCTCGCATTTGATGCAACGATAGAACTGTGTTGTCGGTTCATCGGCGCTTCTAGTCTGTAGCATCCACCAAACGGCCTCACCATGACCACACTTGGGACAGTTCACGTTTACTGTAGGCAATGTCCCCTGCTGATCACCTTCACCCAAAACATTGAACCCCGATGACTCGTCCTGTATGATTTTTGTAGCGGGCGCAACAATACCACTCTCTTTGTATTCGCATTGAGAGCACAGCATTATGCCTTCTGCATGACGGAGTCGCGTCTTACAGACGGGACAAAATTTCATGTCGATATATCCGCGTTCAGTGCGTTCCGCATGTCATTGACTGCACGTACAGCATTCTCGGTGGCATTAGATAGATTTTGACGGGGATCAGATTTTGAGGAGAGGCGCATCCAGCATTCATTAGTAAGAGGGTGTTTAACTATAACACCTGCAAAGTCTACATCAGGGTTCTTTTGTATCTCGTGTTGTACTATGTATAGAGTGGAAATGTCGGTCTTTTTGAAGGAAAGTTTTTCCTCCCCCTGTGATGAGCTTATTACTTGTATGTCCACGGTGCTTTGTAAAAGAAAATATTGCGGATATAAACTATTGTAGATATGAGTCAGATCAAAAATGTAAGAATGGAGTGTGAAAAGGAGGAATATTCGAGGGACGAGGATGTAAGAATAATAGTAAAGTTCTCAGTCGTGGGAGACGGAAGAGATTCATTCAACGAAAGCAATTGGACAGAGTCATACAATGCCAACGACGTAGCAGTCAAGATCAAGTATGGTGTCAGATTAGTTGCCGGTGGAATAAGGAAGAAGGAGTTAGGCAAGCCCATAGACACGTACAAAAGAGCTGCCATATTCTGGACAAGAAATCCCAAACTGGTAAATCCCATGAAAGAAAAACGCGTATGGGTTCAAGTTGCAAAGAACTTTACGCCCGTAATACGTATGAGCGAGGAAGAGGTACGCCAGGAGCTCTTTGATTTTGAAGAGTCCTACACTATCAAGGCATCAGAGTTAGGATCAGGGACTCACACAGTAAGCGGCGATGTGCACGTCTCTTGGCAGAAGCATCATTTCCTGAAGCAAACTAGCATCAAGGGGAACATACAGGGTATTGAAGTAAGGGTCAGGTAATAGATACTGGGACAAATTTTCAACTTGTGCCAGATAGCATCGCGCCAATGATCGCGTTTTGTGTCACGTGAATGGTGTGGTTAATCTGTGCGGAAATTTACACGTAACTGATCTTGATAATTGGTTCTGATACGAAGCGGCAAAAAATTTGTACATATGATTATGGACTCATCACGCCAGTCACAAGAACTGATGGTTTATTCGATGGGAGAGGGCATTGCATTTTCAACGGCGAGTCATGATTAATGGATGAGATAGCTGCCACAGATGAGCCCGCACTCCGGAAATGCACTAAGGATATAAGTAGTAGTCATAAAACAGCATTATGGCAAAATTTGACGGACTTCTTGGCCAGCCACTACTGGAGGTAGAGGAGCCAGACAAGGAAGGGGGCATAACCTTTATCTTCAAAGATAATAGGTTCTTGTTCGTGAAGGTCGAAGGCGGGAAGATTTCCAGTCTCTCCATACCAGAGTGATGCATGATGAGTACATATGAGGAAATAAAGATGTCTGAGCTGGTATCAGTGGAAGAGAGCGATGAAAATATTACACTGACCTTCAAGGAAGGAAGACGTGTATCCATCAATGTTTTGGGTGGTAAACTGGTATCCGAGGTATCTAGCTAAGCTGCTTTTGATACATGAATATGGCTTCTTCCTGTACGTATGATTGAATTGAGCCGGGTCTTTGGCGGCGAATTTCGTGTATTGCATCGCCAGCATCCATTTTGTGGTACTTTATCATATAGCAAGCCAGAACTGTCCCGGTCCGGCCCAACCCCGCAGCACAGTGCACCACCACAGGCTTACCCTGCGAGACACTTTGATGCATGAATTCTACCGCATCGTTTATGTTCTTCAAGCTAGGAGCAGTCATATCCACTGTTGGTATATGCAAGTAGGATATTCTGCCGGTCCATGAACCGGAAAGCGCATCTTCGGTCGTGGTCACCACCGACTGTACACCTTGTTCTAACAACCAGTCAAACTCCTCACGGGTGGTGGGAAGCCCGCATCCGGCCACTCTATTAGGCACTATCCAGGAAAAGTTAGTGGGTCGCCCTGATATGTAGCCGTGCACTTTTCTCCATATATTACCGGGCTTACTCATTATGCGCGCACCGGATACACCATTTTATGATTGTGTCTATTTGTATAGCGGTCACCATAAGTCTTTGAGAACATGACTTTCGCTTGTCACCATTATTCCCGCCCTGGCGCCTCCGGTTGGGTGGGGAACGGTCCCCGCCCCCGGACGACACGCTCTGCCGCCCCATACAGGGAAACCGGTTACTAAACGCCGCGTTGATATCGGCGTGAAATTCCTGGTTACATATTGAATGTGTCTCAGTTGATCGTGATTTGTTGCCAACGTGTCCACACACGTGACAGGTCTGGCTCGTTGGGCGGGTAAACCGCCCACTCGTGTATCTCGCTGGCACAGCCACCAATTCAATCCCCAGTGCCTCCACTTTTGTACTACTTTCCGGCGGAACTCGCCGACGCGATTCTCGCGCATCGAGCGGTTCATTGCTCTTTTCCGGTTCCCGCCATGACTGATTGATTTCGGTGATAAATCGTATGAGTTCACCTGTGTCTAAATTTACGCACAACTGATCGCGACAGTTAATGTGATTTGTGCACAAGATTCCGGAAGACGTGAACTCATACGATAAATCCTCTAGTACTACCTTGTCTGCATCTTTGGTGATCGCGTGGATTACTCTATTCACGTAGTCGTTAGTTATGTTGTTGGCTTTCTGCCGTAATTGAGTGATTTGTTTCTCAATATTTCGCTTCCTGCGCTTACCTTTTCGCGTTCTAATACTCTGGAGTGAGATAATCTCCCGCAATATGGAAAGATGTCTCATGTGGTGAATAATCGTTCTGCCATTCGTGTCAGCTGTTACAGCTAGATGTTTCCCGCCGACACCCATACCGCGAATAACGCCGGTCGATGGTTTCTCCCGTATATTGATGTGAATCTCGAATTGATGCTCCATACTATTGGTTACTCGTTCCACTATCTTGAATGAGCGCATGTCCCGGGAATGAACGATTGGTTTGGTTGTTCTCACCACACCAGAACAGCACAGGTCCAACTCGAACTCACCACGACAGATTGGTGGTCCTACACATGATAGTATGATCTGTCAGTCACGCCGGTGTGGTATGTAATTAGAATGATCCTCGTACGCGCGCCTGCACGCGGCAGACGCCTGTAGTATGGCACCCCGGCCATAGTTAGCTTGTAACTCGCGCATCCACTCCAGATCAGGGCGCCACTTTGTCAATTCCAGGAACAAGCCATTCTTGTTGGACGGGTAAACCGTCTCTTGATAACCGTTCTAGAACGTGGTATCTGATTCACGTATAATGAAACGCCCTTCTTTAGTTCATATGGTGACTTGGCGGACTCGTTCTTATTCTTGACCCTAGCCGGATCATGCTTCAATTCAAGAGTGGTTCCGGGCATGTAGTAACCGCCCAGCGTGATCTCGGATACCGCCCTGTTATACACGTAATCGGAGGTGTGACCAAATATCTTGGCGCGCCGGAAGAACTCCTTATCATTCTTCAACGGTATAATGACGGTCTGAATTATGTTATCAATGGTTTTACTCTAGTGGTTCTATATAAGTACGGTCCTATACCCGGCAAAGACTTATGGTGGACGCTATACAATTATGCCAGACCGTGTCTGCTGCGTTGGCGCGAGTTCATCCATGCCTGGATTTGTGAACGGTAAATGGCAATTGGGCACGGGATTAGCAGATGCACGATATGGGTTCACGTCTTTTTTCGATTACGGAGACAAGAACAGACGCTAACTCATAGTGAAACTCAATCAGGCAGCACTGCCAAGGCACGAATTGGCGAACCGGTCGTGGCCATATTCAACGGTAAGAAGACATATTGAAAAGTTGGTGATTCTATTTTGCCCAAATTAGCCAAATTTTCTACGTTTATAGTTCCGCACCGGGCTAGTATCTTGTGAGCTGGAAACAAAGAATCACCGCCCACATCGATGCTGGGCGCGTCTATACCCACCAAACTTGTATGTTTTGAGGCCAAATACTCGGCGGCGCTAGGTGCAAGTCCCGGATTATGCGTAAAATAATCTGCGTCATGCAGATGGCTTTGCCAGCCGGTGTGAAATATTATCGCTGAGTTGTAGGGCATACTCCCGTGTATTTTTTGATATTCTTGGATATCACTGTCTGTAATTGCTTGACGGGCGCCTTTTGGCATGTCTAAAAGAAAGGCGCATCCCATCAATCTAGACAAAGGTAACTGGTGTATACGGAGACCTTCCTCATCAAAATGGTATGGTGCATCCATATGCGTACCCGAATGGGAGCTCATGAAGAGCATCTCCGATATGTAGCCGTCTACTCGCATGGTACTCCAAGGTATTATGTAAGGAATAGGAGTGCCTGGAAACATGGGTAACGTACTGGATATCTCCAGTGTCAAATCAAGTTGTTTCACGGCGCCATATGTACAAAACTGGTATTTATTGCATTTGTGAAAAACTGTACAAGTTCACTCCTATGCCCAAACTGTTGTCACAGTTACCTCCGGTGTAAATTTAGTCATGGGTGAAATCATCACCACTTTCTCCACCAAGACACGGGCGCCAGTATTGCCCCGTTATAGCAGTGTGACTCCATCTCTGCGCGACGGTGATGAGGGGCGCTCAAGCCTGCCATCGAACTTGATACTCACAGTGTGGATGAGCTTACCTGTGTAACACAACGAATTGCAGTGACTTTGGCGCATGACCAAGACGTAAACGTGGTCACTGCGCAGATGTGGCGCCGCGGATGTGATGAGTAACTTAAACGGGTGTCACTATAGGTTCATAGGTCAGGGATTTGTTGTCGTGCTATTGTCTAAGATTATAGTATGTATTGTAGGGATGCCAGGCGCAGGTAAGTCCACCATAGCTAACGGCCTGGAAACCAAAGGCTATCCAGTGCTAAATATGGGAAATGCCATACGTGTAGAGGCAAGTGAACGCGGAATAGAGCCTACCGGAGAAAACCTAGGAAATTTAATGCTGGAGGTGCGCCAAAAACACGGACCCGGAGTAGTTGCACAGCTGATCAAGCCCCAAGTCGTAAAGAATACTGGGACTGTTATCGTCGACGGGGTTAGATCAGAGTATGAATTAGATGTGCTGCGGGAATGTGGTGATGTCAAGCTTTTAGCAGTACACGCATCCACGGATACAAGACTAGATTTTCTGATAAGGCGCGGACGAACCGATGACCCGGATACAAGAGACGAGATGAGTAAACGAGATCGGCGTGAGTTAAGCGTTGGAATCAGCGACCCCATAGCATTGGCGGACGCGTCCATCTCAAACAGTAGCATGGCCCGGGAAGAGTTAGTAGATGTGGCACACAGGATTGTACAGGGCTGGGAAGCATGAACTTGCATTTACCATCCTGTAATGTGGAAGCATGGACAGCGATCAATCCATCAGAAGACCCCGACAAGGTACTGGATGCCGTATCAAACGTATTGCCAGAATCTACCAGTACTGTAGCCAAGTCATATGTCAAAGTAGTTAGCGACAATGCTGCCCCCCTGCGCATTTTATATGACATGATCGTGTCAAGACAATCTCAGGGCAGTTTAGGCCGGAACGTACGACATAACGCAGGCAATAGTGAAACATGGTTCTACCTGAACAAGCAGGCGGCATATGCAGGAGTTGCAGCAGTGTGCGAGAATTCCGAGGAGTCTCCCTTAGGTCCAATTAGGATAACAGTTAGATCAAGTTGTATGCAGGACATTATGGAATGGCTGGGATAATACCTGCGAGTAATCGCAAACATGGATGAAACGTTTGCAACATCTAGATTGGAAACAAGCGCGTATTGGTTGCACCAAGCAGTCAAGATTCCCAGTCCGGAATAATGATCAAGTCACCTCGCAATCCAACCCCATTTCTATCATATGCCAGTCACCAGTAAACTGGAGCTACATTCAGTGCTTGCCGTCTGGCAGGCTATGCCATATTAGGACTAGTTGTTACTTTTTCCATTGCCAGACATAATTCATGTATGAGTCTGGCTTGTTTTGGTCTATTACCATAACCAACATATCCGAGAATCGTTGGTTTTTTAGCTGATCTATATCCCCACTGAATACGCGCTCCTCCGGTGTGGTCAGGTTTTCATATACATGAATTCTCAGGTTACTCACGTCTATGCCATTTGCGGAGATGTGATCAACTATCTGGTGAGGCATGAATTCCAGATCAGGCCTCCGGGGCCATGGCCGGGGCACCAGTATGACACTTAGTCCGTCACGCAATGCACTTATCATGCGACGCTTCTTTGCCGCGATATCTCCGGTTACATGCATGGTTATCACCCTAGCCTTGTCCAGAGGTATACAAGATCTTGAGGCGGCCACCTGCACGGAGCTTATACCGGGCACTAGTTGGACGCTACCAAATATCTCAGACAGCCTATCCACCACTTCAGACTCGGAAAAGTTGACATCGCCGGTAAATGGAATTACAAGCATTTTCTCACCCAGAGTCTGTCTTATACTCTGGTAGATATCTTCCTGGTTGAACATGGTTACGTGATATACCTGTTGGTCGCCTAGAAGATGCTGTATAGTATCTATGGTATAGCGGTATCCTGCCACAACATCACATTTTGTAATAATTTCTTCAGCCTCCCTGGTGACACATGCAGGAGAGCCGGGTCCCACACCCACCGCGAATACTCTCATCATCTGGTTACCCTTTGTCGCGCCCTTATGAACGACACAAATGGTTCCCAATTCACCTTCATGAACTTGAGAGCATCCTTGGCCGGGTACTTTACCCAGTCCTGGGCTATCGAGTACTGGTATTTCTCTTTTTTCCCCTTGTCAACATATTCTAGGTAAAGGACGCTTCCCCAGTCTTTCTCCTGGTGGTATATGTCCAATATGTTATCAAAGGTAAGCTCCAGATTTTTGGGATTCTCCATATCGCGTACAAGAATTGATTCGTCGTAACCATCATGGGTGATCATGGTATCGGTAGACTTGAGAAGTCTTAGTACTTGCCTGCGCCTCAGCGCATTCCACCACTCAGACTTTGCGGTAGTCTTTTGAATGAAGATGAGATGGTTATCGGTAAGTACTAGCATGCCCTCTTTACCGCCCATACTGAGGAACTTGCGCGATTCCCTCCACACAGAAAGCAGGTGTGCGTGTATATGTTCGCCAGACTCCATGTATTACAACCATGTTAGGGGCGGATAAAAAATGATCTGCTATCTACATTAGCATGAATGTGTCCATCACGTCCTCAAAGACAGAAAGATACTTTTCATAGCTTTTTGCATCTGTCTCGTATTTGATCTCATAAACGATACCATCGTGCACAAAATTGTACGATTTACCCTGAATCTGTATTTTTGGTATGTTCACGGTATACTCATCAATGTATCCCGGATTGCCCAGTACAACAGTGGACGTTGCAGAGGTGTGATTAAAGGCATCACCCAAGATATCATCCACTAAAACCAGCCCCCATTCTCTGTGCGCCTCCAAGGTGTCACCTTTCATGGCAACAGTTGATACCGATATCGCGCTGGGCACATCCTCATCTATAGTATCGCGCATTATCATGCGATCCAACGTTCCCAGTATGGGATCATCCCGTAATGGCGTCTGCCACTCCCAACCGGATGGTTGCATTATACTGTACTTGTCTTCGCGTAGTATAATCTGATTTTTGTCCTCAGAATCTGTTACAATATAACCATTATCCACAAGCCATGCCACAACGCGTATAAAATCATCATCACCAACCAAGTTTTGCGACCACCATCCTGCAGTAATCTTTAACCAGTCCGGCACCATACTCTGCTGTGAGAAGGCGACCGAGCTAGCCACGACTAGAACAGAGACAAATACTACTGCCATTGGCACGTAACGATTCATAATATAACCCAAATTTGGAATTATTTAATGTTGTTTGCGTGACAACAGTTTCCTGAATTATTTCATATCTACATTGCATACGCCAATACCCAAATAATTCACATACCCAGAAATTAGACACTAGCGTACCAGCATTCAGAAATAAATGGGTGATAATGATAATTCAAAGATCTCAAACTATTCCCTGCCAAAGCTCGCGTATCTTCAACATGTAGCCAATCCAGTGGTAACCATTTAGGTCACGCTAAAGATAATACATCTAGACTATGAATTCATGGGCACATGTGAGGCATTATGATAGAAGAGGTAGGAAGGGCATGTTCGCGGTAAGTTTTAAGTGGTTACCCCAGAGAAGACCTAAACGGACCTCCGCGCGGTTCATTTAGCTTTTATATGGCACACAAGAAACGCCGATATTGATACGACTTTTGCCCATTTTTATACTAGTGGTGGCAATAGGTGTAACCGGTAATGTATTCGCCCAAAGCTTGGATGATGACATTGTGATATTATACACTCCGCAGGGAGAACTGGTTATAGAATTCTTCCCCGAAGATGCCCCCAACCATGTAGCAAATTTTGTTGGGCTGGCCCAGGACGGATATTATGACAACACACTATTTCATCGAATAATATCAGGTTTTATGATACAGGGCGGTGATCCTAATACAAGACCCGGTGGTCCCCAAGACCTTTGGGGAACGGGAGGGCCAGATGAGATGCTGGTAGCCGAATTTAATGACATTATGCATAGTCGGGGCATAGTGTCTATGGCAAGATCCGCCAATCCAGACAGTGCTGGATCCCAGTTCTTTATTGTGCACCAGAACTCTAACTTTCTGGATACGCAATATACCGTATTTGGCAGACTTGTAACTGATGATAGCTATCGTACACTGGATACCATAGCGGCAACAAGCACCGATGCACAAGACAGGCCGCTCTTCCCAGAATCAGTTAGGATAACGACAACAGAGGTAATGACACGCGCCCAAGCAACAGCAGCGGGTATGGAGCTGTTAGATCAGAGTCCACCTGTGCGGACCACTTTTGTTGACGAGGAGCCAAGTACCATTGACGGAACCCTAGAGATACCAGAGCTGAACTTTTCTGTAAAATTCCCTACGGGATGGGTAGTACAGAGATTATCTGGACCCGGCTTGCCCAATGCAGTGGCAGTCGCTCCTCAAATTGGAGCCTTGCCCTCATCTATTGCCATACATGCAATACCGGCAGACGGAAGTACGCTGGATGCTATAGTGGAGTCCAAGCTTGCGGATTTGGAAGTATTGACAGACGCGGGACCATTTCAAATTATATTACAAGAAATGACAGAGGTAAACAACACGCCAGCATTTGTACTGGAGGCAACTAACCTGTTTGATACAGATATGGGTACTGTCTCAATCAAGCATCGAGAGGTAACCATGATTGCTGAAGACATGATCTATACATTCCTGCTCACTAGTGAAATGGAATTCTTTGATACAGATGCGGCGATGTTGGAAGAATCCCTTCAATCGTTCCAGATTTTAAATCGAACAGAGGAGGCCACGCCGGAGGATCCCATATCTAATTTGGGCGGCGGCTGTCTCATAGCTACTGCCGCATTTGGAACAGAAATGGCCCCCCAAGTGCAACAGCTTCGTGAGATTCGAGATATGTCCCTGTCTCAGACAAAAGTTGGGGCCGACTTTCTGAATGGGTTTAACTCCATATACTACACCTTCAGCCCCACCATAGCAGACTATGAGCGAGAGAATCCCCTATTTCGAGAAGTTGTAAGAGTGTCCATAACACCCATGCTATCAGCACTCTCTGTACTGAACTATGCCAATATGGACACAGAGGTTACTGCCCTCACATATGGTGTGTTAACAATTGTGTTAATTTTAGTATCATATATGGGATCCCCGGCACTAGCCCTCTTCATATTGCGCGATATGTTTCGCAAGAGAACAAAGCGGAATGAAGAGTGCGCACAATCGGCATGAATTACTGTGGTCCAGATAGTTTACCATATTATCTCCCCCTTGTCGAGCAGCTTGAAGGCGGTAGTTTCACTGCCACGTAAGCGGAGACTGTAGACATGTATGAGTTCACGTCTTCCGGAATCTTGTGCACAAATCACATTAACTGTCGCGATCAGTTGTGCGTAAATTTAGACACAGGTGAACTCATACGTAGACATAATGAGATGCGTCACTCAGATATCGGATTAGTGGATATGTGATGAATTTGTGTATCGCGTAAATCTGCCATGCTCATATATGCATGATGTGATATTACAACACATGGATAAGCAATACGCCGCGGCGGTAGTTCTAATCATCATAGGATTAGGCATGACCCAGTTAGAGGGACCTTTCTATGCAGGCCTTGGTGTTGGTACCATAGCCATATCACTTGTATGGATCGTGATAATTATTGTCAGGGATTACAAGCGCCGCTAACAGGGACTGACGCGCTAATCCCATACCGTGGGATCAGGCTAAGTGTATGTTGTGCACGCTTTGTCATGGCCTCGTATACCAGTCACTGCTGACAGAGGCCTAGTTATAGTGACCAATACAAGTCCCCGGGTGTAACCGTTTAGGTCGCGTTAAAGATCAACACCTAATGGTAAATTCCTAGGCATATGTAATGCAACATGATAGAAAAGGTAAGAATGGACATGTTAGCGCTGTGTTTTCAACAGTTGCCCGGAGGTGACCTAAACGGTTACAATCCCACACATGGTTGAAGACAAACAGCAGACCCCTCACTGGACGTATTTCCTGTTGTCAATTAATGTCACCTAACTTGTTATATATTCTCAGATTTGAATGTTTGGATCTAATGGCTGCCAACATATGTTTGTGTAACGGAAATATACAAACTTTTTTCTATCAATGTGATTTGTCTACATGATTGAGATATACAACAAACTTGCCGGTCAGGCGTCATCATAACTGTGCAAAGACTTGTGGAACTTACCACGCGTAGCTACCCCAAATGTTGTGGCAGACACATACCAATATCAACCAATGAATGCCATTCTTATTACAAGAAGAATCTAGTTAGGCACGAATTTAATCTTCTTTACCGCGCGCTCCAGATCATCCATCAGTATAACAGTATCATTAACGGAACTGCCGCATTCCACATATCGCCGCAGTGCAGACATGGCCGCAATGTTGGTTACAGCCATGAGTTGGGCGCCAGTGAAACCGTCAGTAGACTCTACCAGCGCCCCAAAGTCAACGTTACTGGACAGGGGCTTATTCCTTGTGTGTATACGCAATATTTGCGCCCTGCCCTTACTGTCAGGACTGGGCACCTCTATCACCAAGTCAAATCTGCCGGGACGCAAAAGCGCCTCGTCTATCATATCCACACGGTTTGTGGCGCCAACCACAACCACATCATGCAACTCCTCCAAACCGTCCATCTCCGAGAGTATCTGAGACACTACGTTCTCGGTAACATGGGTACCCATGTCCATGCCACGCCTAGGAGTAAGCGAATCCATCTCGTCGAAGAATATGACACAGGGCGCTGCCTGGCGCGCCTTACGGAAGACCTCCCGTATGCCCTTCTCAGATTCACCTACCCACTTGGAAAGTAATTCCGGTCCCTTGATACTGATGAAATTGGAGTCAGTCTCGTGTGCTAGTGCTTTGGCCACCAGCGTCTTTCCGGTCCCGGGAGGTCCGTGTAACATTATACCTTTGGGAGACGTGGCATCCACATGCTTGAAGGCATCAGCATACTTTAGTGGCCACTCGGTTGCTTCCCGCAGATCTGCCTTCAGTCTATCTAGTCCGCCCACATCACTCCACTTTACATCAGGCACCTGAACCAAAACCTCCCGCAGGGCGCTGGGCCGAACCTCCCGCAGGGCTCCCCGAAAGTCCTCCGGCACTATTTGAATCTGCTGCAATATATCTGGAGATATTCGCTCCTGTTCCAAATCAATTTTGGGCATAATACGCCTCAACGAGGACATTGCAGCCTCCTTTGAGAGTGCCTGTAAATCCGCACCCACAAAGCCGTGAGTCACGCGAGCTATCTGGTCCAAGTCAACTTCTACAAGGGGCATCCCATGCGTGTGTATCCGCAATATATCCTGCCTGCCAGAATAGTCAGGTATGCCTATCTCCATCTCCCTGTCGAACCGGCCACCCCGCCGTAAGGCAGGATCAATAGAATCAGGACGGTTTGTGGCGGCAACTACCACAACCTTGCCCCTGTTCTTGAGACCGTCCATAAGCGTTAGTAGTTGGGAGACCACGCGCTTCTCGACCTCGCCTGCCACATCATCTCGCTTGGGAGCTATAGAATCAATCTCGTCAATGAATATTATGGAAGGCGCATTCTCTGATGCGTCTCTAAAGATATCCCGGAGCCGCTCCTCGCTCTCACCATGATATTTTCCCATTATCTCCGGACCGCTAACATGCAAAAAGTTCGCGCTGGTCTCACCTGCCACTGCGCGGGCCAGCAGGGTTTTACCGGTACCGGGCGGGCCATACAGTAATACGCCTTTTGGAGCATCCACGCCAACCTTCTCAAAGAGTTCCGGGTGTCGTAGTGGAAGCTCGACCATCTCCCTAATCTTTTTGATCTCCGTATCCAGTCCCCCCAAATCATCATAAGTGAATCCGGGAGCTGCTGCAGACATTCCCGGCTTGCCCACTATAATTCGGGTATCCCTGTCTATTATCACTGGGCTGGAGGGTTTTGTGGATACTACAATGAGCTGCACACGATATCCAAGATGCGTTCCGGCAATTATGCCATCACCCAAGCTCATTACGCGATTGACATAGTTTTGTTGGACAAATTCCCCCAATCCACTCACTTGTACATTCTCAGTAGGCGAGAGTACAACCTCGCGACCCACATGCGCAGTGCTACTCCTCACTATAACTCGGTCGCCTATGCCAGCTCCCGCGTTCTGCCGGGTTATGCCATCTATCTCTATGACACCAGATCTATATAACACCGAACCCGGCCACAGTCTTACAAAAGTCGTTTTTCCATAAGATACCTCAAGAATCTGGCCAGTTGTCCAATTAGCCGTCTCCACAACCTGTGGGTCCACCACTGCCCGTCCCAGACCACCATGACGTCGTGCCATCTCCGAGACCTTTAGTGTATATTTTTCTGACTCCATCACCATATCACCATAATAAAAAAAAAGAGGATTAGTTCACCCTCACCGTTTTTCCCCTAGTTCTGTTGTCCACATTAAAGACAATCTCCAGAATACCGTTACGATATGACGCGGTTGCACTGTCGGGGCTTACCCTCTGCTTAATGGATACCTTGGCATCATATGACTTGTCGTCGCGGGTGGTCTTGATCACGACCTCGCGTCCCTCAAGTGTCACGCTTATGTCCTTCTTCTCTACCCCGGGTATCTCTGCCACCAACTTTACCTTACCATTCTTTTCGTCCTCTATGACATCTACCTGTATCTCCCGACTCTGGTCACAACCACATGCCTCGTATGAACCGGTATTGCACCCCGTTACGCGAGACCCGGATGCGTCATTAGACTCTACAACCTCATAACTATACCATACTGGCAGGCCGACAGGGAATCGGCCCATAACTATGCTATTGAAGACTTTGTCAAAATCTTCAAATGTTGTAATTTTCATATTACTTATGTAATCACTATTACATAATATAAGTTATTACAGTCTTAGTAGCAAAAATTGACAGTAAATGTAATGCTATAAAACAATGCTAATATGTGTGACAGAACTTTATTATGGTATGAGGACGACAGGAGTTTCGGTTACCGACGTAATACGGGAGATTGTAACCAGGAACCGTTCCATATATGACTGCATAAAGATGAACGTCATAAACTATACAGCCCTAGCCATTCGCATACGTCCGGATGTGGAGAGAGAGACAGGACGGCCAGTCAACCTCAACACGGTGGTGGTAGCGCTCAAGAGGTATGCAGATTCGTTTGATGGAGAAGAATTGCGCGAGGGGAGCATACTCAAGAACGCACGACTCTCGCTCACCGATGGTATATTAGACATTCATCTGTCTGTGGAAGAATTGGGCATGGAGCCCGTGGCCATACTTACCAAACTCGCGGAGGCCACCGATGACTATGACTTTTTCAGGATGGCAGACTCTGTTAGGTTTTTGGCCGTCGATATGGAGGCCGTGCGAAAGGTCCTTGATGAGATCAGCGGGGAACGAACATGTAACACCGGTTTAGCCCGGATCAAGGTTACCATCCCCCCCAGACATTCCCAGCCCGATGTTGTTTCCTATATTGCAGAGGTATTACATAACAATGGTATCGAGTTACGTAATGCCTTTTTCAGCGAAAATGAGACCACCCTAGTTGTGAATGAGAGGCATGCGTCACGGGCGTATGAAGTCCTGCGCTCAGACATAGTCAGAACGTTATGAAGACATCATGGGCAAGCGGATTGTAATATTGGGAGGTGGCTTTGCGGGAGTTGAATGTGCAAAGCAGTTACAAAAGCATGCAAGGAAGAATTCAGACATAGAGATAACACTGGTGAGCGAGGATAATTTTCTACTTTTCACACCCATGTTACCGCAAGTAGCATCAGGATCCATACAGACCAGGAACATAGTTATGCCCATTCGCATTATAATAAAGAGAGCGAATTTTTACGAGGGTCGCGTTAAAGATATCAATCCTACTTCTAAGAAGATAAGATTGTGGGGGACGCCGGAAAAACCGGGCATGACGCTTGAGTATGACTATTTAGTGGTAGCGCTTGGTAGTGAAACAGATTTCTTTGGAATGAGTGATTTGGAGAACAATGCGTACCGTATGAAGACACTGAATGATGCCGTAGAAGTTCGGAACCGTGTAGTAGATATGCTGGAGCAGGCAGATCATGAATCCAATGAGATCAAGCAGAGTCTGCTTACGTTTGTTGTTGTAGGCGGAGGCTTCTCCGGAATAGAGACTGCGGGCGAAGTACATGATTTTTTGATGGATTTAGTTAAACATTATCCAAACATGCGAGAGGAAGACATTACCGTAATGGTTCTGGAGGCAATAAATGAGATACTTCCAGGCTTCTCTAGCAAGCTGGCAAAATTTACACAGGATGTGCTGGAAAAGCGGGGCATAAAGATAAAGTTGCATACAGCCGTAACAGGCTTTGATGGAAGTAAGGTTCAGGTGAAGGATCTAGAGACAGAAAAGACCTACAGCATTCAAGCAAAGACAGTCATTTGGACAGCAGGAGTTACACCGGTTAACACCATAAAGAGATCCATATTCAAGACGGAGCGTGGGAAGATGGTTGTGGACGAGTATTTGGAGGCGCAAGGATTTCCGGGGGTGTTTGCCGCCGGAGACTGTGCCCTGTGCGTTGATCCTACAACAGAGCAACCTTTTGTTGCTACTGCCCAACTGGCCGAGGCACAGGCCAGATTGATAGCGCGCAACCTGTATGCCATAATCAATAACCAAACAAGAAATCGGTTCAGTTACAAGCCAAAAGGCCAAATGGCAATACTGGGCAAAAGGACTGGAATAGCATCAGTTTTTGGTATGAATATTAGGGGAAGCCTTGCCTGGTTCCTGTGGAGAAACATATATCTCTCAAAAATACCCACATTATCCAAACGAATACGACTAGTAGTGGACTGGACAGTAGATTTTGTATTTGACAGAGATATAGCCCGCCTTCAACTCTCCAATAAGCCGCGTATAAAGGAGTACGGAGAATTGCATGAGATAGACGACGTATGGTAGCCTTGTGAAATAATTACCACCGACGATTTATTTGTAGATGCAAGAGTTCAGACATTATTCTGTGCTCAAATAGGGTTTATCGTTGGAATTTTGTTTTTAGGAGATTATGCAAATAAGTCAAGAAATTCAGTGATGAATTTTGTGCGTAATTATTTGTCCATGTATCTGAATAATTGTTTGAGTTCACGTCTTCTCAGATCGTGTGCTTAAATCATACTAATTACCGCCATCTTTCGTGCGTAAATTTAGAGATGGATGGTATGAGTTCACGTCTTCCGGAATCTTGTGCACAAATCACATTAACTAGAACAACCTGTTCCATCAGTTGTGCGTAAATTTAGACACAGGTGAACTCATACATTAATTCCGTTATGTGTCGTTGTTTCCAACCAATTTTTGTCATCATATTGCCGCACTCACATATTGGTGTGTACTCAAAGGTGTGATGCACTATTCTGCCGGGGTTGTGGGAACGGGAAACCCCCTTGTGTCCCTTTTGAGCGCCAGCCTTTTTGGCTGATTTAGTACTGGCTTCTTTCTGTTTCTTATTATCTCCCTGTTTTCGCTTCTGTTCCTCCTGTTTTCGCTTCTGTTCCTCCTGTTTTCGCTTCTTGTACTGGAGGGATTGAAGGGATGGTGGCGAGTGAGCATTCTCATAATATTTAAGTCGCGTTGTGAATACCGCAATTTTCCTGTCTTTTTCTACTAATTCCTCTTTTAATTCACTTACATAATTTCTAATAATTTGGAAATCTTGCATATGATTTCATATTTCTTTTATGGTGTGTGACGTATGTGCTTCCAATACTCTCACACGTTCCTTGTAATGTGCAATATCTTTCTTGGTAGACGCAAGGGTATCCTGAAGAAGTTTATTTTCCAGTTCCAATTCCTTATAGGACCGGCGTCTTCTCATTAGATTCTTATTGTAAATTTGGTATTTAAGTAAAATATTGCCATACCGATCTATATCTTAGTGAATGATCAAAACACGTGAACTCATACGATAGATGAACGTATGAGTTCATCTGTGTCTAAATTTACGCATAACTGATCGCGACAGTTAATGTGATTTGTGCATAAGATTCCGGAAGACGTGAACTCATACATGAATTTTACTTTCAAATAATTAATTTATTACTTTAAAAATGTAGACAAGTGCAATAATAACACAAATAATAAAACTGGAGTAAAATGAAAAAGTGAAAAATCTAAGCTTTAATCTATGAGCTCGGTCCAGCCGTTCTCAAACACGGAGTTCTTGTACAGTGGAACTGGCTGTCCAACGGTAAAGTCCATCGGCCTCATCCAGAATATTGCCTTGGTGGGACAAACACCAATACATGCACCATCAGAGATGCATCGTTCTGGGTAAAAGACAAATGCCTTACCTCGCTTCCAACCTTCCACTGGTTTTATCCTAAGGACATCAGGTCCCAAACTTGTGCATATCTCTACGCATAGCGCGCAGCCAATACACATCTGCTCACCAATGTCAGGAATAATACCTACTGGCATACCATACATGTTACGGTTTTTCTTAATATAATTTGCTCAAAAGATCAGTTCTATAACGCCGTTTGAGAAATATAACACAGTTATAGAAATATCTCGCACAGTGGTCGCTCATCGTATCTAAGCAGGCGTATGGAATTCGAAGTCCCGTTTATGACAAATGTTCTATCAAGGTTTGATGGAGAATTTCCACCAGGCACCATCGCCCAACCGTGTTTTGGCATATCTCCCATCATGGTTGCCATTACCTGTGTGCCCACTTCATTACTTAGGGCAGTAAGTAACATGATGGAACGGTTTACCCGTTGAATACTACGGCGATCAGACCACAGAGCACTCATACCGTGTAATGAATCTATTATTACTGTGTAGGGCGTCATTGATATTTTACTGAGTATAGTAACAAGACTCTCCTCCCATTTTAAATGAGGACGAAATATGGTAACATTATCGCGTGGTTTTAGGAGTCCGGATTCTATATAACCACTATACAAAAGATCAAAATCTAGGTATAAAACAGCATTGTTGGATGAGTGTGCCAGTGCATCCAAGAATACTGATTTAGCAAATGGATGAGAACATAGTATGATATTTAATCCATACTGCATGAATTGGATTGGTTGAACAGAATCTTTATTCATCATATAGTTGGCGGTTTGTTGGTATAAATGGTGTCTGACATATATCACGAGTTTCCCAGTATGGGCGTATCATATATGAATAATGCATCCGTTTCTAGACTACCCCTCTCATCTATACAAGCTATGAATGATTTTTTACTGCAGTATAACGATGTGGGTCCAGACTCACAAGCTGCCGCAAAAATGATAGAGGATCTATCTAGTAAAGTCCGTCGCAAGATAGCATCCATACTTCATTGTCAGATCAATGAGATAATATTTACACAGAGCGCAACAAATGGCATCAACATCGTATCTAGTGGAATGAAATTTGGGCCGCGGTCCAACTTAGTTATAAGAGAAGTCATATACGAACATCATGCAAACTCACTTCCGTGGCTACACCTACAGGATCGTGTGGACATACGCATCATACCTACGGACAATAATGGATTATTTAGTATTAAAGATATGGAAAATAGACTGGACGAGAATACAGCACTGGTATCTCTAAGTCATGTGTTGTATAACACAGGAGCTGTGTTACCGCTAGAGCACATAAGGAAGAGTATTCCGAAAGACGCAATTTTTTTCGTGGATGCGGCCCAGTCGGTAGGAAGTATAGGCGAATATGACTTTTCTAGGTTGGAATGCGATTTTATGGCATTTCCCTGTTCAAAATGGCTCTGCGGCCCCATGGGAACAGGTATCCTATATTGTAATCGAAAGGCGATAGATGCAATAGAACCCACTTATGTAGGAGGCGAGACCGCCATGGTGTACGATGATACAAAGGTTGCATTAAAAGACATCCCCAACAGATTTGAGGCAGGATATCGTAATTTTATAGGGCTTGCAGGACTTGATGCCTCACTGGATGTGATAATACAGTGGGGTTTGGACGCCATACTACACCACAACACCAAGATGAGTGATATACTACGGGATGAATTATCCGGTATACAAGGCGTTACGCTGTATGGGCCGCCGGATTGTCGCATAGGTGTGGTACCATTCAGTGTACAGAATCATGATCCGGATGAGGTGGTACGTAGAATGGAAGATCAGGGAATAATTATGGCAGTACGAGAGATAGGCCGTCTCAAGGTAGTACGCGCGGCACCCCACTTTTACAATACTGAGTCCGAGATGATGCAAGCTATTGAGGTTGTCAAGAACATTTAGGAATATTCTTCATGTGCGTCTACGTTTTTAGTGACATAATGGAAATACGGCAACACAAGTAATTCCCAGATATTCTACTGGACCCAAGACCAGCAGTCAGTAGAAGGGCAGAAAGAGAGGATTCATCATATCTGCGGAGAGATTATAGATACAGTTATGGCGTACTAGTTATCTCCCAAAATATATTAGAACTTATGATTCCTTTGTTTACTCTTTACATAACTAAATTATCATAATTATTTCTAGGAGAACCCAACCACTACTAGAATATCTCTTGTTCTTCTATGACCATCATTGTCAGAGTAGATTGAACCTTTGGAATTCTACGTATTTTGTTGGTTATGACGTACCTTAAAATATCTGTATCTGATGCCGTCAATTTCAGTACGATGTCGTAAACTCCGTATACACCCTGTATCTCATAACGAATATTACTCTCATTGGCTAGTATGTCTTTTACTTCTACTATTACTGTCGTGTCCGACCCAAGGTCTGAATTCAACAACACATAAGCTGTTGGCACGGTATACAATTGTCAATTTGAGTATTTAACTCTTGGTGCTTTTCCATTTTATGGTGGAAGTTTATGATTTGTCAACCCAAGAACAAATCACACTAATCGTTGCTATTCACCACACATAAATTTAGACACATAGTTACTGCCATTCAATAGTACGAAAAGTAAGTCCGCTTAGGATCCGGCGTACAGTAGTTCAGATTGCACAAACCACGAAAGGCTATGGTAAATAGAATAACAGAGGAATCAATAGTAAGACAACGCAAAAGAGGCGTTGCCACAACCAAAATAGCTCAAGACCTGAAACAGTATGAGTTCACGTGTTTTGATCATTCACTAAGATATAGATTGGCATGACAATATTTTGCTTAAATATCAAATTTGTAATAAGAATCTAATGAGAAGACGCCTGTCCTATAAGGAATTGGAACTGAAAAATAAGCTTCTTCAGTATACCCTTGCGTCTACCAAGAAAGAACTTGCACATTACAAGGAACGTGTGAGAGTATTGGAAGCATATGTGTCCCGCACCACAAAAGAAATACGAAATCTCACACAAGATTTCCAAATTATTAGGAATTATGTAAATGAATTGAATGAGAAATTAGAAGAAAAACAGGGGAAAATTGCGGTAATCACAACGCGACTTAAATATTATGATAATGCTCACTCGCCACCATCCCTTCAATCCCTCCAGTACAAGAAGCGGAAACAGGGAGATAATAAGCAACAGACAGAAGCCAGTACGAAATCCGCCAAAAAGGCTGGCGCGCAAAAGGGGCACAAGGGGGTTTCCCGTTCCCACAACCCCGACAGAGTAATGCGCCACAACTTTGAGCATACTCCAATATGTGAGTGCGGCAATATGATGAGAAAAAGTGGTTGGAAACAACGACGCATAACAGAATTAATACCGTATGAGTTCACGTCTTCCGGAATCTTATGCACAAATCACATTAACTGTCGCGATCAGTTATGCGTAAATTTAGACACAGGTGAACTCATACTTAATACCAGCCAGAATAGAGGAGACCCTTCATGTGATAGAAATGGCCACATGTATGTGCGGCAAAAAACAACTGGCCCCAGCAGCGGGCGTCCCAGAGAGTGGTGGTTTTGAGATGTGGTGCCATCACTGCATTACGTGTGGAAAAGATTCCAATAAAGCGCATACCTGTAATTTCGAGGGATCTCTTCGGCCTGAATATATCGGTGGGTGCGGTAAACAACATAATTGTCGTATGAGTTCACGTCTTCCGGAATCTTATGCACAAATCACATTAACTGTCGCGATCAGTTATGCGTAAATTTAGACACAGGTGAACTCATACCAGGATTCTATATCGATCCCGGTGATCAGGACGCCCGGATCAAACTTGACAACGATTTGAAAGAATTGTTCCGGAGCGCACGTGAATCGTTGCGGGCCGTCCGCGCAATTACGACACTCATTTGAGGCAGGAGCAGATGCATCAGTACTGTGATGTTGATGATACTGAACTGCAAAAGAAGGTAAAAGGATTGAATAAGGCCATACCAGGCATGTTCGTATTCTTAGAATATGACGGTGTGGAGCCCACCAACAATCCAGCGGAGCAGGCTCTGCGATACGCAGTGGTATTCCGCAAAATTAGTGGCCAGATAAAGGGTGGTGAAAGGGCCATGCGCCGCATGTCCACATTCGTATCATGTATTCAGACATGGAGGGCTCAGGGCCTTTCTGTAATGAACGAGGTTGCTGCCAGAATGCAATTATAATTAAAAAACTGGGATGCATTCTATCTTATTATGTGATCAAAACACGTGAACTCATACAATATGGCACTGACAGTCTTCGGTATTGGTTATTACGAGAATGCATTTCTAGCTGGGCATAGATAACTACGATGCTCACTTTTGGTGCTGATTAATAAAAATACAGTCCAGAGATTAGGGCATGACTCAAGATAACAAGGTCACTAACGGGCACACCAACTCTCACATTTCATTAGAATGTCCAGGGTCTTCAGGAGCGATAGGATCAGTGGATAAAACTACTTCCGAATATCATTATCAGATTCACACTAACAAACATCATGTATGAGTTCACGTCTTCCGGAATCTTGTGCACAAATCACATTAACTGTCGCGATCAGTTGTGCGTAAATTTAGACACAGGTGAACTCATACAACATCATTGTTTCTTTCGTCTAGAGCGATGCTTGGCAGGCGCGTTTTGCTTGGTTAGAGATGTCAGTTTTGCCAGCATGTCTTCTAGCTCGGTTATGCGCTGAGCCTGGGCGGGATCAGGTTTTGGCTTGGGCTCGGGTACGGATTGTAGCTTGGCAATCATGTCTTCCAGTCCGGCAAGCAGTGATGGAACCTGGTTGATCTTGGCCTCTAGCTCGGTTATGCGCTGAGCCTGGGCGGGATCAGGTTTTGGCTTGGGCTCGGGTACGGATTGTAGCTTGGCAATCATGTCTTCCAGTCCGGCAAGCAGTGATGGAACCTGGTTGATCTTGGCCTCTAGCTCGGTTATGCGCTGAGCCTGGGCGGGATCAGGTTTTGGCTTGGGCTCGGGTACGGATTGTAGCTTGGCAATCATGTCTTCCAGTCCGGCAAGCAGTGATGGAACCTGGTTGATCTTGGCCTCTAGCTCGGTTATGCGCTGAGCCTGGGCGGGATCAGGTTTTGGCTTGGGCTCGGGTACGGATTGTAGCTTGGCAATCATGTCTTCCAGTCCGGCAAGCAGTGATGGAACCTGGTTGATCTTGGCCTCTAGCTCGGTTATGCGCTGAGCCTGGGCGGGATCAGGTTTTGGCTTGGGCTCGGGTACGGATTGTAGCTTGGCAATCATGTCTTCCAGTCCGGCAAGCAGTGATGGAACCTGGTTGATCTTGGCCTCTAGCTCGGTTATGCGCTGAGCCTGGGCGGGATCAGGTTTTGGCTTGGGCTCGGGTACGGATTGTAGCTTGGCAATCATGTCTTCCAGTCCGGCAAGCAGTGATGGAACCTGGTTGATCTTGGCCTCTAGCTCGGTTATGCGCTGAGCCTGGGCGGGATCAGGTTTTGGCTTGGGCTCGGGTACGGATTGTAGCTTGGCAATCATGTCTTCCAGTCCGGCAAGCAGTGATGGAACCTGGTTGATCTTGGCCTCTAGCTCGGTTATGCGCTGAGCCTGGGCGGGATCAGGTTTTGGTTGAGACTCCGGAATAGATTCCAGCTGGGATATCTTGGTCTCTAGATGAGATATACTTAGAGGCATCTTGATTATTTTTGCCTCTAGCTCGGTTATGCGCTGAGCCTGGGCGGGATCAGGTTTTGGTTGAGACTCCGGAATAGATTCCAGCTGGGATATCTTGGTCTCTAGATGAGTGGTGTCCAGCACTACGTGGGATATCTTGGCCTCTAGCTCGGTTATGCGCTGAGCCTGGGCGGGATCAGGTTTTGGCTTGGGCTCGGGTACGGATTGTAGCTTGGCAATCATGTCTTCCAGTCCGGCAAGCAGTGATGGAACCTGGTTGATCTTGGCCTCTAGCTCGGTTATGCGCTGAGCCTGGGCGGGATCAGGTTTTGGCTTGGGCTCGGGTACGGATTGTAGCTTGGCAATCATGTCTTCCAGTCCGGCAAGCAGTGATGGAACCTGGTTGATCTTGGCCTCTAGCTCGGTTATGCGCTGAGCCTGGGCGGGATCAGGTTTTGGCTTGGGCTCGGGTACGGATTGTAGCTTGGCAATCATGTCTTCCAGTCCGGCAAGCAGTGATGGAACCTGGTTGATCTTGGCCTCTAGCTCGGTTATGCGCTGAGCCTGGGCGGGATCAGGTTTTGGCTTGGGCTCGGGTACGGATTGTAGCTTGGCAATCATGTCTTCCAGTCCGGCAAGCAGTGATGGAACCTGGTTGATCTTGGCCTCTAGCTCGGTTATGCGCTGAGCCTGGGCGGGATCAGGTTTTGGATCAGGCTTTGGTGCTTCCATACCCTTTGGCAGAGTGCCTCGGGGTGACTTTTTGGCTGGCTCAGGCTTTACATCAGGCTCAGGCTTTGGTGCTTCCATACCCTTTGGCAGAGTGCCTCGGGGTGACTTTTTGGCTGGCTCAGGCTTTACATCAGGCTCAGGCTTTGGTGCTTCCATACCCTTTGGCAGAGTGCCTCGGGGTGACTTTTTGGCTGGCTCAGGCTTTACATCAGGCTCAGGCTTTGGTGCTTCCATACCCTTTGGCAGAGTGCCTCGGGGTGACTTTTTGGCTGGCTCAGGCTTTACATCAGGCTCAGGCTTTGGTGCTTCCATACCCTTTGGCAGAGTGCCTCGGGGTGACTTTTTGGCTGGCTCAGGCTTTACATCAGGCTCAGGCTTTGGTGCTTCCATACCCTTTGGCAGAGTGCCTCGGGGTGACTTTTTGGCTGGCTCAGGCTTTACATCAGGCTCAGGCTTTGGTGCTTCCATACCCTTTGGCAGAGTGCCTCGGGGTGACTTTTTGGCTGGCTCAGGCTTTCAGGCTCAGGCTTTGGTGCTTCCATACCCTTTGGCAGAGTGCTCGGGGTGACTTTTTGGCTGGCTCAGGCTTTACATCAGGCTCAGGCTTTGGTGCTTCCATACCCTTTGGCAGAGTGCCTCGGGGTGACTTTTTGGCTGGCTCAGGCTTTACATCAGGCTCAGGCTTTGGTGCTTCCATACCCTTTGGCAGAGTGCCTCGGGGTGACTTTTTGGCTGGCTCAGGCTTTACATCAGGCTCAGGCTTTGGTGCTTCCATACCCTTTGGCAGAGTGCCTCGGGGTGACTTTTTGGCTGGCTCAGGCTTTACATCAGGCTCGGAGGGGGACTCAGGCTCGGAGGGGGACTCAGGCTCGGAGGGGGACTCAGGCTCGGAGGGGGACTCAGGCTCGGAGGGGGACTCAGGCTCGGAGGGGGACTCAGGCTCGGAGGGGGACTCAGGCTCGGAGGGGGACTCAGGCTCGGAGGGGGACTCAGGCTCGGAGGGGGACTCAGGCTCGGAGGGGGACTCAGGCTCGGAGGGGGACTCAGGCTCGGAGGGGGACTCAGGCTCGGAGGGGGACTCAGGCTCGGAGGGGGACTCAGGCTCGGAGGGGGACTCAGGCTCGGAGGGGGACTCAGGCTCGGAGGGGGACTCAGGCTCGGAGGGGGACTCAGGCTCGGAGGGGGACTCAGGCTCGGAGGGGGACTCAGGCTCGGAGGGGGACTCAGGCTCGGAGGGGGACTCAGGCTCGGAGGGGGACTCAGGCTCGGAGGGGGACTCAGGCTCGGAGGGGGACTCAGGCTCGGAGGGGGACTCAGGCTCGGAGGGGGACTCAGGCTCGGAGGGGGACTCAGGCTCGGAGGGGGACTCAGGCTCGGAGGGGGACTCAGGCTCGGAGGGGGACTCAGGCTCGGAGGGGGACTCAGGCTCGGAGGGGGACTCAGGCTCGGAGGGGGACTCAGGCTCGGAGGGGGACTCAGGCTCGGAGGGGGACTCAGGCTCGGAGGGGGACTCAGGCTCGGAGGGGGACTCAGGCTCGGAGGGGGACTCAGGCTCGGAGGGGGACTCAGGCTCGGAGGGGGACTCAGGCTCGGAGGGGGACTCAGGCTCGGAGGGGGACTCAGGCTCGGAGGGGGACTCAGGCTCGGAGGGGGACTCAGGCTCGGAGGGGGACTCAGGCTCGGAGGGGGACTCAGGCTCGGAGGGGGACTCAGGCTCGGAGGGGGACTCAGGCTCGGAGGGGGACTCAGGCTCGGAGGGGGACTCAGGCTCGGAGGGGGACTCAGGCTCGGAGGGGGACTCAGGCTCATTGGTCAAGGAATCTACAGGATCTTCCACATCGGCCGAATTATTTTTTGTCGAATCCGTATCAGTAGAGGTATCAGGGCTCTCTTTCCTACGCCTAAACCTACTTAAAAAAGAGCTAAAGCCACCAGAGGTCTCCTTGTCATCACCAGCTACCATGACAGGTCACCTAAATTATCAAACTCTACGTTATTTCCATCTATTCTTACGTAAGGTTGTGCATTTAGTTTGTACGTACGTACACTGCTGGACTTTATCCAGCTAGTAGTGTTGTCATATGCGGTTGTGTATACGGCCCCGCGCTTGATATCAGAGACCAGAGTCATTTTGTCTATGATCTCTCCCTCCAGTACTCCTTGCTCTGTGATCTTGTTTCGTACGACAGAGCGAAGCTGTCGGCCTGGACCATACTCTGCTTTTGTTATCAAATACTCCGAATTTGCCAACGATTAGTGATGTGTGTATGGGTATAAAAAAGGATTTGATACGCGCTCATGCTCAGACGGAATGAGTAACTGTTTAGGACGCGATCATGAAAAAGTGAGTCCGCCGTATTCAACCCGCGCTTTCTCCAAGTTATCTTTATTGTAACGACCGCCATGTGTGCTTGGCACAGACTGGAGCCATTTACATTTTGGTCCATAGTGGATAGCGTACTCCACAAGTCGATAACACGTAAGGTAGTGATTGTGTGGGACAAATGTAGGAACTGTTGCTCAGAGACTTGCGATGGCACTATGATCGCAGGAGTTATGAGTTATGTCATGGCCCTGAGCTGTACAATGACTCTCCCACATGTCGCATCCCGAATAGATGGGGGCAGCAATCCGCCAGCCCAAAGAGAGCCGCGCAGGCCAAAAACAACCCACATGTCGCATCCCGAATAGATGGGGGCAGCAATACTGCTCCAGTAACCAGAAAGATAGATATCATAATCTGCACGCCAACATGTCATTACTCGATTTGTGTTAGCCATTGTCTAAATTTACGCACGACAGATAGTACCAGCGTTACGATTTGTGTGCTAATTAAGACGTAAACTTGTTCTATGATCGTCATATCTTAGTGCGACCTAATTTTAGTATGCTTAAACAAGATTTGTGTATGCAAATACTTATGGAGTTCATCGTATGACAGTCAACATGCGCGCTACCAATGCCCTTCGGGAGGATCACCGCCACCTGCGGCGTCTTGAAAAGATTGTCTGGGTCTGCCAAGAAAGACTGGCAGATGGGTATGAAATACCACTAGAGGACATCGAGCGCATGACCCGCATAATGGACGGATTTCTGTATACGGTACATTATGCAGTAGAAGAGAATGCATACTTTCCCTGTGTAGCGGGATATGGAGAACATGACAAGGACATTCGCAAGCTCCTTATCGAGCATGAATTTTCACGACGCATATCTGCAAATATATCAAAATATCTGGAACAGTGGAAGAGAGGACACAACAGCAGAGAGCCAATAGGACGATTTCTTAGAACCTATGCCATATACCTAAAAGACCATATGGAGAAGGAGGAAAAATTCTTCGACACTGTAGAGGAGTCTGTGCTTACCGTGGAGGAAGAACGGGAGATGTATGAGCACTTTTACGAGTCAGGAGTAGACATAGCGCGACTCAATGATATGCTACAGGACTTGTCGTATCTGGAAGGTTGTAAGTGGCTCAAGGAATAAAAAGCCGTATGCTTGTGACTTGTTGTGAAACCTTTCGTGTTATGGATGACAGGATTGCCCTGTTCTGGAAAGAGTACCATTGTGAGACGTCTACAAAAGGATATACCAAATCTGGCCATGCTGGACGGCGATGAATTGCGGGAATGGTTCTCCCCCAAGGACTTTTCCAAGGCAGGCCGCGATGAACACAACCATCGCGTCGCATATTTGGCCAAACTTCTCCTGAAACACGGCGTGCCTTCAGTAGTGTCTCTTGTATCACCATACAAAGACAATCGTAGTGATGCCCGTAGTGTGGTAGACGCTGGAGAACAGTTCGCGGAGTGCTACGTACGATGTTCCTTGGCCAAATGTGAAGAGAGGGATGTCAAGGGAATGTACGCAAAAGCGCGCAGGGGCGAAATAAAGGGCTTTACTGGCATAGATGACCCATATGAGGCCCCGGACAATCCAGACATAACCCTGGATACAGAGACAGACACGCTAGAGGAGAGCTCAGGTCAAGTAATGGACTTTCTGAGATCACGAAGCCTGC
This sequence comes from Nitrosopumilaceae archaeon, assembly GCA_965200155.1. Lineage (GTDB taxonomy): Archaea > Thermoproteota > Nitrososphaeria > Nitrososphaerales > Nitrosopumilaceae > VYCS01. Next base: position 344,366 of record CBDATR010000010.1, on the reverse strand, counting down.
TGTAATTCCCGATATCTGCGCAAAATGTGATCATGTACTACCCCATTGGTAGCCAGTATGCCATTGCGATGAAATACATCAGCATCATTATAGAATAAGGGATTGCCATTCATATCGGTCATTTTCCCACCGGCTTCATGCAGTATGCAGCATGATGCCGCGGTATCCCACTCTTTCATTTTATCAGTAAAAGTAAAGTAGGCATCAGCTTGGGCGGAGCAGATATCAACAACTTTTAAAGAACTTCCAAGAGTCCGCCTATCCCCAAAGCCCAACGAGTTAATGAATTTCTCCTCAGACTCGGTAATGTGGTGTCTTGAGGTCACCAAAGTGCAGTATGGTAAAGATGCGGTCTTCTTCACTCCAATCTTGCCCCATCCGGATCTATCGTGGCGCCATGCACCACCACCCGTCCAAGCGGCATATAGTATATCATTATCCGGCCAGTATATGACGCCAAGGGTTGGTCGGGTGTTTTGTACCAGAGCCACCATCACTGTGAATTCACCTGTATGCTCAAGAAAATCCAGTGTTCCGTCCAGCGGATCCACTACCCATATGATATCTGAGCCCAAGCGCGTGTCGGAGTCTGCATCCTCCTCAGAGAGTACGGGTATGTTTGTCCTTGCCAAGACCTTCTTTATGACACTATTGCTGGCCAAGTCAGCGTTTGTTACTGGAGAACTGTCACTTTTACTTGTATATTTTAAATCCGAGTCATACAAGTCCATTATAGCTTGTCCTCCCTCTCGGGCAGATTTTATGGCAGTCTCCATGTACGATCCTACTTCTATTGTAGGAGCGGACATTATGTGGTCAGCTCTGGCTTAAGGGTCCAAACTGCCGCAAGCATTACGAACGGGACCGATATTATTCCTATTATGCCCAATATGTTATACAATTGTGTCTCAGGTACATCCGGATTTCCCACCACCCAAGGAAGAGGCAACGTGACTACAATCCAGATTATTCCCAGTAGCACAAGAAGCTTTACCCTCGCCTTCCTGTCTCGCATCATTATGAATTATCCGATGGCGCTATTAAATCATAGGCATAGTGTAGTAACCGTTTAGGTCGCTCCGAATTAAGGCGTGTTTTTCTGGTACAAAATCAGGTAGGGAATAGCCACCGCCAGCCCTATACCGTGTCGCCATGCTATGCTAGTGAAATAACAGGAGTTAGCCTCCACCTTGGCGTCGTATGTGAAAGAGTGACCTAAACGATCACCACTAGAGGATGTAATTTACTATCTCGTACTAGAAAGCATACGTGAGTCATGTAGAAAGGGGAGCGTGGATTTCTACCATTATCCCAGCGAGTATAATGATGAGATATACTTTAAAAATCTGTACAGATATTCGGAAAACCGGAAGCCTAGCTTGATTTTTTTAGCCTAGACATTTCATCCTCAAAGAAGAAGGAATCATCAAACGCGGGTGTTAGATCGTCAAGCCATATTGCATTCTCATCGTATTTGGCAAAGAAGGGTCTCTGTACCCAGTCAGGATTGCGCCCCTGCAAAAATCTAAGCTGTAGCACCTTTTGGCCATTTATTGTAGGAGTGCCGTCAATCTGTACTTTACCCGGAGTAGCAGACATACTAGGGCCACGTACTGTCCTCCCCAAGCCACTAACTTGCTGGTATGCATGACGAAATATGCCATAGGCGCGTACCAACGGAACTCCGAAAAAGTGTTGAGCGCCTGTGTCTCGTACCACAAACATGTAGTATGGAATACAACCCATACGAACTTGGTTCCGCCACATTCCAGCCCAGAGATCCCCATCATCGTTGATATGTGCCAGCAGGGGCGATTGAGTTCGTATCTGGGCCCCAGTACGACGCACGGCCTTAACAGCTCTAGCCAAGGCAGTTGTCTCCATTTCCCGTGGGTGGTTAAAGTGTGCCATCATGGCCAAATGCAGTCCCCGGGCAGTGATCTTCTCAAAGGTGTTCAGGAGAATATCCGCATCTGGATCCGTGAGGAATTTGTATGGCCAGTAAGACAACGCCTTGGTTCCTATCCGGATAGTCCTCAGGTTTGGAAGGGCTGCATCAAGTATGGCATCTATATACGCAGCAAATATGGAGGACTTCATGATCATGGGGTCCCCACCGGTGAATAGTATGTCAGATATCTCAGAGTGTTCCCTAACATATTGTATGACCTGCTCCACCTCTTTCATGGCAAATTTCATGTCACCCATACCTACAAACTGTGGCCAACGGAAGCAAAAGCTGCAATACGCATGACAGGTCTGACTTTGGCTGGGGAAGAATAGGCATGTCTCCTTGTATTTGTGCTGCATGCCGTATAACCGCGTACCATCCTTCAATTGCGGTACGTTAAGCTCCATCTGGCCTGCAGGATGGGGGTTTAGTTGTAGCCTAATTTCATTAGACACCTCAGACACTTCCTTTCTGCTTGCCCCTTGCCGGAGCGTGGATGCCATTTGTTCAAAGTGACCCGGCTTTAACATACCCTTTTGCGGAAACGTAAGGACAAACATGGGATCTTGGTACATATTATCCCAGTCTATGAGCTGCTCAACTACATAGTTGTTGGCCTTAAATGGTAATACGTTACCTACCACCTCCATCTCAAACTGTTTCTCTTCGGGCAATGCGGCAATCTGCGGTATGCTACGAAAGTTAGCCAAGGTGTATGAGCTTATGTTTGGAGAATCCGTCCACACAGTAGTCTGATAGGTCACTATATCAGTAAACCAAGAATCATTATTAAATGTCACGTATGATAGTTATTCAAGTCTCGCCATGCAGAGACAATAGCCACACCTATGATATCGGCTGCCCACATACACCAGACAACGACCAGAATCACAGGGATCCTGTTGCTGCGCCAAACTGGGGCAATATGACTTGTATCGGTATGAGGCAATTCCGGTATCCGCGTGTTCTGGGAGTCTTGCTCAAGCCTGCCGATCAATCAGACATGTATGTTATGACATGAACGCTGTCTCGACATGGATTGCCGGAATGGCTACCAGTAAATTCTCGCATTGGTTTGTTTAATCACACAGTATGTTTGCGAATAAACAAATTTCGAAAACATGTTTGTTTTTACGGATAGACCAAACTTTTGTATTCAACATTGCCACCACAAGATCATGGTTGAGGAAGAGATTGCCCAGTTATCTGTCACTGAGTTTGAAAATGTTTGGGACCTCATAGTATCATCCACATCAATACAGATCGCCTTTGTAATTTTGATTGTAGGTATGATAGGCATCACCGTGGCGTATAGAAGATTCTCGTTCTGGATAACTTCCAGGGAGTTGTATTACAGAAGGCCCCACGTCTCTCGCTTCTTGCGACGGGCTGCCCTGCCGCTATTCGCAATTGCTTTGATTACTTCTATAAATCTATATATACAGATATACACATTTCCAGAGGGGGTACACGGTCTCTCCATAAAGGATACGTTCGCCAAGATACTGGACACGTTTAATGTGTTAGTGGTTGGTTATACCGTAGCTCATCTCATTCCCATAATAATGAACAAACGGGAGAAATCAGAATTAGAAGAAAGTGATTTTAACGCCTGGTTTGGGCTGAGAGGATTTGTGGATGACGAGGGTGATCTATTTCATAAATTATATCGATGGGTCCCTCCCCATAAGGCGCCTGTAGATATGGGAGAAAAAATGTTTCAGGACCTGTTAGAGACCAAAGAGGGAAGAGAGCGTCTGGAGAGATACCGTACGTCTAAGGGAAATCCCATAGGCGGTTATGAGGCCCTAGTTGAAGATCCATATGAGACATGGAAGGAGTCAGAGCGCAAGAAATATGCAAAATATTACAAGGATTGTGTTTCCGGAAACAACCAGTCCGGGCTTAAATTAAGACCTGATGCGCGTCCGGCAGAAATATTTCCCATAGACATATGGAGGAATGAGAAGAGAACACACGGGTATGAACCGGTAATGCCAGGCAACAGGCCGCCAGGATATGCCCTAAAAAAACGCAAGGAGACACCACTATCGGTAAGACAGATACTCCCAATAGGCATTTTTATCGCCACCGTACTGGGGGTGGCCGCATGGTGGGGCATAGACTTGTTTGTTCTGGCCACGGCCACGGGAGGATTTTCCATCGGTTTGGGTTTGGCGCTACAGGATACTATGCAGAATTACTTTGCATATATCGTGATACGCAAAGATAGGGTGTTTATAGAGGGGGATCGGGTTCGTCTGGAGAGCGGATATATTGGAAATGTGTACAAAATAACCCCCCGGGTAACATACGTAATGGATGCATTATACGAGTCTGTGGCTGTAATACCCACCCTGCAATTAGTAAATGCCCAGATCATAAACTACACCAAGGAGAACAGGCTTGTACCGGCAGAAGTAAAAGTGGGAGTATCATATCTTAACAATCCACGCCAAGTTGCATCCATCTTACAAATGGTGGGGAAGCGTGCCATGAAAGAGATTGTGGATTCTAGCCAGAGGCACCTCATACGGCAGCCGCGTTGTCCGTATTTGGACGAGAACAAGGCTAGCTGTGGATGTGACAAGGACCTGCATGTAGATGTGGCCCAACCGGTTGTGCGCTTCCAAGACTTTGCCGACTCATCGCTGAATTTTTCTTTATGGGTCTACGTACGGGACTATGGATCCCAGTTTGTGGTAGAAACCAACATTAGGGTTATGATATACGAGGAGTTCCAAAAATATGATATACGCATACCCTGGCCTATCAGGACCATTTACAACAGCGACGACAAAAAAGAACAAGCGGAGATAAACCAGTTGGATGGACAACGTCAGAAAGTGGTGGACAAGCATGGAACAGGAGATCTCATACCAGACAGTGTTAGCGAGACAGGTACTGACTCAGAATAACCAAGCTGCTTGAGGTTTTTCATGATCTTGGCCCGTACTTCATTCCCCCTAACTGCGTATAGATGAGAATGGTTATCCTAGCACTGATGCGACAGGATGAAAATAGCGCGAACTGAGTATGAGTTCACGTCTTCCGGAATCTTATGCACAAATCACATTAACTGTCGCGATCAGTTATGCGTAAATTTAGACACAGGTGAACTCATACATCTGGGCGGTATGCAATCTGTTGTGGTGGGCACTCCTCATTGGGCGGGAATGGTCGCCCCTTTGTTTACCTTTCAGGAGGCTTGCAAAGGGCTCAAAGTAATCTATCCTAATTGGGCGGGAATGATCGCCCCTTTATTTACCGCACCCAACTGGAATCATTCCCGCTCACTACTGCCGCACATTCTAGCTGGCATTAACTCCGTTATGTGTACTCTGTCGGGACAGGATATACGCCAGCCTTACTGTCTTTTGACGGCTGGACGGCTAGAACAGTACCGTGGCTATGCCGTCCCGTGGTTGGGCGGCTAGAACAGTACCGTGGCTCTGCCGCACTCTCATACAAGCCAGGTTGGCATCTGAACGCGTGAGCCAACTTAAACTGAGAAAAAAATTAACTAGTGATGGTAAAGGTTACAGTGTTGGACATGGTATGAGTTCCTGAGGGTCCAGGGGTTCTCACAAATGCAGTATATGTGTCAGCATCTAGGTCATTGAGGGTATAGGAGTTAGTTGATACGCGTGCCGCTCCGCCTTCAATGACTCGGTTTCTTTCCCCATCAAATACCGCCACGATATAGATAGTATCTGCCAAGTCGTTCCAGCTTAGAGTAACATCATTGCCACTTATGTCTCTACTTAGTGTTAAAGATGTCTGATCGTCAGGTGATGTCTGATCTTCACTGCCACTAGATGATGTAGTGAACTGTAGGATTCCCAGCCTTCCAACATCGGGTTCACAGGATTTAAACACACGTATGGTGTACGCAGTATCAGGTGAGAGGCCCGTAATTGTTAAGGGGTTTGATTCGAAATCCTCTAAATCAGCACCTGAAGGTCCGGAGGAGGTTTTGAAGATAGCGGCGGTTGTACAGGTTGGGTCTTTTGTATTATAGTCCTCTGAGGCGACCTCTATAGTTACAGAGGTGCTATTTTGAGTTTTGATTTGGGGTGGATTAATACCAGGATCACTTACGGTAAGTACAAATTCATCACGTTTAGTGTCGCTACCAGCAGTTGCTGTGACACGTAGAGTGTATTCCCCTGCTGCTGTTCTATCAGGCTCCAAGTGGAGGTGGGTATCATCGAATATTCCTGCATGCCCAGGTAATGTCTTGTCGTTCAGGACCTTTACACTATATGTAATGTCTCTATCATTATAATCAGCTGCATTTAGCTTTATGGAACGTACTGTACCCTCGTCCATGGTAATGTCTGGTATAGTATTAGTGAATCTGAGGATGGAGGTATCGACATTGAAGGTTTCTAAAGGTCTTAGACCATCGCATTCGTTGATCACACTGATGGTGTAATCAGTATTAGGTAAGAGGTCTGTGATTGTCATTTTATCATTAACAGTCAGAGATTCGGTCCGTATATACTTCCGTGGGGAAGATTCAAAGACATCAGCTACTACACAAAGAGGTGAGTATTTACCATTTGTTGGCTGAGCTCTAGGTACTTCGATAGTTATAGAATTTGACGTTCTTTCTGAGATTATAGGTGGATCTATATCAGTTGTGCTAAAGGATTTAGTGTTGGACTTGACATTGTTGTTTCCAGTGGTTCTGACAAATACCTCATAGTCGGTGCCAGGAGTCAGTCCGGTAATATCATGTGTTGTGGTTCCTTGAACTGTTGTTGTCTTATCAGGAACTTTAGTTCCATTTCCATAACTTAACACCACGACATATTTGTTAACATAATCATCATCCCCTGGTTGGACTCTTATATAGTCCTCGACCTTGTACTGATACCATGTAACGGTGGCACCAGTGTAGGTGGTGTCAGATACAGTCATGTAGGTAATATGCTCCTTTTCTGTTTGAGCAAACGCAAGATCAGTGGCCGGTACTAATACTAGTGAAAGTGTAAGGAGGAGACCCCCCCCCCCCCGATTAAAGCTTTAAGTACGATATTGTTATTGTTCGTAGATTGTAACATTTTGATAAAGTATGGTCGATAGTAATATTAGTATTGTCATCACATTGTAATGTATGAAAAGTCGGTCCGCTAGTCATTGGCATCCCGCTCCATCCATTTTGCATCATTTACCCTAATTGTCTGGATCGCCTTTTATTCCTGGAGTGGTGTTTCGCCGTTATCTATCCAGTGAGAAGTGCAATCTTCTCTCATTGTAGTAGTCAACATAATCCCGGAGACTGTCATAATGCCATATATCGTCCTCAATCGTTCTATGGATGCGCTCCAGTTTGCCATTTGTCTGCGGGTGGTATGGTCTGGAACTGATTAGTATGATGTATTGATCCAGCAGTTCTTCCTAGAATAGTGGGTTTCCAGTTCTTTTTGCCTCTTTATTGTCCTACGAAACACGCGCCGTTATCCTAGATGCAGGGGCGCCGAATCTCTTTATCGCCAGTCTCAGTAATAGAACGGCGTTCTCTGAGGTTGCATGCTCAAATAGTGCCGCTCCGACTATACACCTAGATGCATCATCTATGAGATTCAGTCCCCTGAAGCGCTCATCTTTCATGACATGCCAATGCCACATTGCATTGGAATATTTACGCTCGTAGCGTACCCACTCTGACTTTGCAGGTGATGATCCTGCCGTACCGTTCTTTTTCATTATGCGATATACTGCGCAATATATTGTAATTCTGTCTAAGCCTCTTTGCAATACGTACTACTCCGGCGGGATCCTTGCTGTATGCTTCAGTTACCATTCGTATCTGGGTGGCGGTGATTGGTATCATAGGCCTGCCCATCTTTACTCGAGTCGTTCCCGTTCTCTGGTTCACAATCTTCGTACGTGTCTTGTTTCAGGTCTTGAGATGTTGGTGGCGGCAACGCCTCTTTTGTCTTGATTCCTCTGTTATTCTCTTTACCATCTGGCTTGTGCAATCTGAACTACTGTACGCCGGATCCTAAGCGGACTTACTTTTCGTACTATTGAGATGAGATATGGCATTATGACAGTCTCCGGGATTATGTAGACTACTACAATGAGAGAAGATTGCACTTCTCACTAGATATAGATAACGGCGAAACGCCGCTTCAGGAATAAAAAGGCGACCCAGACAATTAGGGCAAATGATGCAAAATGGATGGAGTGCAATGCCAATGACTAGCGGACCGACTTTTCATACATTACAATAGGCATACTCATGTCTAACCACCAATCTTGTAAATTGTTACAAAATATCACAGGGTTAGATTAGGCGTCACCCGACGGGAAGAGGGAGACTGAATTTTCATCTAGAATATTTTTGTACTTCATTATGTAACAAACGCGAGTATGCCAGAAGGCCATGACTCTTTTCTGAGTATGTTCCAATTATGTGACTCTATGTTTCCCACAGGGGCTTTTGCCATATCCAATGGTATAGAGTCCATGTATGCATCAGGTCACATCAGAACCGCGGCAGACATAGAGTGCCTGAATGCCATGTATGTAGAGCAACAAGTGGGACCCACAGATTGTGTGGCGGCCATTTTTGCGTATGATATGGCAAAGCAGGATGACGTAGACGGAATAGTACGCTTGGACGAAATGTTTCAGTCCCAGAGACCGGTTCGGGAATCACGGGATGCCTCCAGCCGTTCCGGGACCCAACTCTGTCGTTGCGTAGCAAAGTTTCAGGAGAAAACAGTCATGCTAGGCAAGTATCTAGAAGCGATAAAGAAGAAGAGAGCATCAGGAGCGCACCCTGTATCCTTTGGCATATGCTGCCAATCACTGGGTATAGCAAGAGAGGTGGTACCGCAGATGCTGCTATACAATTTTGTGGCAGGAAATGTGGGGGCGGCCCTGCGGTTGGGTATAATTGACCACTACGAGGCCCAAGTAGTGATACATAATCTCAAACCGATAATGTATAGGGCGGCTCAGCGTAGCTGCAGTACGGACATTATGTGGCAGTTTTGTCCCCAAGCAGAGATAGTTCAAATGTCACATGAAGTCCTGGACTCCAAAATGTTCATCACGTAAGATACAGGTTCCGTGTATGAATTCGCTGGCGCATAAATTCACGCACGATGAGTATGACTTGTGTCAAGGCATAAGCTCGCGCCGTTATACAAAAAATGGTTCTCACCTCAAATGTGCAAGTCTTGCCATTACCGGAAGCTGGAAATGGTAGTGAATGCACAGCTGCCGAATATGAACACGTGAATAATAGTGACAGAATGGTTCGCTTGCAGGCGCGTAGATAACAATATGCATCTCACAGCCGGAAAGATATCACGCGTGAATTAGCAAAGTCACAAAACGCCAGTCTCCTCGCCCAACCGTCTGGCGCCTTGTACATCCAGTTTTACCTCTTGTAAAATTGTGTATCTCTCTGGCCTCATCTGCTGTGCCACCGTGAGCGCCTTGATCACTTGCTCATCACTTAGTCCAATTTGTGCAGCCCTGATAGGGGCACCTACATCTCTCAGCGCCTGGGATATACCCACCCAGTCCAGCTTGTGAAGTTTTGCCATAAGGATAGACCCAATGCCACATTTCTCACCATGCAGTCCTATACCAGGAGCTATCTGGTCCAATGCATGAGAGAATAGATGTTCAGATCCGGAACATGGCCTGCTACTTCCTGCAATACACGAGGCCACACCTGCACTTATCAGGGCCTCCACTATCATACGCGCATCAAGGCCATTCTGCGCGAAGATACCCGAGTTTTCCATTATTATATTGGCGCTGAGTATTGCCAAGTCGGCAGAGTACCTGCCATAATATTCCCCTGTCCTCTGATGTCCCAGAGTCCAATCCCGCACGGCGATTATATTAGCAATCAGATCCCCGCATCCGCTAGCCAAGAGTCTAGGGGGAGCCTTTTTGATAACAGATATGTCCACAAACACGCCCAAGGGGGCCGAAACTAGCATTGAATGTGGCTTATCCCCACGTATTGAGGCAAAGGGGCTAGCCATACCATCGTGTGAGGCTGCGGTAGGCACGCTGATGTAGGGCAACCCCAGTCTGTTTGCGGTCATCTTTGCCATGTCCACGGATCTACCCCCACCGATACCCAGTACTGCGCCAGATCCCCGTATCTCTTCCTGTACCAGATTAACTGTATCAAATGTATTATCTCGGGGCATACACCACCTATACGAGAGATCCACCCGAGTCAGCGAATCCTGTACCGTGGATCCTATATCCTCTCTTACATGCGGGCCGCATATCAGTGCCACCTCCCGTGCACCAATCAGGGATACAGCAAACTTTCCCAGATCACACATGTTTCCCTCACCTATCACTATCCGCCGGGGAAGCTCCATGACATGAGAACCGGACATAGAACCCGGACTTTGACAAGTTATTTAAAAGGGTATTATTGTATACTAACTACAAAAGGTGTGATTTTGACCGCTATACAGGATAAAATTTTACATGGGACTACGACCGTAGGGATAAAAACGGATCATGGTGTGGTGTTGTGCGCCGACATGAGAGCCAGTGCTGGCTACTTTATAGCCAACAATAACACCATGAAGATACAAAAGATAGATCACCACGCCGGACTTACACTGGCAGGTGGCGTAGCTGATGCACAAAATATAGTGAGTGCGCTAAGATACCATGCCAACCTGCATCGCTTGCATGCAAACACTGCAATTCCGATTAATTCATTGGCAAGGCTCACATCCATCATGTTCCACCAGAATCGTGGCTATCCATTTATGGCCGACATATTGCTGGGAGGATATGATGCGAATGGACCAGCCCTATTCAATGTGGATATGTTTGGTTCGGTTGAAGCAAAACCATATGTCACCACAGGGAGCGGCTCTCCTGTAGCATATGGTGTATTAGAGGACGGATACCAGAGCAACTTAAAACTGGACGATGCCAAATCGCTAGCTCTTGAAGCTGTTCGGGCCGCCATTATTAGAAATATAGGTACCGGCGATGGTATAAACTTGGCAGTGATGGACAACGACGGATTCCGGTTGCTAGAAAACGAACAGAAAAAGGCAGAGATTCGACTCTAGTGATATAATGCACAAAAAAACAGAGAGCAATCTGCCAATCCAAAATATAATAGCCATAATATTACAGAAGATACCCAAGGGCGCAAAGGTAACAAAGATAGAGTATGAAGGCCCGCGCATAGCAATATACACTACATCGCCCAAGTTTCTGCTGGATCGTAGTCAAATACTCTCCAACTTGGTGAGCGCCATCAAGAAGCGCATTGTGATAAGGACAGACCAATCCATACGAAAATCTGAAACAGAAGCCAAAGCAATACTGACGTCACACATACCTAAAGAGGCAGATTTGCAGGGCACCTTCTTTGACGGAGCCATCGGCGAGATAAACATAGAGGTAAAGCGTCCATGGCTCTTGCGCGGCCCGAAGTTTAATCATAATGAGATAACCGAGGAGTTGGGATGGCGTATTAGGATACGCAAGGCCACAACCACCAGCTCAAGCACGATACAATCCATAAACTACAACCTAAAGATGTCCACCACCGAAAGAATCAAGCAATTTAAGCAGATAGGCGAGGAGATATTCCGGCCCCGGATGACACAACAGGCTGAGGTGTCATTGCTGACTTTGGGAGGCTTTGGGCAGGTTGGACGCTCCTGTATGCTGCTAATCACGCCAGAGTCCAAGATACTCCTAGATTGTGGCGTGAATCCGGGAGCGCGCACAGCCAACGAGGCATATCCGCGATTGGACTGGGCCAACATTACACTGGACGAGATAGATGCAGTGGTTATCGGACATGCACATCTGGATCATACAGGTTTTCTCCCGGCGCTTTGCAAATACGGATACCGGGGTCCAATATACTGTAGTGAACCCACACTACCCATGATGAATCTCATACAACTTGATGCCATCAAGGTTGCCAATGCCCAAGGCAAGATACCGCTCTATTCGGAGAGGGATGTCAGGCAGGTAATGAAACAGACTATCACACTTCCCTACAGTTCGGTCACCGACATATCTCCTGACATAAAGTTGGTCCTAGCTAATGCGGGCCATATACTGGGCTCTGCACTTTGTCACCTTCACATAGGAAACGGAGATCACAACTTTGTATACTCAGGAGACATAAAGTTTGGAAAGAGTATACTCTTTGAGGCCGCTGAATGGAAATTCCCCAGGGCAGAGACGCTTCTTATTGAAAGTACATATGGCCTAAAGGAGGATATACAACCCACCCGCCAAGAGGTAGAGTCCGCATTCATAAACGTGGTCAACCGTACGTTGGCCAATGGTGGCAAGGTGCTTATACCCATACCGGCCGTAGGCAGAGCCCAGGAGATAATGATGGTTGTGGATCACTACATGAAAGCGGGCCAGATGGTGGAGGCGCCAGTCTTTACTGAGGGCATGATCTCCGAGGCATCGGCCATACATGAAGCATATCCGGAATACCTGGCCAAGGAGTTACGACAAAAGATACTGGAAACGGACGATAATCCGTTTGACTCAGAATACTTTACCAATATTGATCACTCTGACTCCCGCGGGGAGGCCATCAGGGAAGATTCGCCGGGAATAATACTGGCCACTTCCGGTATGCTAGAGGGAGGGCCGGTACTCGAGTATTTCAAGAATATAGCACCCCATGAACAAAATACCATACTCTTTGTTTCCTATCAAGTGAATGGTACTATGGGCAGACGTGTTTTGGACGGAGCCAAGCAGGTCTCCATGCTGGAAAAAGGCGGGAAGGTAAGAGCAGTGACCGTTAACGCTAACATAGAGAAGCTGGACGGATTCAGCGGGCACAGCGACTACAACCAACTCATGTCGTTCATACAAAAGATGCGCCCCAAGCTTCGTCGTGTTCTGGTAAACCATGGGGAAAGGCGAAAATCAGAGAGTCTGGTATTGAACATAAGAAGAATGTACAAGATTCCTACCCACAACCCACAAGTTCAGGAAGCTGTAAAGTTATTTTAAATCGTACTGCGGGCGCCATATCTGCACATGAGGGGGTGTGATCACCATTCTCTCCTCTCCTAGACGTGCTATATCTGATCCTTCAGCTTTGGCAACATCATAAAGCTCTTTTATTAAATGGCGCAATTCTTGGACATCCTTTAGTGCCATAGGGCCCACCCGAATAATCAGTATAAGACCACGTTTTATGTCGCGCTTGATAATTTCCATATCACTCAAATCATGCGCCGTCATAGCCTTCAGATACGTAACTTCCACACAATACACACGGCATACTAATTCAAAAATATTTCGATTTTGAGTTTGTTGCATAACTGACTTTGACAGAATACGGGTTCCCCATGTCGTGATCTAATTTTCTACGTTGCCGCCGCGTCCACCCACTTGTTGTACTTGGCTACCCTCATTGTGATTTCCTGTACTATGTGTAATGTATGAAAAGTTGATCCACTGCCATACTCTCCGATAATCTTGAGCTACTTGCCACATCGTCTACTTATCAATGTCTGATAGAAAAATGCATTATCAGTTTATGGTAATAATTAATACATTAGACCGTATGCGCAGAATCACTTCTCCCACCCTGCACGTCTAAACCAAGTTATTAGATACGAACAATTGACCTAGTGTCATGGGTTTTCCCACACAGACTCTTGTGAAACAGAAAAGTTAAGACCTAATTTTGGTATGAGTTCACCTGTGTCTAAATTTACGCACAACTGATCGCGACAGTTAATGTGATTTGTGCACAAGATTCCGGAAGACGTGAACTCATACTAATTTTGTAGTACCAGGTATGCTAAAAGCAGAAGAACTCACCAAGGAGCAGTTAGTCACAGAGTACAACCGGCTACGCACCGAGGCCGAAGTAACAAACCTGCGGTGTGAGTTCACCTGTGTCTAAATTTACGCATAACTGATCGCGACAGTTAATGTGATTTGTGCATAAGATTCCGGAAGACGTGAACTCATACAACCTGCATGGCAAACTTGAAGCTCACAAAGAATGCCCTCGTTTCAAATCTCGATGACATCATAGAACGCAAGGATCAGCTTCATTTCCTGACCGGATGCACCCCGGAAGAGTTCAAATGGATACTAACCAGATTCACAGAATACGTAGAGTCCCTGGAAGGCGATGATGCACGGCGATTCTTAGAACTTACAAATGAACGCGGGCACGTGAACAAATTTCCGGTCAGGCATGTACTCTTAGTTACACTGATACGCCTGCGCTGCAATACAAAGCAGGAGCTGCTGGCATCTATACTCAAGATAAACCAGTCAAACATATGCCGTTACATCCAGTTTACAAAGCAGGGACTGATCAAGATACTCCCAACGGCCGATACCGTTGCAAAAGCAATATCACAAATCAAGTCAACACCCGACTTTAAGGAAATTGTTCCCGGTCGAGCCGGAGTGGAGATAAAGACTGACGGGACACATGTACGCGTACAGCATCCTGAAAAAAATCAGGAGGCAATGTACACTGGTAAACAAAAAACCCACCCATACAACGTACAGATAACATCAAACAAGACTGATAATTCACATCAGTGGAGTATATGAGGGAAAAAGACACGATTATGGCGTATTCATGATATTCCCCTCGGTGGTAAGTCCCTAGAAGAATAAACCACGCCGCCATCTGATAAGATAACAGTAGTTGTAGATGCAGGATACCAGGAGATGAAAGACTTCCTACCCGGCGCAGAGGTCATAATTTCATACAAGGGCGGGGAATCACTCACTAAAACTGAAAGGAAATACAACCAAACTGTGTCAAAAAGGCGCATATTAATCGAGCATGTCATACGTATGCTCAAGGTATATCGTAGATTAAGTCAGGTATATGATGGCAGTCGTGAGGAATTTCGGGAAGATCTACTCGTAGTATCCGGGTTGCATAATTTGCACATTATGCACAAGCATAACAGGTACAAGAAATTTCTGAAAAATATCGTATGAGTTCACGCCTTCCGGAATCTTATGCACAAATCACATTAACTGTCGCGATCAGTTATGCGTAGATTTAGACACAGATGAACTCATACAAAATATCTGTCCATAATTTCCATGATATTATAATTCGAATATTACTCATCAGAAAATCCACTAAATTAATGGGTTTTGTGGTAACCGTTTAGATCACATGATATACGTCATCAAGATCCGGTCACCCCACTACACGATATTTGCAATCACGGCATACGTTAGCGCTGGCAGGGTATGAGTTCACGTGTTTTGATCATTCACTAAGATGTATAGATTGGTATGGCAATATTTTGCTTAAATACAAAATTTGTAATAAGAATAATGAGAAGACACAGGGTATGAGTTCACCTGTGTCTAAATTTACGCATAACTGATCGCGACAGTTAATGTGATTTGTGTACAAGATTCCGGAAGACGTGAACTCATACGATTTTTCAGTTCCAATTCCTTATAGGACCGGCGTCTTCTCATTAGATTCTTATTGCAAATTTAGTATTTAAGCAAAATATTGTCATACCAATCTATACATCTTAGTGAATGATCAAAACACGTGAACTCATACCTGGCAGGTGCCATTCACATTGTTCATGCTTGACTGATTGTGTGCCATAAAATACACCCCAGTTTGAAGCAACCTAGGCTGTTACTGTCAATCATGCGCATAAGGTCTATTCTAGTAGACTCCCATGTACGACGTCCTACATTGAAAGTAGTCTGGCTTGACGTGTCTATGGCTCACGGGGTCTAAAATTTGCACAAGTCTCTTGCAGGCAGTTCGGTCTCTGACTCAAGGCTGTTTTCTTCCATTTAATCTGTGCAACAAAACATGATAATCTTTGATAAACCTGCGTCTAATTTTGGACACTGTATCATCGATGCATAATTAGAGGTGAACTCGTACCGCTATGGTGCCCCTAAATATTTGTGCATTTGGGGCAATATACGCACATCGGGGTATAGTGAATGCACAATGTCATACATCTGTAGCAACAAGGCCAGAGACGGCGCTCCGGCGCCATAAACCGGCTGTATGGTAAAACCTGCCAGTCTATGCGCAGATATTGCATCAAATACGTCGCGCACCAGCGCCTGTATGTATTTGAGTGTGGTCTGTTCCCCTACCACGACTTTGACATAGGTAGTCCTGCCTGCCTTAATGGACTCCTTAAGGCACAACATGGCCTCGTTTTGCAGTGAGTCGTGTTCTTCTGCACCTACAAATCCTGATTCTGGCGTCTTGAATTCTATCTTGATATAGTCCATATGTGGCAACACATGCCTAAAACGCGACGCACTAAAACAAGATGATTCCAGGTATGTGGGAATGCCCCTGTCTCTTACATGCTTCGCCAATATAGCAACAGACCTGTGTTGTACTAGGGGTTCGCCACCGGTAAAGTTGACCTTGTAGGTGTGTTGCTGGAGATTATCGTCCACCAACGCTTTGGCCTCGTCTATCTCATACTCCTCTCCTGAATCGGCTGGTAGAGCCTCCACTGTATCACAGTAACCGCAGGAGAAGGGGCATCCGGCTAGCCTGACAAAAAGGGTTTTTGTACCATAGAGTATACCTTCCCCTTCCACAGAGGTAAATACCTCCATTATGCGAACCCCCATTACTCCCTAATTCATAGGCGTCTATATGTATCGTACATGAATTATTGCATGGGTTCACACATACTCCATTCATGCACAGGATTGGCAATACGCGAACTCAGATCACTACTACTTTGACTTTCAGATTGTGTGTACAAGTTGCATACAATGTAAAACTGCCGCTCAATAGTGGCTTGGTCTAAAAATTGTGACGTTATAGGGGATTATTATGCAAAGGCTATTGGTATGATTTGTGTGTAACTGGGGTGGGAGTAACCGTCTAGGTCGACTAAGTAATTTCTCCTATAGCGGTCACCATAAGTTTCTCGGTAACAAATCCTACATCTGACATACAATCCCCGTCCTTCATGTCAAAGACTTATGGTGTTCGCTATATGTGCTACCAAATCCTGTTATTTTACTATCAATAGTACGAAAAGTCCGCTTAGGATCCGGCGTACAGTAGTCCAGATTGCACAAGCCAGATGGTAAAGAGAATAACAGAGGAATCAAGACAAAAGAGGCGTTGCCACAACCAAAATAGCTCAAGACCTGAAACAAGACACGTACGAAGATTGTGAACCAGAGGACGGGAACGACTCGAGTAAAGATAGGCAGGCCCATGATACCAATCACCGCCACCCAGATACGAATGGTAACTGAAGCATACAGCAAGGATCCCGCCGGAGTAGTACGTATTGCAAAGAGGCTTAGACAGAATGACAATATATCGCGCAGTATATCGCATAATGAAAAAGAACGGTACGGCAGGATCATCACCTGCAAAGTCAGAGTGGGTACACTATGAGCGTAAATATTCCAATGCAATGTGGCACTGGCATGTCATGAAAGATGAGCGCTTCGAGGGACTGAATCTCATAGATGATGCATCGTCGGGGCGGCACTATTTGAGCATGCAACCTCAGAGAACGCCGTTCTATTACTGAGACTAGCAATGAAACGATTCGGCGCCCTTTGTTCCAATCATGGTTCGTTACAAGGATATGGCATATTACTGAGACGGGCAACGAAACGATTCGGCGCCCCTGCATCCATGCTATCTGATAACGGCGCGTGTTTCGTAGGACAATAAAAGGGCAAGAAAAGCTGGAAACCCACGCTATGCTAGGAAGAACTGCTGGATCAAGACATCATACTAATCAATTCCAGGCCATGCCACCCGCAGACAAATGGTAAACTGGAGCGCTTCCATAGAACGATTGAGGACGAGATATGGTGTATTAGTTCACGTCTTCCGGAATCTTGTGCACAAATCACATTAACTGTCGCGATCAGTTGTGCGTAAATTTAGACATAGGTGAACTCATACGATATGGCATTATTACAGTCTCCGGGATTATGTAGACTACTACAATGAGAGAAGATTGCACTTCTCACTGGATATAGATAACGGCGAGACACCGCTTCAGTAATAAAAAGGCAACCCAAACAATTAGGGCAAATGATGCAAAATGGATGGAGCAGGATGCCAATGACTAGCGGACCGACTTTTTATACATTACATAAAACTTATTTAGAATGTTTCGTCTAGCAAAATTGGTCATTATGCAAATCGGTCTACAAAGCTCAACGATCACACACAAAACTTGCTACTTTGGATTCCCTGACCCATTTGAATATACTTCATAGTAAGTAATTTGCAATTTTTACTGCAATTATTAATTTTTGGTAAATTTTAGCCTATAAACTGCCGTTTTTATATGACGGAGTGGTATATAATATACCTATGGCATTATATGATGATAATTTTGGAAAGTGCTCAGATGCATCCTGTAATTCCTCATATGTTACAGATGAAGAGCGAGGCGAGGTATTCTGTGAAGGATGTGGAACTATAATGATTGATTATATGCCGGACATTTCCCACGATACCGCGGCGCATACGGCAGAAGAATTTAGTGCACAAACACGCACTGGTCCTCGTACTTCTATTGTAATGCACGATAATGGTCTGTCCACCATAATAGGAAATAATAGGGACTCTGGTGGTAATACACTCTCCATTAAAACCAAAAACAAGTTTACACGACTTAGAATGTGGGATCAGAGGAGTAAGTCACGCTCGGCTGCCACACTAAGTAAAGCATTTACTCTGTTGCATTCAATGAAGACCAAACTTGCCATACCCAATAATGTGGTAGAACGAGCTGCCTACATATACCGCAAAACTGTGTCGGCCGGACTTACACGAGGCAGAACTATAACTTCATTGACTGTTGCTTCGTTATACATAGCCTGCAGAGAAAGTGACACACCAAGAACTTTGGATGACATGTTGGCAGTTACTAATGTTGAAAGAAAAGTGCTACTCCGGGATGTGCGCGTAATACTCAAAAAGTTGGATATTCGCCTAAATCAATATGAAATATCCTCGTTTGTAACAAAGATAGCCAACAACATAAACCTCTCCGAGATCACGAAACGACATGCCCTAGACATACTTGTGCAAAGTGAAAAGAAGCTGCTTACTGCAGGCAAGCACCCCATGGCTATGGCTGCGGCGGCAATCTATATCGCATGCCTAATTACAGAAGAACGGGTAACACAGAGGACACTATCAAGAATTACGGGAGTTAGCGATGTTACTATACGAAATGGTGTTGTACTAATGCAGAAAAAACTGGACATTGATGGCAAGATTTCAAAGGTATGAGGCCGAACCCTGTTTTTCCCATCAATGGCTTGGCAGTATGAGTGTCTAGATTTACGTACGACGCCGGTACCGGCGCTACGTGACAAATAGTATGGTTTAGGTTCGCATGACGAGGCGCAGGCATGCTAGTGACTACTGTATTTTTTCTAATTATTGAATAGGTGTGCCATTGGTGACGGGTAACCGTTTAGGTCACCCCTAGACAACTGTTTGAGATACACTGCAACATACCACTCTTGTTTTTTTGTCACACATATGCCCATGTATAGATGTCTGATCTTTTACGCCACCTTAACGGTTACTGAATGAATCCCGGATGTGGCCAGTCCAATCACGTTCGTGAAACGGTCCGTATGAGTTCAAATATATCATTTTAGGAGTGAGGGTTGTGTGGAGGATTGTTACTTTCTTTGGGATGATGGGACTCTTTGCCATCACATTTTATGCCGGAACCATGCACGAGCATACACCCGAGCAGGCCCAGGCGCTGGTAGATGAGTTTATGGAGATTATAGATGGAATTGACGGTGCTGGGATATTCTTTCATAACACAACATTGGCACTTCCCATGTTTGTACCCGGTTTCGGTGTAGCCCTTAGTCTCTTCTCTGCCTGGTCCACCGGTTTTACGTTTGCAGCTCTAGCTACACTAAACCCCTTACTGATCGACATTCAGCCACTGTCAATATTGTTCCTAACACCATTCGGTATAATGGAACTAACGGCTTACTCAATTGCAAGTTCTAGGAGTTTATTGCTCACCATAATGATAATCAGGCGTGAAGGAATAAAGAAAGACTTGAGGAATATTCTCATAGAAGTAGGCATGGTGGCAGGATTGCTCCTAGGTGGAGGTCTAATAGAGCATCAGATGATAGAGATGGTCCGCGATGCAGGAGTTATGCTCCCCGGATTCTAGACAAAATATGGTATGAGTTCACCTGTGTCTAAATTTACGCACAACTGATCGCGACAGTTAATGTGATTTGTGCACAAGATTCCGGAAGACGTGAACTCATACAAAATATGAGTTCACGTCTTTCCCAATCACGTACATAAATCACGGTACGTAAATTTTGACAAAGAGCATACCACTAATGATAACCATTTAGGTCGCTCCGAATTGAGGTATGTTTTCATAACACAAAATCCGTCAAACATAAGCGTTCCAAACCGATAGGGAATGATCCTTGCCAGTCCTGTGCTACATTGCTATGCAAATGTCGTGTAGTGAAATAACGTATGAGTTCACGTCTTCCGGAATCTTGTGCACAAATCACATTAACTGTCGCGATCAGTTATGCGTAAATTTAAACACAGGTGAACTCATACGAAATAACAGGATTTAGTCTCTGCTTTGGTGGTAAATGAAAGAGTGACTTAAGCAATTACCCGCCAATGTGCTATCCGAGAAGGACTTAGGAAATGTCATCTACGATGGTCTTTGATCTGGCTGTTAACACTATACTGAATATGGCAGCAGATGTAACTCTGTTCAAATGGTATAAAATCATACACCAAAAATCTTGCGTTTTTTACCGGGGTTCCTTGCCACACTATCCAGCATGTCATATGTTATGGAGAAACCTCCACCCACCATGGTTTGGTTTTTGTCATATTGACCCAAATTTGTCACCAATCCCTCAGCCAATCTGTGTATCTTTTTTGACTTTATGTCACGAAGATACAGCCGTTTTCCGTTATCCAACTCTATTATAGCATCATCGCTCAGCCCCACAAAGGAGTTTGTTTCAAAGAATCGTATCATGCCACCGGCCTTTAGTCGTATAATGCAGTCGTAAGTCATCTTATTACCATATATGAGAATCTCACGTCCAGATATCACGACATCATCTTCCAGATTGAGAATTATTACGACATCACCCTCTAGGAGTACGGTGTTTACTGCATTTTCAACGATAACGCGCCCTCTAGGAGCCAGTAGATGAGTACGGTGTTCCCGGATCGTGTATACGCCCACGCGCCCACCGGGATCCTCAACCCTAAACTTTCTCCCAAAGACATTACCCATCACAATATTGCCAGTATGAGATGTGATAGAGGCTCCATTCTCGATTCGGTATCCATTCACCAAGGGGTTGAGAAGCTTAAAGTCTCCATCACCGACAACAATGTTAGTCCGAAACTCGTTTGTCCATGATGGACTGGAAATGTTACCTTGAAGCAATACAGGACCGGAATACTTTAGACTCCCGGCCATATAGTTTCCCTTCATGAATAGTGTCCTGTTGTCTTTTACCTCAAACTCCATCTCTCCCATAGTTTTTGAGCCAAACATTCTGCTCCCGGTTATACCACTGCGATAAATTGCACCAGCCCATTCCTGAGCTGCCCTCATCTCTGCACTCAGTTCCTGACCTATAACCTCGTTCCTCCGCCTAATCTCTGCGTCTGTATCTCCAGAGAATACACGCGAGTTTCGAAGTTTTTCTAGTGGGGTGTCCGGATATTTCTTGCCTACCTTTAGATCCTCATAGGCTTGTTTTATCTTTATGAACTCGGTACTGGTGCCCCCCCTGTCAGAGTGTGCTTGTAGTGCCAACCGACGGAATGCATTACGTATATCTTTGGGTGTAGCCTCTTCCTCTATTCCCAATATTTCATAATTGCTTTTCACCATGTCCCTCACCCATTAATTCTGATTATTATTGATTCTTTATCAAGGCTTTGTGTATAGCACCAGACATGTCTACAACGGCCGTGTTGCCGGGTACCGTGTTTGTACTAACTATCTCTGCCGCTCCCGCATCGATTATTTTGCGAGACGCCTTGTCTACCATTAAAGCATGGGTGCATGCAACAAAAACCCTACCACACCCCTGTTCCTTGAGAAATGCAGTAGCCTTGATCACGCTACCACCCGTACTTATCATATCATCCACCAGTATCACATCACGACCAGAAACATCCACATTGTCGTTCTTTATGGTAACGGCGCCGGTATCACGATCCCGTATCTTGTTTAAGGCTAGACTCTCTATTCCCAATATGTACGCGAATGAAGCAGCTCTCTCCCGGCCACCACGGTCCGGAGACACACATATGGGCCTCTCCAGACTCTTTGTACCAAAGTACCGCGCCAACTCCGGGGTTGCTGTCAGATTAGTGGCATTATGGAAATACTCCAAGCCCACCATGCTGTGTATATCTATGGTTATTATACGATCAATGTTTGTCCCCCGGAGTATATTGGCTACAACTTTGAGAGTAACTACCTCACCGGCCACGAATTCTTTGTCTTGTCTGGCATAGCCAAGATACGGGATTATGACCGTTATTTTATCCACATGATTGTGTATCTTGTGTATAATGGAGAGGAGGTGAACCAAGTTCGTATCTGATGGGGGACCTGTGGAGTGGACTAGAATGCAATGGCCATGAGGCATTTGTGGAATTGTTAGTTTGGACTCACCGTCAGGAAACACCCGGATATCACAGTTGAGTAAATCCACACCTAATCTGCTGGCCAGTTTTTGGGCCAAGTCAGTTGAGGATGTACCCGATAATATGGTGATTCCAGGCAACAGTGCAAATGTTTCTATGGCCGTTCTTAAATTTTAGGTATGGTATCTGTCAGTATATCCAATCCCGTACTCAAATCATACAGGTCATTGCTATTAGACATGCGCAGATAGGTGTCAGTCGAACTCACATATCCACAATGCCGTGCAGGCATAGCCGTTTAGCTCTCCAAAGATAACATTCACGCTTTTGTTAGGATAGGCCACCAGTATTCCCAGAGTCAGTGTGCGGAATCTTGTTCTGTACTATGTAATACCCGTGCAGTAGAGGCGTAATGCACTATTCTAGTAGTCATTTTAGAATATGGTGGATTTATAGCGCCCGCCATAAATCTCTGGATGACAAATTCTGTATTTGTCAAGTACCCGTCTTGCATACCATAGACTTATGGTATAGCGCCCGCCATAACTCCTTGCCGGGTAGATATAGTTTGTTGCATAACTCAATCATGTAATAAAATTGCACTGATGAGAAAGTTTACGAATTCCTGCTCACTTTGTTAGTCTTAGATCCAAGCATTAATTTCTGAGAATATTTCAACAAACTTGATAATATTTATTGACAACGTCGAATATGTCCAGTGGGAATGTATTTGGGCCCAATACCTCGTGGAGGGTGCGCCATTTGGATGCCCAGATAATTGTTGTCGGCGCCATGTATGTCGCAACAAATATGAGAAACAGACATAGCTATCCGGCTTTTTTTATGATGCACAACGGATACAAATCCTCACACTACTCTACAATATGCCGGCGTATGCAAGACCTTGATGTCAACATAGATAATGGCGACTCGCCTAGTTGCCTGTACCAATCGCGATAAAACATGGACCATGATTGTCGACTCCATCGAACTGGAAATGTGTAGCTGTGGTGAATGGATTGACTACGAATGGAAGGTGAAACGGAGATTCAGCAAGCTGCACGTGCTGGTGGATGAGGAAAGCGTACTAATCCATGCAACCGCAGTCACGGATGAGCAAACCGGCGACCCACCGATACTAAGGGAGCTGGTGGGCTGCTGAAATTACCAGATTAAAATTAGAAGCAGCCGGATGTTGGCAAGTCACGCCTGACATTACAAATGTCTGATGAACAAAAGCACGCGTACAAGGGGCTACTAACGGATGGGCATACGCGTACAGGAATAACATGATATTTGTCAGAATCGCGAACTCCAGCAGAGTTTCCGGTTTGGCTGAATTCCATCATGCAAGGGAAAGGTGAGCGTCGGGGATTGCAGTCCGGGATCAGCTGGGCGAAAGCCAAAAAGTGTACAACTGCCTCATGTCAGAGGGTAAAACCGAAAACAAACAACTGGAAGGCGGCATGACAAGCGATGGGCAATTGATATCATAATAAAGCGGTGTTCTCATTCAAGCGAGTATTCGGGCACGTAGTATAGTCGCGAAGATGGGAATAGTACAGGAAATCGCAATGAGGGTAGCCAAGTACAACAAATAGGTGGACGCGGTTGCAGCGTAGAAAATTAGATCACGACATAGCGAACCTGTGTTCTATCAAAGTCAGTTATGCAACAAACTACAAACCGGCGTTGATCGCGGTGTCGATGGCAAACACTTGGCAGTCACAGCCGACTCAGCGGGAATGATAGCCTCCCATTCTATGGAGCACCGCAAGATACTGGAAAAATCAACCGGTTAAAGGGTCGACTCACACACTTGAAGGGTCGAAGTCGGCAACTATTAGAGAAGCAGATTCGCCCAGAGCCTCATCTTCACTGGGAATCACGGTACTGGATGTCGAAGTCGGCAACTATTAGAGAAGCAGATTCGCCCAGAGCCTCATCTTCACTGGGAATCACGGTACTGGATGTCGAAGTCGGCAACTATTAGAGAAGCAGATTCGCCGGTTGTGGAAGAAAGGTGGCAACGTTGCAACGAACCGGATGAACCACATCATCAAACAAGTCGCAGACGGTGTGGACTCGGTCGGTGTCGAGAACCTCTCTAAAACCCATGACCAGTCACGGCGGCAACCGGAAACACGATATTAATGGAATGATGCGACACAATCGTGTTGGTGGGTTCCTGAGAAAGTTGGAACAAAAGTGCAAGGAGAAAGGAATCCATCTAATCTCGACTCACAGTCACCACACGAGCCAGAAATGCTTTGTGTATGGGAATATTGACAAGAAAACACGAACATTATGGGGCAAATTCATTTGTACCCAGTGTCCGCAGGATACTCACGCGGGCGTAAATGCCGCGCGAAATATCCTGCAACGGGAGGCGGAGCAAGTCATCCTGTGTTCATGGGGCGGAAATCCGACATAACATGAACATGATGACGATCGTGTGAGGTTTCGGCGCCACGAAAAACCATGGGCAAGGACTTATGGTTAGTGCTATATACACAGTATGCCAGCGTATCACATGGAAAAGAAGAAGGTGGTAGCATTGCTATCCGGTGGCCTGGACAGCCAGCTGGCCGTGCGCATGATGCAGAAGCAGGGATTTGAGGTATCTGCGGTTGCAATAAAGACCCCCTTTTGTGACTTTGATTGTGGACGGGGCTGTGGTTTTGAGATTAGGGAGCGCGCAGATGATCTGAATGTTGACTTGAAGACAGTATACCTGGGAGACGAGTATATCAAGATGCTAAAGTCTCCAAAATATGGCAGGGGCGCCGGCTTCAATCCGTGTGTCGACTGCAGGGCGATGATGTTTGATGCGGCCAAGGATCAAATGGAAAAGATAGGGGCCGAGTTTATAATATCCGGGGAAGTGCTGGGCCAGCGACCCATGAGCCAGCACCGGAAGGCCCTAAAGACCATAGAGGCAGAATCCCAATTGGAGGGGAAGATACTCCGGCCGCTCTCAGGAGGCCTTCTTCCGGCTACTGAACCCGAAAAGAGCGGGTTAATCAAGCGGGAGGATCTAGGAATAATAAGGGGCCGAAGTAGGAAACCGCAGTTAGCCATGGCCCAAGAGATGGGAATAAAGGATCCGCCCAATGCGGGAGGAGGCTGCCTGCTAACGGATCCTATCTTTGGTCTCCGGGTCAAGGATCTATTTGATCACACAGAGAACCCCACAATCAATGACATAGACTTGCTGAAGGTTGGCCGCCAGCATCGACTGGATAATGAGACAAAGATGGTAGTGGGCAGAAACCAGGCAGAGAACGGGACCATACAAATGCTGACACTGCCAGGTGACATACTGCTGGAGGCACGGGATCATGTGGGTCCCACCACCATACTCCGGGGCAGAAGGGCCGGAGAATATGTAGAATTTGCCGCGGGTGTAACACTGACATACTCTGATGCGCCAGATAGTTCCGGATACGTGACCGTGACGCAGGACGGTAATTGCCGGGACATTCAGGCAGTGCCCGCCGCCAAGGGCAGTTACGAGAAGTTCAGAATCGGGTGCTGATCTGACAGCTGTAATGGCAATCGGCGCGTTTATTTTGTTGGGAATTGCATCATGTGCATGGATGGTGTCGCATTCTGTCCAGCTCATATAACTGGCTTCTTCCAGGCCATGAAGGGAGACTCCTGGATGGTCACCGGTTCTATTGGGGCAGGATTCTCCATTGCCGCGGGCGTAACCACCAAGGTACGCGTACTGGAACGCCATGTCCTGCGGGGACAACCGATTCCCAGGCATGTGGCAGAGCTGTTTCTAAGTGAGACCGGAAACAATTCCCGGGGTGTGGAGATAAGCCATGCCATGGGAGTGCCTTCCGGTTATGGCCTTGGTACCAGCGGGGCCCTAGCCCTGTCGACAGCATATGCACTGGACAGGGCATTCGGTACAGGGTTAAGGAAGGAGCGGCTGGGACAGATGGCCCACCGTGCGGACATGTTTTACAAAAGCGGACTGGGGGACGTATTGGCAGCATACCATGGCGGCTTTGAGATCAGGACCAAGGCAGGAGCTCCGGGATACGGCAGTATAACGAATCTATATCCCAAAGATGTTTGGGTATTTGTGGTGTGCATCTCCCCTCTGTCTACAAAGGATCATCTGGACCGTATGGACACGGTAGGAGACCTAGGAGAAAGGATGGTTACAGATATGCTCAAATACCATGATATGAGAAGTTTCCAGAATATGTCCCTGGAGTTTGCCCGCAGATGTGATATAGTAACCCCCATGGTGGAGGGTATTGTTCAGGAGCTAGACGGGGCAGGGGTCGCTTGCGGGATGGCACTGTTTGGGCAGACCCTATTCACGATAGTACCACATCAGGATGTGGAGAGGATATCAACAATACTGGGCAGGTACAAAAATACCATTAGGACAAGAATAGACAGCGTTGGAGCTCGTGTGTTGTGATGGCATTGTATGGGTTCCCGCGCGCAGGTGAGTAATACATGCGCACACCCCAATCCCATCCACGATATCAGTCACTGCGAACACGGGAGTTATTGGTAGGCGGTTTCAACGCGGGCGCAGTTACAACAGAGGGTATTATTGCCCACGGAAGGGGAGAGGCCTTTGACTATATCATTGGTGAGACAAGTGCGCCCCATGCCCAGAAAGCTGCCCATGCTGCCGCAGCGGCACTATTACTGGCCAAGAGCCCGGTAATATCGGTTAACGGGAACGTGGCGGCGCTGTGTCCCGAGGGCATAGTGAAGCTTGCCGCGTCCACCTCCGCCCTTTTGGAGGTCAACCTGTTCTATGACAGTCCGGAGCGCCGCAGGGTAATCGCGGGTATTCTGCTTCGACACGGTGCCAAATCGGTTCTGGGCGCCGATGAAGACCGTGTCGCCATAACGGGACTTGAGTCTGCACGCAGGCTGGTTAGCCCGGATGGCATAGCTGCAGCAGATGTTGTGCTTGTGCCCCTAGAAGACGGTGACCGCACCATGGCACTGCGCAATCTGGAAAAGCGCGTAATTACCATAGACCTAAACCCGCTGTCACGAACGGCACGAACGGCGCACATAACCATAGTGGACAATCTTATACGTGCAATTCCGCTGCTTGCCTACTACTGTAGCAGAATGAAAGAGTACGACCAAGTTACGTTAAAGAGCATAGTGAAGCAGTTTGACAATGCGGCCAACCTGAGGGACTGTATACAACATATAAAAAAACGCCTAGAAGAGGTAGAATATGCGTAAGAGGGTATCCCAAATAGCAGCCATGAAGGGGAAAAAGAAGATAGTGGCGGTGACCGCATATGACTATACCATGACCGCGTTGTGCGATGATGGTGTGGACATACTGTTGGTGGGAGATAGTGCAGGCATGGTCATGCTTGGCCATCAGACTACATTGCATGTAACCATGGATCATATGTGTATGTTTACCGGCGCCGTAAACAGGGCCCGCAAGGAGGCACTAATAGTGGCAGACATGCCTTTTCTGTCATGTTACTCAGATGATATCGCCATAAAGAATGCGGGAAGGCTGGTCAGGGAAGGCGCCGACGCGGTAAAGGTGGAAGGTAATCCCATGATGGTACAGGCCCTGACCGAGGCGCAGATACCGGTAATGGGACATTTGGGGTTGCAGCCTCAGTACGCGGCCATACACTCAGACTTTGGCGTAAGAGGGGAAGATAGCCAGGGAGCCGAGAGGCTTTTAGAGGAAGCCACAGAACTCCAAAATGTGGGCGCATTCTGTATTGTATTGGAGAAAGTGGCACATCAGACAGCCAAGTTCGTTACCCGGAGCCTGGAGATTCCCACCATAGGCATAGGATCCGGTCCTGACTGTGACGGGCAGGTGCTGGTTATCCAGGACATGCTAGGCATGTACCCGAACAAGTTCAAGTTTGTGAAAAAGTATGCCACGCTATCGGAGGATATAAGACGGGCCATATCTACGTACAGGTATGAAGTTGAAAATGGCATATTTCCGGCCAATGAACATACGTTCTCGGTGAGGGAGAGATGACACATCCATCGCTTGACATTACCGGAACCGACAGCGCACAGCTATCAGGAAAGAGTATAGTACTCTGCATCTCCGGGAGTGTGGCCGCGTATAAGGCCATAGACTTGGCCAGGATGCTTATGCGGCATGGAGCATCAGTCCAATGCGTCATGAGCGAATCCGCCACCAGGCTCATCACTACCGATTACATGACATGGGCTACGGGCAATCGTGCCGTATCGGTACTGGATGGGGATATGAAACATGTGGAGCTGGCAGACTTTGGCAGGGCTGATATGGTAGTGGCGTATCCGGCCACGGCCAACACCATAAGCAAGATGGCATGTGGCATAGACGATACGGCACCCACGTCAGTGCTAACCGTGGCGCTGGGCTCCAAGACACCCATCATTATCTGCCCGGCCATGCACGAGGCCATGTACGAGAACAGTGTGATACAGCGAAACATAAAGTCATTGTCTCAATGGGCTCGGTTTATGCCACCCAGCATAACAGAAGGCAAGGCCAAGGTGGCAGAACCGCAGGAGGTATCGGACGCCATAATGGATATTATAACCAAACCGTCCAGACTTAGGAGCAAGCGGGTTCTGGTGGTGGCCGGACCAACCATGGAGTTGATAGATCCGGTGAGGGCCATTACCAACACCAGTTCCGGACGTACGGGAGTCTTGCTGGCCAGTGAGCTAATCTTGGACGGGTGTGATGTCACCATGGTGTACGGTCCCGGAAGGGAGAGGGCTCCTGAGGGCGCCAAGGTCATAAACGTTATCAGCGTGGCAGAGATGATGGCGGCCACACTCAGGGAGGCCCAGAATAACCACGATATTATAGTAATGGCGGCCGCGGCCGCGGACTATATTCCGGCAGAGTACAATCGAGACAAGATAGACAGTGAGCAGGATGGATTGAATATAGCTATGAACAGGGCGCCTAGGATAATAAATCGCCTAAGAAAGGCTGCCCCTCAATCCATGCTTGTGGGCTTCAAGGCAGAGGTTAACGTATCCCAGGACGATCTCGTAAAGTCCGCCCGGGACAAGCTCCTAGAGACGGAGGCAGATATGATAGTGGCAAACGATGTGGGGGACGGATACCAGAATGACTCAGACAGTAACCTAGTCATTGTTGTAGACAGGGACGAACATACCAGCTCGGGGCGCAAAGTAAAAGAGGAGATAGTCCGATTTATCAAGGACGCAATAGAGAATAAGTATGCCAGCATAAAACAATAGTTGTATGAGTTCACCTGTGTCTAAATTTACGCATAACTGATCGCTACAGTTAATGTGATTTGTGCATAAGATTCCGGAAGACGTGAACTCATACCAATAGTTGACACCACAGATTTTAATTCGTATGAGTTCACCTGTGTCTAAATTTACGCACAACTGATCGCGACAGTTAATGTGATTTGTGCACAAGATTCCGGAAGACGTGAACTCATACTTTAATTCTCCCAGGTGTGATGACATGATGTGAAGGATCCCAAAAAATCTGGTATGCGCGACTTTCTAACAAAACGGGCCCCGTTCTATCTGGCGGGTATAACACTGCTGGCTGTGTTCGTGGTACCAGGCCTGCTGGAGAAGGATCTGCGCGATACGATACCAGACACGCTGAATGCCGGGGATATGGATATACTGGAACGGGTATTGCGGTATGACGGAATGGACGGTTCCGGCATAAATGTGGAGGAGGCAATATCGGACAGGATTGTAACAGCATTTCCCGACGGCAATGTATTTGATCATCGCTCCACAGCAGTACGCGTAGAGGTAATGAGTACCAGCATAGACGAGTATCGTGTCATGCTGGATTTTGAGTCACGCGGTGACGGACTGTCCTTTGACTGGAGTATGGATGCTGAGGGAATGGTACAGGGCAACAACGATTTAACCAAGGATGTAATGGATGTGGTAAACTTTTACGATTAGTGCTTGGGAGTGTTCTATACGCGTATCATATCCTTGGGGAAATGATGTAATATGTCAGGTTTCTGTCCCACGATTAAAGAGTCCTCAATGCGAACGCCCAGTTTGCCCGGCAGATATATTCCTGGCTCCACGGTTATGGCCATGTTGTTTTGCAGTGTCGTATCAGAACCCTTGCCCAGGAATGGATCCTCGTGTACCTCCAGACCCACACCATGCCCCGTCGAGTGAATAAAGAATTTGCCGTAACCGCGCTCCTCAATATAATTTCGGCAGGCTGCATCGACATCACCGCATGATGCACCAATAGCAACAGCCTGCAGTCCGCGACTCTGGGACTCACGGACTATTTCGTATACGTCCAGGGCCTCCTGAGATACATCACCCATGGCGAAAGTCCGGGTGGCATCAGAGATGTATCCTTTATGGCGCAGAGTTATGTCCACGACCACCAAATCACCACTCTGGAATTTCCTGTCGGTTGGTTGTGCGTGGGGGAACGCGCTGTTAGGGCCCCCGGCCACTATTAACGGATGGAGTCCGTATACGTATCCTGTATCAAACATGTCGCGATCAATGGCGTATTTCATGAGGAGTGCCTGAAGCTGAATTTCGGACTGACCGACAACCATCTCCGCCGCACATATGTCGAACAGTGAGTCAATTATTCTGGAGGCCGCCCTTAGTGTGGATATCTCATCGTTGTCTTTTATTGTACGGGCAGTCAGGAAGGGACGGGGATTGTGTTCCATGCGCGGCGAGTGTATTTTTAGTGACCGCATTGTAGAGTAGTCACAGCAGTCGGTACAGGGGTTCTTGTCCTGTAATAGCCCGGATACAGATGGGATCATCCCTTTTCCCCGCTCCGAGGTTACAATATTACACCGGTATGAGTCGTCCGCGGCCCTCTGTGCCTCCAGTGCGGAGGATACTATGGTGACCCCGTCTTCGTCCAGTATTCCAACCGCTTCCCCCCAGAACCCGGTCATGTAGTACAGGTTTTCAGGAGTGAATGCCACCAGTGAGTCATATCCGTCCGATCGCGTCTTTTCCAAAAGGGTGCGCCTACGCTCTTCCATGGGAGGGCAGCGGTTATCTGACGCATATATCTTTTCATGGAGCCGGGTGCATATCATCATCAGTACTGATAATCCAAGAATGGCTTGATGATGCCATTCCAGTCTAAGTGCTGCGCAAGGCTGTAGCCTATGACGACAGATGGCAACTCACTCTCCAAGGTATATACGTGATGGTGTTGCAAGTCACGGCAATTTCAATAGTACGAAAAGTAAGTCCGCTTAGGATCCGGCGTACAGTAGTTCAGATTGCACAAGCCATATGGTAAAGAGAATAACAGAGGAATCAAGACAAAAGAGGCGTTGCCTCCACAAAATAGCTCAAGACCTGAAACAAGACACGTACGAAGATTGTGAACCAGAGAACGGGGACGACTCAAGTAAAGATGGGCAGGCCCATGATACCAATCACCGACACCCGGATACGAATGGTAACTGAAGCATACAGCAAGGACCCCGCCGGAGTAGTACGTATTGCAAAGAGGCTTAGACAGAATTACAATATATCGCGCAGTATGTCGCATAATGAAAAAGAACGGTACGGCAGGATCATCACCTGCAAAGTCAGAGTGGGTACGCTATGAGCGTAAATATTCCAATGCAATGTGGCACTGCCATGTCATGAAAGATGAGCGCTTCAGGGGACTGAATCTCATAGATGATGCATCCAGGTGTATAGTAGGAGAGGCACTATTTGAGCATGCAACCTCAGAGAACGCCGTTCTATTACTGAGACTGGCAATGAAACGATTCGGCGCCCCTGCATCTCGGATAACGGCGCGTGTTTCGTAGGACAATAAAAGGGCAAAAAGAACTGGAAACACACTATTCTAGGAAGAACTGCTGAATCAAGACATCATACTAATCAATTCCAGACCATACCACCCGCAGACAAATGGCAAACTGGAGCGCTTCCATGGAATGATTGAGGACGAGGGGACTCTTATTTAAGAGTCCAATGAGATATGGCATTATGACAGTCTCCGGGATTATGTAGACTAGTACAATGGGAGAAGATTGCACTTCTCACTGGATAGATAACGGCGAAACACCGCTCATGGTCTTTAGAAATAAAAAGGCGACCCAGACAATTAGGGCAAATGATGCAAAATGGATGGAGCAGGATGCCAATGACTAGCGGACCGACTTTTCATACATTACAGCAAGTCACGGCAATGTCCATACACTTAGGTCCGCTGACGCTAGTCATTTGAGATTTATTTGGTAAATAAGCGTGGTATTAACGGCAATGTCCATACACTTAGGTCCGCTGACGCTAGAGGGGCCCGCAATCCTGGCATCGGGTCTGCGGGGAAATACACCACAGAGTCTAGAAGAGGTATACAAGAGTGGCGCGGGTGCAACGGTTACAAAGTCACTTACCGTGAATCCGCGTGAGGGCAATCCAGAGCCCAACTTTGTACCGGTGGATGGAGGCGGTTATGTTAACGCCATAGGCCTGAATAATGGCGGAGCCCACCAGTTTGCCCGCGCCCTGGGAAGACCAAGTTTTCCCGTAATAGTGAGCATGGCGGGATCCTCCCCCGACGATTTTGCCGAAATGATACCCCTGTTTGATGGTGTTGCGGGATTTGAGCTGAACTTGTCATGTCCCCATGCAGAGCATCTGGGTCGGGAGGTAGGAGACAATCCGAAGTTAGTACAGGATATAGTGTCTACGGCAAAAAAAGTTGCCCACACCACGCCCGTCTTTGCCAAGGTTGGACCAAGCATGATGCCCGGCGTCGACGTAGCAATAAAGGCTGGCATAGACGGAATAACGGCGATAAACACTGTACCTGCCCTAGCACTGGATGATGCAGGGCGGCCACTGCTCAGTCACGGTACCGGCGGACTCTCAGGCAAGCCCATAAAACCCATAGCCCTGAGAACCATACATGACATAAGAGTGAGACATGGCAATACCATACCCATTATGGGGTGTGGTGGCATATGCAATGCAAAAGACGTATTTCAATTTCTGCAGGTGGGCGCTACAGCAGTCCAAATAGGAACCGCGGCTATGCATAACCTGAGCGTATTTCAGGAGATAAACGAGGCTTGGACCGCACCCCAGGCTTTGCAGGCGTAGTATTTCCTATACAGAGTTCCGCCCTTATACAGTCTCGGAAAGGTTGTACCGTCCCGTGTTATTCAGATATGCAAAAAGGGAGCATATAGTCTTGGAGTCGCGTATGCGCCCAGACGCTATCATGCCCATTACCGCATCCATGCTGTGCGTCTCTACAGACAGTATCTCGTCCTCATCCGGGTTGGTCGCGGTTTTTCTGAGATCTGTGGCCACAAAGCAGTGTATGATCTCCTTGTTGTAACCTACGGACGGATAGTATGACAGAAGGGGCTTTATGCTTCCTGCAACGTACCCGGTCTCCTCCTCCAGCTCCCGCAGGGCGCAATGCAGGGGGAGCTCGTTTGCCTCCAAGGTTCCCGCAGGTATCTCCAGTGTACGACCAAGAGGGAACCGGTGCTGATTCACCATCACCAGCATGTTATTATGATCTATGGCCAATATGGCGGCGGCCCCGGGATGCTCGATTATCTCCCGACGCACGCGGCGTCCCTCTATCTCACCCTCATACATACTAAGCCCGATTATCTTGCCGCGGAACACATTCTCTTGGACGAATGACTCCATGAATTATGTTTGTTAGGGGAGCAAATGAAGCTTGTGTTGATACGTCAAAAATTTTTGCCGGTTCTAGTCCGGAATTCATCGCCCGACAAGTACTAATTTATTGTACAAGTGTAAGATGTATTGCATGAGTAGCACCGCCGCGTACAGGGCGCTTTCTTCTGTCAGGTATGTCTACTTGGCGATATTCTTTCTATTACTCTCTGGTCTCTTCCAGCCACTAATATTTGGAAATGAGGGTGACAAACTGGTTGCCGGTTTTTTCATACTTCTTTTGGGGCTGTCCGGCGGGGTCATGCTCTGGCGATCAGCTCACCATGATAGTAACCGCATTCCGGCCATGGCATTGGGTTTCGGTTTAATTGGCGCATCGCTGTATCTGATATTTCTTATGGCAAGCAACTAGGGCGAGATTAGTCCGCCTGTCTACGTACAAGTATGGTAGCGACTACTCAACAACGACTATACATCAAAATATAGATAGAACTCGTGGGGGTGCGGCCTTATGGATATCTCTCGTTGATCCTGTTTGCCAAGCGAGATCAGTTTTTCTATTACATCTGATGTAAAGATGGGCTTTAGGAATTTACTGTCTGACTCCAAACAGTCCAGCGCCTCACCCAAGGTTGAGGGGAGAATACCAATATCTCTCTGTATACGCTCCTCTTTAGTCATCTTGAATATGTCCTCCTGTACTGGATCGCCGGGGTCCGTCTTCTTCTTTACACCATCCAGCCCTGCAGCGGTTACAGCTGCAAAGACAAGATATGGGTTAGCCGAGGGATCCGGGGCGCGAAACTCCAGCCTTTTCAGTGTTGAGTGAGTCTTGCCCTTGAAATGCTTTGGAACCCGCACTATGGCAGAGCGGTTACTGGAGCTCCATGCGATGTATGCCGGTGCCTCGTATCCGGGGACCAGTCTATGATACGAGTTTGTGGTAGGGTTGCAGATTGCGGAGAGTGCCTTGGCATGGCCCATCACGCCGCCACAAAAGTATCTGGCAACCTGGCTCAATTCATCAGGACTGTTCTCATCATAGAAAGCGTTCTCTCCATTGCGCCACAAACTCACGTTGGTATGCATGCCGGAACCGGCATCCATGGCTATGGGTTTTGGCATCATTGTTGCAACCTTGTTATGTTTTTGTGCTACATTACGTACGATAAACTTGTATGACTGCGCCGAATCGGCGGCATTAGTAAGAGTGTCATACATTATGTCTATCTCGCACTGACCCGCGGTAGCTACCTCGTGATGATGATTATCACACAAGATGCCAAAGTTTGTGTTAAGTATGTTTACGCAATCATTACGGAAGGGGGAAAGAGTATCGGACGGCGTACTGGGATAATACCCACGTTTGAGACCCATGGGGTAGCCTGATCCCTCCTGGTTCCAAGGAGCCTCCTGCGACTCAATGGAGTATGACTGACCCTTATAGGGAGTAAGTACATCCCAGTGTACCTTGTCAAATACAAAGAATTCTACCTCAGGACCCCAGAAGCTGTGAAATCCGAATTCCTTTATGTAACTCTCGGCCTTTTGCGCAATTCCCCGAGGATCCCTGGATAGCCTACCCCTTCCCTGACCCCAATATACGTCACAGATTAGTCTGCAGGTCTTGTTGTCCGTGAGCCATGGTATTATGGCGTATGTGCTTGGATCCGGTTTGATTATGAGATCCGAGTCTTCTATGCTTGCAAATCCAATGATAGATGAGCCATCAAGTTTGGGAAGACCGTCTCGCATCTGCTCTTTGGTGAATGTAGTAGCGGAGATAGTTGTATGATGAAACCGTCCGGGCAAGCTGCTGAACTGCATGTCGATGAACCTAATTTCATCCCGTTCCAGCATCTCAAATACATCATCTTCAGTGTAGCTCAGTCGTTGCGGCTTACCACCATTGTTTCTATAAGGCAATAACAAAGTCAGATAAATATGCCATGATTTAAGGGTTAGGAAATGAGTGGAGAAAATCTAGTCATTGATAAGCTGTACGGCATGGTACTCCGGGAGGCCGAGAATGAATCTGTTCTGGAGATGGACGATGACACGTACCGCACCATATCAAGGTACATTGGAAGCCTGAACAGACAGGAGTTCGATGGTGTGGAAAACGAGGTGCGTGACTCCCTCATTGCCACGGTCTCACGACTGGTAGAGTTGCTACTACGCATACGACTGGAGAAGGGATCAGGCTCGGGACAGGCCAATCTTCTTGACGAGGAGAAATACGTACTGGATGCAGATGAGGAGAAGCGAAGAAGGATAGACTTGTTGATAAACTCCACATCCCACGGACGGACTAGGTTTTTGGAGTATGTCTCGCAGAAACACAAGAGTCGACGCATAACGGTGAGATTCACAAAGGATGTCGATACACTAACCGGATCAGACTACAACTCCTATGGACCCTTCGAGGCAGAAGACATAGCCTCGATTACCTATGACAATGCGAGAGCCCTGATAGAACAAGGTAGTGCCGTCCGGGTAAACTGGGCTTGATGGCTCAAGTTAACCATCAGCTCGCATTCGATTTTATAATACACGATGCTAGTGAATAATGGTGTCCCATACCGGAGTAGATGTTATTGATTTTCTATACTATACTATTTACCCCGTTTTGGGAATTTTGGCTGTGGAGGGTGTAAGCCGAATAGTGCGAGCTCCCAAATGGGCCAAGCTCTGGGCTCAAGCGGGCGTCTCTGTGGGGTTTGGCACGTATTACTGGTTCCTGCTACCGGCTCCCCAAAATTTTCCATTAACCGGACTAGTACTATTCGCTCTGGCCGCGGCCCTGATATACCAGGGTAAGCGGGCTCGCATATCACCGGATATGAGTCCCTACTAGAGCCTGAATATTCGTCGGAACAGACTCTTGGAGGTACCGGCGTCTCTAATCACTCGCTTCTCCCCAAATTTTTTTGCACGAATAAGTGTTAGTTTGACGCAACGATGCTCCTCCGGCAGCCGGTGCTCCGCGCAGAAAAAGTCGTGGCAGTAGTTGCATTGGAAAGGCATATCTGTCATCTCTCCACAATAGCAACACTTCTCAAGATTCACATGTTAGATTACATATAGTAACTAATACGCTTTATGGCACAGCACCGGTAACTCAATAGTACGAAAAGTAAGTCCGCTTAGGATCCGGCGTACAGTAGTTCAGATTGCACAAGCCAGATGGTAAAGAGAATAACAGAGGAATCAAGACAAAAGAGGCGTTGCCACAACCAACATAGCTCAAGACCTGAAACAAGACACGTACGAAGATTGTGAACCAGAGAACGGGAACGACTCGAGTAAAGATGTGCAGGCCCATGATGCCAACCACCGACACCCAGATACGAATGGTAACTGAAGCATACAGGAAGGATCCCGCCGGAGTAGTACGTATTGCAAAGAGGCTTAGACAGAATGACAATATATCGCGCAGTATGTCGCATAATGAAAAAGAACGGTACGGCAGGATCATCACCTGCAAAGTCAGAGTGGGTACGCTATGAGCGTAAATATTCCAATGCAATGTGGCACTAGCATGTCATGAAAAGATGAGCGCTTCAAGGGACTGAATCTCATAGATGATGCATCCAGGTGTATAGTCGGAGCGGCACTATTTGAGCATGCAACCTCAGAGAACGCCGTTCTATTACTGAGATTGGTGATAGAACGATTCGGCGCCCCTGCATCTCGGATAACGACGCGTGTTTCGTAGGACAATAAAAGGGCAAAAAGAACTGGAAGCCCACTATTCTAGGAAGAACTGCTGAATCAAGACATCATACTAATCAATTCCAGACCATACCACCCGCCGACAAATGGCAAACTGGAGCGCTTCCATGGAATGATTGAGGACGAGGGGACTCTTATTTAAGAGTCCAATGAGATATGGCATTATGACAGTCTCCGGGATTATGTAGACTAGTACAATGGGAGAAGATTGCACTTCTCACTGGATAGATAACGGCGAAACACCGCTTCAGGAATAAAAAGGCGACCCAGACAATTAGGGCAAATGATGCAAAATGGATGGAGTGGGATGCCAATGACTAGCGGACCGACTTTTCATACATTACAGCACAGCCCCGGTAACCAAGGTACCAGAGTCACGTGATGCCCCACTATCGGGTGCTAGATTCATATGAGTTCACCTGTGTCTAAATTTACGCACAACTGATCGCGACAGTTAATGTGATTTGTGCACAAGATTCCGGAAGACGTGAATTCATACCTAGATTCAGGCTGCTATTTCAGTAATGTCTTGCCCCTGTCGGTGATGACATACGTGAATGGTCTAGTTTCCAGGCGCTCCAGATAACCGGCATCGGTCATCTTCTTGACCAATCTAGCCACATGCTCACGACTCTGACCCAAAGTAGATCGTATTTGGCGGGCAGTTTTAGGATCCTCGCCCACAATCTGAAGTATCTCTTCCACCCTTGTCTCCGCCTTTGTACGGGATGTAATAGTGGCCTGCTTTGGCTCACCTAGCCGCATCCTGTCCAACTCCAACCGTAGTCTAATAATCTCATTCTCAAGATGTTTTAGGTTGTGATGTTGGTTGTGATTTAGTATGTATGATGCGCATGTTGTGATTGCAAATGTCACAACGCATACTATGACAAA
Source organism: Nitrosopumilaceae archaeon (assembly GCA_965200155.1). GTDB lineage: Archaea > Thermoproteota > Nitrososphaeria > Nitrososphaerales > Nitrosopumilaceae > VYCS01. The sequence goes on along the minus strand of CBDATR010000010.1, from coordinate 305,424 downwards.
CCATACAGGATCATCTATCAGCATATACTCCCAATTGTGTGATTATCATTTAAGGCTTATCACTCACATATCACAGAATACGATGATTCAAAAAGACAGTAACACCAACCTAAAAACACAGTCCGGTTACTGCTATGTGCAGAGCAAAGAGAATCACGCATTAAATCACAGTTTCATTACTATCACTTTTTATTGTGATTTAGTATATTTTTATCACAACACTGAATCATTTATGACCAGATCCGTCAAGATTTGTAATGGCGGCCTGCACCGTATCATCCAACAAGCGCATAACCATCTCGCTGTGTGTGTCATCAACATCACTATCAAAAATCACAGTAACTTGTTGTGATATTTGTCCCAGCACATCAAGTGTATCACGCGGCAACACACCCAAACCATACATGAGTATCACAGAGTAAAGTAACGCTGTTAGTTTATCATTAGTCTGCCTTCGCTGTCTGTAGTATGCACCACGGCTTATGGTTCTAGGAATCTGGTTGCCAGTACCAGATTGTAGAATAATTTCAATTTGTCTCTCAGTAAACAGTGATTTTTCTATTATTTTTTGTACTATCTTGTTAAAATTATACTTTTTCTCAATCCCCATAGCTATACAAAATTGTATGCACACACTTAAAGATTTTAAAGTGATACGCATAACAGCAGCTCATGGGCAAGACCGAAGAGTTCCTGAAGGCCGAGCTGAACCGGAAGCGGACGCTCTTGTTTGTTCTAATAGACTCTGAGGAGTCACAAGCGGAAGAGGCAGCACGTCGATCTCTGGCAGTTCAGGAGATGGGCGCATCTTCCATACTGGTTGGCGGCTCCTCGGCTACAAACCAGTTTGAGTTAGCAGGGGTGGTGAAGAGGATAAAGCAGGAGATTAAAATACCACTCATACTTTTCCCCGGTAACATAACTGGAATGGTACCCGGAGCGGATGCCATTTTATTCAGCTCTCTCATGAACTCGGAGAATCCGTATTACATATCTCAGGCCCAGGCATTGGGCGCCCCCAACATACGCAAGTTCAAGCTAGAGCCACTCCCCACAGCATATCTTGTAGTTGGCAGGGACACGTCCGCATGGTTTGTCGGATCCGCCAGAGCCATACCGTTTGACAAGCCGCAGATAGCTGCAGCATATTCCATGGCTGCAGGTTTTTTGGGAATGAGGTTTGTATATTTGGAGGCAGGATCCGGTGCCGAGTGCTCAATAACACCCAAAATGGTTGGAGCAGTACGGAAGGCTTTCGACGGTTTTCTTATTGTGGGTGGTGGTATTAGGGACAAAGAGACTGCGCTGGCCATAGCCGAGGCAGGAGCCAACGCCATAGTGATTGGTACACTACTAGAGAAAGGTGGCGGTATAGACGAGTTTGGGAAGATAGCTAGAGCCATACGCTAATGTCTCAGGCTCCAATAAGCGGGGTTCCCATGCCGGAACATTACCGGTCATATTATGACTCGTTGGTGTCCCAGACAGCCATCATGGATGGTATCGCCAGTGAAGCCAGGGCTACCGGTATGGACCTGACCCGGGTTGTAGAATCAAAGATAGCATACGATCTATCTGACAGGGTGGCCAAGATGCACGGTATTGATATAGCCGAGCCCCTACGGGAGCTTTTGGGTACAGTTGGCAAGGAACTGGCAGCTCTCAAGTTGGCAGAAAGCATAGCCCAGGGCAAATACATGCCCGCGGATTCCACCTTGGAGCAGCACCTGGATACTGCAGTACGTGTAGGATTGGCAGTGGTAACTGAGGGGGTCACCATAGCTCCCCTGCAGGGAATAAACAGTGTAAGTATTGGTGAAAATAACGACGGGTCGCGCCACCTATCAGTATCCATAGCAGGTCCCATGCGCTCTGCCGGAGGAACGGAATCCGCGGTCACTATGCTAATAGCTGATCATGTCAGAACCATAGTAGGACTGGATTCTTATGTAGCCGACACAGGCCGGGACGACGAGCCGGGACGTTTTGTGGAAGAGTTGAGGGTCTATGAGAGGGATGCTGGAAATTTCCAATATCGTGTGGTAGATGAGGATATCATACATGTGATAACCCATCTTCCGGTAGAATTAGCTGGTGTTGATACTGATTCTTCTGAGGTGGTTAACCATCGTAACATGCGCCGTATAAAGACAGATCGTGTGCGAGGCGGGGCTTTGAGGGTTCTCAATGATGGCCTTATCGGTAGGGCAAAGAAGTTGTTACGCAGAATAGAGATGTATGAGTTGAAGGGATGGGAGTGGCTGGCGGATCTCAAAGGCGCTGTTATTACCGAGGGAGAGGAGGATGCTGCGTCTAAGCGTATGCAGGAGGTGATAGTGGGCCGTTCTGTTCTATCCACCGCGGGTAAGCCGGGCGGTTTTCGGCTAAGATATGGCCGGGCGTGTAATACCGGCTTTGCATCGGTGGGCATACATCCTGCCGTGGCGGAGTTGTTAGATCATACTGTTGTGGCAGGGACGCAGGTAAAGATGAACATGCCTGGCAAGGGAGCTACAATTGCCTTTGTTGACTCCATAGACCCGCCAACCATTCTGCTAAAGAGTGGTGATGTAGTTAGGGTTAGGGATACAGCTCATGCCATCAAGATCAGGCGGGATATGGAGAGGATTTTGCATCTGGGTGATATGCTAGTGTCTTTTGGTGATTTTTTGGAGAACAATGCGCCCATGGTACGCACAGGATATGTGGAAGAATATTGGCACGCTCAACTAGTACAGGCTGGGGGAAGCGGGGAGTCGTATGCCGGACACACCCCAACACTATCCGAGGCCCTGGCGCTTGCGAAGAGGTGGAATATTCCGCTACACCCAAAATACCTGTACTTTTGGGATCTTATAACACCGGAACAGCTCAGTATGATTCTAAAACCAGAGAGAACTGGTCCTGGTATTGTTGTGTATAGTGTAAAAGTGAAGAGTGTTCTGGAGATGTTAGGGGTTCCTCACATGTTACGCGATGGATTGGTTGTTTTGAGTGATGATGAGGCTGAAGTTTTTCACAATATTGTACTATGTAATGATCCGCCATCAGATATTCCCGTGCCCTCTGCATTGAGTCAATCATCGGGAATACAAATTCTTCCAAAATTTTCTACATCGGTGGGAGTGCGTGTGGGTCGCCCGGAGAAGGCTGCCCCCAGATCAATGAGACCAGCTATCCACACACTCTTTCCTGTAGGTGATAGGGGGGGACCAAAACGGGACCTGTTGAAGATGTTAAAAGAGGGTGGTGATTTCTACACGGAGATTTCTCTTAGGACGTGTGTTGTGTGTGAGATGCCAGCCTTTGGTGTGGTATGCCAACGGTGTGGTGGTGATGTGGTTATGATGTACAGGTGTAAATATTGTCGGGATTTGTTGAAGGAACCTTTTTGTGACAGGTGTCAGAAGAAGGCCCCGGCACACACCTTCCACACATTTCCCCTAAAGGATGAGTTGAAACGGGCGCAGGAGAAGGTGGGATATAGAGCCAAAGAGCCACTCAAGGGAGTTAAGAGTCTCATAGGGCAGGACAGGATGGCAGAGCCTTTAGAGAAGGGGTTGTTGCGACAGGCACACAACATAACCGTGTTTAAGGATGGGACGGTGCGCTATGATGCAACCAATTCAACACTCACACACTTCAGACCGTCTTGGATAGGGACTGCAGTTGAGGTTTTGAGGGGTTTGGGGTATGAGACAGATATGTACGGCAAACCCCTCACCGATGAGAACCAGATGGTTGAATTAATGATGCAGGATATAATATTGCCAGAAGAGAGCGGTCGCTTCTTTGTTGATTCCGCTTTGTATATTGATGACCTGCTTACAAAGTTGTATGGTAAGGAGAGATTTTATCGTGTTAGTGAACCGCGCCAGTTTGTAGGACATTTAGTGGTAGGGCTTGCGCCACACACATCTGTGGGTATAGTGGGTCGTGTGATAGGTTTTGTAAAAACTCATGTGTGTTATGCTACGCCGAACTGGCACTCAGCCAAGCGGAGGGATGCCGATGGTGATGCAGACTCCATGATGTTATTACTTGATGTGTTTTTGAATTTTTCCAAGCATCTTTTGTCGGACAAGATTGGGGGGCTGATGGACGCACCCCTCCTAGTACAGCCAATAGTGGTGCCGTATGAATCCCAACCCCAGGCACATAACATGGAGATTTGTGACGCTTTTCCTTTGGAGTTTTTTGAGCAAACATTGCAAGAACCCAAGGCAACCTCTGTACGATCAGTGGAAATTGTGAAGGATAGGTTGGGTATGATAGAACAGTTTACGGACTATAGGTTCACACATGACACAAGTTTGTTGGTGACTACAAAATCCCGCAGCGCATACTCCACACTGGAATCTATGTTGGATAAGCTGGATTTACAGATAAAAAATGCAAACATTATAGATGCTGTAGATCTTACAGAGACTGTAACTTATGTGGTATCCACACATTTGGTACCAGATATTATGGGCAATCTACGTTCTTATGCACGACAAAAACTACACTGCACAAAATGTGGTTTGGTATACAGGCGTTTTCCATTAACCGGAAAATGTGTTTGTGGTCAAAAACTCATACTAACAATAACCAGGGGGTCAGTTGAAAAATATCTTAGGATGGCAAGAAGTCTTGTGAATAAGTATGATGTAGGACCCTATCATAAAGACCGTATTCGCTCACTTGCGGCAGAGATTGATTTGTTGTTCGGTAAGGGTTCAGGAGAGCAGACATTACTCTCAGACTATTGATATATTTGGCACTAATACATTTATGCGGTGATTGTGGGTAGAACATACATCCATTCTTTACCGGTCTTCTTTCTCTTTAGTTTCGACTTGGATGTGAAACGAGATAGATATGTGGAGATTACGCTTAGTTTTATAGGTTGGTTATACTCGTCCTCATACTTTTCCAGTACAAGGGATGATGTAAAATTACCCAATGGGAAGTATTTCTCCACCACATGCCATATTTTGGTACCAACAGAATCAGGGGTTGTGGTTTGTTTACTTTCCATCATTTCCATCATTTCATACACTTTCAAAAGTTTCTCTTTTGTTACCTCGCCCTCCAGTTTGATGTCCAGTTTAAGACCATCACCATCATCCATGTCTATGCGTATACGCCTGACCAAGTCGCAGTTGTTAACAATGTGAGTATTTAACCATAGTCGGTTACTGTTAACTGTTAATTTGTCTGTTCTATGTGTTTGTATGTGTGGTGTTTTGTTAACATGACGTTCCATCATGCTGAGTTGTGATACAATCTGTTAATCTTCTCATAGACCAATATCGGTGTTAGGTTTGCAGTGGAAATGAGGGGGTCAATATGAACTCTTTGTGTTGTTAAGGAGTGTTTTCACACTTGCAGTGGAAATGAGGGGGTCAATTCGATACATTCTGTTCTCAATCCAAGCATCCATGTTAACCCCAGATTAACATAGACACCCCCCACCATTTCTACTCCATTGATGTATGAAAATGAGAATGAGTGAATGAGAATGAGTGAAGTATACCAACATGTGCTTAAATCCTTATGCAGTGGAAATGGTGGTGTGAGTGTAACTGATCCGATAGATGATATGTTAGATGAGATGGAGGCAGGCGTCGCTTTGATACAGAATAGGGATGTGTTACATTATACACATATGCCAGATACAGTGCTACACAGAGATGCAGAACAAAGACAAGTTACACAATCACTAGCTCCAATATTGAGGAGATCCAGGCCCTCTAACATGCTGGTTTATGGTAAGCCCGGTACTGGTAAAACATTAATCGTGAAACGCGTTATACGAAAAATACAGGAAAGGGTAAAACGATCAACATTTCCTATACAACTGGTCTATGCCAACTCGAAAGAAGAGTCTACATTGTATGGACTTTTGGTAAGTTTGGGCAGACAGTTTGGTATGGATGAGAAAGAACTCCCATGGACTGGTATAGCCATAAGTGAGGTCTTTAAAAGAATGCTGCACAATATAGAAAAAAGTCGTGCAAACGTAGTCCTGATAATAGACGAGATTGATTTTCTGGCCAAACTGGTTTCTGCGGGGCAGAAAGATGTCTTATATAACATAACTAGGGCCAACGAGAGACTCTCTTTCGGATCACTAACACTAGTTGGAATATCAAATGATTTGACATTCAAGGAGAGACTGGATCCTCGTGTGATTAGTAGTCTTGGCGAGGAAGAAATAGTATTTCCAAACTATTCCATAGAACAACTACATTCCATAATAAAAGAACGTGTACAGATAGCATTCCAACCCGGCGTTGTGAATGAATCTGCACTGAGTTTATGCGCAGCACTGGCTGGTGGGGAACATGGTGATGCCCGGCGCGCAATAGATTTGATTAGAGTTGCCGGTGAGGTTGCAGAGAGGGATCAGGCAGGCGGTGTGACGTCTGAGCACGTACGGACGGCTCATCTGAAGATAGAGGAGGACAAGGAGGTTACGGCCATAAGATCCTATCCACTACACGAAAAAGTACTAATTCTGTCAGTGGTACGCTCCAACGGTCTTATAACTGGGAAAATCTATACAACCTACAAAGGCATGTGCAGACGCATAGGACAACGTGAACTTACACCAAGGAGAGTCACACAAATACTAAGTGAATTGGAAATGTCTGGTATAATAAATGGGCGTATAGTTAATCAGGGATCACATGGGAGGACAAAAAAGTTCAGTCTAAACATCTCCTCCGAACTTATTATGAGAACACTACGTGAGGATAACAATCTTGATGAGTTGTTATAACTAAACCCTTACAAAACCACACATAATTTTACAATTACCGAGATTCATTGTATGAGTTCACGTCTTCCGGAATCTTGTGCACAAATCACATTAACTGTAGCGATCAGTTGTGCGTAAATTTAGACACAGGTGAACTCATACGATTCATTAAGTATAAATCCGGACATACAAGGTTTCCCAAAAACAGGACGGTACCCAAAAAAAGAACCAAGGGAAAATTAATGGTATGAGTTCGTATGAGTTCACGTGTTTTGATCACATAATAATATAGAATACATCCCAGTTTTTTTAATTATAACTGCATTCTGGCAGCAACCTCGTTCATTACAGAAAGGCCTTGAGCCCTCCATGTCTGAACGCATGATACGAATGTAGACATGCGGCGCATTGCCCTTTCGCCACCCTTTATCTGGCCACTAATCTTGCGGAATACCACTGCGTATCGCAAAGCCTGCTCCGCTGGATTGTTGGTGGGCTCTACACTGTCATATTCTAAGAATACGAACATGCCTGGTATGGCCTTATTCAATCCTTTTACCTTCTTTTGTAGTTCAGTATCATCAACATCACAGTACTGATGCATCTGCTCCTGTCTCAAATGAGTGTCGTAATTGCGCGGACGGCCCGCAGTGATTCAGGGATTCACGTGCGCTCCGGAACAATCCTTTCAGGTCGTTGTCAAGTTTGATCCGGGCGTCCTGAGCACCGGGATCGATATAGAATCCTGCATGTAATGCCTGGGTATCGCGCAATAAATGCGCCCAACACAACTGGTGCTTCCCACCGTCATCAAACCGGCGGTACACAACGTACCTGTCCGTTACTATCGCTCCCTGGTAACCGTTCAGGTATTTGTTCACTACATTTGAACTCCTACTTTTGTCATATATGGACATCATCCACTCTTCGGCCCGCATCCCCCATACCCAGCCACGCCTACCCGCCAGTGATATACCAGTTTCGTCCACATGTATGCTGGGTGATTTTATTATATTCTCATGAATTGTTTCCATAAATGATTCACATGCATCGGCGGCCCTGGCAATTATGTTGTTTACTGCACCCACAGATATATTCAGGCCGAAGAGATCCTTCGAAATTACAGGTATGCGTTTTATTGGAATCTTTTCCGCACGCAATGCAGTGATGGCACCGCATAATTGAACCCCAAAACTACCACTCTTTGGGACGCCAGCTGCTGGGGCCAGTTGTTTTTTGCCGCACTTGCATGCAGCCATTTCTATCACATGAAGGGTCTCCTCTATTTTGGCGGGTATTAATTCCGTTATGTGTCGTTGTTTCCAACCAATTTTTGTCATCATATTGCCGCACTCACATAGTGGAGTATGCTCAAAGGTGTGATGCACTACTCTGCCGGGGTTGTGGGAACGGGAAACCCCCTTGTGTCCCTTTTGAGCGCCAGCCTTTTTGGCTGATTTAGTACTGGCTTCTGTCTGTTGCTTATTATCTCCCTGTTTTCGCTTCTGCTCCTCCTGTTTTCGCTTCTTGTACTGGAGGGATTGAAGGGATGGTGGCGAGTGAGCATTCTCATAATATTTAAGTCGCGTTGTGAGTACCGCAATTTTCCTGTCTTTTTCTACTAATTCCTCTTTTAATTCACTTACATAATTTCTAATAATTTGGAAATCTTGTATATGATTTCGTATTTCTTTTATGGTGTGTGACATATATGCTTCCAATACTCTCACACGTTCCTTGTAATGTGCAAGATCTTTCTTGTAATCCTCAATATCTTTCTTGATAGACGCAAGGGTATCCTGAAGAAGTTTATTTTCCAGTTCCAATTCCTTATAGGACCGGCGTCTTCTCATTAGATTCTTATTGCAAATTTGGTATTTAAGTAAAATATTGCCATACCAATCTATATCTTAGTGAATGATCAAAACACGTGAACTCATACATGAGTTCACCTGTGTCTAAATTTACGCATAACTGATCGCGACAGTTAATGTGATTTGTGTACAATATTCCGGAAGACGTGAACTCATACAATTAATGTGGAAAACAGCCATTCTGATTATAAGATTCACCCAGTGAGGAAATTGGTTATTTGAGATTTGTGCAACACAAACCTATCAGAATACTCCTTATGTGGGAATGGTTATGATGAAAATTTTTTAATATAAACACCAAAAGTCTTTAAATTCAATAAGACGACTATACCTGGTGTTGGGATTTGGCCAACACTTGACTGAAATGGTGTTTGGCTCTGCCACGTACCAGAATTTATTACCATGGTTCCCTTATAACTATCAACTTCCATTACATGAACATGACCAGCATGAAATATGTCCGGTACCTCATCTATAACCAACAAATCTTTCAATTCTGGAGCTATGGGTGTCTGGTTTCCGTATATGGAACCCAAATGCCTACTCTTTAACATATACTTCATAACATTAGCAGGATGGGAATAATCCATGCCCATAGTGGACTTTACTATATCATCTATACTCTGTCCATGAAACATCATAACACTAACACCATTAAGACTAACCATGGATGGATTTCCCAACATAAACACATTCTTTCTACTCCACAACGATGCACCAACATCTCTTGGTATAGCTGGCTGGGGTAAAGCCCGCCTTCCTGGATCGTGGTTACCTGGTATAACAAATATCTTGATGTGTTCGGGTATGATAGCCAACAACTCATCCACTTTCTGAAATTGTTCATACGCGGTGTGCTGAAATAATTCCCTATCCTGATCTCGAAATATACCCACACCATCCACAACATCTCCTGCTATAAGCACAAAACGCACTTTCCTTGCAATAGGATCTGAGCTTGAGAGCCATTGCAGAAAAACACGAAAATCCTCTTCTAAAAAATACTTACTTCCCACATGTAAATCCGATAAAAACACAGCAAAAACTTCAGATTCGGATCTATTTGCCTTCCTAACCGGTATGTCTGGATACAAAACATCGGTGAAAACGGCCCCTCTAAATCCCCCTTCTACCTCCACTGCTACAAACTGATCTAAAAATAACTTTTGTATAACATCTGCTACATCCTCGGATAACACACCCTCTAACTGACCGGTGGTGTCCTCCACCGTCAGTCTGGACATGGTATCTTCGAACTGTTTTGCCGTAACCAAACCACACACATACGATTTCTTCCCCTCACCTGCGGCTAACTGGTTCTTTAGCTGGGTTATGGTCTGCATCTTGTCTGATATACCGCGGCCCAGAATCATCCTTTTACCCTTCTCAAATCTATCCCGAAAAAGCTCCCCATACCCCTCTATTCCTCCGGGTGTGGTTATGGATGATGTACAATCGAATAGTATGTTGTGGTAGTCTTCAATATCGGCGCTCTCATCCAACCCAAGATACTGGACCAGATCAGCTCTGCTTATGTGATAGTTTCTGTCTACCATCTTCTCCCGTATTATGTCCTTGACGACAAGATCCAACCGTCCAACTTCTATCTCCTGTAACAAGTCCACTACGCTTGGGTGTATCTGGAATCCCTTCTTGAAAGCATAGTCTAGGGCCCTCGTGATATCTCGTTTCAATAAGTGATTACCTACATTCTACAATAAAACCCAATATGGCATCACCATAACCTTCACCTATGGTTTTTCGTGGCGCCGAAACCTCACACGATCGTCATCATGTTCATGTTATGTCGGATTTCCGCCCCATCAACACAGGATGACTTGCTCCGCCTCCCGTTGCATGATATTTCGCGCGGCATTTACGCCCGCGTGAGTATCTTGCGGACACTGGGCACATGAATTTGCCCATAATATTCATATTTTCTTGTCAATATTCCCACATACAAAGCATTTCTGACTCGTGTGGTGACTGTGAGTCGCGATTAGATGGATTCCTTTCTCCTTGCACTTTTGTTCCAACTTTCTCAGGAACCCACCAACACGATTGTGTCACATCATTCCATTAATATCGTGTTTCCGGTTGCCGCCGTGACTGGTCATGGGTTTTACTGAGAAGTTCTCGACACCGACCGAGTCTACACCGTCCGCGACTTGTTTGATGATGTGGTTCATCCGGTTCGTTGCAACGTTGCCACCTTTCTTACACAACCGGCGAATCTGCTTCTCTAATAGTTGCCGACTTCGACCCTTCAAGTATGAGAGTCGATCCTTTAACCGGTTGATTTTTCCAGCATCTTGCGGTGCTCCGTAGAATGGGAGGCTATCATTCCCGCTGATTCGGCTGTGGCTGCCAAGTGTTTGCCATCGACACCGCGATTTGGCAGGCGAACATTTTTACATGCATCTGAGTGTCGGAACCTCATGTCCGATGATACAGTAGCCGTGGTAACCGGTGCCAGTAGTGGAATAGGTTATTCCACCGCACTGGAGCTAGCACGGTCAGGATCAAGGGTAGTCTTGGGTGCCCGCAGGCGCAACCGACTTGAGGAACTGCAGTCCAGGATAGCACAGGAAGGAGGAGTGGCACTGACACAGGAGGTGGATGTGACGAAACGGCAGGAATGCGAGGCTCTCATACAGAGGGCCATAACGGAGTGGGGCCGTATTGACATTCTGGTTAACAATGCGGGTCTCATGCCACTGAGTCTTGTAAAAAATACCAAGGTTGACGAGTGGGATCGCATGGTTGATGTAAACATAAAGGGTGTTCTGTATTGTACTGCTGCTGCACTGCCTCACATGTTGGAGGCAAAGTCCGGCCACATAGTTAATGTGTCTTCTGTGGCAGGTCGGTTGGTGTTTCCTGGTGGCAGTGTATACTGCGCCACCAAACATGCGATCACCGCATTCAGCGAGGGGCTGCGGCAGGAGCTCAGCGTCCGCAAGAACATACGGGTCTCCTGTATAGAGCCCGGCGTGGTAGCTACCGAGCTCACCAACACAATCACCGATGAGTCGCTTCAGGGATTCGTGGAGAATGCAAAAAAGATGGAGTCCCTCCGGTCTGAGGATATTGCCCAGGCCATACTGTACGCGGTGAACTCTCCTCCACACGTGAATGTCAACGAGATACTGATACGGCCCACCATACAGGAAAGATAGTTACATGGCCGGGACGCCCCACGTAGTGATACTGGGCGGCGGTTTTGGCGGTCTCTCTGTTGCTACTACAATAAGAGACAGTCTTGCCTCCTCGCAGGTGCGCATTACCGTAGTGGACAAAAAAGACTGGTTCATGGTAGGTTTTGCCAAACTGTGGATGATACGGGGGTCGCGCACATTCGAAGAGTCGGTGGCCTCACTGGGGAACCTTACCAAACGGAATATAGCATTTCTTAAGGCTGACATAAAAAAGATTGACATCAACCGCAGGGCTGTGGAGATCAGTAATGGCACACTGGAATACGACTATCTGGTAGTGGCATTGGGTGCCCGGCTTGCACCAGAGAGTATTCCCGGACTGGTGGAGAATGGCATGAACCTGTATGATCCACTGCAGTCCGGCTCCATACGGGAGAGATTGCTAAACACAAAGTCCGGCTCAGTAGCCATAGCCATAACCGGCATGCCGTACAAGTGTCCACCGGCGCCCTTTGAGGCCGCTCTTATAGTGTCCTCAATGTTGCGGGAGTCCGGTGCCCGGGATAATGTAAGTGTGAATGTTTACAGTCCGGCTCCTCTCACAATGCCTGCCGCGGGTCCCCAGATAAGTGCGCGCGTGCTGGATATGCTACAGGCAGACCACATATCATTCCATGGCTCCTGTAAGGTAACGGGGGTGGATCCCGGTAGACTCATCTTTGAGGGGGGTGATGCGAACTTTGATTTGTTGTTGGCTGTTCCCCCCCACACCTTGCCCCATGTCGCGGTACCACTGGCTGGCGGGAACCCGTTCATCCGGATAGACCACTTTGGGCGGACGGGTGTGACCAACGTATATGCCGTAGGCGATATCACAGTACTTCCTACTGACACGGGCGCGGTTCCCAAGGCAGGCGTCTTTGCCGAGGGTGAGGGTGCTACCGTAGCCGTCTGTATCATGCAGGATATAAACAACGGCGATCAGCCAGAACCCTTTGATGGTGTGGGTGAGTGCTTTATGGAGTCTGGCCGGGGGACCGCATCAATAGTACGGGTTGCCGCTTTCCAGTCCAGGACAACCCTAAGTGATTATACCATAGAGAACATGGACGCAAAGATACAATTCGAGCGGGAACGGCTAATCGGCTGGCTTGGCTAGTCCCTTCTCTGTGGATATGTGTTCCATTAGGGTACGTATCTCCGGTGCCAGCTCCGTGCTTCCAAGACCCATCTCCTCTTTCTTGATATTCTCGTCCTCCAGTTCTATACGGCGTTTCTCTATACAGTCTATGTGATCCCCATTTCCCGATATGCGGCCACACAGGGAACATTTCATTACACGATAACATATGACAGGCGATAATTTAATAATTTCAGGATAAAAGAACACACCGCGGGACCGTCGTCTAGCTTGGCATGATGCTAACCTGGGGTGTTAGAGGTCGTGAGTTCGAATCTCACCGGTCCCATTATATCAAATGTAACACGCGCAGTATTTCCTCAAAGGATTCGTTTGTGTGTCTTTTTTTGTGCTCCTGCAGTACCTGGATGGTCTTGTTCCGGGGCGGTATTTTGTATACCCGATCAACATACCTGGAAAGTCCTCCTAGATATAGGCCCTGCGTGGCAGCCAGTACATTGGTGGCGCGTCGGTGTCTACTAGCACTCTCAAAATCTACAATGGTTGCCCTCTCTCCCACAATTACGTGTCTTGAAATGTGGCCCACCTCTCCGTGGTCTAGGTTTGCGCGATCCAGCGTATGACAGTCATACAATATGGTTCGCATTACATCCTTGAGCGTATCCTCATCGTCTGTGCCCAGTCCGCGCAACCACAGTCCTATGTCTGTCCCCCTCAAATACTCCATTACAATACACTCCCTTGTCTGTCCCATTAATCTGGGCCCTATCCCGAACCGGTTGGCGTAACCCAAATGACTTCCCTCCTCATACATACTGTCCCGAGGCGAATCACTCCTCCTTATCTTGAGCGCTGCCTGACCATGTGGGGTATGCACCAGCACCACAACGCCCGCAACTCCCTTGCCCAGTACATTGACGCCGTTCAGTCTCGTCTCTCCCACAAACGATACTGCTCTTACTCCCAGTCCTGTCATGTCTTCAAGTATGGACTCGATGCAGTCAGGTGTGGCATGGGGATACCCCAATACCGTCAGGTATGGTTCTACAACCAGTTCGTTTACCGGTATGCCTTCCACCGAATCTGTCAGTTTGAAGCGGATTTATTTCTAGGCGGCCGGATCTATGTGATCCGTCGATAAAATACTCAGGGCTTTGTCCTTTACCTCTCCGCTCAGACAAGGGCCGGTGATGACCCTGTAATCTTCTATGTCTCTGTGTATGCCTGCCGGTATGCCTGTTTTTTTCGGGTTGGAGAGTAGCCATCGTAGCAGTGAGTATATGTCCGTGTGTGTCCTGTCCTTTAGGGACGCCAAGTCCATGTTATCTGTCACCCACACCAGACTGTCCCGGTTTGCCTCCACAAACTTGGCGGCGCTACTGTGCCGGAACACACTAGGTCCGCTCCTTGTGTATCTTGGCGGTATATTCATTGACTCAGGCAGGAATAGCGAGTAAACGGTATGGTCATCGACCACCGTGTGGTATCTTGTAATATGAAATCCACTCTTGTTCAACTGGCGTGCCATGGCCACTGTGGCGCTCTTGGCCTGCCCCCATATTATCTCCGGACTCCTTGCCGTGTATGGAAATGCCGCCGCTACCACACAGTCCCAGTCGACTTTGGGATGGTACTCCCGGGGACTGAGCGCCGATCCTGAGAGCCTTTCCTGAAACGCCTTACAAGCCATCATGAATATGCCCATATTCCTGTTGGATATGGCTGCAGCCAGGTTACGGTTGTTATCTATGGGATCCAGTATAGTTATGGGGGTCTGGAATTTCCTGGCACCCTGGCCCAGTACGGAGCCGTTCTCCGCCCTAGCGATGGTTTCCATCACCGCTGTAAATCCGCCACAATACAATACCAACGATTCCGCGGCATACCCGCTGAACCCGCCCTTCTCTGTCTGGGCGCCGTATATGTCATGTACCTTGAGAAACTTCTTGAGCAGGCGTACCTCGTTTCTCATGGCCTCGGTGAGGTGCTTTTGCATGTATGTAGTGTGATATGGTGAGCGATCCGCGGCGCTTATCCAGTTTCCCAACTCTACATCATAGAATGGTACCACGTTCACAACAGTTCCGTCCACCGCAGCCTCCACATAGGGATGGTCCGCATATCGCCGGTATGGTCCATACTCCCTCATTGCGGCAAAGCCTACCTCTATGGATGTCTCCCTGAATATATTATCCGGAACACTTCGATCAAAACGCACAAACACGTCAATGTCTGCCCCGCTAAGCCAGGTCCCCTTGGCATAGGAGCCCCCCAGCTCCGCGTCAATAATGGTTGGTCGCATTGCAATTTCCTCCCTGACCAGGCGCAATATCTTGAGTGCAGTGTCCCGCTTCCGGCTTTTCTCCTCGACAGACGGGACTATGTGCATCAGCTCATCCTGTATCAACATGCCCCTACCTCTACCACATCGGTGTAGATGGGCCCTGTCCTTGTCAGTACACTCTTCTTGAGTTTAATCACATTCACATTCTGTGTTCCCCATACTGTGTCTGTGAGTCCTTCCAGATCCGGTATCGTGCCCCTCCGTATCCTTTTCAGGGTAAGGTGGGGCTTGAATGGCCTGTCCCGGACCAATCCCAGTGACTCGTCCACCTTGCGAGCAAGGCCTTCCAGAAGGCGCCCGCTTTTGGCATCCGTTCCCGCCCATACTACTGTCTGCTGCCGGTTCTTGAAGGCGCCTATCCCGCGTATGGTCACAGCAAAGGATTCAAACCGTACAGTTTTCAGGGCATTAACAATTTCCTGTACCCTTGGGGTGGGAGTCTCTCCCAGAAATCGCAGCGTAAAGTGCATGTTATGGGGTTCTACCGCCTTGCCGTCCCATCCTGTCTGAAGTGAATTTATCCGCTCCAACAGGTCCTGCCGGTTTATCTCTACTGCCACAAAGACTCGCATCAGAACAACAACGGAGCCTTCTCTATATTAGATGAATGGCTTGCAGTGGGTCGCGCCAGCTTTTACCGGAGCTTGATGTACTCGTAAGCCCCTGTCTTGGCATCAAAGCAGTAATGCACCTTCTGAAAGTCTCTGCGGAGCTCTGAGACCTTCTCTTTTGTCCGGACTGGATCTTTGTGTTCTATTATTACCTCTTTGATGAGATCGGCTATCTGCAGCATCTGGTCTTTACGCATTCCCAATCTTGTGACCTCGGAGACTCCCAGCCGTATGCCGCCGGGATGGAAATAGTTTCGACCCATCTTTATGTCGCCCGGTATGAGCTGCCTGTTCACTATTATGTTGGCCTTCTCCAACTGGGCCTCTACCTGGCCGCCGTCAGAGTACTCCAGAACATCCACCGCTACCTGGTGTGACTTGGTGTAGTTGTGGTTCTCGCCCAGTACCTTGAAGCCTCTCTCCACCAGCGCCTCTGCCAGTGCCTGGGCGTTTGTTATGGTCTGCTTTGCGTAGGACCTGCCAAACTCCAAGGCTTCAGCGAATGCTATGGCCTTGGCGGCCATGTGGTGTATGTGGTGGCTGCTGGTCATGCCCGGGAAGGTGGCCTTTTTTATGGCCTCCTGGTTGTCATGGTTGCCTATTACTATGCCACCCTGGGGACCAAAAAGGGTCTTGTGGGTACTCATAGTCATGGTGTCCGTTCCCTCTCTTAGTGGATCCTGAAACTCCCCTCCCGCGATTAACCCCGCTACATGGGCGGCATCATAATTGATATGCATGCCGTGTGATTTTAGAAAATCTGCCAGTTCCCGCAGGGGGTGGGGGAACAAGAATAGTGATCCGCCAAACATTGCCATTTTTGGGGTGTCGCCGGATGCGACCGTCTTTTCTATCATACTCTTTGTCTTATCCACATCAATGTTCATCTCTTTAGGATCAAACGGATAGAATTTCACATCCAGCCCGTGTACCAACCCTGCGGTTCCGGAATGCTCGCGTTTTCCGTGGGATATGTGCCCTCCCGCGGGTATGGATGGTGCCAGTAATGTGTTCCCTGCCTTGGTAAACGCCGAATAGACCACCAAGTTTGCAACCACTCCTGATATGGGCCTCACATCCACAAACTCTGCATCATACAGCCTCTGCGCCAGCTTCATACACTCTATCTCCACCTCATCGATATACGTGCATCCCGCATACACCCTCTCCCCGGGCCAACCCTCTGCATACCTGTTACCAAAATCCGAGATTATGGCCTCCCGCACGGCCGGACTGGGTACGTTCTCGCTAGCTATGAGGGGTATGGACTGGGCAAACCATTTGTGGTGATCCTGAATACGGGAGAATACCTCTTCGTATTTTTCCCTAGCCGATACCTCCATAGGACTAATCCTACCACTCCCTAATTTTAAAACACCTGTCGGAGCGCAATCGTGATTTATACTCCATAGATTCACTGGGAGTAACTGTTCCAGCGTTCGGCATTGAAGCAACATGGGCTGTTACTGTCAATCATGGCATAAGGATTCACTGGGAGTAACTGTTCCAGCGTTCGGCATTCTGGGGCGCAATGGTGCCAAATTCCACAATCCTCGGCGCGCCATTCTGACGTGTGCAGTGCATACATGTCCGCCGGGAGCATACCGGTACCATGGTGGGGGGAAGTGTGACTGCCACTTGGACAGTTAGCACTAGGATAACCGTATAACTAAATAGTGAAAAGTGCTTCTAAAGACAGGATGGATTACAGACTAAACCTTTCTAGGAAAATGCTATTTAACAAGAAGGGAAGTCTGATAGGCGCCATCATGGCAGTCACCGTGGGCATCCTGGTACTACACGTGAATTTTGTAGTATTTCAGGGATTGTACGACGCCATAGTTCGGGATATCACCGAATACCATAACGGGGAGTTACTAGTCACTCATGAGCGTGGCCTTATCGAGATGTCAGATAGGACCCTAATAAACTGGTTTGAGCGTATACCTTATGTGGATGCCGCGGCCCCCCGATTATCCGGTAGCGGTGAGATAAATATGACAAAGAATGGCCAGCTAATACAGAACAGCAGGGTTTCTCTTCTGGGTGTGGATCCTATTCAGGATGTGCGCGCATCCACTGCGCACACTACCGTAAATGACGGTACCTATGTCTATGCACGCAACTCCATAGTTCTGGGAGCAACAGTGGCCAGGGATTTGGGTGATGTGCAGGTTGGTGACGCCGTACAACTGGGTGTCACCGATCGCTGGGGGCAAGATCAGGTGAGACGGTTGGTGGTATCTGGCATATCCAACTCTCCTGGAGGGCAGGGTCTGGACTTTCGGGCAGTCTTACATATAGATACATTGCGGGATATGCTTGGCCGAGATGGTGTTACCGGTTCTATAATGGTTCGCGTGGATCCGGACAGGGCAGAGGAGGTTCGGGATCTCTTTTTGGTGTCCTTCCCATACCAGGACTTTGTGGCAGAGACTCTGGAGGAGTCTGCCGAGCAACAATTGGCTGGCTTCCGTTCTGGCATAGCAATGATAAACCTAATTGGATACTTTGGCATGATGTCTTCGGCCTTTGCCATAGTGACAATTCAGATGATGCTGGTCAATGGCAAGACCAAGGAGATAGGCATTATGAGGTCGATTGGGGCACGACGAAGGGATGTTCTGATAATATTTCTCATACAGGGTATGCTGATTGGTGCCATTGGAGCTGGCGTGGGAACGTCCGCGGGTCTTGCGTACACATTCTATGCCAAGGAGACCAAGCTCTCCTTCAACAACAGCCTGCCCCTGGAGGTATCTTATGACTGGTTCAAAATAGGACAGACCGCAGCTACGTCTTTTGCTCTTGCCATGATTGCGTCACTGTATCCGTCCTACAGGGCTACCAGGCTATTGCCGGTGGAGGCAATGAGATATGGATGATATACTGGAAGTCACCGGCCTGACCAAGGAGTATGGACAGGGCGAGAACCGCTTCTTGGCATTGAATGAGGTGTCCTTCACCATAAAAAGAGGCCAGTTTGTACTGATATCTGGGAGTTCCGGTTCCGGCAAGACTACCCTGCTTAACCAGATTGGCTTACTGGACAAGCCTGATGACGGTACCATAAGAATAGACGGCATCGACACCACCTCACTTAACGAGTCCAAGACATCCACTTTCCGCAGTAAGAAACTTGGTTTTGTATTCCAGTTCTCCAACCTGCTGGTGGATCTAACCGTACTAGAGAACGTGATGTTGCCGGTACAGGTTGCTGGCGGGAGTAACGCCAAAGAGTACGCCAAGGAACTCCTTCGTACAGTGGGACTGGAAGATCATATGTACAAAAGGGCGGATCGCATCTCTGGTGGCCAGGCGCAGCGTGCCGCCATTGCCCGAGGATTGGCCAACCGACCCGCGTTAGTGTTGGCCGATGAGCCCACTGGAAACCTGGACTCAACTAACTCGGAGAACATTGTACAGCTACTCAAGTCCATGTGTCATAAACTCAACCAGACATTTGTGGTGGTGACCCATGATCCGAACGATTTTGGCGATGTGGATCGTATAATAAATATGAGAGACGGTGCCATTACTCCGCAGTATAGAATGGGTGTTCCAATATGATTGTGGCTTTGTTTCTGGGTGTAGTTTTGGCTACCTCACTGTTTGGTCTGGCTTTTGCCCAGGGCTTTGGCGATTCTCCCTTTGAGAGGGATTTTGGAGACATAAAATTCCTGGATTCATACTTTGGCACATTTGAGAACCAGTCAGAGGTCTCGCCCGGTGACAAGAATGTGCCCTTTACGATAGTGCTGGCCAATGTGGGAACTCATGATATAACCGGAATTCGTGGTGAGCTCTCACTACCATACGGATTTACTCCGTCGGACAGTATCGGATACGTGGCCCAATCGGACAGCAATACCAACTCCGAGGCCGGGGAGGTATTTTATCTCACCTTCTTTCTAAATTTGGAGCCCAACATATCAATACAGCAGTATCCTGGCGCCGCCAAGGTGGAATATTCCAGACTTCGCGAGTCGGGATTGCGTAATGCCTACTTTGATTTCTACTTCCGGGTTCCCGGAAGCAGTACTTTACATGTGACCGCGATGGATCCCTTCCTTGTGTCACTTCAGGCCAATACCGCCACAATACAACTTGTGAACAACGGCACCGCCCCCATGTCCAGTGTGGATGTAAGGACATTGGGACTTGATGTGCGTGCCATGGACAACACACAAACCAGCACGAGTAATGTGGTGATATACGAGTCCAGCTGGGACTTGGGAAATATAGAGCCCCACTCAGTGGCACTCCTGGATGTCACAATATACATACCGGAGACTATGCGGGGGGACATTTTG
Organism: Nitrosopumilaceae archaeon; assembly: GCA_965200155.1. Taxonomy (GTDB): domain Archaea; phylum Thermoproteota; class Nitrososphaeria; order Nitrososphaerales; family Nitrosopumilaceae; genus VYCS01. The sequence goes on along the minus strand of CBDATR010000010.1, from coordinate 285,238 downwards.
CGGTTGCCGCTGGAGATTACGCATTTTGACGCGCACGGGAACAAGGTTACACAGAACAAGACCGTCGACTTTTACGTGCGAGGACTCGTAGATGCGGTGATATACGGAGTAGAGACTATCACTATATCTGACAACCTTATGGTCATAGGCGAGATCATAAACGAGGGCAACGAGGATGCTCGATTCGGTTTTGTCTCCCTGGACCCTACAGGTGATTCCAATATACGTTCCCAGACACAGTTCATAGACGAGATAGAGACAGATTCGCCGGTACCCTTCAATCTCCCACTGGAGTTTGATGGTTCTCCCACATACGGAGAGCATGACGTAGAGATAACTCTCCGTTACAAAGATGATGTACGGGAGGAGCACTTTCTGACGCACCAGACTACCATTATGGTGGATGAGCCTGTTGTACAAGACAGGTCGACCTCGCCCATACCGGGACTGTCCGGGCTGGATGCAGGAGACTCCGGCACCGGTCTTGATACCATGCTACTAATTATTGTGGCGGTCATTGTTCTTGCCGTACTGATAGCTATAATCGTGGCTCGCCGCCGGTAACACGTGATCGCTTGCGAATTACAAATCAGCGAACTACGTTATAGCATAAGTTTACCTATCCTTGCACTCATACGCGTGACGGGCCTTCGGGGTTCAATCTGAGAGCGAGTTTATGATATCCCACCAGCTGGACAACCAAAAGCTGTGTAATGCTGTTACCGGCGATGTATAGCGCCCACCATAAGTCTTTGCCGGGTATAGGACCGTACTTTTATAGAAACACTACCAGAGTAGAATCACCAGATGATGGATGACATAACCCGGAATGCAGTTGAAAACGGATAGGGAATTCTTCCGGCGCGCCAAGATATTTGGTCACACATCCGATTATGTCTATAATAGAGCCGTATCCGAGATCAGTCTTGGCGGTTACTACATACCCGGAACCACTCTTGAATTGAAGCATGATCCGGCCAAGATCAAGAATAAGAACGAGTACGCCAAGTCACCATACGGCCTAAAGAAGGGTGATTCATTATACTTGAATCAGCTACCACGTTCTAGAACGGTTATCGGGGGACGGTTTACCCGTCCAACAAGAATGGGTTGTTCCTGAAATAGACAAAGTGGCGCCCTGATCTGGAGTGGATGCGCGAGTTACCAGCTAACTATGGCCGGAGTGCCATACTACAGGCGTCTGTCGCGTGCAGGCGCGCATACGGGATTATTCCAATGACATGCCACACCGGCGTGACAATGACAGAATCATACTATCATGTGTGGGGTCACCAATCCGTCGTGGTGAGTTCGAGTTGGGCCTGTGCGGTTTTGGCGTGGTGAGAACAACCAATCGATCGTTCCCGGGGAGATGCGCTCATTCTAGTGGAACGAGTTAACAAGAGCAGGGAGCGTCAATTCGAGATTCACATCAATGTTGGAATGGTGTCTGAAAGGCACGTGTCAACCGGCGTTGTTCGCTGCGTGGACGTTGGCGGTAAACATTTGGCGGACACGAACGGGAACACGATTAGTATGAGTTCACTTGTGTCTAAATTTACGCATAACTGATCGCGACAGTTAATGTGATTTGTGCGTAAGACTCCGGAAGACGTGAACTCATACAATCATTCAGTTACGACAGAAAGCCAACAACATAGCGAAACGACTCCATGAATAGAATCGTTCACGCGATCACCAAAAGTGTGGACAAGGTGGTACTAGAGGATTTATCACCGAAATCAATGACCAGTCATGGTGGGAACCACAAAAGAACAATGAACCGCTCTATGCGCGAGAACTGGGTAGGTGAGTTCCGCCGGAGAGTGGAGCAAAAGTGCGAGGCACTGGGGATTGAATTGGTGGCTGTGCCAGCGAAATACACGAGGGAGCGGTTTACCCGCCCAACGAGCCAGACCTATCACGTGTGTGGACACGTTGACGACAAATCACGATCAACTAGGGACACTCAATATGTAACCAGGAATTTCACGCCGATATCAACGCGGCGTTTAGTAACCGGTTTCCCTGTATGGGGCGGCAGAGCGTGTCGTCCGGGGGGCGGGGAACCGTTCCCCGCCCAACCGGAGGCGTCAGGGCGAGAATAATGGTGACAAGCCAAACCCATGCACTGTCCAGGAATGAGGTGCCATGTTCTCAAAGACTTACGGTGACCGCTATAATCTCCAGACTTAAATTAGCACGCAATGGCATGCGTGCGTGAAACGGCGTATTGTAATGAAATTGTCCGGTAGGGTCTTTGCCAGGGATAATTCCAAAGTCATGGGGGAGTATGCATCGGTATTGGGCATGATGCGAGACAACTATGATGTACAACCAATTGTCATAGCCGGGGGCGGGGAGATTGCCCGCTATTACATAAGTCGAGCCAGGCTTGTGGGTGCTGATGAGTCTACTTTGGATGAGTTGGGGATAGATGTATCCAGATTAAACGCCAAGCTCCTGGCATGCGCCCTGAGTACCGGTGCATATCCCCATACGCCCACGACTTTGCGTGAGGTCAATACGGCCGCGGACAGTGGATTAATAGTAGTGTCCGGCGGCCTTTACCCCGGTCAGAGTACAAATGGCACTGCCGCACTTATTGCAGAGAGGGTGGGCGCCGAGATGTTTCTAAATGCCACCGATGTGGAAGGTGTATACGATTCGGATCCCAATACCAACCGGGAGGCGCGACTCTTGCAGACCATTAACATTGAGTCCCTGCGGAATATGCTGGTGCGGGAGGAATCTATCGCCGGTGGATACGATCTCATGGACATAATAGCCCTCAAAGTAATTGAGCGCTCTGCAATACCCACCAGAATAATTCGTGCCAGTCCAGAAAACCTGATAAAAATTATCTCCGGTAACGGCGTCGTAGGTACGGAAATTCTTCACTAGTTACCCGCGTGTACTGTAGGACATGTCCTGGCCCACAATGTTATGCTGGTGCCCGGGTATGGTCTGATATCTTGTGGTAATTTGGCAAAAATTGTAAACGCATCTTCCTTGCTCATTGCTTTTGATTGGCTCTTTGTAAAGCCGTCCTCGTCTACCACTAATACAACATGCCCCTCATCATTACAAATTATGGCCCCGTACTCTTCCTCACCCACGGGCAGGAACTGCCCTGACACCTTTTTGGTGGTTAGCGTAAGCATAGCAAAACCTACCACATCGAACAACTTCATCTGGGATTGGGAGGCCCGCTGTTTTCCCTTCCGAACTGCCTCAAAGTACTGCAATAAGGCAGGGGTATCCTTGCCGGTATTTATGGCAACCGTCTCCTTGCGCAGTTCTTTGAGGCTAACAGGTAGCGGCATAATGCGTGCTGAATTATTATCGTGTTTAACTGCCCAACATCTTGCCTGCCGCATTATCCTTGCGTGATATCCACCGTATGTGGGTGCCTTTATCCTTGATGGCCCACACCTTGCGAGCCATGTCCCGGAGAACCCCGTTATTGATTGCATACTCGTGATTTATCTGGGAGACTACAACCTTGGAGTCGCTGTATATCGTAGCTGGTGAGTCATATTTCTCCAGAGCAGCTAGAATGGCCTTGTACTCTGCTTGGTTGTTTGTAAGGCCGGGCTCGTAGATATAGTGGGACTCTCCGGTTTCCGGCACCACATATCCGTACCCACTATTCTCGCCCCCGGATCCGTCCACATACACGGTAGTATGATCAGGAGATTGTTTCATGGTATGTAGCAGAATCACCAAAATTTAATCCAATACACATAGGACTGTTCACCGCTGGCAGCGTTCAATATTTATCACACAAGCAATAATGAATCTGTATGCTGAACCCTAAAATCCTCGTGGGGGTGGCCATTGCTGCCATCGGGGGTGGCATTGTGTTCATGATGGTGCTGGGTAACTCCCTGTTGGATGGTGATGTTGCCACTGAGCCCGGCACTATACCACAAGTAGCGCCTGTTACAATCAACGTTGATGATGTGCAGGTTGTGAATCTAAATTCTGATGGCGCCACCTTGGAGCTTGTGCTGACCATTACCAATCCAAACTCGAAACCGACCCTTCTGTCGCTGGTGAAGTATCAAATATTTGAGAGTGGTGAGAGGGTGATCGCGGGACAAGTGGGCACCCGTTCCGGCGGCATGGTTGATTCCTCTGAATACTATACCATACTGGGTGGCGGTTCTGTCACCCTGCGGGACAGGATAGTTCTGGAAAACCCCGGTGAGGCCGGACGGTTCTGGACGGCGCTGGAGTCAGGCACTACATCCTGGCGAGTAACCGGTGAGGCATTCTTTAATCTCAGTTCCATGACTGCTGGCCAGGAGAATGAGGTTACGTTTGATCAGTTGCTGAATTAATATAATATAATAATATTCAAATTATACTATAAAAAAATAAAAATAAAACTAACAAAGTTTTAAATGTATTAAAAAAGTCATGGTTAGCATGGCAGAAGCGGGAATGGCAGCTTACGGCGCGACAGTTGGAGTTGCTATAGCAATGGCAGTAGTGTGCTTTGCCCTACGCGGCAAGGGACACCACACGCCTATAGAGTAGATACGCTTCAATCTTTTTCATTTTATTCGGGATTCTTACTTAGTCCTAGCATGCTGGCCAAGGTGACTGTTTTACTCTCTTTCCTGCGGGTGAAGCATCTCTGGTAGTACTGGCAATCTTCACAGTCCACTGATGGCTCAAGGATTGGTGTCTTGTTTTTTGGTAACATCTCGCTTAGAACCCGAACCCGGCGTACCGTCTCCTCAAACATGTGCTTGCTACGAGTAAGGGAAAAGGACGATTCGTGTCTATCTCCTGTCACGTATACGATGATGCCGTCATACTTGTTGTACATCCACATACACGCATTCAGGTATAGCATATCTCCCGCCCGGGGATTCTCCATAAGCTGATCCGCAGGCCTGAAAATTATGACCAAATCGTCTATTACCATATCTGCCTCGCCCCGGAGTGATATGTCGCCCATTTCGTATGTTGCAGGTTTGGCGCCATACTGCAGCTTGTGTAACAGTCCCGCTATCAACTCGCTGAATCCGCGGTATTCCTGGTTTATGGGACTGGTTCTGTCATAGTATGCACGGCGCAGACACCTGACTACCTCGCTGAGATGTATTACGTTGGCGTCCTTAGCGTCAATCCTTGGCTGTAGTTCTTTGCCCAGTGACTCTAGGGTATTGTTTATGACAGAACGGTAATCACGATCGCCCATCATAATTTTATCATGTATAACGAGTGTGATATATGTTAATGCGGGCCTTGGTTAAGGCGCACAGTTTACTCCCCGCCGAACACCAGTTTGGTCACGGTAACCTTGGGTGATATGCCCTGCCCTACGGCAAAAGCAATCGCGGATAGATTCTGTGCCTCGTATCCGGTCAGTTTTGTTATTCCGATTATTGTTGCAAAGCCGAACATCTTGGTGAATGAGCGTGCCGATGCGGCGTATATCTGTCTCTCAACTCTCTTCTCAAACTCGGCTAGCGCATCCATCTCATCGTCGGCCTGTGGAATCAGATTCTTGTATTTGGTACTATTCAGCTCATTTAGCGTATCCCGCACTGATCCCGCGGCTATCATTCTGCTCAATAACTCCTGAGGCGCCGAAGCCGTGGGTTGGACTAGCATGTCTGTTATGGCCCCCTCATCCAGATTCCAGAACTTGCCCCGTATGACACACAAGAGATTATACGAATCTATGTCCAGACCTACTATTCTCTTTACGTCGTGATCCTGATTATCCCTGAGGGCACGACTGAGATGCCTATATAGTATCTTATCAAAATATGTGTCAAATACCTGAATACTCTTCTTGTCGTTGTAGGCGGTTGCCGCCTGCATTATCTCCTCGCCGAACCGTGTTCCGCTAAGATTGGCTACTGCCTCCTCCAAATCCTTTGCCACTAGCGCCTTCATTACTATTTCTCGCTGTTTGAGCAGCTCTTCTGCGCGCAAATTTACGTGAACCTCTATGTCCTCCTGGCTCTTTCCCAAGACTTTTCCTTTCAGGATGATCTTTAGGTTGAATATTATGAACTTCATGTAGTATGCGTCCAGTATGGCAGAACGTCTCATGGTCTGTGAGATCTTGTGGTGGACCTGAGCCAAGTTGCCTCGAATGGCCGACTCTATGCCATGAGCTGTGTAGGGTTTTGGAACATCGGCCATGACGCTTTCGTACACTGTGTTACGCATACGGGTTACCAACTCGTCCAAGTTTCTGGACTCTGCCAGCATCTGGTAGTCTTCCCGTTTCAGCAGCTTGCCTCTCTGGCTATACGACTTTACCGACGCATAAACACTCTTGTTACGCCCCATTATGCACATTTCCTTACAGAATGGATTTTAATGTTATGCGGCTTTAGGGTGTAATGTATGAAAAGTCGGTCCGCTAGTCATTGGCATCCCGCTCCATCCATTTTGCATCATTTGCCCTAATTGTCTGGGTCGCCTTTTTATTCCTGAAGCGGTGTTTCGCCGTTATCTATATCCAGTGAGAAGTGCAATCGTATGAGTTCACGTCTTCCGGAATCTTATGCACAAATCACATTAACTGTCGCGATCAGTTGTGCGTAAATTTAGACACAGGTGAACTCATACGTGCAATCTTCTCTCATTGTAGTAGTCCACATAATCCCGGAGACTGTCATAATGCCAAATCTCGTCCTCAATCATTCCATGGAAGCGCTCCAGTTTGCCATTTGTCTGCGGGTGGTATGGTCTGGAATTGATTAGTATGATGTCTTGATTCAGCAGTTCTTCCTAGAATAGTGGGTTTCCAGCTTTTCTTGCCCTTTTATTGTCCTACGAAACACGGCCGTTATCCGAGATGCAGGGGCGCCGAATCGTTTCATTGCCAGTCTCAGTAATAGAGTGGCGTTCTCTGAGGTTGTATGCTCAAATAGTGCCGCTCCGACTATGCACCTGGATGCATCATCTATGAGATTCAGTCCCCTGAAGCGCTCATCTTTTCATGACATGCCAGTGCCACATTGCATTGGAATATTTACGCTCATAGTGTACCCACTCTGACTTTGCAGGTGATGATCCTGCCGTACCGTTCTTTTTCATTATGCGATATACTGCGCGATATATTGTAATTCTGTCTAAGTCTATTTGCAATACGTACTACTCCGGCGGGATCCTTGCCGTATGTTTCAGTTACCATTCGTATCTGGGTGGCGGTGATTGGTATCTTGGGCCTGCCCATCTTGAGTCGTCCCCGTTCTCTGGTTCACAATCTTCGTACGTGTCTTGTTTCAGGTCTTGAGCTATTTTGGTGGCGGCAACGCCTCTTTTGTCTTGATTCCTCTGTTATCCTCTTTACCATCTGGCTTGTGCAATCTGAACTACTGTACGCCGGATCCTAAGCGGACTTACTTTTCGTACTATTGACGGCTTTAGGGTGTAACCTGCGCGCCAATAACACGATTGTGTGTAGTGTGGAAATGGTATACTGTAGTAGCAGGACGTGAAATATTATGGATGCCTTGATGATGGGCGGCACTATGGCATAATGATGGCATTCCATGCCATGGGTTCCAATATGTCCGGACACAGACCGGGTTAGTTATGCATTGGAGTTTATACATAGGTCAATGCAAAAAGACAGAATTATCTGTACAAATTCATGCGTTTTGGCCAAGCACAGACCATATTTTGTTTATATACAAAATTTGTAATTAGAATATAATGACTAAGTGGCTAATCTATTTGCATGATTGCACGGGGAAACATGCAATGAGCATGGTTAATAACACCGTATATGGGCGAATTTAGCATGACATTTCAGGCAAAGACTACCGGCTCAGATGATATCAAAGCCGTGCTAAGCGCCATATCCACACTGGTAGAAGAAGCCACCTTTGAGGCATCCGGCGAGGGTATCTCCTTTAGGGGCATGGATCCATCTCACGTGGCATTGATAGATGTGTCCTGGCCAAACGCGGCCTTTTCTACGTATACGTGTGATTCTGAGATAAAATTCGGAGTAAGGGTAGATGAAGTAATAAAACTGGTGAAACGCGCATCCAAGAGTGATGATGTGGAGCTTGGTATTACCCAGGATGAACAACTACATCTTGGAATAGGTGAGAACAAGCAGTACAAAATCAAACTCATCGAGGGCTCTGCGGTGGACGCGCCCCTACCAAAGATAAAATTTGATACAAAAATTACAATGTCTACCTCGTCACTGGACAAGATACTGGGTGACATTCAGGTAATATCCGAATACCTAACCATAGCCGTGGAGGGGGACCGGGCAGAGTTCTCCGGCAAGGGTGACTCCGGAGAGGGCGCAGTAGTCGCGTCAAGTGCGGAGGTTGCCTCCGATGAGAACAGCACCGGATCTTATAGTCTTGAGTACCTGCTACCGGTGGTCCGTGCAGTGGGCGGTACATCAGAGAATATAACATGCGAATTCTCCAGTGCCAAACCACTCCGTGTGGGATTCACCATAGCAAATATGGGTTATATACACTTCTACCTGGCTCCTCGCGTGGAAATCTAACGGATGGTCTTTTCTTGAGACTGGTTGTCAAATACGGTGGAAGTACCCTATCTTCCGCCCTACAAATACAAAAGATTGCAGAGTATATTGTGGGTTTGTCCGGGCGCCATCAGATAATACTGGTCTGCTCTGCCGCGGGTGACACCACCGATGCCCTTATGGAAATCTCTGAACTCATACGTACTGGCAACCGTCAGGGAACTGCCAGACTAATCCATGATATCACTGAGTACCATAATGAGATTGCCCTGAAATTGGCTGGCGAACAATCGGCGCGAGATCAGCTGCTGGCAAACCTGAACACTCCCCTGACGGAATTACGCGCGTTGGTTGACGGCCTGTTACTATTGGGCGAGGAGACTCCTCATTCACTGGATTACCTGCTCTCCTTTGGGGAGCGACTCTCCATATTGCTGGTCTCCGCTGCCTTGGAGGCCCGGGGTGCACGAGCCATGCCACTGAGTGGCAAGGATGCGGGTATAATGACAGACTCCCAATTCGGGAAAGCTCAGCCCCTTATGGATACTACCCGGCTGCGCGTATCCAAGACAATAGGCGGTATGCTGGATGAGGACATAATCCCTGTACTGGGCGGTTATACAGGTGCCGACCAACACAACAAGATTACCACTTTTGGACGTGGAGGATCAGACTATACTGCCACAATAATAGGCTCCTGTATGGATGCAGATCAGATATGGCTGATGGGAAACATGGATGGCATGATGACCGCGGACCCCTCCCTGGTGGAGAATGCCCGGGTACTGGATGAGATATCCTATGCGGAAGCCATAGAAATGACCATGTTCGGCGCAAAACAGATACACCCACGCACATTTGATCCAGTCATGGACAATGAGATACCGCTGCGAATTCGTAGCGCCACGAACACTGTGCACCGGGGCACCTTGGTGGCCCCTTCTCATTCTAATACTACTAAATGTGTCAGTGCCCTGCGGGGTAATGGTCTTATCGATATACGGGGATTTGGTATGGTGGGCTCGCCAGGTACAGCGGCAAGAATATTCGATACACTGGCAGGCCCGGAGATAAGCGTAATGATGATATCCCAGAATCCCTCTGAGTCCAGCATTACCATTGTTCTAAAAAATAAGGATCTGCATCGGGCGGTGCATGCGCTGGAGATAGAACACTTGGGTCGCATAATAAAACAGCTTGATGTTACCGCCAATGTAGCAATCGTGGCCCTGATTGGGATGGGGCTGCGGGGTACTGTGGGTGCGGCGTCTAGGGCCTTTACGGCCGTTAGTGACAAAAACGTGAATGTAATAATGATAACACAGGGTTCCTCGGAGATGAATTTGGCATTCGTGGTTAGGGACTCAGATGTCCGGGTGGTTGTGCAGGCACTGCATGATGAGTTTGGTATGGCAGCTGCTACCTGAGAGGATGGCAGTAGTGTGATACAGATGGATGAAATTGTGACCGGTCCACTGGTGACCGTTTATTGCAGTTTTAAACACATTTGAGATACGTGCCTGCCATTGCATGTGCCAGGTTCGGCCGCAGGCCTGTGCTGCGCCTAATTTGCCATTCCGGAATAACTTTCAATCTTAACACGTGCCATGTCGCCCGGCAGTACAAATATCCTATAGTGGCTGGGCACAGCTTCGGTTCCTGACTTTGCAGCCAGCATTATGAGTAACCATTTAGGTCACTCCTAGACAACCGCTCAAAATACACCGCGAACATACCCATTCTTGCTTTTTCTATCATGATGTCTCACGCATGCCCACTGATTTATCCTCTAGATGTCTGATTTTGTATGAGTTCACCTGTGTCTAAATTTACGCATAACTGATCGCGACAGTTAATGTGATTTGTGCATGAGATTCCGGAAGACGTGAACTCATACCTAATTTTTACGCGACCTAAACGGTTACCATTATGATGGGGGAACGCGTGACTCCTAGTGCGACCTAAATGGCAATGCCAGACCCTAAGGTTAAATTCTAATATTGACATAGGTGGCATGGCCGAATTACAGGATAAGTGGACGCAACCAGATTCTACCAATGATACGGAATATGATGGTCCTCTAAAACCACAAATCCAGTCTTGTATTGGAATTGCACAGAATCAAAAGCGGCGACTGGCTCCTATTATATCCAAGGTAGAGGCGCGTGACAAGAGTCTCCTTTTTACCATTGCAGGTGCCAAGGATCGAAGGCGCGCCAGGGTATTGGCCGGTGAATTGGCAGAGTTAAGGAAGGTTAAGAGAACATTGTATGCGGCACGCCTGCAATTGGAACGGCTGGAGATGCGTATGACCATGTGTGATAATCTTGGTGATGTAGCATCCGTTATTGCGCCTGTGGCCCAAACAATGCGTGGCGTGGGTGCAATGTTGAGCAAATTTATCCCAAATGCAGGTCAAGAACTCAGTCAAATGGCACAGGACCTAAGTGGTTCCATGTATGGCATGTCCGATATGAGCTTTGGCACGGAAGATGCAGTGGGTGCGGAAAAGATCATGGAGGAAGCCGCAGCCGTGGCCATGGAATCTACCAAGTCCAAGTTTCCTTCTACGGCAGCACCGGCGCATTCCTTGCGTACAAACACATTCTGACTATATAGAATAAAGTGTGCATATACTGGGTATGGGTGCTATGTATGTCAGTAATGTAATGCCGTATCACCATTATATGATACGTCAATATCTTTCACAATGAAGAAAGTAATCGTGCTTGCAGTAGCACTAGTCATGCTGAGCTCCATGGCTCCAGCCTTGTATGATACAATTGGGCCGCAGTCAGCATACGCACAAGTCCTGATACAGGCATCAGGAGCAACGTTTGCATTTCCTCTACTGGATTTGTGGAGAGTCCAATACCAGGAAGTAAATCCTGACGTAAGATTTGATTATCAATCCATAGGAAGTGGTGGCGGTGTAAAAAACCACATTAGTAAATTGGGTAACTTCGCCGCTACCGATGCGCCACTAATTGATCCCGAGTATGCAGCAGCCCCGGGAACCATTACAATACCTGCAATGATAGGATCTGTATCCATCGTATACAATATACCGGGATTACAGAGTGGCCTGAACATCAGCGAAGAGGCTCTTTGCGGAATGTATCTAGGCACCGTGAAATCATGGAATGATCCGTTGATCGCGGAAGCGAACCCCGATGTAGAATTACCGGACGAGGGTATTGTCATAGTTCGCAGATCCGACGGTTCCGGAACTACATATGCACTCACCAGTTACCTTACAAAGACTTGTCCTGAATGGGATGAGCGGGTTGGTGCGGCAAAGAGCGTTCAGTGGCCCGCCGGAGTAGGCTCACCCGGCAACGAGGGGGTAGCAGGAACCATCAGGACAACGGAGTACTCTGTAGGGTATGTCACATTGGCATATGCCTTCCAGAATGACATGACTACCGCAGACATACAGAATGCCGACAAGACAAACTATGTATCCCCAAGTATTGAGACTGCCAGCGCAGCATCTGCCACGGCAGCATTCTGGTTGCCCTCTGCAGAGGCGAGCTGGAGAGATGTGGACTTGCTTGCAGCACCTGGCTTTGACTCATATCCAATAACGAGCTTCTCGTATCTTATCATCCATCCGGAACTCAATGAGTCCGCGGATAGTCTAGAGCATGCACAGGCTATGGTAGACTTGATCGCATGGATGATCACCGATGGTCAGCAATACAGTTCACAATTACAATATGTGCCCATAGCTGATCTTGTAAGTAACATTGGCCTTGATGGTCTGGCACGGATAACGTATAATGGTGAGCAGGTGTACACTGGTCCCACTACCGTTTGGGCAAGTGATTCATACTCCGAAATAATTGATGCGCATCTTTCTAACCTAAGTGACATGTACGATAACGCCTCAATTGATCAAGCTACATACCTACAGGTGATATATCAAACAATCCAGCTGAACGAACTGCTCAAAGATGGTCTGATTGATGATTCCCGTTTGGCAGAAGGGCTTTCTAACATACTTCCGTAGCCAGTTCACTAAAGTTTTTGTTTTATATGAACACACTACATTTCTACAGGATTTGTTTAGTCGCAAGAAAAACGGAAACTTGTTGATAAGATGTTACTTTTATGGAGTGCTTCATAAGTTTGTGGTATACAAGACGGGGGTTGTGCGTATAACGCCCATCATAAGTCTCTGCCGGGTATAGAACCGTACTTTATAGAACCACTACTAGAGTAGAATCACCAGATAATGGATGACATAACCCGGAATACCGTTGAAAACGGATAGGGAATCCTCCCGGCGTACCAAGATATTTGGTCATACATCCGATTGTGTCTATAATAGAGAGCCGTATACGAGATCAGTCTTGGCGGTTATGATATGCCCGGAACCACTCTAGAATTGAAGCATGATCCGGCCAAGGTCAAGAATAGGAACGAGTCCGCCAAGTCACCATACAATCTTAAGAAGGGCGATCCACTCTACATGAATCAGCTACCACGTTCTAGAACGGTTATACAAATGGTCTATTCTTGGAATTAACAAAGTGGCGTCGTGATATTGAATTGGTGCACAAGTTACCAGTTAACTATGGCCGGGGCGCCATATTACAGGCGCCTATCGCGTGTAGGCGCGCGTACGAGGATCATTCTGATTACATACCACACCGGCGTGACAATAAAAGAATCATACTTTCATGTGTGAGTCCGCCGATAAGGCGCGGTTCTCGCAAACTATACTTGTCGGGTTTTGGTGTCGCGAGAACGACAAAGCCAATCGTTCATTCCTGGAACATGCGCTCATTCAAACTAGTCGAGAGAACAGACAAGAGGACTTCCAGGAGAACGCAAATTCGAGATTCATATCAATGTTGGAATCGTTCCCGAAAGGCATGTGACAACCGGTGTCATTCGTGGCGTGGATGTCGGCAGGAAACACCTGGTTGTAACAGCCGACACGAATGGTGGAACAATGATTCACGACATGAGGCATCGTTCCATATTGCGGGAGATCCGTTACCTACAGAGTATTAAATCCAGAAAGGGTAAGCGCAGAAAGCGAAAGATCGAAAAGAAAATCAACCAGTTGAGGCAGCAGGCGAATAATATCACGAATGACACCATGAATAGAATAGTCAATGCTGTGACATCAGGTGTGGACAAGGTAGTACTAGCGGTCAGGCAATATTTGGATAATATTCGCATGGATAAATGCTGTGACATCAGGTGTGGACAAGGTGGTACTAGAGGATTTATCACCGAAATCAATGACCAGTCATGGTGGGAACCACAAAAGAATGATGAACCGCTCCATGCGCGAGAACCGGGTAGGCGTGTTCCGCCGGAGAGTGGAGCAAAAGTGCGAGGCGCTGGGGATTGAATTGGTGGCTGTGCCAGCGAAATACACGAGGGAGCGGTTTACCCGCCCAACGAGCCAGACCTATGACGTGTGTGGACACGTTGACGACAAATCACGATCAACTAGGGACACATTCAATATGTAACCAGGAATTTCACGCCGATATCAACGCGGCGTTTAGTAACCGGTTTCTCTGTATGGGGCGGCAGAGCGTGTCGTCCGGGGGGCAGGGAACCGCTACCCGCCCAACCGGAGGCGTCAGGGCGGGAATAATGGTGACAAGCCAAAGCCATGTACCATCCAGGAACGAGGTGCCATGTTCTCAAAGACTTATGGTGACCGCTATAACAAATGTATATGCAGAGACTTGTAGTAGCCGTTATAGAAGTTTAATAAAGTGAACAGGAAGTATGGGAAATGGCAGATACTACTGGACTCAGGGGCCGTATGTGCTTGGCCTTTGACAAAACCAATACCAGAACAACAATAACACGGCAATATGCCCGCGCCCCCTTTCATGTACAGCGGGCACTGTACTACGAGGAGGCGGTGCCTGATATGGCATTTGTGTACATGATGAGCAGCTCCGGGGGTATACTGGGCGGGGACTCTCATAGCATTAATGTCAAATTAGGCAGAGGTACAATGGTCCATCTCACTACCCAGGGAGCCACCCGAATATACGGATCCCCTGACAGGGATGCATGTCAATCCGCACAGGTTGAACTAGATAGTAATTCATACTTGGAGTTTATTCCGGATCAAATAATCCCCTACGAACATTCTAGATATGTACAAAAGACCGATCTAAAGGTACATGACACCGCCACCTTGGTGTATGCGGAGATCCTGTCATCAGGCCGTCTTGCCATGAACGAGTCTTTCCTGTACGAGAAGTGTATGCTTCAAACAACTGCAACAAGCCAGAACGGGCACCATCGATTCAGGGATGTGGCCCTATTAGAACCCAAGAAACGCGATGCCAACACTTACGGGATGATGGGCGAGTATTGCGTTGTCGGGTCTGTGTACATACTGACCCCCATGACACACGTGTCCCCCCTGTACTTGGACACACGCGACTTGGTGTCCAATGACATTGCGTGGGGCTCCAGTATTATGCATGATAATTCCGGCATACTGGTAAGAATGCTGGGAAATTCCGTCCACGGTATACTTGACATTGTGTGGGCTGTAACCGGATTGGTACGTCGGCGCGTACTGGGTGTATCTTTTACCATGCCAAGAAAATAGTACGATATTCTGTACCGGTAATCTGGAGCGTAACCGTTTAGGTCACCTCCGGACAACTGTCCAAAATACACGGCGAACATGTATGTTCTTGCTTTTTCTATTATGGCGCCTCCCACATGCCCACTAATTTACCGTCTAGGTGTTGATCTTTAACTTGGTATGAGTTCACCTGTGTCTAAATTTACGCATAACTGATCGCGACAGTTAATGTGATTTGTGCATAAGATTCCGGAAGACGTGAACTCATACTTAACTTGACCTAAACGGTTACATCTGGGGCATTCGCGTACGATAAATTACGGGGGTTATTTAGCATGAGTTCGCCTATATTCAAATTTATGCACAATCATTAATTCTGCCATGAAGCGGCAACAGTTCTGTCTTTACGTGAATAGATGTGGATGACTCTACATGTATTCATGATGCTTTTCCAGCCTAGTGACGGTGAGTTTAAAGGCGCGCGTGAATAGTGTGTCTAAATGCAGATAATATTTTTGGGCACTTCCGCATCACTTCCTACAAAAAAGAGGAATAATCCGTGCATATGCGTGAATAGAGGAGGCGAGATACTGATGTTTGATGCCGGTGAGGGAGCGCAGATGGCATATGGCAAGGCAGGTCTGGGTTGGAACAAGAAGATGAGCATATACATAACACACTTGCATGGTGATCACTGTCTCGGGGCTCTGGGCCTGCTTCAAACAATGTCGTTGCAGAAGCGCCAGAGGCCGCTCTCAATTTACGGTCCCCGGGGAACCAAGAGGTTCATTGAGCTCAATATGGAGATGCTGGACTTTAGGCCGTCCTTTGATCTTAGTGTGTGTGATATTGCTGACGGCGTTGTTTGCCAGACTGATCAGTATACGGTAAGGGCCTGTAGTGCGGATCATGGCATAATTGCATACTCGTATGTACTTGAGGAGAAGGAGAAGCCCGGACAGTTCTATCCAGATCAGGCAAAAGCCTTGGGTGTGCCTAAAGGACGGTTATGGTCACAACTCCAACGAGGAAAAAGTGTGGATGTATCCGGACGCACTATTACTCCTGCTCAGGTATTGGGAAAGCGCAGACCGGGTATTAAAATTGGATATTCGGGAGACACAAGACCTACCAAACAGCTAGAGAACTTTTTCACATGTTGTAACTACTTGATATTTGACTCAACTTTTGCTCAAAATATGGCCAGGCGCGCTGAAGAAACGCGACACACTACGGCACATGAAGCTGCAACTCTGGCCAAGAATGCATGCGTTGTCAATCTAGTACTGACACACTTCTCTGCCAGGTATGTAGATGAATCGGTACAACTGGAGGAAGCCCGCCGCATACACGGATCGGTCAGCGCGGCTAGAGATATGATGGTGCTAGATCTATCCTAGCCTTCTGTATGGCACTGCCGGTATTACATTTGGTCGCGCGCTCACTCTTATGATGATGCTAGATCTATCCTAGCCTTCTGTATGTCTTGGCAGCCATGCCCATGGCCACTGCTCCCATAACTACCCCAATACCTGCAATTACGTATGGCAGCGTTGGTTCTACAGGTTGTTCCTGTATGTCTATTTCTTGGCGAATCTCTTCAAACTCCGCTTGGTGTGAAAGTGTAATGTTGTCCAATCTCTCCTGTAGCATATCCTGTGTTGCAACTACATCGTATATCATACCATATTCCTGAGGAAACGTGATATGCTCGGCGTTGCGTACTTGAGGCGGGTGCATACTGATGTTAATGTTGGCGTCATTTATGGTGCCTATAAGATTGGCTTGATAGAAGCCTGGCCTGTTTATTTTGGTAAACACATAATATTTGCCGGGTATGTCGGGGTCAGGATCCAGTCTCAATGTGAGACTGGAAGTTGCAGAGACCAGCTGCATCTTTAGGGTGTCTCGTAGACCTGCTACGCCGTCTCTAAATGGCTGCTCTTCCAGTTCCAGCCCTGGCATCATTGGGCTTATGTGTAAGACTATGGCATTTACCTCTCCGGAATAAGGTGGACTATTCATCCATCCTATCTCTAGACGATACCCCTCCATTGAGTCCAGCGTGTGCGCATGAGCCTCACCCAGAATAGCGGTGCACGCCAATGTACATACTATGCCATAAAACATAGTTCTCTGTTGCAAGTTAAAACCTGTATGAAGCAACTATAATGCACAACGCATGTTCCACTAAAAAATGCTCGTATGATGGATGTTTTTTTGTATGAGTTCACGTCTTCTGGAATCTTATGCACAAATCACATTAACTGTCGCGATCAGTTATGCGTAAATTTAGACACAGGTGAACTCATACGTTTTTTTTTTTGGCACAAATTCACCTGAACCCACGTATGAGTTCACGTGTTTTGATCATTCACTAAGATATAGATTGGTATGGCAATATTTTACTTAAATACCAAATTTGCAATAAGAATCTAATGAGAAGACGCCGGTCCTATAAGGAATTGGAACTGGAAAATAAACTTCTTCAGGATACCCTTGCGTCTATCAAGAAAGATATTGAGGATTACAAGAAAGATCTTGCACATTACAAGGAACGTGTGAGAGTATTGGAAGCATATATGTCACACACCATAAAAGAAATACGAAATCATATACAAGATTTCCAAATTATTAGAAATTATGTAAGTGAATTAAAAGAGGAATTAGTAGAAAAAGACAGGAAAATTGCGGTACTCACAACGCGACTTAAATATTATGAGAATGCTCACTCGCCACCATCCCTTCAATCCCTCCAGTACAAGAAGCGAAAACAGGAGGAGCAGAAGCGAAAACAGGGAGATAATAAGCAACAGACAGAAGCCAGTACGAAATCAGCCAAAAAGGCTGGCGCTCAAAAGGGACACAAGGGGGTTTCCCGTTACCACAACCCCGGCAGAGTAGTGCATCACACCTTTGAGCATACTCCACTATGTGAGTGCGGCAATATAATGACAAAAATTGGTTGGAAACAACGACACATAACGGAATTAATACCAGCCAGAATAGAGGAGGCCCACCATATGATAGAAATGGCTGCATGCAAGTGCGGCAAAAAACAACTGGCCCCAGCAGCGGGCGTCCCAAAGAGTGGTAGTTTTGGGGTTCAATTATGCGGTGCCATCACTGCATTGCGTGCGGAAAAGATTCCAATAAAACGCATACCTGTAATTTCGAAGGATCTCTTCGGCCTGAATATATCTGTGGGTGCAGTAAACAACATAATTGCCAGGGCCGCCGATGCATGTGAATCATTTATGGAAACAATTCATGAAAATATAATAAAATCACCCAGCATTCATGTGGACGAAACTGGTATATCACTGGCGGGTAGGCGTGGCTGGGTATGGGGGATGCGAGCCGAAGAGTGGATGATGTCCATATATGACAAAAGTAGGAGTTCAAATGTAGTGAACAAATACCTGAACGGTTACCAGGGAGCGATAGTAACGGACAGGTACGTTGTGTACCGCCGGTTTGATGACGGTGGGAAGCACCAGTTGTGTTGGGCGCATTTATTGCGCGATACCCAGGCATTACATGCAGGATTCTATATTGATCCCGGTGCTCAGGACGCCCGGATCAAACTTGACAATGACCTGAAAGGATTGTTCCGGAGCGCACGGGAATCCCTGAATCACTGCGGGCCGTCCGCGCAATTACGACACTCATTTGAGACAGGAGCAGAATCCATTCTGCATCAGTACTGTGATGTTGATGATACTGAACTACAAAAGAAGGTAAAAGGATTGAATAAGGCCATACCATGCATGTTCGTATTCTTAGAATATGACAGTGTGGAGCCCACCAACAATCCAGCGGAGCAGGCTTTGCGATACGCAGTGGTATTCCGCAAGATCAGTGGTCAGATAAAGGGTGGCGAAAGGGCAATGCGCCGCATGTCTACATTTGTATCATGTGTTCAGACATGGAGGGCTCAGGGCCTTTCTGTAATGAACGAGGTTGCTGCCAGAATGCAGTTATAATTAAAAAACTGGGATGCATTCTATCTTATTATGTGATCAAAACACGTGAACTCATACGAACCCACATTTACGCACGGGCAGATAGTAACGCGGGATTAGCAAATACGTGAATTTATACATATTTTGTTTATAAGATTAGTTATGAATGTGCCATTTTGGAGCTATCTGGCTGATCATGTTACTAATAGCGCCTGTGAGGGGTTGTATATCACTCATCTCAGAATTAACAGCATGGATTTTGCATATTTTATCATATTTTGATTGCAATCAGTAGACCTTATGCGCATGATTGACAGGAATAGCCCATGTTGCTTCAAACTGGGGTGTATTTTATGGCACACAATCAGTCAAGCATGAACAATGTTAATGGCACCTGCCAGCACTAACGTATGCCGTGATTACAAATGTCGTGTAGTGGGGTGACCGGATCTTGATGACGTATATCATGAGTGAGCTAAATGGTTACCACAAAACCCATTAATTTAGTGGATTTTCTGATGAGTAATATTCGAATTATAATATCACGGAAATTATGGACAGATATTTTTCAAGAATTTCTTGTACCTGGTATGCTTGTGCATAATGTGTAAATTATGCAACCCGGATACTACGAGTAGATCTTCCCGGAATTCCTCACGACTACCATCATATACCTGACTTAATCTACGATATACCTTTAGCATTCGAATTACATTCTCGATTAATATGCGCCTTTTTGATACATATTGGTTGTATTTCCTTTCAGTTTTAGTGAGTGATTCCCTACCCCTGTATGGAATTATGACCTTTGCGCCGGGTAGGAAGTCTTTCATACCCTGGTATCCTGCATCTGCTATTACTGTTATATTCTCAGATGGCAGCGTGGTTGATTCTTTTAGGGACTTGCCCCATTTACCACCGAGGGGAATATCATTCTTGAATATACCATAATCGTGTCTTTTTCCCTCATATACTCCACTTACGTGAATTATCAGTCTTTTCTTGTTTGATGTTATCTGTACGTTATACGTGTGGGTTTTTTGTTTACCAGAGTACATTGCCTCCTGATTTTTTTCAGGACGTTGTACGCGTACATGTGTCCCGTCAGTCTTTATCTCCCCTCCGGCTCGACCGGGAACAATTTCCTTAAAGTCCGATGCTGACTTGATTTGTGATATTGCTTTTGCAACGGTATCGGCCGTTGGGAGTATCTTGATCAGTCCCTGCTTTGTAAACTGGATGTAACGGCATATGTTTGACTGGTTTATCTTGAGTATTGCTGCCAGCAGCTCCTGCTTTGTGTTGCAGCGCAGGCGTATCAGTGTAACTAAGAGTACATGCCTGACCGGAAATTTGTTCACGTGCCCGCGATCATTTGTAAGTTCTAAGAATCGCCGTGCATCATCGCCTTCCAGGGACTCTACGTATTCTGTGAATCTGGTTAGTATCCATTTGAACTCTTCCGGGGTGCATCCGGTCAGGGAATGAAGCTGATCCTTGCGTTCTATGATGTCATCAAGATTTGAAACGAGGGCATTCTTTGTTTGAGCTTCAAGTTTGGCGTGCAGACTGTCATTTTTGCCACGCAGGTTTGTTACTTCGGCCTCAGACTCGGTGCGTAGCCGGTAGTACTCTGTGACTAACTGCTCCCTGGTGAGTTCTTCTGCTTTTAGCATACCTGGTATTACAAAATTAGGTCTTAACTTTTCTGTTTCACACGAGTCTGTGGGAAAACCCATGATACTAGGTCAATTGTTCGTATCTAACAACTTGGTTTAGACGTGCAGGGTGGGAGAAGTGATTCTGCGCATACGGTCTAGTAACCTGAGAATTCGTACCATGTAGTCGTTTAGGTGCCCAAAGTCACAATAATGTTTTCTTGTATGAGTTCACGTCTTCTGTAATCTTATGTACAAATCACATTAACTGTCGCGATCAGTTATGCGTAAATTTAGACACAGGTGAACTCATACGTTTTCTTTGGTCTTGTTCCCCCCAGTCAGCAGGCTACTTGTACGGCTAGGCGGTACCACATGTGAGGGGACCATTCGACATGTCTTGGGAACAGACTCAATGCTTAATGTTACAGAGCCTAGTGTATATTTTATGACGTGAATGTGTAACTCAATCTGTGAGACTTGGAGGTTACTTTAGGTATACACTTTAACTTAATATTGGGAGCATAAAAGACTTAACCTGATGACTTTTCCTAAAAACAGTCTTGTATTGGTAGATTACACTGCTAAAATAAAAGATACTGATGACATAGTAGAGAGTACTTATTCTGAGGATGAGGAGCAGGTGTCCGCTCCTAAATTGGTCTCCATTGGTAATGTTACATATCCGGTACTAAGTGGGTTTGATGTGGCGCTAGAATCTTCGGATGTTGGCCAAAGCAATACTGTGGATGTCTCGCCCGAACAAGCCTTTGGTGTACGCAGCAGGCATCTAATTAAGATGCTAAACTATAGGAAATTAGGCGATGATGCCGATAAAGTAACGGTGGGTGATATAATAACTGTGGATGGAAAGAAGGGTGAGGTCCGATTTATGAGCTCCGGCAGGGTGCAGGTCGACTTTAACCACAGATATGCAGGCAAGACAATCCAATATGATTATACTGTAATAAAGAGTCTAGAAGATACTGCTGAAAAGATAGATGCAATACTTGGTGAGGCAGGTATAGCCGATAAGGAATATGTGCTTAAGGATGATGTCTTGGAGGTGAAAATACTTTCCTCATCTTCTCAAGATCCAAAGTTACAGAACAAGAAGCACCTACTTCAGATGTCGCTATTTGGATTCATACCTACACTGAGCGCGGTTAGATTTATTGAGACATACAAAAACTCTGCCAAGACTACATCGGACAATGACGAGTCACAGTCCAATACACAAGTAGAGAATCCTGACAGTTAATTCGCTTCTCATTCTGTAAGATTTCCCAGTATGAGTTTATGTCTACATGAATAAGCATCTATGGCTATCTTAAGCTCACTTTGCTGTAGTCTTTGTCGCAGTCACGGCTGTATCCAGTTTATGAAGCTTTCATACAACATATACATAAGATTATATAATTTATGCGCATATACAAACAGTCCAACAAAACATCCAAATATAAAATCTACTTCAATCGTGGATTTCCTGAACTATAAAGAATATTCAACTAAATCACACAAAATTCAACATTTTCGTGAGCTTCCGGATCTATCTCAAAGTCTATTATGGGGCAGAAATGGTGCTGTCTGGTATGTGCTGATTAACACATCTACTCTTTAATCTGTCTAATATTATTCTCTGCTCTTATGTAGAATACACACGACGCAGAATGTGTTAGTCTTTTCCCTCATGCGAGTTTGTTGCATAACTGACTTTGACAGAATACAGGTTTCCCATGTCGTGATCTACGTCGCTGCCGCGTCCACCCACTCG
The DNA here is from genome assembly GCA_965200155.1 of Nitrosopumilaceae archaeon. Taxonomy (GTDB): domain Archaea; phylum Thermoproteota; class Nitrososphaeria; order Nitrososphaerales; family Nitrosopumilaceae; genus VYCS01. The sequence continues at coordinate 262,767 of CBDATR010000010.1, read as the reverse complement.
TTGTACTCGTATGTTATCCCATTTCCGCGCCATTAATCCGTGCCCGAATAATCGTTTGAACGGGAACCGGCTCTATGATTATCTCGATTATCCATCGCCTGTTATACCCTTTTGCCGCCTTCCAGTACTGCTTGTTTTCGATCTTTTCCTCATCAGAAAAGCGGAAAATGGGAGATTCCGGGCTTCCTCCAAGACTGCAAGTCCACATGAGTCGCCTTTCCTTTGGTGGAATTTAGCTGAAGTGGAATGGTTGTCCGGATTCGATTATCACTGCACAATTTCAGTATGAGTTCACGTCTTCCGGAATCTTGTGCACAAATCACATTAACTGTCGCGATCAGTTATGCGTAAATTTAGACACAGGTGAACTCATACCAATTTCATGTTATCCCTGGACGTGTATGCGCCATCAGCAAGTAATTCCAGATTAAATGCGCGCTTGTCATCATTATTCGGTAAAGGGGGACACACCGTTAGTCAGCGCGTTTCCGGGTGGTGGCTTATCTGTTGGTCCTGCCAGAGATGGCAACTGTTGCAATGGGTCCGGAACTGTATGAGTTCACCTGTGTCTAAATTTACGCATAACTGATCGCGACAGTTAATGTGATTTGTGTATAAGATTCCGGAAGACGTGAACTCATACCCGGAACTTTCCAATTCCCGGTGTGCTTCCTGTCCAGTTGTGGCTCTTCTGCATACGAGCCCAGTACTGCATTGATTAACATGCGCGTATTCCCAACCCACTCGCCGGTAACCGTAAATGCATATGCTCTCCTAGTCCGCGAGCACTGATGAATCCGCGTCTCTTTTTCCATTTGGCCCTAATCCACTCACCGCGACTGCACTTTTCAAGGCCGGTCGAGTCAACAATCATTGGCACTCGTCAGCTTTTTGTCTGTGCCGACAATCGTGCCATTCTCCTTGTCGTTGTCAAGATCTTTTCCGCGTCTGTATATTGTGGAGTGGTACGGGGTTTGGTGCCCTTCCAGTAGTCCTGCAAGGAACGGATACCTGCCTGTATCTCATACCTAATGTCGTTCTCAGTGTCATGTAACATGCCCACAGCATACCGGTAGGGAGCACCCGTATGAGTTCACGTCTTCCGGAATCTTATGCACAAATCACATTAACTGTCGCGATCAGTTATGCGTAAATTTAGACACAGGTGAACTCATACGAGCACCCTCCTTGTTATGGTTGGCCTTTTCAATTCCACGCATGATCAAAGCTAAATAGCCTTCCGCTGGACGTACTTGGCATTGTCGGTGAATACCATAAAGTTTGTTTAAAAAATCTCAGATGTTAATGCTTGGATCCAAGTTAGTAATCACTGACAGAATAAACGAAAATACTCAAACCGTTTTTACATACATTTTTGATCTAACTTGTTTGGAGTTATGCAACAAACTACCTCATGTGTAATTGTTTAATAATTTACACAGGACCAATATTTTTAACCAACATTGTTGCACTAAACACAAATAATAAAATTTATATGTGTACCAAGAATGTATGCTCAATTTGCATAACATGCGCACAATTCAAATAAGCCAATCTATCTCTTGATAATATGGACGATCAAAGAGTACAAAAACTTATTCGAGAGTTAATAATAGAGCTAGGCGAAGATCCCACTAGAGAAGGATTGCGTGATACTCCGCGGCGTATGGCCAATATGTATAAGGAGATCTTCTCTGGATATGACTCCTCCTCGGAGCTGGATGTACAATTTAGTGAGGACTCTGATGTGGTCATGGTGCGTGATATTTCGTTCTATTCCATGTGTGAACATCACATGCTTCCGTTCTTTGGTAAGATTCAGATTGCGTATTCCCCCAATGGTAGGGTCTTTGGTGTATCGAAACTAGTGCGGGTTGTAGAAAAGTATTCTAAACGCCTTCAAATACAGGAGCGATTAACAAAGAATATTGCTGATGAGCTATATTCTAGAGGAATCAAAGGGGTGGCTGTCTTTATTGATGCCGAGCATTTATGTATGAAGATGCGCGGCGTTCGTAATCATGCCAAGATGGATTCCGTGGCATATAGGGGCTCATTCACAAGTCAGGAGGCAAAGGCTAGTGTACGGGAAATGCTACACCGTCGCTCCCTTGATGTAGCATAAACTTGGCAAGTCTTGTTGAACACTCTATTACTAGATCATAAGCGCAGAATCACTTCTCCCGCCCTGCACGTCTAAACCAAGTTGTTAGATACGAACAATTGACCTAGTATCATGGGTTTTCCCACACAGACTCGTGTGAAACAGAAAAGTTAGTATGAGTTCACGTCTTCTGGAATCTTATGCACAAATCACATTAACTGTCGCGATCAGTTATGCGTAAATTTAGACACAGGTGAACTCATACGCATGTGCGGCAAAAAACAACTGGCCCCAGCAGCGGACGTCCCAGAGAGTGGTGGTTTTGAGATGTGGTGCCATCACTGCGTTACGTACGGAAAAGATTCCAATAAAACGCGTACCTGTAATTTCGAGGGATCTCTTCGGCCTGAATATATCGGTGGGTGCGGTAAACAACATAATTGCCAGGGCCGCCGATGCATGCGAATCATTTATGGAAACAATTTATGAGAATATAATAAAATCACCCAGCATTCATGTGGACGAAACTGGTATATCACTGGCGGGTAAGCGTGGTTGGATATGGGGGATGCGGGCCGAAGAGTGGATGATATACAAAAGTAGGAGTTCATATGTAGTGGACAAATACCTGAACGGTTACCAGGGCGCGATAGTTACAGACAGGTACGTTGTGTATCGCCGGTTTGATGACGGTGGGAAGCACCAGTTGTGTTGGGCGCATTTATTGCGCGATACCAGTATATTACATGCAGGATTCTATATCGATCCCGGTGATCAGGACGCCCGGATCAAACTTGACAACGATTTGAAAGAATTGTTCCGGAGCGCACGTGAATCGCTGCGGGCCGTCCGCGCAATTACGACACTCATTTGAGACAGGAGCAGATGCATCAGTACTGTGATGTTGATACTGAACTGCAAAAGAAGGTAAAAGGATTGAATAAGGCCATACCAGGCATGTTCGTATTCTTAGAATATGACGGTGTGGAGCCCACCAACAATCCAGCGGAGCAGTGGAACCGGTTCTGATACGCAGTGGTATTCCGCAAAATTAGTGGCCAGATAAAGGGTGGTGAAAGGGTCATGCGCAGAATGTCCATATGTGTTCAGACATGGAGGGCTCAGGGCATTTCTGTAATGAACGAGGTTGCTGCCAGAATGCAATTATAATTAAAAAACTGGGATGCATTCTATCTTATTATGTGATCAAAACACGTGACTCATACCATGATATACGTCATCAAGATCCGGTCCCCTCACTACACGGCATACGTTAGTGCTGGTAGGTGCCATTAACATTGGTTTGTTCATGCTTGCCTGATTGTGTGCCATAAAATACACCCCAGTTTGAAGCAATATGGGATGTTACTGTCAATCATGCGCATAAGGTCTATTAGTTTGTACATATATTTTGTATTATGAAACTACGCCACTTCTCTGTTGCAGCCCTTTCAGTAGTAATGGTGGTCTTTGCATTCGTGCCCTTGGCCGCTGGAGAAACCATGAATCAATATATTCCAATAAGTGATACCATTATGTTACAAAAAACCACAATCACCTTAGATGTTCCATCTGATAACCCCTTCCCTTGGGGTTACATACGTGGAACAGTAGAAAATCCAGCAAGCGGTTATCCCGTAATAATACAAATTTTTCAACATGAGCATCCAGTTCATTTTGCCCAGGTGAATGTTCTGGACGGCGGCGAATATGAGTACCGGTTTAGAGCTTTGGATGTAAGTGACGGTGTGGTGACCCGTATATTCGACGGCATCTATCAAGTGGTCATATACAAGGTTGTCTATAACTTGGGTGGCGATTGCCAAGACATATCTAATGAGTGCGTATAAATGACTAAAATCCGCGCAATCCCTGTGGCCTAGCTGTCTCCGGATGATCTTTAAACCATTCTATCTGTTGCAACATCTCTTCCTTGTCATGAGGGAATGTTCCCTTTATGGTATATGCATTAGAACCATGATTTGCGCGAAAAACCATGTCGTCCTGAACCTCGATCTGAGATATTAACCGGCCTAATTCTTCTAGGGTTTCTGCATCATTAAGTCGCTTAAAGTTACCCTCATACTTATCGATAAATTCCTGTTTTATACCATTTTCCAGGTATAGTGTTAAAGCACCTAGATAATTGGGTGAGCAGGAATTAATCACCTTGGCAGTGTCTGATATGTGTTCTTGTGAGTATTTCTTACCGCCTAGTCCTATTATTACCATGCACGACATTTTGTAACCCGCAGCTTTGGCCTTGTTGACTGCTTTGATTATGGTTGATCCCAGCGCGCCTTTTGTGACCTTTTTGAGAACGGTATCTGATCCACTTTCTATGCCTAGATATAGCATATCTAATCCTGCCTTGTGCATATCGGACAACTCCTGTGGTGTTTTTTTAAGCAGGTTCATGGGCATGGCGTAGCAGGATATTCTGTCTAGATGGGGAAATTTCTCTTTTAAATGAGTAATTATTTTGATGATATACTGAGTATCTAGATTCATCGCATCCCCATCGGCTAGGAATATTCTGCGCGTATTTGGCAGGTGCTTCCCCATAAGATCTATCTCCGACTTTATCTGATTCCATGGCCTTTCCGAGTATTCTTTGGAACGATACATGTCACAAAATGAGCACTCGTTAAAGGAGCAGCCCAACGTGACTTGAAATATTAATGATTTGCCCTCAGATGGGGGGCGATATAACGGCGCATCGTATGCGGGGCTTATCATCATCACGCCCTTCTTGGTGTCTTTTTATATATTCCTTGGTGGTCCAATAATTGTGTGTGAGTTCACCTGTGTCTAAATTTACGCATAACTGATGGAACAGGTTGTTCTAGTTAATGTGATTTGTGCATAAGATTCCGGAAGACGTGAACTCATACATAATTGTAACTGTTTAGATCATCCTTGAACAACCGCTTAAAATACACCGTGAGTATGTTCATACTCGCCTTTTCTATCATCATATGTCCATGGATTTATCGTCTAGATGTTTGATCTTTACGTGACCTAAACGGTTGCGCAGTAATTAGATCGTATGAGTTCACGTCTTCCGGAATCTTGTGCACAAATCACATTAACTGTCGCGATCAGTTGTGCGTAAATTTAGACACAGGTGAACTTATACATTAGATCTCCTCATGTAGAGTTGGCAATATGATTCATTCAACTACTGGCAATCCACCTGTATTTTGTGAACCCTTTCTGTCACGGCGTGACAATGGTACAATTTGAATACGAGATTGGTAACTATGTATATAAAGTGTGCATAATTAACTTGCCATCTATATACGCGTAAATATGAACTAGTGTACTACTATTAGATTAAAGATTACATTCCCATGCCGGGCATGCCACCCATTCCGCCCATACCACCCATGCCGGGCATGCCACCCATCTCGTCCATTCCGCCCTCGCCACCTGGGGGAGGTCCGGCAGACTTTGCGGTGGTGATGACATCATCTATACGTAGCAACATACATGCCGCTTCGGATGCGGCCATCACTACTTGGAGCTTTACCGAAAGTGGTTCAATAATCTCACTATTCTTCATATCTGCAACATTACCCGGCATAACATCAATTCCGGTCCATCGCTCGCCTCTTAATTGTCGAGCTCGAAGTGTTGCTAAAGTATCAATGGGATCCATACCTGCATTTTCAGCCAAGGCTAGTGGTATTGATTCCATACTGTCGGCAAACTTTTCTGCGGCCAACTGCTCCCTGCCATCTAGGGAATTGGCCCAGTTTCGTAGACCTGTGGCAGCATATGTCTCTGGAGCGCCACCGCCGGCAACAATTGATGGCTTGAGCATTACGTCTCGTACAACCATCAAAGAGTCATGAATGGAACGCTCTACCTCGTCCACAACTCGCTGAGAACCTCCACGCACCAGAACACTGACAGATTTGGGATTCTTACACCCGCGTATAAACACCCACTTGTCTTCTTCTATCTTTTGCTCTTCGACTACCTCTGCCGAGCCAAGCTGCATGTCTGCAAGATCGTCTAGATTTGTCACAATCTTTGTTCCTGTAGCTCTGGCCAATTTTGACAAATCACTCTCCTTAATACGACGTACAGCCATAATTCCGGCTTTTGCCAAGTAGTGCTGCGCCATATCGTCTATTCCTTTCTGGCATAGTACAACATTGACTCCACTGGCAATTATCTTGTCGACCATGGATTTGAGCATACGGTTCTCTTCATCTAAGAATACCTTCAGTTGTTGGGGGTTGGAGATGTTTATCTTTGCATCTGTTTCGGTCTTGTTTATTTCCAGTGCCGAATTTATGAGAGCTATCTTTGCATCTGATATTTCACGCGGCATGCCTCCGTGAACTATCTCTTTGTCCAAAATCATGCCCCGTACAATCTCGGAATCCTTTATGGAACCGCCTGCTTTCTTGTCAACTTTTATGTCATCTATGTCAACATCATAACTTTCGCCGTCCTTTTCTGCTACAGCAAGTACGGCGTCCACCACTATTTCGGATAGATGATCCGAATCATTACGGACCAGCTTGGTTTGCATAGCTGTACGCGCTACCTTCTTGAGAATTTCCCGGTCGTCTGCAAATGTGGTCTCTGCTATCTCTGCCAAAAATGCACTGGCCTGCTTGGCAGCCTTGCGATAGCCATCCACGATTATTGTGGGATGTACTTCTTGGTTTACAAGCGACTCTGCATTTTCCAATAGTGCTCCTGCAAGAACTACTGCTGATGTGGTCCCGTCACCTACCTCATTATCAGTGGTCTTTGATATTTCCACCAACATCTTTGCAGCAGGATGTTGAACGTCTATCTCCTTTAGGATTGTCGCACCATCATTTGTTATGGTGACATCGCCCAGTGAATCCACTAGCATCTTATCCATACCTCGTGGACCTAGGCTACTGCGTACTATTTCCGCAATTATTTTAGATGCAGCAATATTGTTTTTGTGTGCATCTCGCCCTTTTGTCTCAGTGGACCCATCCTTGAGCAGAACTACGGGCATTTTTCCTTGTGATGCTACTTGCACACTCATAGTTCTGCTATTTTGTGACCCTCTTTTATATCTTATTACTAATTTTAATTAAAACCGCGCTTATTCGCATTACAAAATCTAGACTTAAAATTACTGCTAAATTTGCCTGCCGGACGTATGTTAGTGCGTGTAAATATCTGCTATATATTGCTGGATTATTTTTGCTAATTATATACTCATCTATACCGTAGATTTGTCCGTTGTTGATATGCCTCGAGCGCAGTGAGTGTGTTCTATTCATAACCGTTAAGGTCATCTGAAGCAGAGATAACAGTTACACGGACTACTGGGCAGAGTCCACAACACGCGAATTTGTATGAGTTCACGTCTTCCGGAATCTTGTGCACAAATAACATTAACTGTCGCGATCAGTTATGCGTAAATTTAGACACAGGTGAACTCATACGCGAATTTTGTTCTATCGTTACACGGTACTTGTATGAGTGGTGATGTGCTAGGCTTGAGTGATTCATCCCGAGATATGGCAGAGCGGTGGCGCACTCAAGATTGCCATCGGAATGGACACACTGCACACCTCTAAGGATGAATGACCTAAACAGTTACAGCTAATCCATGTCTAAATTTAACGGCAGATCGCACTAATTGGTGTGATTTGATCAGACGTCCTCTCTTACTGTCATCGAAGGGTAGGCTCTTTTGCGTAAAAGAGGCCCGCGATGAAGAATGCAACCCCCAACACTCCTATCAAACTACCTACGAACTCCACTAGAGATTGCATATTGCCCTCATTAGGGGCCCAAAGTATGGCCATCAAGGCACCTACTACAATCATGGGTATTCCTACTCCTGCTGTTATGGATCTAGATACCACAATTCATTTTGCTGTGAAAAATAATATTAAAGTATAGATCGGGTTACAATGCGCGTTCGCCAATCCTTGCCTATACTCAAAATGAGATACGCGATACATGCATCCGGCGTCATGCCAAAACCCACTTGCTGGCAATGCCTGACCTAAATTAGCCAATGGTGCCCCTGGGCATTCTGCCACGTTACAATGACGCATGTTATCTTGCATATGACCATCTGCATGAAAACGTGTTCTATCTGTTACAGCAACACGGTTGTCCCTACGACGTTGTGAATTACGGTATCATGAACAGTGTTAGGTCGCAGACTTGGATAAATTTATGGGATAATGGCTACCGCGCTCTGACTAGATCTGCGCCCGGGGGCCCTGTGGTGCTTGGAATGTCCAGTAATCTGTGGCTGTATATTGACTATGAAATGTTTGCCTCTGTCAAGCGCCGTCAGGATCCTGCCTGTTCTCGCTCAATGAGCCAACCGTCTATCCTGACTAACAGTATCTCTGCGTCATCCAGTGCGCCACTACCTATCATATCCTCGCACTGACTCAGCATTTCATTAACCACACCGTGCATAATGTTGTCTACTAGCTGCGCATCTCGTAACGCATCGACATGGTCCCCTGTCTGTCTTATCCATACCTCCATTCGATCAAAATTGGCCAAGTTTAGGTCATACTTTATGGATATGACCTCCTTGATTAGTGACAGTATGGTGGAAGAATCTGTTGCGGTTGCCAACTCATTCTGGAGATCACTCAGTCTTGTCTGGTCATCCAATGGTATGTCAAACCTTTCGAAGTTGGCCAGGAGCCGCCCCAGATGATCCACGTACCACGAAACGTATTCTGCCTCTCGCTCCTGATCTCTCACTGCGGCTGCCAGGCTTATTTCTTCTCGTAGGGAGTCCAGAGCCATATCTATGACAGTAAAGATGGTGTTTTCCACACCTTTGCCCGCCCCGGTCTGCCTTCTCGCTTCCTCAAAGAGCGAATTCAGATGGGCAGTCTCCACACTCACTCCGTGGGTACCGGCCAAATATGCCAAGTGCTTATAATCTCGCTCCTGTCTTACCAATTTTGCCGAGGCATCGTCTATGTCATCCTGACTCTTGTCCACCTCCAAAATGTAGAATGCGTCAGTAAATACTTGCATGGCCTCAAGGAAATACTCCGCGGCTTCCTCCATGTTGGCTGTTCGTATGGATTCTACCAGCTCTGTCCCCTGTACTAGTAGTGCATTTATCTGATCAGAGTCGTCCGGACCTATCTCTATCTCCAACTGTATCTGCGCCCTCTTTGCAATCTCATACATTGCATCTTGATCCGCTGCTGCGCCCGATACGCTCAGCGCAGCCACAAACACCAAGATCAGTATCGCATTCCTCATTCCTTATCCTCCGGATTTGGCCTCATCCTGACCAGATTCTGAGCATCTTTTTTTATTACCTCGACTACTCCAATTCTCTCCAACCTCTTAACTGCCCTCCACATGGTGGTCCTGGGTTGTAAAAACTCCTTACGCAGTTCGCTTTCTAGCCGCTCTCCCCCATTGTCTACTATGTGCTTGACTATCTCCCTGTCTTCCTCCCTGATATCTGGCATCTTTGCGAAGATGTCCTCCGCCGAGAGTGCAGGGGGTGGCATGCTAGCCAAACCAGAAGCGCGAGCTCGCTTGGACCTGATGGCAAGTATGATGCCTCCTGCCCCCGCGGCAGCAGGAACTCCCGCCAGTAATGCATAGGTTGTGCTGTTGTCCTGCACATCTGCAGTGAGGATGGGCTCGGTGGACACTGGCACATTCAGGACATAGTTTATCTCTGCTGGTCCCCGCGGTATCTCAAGACTGACCTGTTCCTCAATTACTGTTAGACTTTGCGGTATGGTGTCAATACCAACTATTACTGCATCGCTGGGCATAGTGAGTGTGTAATTTTGTGGTGCATCAAAATAAAAGGTCCAGACTCGCCCCTCCTTAGACACCAGGTCATGTAAATCATAATTTACCTCAATCGTCTCAGAGCCAAATGTAGACAGGGCAGCTACCCTATCAGTTATGCCTGCTACTAACAGTCTGCCTTCCTCATCAGCAGCTACAAAATTGTCTATTGTTGGCCCAAATAACTCCAAGGGAAATGTGGGTGTCAGCGGATCCACCTCAAGCACCACTCGAATATGCGCCAACCCATCCCGATATAGCGTAACGTCCAACAAATCGTAGCTGGCATATGCGCTGGACGCGCAGCCCACAATGACCACCATTCCCAGCATAATTACCACTCGCATCATAGTCGTGATGCTTATTGTTCTTATTACTAAAATTATTGCCCATGTCTATACGCGCCTTCAAAGCTACTAGTATCCTATTCATGACTAGTACCTAAGATTCAGACTGTCTGCCAGATCCAGGAACCTGCGCAGATCTCTTGCAAATCCCAGCCCTTTCTCGGTAATCGTAAAGACCTTGCTACGAGGAGTCTTGTTAGACTGTACCAGACCGGCACCCACTAACTTGTCGCACTTTTGCACCGCTGCGCAGTGTGAAACATTCGCCCTCCGCGTTATCATGGATACGGGAGCACCGTCTCTTCCGGCATTGATGGTAACATCCAGTATGTCAACTACAATCCCAATCTCGGATCTATACTGTTTTCTTGTCAACATCTACTATACGATACTGCGTATTAAGAGGAGTGGGCTGAAACACACTCTGAAACAGGCGTTTCACTAACATAAGTCCAGTATCCGGGATTTGGAGATGTTTTGCAGAATTTTTGGTGTGTATATTTAATAATTTTCATTATATTTTCCAAATAATTTAGATTAATAGCCTGTGTTAATCATAAATCATTATACACATTTTTATACTAAAACCACGTAATTATGTTAATGTCAACGATAGAAACATCAATCGACTGACACCGCGCAACCCCACAGAATGGTATTGAGGTGTCAAGCCGAGCTTGACAGGGAGAGGAAATCTCTCATACTTCTGAACGGGGTTGTGCCCTTAATTCTTAACTAGACTGACTGATATTGGGCCCATTGTGTTTCCGTGAGGATCAACAACTATGCTCAGCATCTGGTCATGGGGTACACTGATATCGTGAATGCCCTCATATTCCCAAGTATGGTACTTTGAGATGCCCGTTTCATGGAGTGTTCCCTTTAACGTATATGTCTGGTTAAATGATACCCCTGATCCATCCAGCAATATTGTCAACGTCTGCGGGCTGTCCCCGTTGGGAACAAATCGCAAGGAGTAGTCTCCCTGTGCAGCTTGAAACGACTCGGTATATACTCCAGATGCATACTGATCAGACATGGCCAGCGTTACGTGAAACTCTGCCTCTCTTGGGCTATCTGTAGAGCCCAACCATACTACCAGGATGGCTATTGCGGTTAGCGGCAGTATGGCCAGAAAGTATTTCATGGTGATATGTGATGGGATAATCGAATAACCTTTGCGGCGCCATGTGCGCGGTTCTTGATCAGTAGTATGCCATAAGCGGGTATAATCTCGCTCAGTGGAAATAAGAAAAATACTAGGGTTCTATGAGAAACCAGCCGTCATCTCCTGTCTGCCAAACTTCAAACGAGGAGCTAGCCAAGTCGCCGTATTCTGTGAGTGTAAGATCACCTGAAGTTCCCAGCATATGGGCGGCAACGTGTGGTATGGCAGAAGTTAGTATGACGGGATCAGCGCTTTGAGTCTGGAGCATTGCTAGGCCTAGGAGCCATACTGAATCATAGGAAGCATAACCATACGTGCTGATGGTCGCATTGTATAGCTCCGTGAACTTGGAATCGAGATCGTCCTTTAGTCCGTTATCTACCATGAAAACTGATCTTGTGGCAGTAAACTGCGTGTCCTTGGCAAACTCAATTGCTGCCGGATCCTCGAAGAAGTATGATTTGACGGACTGCGTATTGGTGGAAAACCATCTCACTCTGTCAACATTGTTGTAGCTGTCCATGGCCTGCATAAGCAACAGAAACTCATCGGTTCCGATGTAAAGTACGCCTATCTTGTCTGCACCATGCTCATTTATCAAATCTGCTATGATGCCGTCCAGCAAGGCCGCCTCTACGGAAAAGTCCGCCGCGTCAGGGTTGTACCGGAATCCCGGTTCTACGGTACCCTCGTAGAGCTCACTGACGGTCGCGATCAGTCCATCGCCCCATGTGTCTCCTCTAACCACGGTTACCAGAACCTCTATCCCGGCATCATTTAACATTTCTACGATTGGCGGGGCTTGGTTTCCGTCATTCGGCACAAGCCTGAATATTGAATCATCTATTGCAAGATTCTCTGCTTGTGAGCCATGTGATATGACTAGCATGTTATTTCTATCGATGTAACTTGCAGCTAAATTGATGTGTGAGCTGAACGCCATGCCTATGATTTTATCAACACCGGCACTTCTAAACGCCTGTATTTTGTCCAAGGCTACGGAACTGCGAGACTCCGCATCCTCCACTTCCAGAGAAAACTGCCACTCAGCGCCAATGTTGTCGAGGTATAAATTAAAGTCCTCCACTGCTATAGCCGCGGTGCGCGAACTCTCGTCACCTTCTGCCCAATTCTTGTCAAATATTCCGCCTATCCTAACCTCCTCCGGTATCTCTGCAAATGCAAAGCCTGCGGACGAGAATAGTCCTAACGCAATTACTGCTATGCCTGTATAGTACATGATGGGGGAGTATAACTGCCACTGTTAAGTCTTACTAAAGATTGCGCCTTCCTGAATAACATGTCGTGAAGTGGCAGGATCAATAGTGCACACCGTCATGTGTAAATCCTGACACAGGTGAACCTACACAATCATACGACTGCATAGTGGTGCTTCTGATTGACCAAATAGATATCCATACTATTCTCTTCACGGAAACGTGCATATTCCTAAAATTGGTGCGCCCTATCATTATGTCATCGACGGACTTGTCTGATACATCTCCCAGTGTGGGACTTCTATTGGGCCGGTTTCAGCCTTTCCATCTAGGGCATTTACATGCATTGAAGTATGCCTTGTCTAAGGTAGATCAGCTGCTCTTGGGCATAGGCAGCTCCAACAAGTCTCGGGAGACCGATAATCCCTATAATGCACAGGAGAGGTATGACATGATAACCCAGTCTGTTAGTGATGCAATGCTTGGGCGCATTACCATACATATGGTACCTGATGTTGACAATCATAAGGAATGGGTGAGGATGTTGTACAAGACACTGCCGCCCTTTAATACAATATTCACTAATGACTCTCTCACCACTAAGCTTATGGCCAATACCAGTGTGTACGGTATACCATTTCTGAACAGGACTGATCTCTCTGGAACAGTAATTCGGACTAGAATGGCCACAAATATGCCTTGGCAACATTTGGTACCTGGAGGCACGGCCCGTGTGGTAAGAAGTTTGGGTTTTGAGACCTAATTATAAATAAGCGTTAACGTCCACATGCATTGTTGGAATATCTGGTAATGCTTCCCGGTCCTACAAATGTTCCCGAAAGGGTAACTAGGGCCATGTACGTTCCCATGATAAATCACCGCAGTGACGACTTTGTTAGACTCTACAAACCGTGTGTTGAAAAGACAAAGCAGGTATTTCGGACTGATGGTGACGCGGTCTGCCTCTCTGCCTCGGGTACTGGCGCGGTGGAGGCTAGTGTAGTAAACTTGATCAAGAAAGGCGACAAGGTCATAATACCAGTGAATGGGGAGTTCAGTAGCAGGCTGGCTCAAATGATAGAATGGGCTGGCGGTCAAACCATACGTATAGAGACCAAGCCGGGCATAAATGCCACGCTGGATCAGATACGAGAGGCCTTTGATAACAATTCTAACGTAAAGGCGTTCTACTGTGTATGGAATGAGACATCCACAGGAACCATGATAAACTATCTGGACAGAATCAAGGATCTTACTTCTAGAAACGACTCTTTCTATGTGGTAGACGGTGTCTCTATAGTGGGCGGAGAGATGCTGGAGATGGATAAATGGGGTGTGGACATTGCCATGACTGGTGCCCAAAAGGCCTTTGCAGCGCCTCCGGGAATATCTCCCATATGCGTAAATGCCAGAACTAAAAAATACATGATGAATACTCCCCCTAACACTATGTACTTTAATCTCCCACGATACTTCAAGTACTATGAGGAGTCTACACATACACCCTTCACACCAGCATTGCCTTTGCTGTACGCATACAACGAAGCCATGGATATCATACTGGAGGAAGGTTTGGAGAATCGTATACACCGGCACCGTGTTTGCTCATCGGCTCTGTACGATGGGCTCAGCGCCATAGGTCTTACCCCCTTTGCCCAGGAAGATTCTCGTTCTACAGTTGTTATTGCACTAAACTATCTGGAGGGCCTTGAAGACAAGACCTTCCGTAACACACTGGCAGAAAAATTCCGCGTATTGGTAGCTGGCGGTTTTGGAAACTTGAAGGGCAAGGTCTTCCGTGTAGGCTGCATGGGTGAGGTGAACCGTTATCATGTAATGAGGACCATATCTGCTATATCCTCCACCCTTGCCATGATGGGATATGATACAGATCCACAGGCCGGACTAAACGTGGCAGATCAAAAGCTCAGTCATCTTTAACACTCTCGAAGTTGTCTTGGGGAAAATTATGCGATAAAAGCTTTTTGATTTATATGTATCATTAGAGAACTATTAACAATGGTAAGTAGGGAAAGAATTGAGGAGACCTGTCCACGTTGTGTTCAGGGTATGCTGGTTACTGACAATGAGTCAGGCGAACTGTGTTGCTCCAAGTGTGGTTTTGTAATAACTGAGAAACTGCAAGAGTCCGGACCCGAATGGCGCTCTTTTACACAGGATGAGCACGGTGACCGTGCCAGGGCAGGGGCGCCAACATCATTGACCATACATGATATGGGGCTGGCCACTATAATCAACCCGATAAACAAGGATGCGTCAGGCAGACCACTCACTGCTTCTATGAAGACTACAATAGAGCGGTTACGTACTTGGGACAACCGTAGTCAGGTACACGAGCCTGTGGATCGCAACTTCCGTCAGGCTTTTGGTGAGCTGAACCGCCTCAAGGATAAGCTGGCGCTATCTGATGTTGTAGTGGAGAAGGCGGCCTACATATACCGCAAGGCCTTGGACAAGGGATTAGTCCGGGGCAGGTCCATATCTGCTCTCATGGCGTCTGCATTGTACGCTGCCTGCCGGGATACTGCAACTGCCCGCAATCTTAAGGATGTGGAAAAAGCTGCCAACATAAAACGTAAAGATATTGCCCGTTGTTATCGCCTGCTGGTCAATGAGCTTGATCTCAAAATGCCAGTAACTGATGCCATACAATGTGTGGCACGAATCGCAAGCCACATCGGCATCTCAGAGAAGACAAAGCGACACGCAACCCAGGTATTGCGGGAGGCTCAAAAGAACGAGGTCTCTGCTGGCAAGGACCCAATGGGTCTGGCGGCCGCCGCACTGTATCTGGCTTGCGTCAAGTATGATGAGGACAAGACACAGCGGGACATAGCAGAGGCGGCTAATGTAACTGAAGTCACTATACGTAACCGTTACAAGGGTCTCAAAGAGTCACTCAACATTTAGAGCCGGGATAAATTATACTTTTAATGATATATTGTAATGGCATACTCCGTGCACAAATTTGCCCATATTTCAAATTTGTACGTGCAACCGGGGTGTGAACTCGCGTAAAAAAAACTTTTAAACGCGCTAAAGAAGGAATAGAATATGAAAAAGGTGTTGCTCGCTTGTGGTGCTATTTTGGCGGTGGGTCTGTTATTGGCAGCTACCTTGCCGGAACAAAGCGCTCTTGCTGGGATAAACAAAAAGTACCACTTTACTCACACTGATCAGTCTACACTCTCGCCTGGCCAGGGTCATGAGACTCACCAGATTGTAATGATACATTCCCCCAATCCGGGAACCATATATGACGGAACGCTTACGTATACAGCTAGCGCACCTGTCCAGGTTGCCATACTGCACGAGATTGATCCTGAGGATGCCTTGGGACAGCCTGTATGGCGTATAGATGATCAGACGATATATGGTTGGACCTTTATTGATAGTGGCAGTAGTGCCGGTACAGTAGAGTATGCAGGCGCTGGACTGATGCTGCATACTAGGGGAGACGAGTTTGCTGCTACCGTAACTGTGGATGGCTGGATAAGGGGCCAGCCCACCGAGATTGTACTACAAAACCCAGTTCAGGAGGAACCTGTACCTACATTGTCTCTGGCGCGTGCCAGTGTACCGGCTACATTACCCATGCATGCCGGGTATCATGAAGGCGGTGATGTAATGTATATCATAACCGATGCGAGCGACCAGGAATGGGCTGAGAATATAACCGAAGTGCAGGATTGGCGTGTGGAGGTGGCTCCGCCGCTCAGTAGCACGCCCGAGGAAATACTAAACGTGATGTATGTCTTCACCAACGGTGTGTCCGGTGACGGACTGTATGGATACCAGTCAGAGGTCTTCAAGTATACTCCCGGCCAAGAGGTCGAGTATGGCGCCCTCAGTAAGATGGTGGAGCTGACTTGGAGACCCGGACAAAATATGTCCCCCTTGCAGCATGCCTCAGATGTAGAAGACGCCGTTGGGGCTGGTCGGCTTACCATGGAGTATTCTGGCATTGTAGTCAATGCGCCGCATATAGTGTGGCCGGATGGGCAGATGGTGGTACGTGAGAGTCCCGATATCACTGATGATATGCCCTATGGCGGGGGCCAGGTTACCAATATAGACGAGGAAGAGATGATAGTCACCTTTGTGGCTCATCGTGGATGGGGTCCAGATGGGGAGACTATTTACTATATTGTAACTGATGCAACCCCGGCAAATCCCGCCAACAATATGGGCGTTATTTACTCACCGGTTTCAGCAGCTCTTATAGTCAACGCCGCGGCCGTGGACCTCTTCCAGTTTACCAATGGATTAGAGGGTACCGGTCCCATAGGATTCCAGCCAGGCATAGCCAGCGCAGCTCCCGGAGATGAAAACTATAGCCCAATGTGGCGTATATACTTGGTAGAGTGGAATAATCCTGAAGATGCCAAGCTGTTGGAAACTAGGGGAGATATTGACTATTACAGGTCACAGGAGATGCTGACTACCTCTATAGCTCGACCGGCGAACGCCGATCATATAGTAAACTGTCCCTTTATAGATCCTTTCCAGTAAAACCCTAAATTGGGTTCACAAGATACATGAAAGCATGAGTGGGCGTCTCTACATAGTGGGTGTTGGGCCTGGACACAACGATCACATGACATACAGTGCAAAGAAAGCCATAGAACGTAGTGATACCATAGTGGGATATACCACATATGTTAAACTGGTAGAGAATCTCATACAGGACAAGGATGTCTACAGTTATGCCATGACCCAGGAGGTTGAGCGTGCTCAGCAGTGTATAGATTTGGCAAAGTCAGGCCGTATTGTATCTCTGGTATCCAGCGGGGATCCGGGCATATATGGAATGGCCGGTCTCATATACGAAACATTGGCCGAATCCGGCTGGGATCCTCGGGGCGATCTTCCTGTGGAGGTAATACCCGGCGTCTCGGCCTTGAACTCGTGCTCGGCCATTGTGGGCTCTCCCCTTATGACTGATTTTGCCGTACTAAGTATGAGCGATCTGCTGGTTCCATGGGAAATTATAGCAAAGCGTGTAGATGCCGCAGCTGCAGGTGACTTTGTCACTGTCATATATAACCCGTCCAGTAAAAAACGCGTCCGCCAACTCCAGGATGCCCGTAAGATAATGCTCAAGTACAGAAAGCCGGAGACCCCAGTTGCTATCATAAAGGGAGCATATCGTGAGTCTCAGACCGTGGTACTTACCACGCTAGAGGATTTACCAGAACACTCTGACAAGCTTGGCATGATAAGCACTGTAATAGTTGGCAACTCCTCTACCTATACGTACAAGGATCTAATGATAAATCCCAGAGGTTACAGATCAAAGTACGATCTGGGGTGAAATCATAACTGCTTGCGGGGTCTTGTACTTAGGTAAAAGGCATGGCCGCTAATTATGGAGGCGGACAGGAATATCTTTGTCGCGAATACTAGGTTCCATGGGGCATCGGGATCCGGATACGCCACCGACAGCTTGTCGATGTCAGGCACAATACCCTCTGCAATACCAGCGGTAATCTTTGCGTTGAGTACCGTAAAGTTGTAGAGAACCTCATACAGTGATATTATGAGAAACCCCAGTAGCATAAGCTGTAGCAGGGCTATTCTTCTATCTGATATTTTGCCTGCAACAGTCTTCTTCCACCCTATGCGGGAGACGCAGTACCACCCAATTATACTGGAGAAGAAGAGCCATGTGGAAAGGCGGGCAAAATTTTCAAAGGGGACCACAGTATTATGTATGACCTCCCCCATGACGTACGTTCCATTCTCCAGCCACTCCAGCGTGCTGGCATAAAACCCGAATGCTGTAATGCTTATCATTATGGCGGCGCTGACATAGAACACGTACAAGAAGACTTTGTAGCCTGTATCCTCCTCCTGCAAGTGCTTGGACACAAGATATGGGTTCAAGTTTGTCTATAAAGGTTCATAGAAGCTGGCATGAGAATAACGTGTGTGGACAGGAAGTTCATAAAGATCAACGAGCCTATGCTTGGTGAGAGGGAACGGCAGGCCGCAGTACAAGTCATAGAGTCTGGCGTACTCACATCCCCCGCCAGGGAGGGGGGTCCGGCGGTGCAGAGACTGGAGCGTCTGATATGCGAATTTACCGGGGCCCGTTATGCTATATCGGTAAGTTCCGGAACCGCGGCGCTTCAGGCTGCCCTGATATCGCTTGGCGTAAAACGCGGTGACGAGGTTCTTGTACCATCCTTCTCGTATGTGGCCACCGCTAATGCCGTATACTCTGTGGGCGCCGCTCCGGTCTTTGTAGATGTGCGGGACAACTATACCATGAATCCCGCCTGTGTGAGGTCTGCCATTACTGGAAATACTGCTGCCATCATACCGGTGCACCTATATGGACATGTGGCAGATATTCCGGCCATACGACAGGAAGCCCCGGATATCCCAATTATAGAGGACGCGGCACAGTCGCTGGGTTCCACCATAAACGGCAGGCATACCGGGACACTCTCTGAGATGGGTTGCTACAGCATGTATCCCGGAAAGGTTGCCACCGCCGGAGAGGGGGGAGTGGTGGTGACCGGCAATGAGAAGCTGCGAGATAATCTGCTGGCCATACGCAATCATGGAAATACCGGGAACGAGTTTAACATGTTCGGGATAAACTTGCGCATGCCGGAGATATCCGCGGCCATCGGAGCCATACAGATAGACAGGCTTCCATATTTTCTTGATGTACGTCGCCGTAATGCATCGTTACTCTCTGAACTATTGCGCGAGACCGGTCTTGTACTACCTAATCCGGGTGACGGCCAGGCTCCCAATTGGGGTCTGTATACCATATCACTAAACAACAGGGACAGTATGCATGAAAGGCTGTATCGATGTGATATAGGCGCGGCCATATATTACAAGACACCAATACACCTGATGCCACTGTACCGATCATCACTTACACTTCCAGAGACTGAGAGGGCGGCACAGACTGTGTTGTCGCTACCGGTCCATCCTGGTGTGACCCCCGATGATATCTCGTACATTGCACGCGTTATGCAAGATCAGTAGCCGCTATTCTGACGCTCCCGATTAATGTGGTTCTTGCTAGCATACTCCTTCAATATGTCCTCGGGAGTCATGCCCATCTCTATGTGAGCTTGTATTACAAAGTGTAGTATGTCGGCCAACTCCTCTCTGGCCTTTGACTCATCAAATGGCACAGGACTCTTCCACCATTTCCAGTTGGTAAGACGCTGGAGCTCCGCGGCCTCGTGAATCATGGCAGTGCATAATGCCGAGACACGCCTCTCCCTGTCTGCGGGATAGCGATCAGGCTTCATCATGTCGGCCAACTCTTTCTGCATCTTGAATATGGCATCCAGACGGTCCATGTCCGTAGTCAATCTCATTGTACGTAAAAGCTTTTTTCCCGGTCCTGTATTCATGAACAAAATGATCAGCAGCGGGTTCAGCATACGGTTTTCAGCCATTGTGCTGAATTGTGTCTTACCAGTACACCACTGATGGCGGGAACAATCTACACCTTGACGCACAGCATGTCACTATATGCCTGCGCCCGCTCCCTGATCATGTCGCGAGTCAGACTAAGTATTCCTTCCATTCCATACTTTTCAACTACGAAGGATCCTAGGACATTCCCGTACAGGCATGCCTTTCTGAGACCCTCCGGTCCGGTAGATCCGGTGGAGTCCATGTATCCCATTACTGCTCCCGCAAAAGAGTCGCCCGCCCCGGTCGGATCAAGCACACGGCTCAGGGGAAATGCGGGCAATGAATATGCCTCTTCCTCGTGAAATAGTATGGATCCGTGCTCGGCTTTTTTTATTATAACGCTGGGCGAGCCCCATTCCATCATAATATGGGCGCAATCCCACAGGTTGCGCTTTCCCGTAAGTACTCTGGCCTCCACATCGTTTATTATTGTAGCATCAACCATGCCCAAAAGCCTGATTACATCATTCCTCTTTGTCTCTATCCAGTGAGTTATTGTATCACACATTACCATCTTGGTATCCCCTAACTGTTCCAGCAGGGCAATCTGTTGCGCCGGATCCGAGTTTGCCAGATAGACGTAATCAGATTCCATGTATTCTTGTGTAAGTACAGGTTTAAAGTCAGCCGTAATGTTGGGTTCTACTACCATGTCCACCCTGGACTCAAAGTCATTCTCGTATCTTGCCTCATACCGAAATGTCCTTCCCTGCATTATGGTGAGACCCTTTACGTCCATTCTTTGCGCCAGTGTGTCTATGTGCGCCTGGGGGAAGTCACTGCCTACAACTGCAACCAGGTGTGTTTTGGTGAACAGGCTACTGGCCAGTGCCGCATAAGAGCATGAGCCGCCCAGTATCTCCTTGTTTACCGTGGATGGCGTATGTATGGTATCCAGCACTAGGGTCCCAAATATGATTAGCATAACCCATGCCACCTCCAAAGTCTATAAATCTCATTGGCCTCTGCATATTTTACAGGACTCAAAGATCACTCCTTCCAGATGATCAAAGTGTGCGCCACAATCATTACATGTGTGGTGCATGTCATAGTACCCGTCCGGCTCTATATCCGATACCCTGTGGGATGCCAGGTTCGTACTCTTGCACCGGATGCAATGGCAGCCACACTCCATGATGAACCGGAAAATGTTAATGCAATTATATTGTTGCCCGTAATACTTGTGTATGGATGAGGATCCAATCATACCCCCGGAGATAAATGATCACTACAAACTATACGGCAAAGAGGCGTGGGAGATCAATTATACCACAAAGTGTCCGCTTTGCGATTCCCGGATAGATGAGTATGGTTTTTGCGCCTGCGGTTCCAGTTCTGACTAATCACGAGTAGCGGGAGCGCAGCCGCGGCCATTACCAGAATGGCCAGTGGAAACTCCGGTATCACGGTGGTGCCCACTATGGTTACCCATCCCCCAGTTTCCGGTCTGAAGTTTATCCATGTATGGGTATCATTGGACTTGTACTTGTGGAACCATACCTTTTCATCCTCTAGCAGCACTTCGTAGGGGCCTCCCAACAGATCCGTGGGTATTACGACCGTGACAAACTCGCCTCCGGCAATGTCAAAGTCAAGACTCTTGGCGGATTGGGCAAATCCAATCTCCTCTACGGTATCGTGACTGCGTATGGTCACCAGAAAGTGGTGTTCTTCCCACCATACGTCGTGATGTGATACAGGCTCCTGGAAAGTGTATTCCAGCCTCATCTGGCATCCGTGACACCTAATTTGTTCATCCCCGTCTAGGTGGACGGGCCGATCATTGGCATATATGGTTGCCAAATCCGGCGGCAACGAGAACAGTACCGAGCGGGGGTAGAAAAAGTCCCATCCCCATATGTTTCCGTTTTTGCTTAATGCGCCCCGTATATCATACTCCACCCGCACATCGGTGTCTGAGGGAAAGACCAGTATGGCCCCGTCCGTTATCATGGCATACTGCAAGTCCCTTCCGCTCTCGTCACGCACTGTAACATTCTCAATGGCCCCGGCTATGGGCTGTATCTGCTGCGCCTGAGAGTGTGACTCAAGAACATGTACTACCCGGGCATCGCCAGACCGGTTTATATTTACCATGATCTCTACATGATCTGCCACAGGCGCCGCGTTCATCTGTGCCCATGCAACAGGAACAGACACCAGCAGGATCAGTGAAAATACAACGAATTTCATTCTATTGTAACTTTGAGCATTTTGGCATCTTTTAGGGGGCAGTCGTTGCCGTCCCGCGGCAGTTCGACTATACGATCCGCCACATCCATACCGCTTGTGACCTCGCCAAACACCGTGTATTCTCTGTCCAAAAACGGACTGTCTGCTACCACAATAAAGAATTGTGAACCAGCGCTGTCGGGATCTTGGGCTCTAGCCATGGAGACTATGCCCCTCTGATGAGAACGAGAGTTAAACTCTGCCTTGATTGAATAACCGGGCCCGCCAGTCCCCCACCTTCTGCGATTAGGCGTCTTTGTCTCTGGATCTCCGCCCTGTATCATAAAGCCTGGTATCACCCTGTGAAACAGTGTGCCGTCGTAGAATTTCTTGTTGGCCAGGCTTACAAAATTTCTGACCGTCTCAGGGGCAAGATCTGGCAATAAATTAAAGGATATAACTCCAAAATTGGTCTCTATCACAACCGTGTTCAATATTACTTTCAGTTTGCATGTACAATAATAATGTATGAATTCATCTGCGTTCAAATTCACACGCGTGGTTGGGAAGTACATGAAATCATGTGTACCAGTCCCGTGAACTCATGTCGACAGAGTGTAATGTATGAAAAGTCGGTCCGCTAGTCATTGGTATCTCGCTCCATCCATTTTACATCATTTGCCCTAATTGTCTGGGTCGCCTTTTTATTCCTGGAGTGGTGTCTCGCCGTTATCTATCCAGTGAGAAGTGCAACCTTCTCTCATTGTAGTAGTCCACATAATCCCGGAGACTGTCATGATGTCATATCTCGTTGGACTCTTAAATAAGAGTCCCCTCGTCCTCAATCATTCCATGGAAGCGCTCCAGTTTGCCATTTGTCTGCGGGTGGTATGGCCTGGAATTGATTAGTATGATGTCTTGATCCAGCAGTTCTTCCTCGAATAGTGTGAGTTTCCAGTTCTTTTTGCCACTTTATTGTCCTACGAAACACGCGCCGTTATCCGAGATGCAGGGGCGCCGAATCGTTTCATTGCCAGTCTCAGTAGAGTGGCGTTCTCTGAGGTTGCATGCTCAAATAGTGCCGCCCCGACTATACACCTGGATGCATCATCTATGAGATTCAGTCCCTTGAAGCGCTCATCTTTTCATGACATGCCAGTGCCACATTGCATTGGAATATTTACGCTCGTAGCGTACCCACTCTGACTTTGCAGGTGATGATCCTGCCGTACCGTTCTTTTTCATTATGCGATATACTGCGCAATATATTGTAATTCTGTCTAAGCCTCTTTGCAATACGTACTACTCCGGCGGGATCCTTGCTGTATGCTTCAGTTACCATTAGTATCTGGGTGGCGGTGATTGGTATCATGACCTGCCCATCTTGAGTCGTTCCCGTTCTCTGGTTCACAATCTTCGTACGTGCCTTGTTTCAGGTCTTGAGCTATTTTGGTTGTGGCAACGCCTCTTTTTGTCTTGATTCCTCTGTTATTCTCTTTACCATCTGGCTTGTGAAATGAAATAGTCAGCTACTGTACGCCGGATCCTAAGCGGACTTTTCGTACTATTGACTCATGTCGACAGAGCACCAATTATAAATAATCTCTTTACAAATGTTATGCATGGGATATCTCAAGAATCATCTGGCGACTCTTGTAACCGGTGTATTCTCGGCAATACTTACCATACTGTGGCCTATCTTTAACGGCTTTGCTCCCGTGTTGGACTTTCTGTTCCTGATGGCTGTTGCTGTATCGTGGTTTCTGACAATTGTTCTGTGGCTAGCTCAGGCCAGTACAGACTACGTGCACAAGGCAGAGCATTCGGAGAATGTCGTAAAGCGCTCATCCCCTATATGACCAAATAAAAAATACAATCTTGCACAAACACTACACAGAATAATTCCATCATGTTAGTGCCTAATCTGGTCTTGAGATCGGTGGTGTGAGTTCGTTCATGATACCGTGCGGACGATGGCAACTATTTGGTATGAGTTCACGTCTTCCGGAATCTTGTGCACAAATCACATTAACTGTCGCGATCAGTTGTGCGTAAATTTAGACACAGGTGAACTCATACACTATTTGTGCGCGGAAATTGTTATCTAACACAATCGGCGAGTGGCATAAACAAGATTTGCAATTACTATTCTCATGTCTGGGGGCCTTAGTGGTGACAGCAACCCATGCCGTGATTGGCTTTGCATCGGGGGCAGCTGTGCGCCCCGCCAAAATGACACGCGCAGTCACACTTTGACTCGGATTCAGTCATGCCCTTGTACTCTTGGCCAAGCCCAGGGTTCCGTCTACCATCTCTCGCAGTCTTGTCTTGGCCGGTTCGCCAAGTGTTGATTCTACTATGTCATCACCCACGGTCATGTACACTGCCTTGGGATTGGTCAGTACTCGAAAGTAGGATAATAGCTGGGTCATGAGTGTTTGGACATCAATAAAGCCTATGTTGCCTGCGGCAAGAATGGCCATTCCCCCAACCTTGCCTTCAGTCTCCTTGTAATTAACATACTCAAAGATATTCTTTAGGGCCCCGCTAAAGAATGAGTTGTAGATGGGTGTCCCAACGAGCCATACATCTGCATCAGTTAAAAGCTGTGCCGCCCTAGTAGTGGCCTCGCTATACTCTATTCCATATCCACGATAATACTCTATACCATCACCTGACAGATTTATGAGATTGGTGTCCGGTTCCTTTGACTTTGCATAATCATACACGTATTTCATGGGTATGTGGGTTAGGCCATTCTTTCTGGGACTGCCGGATATAACTACAACTTTCAATGAGATGGTAGCAGTCCTGACAAAATATTAACCTGCTGGTCTGCGTTTCTGCCTCACTTGATCAGTATGCCTGCCATGTGCCATCATGCTACGG
The DNA here is from genome assembly GCA_965200155.1 of Nitrosopumilaceae archaeon. Taxonomy (GTDB): domain Archaea; phylum Thermoproteota; class Nitrososphaeria; order Nitrososphaerales; family Nitrosopumilaceae; genus VYCS01. The sequence goes on along the minus strand of CBDATR010000010.1, from coordinate 237,591 downwards.
GTCCCGGTTCCAATGATGCAATAAATATCTGGGAGATTTCCTATTTTCATTGACAACAGGATCAATATTCGCCGACAACATACTGACTAATTGTATAAGTCAGGCCTCGATTCATCGAATATCCGGCTCTGATATCTCCCTGTTTGTTGAATCCCCTTTCTCATTATATTGCAAGAATTTTGTCTCTCGCTACGAGAGAGACCCACCTGATGCATCCCAGACACTATTTACCCAATACGGGCACAGCCACGAGGACAGCCTTATGCGGAATCTCTATCCCCAAAAGTCTGAGGAGCGACGGCACACCAAGAATCATCATAAAGCCAAACGACCACGCCGATGGATTAGTGACAAGGAACGCGCCGCCCAGCGTGACCGTAACAGGGTGCTGGCCTTTGAGAAGACTGTGCAGTCTATGTGTCAGGGTGTCGAGAGCCTGCTTGAGCCCCAGCTATGCTTTTTTGCACGCGGATTTCATGGGAGTCCGGACATACTGGAGAGGCGGGATGGTGAGTCGTGCCTGGGAGCGCACCACTATGTAGTAAAGGAGATAAAATCATCCAAAAAAATTAAAAGAAAACACGTCATGCAGGCGGCATTCTATAATACAATGCTGGGTGAGATTCAGGGGTATGTTCCAGAGGAGTTCTGCCTGCTCAATGCCCAGGGCGAGGATAGCGCGTACAAGTTTGAAGACCACAAAAGTGACATAGACAAGATAATCTCCGGTGTAGAAAGCATAAAGGATGGCCAGATGCCGCCGGTGACCTATGGGCACGGTGTCTTTCCTTGGAGTAATTATTGTGACAAGATGGCCATACAGTGTGATGATCTCTCGCTGATCAGCGGAATGGATAGAGAGACTAATCTAATACTAAAGTCGGCCGGAATAAGTACGGTTGGCCAGTTATCCGAGATGGATGTGGCCTCCCTGTTGAATATGGGCCTGGATCCGGAGTCTGTGAGGCGATGCAGGACGCATGCCATTGCTCTCAAGACAGGTGAGGCTGTCCGGACGGGAGTCACAGTGCCGGTTCCGGACACTCCTACTACCGTATTCTTGCGGGTTGAGGAGGGTATGAACGGCGAGGTCTACATGATCGGGGCACTTGTTAGTACGGAGAATGCCCAGAATTACTTCCCTTTTGTAATGCGCAATAAGGAAGGTGAGGGGGAGATGCTGGAGGAATTTTTGGACTTTATGGGAAGACTGCATGATTATACAATCTATCATTGGGGTTCCGGTGGTGAAACACCCCTGTCGGCGCTGATGGGAAGACATCATACGGCAGAATCTCCTGAGATGCCCATGGTTGATCTGCATCGTATTACCACCACGATGGTGGCGTTCCCCATTTACAGAAACAAACTTAGATCAGTGGCCGAGTGGATGGGATTCAAATGGACGGATTCAGACGCGGAATGGGGCAAGGGTGTTCTGATGCACCGTACATACATGCAAGATACTATGCGCCAGGACTGCCTGGAATACATCCGGACGTACAACAGAGACAACTGCACAGCCATATCTACGGTACTGCACTGGCTTAGTGATAATGGCTATGCCCATCCTGAGTGATATAAGCGGGCTTGGAGGGCTTCGATCCCACGACCTGTAACTTAGGAGGCTACCGCGCTATCCATGCTACGCGTCAACGACTCTGCGCCACAAGCCCATCTCTGTCATATCTTGTAACAATTTAAGCGTAGTCTGTACTGTCCAATATGTTATGTAGTGGGGACCATCTTGAATCGGGATCCCCCTCCCACATTTCATATGCAACCACCTCGCTTAGGCCCATCCTGGACAGCCAACCGGCCGTCTCCAGATCCGGCTTCTTGGCAAATCCCTGTGTGTACCCCAGACACAGATATGCTACCGGTGTGACATGTTTCGGCAATCTTAGACACTCCATTATCACGTCATTGGAGAGTATGCTGACCCATCCCACACCTATCCCCTCTGTACGGGCGGCCAGCCACAAATTCTGAATGGCGCAACATACACTGTATATGCCAGTCTCCGGTATGCTAGTCCGCCCTATAACAAAGGGTCCAAACCTTGTGGGGTCATATGTAACACAGACGTTTACAAACGACTCCTGTATGCCCTCCAATTTCAGCGATTTGTAGTGTGCACGACGGGGCTCTGTTACCATATCCTCGGATTTGCCCCTCTCTGCCTCAAACGACTCCTTTATTCTCTTGCGCGTATCTGTATCACGTATCAGTATAAAGCTCCAGGGTTGAGAGAATCCTACCGATGGTGCATGGTGGGCTGCGTGCAGTATTCTGGCAAGTGTTCTTTCGGGTATGGGTTTGGAGATAAAATGTGACCTAACATCTCGCCTGGAGTATACGGCCTTGTAAAATCCGCGTTTTTCGTTATCACTAAAGTCGTTATCGCCAACGTTAATAATGAATCGCCCCCTTATTCCATAAGGGCCGGTCGTCTAGTTGGTTAGGATACCGCCTCGACACGGCGGTGGTCGTGAGTTCGAATCTCATCCGGCCCACCATTTAAGATCATCGTGACATGGATGATTCAAAATCCATCTCCACAATCGCCCACGCTGATTCAACGGTAATCATTCCCTCGGCGCTATACTGCTGTATCCGTTCGTTCACTATATTCTGGTATAATGTAGGGTCTGTGTTAGACAGACTTACCGTCATGGTACTTTTGAGCGGTATTGATGCGCCACCATAAAACGCCGCCCGGCCTGGCATTGCTATATCCTCTGTGGAATACTGACCGGCACCCATTGGCTGCCCGTCGCCAAACAGCTCATAAGATATGGATGGTATGGTGAAGGTCAGTTCTGTGGGGTTGGTCACCAGGAATGCCACTTCTAGCGTGGCTATGCCCTGTATCTCGTTCACCTCTAGTATCTGAACATCGTGTAACTCAATCTGTGCCTGCTCCAAGAACGGATTATCCAAGCTGCTATAGTAAACAATTCCTAGCATCAGCGCCAGCATTGCGCCTATTGCAGCATATACTGTCATCTTGCTCTGGAGATTCAATGTATATGGAACGAACCCACTTTTAAAAAAGGTATACATTTTTGTAGTTTGCAGCACTTCTCTGGTCCGTATTGTGGCAAATTATTGACCTGAAAAACCACGACATTCAAAGTCCTGCTGTGCTGAACTTCACCGTTCAATATCATCAGCGCGGATGATCTCCGGAGGAGCCGGTTATATCTTGGCCGCTACAAAAGCGACCCCGTGAAGAGAGCAACCCATGTCAGATATGCCTTGGTGTTGCCTAGGTGGTTCAGATGTAAACACCGCACACAAGTCCTTGTACCGTTTTCCCTTGATTTGGATTATGCCCCGGCATCAAGAAGCGCCGCCAGGAAGAGAATGGCCACCGAGAGCGCCACGGTAATCTCTCCCAGAATGATTATCTGCTTTCGCAACCTCTTCAGCTGTTTGGGATCCATTCCTGCCATTATTCTGGACTCGACATCGCCACGAATCAGCCTTACATGTATGAGATATACTACAACCAGCAGGGCAACCAATACCATCTTTATGCTAAGGTATATGCCATAGCTTGAGGCTGGCAATAGTTGCGGGTTGGCCAGCAGGCCCTGGGAGCTAAAGATACCTGTTGCCACCAGAACTGCAAGGGATGGTATTGCTATCTTGTTAAACCGCTTCCCTACCACTATCATTAGGTGCAACCGTTCCGGTACGTCTGGGATCACCTGCCGAAGGATGGGTGAGAGTACTACCCCCAAAAATATGGAGCCGCCTACCCATATTGATGCAGCAATAAGATGTGTCCATGTTAAAAGTGCCTGTTCAATGGCCACCGTACTACTTTGTGATCAAATATTATAGACCTTACTCCATACGCGGAGAACATACGCGCAATTATTAACGCGCTATTGTCTTTGATCTGGCCAGTTCATAAAGAATACCTGTTGTACCTCAGATTAATAATAAGTCATTATCGCTGAAATATCGTGCAAGTGATAGGAATTACCGTTGTAGGCAAGGACAGAAAGGGTGTGGTGGCAGCATTCACCAATCTGGTCTTTGCTGAAAGAGGTAACATAGAGTCTATAAACCAGAACGTCGTGCTGGGACTCTTTGGCATGTATATGGAGGCTTCCTTTCATGATGTGAACATAGCTGATTTCAGCGAGCGTCTACAGAAGCTGGCAAGTCAGGAAGAGATGGATGTGAGTATCTATCACTCCCAAGGAGAGAGAAAGATTGCCATACTGGTTACAAAGGAGAGCCATTGTCTGGACTCCCTGCTGGAATCGGCTACCGCCGGTCATCTTCAGGGGAGCATAAATGTCATTATAGGCACAGAGGAGACACTGGGGGATCGAGCACGGAAGATGGGAATTCCCTTTGTGACTGTACCTGATAGAAATCAGGAAAAGGCCGAGGAGAAGATACTGACTATCTGTGCAAAGTATGGTGTAGACTTGATAGTGCTGGCCAGGTATATGCGCATACTGACGCCCAACTTTGTCTGGAGATATCCCCGGCGTATAATCAATATACATCCATCCTTACTACCTGCGTTCCCCGGGGCCTATGCATACCAACAGGCCTTTGAAAGGGGAACCAAGATAATTGGAGTCACGGCTCATTATGTCACGGAGAATCTAGATCAGGGACCCATAATATTTCAGGAATCCTTTACCGTGAATCCTGATGATACACTGCCAATGATCAAGTCCAAGGGGCAGGAACTGGAGGCCGTTACACTCACCAAGGCTGTAAAGACACACCTCGAGAACCGCCTGGAGGTTCGCTGGAGAAAAGTGTATGTTAAGGATGCATGATGAACTGGACTGCTACTGATCCTGATATAAGACAGAGTATAGAGTCTGGGGTCGCGATTATAATTCCCGTAGGCTCAATAGAGCAGCATGGCCCGCACCTACCTGTCTCAACAGACTCGGATGTAGTGGGCGCAGTAGCTGCTGGCGTAGGCAAGGATAACAGATTCGTGGTCTTGCCAACCATAACTACCGGCGTGTCATTTGAGCATGCACCATTCTTTCAGGTTAGTATACGAGAGACTACACTAGTCAGTCTTTTGAGTGATATGTGTGAATCATTACAGCAAAACGGAGCTTGCAGCATATTCGTGATAAACGGCCATTATGGGAATGGAAATGCTCTAAGGCGATTTGCCTTGTTGCAGAAATCAAATCCTGCTATACATGTCATGTCGTACTGGCGCTTTATGAAGAGTCGCTTTGATCATGCGGGATTTGTGGAAACTTCTCTGATGCTTACCATATCGGACAAGGTGCACATGAAACGCGCTCAGAGGGGACTGATCACCGACGGAATGTCCCCCTCGGAGTTGCGTGACATAAAGCAGCGGGCATCAAGCTCTTTTCCAGAGGCTACCGGAAATGGTATCTGGGGGGATCCCCGCCCTGCCACTGCTCAAGATGGTCGTGCGCTACTACAAGAGATAGTGGAGAACTTGAGTAAGGAATGCATAAGCAGAATCAACGGCGCTCCCAATGAAATTTTAATATAGTGGAACAGGAGTAGTGAGCGTGATGTCTGTTGATATGGCAGTAAAGGTACTAGATGAGAGTATAAACAAGGTTGTCTTGATCAAGCTCAAGGGTAACAAAACCATCCGTGGTAGCCTCTTGGGCTTTGACCAACACATGAACTTGATGCTGAATGGTTCTGAAGAGGTCACGGCTGATGGCAAAACAAACGACTTGGGAACTATTGTAGTTAGAGGCGACAACGTGGTCATGATATCTCCTCCACCATCAAATTAGGTGAGTAGCGTGGTCAAAGGCACAACCTCCAAGGGTAATCTTACTAGAAAAAAGACGCACATACGTTGTAGGCGATGCGGTAAAAATTCACTGCATAAGCGACACTATAGGTGTGCTAGCTGTGGCTTCCCTGATCCTAAGATAAGAAAGTATTCTTGGATCAAGTGGTACACATAGATGCAGGAAGCTATTCTAATCACATGTGCCGTGGCGGGTATAGCAACTGCTACTTTTTTTAAAAATTATCGTTCGTCCTCTAAAAAGAGACAACTTCAAGGGGAGCGGCGCCTGCTTCTTAGCAGTATATCCGTACTAAAAGATACGAAAACCTATGACGAACGATTACTGGCAGAATACAGAAAACGGCTACAGAATGTAGATGCGCAACTGGAGGGGCGCACTGCATCTAGAGAGAGACCGCAATTATGGCGGTCGAGGGACAGGAATGCAAATGCGCAACCGGCTGAGAATGCCGCGCCAGAGCCAGCCATAAAAAATGACAAATCTCGTTCTAGGACACGAGTGAATTCTGTAGGGAACGGTAAATCAGTTCCCGTTGTTACAGAGCCTGACAGTACCACTAGTGTGGCACCGGCTACAAGAGATACCACAATCACGGATCCCACACAAACAACCACTCCGACTACCCCCCCGGCCACCGAATCTGTATCCCAGAAAACCGCGACCCCGGCCACACCATCTGTTGTTGATCCCACACAAACAACCACTCCGGCCACACCCCCTGCTACAAAGGAGAGCGTATTGAATACAACAAGTCAACCCCCAGAAGAAATACCAACAGCCGATGTCACCGGTGAATACAGGCAACAAACAACAAAATCTGAATCTATTGGTACAGAGGAAGGTACCCTATCTGATGCAGACTTAGATGATGATAACTTTGAAAAAATTATGAAAGACATTAAAGATACAATATCTAAATTAGATCGTGCAGAATCATAATGTCTTATAAAAAATCAATTGAAAATGTAACAACCGATGCGCTAAAGTTTGTACGCAAAGATCATGTGATCGGTCTAGGCAGCGGTCGGGCTGCGGCCGCTCTGGTAAAAGAGCTGGGCAACGTTACAGGTCCTGATTTACGTATACGCGGAGTTCCAACATCACTGCAAATAAGGGAGATTGCCCAAGAAGTGGGTATAGATCTTGTGGAGCCGGGAATGGTCTCTCATATTGATATTACATTTGACGGGGCGGATCAGATAGACTGTGATGGATATATGGTAAAAGGCGGTGGTGGTGCCCTGCTTCGAGAGAATATACTGGCAAGCATGTCTGATATGGTAATAATTATGGCAGATGAAACAAAGTTTGTTAATAAATTATGTATGCCAATTCCCGTAGAAATTCACCCTGCCGCCAGAAGTTCCATATCTTTGCTTTTAGAAAATGTGGATATCCATTCCAAAATACGCGTACTGGACCGTGGTTATCCAATGTTTACCGAGAATGGTAACATAATACTAGATTGTGATTTTGGCACAGTGGATAATCCTTCAGCAGTGGGGGCAGACATAAGACAACTTCCTGGAGTATTGGAGGTGGGAATATTTAACAAACCTGATATACTGTACAAAATGCAACAAGACGGCTGTTTTGAGATACTGTATCCATGATAATTCTGTAATGTTCCTCCCACAAATAGCCCGGATGTATTTTACTCCGTTATGCGGGATTTACAGTCCCAGACGGCATGCAGGATCATATAGCGCTGGCTGACATATGACGATATTATAATATCTAATCTAAATAATTACAGCAACTAGTATAATTCCATGTATGAGTTCACGTCTTCCGGAATCTTATGCACAAATCACATTAACTAGAACAACCTGTTCCATCAGTTATGCGTAAATTTAGACACAGGTGAACTCATACAAATTAGTGACCAGATAAAGGGTGGTGAAAGGGCCATGCGCCGCATGTCCACATGTGTTCAGACATGGAGGGCTCAGGGCCTTTCTGTAATGAACGAGGTTGCTGCCAGAATGCAATTATAATTAAAAAACTGGGATGCATTCTATCATATTATGTGATCAAAACACGTGAACTCATACCTATTCGTGGGTAGAGGTCTTGACACTAATTTTCCGTGACCCCGTTTCCCCTGTCAATACCGTCTTTGTATTTCATATACATGTATCCGGTCTTGACACTAATTTTCCGTGACCCCGTTTCCCCACCACGGAAAAATCTTCGGCAATCACAGACCCTCGCACAATAGTTCTTACTGGCCAACCGCGCAGACACAATTCCTCATACGGAGAATAATCAGAGAACCCTCCGAACATATCTGCTGTGACTGTTCGCTCCAGTTTCAGGTCTAGCATGGATATGTCTGCGTCCGTACCTGCCTCCAATGATCCTTTTTTTGGATACATGGAGAAGATCTTTGCCGTATTTACACTGGTCAACCTGATGAACTGCTCTAGGGATATTCTGTTACGATTTACGCCCTCGCTTAGCAGGATTGGGATCATCGTCCCAATCCCCGGAAACCCGGCCAACGATGTCCAGACATCAGAGCCCACTTTTCGTGCCAGTCGGTTGGCAACATGGTCTGTACCTATGGTATCTATACGATTCTGGCTCACTGCACTCCAGACCGAATTATTATCGGAATTGGCACGTATGGGTGGCATCACCTTGGCCAGATGATCGTTTCTGTTTTCATGGGAGAGTACCATGTAGTGCGGGCAACTCTCCACGCGTATGCTTGTCCCCAATTGGCGCTCTGCCATGATCTGGTCCAGTGCAACTTGGGATCCTATGTGCACAAAGTATAGCACGCAGCCATATTTGCGTCCAAACCGGCATGCCTTTTTTATTGCCTTTGCCTCATAATGGGGATCCCTGCTCTTGGACCACGCAGCCAGTCCGTCTTGCTTCTCTTTTTTGGCCTCCTTCATGCCACACTCGCATGATTCATAGTCCTCTGCATGAATTAATACGGGGCAACCCATATTCGCGGCTACCCTAATAGTCTCCTCCACTATATCATCGGTCACATCTACACTATCTTCACAAAGTTCGGTGGAATATGGTGGCATATCCATATAGACATGTCCTATTTCGCCGCCCAGATTCATGTATATCTTGAAGGATGCCACCCCTCTCTCTGCACAGTATTCCATCTCGGATATTTGCCGGTGTGTGAAGATTGACGCATGTGCAGTATAGTCTATGTAGTGCGTGTTGGCCGAGGCATCAAGTTGGCGCTGAAGTCCTGATGAGAATGGTTCCCACAACCTCATCATTCGCATCATGGTAGTAATGCCTCCAATGGCAGCTGCGTGTGATTCCGTCTCCGCTGCCTTGTCTATGGAAGAATATACGCCATAATGAACATGGGGATCAATGGGACCGGGTACTGACAGCAAACCATCCCCCCGCACCTTTTGGTCACATGCGGGAACATCTGTAGTAAGACCGACTATTCTTCCCTCGTCTATTACTATATTCTTGTCGACTATGCCCTGTGGGAATACCACATGAGAATCTACTATCACCATATCTACTGTCATGATGCCCTCGCCATGGGAATGATGTTTTGGAGGTTTTGCGAATAAATAAAGGTAGATAATTTACGAGTGAGAGGGCCGGTGGTTTAGGGGTATAACGCCACGTTCGCAACGTGGATGTCGGGGGTTCAAATCCCCCCCGGTCCACTATTTTACAACAGCCTATCTTTGTGCATCCACTCTTGTAATGCCTGATTGAACACAACAGTTGCCCCCCTGCATACAACACCGCGATTCCACACATGATATTATTTCATAATAGGGGGCTGCACTATTGTCGGGTGGAGTCATTTACGGCATGCCAGTAAGGCGCAAGATGTGACGGATACCCGCGCCGGGGAGAAATTAATGCACCAAGTCGGTTTAATACATTTTTTACCATACATGCTAATGCACCCACAATTACTTTTTGTCCTAAGTTACTTGGAGGAGAATTTGGGTGTGTTAGCACCGCTGAACGAGTCCGTCTCCGATTGGGTGGGTCGAATGAATGCGGAGTTATCCTCGTATATATCTGTCCTTGGTATTCCTGATGTACCAATAGCTGCAGTTCACGTACTGTTCCTGGCCGCGGGCGTGGTAATATTTGCGGGAGTGATGGGTGAGGCATTCTTTCGAAAGACGGGCATTCCGGAAGTGGTATTCTTGATGCTACTGGGCGTGGTACTGGGTCCGGTACTGGGAATAGTCAAGATTCAGGCAGTATTGGAGATAGTCCCCTACTTTGCCGCACTGGCCCTGATAATTATCATGTTTGATGGAGGGTTGGGAACAGATTTGCGGCGCCTGGGCCACACAATTCATGTTACCGCCGCGTTGGTGGTTGGCGGCTTTGTGATATCTGTAGTGTTGGTGGCCGCGGGGGCACACTACATTCTAGGATGGGGTCTGCTGGAGAGTATATTGCTGGGCTCAATTGTAGGCGGAAGCAGCTCTGCAATTGTATTTGGACTGGTTCGCAATCTTGAACTGTCCCAGGATGCCAAGTCCGTACTCAACTTTGAATCAGCCCTTACCGACATACTTGCCACCATAGTGGCGTTCATAATGTTTGAGGCGGTACTGCAGGGTGGCCTGGATATGGACACGCTGGGGAACATGATGGGCCGCGCCGTTCTGGTGGGCCTGGTTCTGGGCCTGGGAGTTGGAATACCATGGCTTTACATAACTACCCGTCTGGCCAACACCCAGCATGTCTACATGCTTACGTTGGCCATACTGTTCGTACTGTTCTTCTTGGCACAAACATTGGGCGAGTCCGGCGCCCTGACTGCATTGGTCTTTGGCCTAATGCTTGGCAATAAGCGACAGCTCTCCAAATGGCTTCGGCTCAAACTGCGTGACATAGAGCATGATGATCCCACCCATAACCAGCTCACATTCTTAGTTCGCTCATTCTTCTTTGTCTTTGTCGGGCTGATGGCCACCCTGGGCAGGCTGGAGTACATTGTCTTTGCCATACTGATTACCGTTGCCATATACTTTGGCCGGTCACTTATAGTCAAGGCCACAATGACTACCAAGTTCACTGATCTGGACAAAAGGGTGACTCAGACCATGATTCCCCGTGGTCTGGCCGCGGCTGTCCTGGCAACCTTTCCCATTACGCTGGGATTAGAGAATGGTGCCGTATACTCCCAGATAGTATTCTTTATCATAATGGTATCAGTTATAATAACAACTATAGGTGTGGGCAAGTCCAAGACCAACTCTGAAGTAACGCGAGATCCCAAAATGTGGCATGGATGGGAGTGATACGCTTTTGCTGCCGTGGCAATGCATAGTCAAATACACGCTGAGTCATCCGGCGGTCTGAATCATACTTTATGCCTTTAATTACAATGATTGGGTAAAACGCGCATCTCACACGTTCAATATCACTGGCCGGGCTTTAGTATGCTCTCAAGAACAATATACACCGCATCTTCAAAACCCGCGTCTATCTTGGTACTAATAGTGCTCAGGCGGGTCTCGGCTTCCTGGGTGATCTTGGCGGCTTGGTCCTTGGCTTTGGCGCGAGCCTCCTCTATTATCTTCTCTGCCTGTTTGTTGGCCATCTCTCGGGTCTTTTCGTATAATTCATCCGTCTCTTTCTGTACTTGTATGGTCATCTGACGCTTCATATCTGCAACCGTGGAGTTAAGCGAGTCCATGTCATTCTCAAGATCCCTGAGCGCGACCATGATACTACTTACCTTTGACTCTGACATCATCAAGGACCATGTGCGGCGCGCCGCTAATTAAATCATTCAGCTGGACTGGAGCCGCAATAATGCCGTAGCCAGCTCCCCGTCAGACTCTGTCAGTGCCGATATGGCTGCATCCCTGTCGACGTTGGCTCTCATACATATCATCTCTATATCTTCCTCCGGATATGTGGGTACCTCCGGTTCTCTCTCCTCGTATCCATTGGCGGTTACCATGAATATTGTACTCTCCTTGTTATCCATTCGATTCACTGCCGGATTTGTAATTACATACTCCTTGGACTCTGTGCGTATGATTACCTCCCTTACGTCGTCTATATTGGTCATATCCATGCCCATCTTGTCCATCCTGCGACGCACGTCGCGCCCTCTCCTTCCGCGCATCATGTCTCTGGCATTACCTCTCTTCCTTTTAAGCCCTTACGAACACGTATGGCCACTCCCCTACTGCATCCTGCTAGCATACTGGCGCCGAGTACGGCCCTGCCTATGGCAATCACCCTGCCTTGGTATATGACCGGCGTATCTGCAGATACTGCAACATTACTGCCACATCTGACTACGTGTTTGGCAAAGACGCTACGTCCCTCCTTAACAAAAGGAACTGCATCTGCACTTATCTCTACGCAGGACTCCAAAAAGCGCGAGCTACTAAGCAACATCTGGGCGAGCGGTATGCCAAGTGCCAGGCCCCCGTCAGGCCTCAGCGTACATAATAGCGTCGTGTCCTTGTACACGCTTCGAATCCTGCCCGTTCTGGAGTATTCGAACCGAATATCCTTGGGTACGTATCGTGCAACTCCGGTCCCGTACAGAACCTTTATCACATTCTTTATCTTCTCTGCGGGCTCTGTCATATACTGCCGGTATGATGTCCTGCATATTAACGGCATGATATTCCAGTCATGTCGCTTACGGAAAAACCATGTCTGGTGCACTAAAAAAATACAAGTTTCCGGTCAATCCTCGCGGTTCTGTTTTGCGCCAACCTCGAGGACTCACAACCATTCGCTTGCACCTGATGATATAATTACAAGGCGTCCAGTAGTATCTGGAGTGATGTCATTTTGATCGGTCTTAGGGAGTATCTGAACGAGATAGACCAGGAAGTGATGCACATTAGCCGTTCTGTGTCTCCCGTATACGAGGTGGCGGCGATAACTGCCCGTGCACAAGACGGTAATGCCGTACTATTCGAGAACGTAGACGGCAGCAAGTACATGATAGTCTCCAACCTGCTGGGAACCCGCAGCCGTTTTGCATTGGCGCTTGGCACTGATGCCGGACATATTCATCAAACTATGCACAGGGCCATAACCGGCTCCCGGAAGCCCCAAACCAAACAACCGGGAGCCTTCATGGATAACCACTCCAATGACATAGGGGATATGCCCATAGTCACACATTTTGAGAAGGAGTCCGGACCATTCATTACATCGTCGCTGGTGTTTACAGCAAATCCCCAAACCAAGACGCAGAACACATCATTCCACCGAATGATGCCGCTGAGCCCGTACCGCTTTACCATGCGCATGGTTGAGGGGAGGCATCTACATCGATGCTATACTGATGCCCGGGACCATGGCGAGGATCTACGGGTGGCCATATCAGTAGGTGTGCATCCTGCCATACTGGTAGCTGGCGCATACCAGGCTGCATGGGGCGAGCCGGAGATGAATATATCAAACGCTATACTGGGGGGCAATCTTGTCATGTCAACACTGCATTGGAGCGGACTGGAGGTACCCGCACACTCCGAGATTGTAATAGAGGGCCGCATACTGTGTGATGTCACAGGAAAGGAGTGGATGGTGGAGATGCTACAAACATATGACCACGCGCGGGATCAGCCGGTTCTGGAAGTGGAGAATGTCTACCATCGGGATAACCCAATATTTCATGACATACTGTCAGGTTATGGCGAGCATAGGCTACTCATGGGCATGCCTGCGGAGTCCAAGATTGATGTATCCCTAGGCGATATACCTCATGTAAAGTCAGTGACGCTGAGTTCGGGAGGGTGCAACTGGTTGCATGCAGTAGTATGCATAAAAAAGGATGCCAAGACCGATGTTCGCCATATAATACAGCGAACTTTTGAGGCGCATCGGTCACTTAAGCAGGTTGTAGTTGTAGATAATGACATCAACCCCGATGATGCCGCGTCAATAGAATATGCCATGGCCACCCGTTTCCAGGCGGATAAGGACATGTATGTCATATCTGGTGTTCGTGGCTCCAGCCTGGATCCGTCCAGCGATCAGGCTAATCTCAAAACCGCCAAGTTGGGTATTGATGCCACGCGACCCCTAGACAAGCGACCTGAGGGGTTTGAGATAGCCCGCATTCCGGGACTTGAAAAGACGCGCCTAGACGACTATTTGTAACTACCTTAACCTAAGGATAATCTATCTATCTCGTGCATTATCTCCTTGGAGATGGCTGCGGTTATGTCCTGCCTTATGCTTACGCTAACTATGGCCACGCCGTTGGTTCGTACGGCCAGCTTCTCTGACACCAGCCTCATAAACAGCGATTCGTACTTGGCAGGTATCACTTGTGTAGTCACCGGCGTGGAACCGTTGTACAAGGATACTATAAGTGAGCCTATCCTGGCATCGCCCTCACTTACTGACACAAAACATCCATTCTGGTATGATATTATGCGTAAGGAAAAAATGCGGTCCTCCACACAGACATCCACCTCTTGTAATCCGCGTGGAGGGTCCAATGCCACTACTTTTGTACCGGTACTTCTGCCTCTTGAGCCTGGCTGTCTGGGACCCATTCATTTCCTGAACTGGTCACTTCTGCATTTTGGGCTTCTTGAGCTTCTATCGATTCCACTCTGGCGCGCAGCTTTGCTTTGTACTTTAGGTTTCTTGGTTTTGTTCGAAGTCTGTACCCGCAGCACGGACACCAGAGACCCTCCCATTTTATGAAGATCTCGCATATCTGGCATCGCCGTTGGCCTGATGCATACCGGCCTGTACCTACTGGTTTTTGGGCCTTGTATCTCGTGCAAATTCCTTTACAAGTCATTTTGATAGTATATGGTAGATTCACACCATATTTAACATTAGATCCCTAATTTATTCAAAAAATTAGGCATATTTGTAAGTAAATTTTATTCCAGAAGTAAAGGGTATTGAATTGTATACTAAAACATACTAAAATTTAAATAAATGTGCCGCTTTTCCGCATCCCTGAAAATGAGACTTATTAATCAATCCTTTTCTGCTTGAGCGTCTTCTCTACGTTCATGTTTAGCACTATCTCTGCAATGTCAACCGAATACTCAGATATGCGCTTTATGTTATCCGCTATGCGTCTTATGCGGAATACTATCTCGCTATCCCATATAGATGCGGTCACTTCCTGAATGTTCTTCTCGTGCTGAGCTATCTGCGCGGCCTTTGTGATGGTGTTCTCAGCCTGGATATAGTCTGCCTTGAACAGAGCCAGGCAGGCGTCATCAAGTACAGAGAGAGCAAAGCCGTTCATATCTTGCAGTACGGCAATGGCGTCCTTGTCTATTTTTTTGTCGAATTCCAGTACGTCTTTGGCCATCATGACTGCGTGATCACCTGCACGCTCTATGTTCTTGACCAGTACCCGGTATCCCAGGCAGTCACGAGCGTTGTGGAATCCCACCTCCTTGAGTATGTGTTCGCTCTGTATGGCAAGCTTTAGCTGCCGTATTATGTAAAAACTGAACCGGTCTATCTCGTCGTCCATGTCAGTTACCTCCCTCGCCAGTTCCCGGTTATTCTCCTGCACTGCCAAGAGGGCATCCCTTGAGACAGACTTCGCCAAGTGTACCATCCTCTTAAAGGCGCTCTCAACATTGAGCTCCACCAAATTGATCAGTACTTGAATAGTTATCATATCCGAGGAGTCTGATATTATCTCGGAGCCCATGAGCATGCGGCGGACAGACTCCTTTATGCGCAAGCGATGGTGCGGGCTCAGTCTGTCGGACTGCGGCTTGATATTGATTATTCTGAATCCCATAAAGTACAGCGAGATAAGCTTGCGGCCGATGGCATCCGGTTCCTCGTTGGGTTGTATCTCGATGGTGGCTTCCTCAGTCTGTGGTGTTTGCGGCTTCACATTGGGGGGATACAGTTCTAGGTTAGTGGAGCCCTTTCTGTATATTCGAACCAGGTCCCCCTGCATCAGTCCCAAGTCCTCTATCCATGGTTTTGGAAGGGATATTGTATATGATGACTTGCCGGTAAACTGTATTTTACGGGTTTCGTATTTCTCGGACATTCCTGTTTATTGACTGTGATACTATATAGAATATGCGCATAGTATGATAATTCTTTTTTATCTATATACAGTAAGTATAATCTGGGAACATAATGTGCATGATCCCTTGGTCATTATTGCGACATGGCATGTCGACTTGTGTCTCTTGGGAAGAGCATAGATGCGGGTCTAGAGGGATTCGAACCCACGACAGCCGGATTAAAAGTCCGGTGCGCTACCTGGCTGCGCCATAGACCCTGACATTTCTGTTGCGGCGCGTATAATTTAGCCCTTGCCTGAACTCAGGGCGTGGAACTTTTTCTCCGCGGCCATTCCATACTTGGCTATGGTAATTGTACCCTCACAGTTACTGCATATGCACAGGGAGACATTCTTGTAATCACAGTCCTCTGACACAGAGCACTGCTGGCAACCGGCAGGACTGCCACACATGATGCATGTTGCGCCGCTCTCCTGGGCGCATTGAACATGCTTTACACCCACACCCTTGGCCCACAGGCCCGGCTCGCCTGCCCTTAGGCGTTTCTTACATATCATACAGACGCTGGCAAACTTCATGTTAATCTGTACCCAGCTCATGATTTGGCCTCCTTTGCTATGATGTCCAGGAATTCTTCTGGCGCCTCCAGGGTCCCGTTCTGGACCAGTGCCATATAGTAGGGTGTAGCAATACTCGCCGCGGCGCTAGCGGACATGTGCAGCTGCTTGCCCAGCCATTTGTTGATGGCGCCAATCCTGCCTGAATCAAAACGAATTCGGTTTATGGCAGGAAACGGCAGGTTATACTGGGCGTACTGAACCGTTGTATCGTTCCCGTACATCCCTGTCAATATTGTGTTTAGGTACCTTAGGAGTCTCCAGTTCTGTGTGGCCATGATACGACCATACAACATGTCCGCTTGTGATAACACTCTCAGTAAGCGTGCCATCTTGGGCGCCTCCAGTGTACTGGTCACCACACTGGAGTAGAACGCGTTTATCTTGTCACGCGGATTTATCTGCATGGTGTATAGCATCAGGGTAGCCTGGTCGGGGGATTTTGCCGAAAAGAATGCCTCTACTCCATTCTGGGCATCCATATCGGTGACACTCCGTCCGGTCTCCGGGCGGAATCCCGTAACCATGGATTGGGCCAGATTCAGCAGGGCGCGCATGTCTCCTTGGGATTGGGATATTGTTCGTATTATAGCACCAGGTCCCAGGGTAGCGCCCTCCTGCTTTAGCACGTGTACTAAACGCATGCGCAAAAGCCGGGGGGGTACCGGTTGGAACTGCACCATCTTTGAGGCTTTTGCTATGCTCTTCATCTTGGCGGTATCCTGAGAGTTGGATGCCATTACGATTGGAATTGGGGGCTTCTTTAACAGGCGTAGCAGTGCCTCGCCCCCGCCATAATCGGAACTGCCGTGTATGCCATCAACCTCGTCCACGAATATCATCATTCTATCCCTCAGTCCTGTACTGGTCAGGGTGGGTCCTAGCATCCTGTTTATGCGTGACTTGCTTCGGGCATCACTGGCGTTCATCTCCACCATGTCATAGCCAAGGGTGACCGATGCTATGCTGGCTATGGTGGTCTTGCCTATTCCAGGCGGTCCGGTAAGGAGCAGTGGTTTGGCTCCGGGCTTCCATTCTAGGAACCACTCCATTACCTCGCTACGCGCCTTCTCGTTTCCCACCATGTCACCAATGGATGCGGGGCGATACCGCTCCGACCACATCATTCTTTCGGCATACGAAGCCCGGTCCAGGCGTCGTTCTTTGTAATTTTGTTGTACCAGAATTGGTTGTAGTGCTCCACTGTAAGAAAGAGAAACTTTAGGAACTCTATATGCGTAAAGTTATCCGGTAATATGTCCAGTGATATGCGCGCCTGTTCCAGATACGTATCACTCCTCTTCATGGTACTGGCGAATCCCTTGCTTATGTCGCCTGCAAGAGTGGTATAATAGAGAGGCCAGGAAGGTATCTTTACGTATCCGTTACGAAGCGAGTCCTCCATCTCGTTACCACATCCCACCGCCTCTGCAGCGTGGGACATTCCCATGTAGAATATCTCCCCTAACGAAGAGTCGGAGAGCGCCATATTCCTACCGGCCGTCCCCATTACGGCGCGATACTTTTTGTAGGAAAAGTCCATCTGGGACTCTGTTATGCTATGGGGCTGTGATTTGAGTCTCTCGTCCATGTACTGGCCTGCGCGCGCGTCCGCAAAGCCCTCCTCGAAAGTCTTTAGCACGGACTCTCCTCCCCGTCCTATCTTCTCCTGTGCTATCCTTAGGATATATGGAATCATAAGCCTGTAGTCGTCCAGGAATTCCTGATCCTCGTCCTTGTCTACTATACGATCCATGGGCTCGCTGAGATCTATTGCCAGTATGTGACCCTCCACTATATCTTGCTTCATTGTATGGTCTGCATGGTTCGCGGCATCAAAGAGTGCGTTAAATACGGGAAATGTCATCTTGACAAAATTTGAGTTCAGTATACGGCGTACCCTGTCCTGTAATGTGTACCGGTCTGTCAGTCGCGTCTTCACAGTATCCGTGATGGAAGGATCCAGGGCCAGCTGATCCGTGCCCACGATACTCCCAAACTCCTCCTGTGTCGTGTTGGGATTATTATCCTCCTTTATGGCTTGCAACAAGTCATTGACGAATCTTTCCTCAAAATCGTACATCTGCTCTATAGTTTGATCCCTGTACTGATTGAACATGCGGTAACCCTTGGACTTGAAGAGTGCCTCTTTCATGATTGCCCTGCCTGCCTTTGTACTGCTCAGCCCTTCCCGACTGGTCACAGATTCATCCTTGCCTATCATATCATGCGGATGCCTGTCTTACCTTTTATTCTTTTGAGGAGTACCCATATGTCATCGCTGGATTAATTACCTGCTTGTATGTATCCTCTTGAATGGAGCCCCTATCAATCCTACAGGAAGCGTCGGATCTCATATATCATAGTGTCAAGGATATGGCCGGTACCGCCAACGCGGGAGGCGATTTTGGCCGGGGGGCCGGTGGTGATATCAGCAAGAACATAGACGTTACTGCAGAGGGCGTGGTACTGGACTTTTTGCGAGAGAAGGAGTTTCCCTGCGTGGTACTGGGCGAGGAGTGTGGCAGGGTAGAATTATCTCCGGATCCTCAGGGTTATGTCATAATGGACGCGATAGACGGCACGGCAAATGCGGTACGGGGTTTTCCGTTCTTTTGCAGCTCACTGGCATTTGCCACCAGTTGCGCGCTGAGCGGTGTGGTAGCCGGGGTCATAAAGGATTTGCACAGTGGCCATACCTATAAGGCTAGTAGTGGTGGCGGTGCATTTCTTGACGATAAGCCAATACAGGCGGGCAGGGGTGAATCCGGATACACCATAATCGGCATTAATCTCTCCGGCGTAGACGCGCAGATGGTACGGTGTATACAGCCGCTACTAAAGAACAGTCACATAAGGCATATGGGGGCCAATGCCTTGGAGATGGCTCATTTCTCTGCGGGACTGTTGGATGCCTTTGTGGATATTCGCAACAAGATAAGAATACAGGACGTAGCCGCGGGATACCTCTTGGTAAAGGAGGCTGGCGGCTTGATTCTGGATGAATACAAGAAACCCCTGGATGCGGACCTGGGTTACGGTACCAGGGTATCCTTTGTGGCCGCGGCCGATAAAGATGTGGCAGACCAGATATACGCTGTAATGGATTATGGCGCCCTTGGCGGGATTTGAACACGCGTCTCAGCCGTGACAGGGCCGAATTCTAGACCGGGCTATACTACAAGGGCTTATTGCTTTGAAAGTAACTACAGATTAAAAATCTTGTGAAGCTGTCTGCGTAACCGTTTGGGTCGTCTCGGCATGCATAAATGGTGCACTTGGCACCAGCAGTCCCCCTGAGTATTGTCCACGCCCGACTATTACAGTCTGAGCACACGTTTGAACCATGGACTCATAGACCAAATGGGACGAATACCAATCCAAATCCAGTACAAATGGGAATGGCCCAAGTTGGACTAATTTGAGATGTAAAACATTTCACTTTCTACTCGTTTCTTTGCAGTCATGACATATTCGCTGTCCTTGTCGGCCATCAGGTAATCACGACCAGACCGGATTGCCGCTATTGCGCTGGTGCCGGAACCGCAAAATGGATCGAACACAACATCGCCCTGGAATGAATACAGCTGTATGCACCGGTATGGTAATTCCACCGGGAACGGTGCCGGGTGATTCAGCGCTCTAGCGCTCTCCGGTTTGAACGACCATACACTTTTTGTATAATCCAGGAACTCGTCCCGGGTTATAGTATTGATTCCGCGTTTCCTGCCAAACTTTCCCTTTGAAAATACCAGTATGTACTCATGTGTATCCCTGAGTGTGGGATTAGTGGCGGACATCCAGGAACCCCATGCAGTAGACGCCCCTGCACCGGCTCCCTTCTCCCAGATTATCTCTCCCCTCATCAGAAAACCAATCTTTGACATTATTCCAATGATGTACGAGTGCAGTGGAATGTACGGCTTGCGTCCCACATTGGCTATATTGATGCAGGCGCGGCCGCCATTCACCAATATTCGAAATGTCTCCTTGAATACATCATTTAACATCTCCAGATACTGTGATAACGTGATATCATCATCATAGTCCTTGCCTACGTTGTACGGTGGTGAGGTCACCATCAAATGAACGCATGAATCCGGTATCATTCCCAGCCTTGCACTATCCTGATTTAGTATGGTATTGCGGTACTGACCAATATTGTTATCATACTCTGACTGGTCTGAATCTATGCCAGAAAACATCTTTCGGGAGTAAAAATCGCTTGCATCATGGTTCACCCGTTCTGTCCCACCAAAACCCTTCATTGTAGACTGGTCTACCATTACGCAACATTTTCCCAAATGCGTCTTTAAGTGTGATATTGTGGCCGTTTAGGGCGCTTAACATGAAGAATATGGAGTCATCACTCAGAGGGCATAACAGGTGCGCGTCAGGGGAGGACGACTCAAAATGGACGGGAGTAGACTAATCGACGTAATTTTGTTATAAGCAAGCTAACCCTGGACTAGATAAAAACCTAGGATACCCCTTTTGTGAGATACCGGGAAGGTGTGACCTATTTTTACATACGCAACTTATGCTTGACGGTTGTTATCCGTGTGATCTGTCTTTATGCGATCAGTTCTGTTCCTGTTTGGTAACACCCAATCACCAATAGATAAATTCACCATCATCCAGCATAGTCTGCGGGAGTTGCCAAGCCTGGTCAAAGGCGCAGGGCTTAGGACCCTGTCTCTAAGGGGTTCGCGGGTTCGAATCCCGCCTCCCGCACCAAACGTGGCAGAGATTCGCCCTGATACACTCTATTGATTTAGACGTGTATCCGGCGTTAAATCTCGCTAAGACGTGTAATGTATGAAAAGTCGGTCCGCTAGTCATTGGTATCTCGCTCCATCCATTTTACATCATTTGCCCTAATTGTCTGGGTCGCCTTTTTATTCCTGAAGCGGCGTTTCGCCGTTATCTATATCCAGTGAGAAGTGCAACATTCTCTCATTGTAGTAGTCAACATAATCCCGGAGACTGTCATAATGTCATATCTCATCCTCAATCATTCCATGGACGCGCTCCAGTTTGCCATTTGTCTGCGGGTGGTATGGTCTGGAATTGATTAGTATGATGTCTTGATCCAGCAGTTCTTCCTAGAATAGTGGGTTTCCAGTTCTTTTTGCCCTTTTATTGTCCTACGAAACACGCGCCGTTATCCGAGATGCAGGGGCGCCGAATCGTTTCATTGCCCGTCTCAGTAATAGAATGGCGTTCTCTGAGGTTGCATGCTCAAATAGTGCCGCTCCGACTATACACCTGGATGCATCATCTATGAGATTCAGTCCCTTGAAGCGCGCCGCCGCTAGGAGACTCCTGGAGCGGGTGGGTGGATGCATCATCTGAGATTCAGTCCCTTGAAGCGCTCATTCATGGCATGCCAGTGCCACATTGCATTGGAATATTTACGCTCATAGCGTACCCACTCTGATTTTGCATGTGATGATCCTGCTGTACCGTTCTTTTTCATTATGTGATATACTGCGCGATATATTGTAATTCTGTCTAAGCCTCTTTGCAATACGTACTACGGCGGGATCCTTGCTGTATGCTTCAGTTACCATTCGTATCTGGGTGGCGGTGATTGGTATCATGGACCTGCCCATCTTTACTCGAGTCGTTCCCGTTCTCTGGTTCACAATCTTCGTACGTGTCTTGTCTCATGTCTTGAGCTATTTTGGTTGTGGCAACGCCTCTTTTTGTCTTGATTCCTCTGTTATTCTCTTTACCATCTGGCTTGTGCAATCTGAACTACTGTACGCCGGATCCTAAGCGGACTTTTCGTACTATTGAAAATCTCGCTAAGACGCGTAAAAATTATTAACCTAACGTGAATAATCATATCATTAACCACATCGAAAAATATCGCATTGGGGTAGCCACGGCCCGCGCCAAGCCGTACTACAAGTTTACACAATGGCTCTCGCATATGGGCATAAAATATGATGTCTTGGTGCCTTTGCAGATGCATGACTATTCCGGTCATATCGTACTAACCACGCCGCAGGAGGTTATTCCCGTACCGCCAACTGTACGCGTAATGTATGATTATGAACTAGCCATGGGATACGGAATAGCCCTAGCTACACTCCTGAGCAGATGTGGCGCCGATGCATTTGATGATCATCTGGTAATAGGCATAGATCCCGGCAAGCTCCTGGGCGTGGCAGTATTCTATGCGGGCCAAGAAGTGGAACAGGTACTGTTCTTTTCTGATACTCATCTGGTATCATACATCTCTGTCATGCTGCGGTGGTCTGGCTCCTCATATCGGACCGTGCGAGTGGGTAATGGTGACATGCATACGGCCAGGCGGCTGGCAGCCCTGCTGTCCCTGGAGGATCTGCCGCCCTATAATTTGGAGTTTGTAAATGAGGCTAACACAAGCTCTCGCAGCAGGAACTGTAACCAGAGGGGAAAGCGTGACATGCTGGCAGCTCGCACCATAGCCCAAATCCATCCCTTGGATACCATGGTGGCGTGAAACATGGCTGTCACACAAGAGGGCTCTGCCATACTAATCACATACGACCGCCGGGACGCGGTGGACGAAGCAGTTGCTCTCTGCAATGCTGCCGGATACGGGGTTGCACATATCATGCGCCAGCGATTTTTGGATCGTCCCAAATATGGCATAAGTGAGTATATGGTAGAGCGCCTGGATGATCTGGCCGAGAGGCTAACCCCTGACGTGATAATATATGACGAGGTTCTGCGACCCAGCCAGAATTACAATCTGGCTTCCCGTTTGCACCGGAACGTCCTGGACCGGGAGACCCTCATACTTGACATATTCGAGAAGCGCGCCTCCAGCTCTGAGTCGCGCCTACAAGTAAAACTGGCGCAGATGCGCTACGAGGCGGGACGTGCCAAGGACAAGGTCCGTCTAGCCAAGATGGGTGAGCAACCGGGATTCATGGGGATAGGTAAGTTTGAGGTGGATGTTTACTACAATGACATACGGCATCGTATGACCTCGGTCCGCGCCAAACTAGCCAAGGCGGGCAAACAGCGTATGTTGCACCGGCAGGGGAGAAAGCGCCAGGGATTCCATACTGTATCCCTTGCGGGATATACATCCGCGGGCAAGACCACCCTATTCAACGCCCTGACCGGCGAAGACCGGGAACAGGGGGAGAATCTCTTTACTACCCTCTCCACTACAGTACGGCGATTCCAGGCAGAAGGCACGACATACCTTCTTTCGGACACTGTGGGATTCATCAACAAGCTTCCCGCATATATGGTAGAGGCATTCCGGTCTACTCTTGAGGAGATGGTATACTCTGACACCATTATCGTAGTCCTGGATATAAGCGACAATATGACAAATCTGAAAAAAAAGTATCGCAGCTGCATGAGCACGCTAAACCAGCTGGGCATAGAGCGCGCCAAGCTTGTCTTTGCACTGAACAAGGTAGACAAAGTCACCATTCCCCATATGGAGGCATGTCTTGACACACTGGACATAAAGAGACAGCGGTGGGTGGCAATCTCCGCGGTCACCGGACAGGGTCTGCAATCATTGCGGCAACTGGTATCTGCCGTGGAGGGAAATTGATAATAGAGGTGGCCCGGCTGGGGCAGCGGCTGGTACGGGACGATCGTGTAACCACTCACGCAGCACTGGTCTCCAGGGCCTTTGGTGCCCGTTGCATATACATGAGCGAGGCTAGCGCGGATATACGTGACACCGTACAGGCAGTGAATCACAATTGGGGTGGGCAATTCCAGGTAATACTGGATGACAATATACGGGGCGTCATACGCCGCAAAAAAGCTGACTCATACGGCATCGTACATCTCACCATGTACGGGCAGATGCTTAATCATGTCCTATCTGGTGTGATGCGCCTGCAACGTATGCTGGTGGTAATAGGTGCAGGCAAGGTGCCCAGGGAAATATATGATATGGCGGACTATAACGTATCGGTCGGAAGCCAACCACACTCTGAGATAGCAGCATTGGCTGTCTTGCTGGATCGCATACAGCAGGGCGCTCAGTTGGATGCACGGATGCCCGGAGGCGTGTTTCGTATCATTCCGCAGGATAGGGGCAAGCGTGTAGTAACGGATTAATATAATATCTCCAAGTACTGAAGTGATTGATAAGAAAGTATGATGACCCCTTTGTTCGTATAGCAGCGATGATCGGTGGTGACGAGTACCTCAAGGTGGCACGGTCACTCTTAAAGACCGAGTATGCAACCGATGAGGAGATAGCCAGCTCCACCGGCCTGCGCATAAACATGGTGCGCAAGGTACTGTATGGATTGTTCGGGAAATCCCTGATAACTGGTATACGCGTCAAAGATGAGAGAAAGGGGTGGTTTGTGTACCGTTGGAGAACTCGCCGTGATGAGGTGGAAACATTCATCGAGAGCCAAAAGCGTCACATAATGGAGCGACTCCAACAGCGGCTGGATTATGAGAATTCCACGCAATTCTATCATTGCGGCAGTAATGACTGCCCTCGGGTAACTTTCGAGGAGACGCTGGGACTGGACTTTAAGTGCGGGAATTGTGGCGGAGTAATGAACCTAAAAAATAACGACTTGGCAAAGAAGGCATTTCGCAAGAAGATAGACTTGATACGCAGCGATATGCAACAGACGTTCTAGACCGGAGTGGCGCGGTTGTCAAATATTTGGGTTTTAGCTATAATTTAATAGACAAAAATGGCTAAAATATACATGTCAAGTGATACTTCTTGCGATATAATGCGGGACGGTAGCAAGCGTATACTCAAGAAGATGGATTCACAGATACCAATCTACATCAAGATGTATTCGGATATCTACCGGGAATACACGCATGTGGCAGATGATTTTTTCAAGTCAGTCTATGCCTTGGAGCAGGCCGGTTTTACAATTGATAACACACCGGCACAGGAGATGTTCAAGACATCTGTGAATATCTGGACCAACACAACTATGGCTTATCTGGATAACTATGAAATCTTCCTAAAATGGTACGCCCAAACACGCATACTGGGAATAAAATCCATGGAACAGGCGATTCATAGCTTTTCATCCATAATGCGAAAACCCTGAAACTTTGGTGACAATACAAAGTATGGCGCCAGTCATTCGCGGTAGCTAAAATCCGGTATGAGTTCACGTCTTCCGGAATCTTGTGCACAAATCACATTAACTGTCGCGATCAGTTGTGCGTAAATTTAGACACAGGTGAACTCATACGGCAAAGCATTCCCGGTTAACATGCGGTATGATCAGAATTACAACGGTAAAACACAAGATTTTGGATAAAAATCAGAAAATTATGCGCAGTCATAATGTGCCCCGTATTTTGCGATATTAAAAACAGAAATTATCCCGGTGCCGGCAATAACCCAAAGGGTTCCTTTTCCCATTCTTATCTGAGGCCGCATTATGGTCAGGTTCACATCAGCACATATGGCCTGATACTGCTGGTAGAACTCGTCGATCGTCCCGATGAATACGGTTGACATTTTGGTTCCCATTTTCGTCCTGCCTATGGTACGCTCCACAGCTGATCTTGACTTGCCCACCGTAGCGTTGTGTTCCTTTTCATCATCGGACAGCTTGCCATTCCTGGGTTTCTTGACTCCCTGGACAAATATTATGCCTGGGAGTTCTTTTTCGATTACCTTGAATCCAAGGTCTGAATGCAGTCATACTTTTAGATCATTTCTTCCCATCATGCCGTCATAGATTGCCCCCAGCTTTTGCGCAAACTCCTTGAGCATGGTGATATCATGGGTGCTTCCCGCAAAGGCATCACTGGTCCATATTATGGCTCCGGTCTTGACTGATGTAATTACCAGAATGGTATAGGCGCAGAATTTCTTTTGTGTGAGTTCGCCTGTGTCTAAATTTACGCATAACTGATCGCGACAGTTAATGTGATTTGTGCATAAGATTCCGGAAGACGTGAACTCATACAAAATCCGTACAATGCGTTTGTCTGTAAATGTGCTAGACATCGCTCAGTCTTTTGTTCATATCTGTAACCAGATTCTCATAATATGTCCTACTCTTTCCCATATCGTTGAGCTGTTTGTGCTCAACATTGTCTATATTTGTAATGACATCCGAGGAATTCTGCAGTCGCGCTTCGGCCATTACAAACAGGCGGTTATTCTCCTTCCACAGGTGTTCGGTCACGTGTCTGACATATTGTTTCATGGCATCTAGCAACGCCTGTGGATTATTGTCCTGAACGTACGTCTCCATGCCTGTCTCCATATTATGGGCCAGTTCCCTGGCTTGACGGTGCTCCATAAGCATGACCGCGATGGGGCCCATCTTTGTGGGCATGCCCGTGCGTTCCAGGGCGGGAAACAGTACTTCTTCCTCTTTTGCATGATGGCACGCATCAGTAAAATTTTTTGCAAAGTCAACGGTCTGGCTCAGTATCTGTTCTGGTACGCGCTTTCCTGACTCCAGTAATTGTATTGTAGCATTCATGGCCTTGAGAACTTTTTCTATAAGCTCATGATCCTTTCGCAGTGATGCAGTAGACATTGTATTTTTTGCATAATTTGCCTTCATATATCTGTGCCTCGATAAATTCACGGTTTCTAATCGCGCACTCGAAAATCGTATTGTCGCATAAGAAATAATCCTCACAATTTGTCATGTGTAAATTAAGGTAAATTATTGTCATGAAATAATTATTAATAAAAATTAAGCACTAATTAAATTCATACTTATTTACGTATGACTATAATTTATGCGTATGAGTTCACGTGTTTTGATCATTCACTAAGATATAGATTGGTATGACAATATTTTGCTTAAATATCAAATTTGCAATAAGAATCTAATGAGAAGGCGCCGGTCCTATAAGGAATTGGAACTAAAAAATAAGCTTCTTCAGGATACCCTTGCGTCTACCAAGAAAGAACTTGCACATTAAAGGAGAATGAGCGAGAGATAAAACGTGGAGACATAATACTTGCGGCTACCGAGAAAGAACTTGCACATTACAAGGCAGAGGCCATGGGCAAGATGCGCCTTGTCCTACGTCTTGCGGCCACCGAGAAAGATCTTGCACATTACAAGGAACGTGTGAGAGTATTGGAAGCATATGTGTCCCGCACCACAAAAGAAATACGAAATCTCACACAAGATTTCCAAATTATTAGGAATTATGTAAATGAATTGAATGAGAAATTAAAAGAAAAACAGGGGAAAATTGCGGTAATCACAACGCGACTTAAACATTATGAGAATGCTGTATGAGTTCACCTGTGTCTAAATTTACGCATAACTGATTGCGACAGTTAATGTGATTTGTGCATAATATTCCGGAAGACGTGAACTCATACAGAATGCTCACTCGCCACCATCCCTTCAATCCCTCCAGTACAAGAAGCGGAAACAGGGAGATAATAAGCAACAGACAGAAGCCAGTACGAAATCAGCCAAAAAGGTTGGCGCGCAAAAGGGACACAAGGGGGTTTCCCGTTCCCACAACCCCGACAGAGTAATGCGCCACACCTTTGAGCATACTCCACAATGTGAGTGCAGCAATATAATGACAAAAAGTGGTTGGAAACAACGACGCATAACAGAATTAATACCAGCCAGAATAGAGGAGACCCTTCATGTGATAGAAATGGCTGCATGCAAGTGCGGCAAAAAACAACTAGCCCCAGCAGCGGGCGTCCCAGAGAGTGGTGGTTTTGAGATGTGGTGCCATCACGTATGAGTTCACCTGTGTCTAAATTTACGCACAACTGATCGCGACAGTTAATGTGATTTGTACACAAGATTCCGGAAGACGTGAACTCATACGCCATCACTGCATTACGTGCGGAAAAGATTCCAATAAAGCGCATACCTGTAATTTCGAGGGATCTCTTCGGCCTGAATATATCGGTGGGTGCGGTGAACAACATAATTGCCAGGGCCGCCGATGCATGCGAATCATTTATGGAAACAATTTATGAGAATATAATAAAATCACCCAGCATTCATGTGGACGAAACTGGTATATCACTGGCGGGTAAGCGTGGCTGGATATGGGGGATGCGGGCCGAAGAGTGGATGATATACAAAAGTAGGAGTTCATATGTAGTGGGCAAATACCTGAACGGTTACCAGGGCGCGATAGTCACAGACAGGTACGTTGTGTGTTACCGGTTTGATGACGATGGGAAGCACCATCTGGGCGCATTTATTGCGCGATACCAGTATATTACATGCAGGATTCTATATCGATCCCGGTGATCATGACGCCCGGATCAAACTTGACAACGATTTGATCCGGAGCGCACGTGAATCGCTGCGGGCCGTCCGCGCAATTACGACACTCATTTGAGGCAGGAGCAGAGTATGAGTTCACGTCTTCCGGAATCTTATGCACAAATCACGTTAACTGTCGCGATCAGTTATGCGTAAATTTAGACACAGGTGAACTCACACGGAGCAGATGCATCAGTATTATGATGTTGAGGATACTGAACTGCAAAAGAAGGTAAAAGGATTGAATAAGGCCATACCAGGCATGTTCGTATTCCTAGAATATGACAGTGTGGAGCCCACCAACAATCCAGCGGAGCAGTGGAACCGGTTCTGATACGCGGTGGTATTCCGTAAGATTAGTGGTCAGATAAAGAGTGGTGAAAGGGCCATGCGCCGCATGTCCACATGTGTTCAGACACGGAGGGCTCAGGGCCTTTCTGTAATGAATGAGGTTGCTGCCAGCATGCAATTATAATTAAAAAACTGGGATGCATTCTATCTTATTATGTGATCAAAACACGTGAACTCATACAAAACACCGCCAAGACTTATGGTGACTGCTATAAACGGTTACATTCATGTATGTAATTAAAACACGGACTTAGATGTTTACTATTAATTCTATGTTCCCGGGAGTCTATCTAGTCCAGGCTTGGGATATTTTTTTGCAGCATACCCCCATTTTCTGATATATCGCCTGATCTGCGACTGGCTCAAACTGACTCCGGAAATACTCTCCAGGTGTTCTTGTAGTTCCGGTACCGTGAACACTCGATTCTTGTACCATGACTTGGCCTCCTCCAGCAGCTTCCCGTCCACCTTTGGGGGACGGCCGGATCTTGGCTTGTCCGACAATGCGCGGCGTATGTCATCTATATTGTCTGTGTCCTGAGGCAATCTCTCATTCCACAGTGATACTGTGCGTATATCGCAGTTGAACTCTGAGGCATTCTTCTGAAGCTGGATTAGTATGCCAAGCCTGCGGACAATTCGCTCTGACTCCTCATCCTTTTGTGCCTGTAATAGGAGATCTACTGAGACCATTGCATCAATAAATATGGGCATTTTTTTAACTTTTACTGTTTGTAACGGCTACGATCAACTGGATTCAGGGATAATGAGAAACCACAGTTCACAATTACGCAAAATTATACATACTGCACAATATGTACAAGTGTAGTTGTTCACAGGGATAATACAGGGAACCGGAATTGTCCAGTCCATAAAACATGATACCGCAAACCGTAGCGCCGCTCTTGTAACGATAGACCTGATGGAATGTGCGCAGGATCTGCAAACAGGGGACAGTGTTGCAATAAATGGTGTCTGCCTTACTGTAACATCCATACTTGACACGGTGTGTACCTTTGAGATGATACACGAGACAATACGCTCCACCGGGTTGGGAGGACTGAGGGCAGGTCATACAATAAACATAGAGCGTAGCCTGCGGGCCGGAGATAGACTGGAGGGCCATTTTGTACTGGGTCATGTGGACGGCACCGGTATCATACAGGAAATAGCAGAAGAGGAAGAACAGGTGCGCCTGTGTGTATCAGTACCTGAAACCCTGTCCTCATACATAGTGCAAAAGGGATCCATAGCCATAGACGGTGTAAGTCTTACTGTAACTGATATCGTTGACAATAAGATATGTGTATCACTTATACCCCATACCATGGCGGTCACAAACTTCAAGACGCGCAAGGTAGGCGACAGGGTAAACATCGAGACTGATATATTGGGTAAATACACCATGCGGCAAAAATCAGTTACTTTATAACATCATTTACAACACTTCAGTAATATGCCCATGCCGGACGCACTGGAATCGCTGCGTCACGGCGGTTTTGTCATACTGCATGACTCTGAGAACCGGGAGAACGAGTTTGACTTGGTGGTGGCCGCCCAGTTTGTCACACCGGCACACATCAGTACCATGAGAATGGACGCGGGAGGACTGCTTTGTGCAGCACTGGATCATGACCTGTCCTGCAGTCTGGGACTGACATATCTGCACGACATACTGGCCAAATCCTCTATACCTGGGGAAATGATTCTGGGAAAGGCTCCCTACGGTGATCATCCCACCTTTGCCATCCCCGTAAACCACATGGATACCTATACGGGAGTGACCGATAACGACAGGGCGCGCACAATAAGGGAGCTGTCCACACTATACGGAAAGGATGATTCCCGGCGCCTCTTTATCCAGTCCTTTCGTACTCCTGGTCACGTGCCACTGTTAATGGCTTCCCGGATTGAGGAGAGGATGGGGCACACCGAGATGTCCGTATTCCTGGCAAGGCTTGCGGGACTAAAACCGGTTACGGCCATTTGCGAAATGGTGGACTCGGAAACTCACATGGCGCTGGACCTGGATGGCGCCACGAGTTACGCCAAAAAGAATAACATTCCCCTAGTGATGGCCAGCGATATACCAAAGCATGCAGGAGTGGATGCGTCATGAAAATAGGAATCGTGGTATCCGAGTTCAATCATGAGGTGACTCGGCGAATGGTGGAAGTGGCGCAAGAGAGGGCACAGAAGATGGGACTGGAGGTCTTACACGTATGCCGGGTGCCTGGAGCTTATGACATGCCTGTAGTAGTGGATGCTTTGCTCAGAAAGGATATGATAGACGCCGTGGCAACCTTGGGAGCCATAATCAAGGGCCAGACAAAACATGATGAAGTAATAGCACAAACCACCGCGACACACTTGCAAAACCTGTCTGTGAAATATGGAAAACCTGTATCCCTAGGAATAACCGGGCCCGGAATGCATGAACGACAAGCACACGCCAGAATACGGCCGGTATCCGAGCGTGCCATAGATGCTCTGGTAAATATACGTCAGGAGCTGGACAGAATCAAATGATACAGGTAACGGTGGCAAGAATAAAGGGATATGGACCCTGGACCCTGACCCTGGGGTCTGATCGGGAGCATCGCCTCCAAATGCTTCAGGCTTCATTATACGGGAGACTGCAAGGACTGTTTGCGGAGCGGGACTGTCTTGTCTTTCCCAACAGGTATGACGAGTACATTATAGCATCCAACGGCCTGGACCAGTCTGATCATATCAATATACGGGATAAATTATTGGATGAATTTGAGGTGGGACTGCAAATGCATGCCGGGGTGGCCCTGACTCCCTATGACGCCAATGCCATGGCACAAAAATCAAGAGAGGATGATGTCTTTATCAGCGGCGAGCCCGATGACAACAATGACATTGCCATAATGCACCTGGACGTGGATGATTTGACCTCCCAGACTCATACCGTATCGCCATATGATATCTCCCTCAAGATTCTTGACCTATACGGCATGATGGCACACTTCTTTAGGAAACGCAAGTCCCTGTCATTCTTTATGGGCGGTGATAATTTTATGGTCCTGTCCAGCTCCCAGGGCATTAAAGATGTCCGGGATTTAATACATGAAACTCACGAGCATCTAGGAATAACACTAAACTGCGGTATCGGTCGCGCCACCCGCAGCAGGCATGCCGCGGCGCTGGCCACCAAGTCACTGGATGCCATAAGGGAGATGCGAGACTCTGGTGGAGAATGGCCCCAGGTCTATGAGTCATGCTAATACGTAACGTATCGGCCATGCTGGGCCCCCGGCTAGAGTACGTGGACTCTGTGTGCGCCAGAATTGAGGATGGCAAGTTTGTGGAGATATCTCAATCCCTAAGACCCCGTGTACATGATGATATAATTGACTGCCAGGGTATGCTTTTGGTACCTGGATTTGTAAACTGCCACACCCATGTGGGTGACTCTGTGGCCAAGGACATATCCCTGGGCCGGGGACTTGATGACAGTGTGCATCCTGCATACGGGGTAAAGTCGAAAATACTGAATGCCGCCAGCCCTGATCATCTGGTCGATTTCATGAGGGCAACCTGTAAGGGCATGCTTTCTAGGGGCATAACCACTTTTGCCGATTTTCGGGAGGGCGGTGCAGAAGGGGTAAGACTACTACAAAAGGCATGCCGGGATATTCCTATACGCGCCGTCATACTGGGGCGCCCAAACACTGGCAACACTCCGGATACTGACATACAAAATGTACTATCCCAATGTGACGGAATGGGAATAAGCGGCGCCAACGAGAACACGGATCACACACTGACTAATTACTCCCGTATGCACAAGATACGCGCCATTCATGCGGCAGAAAGCCCGGACACAGTGCAAAAATCCAGAGACATGACAGGCCGGGGCGAGGTGGAGAGAGCGTTGCAAATGAAACCCCGTTTTCTTGTGCACATGGGTGCCGCCACTGATTCTGAGCTGCGCAGTATCCCCCAGGGCACGGGCATTGTAGTGTGTCCACGCTGTAATGCAGTCCTGACCGGTATGATACCCGATATTCCCCGCATGGCAAGTCATGACATCACTCTGGGGTTAGGCACAGATAACGTCATGGTGAACCATCCGGACATGTTCCGGGAGATGGACTTTGCCTGGAAGGCTACCCGGTGCAGCCTAAGTCCGCTACAAGTACTGCGCATGGCAACGGTGAATGGCGGTCATATACTGGGCATGAGAGTGGGCGTAATAGACAGGGGTGCGGCGGCAGACTTTATACTGATAGAGAAACATCACATAGACCTGGAACCCATGCACCGGCCACACGCGGCCCTTGTGCATCGGGCATCGCCAGAGTCCATACGGGCAGTTTCCGTAGGGGGTAGGATAGTGCATGGGCGCATCTAGGCCTCGTGTAATAATTAGCGCTGCAATAACTCTAGATGGCAAGATAGCCACCGCCAGGGGGGACTCGGGCATATCCTCCAAGCAGGACGCAATGCGGGTACACCTTCTACGGGCCAAGACCGATGCCATACTTGTGGGCAAAAATACTGCACTACTGGATAATCCGTTACTGAACGTTAGGCATGTGTCCGGCCCCAATCCGGTTCGCGTAATACTTGATCCCCTGGGCGAGATACCCGACAAGTCCAACATACTCCGTACGGCAGACGAAATTCCCACCATTTTGGTTGTTACCGGTGGGATAAGCGCAGAGAACCTGACCCGGTTGTCTGATTTTCCCGTGGAAATAATCAGGACCAGGAGGCACCGCATATCCATAAAGTGGCTACTGGGCAGGCTGGCGGCCAGGAATATACGGAGCATAATGGTAGAGGGCGGCGGCAGTACAAACTGGGAATTTGTAAAACATAATCTATTTGATGAAGTAATACTGATGATATCGCCCCATTTGGTAGGCGGCTCTCGCGCCCCCACTATTGTGGACGGTGACGGGTTTGCCCGTATCTCACGGGCTGCCCGGCTAAATCTAGTATCCTCACGCCGGCAGGGGGATGAAATAGTATTACATTATGTGAATAATCACTCCTAGCATGAATCACTGCAGCTAATATCTCATTTACATAATCGAGGGAAACGTAAATTACACGTATGCATCTGTATGAGTTCACGTCTTCCGGAATCTTATGCACAAATCACATTAACTGTCGCGATCAGTTATGCGTAAATTTAGACACAGGTGAACTCATACATGCATCTTGCACCAAAATCGGGGCTGCCAACTCTCACATTTTAATCCGTAATTTATTAAAAATATGTGAATTTGTAATTATGGACATGTATACGCTAATTACAATCAGTTCCCGCTGGCGTATTTAAAAACAAATGATTAATGTATGTGTATATTTTTTGCACCATAATGAAACTGACAATCGCCAAGTTTGGCGGTAGTGCCATAGGCGAGAATGGCTGTTCCATACCCACAATAACTGACCGCATCCAAAACATGATTCCCCACTCCAAGGTGATTGCAGTGGTATCTGCACCCTTGACTCGGGATAATGATACACGACGTTCTATAACCGACGTCATACTGGAGCAGGGGCGTAATGCGGAGATGGGCCTGACCCCGGATATCAGTACCGTTCGGCGTACCTATGATGTAATAGCAAAGATGGTAGATACAAGCTTGCAGGACCAGTGCCTTTCCACAATAGACACGCACATGGAAAAGACAGAGACGGCCTTAAATGAGGCATATGAGGAGCGCCAATTCGCGGACGAGACCCGCGCCCGGGCCTTGGGATATTCCGGCGAACTACTAATGTCTGCCATAATGCATTACATACTGAGTAGCCAGAACATGTCCTCTGCATTTGTGCCCTATGAGGAGTGGCCAATCATAACCGACAAAAACCTGGAGTTTACAAACTTTCTTGCAGAGGAATCCCGGCAGCAGCTGGATTACACCGCACGACTGGTCCGAGAGCATGATGTAGTATGCATGGGCGGTTTTATAGGCAAGACCACCTCGGGCATCATGAGCACATATGAGCGGGGGGGAACGGATCGTACAGCCGCGGACATGGGCATACTATTTCACAGGCAATACAAGACCAGCGTAGACTGGGAGAAGGACAGCGCGGTGGTCTCCGCGGACCCACGGATTGTGAAATCGGGACTCACCCACATATCCCACCTCTCATACAATGAGGCACGCATAGCTGGCATGTTCGGTATGAAGATACTGGACCCTGTGGCCATAAGGGAGATACTGGATAATGGTGTTGATATGCCGTTGCGCATAACCGACATGACAAACCCCTCCAGAACTACCACAATACACCGCACGCTCAAGCAGGAAGATGGGCACCCAATAAAGATCGTAACCGGCAAGGGTAACTGTGCCATAATGAGAATGGAGGC
Source organism: Nitrosopumilaceae archaeon (assembly GCA_965200155.1). Taxonomy (GTDB): domain Archaea; phylum Thermoproteota; class Nitrososphaeria; order Nitrososphaerales; family Nitrosopumilaceae; genus VYCS01. The sequence goes on along the minus strand of CBDATR010000010.1, from coordinate 202,230 downwards.
GGGTCTGTCGCCAAAACTTATGAACTCTCTGGCTTCTGAAAAAAGATATGGCGAGTTTGTATTACTCTCGCCCTTTACAAGGGATGGGGTTCTCTTTACTCGTATACTATTCACCGATGGTGACTTTGTAAAACGAAACGAGCGGTATCTGCTAAGCTTTGATCCCCTAGCATCAATTACATATGACCGGGGAATCATTACCCTAGTCGGTGACTCCATGTGGAGAGTACAGCACACCGTATCCCGGACATCTTATCGCATTGGGGAGGCAGGCCTGAACATAGTGAACATGGATGCCCAGGAAGAGACATCCCGCATACTCATAGTAATTGAGGACTTTGGTGATAACCTAAAGCGTGCAGTGGCAGTGGTACACGATGAACGGCTAAAAATAAAGTTCGTATGACTATTGGCACGTGAATAGTGTCACCATAGGGAAAAACTCACTGCCAAACACGCGTTTCACTAGGTATAATTATGGCCAAAAGAGCTGTCACTTAATGAAAGCTGTTGTATACCATGAATATGCACCTGATGATGACTATTCCAAGATATTGAATGTTGAGGATATAGACGATCCTGTACCCAAACCCGATGAGGTGATATTTGAGGTAAAATCTGCTGCACTGAACTACAACGATATTTGGGGTATGAGAGGCGCACCTGTGCCCGTTAAACTACCCCATATATCCGGCTCTGATGCAGCAGGAGATGTAGTCGCAGTAGGCGATGATGTCAGGAACATTAAGGTGGGCGACCGTGTGGTCTCCCATGCAAACTTAGCTTGTCGTGTGTGCCAATTATGTACCGACGGAAGGGAGTTTGATTGTCCCAGTAGGACTATCTGGGGTTTCCAAACCGGTCCACTGTGGGGCGCATATGCAGAGCGGGTTCACCTGCCAGAAGCAAATGTCACAAAGATACCTAATGGCGTATCATACGATGACGCTGCAGCCGCATCCATGACCATACTGACTGCCTGGCATATGCTGGTGGGAAGGGCCAAAATAATTCCAGGCCAAACCGTCCTTATAATGGGTGGTGGCTCCGGCGTTGGCACCTTTGGAATCCAGATAGCCAAGCTCTACAACTGTGACGTGATAGCTACCGCCAGCGGTGACAAACTGGGCAAGCTCAAGGACTTGGGGGCAGACTATGCTGTAGATCATCGCAAGGATGATTGGCACAAGGAAGTCTGGTCCATCTCAAAGAAGCTTGCCAAGGAGAAGGGAACTCTGCCAGGCATAGATACGTCATTTGATCACATCGGCGAGACACACTGGAACAAGCAACTAACTCTACTCAAGTATGGTGCTACCTTGGTCTCCTGTGGGGCAACCACCGGATATGACGCCAAGACGGATCTCCGTCACATATTCTTCAAGGGAACCAACATACTGGGAGCCACTCAGGGTACCAAAGCTGAACTGGAACAGGGCCTCTTTTGGATGGGTCGCGGTCACATAAAGTCGGTTATAGACTCGGTTTACCCCTTTGAGCAAGCTGCAGAAGCGCATACCAAGATGCTTAACGGCAGGGGTATGTTCGGCAAGATACTATTAAAGCCCGATTAGCCTTTACTAATGCATGTATAACTTACTCCGCAGCATTATTTTTGTACCGGGAAACAACAAGCGGTTCCTTGACAAAGCCCGTGCCCTACAGGCGGATATTATATGCTTGGATCTGGAAGACTCTGTTCCCCCGGAAGAGAAGGGAAATGCCCGGGACATGATAGCCTCGTCCTTGGACTCCGGCGGCTTCTCATCCAGCGTATACGTTCGTACTAACAGTCCAGCCTCCGGTCTTTTGGAGGCGGATCTGGGGGCGGTGACAAGACCGGGACTTGAGGGTATAGTTGTTCCCAAAGTGAATCGCCCCGTGGATCTGGATACTATTCAAACCCTGGCTCCTAACATTGGCATAATACCGTCCATAGAGTCGGCATTGGGAGTGGTAAACTGTTACCCCATAGCCACCTACAACTCCATGATACGTGCACTGGTATTTGGAATATTTGACTTGCTCCACGACATGGGTATAGAGTACTCTGCCCAGACTGCCGCCACTGCGTATGGCCGTACCAAGGTGCCCCTGGATGCCGCTGCCGCCGGAATTCCAGCCATTGATGGCGTCTGGCAGGATATACGGGATGCTGGCGGTTTTCGTAATGACTGTATGTTGGGCCGCCGACTGGGATACGCTGGCAAGTCACTGATACACCCGGACCAGGTAGGTATTGCCCATGATATATTTGCGCCCACCACGCCGGAACTGGACTGGGCTCGCCGTGTACGCGATACATATGAGAACACAAGGGCCGGGGGACGTGGAGCCACCACTCTTGATGGCAAAATGATTGACGAGGTACACTACAAACGGGCCTTGGCGGTTCTAGATGTTGCTGGCAAGGCCAAATCATGACTTTATCTTGTATTTTTATAACTCCATGACATAGTGTGCCTGTGGCACACTCGCTGGATCCATCCACTGTAATCACCACACTACACGACGCAGGACGGTTTGCGGAGCTGCGCGACTACTGCAACACGTTACTACAAAAAGACCCTCGCAACATGCTGGCACTACAGAATATTGCAATGGCCTGCCTGCACCTGCGACTGTTCCAGGAGGCTTTGACTTATTGCGATGCGGTACTAAATATGGATGGCAAGGATACCTATGCACTAAAAAACAAGGTATATGCCCTGGAGAACCTGCATAAACACACTGGCGTCCTGGAATGCTGCGATACAATACTGGATACAGAGCCCAACGATATCTGGACCCTCAACAGCGCCGGTCTTGCATCTGTGGAGCTGGATCGGTACGCTGACGCCAATGAATACTTTGAGTGTGTACTTCTCCAGGACCCCAATAACATGACTGCCCTTCTAAACAGGGCGCTGTCTCTTGAGCAACTGGGAAAATTTCATGACGCCCTGACATACTATGATATGGCGCTACGCCTTGATCGTAATCTTCAGGATGTGGCCATGACACGCGCCTCCATATATGATAACATGGGCATGCAGGATCACTCCTTTCTGGCGGCACAGGGTATGCCGGACTCGGAGATTAACGATATTATCTCGCAGGCCAAACAGAATGGTCACTCCGTCTTTCACCAACTGTGCCTAAACGAGCTGGAGGCCTACCGAAATAATGATCCACATACAAATAATCCCTTTCGTAACCGGGAATAGTCAAATTATTAGATTAGTATAAATACTGTTTATATTACAATATCATCATGAATGTGGTTACGTCCCTGCGAGTTCATGTGGCTCCGGTGGGCTTTGAGACTGACCGGATAGTAATACCCGCCGAGCAGCGCAAGGCGGATCGGGTCTGGCTCATGGCGCATAACAGTGACCGTAAGGCCAAGCAATACCAGGATATAATTCAGGAGAGGCTGGAGAAGGAACAGATTGAGGTACTCGAAAAGCCCCACGACCGGATGGATTTATTCGATATAATACGGGCGACTAGGGAGATAATACAGGAAGAGACCAACAACAACATATTCGTCAACCTTTCTTCCGGCTCCAAGATGCAGGCCGTGGGGTGTGTCATGGCTTGCATGATGTTCAACAGAGATGGCAATGTCCACTCGTACTATGTAGAGCCGGAGACCTATCACCGCCAGGAGAAGACCCAGCCCCTGTCCAGCGGCGTCAAGCAGATACAGGACATGCCAAAGTATGATATCCGTATACCCTCGCCCATACAGATAGAGACCCTAAAGATAGTATATGAGGCACAAAGTCCCGTACGCAAGATAGACTTGCTAAGCCAGCTCAGAAAGGCGGGCATCATAATGATACGCGGTCAAGATGATAATGCAATGAATTCACACTCGGATCATATTATAGTGGGTGCCCAGGGTAATGCGGAAGCCGGCAGCCTTGCCAGTATGGACCAAAATCTTGTACGTCCCTTGATCAACTGGGGATTTCTTGATGTGGAAAAGCGCGGCCGCAACAGGTATGTCTCACTGACTGAGGCCGGAAAGAATACCGCCCGTTTCCTGTCCGGCTCCTCCTAACACTTACATTCTTTCTGCTGCATACCAGAGTACGACACCCGCTCCTATCACTCCGTACCACTTGAAATTTCGTCTATCGGCAAATATGGACGGCGAGCCAATCTCGTCCTCGAAGTATTGTGTCTGACGTATGCGGCGCATCTCAAAGGCTTGACCCACCAATCCTACCACCAGGCATATCAGAGCCGCGAAACCCAGTGTCCAGTTCATGATATCCCTATATCGTGAGTCTGTAAATAAGTTGGGCGGCCCCCATGAGCACCTAAATATACCATATTCCCAAACACAGCCGTGAGATGCGAGTCTGTTCCAGCTGGTTCAGTATGCTGGTTCTGTAAGAAGGGACGGCACCATGATTGCATGAAAGTTATACCCGCGCACTCCCATTCCGAGGGTCCACATGATTGTACCTTTGACACCATAATGATAAAGTGCAAATGTGACTCATGCCTGTGAATGAATATGGAGTATGACGAGGCATACTGGAACAAGTATGCCCTGGAGAATGAGAATAGGTATAACCAAAATTTTGCCCAGTTCGTCAGTGGCTTGGTCACGTCCCTGCGCTGCCAGAGCGTACTGGAGATTGGGTGCGGCACCGGAATAGATCTCCGGATGATGCCCGATAATATCCGAATCTTGGGCATGGACGTAAACATACTTGCACTACAGATTGCACGCACACTGGAAACCCGGGGTGACTTTCGTGTGGGTGATATAACACAGCTTCCACTGGCGGATTCGTCGGTGGATATGGTATTCACTCACCAACTACTAAATTATCTGGACGATGATACGCTGGAGGCAGGAATGGCCGAGATGTACCGTATCTCAAGGTCATACATAATGAGCTGTGAGGTGTACCGCAAAGACGAGGCGCCCGTATCCGGGGCATACCGGTATCGGGACATGGCTAGGCGCTGGCAGGCATACCGCGGGAATATAATAAGTAACGTATCCATGCACCCGGATATAGAGCCGGACGAGCCGCGCTTTGTTCTTGTAAAAAAGTTCCCAAGTGAGTAGAATCAGCAGTTATACTGCCATATAGCAGTCACCATAAGTCTTGGCGGTGATTTTCCATAAAATATCACAACAGGGAATGGCAGACAGGCTGAATCAGCAGATGTAAGTAATGTACTCGACCATACTTTATGGACATGGAATACTTCATGATGAGTTTAGCGGCGTATAATGACTGTGCATATGTTATGTATGAGTTCACCTGTGTCTAAATTTACGCATAACTGATGGAACAGGTTGTTCTAGTTAATGTGATTTGTGCATAAGATTCCGGAAGACGTGAACTCATACTATGCTATGGGTCTCCAGAACGATCACGCACAAAAATCCACCACTTATTCCCTGATCAGAGTGGCATGAAATGGTGTACCAACTACTTTGTGGGTCACCTAGTTTGGCCTTTTGTGTCATACTGGCCGATGCGGATGTGCTTTCCACACCGCCTGCACTTTTTGAACCGTTTTTTCTGTTTTTGAATCACTGGGTTCACCCTTGCGTACTGATTCCGTGATTGGCAGCATTAATCCATCAGCTGGTTTACTGTTCCAGAATTTGTTAAAATCATAATCGAACTTATGGCCATCTTTGAAATCATACACTGCCTACTTGTGGTAATTGATATCCGAATATCGTAGGGAGTGATCCATCCACCTCTTGAGTACGCTCCAGAATTGTATGAGTTCACCTGTGTCTAAATTTACGCATAACTGATCGCGACAGTTAATGTGATTTGTGCATAAGATTCCGGAAGACGTGAACTCATACAACAAATTTGCCATTTATCACATACAATCCTAGTCTTGTATGTCAAAGACTTATTGTGTTCGCTATAGCACCTAGCCTGACATTGGTAAAGGATAAGTGCACACCACACCATTTCCGTGAATTCGTTGGCTTATTTGGATAAACTCCACTATAAGATTAAAAATAATTACAGGTTAAAACAACACTGTTGATGTCAAAGAACGAGTGGTACTACATAAACAAAGGGGCATATTGGGAAGAATATGGTGAGTATAAAAAAGCAATGATCAACTTTGAAAAGGCGTTACGGATAAACTCCAAGAACTCTACTGCCAACCTACGAAAAGGTATAGTTCAATACAAGACAGGACATTATGAACAATCGGTAAAACATTTTGATGCGGCGCTAATATGTGCCAACAAGTTGGGCGAGGCACTGTACTGGCGCGGTCTTGCACTTGAGAGATTGGGTAACTACGAGGATGCCATCTCATCTCTCCGGAAGATACAGCAAAAGGATTCCAATCACGCAGAGGCGCTAATAGCTATTGCATCGTGTAAGAGTCACATAGGCCAACATGATGCAGCACTACGGATACTAGATGCCATACTTAGGCGGCATAATTCCAATACTGGAGCCCTATATGCGCAGAGTCAAGTACTTGGAAGAATGGGAAGAGAACAGGAATCTATCATATATCTTAACAAGGCAATTGGAGAGGACTGCGCAAAGTCCATGCAAATGTATGAAAATGGTGCACAATTAGCCAAATCTGGGAAATACGAGGGAGCACTAAGATGGTATACAAGAGCGCTTGAGCTCGATCCTAAAAACACACGGGCGCTGATATCAAAAGCATGGACGCTAGACATGGCAGGCTTCAGTGTTAAAGAAGTATTTCCGTATCTAGATAAAGCATTGGAGGCGGAACCTCACAATATTGATGCCCTCATAACCAAAGGCCTGATATGCGATCGTAAGGGTATGTTCAAAAAGGCGCTAGAATGTTTTGACATGGCACTTCAAACTGATTCTGACAATGTGCGGGCATTGTATAGTAAGGGCGTCTCATTATACTCTACTAAGAATGTTAAGGCAGCAGTATTGTTTTGTAAAAAAGCTATATCCATTGAGCCAGACAACATAAAAGCCATTTGTAGTATGGTGTGGATATTAGAGCATGAGAAGCGATATGATGAGGCATTGATTTATTGTGATCAAGCATTAGTCATAAATCCAATATATGCTTATGCAATTAGTTATAGGGGAAAAATACTGTTGTCTCTGAATCGACTTGAGGAATCATTAAAGTGCTATGACAAAGTATTAGAATTGGAACCAGAGAATAGAAGAGCCACGTATTACAGAGAGAGAGTTCTTGAAAAAATCTCTGAAAATAAAAAGAAATCAATGTTTAGAAAGTTTAAACCATAGTCACAGATATGCATCACGACATCCTGTACAAGTACGCGTAACCGTTTGTATGAGTTCACCTGTGTCTAAATTTACGCACAACTGATCGCGACAGTTAATGTGATTTGTGCACAAGATTCCGGAAGATGTGAACTCATACCATGATATACGTAATCAAGATCCGGTCGCCCCACTACACGACATTTGCAATCACGGCATACGTTAGTGCTGGCTGGTGTCACTCACATTGGTTTGTTCATGCTTGACTGATTGTGTGCAATAAAATACACCCCAGTTTGAAGCAACATGGGCTGTTACTGTCAATTAGTATGAGTTCACCTGTGTCTAAATTTACGCATAACTGATCGCGACAGTTAATGTGATTTGTGTATAAGATTCCGGAATACGTGAACTCATACGTCAATTATGCGCATAAGGTCTAATATTGGTCCAGGGAGTCAAGAAACCCAGGAATGGCAAGCTGACCGATGATTAGAAGGAACACAACGCTACGGTGGGCAAGTCAAGATCAGCTGTGGAGCGTACCATAGGCAGGACGAAATGTGAACCAAAATGTCAACCGTATTCATCGGGACGATCGACGTGTTCTACCAGCAGTATCAGGCCATATGTGCTGATGTGAACCTGGTCATAATGTGACCTCAGATAAGAATGGGAAAAGGAACCCTTTGGGTTATTGCCGGCACCGGGATAATTTCTGTTTTTAATATCGCAAAATACGGGGCACATTATGACTGCGCATAATTTTCTGATTTTTATCCAAAATCTTATGTTTTACTGTTGTAATTGTGATCATATCGCATGTTAACCGGGAATGCTTTGCCTGTTTTCGATTAAGTATATGCTATTTCTATGGATTTTATACATAATTAGTTTGAGTGCTGCTGTTTTACCTACCTAATTGAATACTGTCCTATGTAATAGTTTTTTAAAGGATGTATAATGTGGTGAAGCAATGAGAAATTTAATTTACGTCCTTTTAATCGTTACAGCAGCTGGCGCGGTAGTGCCTTCAGCATTTGCAGAAGAGTATCGAGTTTCCAATGCAGAAGGCGCATCAGCACCTGGATGTGAAACGAACAACGAATGTTTTCTTCCCTATTCACTTACCATAAACGTGGGTGATACTGTAATCTGGGACAATCCAGATAATGCAGCCCATTTCATAGAAAGCGGAGTTCTTGCAGAAGGCGGACCTGATGGCGTATTTAGCAGTGATATTGTCAGCCCGGGAACCGAGTTTTCACACACCTTTGATGAGGAGGGTAAATTCCCATACTTCTGTAGTGTTCACCCCTGGATGTTGGGTGAGATAATTGTAACAGCAGACGGCGCCATGATGGACGACATGATGATGGTCGAGGGCGAGGTTGGCATTGCTACCCTTTACCCGTTAACCGGAGACTTGTCTTCCATAGGAATACAGATTGACGCTGCCGCCGAACTTGCAATTAATGACTTTAATGACTACTTGGAAGCAACAGGTGAGTCATGGAGTTTTGCGCATACCAAAGAGGACAATACAACCAGTCCTGTTGTAAGCTTTGAAAAGATACAGGCTATAAACGCAAAAAACATTGATATAGTGATAGGGCCTGCAAGCAGTGGAGCTGTCACTCAGGTATTACCATACGCGAATACAAACAACATGCTACTGGTAGGTTGCTGCTCAACATCACCCGCCTTGGCGATTGCAGATGACAACTTATTCCGGGTAGTATCCGATGATCGCATTCAGAGCAAGGGAGTCGCGAAACTGATGGAAGCAAATGGATTCGAGGTATTCGTTCCAATATGGCGTGGTGACACATATGGTGATTTCTTGGTGGACGGAGTACGGAATAGCTTCGAGGAACGTGGCTTTGCAAGTTATGAAGGAGTCAGACTCAATCCAGATCAGGCTGAATTCTCTACAGAGATAGCCTTCTTGGCTAATGAGGTGCAGCAAGCCGTTGACGCGTATGGGCAAGATAAGGTAGCGGTGTTCATCGTGGAATTTGATAATACTATACCCATTATACAGACCGCAAATGATTATGATATACTAAGAATGGTCCAGTGGTATACGGCAGAGGCCTTTGTAGGTAATCCCGACATTAATGATTCCATAGTCATGGAGTTCGTTGATCAGGTACAGTTGGTCGGATATCTACCTGACGTATCAAGGGATGATTACAGACTAAAGCTGCATTTGGAACAGGAAACAGGTGTTAAAGGACCATCCACATTTGTGTATTCGTCATACGACGCGGTATGGCTAGTGGGACTTTCGATTATAGAAGCCCAAAGCGCAGAGGTAGATGCTATAAAATCAGTCATCCATAATGTTGCTGAGAACATGAAGAGTAACGGCGCCGGTGCCCTCAATGAAGCGGGCGACTTGGCACTTGGAAATTACCTAGTGTACAAGACCGAAAACGGACAATGGGCTCCCACTGGCGAAAGATATACTGGTCTTACTGATTCACTAGATTAGTAGCTCAAACATTTTTTAAATTATTTTAATTTTAATTCATGAACGACGGATAGCTACGATTGGCAATGATTTATACATGAAATTGGTGAGCGCCTATGCACAATATCTCTTGCCCTAAAAGATATAGATCCAAATATCTTATGAGTTGTTTCTATACTGTAGTATGTTCCATGAATCTGTGGCATGCAAGAAGGGTATTGTATAGCGCCCACCATAAGTCTTTACCGGGTATGGGACCGTAGTTTTATAGAACAACTACTAGAGTAGAATCGCCAGATGATGGGTGACATAATTCAGACCGTCATTATACCGTTGAAAAATGATAAGGAGTTCTCCCGGCGCGCAAAGATGTTTGGTTACACATCCGATTATGTCTATAATAGAGCGGTGTCCGAGATCAGTCTTGGTGGTTACTACATACCCGGAACCACTCTTGAATTGAAGCATGATCCGGCCAAGGTCAAGAATAAGAACGAGTCCACCAAGTTACCATATGACCTAAAGAAGGGTGATTCATTATACGTGAATCAGCTACCACGTTCTAGAACGGTTATCCGGGGACGGTTTACCCGTCCAACAAGAATGGTTTGCTCTTGGAATTGACAAAGTGGCGCCCTGATCTGGAGTGGATGCGCGAGTTACCAGCTATGGTCGGGATGCAATACTACAGGTGTCTGTCGCGTGCAGGCGCGCGTACGAGGATAATTCTAATTACATACCACACCGGCGTGACAATAATAGAGTAATACTGTCTTGTGTGAGTCCGCCGATAAGGCGCGGTTCTCACGAATTATACCTGCCGGGCATTGGTGTGGTGAGAGCAACCAAACCAATCGATCATTCCCGGGACATGCGCTCATTCAAGATAGTGGAACGAGTTAACAAGAGCAGGGAGCGTCAATTCGGTATGAGTTCACCTGTGTCTAAATTTACGCACAACTGATCGCGACAGTTAATGTGATTTGTGCACAAGATTCCGGAAGACGTGAACTCATACAACGACTCCATGAATAGAACGGTCCACGCGATCACCAAAGGTGCAGACAAGGTAGTACTAGAGGATTTATCACCGAAAGCAATGACCAGTCATGGCGGGAACCGGAAAAGAACAATGAACCGTTCCATGCGCGAGAACCGGGTTTAGGGGAATTCCGCCGGAAAGTAGTACAAAAGTGCGAGGCACCGGGGATTGAATTGGCGGCTGTGCCAGCGAGATACATGAGGGGGCGGTTTACCCACCCAACGAACCAGACCTGTCACGTGTGTGGACACGTTGACAACAAATCCGATCAACTAGGGACACATTCAATATGCAACCAGGAATTTCACGTCGATATCAACGCGGCGTTTAGTAACCGGTTTCCCTGTATGGGGCGGCAGAGCGTGTCGTCCGGGGGGAACCGTTCCCCGCCCAACCGGAGGCGCCAGGGCGGAAATAATGGTGACAAGCCAAAGCCAGGTACTGTCCAGGAACGAGGTAGCATGGTATGAGTTCACGTCTTCCGGAATCTTGTGCACAAATCACATTAACTGTCGCGATCAGTTATGCGTAAATTTAGACACAGGTGAACTCATACGTAGCATGTTCTCAAAGACTTATGGTGACCGCTATAAACATTGCACAACGCATCGATGTACTGCATAGACAAGTTTGTTATGATGCAGAGTCTAGTCCTTTGACATGTGCAAGAAGAGAAATAAAACTGCCATATTCTTATAAAATACCGTCTGGTTAGTACAGAAATGCAACTTTATGCTTACTCGCTTTTACTTGTTGTGGCATGTTACTTGGTAATGCCTGCATCTTTTGCCGAAGAGTACCGCGTCTCAAACGCAGAGGGTTCCTCAACACCCGGTTGTGAGGCGAATAACGAATGTTTTGTACCTGCATCGCTCACCATAAACGTGGGTGATATGGTAATCTGGGACAACGTTGACAACGCGGCACACACCATAATCAGCGGAGTTCTTGCAGAAGGCGGACCTGATGGCATCTTTGACAGCGGTCTTGTCAGCCCGGGAACTGAGTTTTCGCACACCTTTGATGATGAGGGTACATTCCCGTACTTTTGCCTAGTCCATCCCTGGATGAGCGGCGAGGTGGTTGTGGAGGCGCATAGCTCCCTTATGTACGACGATAATGTCATGGCATACGATAGCGGGGTTAGCGTGATGAATACAGATGGTGTGTTACATACCATTCCGCTAGACAAGATCAGATTCGGTGGCGTACCCAGAGATGGAATACCGTCTATAGACAACCCCAAATTTGTGACTGCGGCAGATGCAGACTTTATGTCAGGATCCGATGTTGTCATGGGACTGGCCATTGATGGGGAGGTAAAGGCGTACCCCCTTATCATCTTGGTATGGCATGAGATAGTAAACGACGAGATTGGGGATATCCCCGTGGCAGTTACATATTGTCCATTATGTTATACTAGCCAGGTATTTGGTCGGGTGATAGACTATGAACCCGTGGAATTCGGTGTTTCCGGTTTACTATACCAAAGTAACTTACTCATGTATGACCGATATACGGAATCGTACTGGAGCCAAGCACTGGGGATGGCAGTACGGGGTCCTCTGAGCGGCCAACAACTGAGTCTCATCCCATTTGATCTTATTACATGGGCGGACTGGCAGAGCATTCATCCGGATACCCTAATACTCAGCACCGATACCGGTCATGCGCGCGCCTACAGCGTAGACCCGTATGGCAACTACTATACCACACCGGGAATATACTTTCCCATAGACAATCATGATGAAAGACTACCCCAAAAGGAGATAATAATGGGGTTGGGGTATGATGGTGTGTATAAGGCATACCGGCAGACGGATATAGAAAATGAGATTGTGATAAATGACCGAGTTGGTTCCAGGGACGTACTCATGCTCTCCTTGTACCAGGAAAACGCTCGTGCATTTGATCGTACGGTAGGTAACCAGACACTGGAGTTTAGATTCGAGAACGGTAGTATAATGGACACCGGTTCCGGCTCGGAATGGGACTACAATGGCACTGCTGTCTCTGGCATATTCAATGGAACACAGCTCATAAGATTACCAATCGAGCCTGGATTCTGGTTTGAATGGGCAACGTTTCATAACTCGACCCTGATTTACGAAGGCCAGTAATATGCGACCCATAACAAAGGGAATACTTGTTGCAATTCTCACCATGCTGGCATATCTTTTGGTGGTTGTTGTAACTACGCCTGCTCTGGATCCAGTGCAGTCTATCTCTGCGGCATTTCAAATTAACTCCATCGTGATAGTCGGGATGAGTGTGGGTATAGGGTTGCAGATCATTCTGTCTGAGAAAGGAAAAGAGATGGGATGCAGGGTACCTGCCAAGAGGCGTATCTTTGGAGGAAACTCAGGCGCCACCACTACAACCTCATTCTTTTCATTCTTTTCCTTGGTTCCCTTGGGTTGTTGTGGGTGGTGGCTCTATTTGCTATCCTTGTTGCCTAGCGTACTGGGCGCCGGAGCCACAGCCATACTCATTGAGTATAGCCAAGTCTTGTCATATGCGGGACTGGCTATCATCTTTGGGTTTGTAGCAGTATCCGCATATAGACTGAGGCAGGAACGCATGTTGCATACAACATAGAGTGTGTTAGTTGCCTTGTGCCTAAATTTATACACGACGGAATCACAACTATTAGTACAATCTGAACATATGAAATCATTACAGTGACAGGCGCCTATGCGCCAACTTTATTATACAAATTACCAACGGTAGTACACAGTGACTAGATCCGTCTTTTTAACCCCGCGTTCCATAGCTATAATCGGCGCCTCCGATAGCCCCGGACGCGTAGGCAGTACAATCACAAACAACATACTGAAGGGGTTTAAGGGAGAGATATATCCCATTAGCCCTACTAGGGCCAAAGTATTCGACAGAGTGGCCTACAAGTCCGTTCTTGATGTTCCCGGCAATGTGGATCTTACGGTTATCGTAATAAAGAATTTACTGGTTCCCGGGGTCTTGGAGGAGTGTGGCCAAAAGGGCGTAAAGGGCGCTATTGTGATAACGGCTGGTTTTAAAGAGGTAGATGAGGCGGGCGCCTGCCTTGAGGCACAACTAAAGCAAATCTCTGCACAGTATGGGATGGAGCTGGTAGGTCCCAACTGCTTGGGCGTTATGAACTTGGACCCTGAGACCATGATGAATTCCACATTCCTAAAGATAACCCCCAAGACCGGATCCATAGCCTTGGTGTCTCAGAGCGGGGCCATCTGTGCTGCATTATGCGAGGATGCTTCCGCTCAGGGGATAGGCTTCTCTGCGGTTGTGAGTCTTGGTAATAAGGCAGCCACCGGCGAGATAGAGGTGCTCAGGACACTGGCCACTCACAAACAGACTAAAGTGATAGTAATGTATCTGGAAGACATTGGTGATGGGAGACAGTTTCTAGACACCTGTAGGAGTGTAACCCGGGAACACAAAAAACCCATACTGGTACTAAAGTCTGGTCGTAGCCCCGAGGGTGCCAAGGCGGCCATGTCGCACACGGGCGCCCTGATGGGCTCTGATGAGCTATATGATGACCTATTTCGACAAGCCGGAGTTATTCGTGTGGACAGTATGGATGAATTATTCGACTATGCTACCGCCTTTTCCAAACAACCCCTGCCCAGCGGAGACTTGGCTATCATATCCAATGCGGGAGGGCCCGCCATCATATCCACTGATGCCTGCTCCAAACTTGACATCAAGATGGCGGACATAACACCAATCCGACCCCACATAGATAATGTCATACCGCCGTGGGGGAGCTCTCGCAATCCGGTGGATATAGTGGGAGATGCAGACTATGCTCGATTTGAAAATGTGCTTGAAAGGGTTCTGTCACATGACACGGTGGGCTCGGCAATTGTAATGTGTACTCCCTCAGGCACACTGGACTATGACGGGCTCGCCCGGGTAATTGTAAAGATGTCAAAAAAATACAAGAAAACAATCCTGGCCAGTCTTATGGGTCTTGATGAGGGCACAACCAACCGAACTATACTGGCAGAAGGTGGTGTTCCTTACTATACATACGCGGAAGGGGCGGTGCGCGCCCTGAAGGCCATGCTACGATTCTCTGAATGGATAAATGCGCCCCCCGGCAACATTACACAATACAATGTCTCCAGGGATGCGGTAGGGGAGATACTGAACGGCGCCCATGATCGCAGTAGCCTGCTGGAGGCAGAAGGCCAACGTATACTTGAGTCATACGGACTACCACTGCCCAAAAGTGTAATGGCCAAGAATTCTCAGGAGGCTGTTAACGTCGCGCGAGATATGGGATTTCCCGTGGTTATGAAAGTAGTCTCGCCCCAGATAACCCACAAGTCCGATGCCGGCGGTGTCAGGGTGGGCCTGTCCGACGAAGAAGAAGTACGTGAGGCATTTGGACAAATCACCGAAAGTGCAAGAAGGTATGACTCTCAGGCCAGCATACATGGGTGCCTGGTCGTAGAGATGGTACGCGGCGGCAAGGAGGTTATCATAGGCTGCAAGCAGGAGCCCGGTGTTGGCCCCATGCTTATGTTCGGGATGGGTGGAGTTTACGTGGAGATTCTCAAGGACGTTGTGTTCCGGATGGCCCCTGTAACTGCTCAGGAGGCTCGAGTAATGATTGATTCTATAAAGGCCAAGAAGCTTCTCATGGGTGCGCGTGGCGACAAGCCATCCGATATAGACGCACTGTGTGAATGTATCCAGAGGGTTTCACAGCTGGTAACGGATCACCCCCGCATAAAGGAGCTGGATATGAATCCGGTAGTTGTTCTGGAGAAGGGTTGCCGTGTACTAGACGTTCGTATGGGACTTTGATATACGTGGTCTGACATACCTGCACATCCAAACTAATCCTGCTAGGGGAGACGTGTATATTGCGGCATTTAGCAGTATTATGCCTATACCATACGTAATGACCTTCTCGTTGGTATCTGCATACTCCATTACTTGTAGTGACCCCAGCATGGGTTGCATGGTTGCCCTTATCACTTCGCGAAAGAGGGGGTTCTGCCTCTCCATATCCGCTACTGTTGGTGAGAACCAATAATATATCGGGTTAAATCCATCCATAAAGGCGCGCCCCGCATCAGTGGAAAGTAACACGTTGTCTCTTATGTCCCGCAACTGTTGGACCTGGATTGCCGTTTCAGAACCATATGCAGCCGTAGCTATGAGACAGCCTCCGCCACTATCAGGATCTTCCACGCGTATAGTTAATGATGCGTTCTCTGGATCCAGTGGCTGGAATAATATGCCCTCAACGCTCACATTTATGGTATAGTCGCCAGTATTCTGAAATGCCGGTTCCAGTCCCCGTAATGCACCCTCGGTGCTATGAGTCAGCGGCGTGGGCCCAAAGACAGTGTTTCCGTTGCGGGTTATTGTTATGATATAGTCAATGTGCTCCTGTAACATCCCTGTTGTGGGATTGATAAATTCTATGAGCAGTGGAAAGTGTTCCTCAGCTACTATATTATCTGGGTACGTCATACGTACCTCCAGTGTGCCTCCATCTGTGGGGACGGTTTGTGACTCCCCAAAGGCGACGATGGGCAGCAGTAATAATGGTAATAGTAAGAGTTTCATGTATTGATCCTGCAAGGCTGGTTCATAAAATTTTTTTACCGCAAGATCTACCTCATGCCGGATGCCCTTGTGTACTCTGGTTTATGATGCTGATATCTGCTCATGTATATGCGTAGATGCCGGGCACACAGGTTTCTAGTCTCCTTGGACCCTACTGAGATCTTTTGTATGCCTTTGGCCCTGCATTCTGATATACTGCACTTCACATACGTAATACAGTATGATATCTTAAAAATCTCGCGAAAGGTAACCATTCCAGTTGACCCCGATTAAGATTTACACTAATCACCTGTATCATACGGAAATTATGTCGCCAAGTCATTTGCATCGGACCTCATTCATTTTGGGGTCACTTGCTGACTGGCTTTTGTAAAATGCCTTGGGCGGTATCTCCAAGTGATTAGTATAGTCTACACTATAGAGATCACCCTGAGTTTCTGGGCACACATTTGTCATACACAATCACTAACTTGTATGCCCGGATTAATGGGCACGCTAACCCTTGCTGAGTTTGTCTTGAAGTGGAGCAATACTGCATCAATGATCCTGCCCGGTTTAGCTTATCTGTATGTCGTACCCTGTCCTGCGACACGGTCCTGTATAGCGCCCACCATAAGTCTTTACCGGGTATAGGACCGTAGTTTTATAGAACAACTACTAGAGTAGAATCGCCAGATGATGGGTGACATAATTCAGACCGTCATTATACCGTTGAAAAATGATAAGGAGTTCTCCCGGCGCGCAAAGATGTTTGGTTACACATCCGATTATGTCTATAATAGAGCGGTGTCCGAGATCAGTCTTGGTGGTTACTACATACCCGGAACCACTCTTGAATTGAAGCATGATCCGGCCAAGGTCAAGAATAAGAACGAGTCCACCAAGTTACCATATGACCTAAAGAAGGGTGATTCATTATACGTGAATCAGCTACCACGTTCTAGAACGGTTATCCGGGGACGGTTTACCCGTCCAACAAGAATGGTTTGCTCTTGGAATTGACAAAGTGGCGCCCTGATCTGGAGTGGATGCGCGAGTTACCAGCTATGGTCGGGATGCAATACTACAGGTGTCTGTCGCGTGCAGGCGCGCGTACGAGGATAATTCTAATTACATACCACACCGGCGTGACAATAATAGTGTAATACTGTCTTGTGTGAGTCCGCCGATAAGGCGCGGTTCTCACGAATTATACCTGCCGGGCATTGGTGTGGTGAGAGCAACCAAACCAATCGATCATTCCCGGGACATGCGCTCATTCAAGATAGTGGAACGAGTTAACAAGAGCAGGGAGCGTCAATTCGGTATGAGTTCACCTGTGTCTAAATTTACGCACAACTGATCGCGACAGTTAATGTGATTTGTGCACAAGATTCCGGAAGACGTGAACTCATACAACGACTCCATGAATAGAACGGTCCACGCGATCACCAAAGGTGCAGACAAGGTAGTACTAGAGGATTTATCACCGAAAGCAATGACCAGTCATGGCGGGAACCGGAAAAGAACAATGAACCGTTCCATGCGCGAGAACCGGGTTTAGGGGAATTCCGCCGGAAAGTAGTACAAAAGTGCGAGGCACCGGGGATTGAATTGGCGGCTGTGCCAGCGAGATACATGAGGGGGCGGTTTACCCACCCAACGAACCAGACCTGTCACGTGTGTGGACACGTTGACAACAAATCCGATCAACTAGGGACACATTCAATATGCAACCAGGAATTTCACGTCGATATCAACGCGGCGTTTAGTAACAGGTTTCCCTGTATGGGGCGGCAGAGCGTGTCGTCCGGGGGGAACCGTTCCCCGCCCAACCGGAGGCGCCAGGGCGGAAATAATGGTGACAAGCCAAAGCCAGGTACTGTCCAGGAACGAGGTAGCATGTTCTCAAAGACTTATGGTGACCGCTATAATGGTTCTAAAGTTAGTGTGACCCAATCTACACATGAACTAGCGCCCGACAGGATTAATTCTGATTAATGTGTCCGTTAATCGTATATCCCGCTTAGTAATATTGGTGCATCTGTCGCTGTTCTAGTCCCTCTTGCTCCCAATGGTTATGGTTCCTACCGGGATCTTTGTGGGCGTGCACTGTCCCATCCAAGTGGCAGTGTGTATTGTCTATAATGTCTTTCATGAATGTATCGTCCACATTCAGTATTTGATTGGCTGTCTCCTGCGCCGTGATTATAATCTGCTTCTTTACAAGATATGTATCAATTACATTATGTATTCTGCATATGCTCCTGGATGCAGAGTCTACCCCCCACCATCCTGAAGGTTCTGTGGCACACTTGTGCCGTAGCATGGGCATTGCATCAAGGGTATCCATTCCCACATTACGCGCCAGGGTCATGGGTATCTCCTCCAAGGCAGTAGCAAAGCATCCCAGTATTAGCGGAATCTTTCCTTGGTTGTAGGGAGCTCTCTCCCTAATCCGCCGGGCCAGTATGGCCTCGCATGCCCCTCCTCCATACACCACAAAGGGACACTCCCTATAGTTTCTAAGTGATCTTATGGCATTTAGGACATTACGGTGAAACTCATCCAGGTAGCGCTTGGAGCTAGCGCGCAACATGAATGTAACCGAACGGGGGGTTGCGGACTCGACAAATATCATTGAGTCTCTGCCGACCATCTCTTGACGTACAGTATCCGCATGCCCGAGCTCGTGGGGGGATATGTCTTCCACACTAGTACATGTGGTGGCACCGGTGGCCTTTTCCAACCACCACAAGTCATTATACTTGGCCCGGCGCACCGTCATTACTCCCATACGGGCCAGAACGGCTTGTGCCATCTCCCCTATGCCCTTTCTTGATACCACAAACTGCGCGCCAGAGTTTACCACCTTCTCCACGATGGCCATTACATTGAAATTCTCTTGCTCCTTGAACGCACCCATCATCTCTGGAGATGATATATCAATGCTAGACTCGGTCCTTGTGCGTGTGGCTTCCAATGTATCATTGAGTAGCAGTACCTGTGTGTCGAAGAGAGACCGGGGCATGTGCGTGTTATCTGCGGGTTTGTCTATTACCGTTCCCCGTATCAACTGTACATCTGTAAAATTCCCTGGCTTCTCCTCTATCTTTATCATGTCCGTATCCGCGCCAACATGCAGCACCGCTTCTACTATCCACTCTGCCAGATTGTCATTGGCCAGCGCTATGGTCTTTCCCGCCAAGCACGAGGATACTACCTGCAGATCAGTCTTTGAGTTACCCCTGATCCTTATACAATCCAGTGTTTCCAGCGCATACTGCGCACCAATTTCAAACCCCCGCATTATGGTGGCAGTTGGTATGCCAGACTTTAGCAGAGCGCCTACCTGCTCCAAAAGTGCTCCTACAAGTATGGCCGCAGAGATAGTTCCATCTCCAACGTGTGTATCAACAGTATTGACACCATCTATCACAGCCTTGGCCGCGGGATGATCCACGTCAAACTTTCTCATGAATGCCCCCCCGTGTGCGGTAACGGTCTCCTCCCCTATTATGTCCACATACATCTTTTCCATACCGCGCGGCCCCAGTGACGTCTTTGCCTTGTGGGCCATGAGCATGCCCGCGTCCAAATTATATTGCTGGGACCGGGATATCCATGACATCTCGGGGTTTATAAGATCCGGATACTTCACGCATCTTCATCTAGTTTTATTGCATTTAAAACAAATCATGGCTTGGGTGGCTGACCCAGGTCGGTGATAGCTCCCTCCGAACCCATGGCGCCGCCTTCCTGGAAATGCTTCAAATCTTCGCCAGACACTATATCCTCCTCCGGTGGTACATAGTCCCTTACGTCGTGGCGAGCCTTTCCGGGGTATCTGCCTTGAGTCGCTAGGGCGACACCTATGAAAAGCGCAAAAGATATCATGGGCGGAATTAACTGATCCAACCCTGCAAGTTCCGGCGGCATCGTAAAGAAGAATGCCAGTCGTATACTACTGCCTACCAAAAGCGAGGCGATAGCCGCGGGCATGTTAGCCTTCTTCCAGAAGAGTCCCAGTGTAAGGGGGGCCAGTGCTCCTGCAAATACAATGTCAAATGCCAGTATCAGGTATATGCCTGGTGCCGGGAGCACGTATCCCAGTATGGTTCCGGCCGCAATCATGGGAAATAGTACTATACGCGTTATCCAGAGCAGTTGTTGATCATTACTGGTTGGTTTTCCAAGCCATCTTCGGCGAATTATTCTGTTGATCAGATTTCGGGATATTACGCTTGAGACTGCCAGCAACCCGCCGCTGGCAGTGGACATTGATGCGCCCACCACTCCCATCAAAATGGCTGCGCCTACGGCAAAGGGCATGTGCTCTACACTGAGCAGCGGCAGGGCCAAGTCCGGTAGTGTATCTGCCGGCAGGTAGTACAGCGCCACTATGCCCAGCATGCTGGTGGGCACCACAGTAAAGATGGTAAGCGCTCCTCCCATGAGCGCCCCTCGCTGTGCAGTCTTGGGGTTGCGAGCCGCAAAGACCCGCTCCATAAAGTCCAGCGCTATAATATCGCCCAGGGCCAGGGCCAGAAATCCGCCCCAGTTTATCAGTGCGCCATTGGCAATATCATATAACCCGGACAAGTCCAGAAACTCTGGCGGCGCAGCACCCACTATGGTATCCCAGGGCGTGCCGGAGAGGCCCCCGGCAAAGAATATGAATCCGGCCCAGAACGCGCCAATGGCCAAATACACCTGAAAGAGATTGGTATATGCTGATGCAAACAGTCCCCCCGCAGTGGTATATGCCAGTACCACGATGGACGCTATTAGTATGCCCCAGAAGTAATCTATCCCGAACACCGTTTCCAGTATGAATCCACACGCGGCCAAATTTCCTGCCATAAGTATGACAAAGCTTATGATCAACAAAACACTGGATATCCCCTCTGCACCATTACCGAATCGTCTATAGTAAAAGTCCGGCAGGGTGATCATGGACATTTTGTTCAGGGGCTTGGCATAGAATGCCCCCACCATCAGGAGACACGCGCCAAGGCCCATGGGCACTATTGCCCCTCCCCAAAACCCAAACTGATAGACCAGTGCAACATTGCCTAGCGAGGAATTGCCATCCACTGCCTGCGCAGCCAACATCGTTCCTACCATAACGAGTGGTAAGCTCTTACCCGCTACTATGAGCCGCTTTCCGCTCTTTTGTACCATTCTGGAGGATATGAGACCTACTGCCAAAGTGAGGGCAATGAACATCCCTACTGCTATACCAAAACTGCCAATCTCCGCCATATATGGTAAATATATCTCTTTAATTTAAGTATTTTAAAACTATTTTTTCCTATTTCCATAGATGTTTATTAATGATTTTACACTTCTAAATACTTTTTATTAAAATAATTAGCATACCCATAAATTGTACGGGTTTGCCTACGTCCAAATTTACGCATAACAGATCTTGGCGACTAGTGTGATTTGGGCATATCGCGTAAATTCATACTACATTGGTTTGGAACACGTATCTTGTAGAATGCATGATCCCTGACTTTTTGCGGTCCACTACTACTCCCGTTTGGGTATTGTGGAGCGTGGATTGCCAAAATTGTATGTGTGACCGGTACCTCGATAATCCCGTGGACGGACAGGGCTTCCCTCATCCAATCCCCTCTTTGTAAGCGAGAGTCCTGCTAGAAGCTCCACTACCAATCTCTGGCCTAGACCTGATGTTATGCCGCCATTGTACGAGCTGTTGTCACTGACATCATACGCGGGGGCAACCTCCACCAGGTCCATGGCAAACCGATCAGGATCAAAGGACTTGGAGAGTAACCGGATCATGCGTATTCCCTCCCTGGAAGTGAGTCCGTTGGGTTCCGGCTCGCCGGTACCCGGTGCATACGCGGGATCAAAAGAGTCTATATCCCAGCTCAGATAAACTGCATCCGTACCGTCATTTGCGCGATCAGCTATCTCCTTGGCGATGTAATCTATGCCTAACTCTTCTACATCCAGCATAGTAAACCATTGAAAGTCCTGATCTGACATCCACTTGTACAAGTCCGGACCGGGCCAATACCCGCGGGGCCCGACCAAGGAGTAGTTGCGACCCCTGAGGCAGCCCATCTCCATTATGCGGCGTATGTGGGCTCCATGATCATACTTGTATCCGGTCAACCCCTGAGGTGCGCAATCTGCATGGGTGTCAAAGTGAATCATTCCGATGTTCTTGTATTTTTTTGCAAAGGCGCGGACGTTGGCATATGTTATGGAGTGATCCCCGCCTAGCATGACTGGAATGCCGTCTTGCTCTAGGACCTCCTTCACTTTCTGTGACATTCGCTTGTGTGACTCTATAACATCTCCCGGGGATACATTCACGTCCCCATAATCTACAGTCCTGAAAGTGCCAAAGGGATCAGCGCCGGTCTCTATGTTGAATCTCTCATAAGGGGGGGATGGTATGGTGGATGCCGCTCTCAGAGCTCTGGGTCCGTATCTTGCTCCCGGCCTGATGGTTGTGCCAAAATCGAAAGGTTCTCCCACAATGGCCACATCCGGCTTTGCCCGCTTCAGTTCATCATAGCTTTTTACCCATGGCAGGTGCAGGAAGGTGTTTATTCCCACAAAAGGCGCCACGTCGGCGCCACGATAGTCATCGCCATAAAATTCCATTCCCATTGCATTTGGGTAAGGGTAGCCAAACTAGATAAATATTATGATCGGCTCATTCTGCACATCATGTACTGTCTTCAGTATGTAAAGTCGTATTGTTTGCCCAATCCAGTACTCTCCCGGCACACCATTGTAGTGGCAGAAACATATGGCGTGGACAGAATTTCTACTATGTGAGTCGTCTCTTGTGCAGCTTCATGTGGCCCTTCTGAATGCCATCGGTAGCAAGAGCCCTTAGCGCCGAAAAGTTCTGACACAGTCCAACTGCGGCCATTATTCCCGCCAGATCCCCGGCCGTGGGATTCTGTAGTATTTTGAGACACGCTGCCGCCGTGGCATGGTGTGTTGTAAGTCCCCCTCTGGTACCTACGCCCAATGGGATGCTCAGCTTGCCCAATAGCCTGCCTTGACATATCTCCCAGCTGGAAAGCGGACTGTAACGACCGGACTCCGCTGCATACGCGTGGGCTGCTGCCTCTAGGGCGCGTGTATCCTGCCCGGTGGCTAACCCCACAGCAACCACTCCGTTCATTATTCCCTTGTTGTGGGTTACGGCGCGGTGTCTGTCTGCGGCGGCAAATCTATACGCGTTTAGTATGCCCTCTGCTACAGGATCTTCTACGTCAAAGTACGCACTGGCATTTGCCATACGGGGCATGGCGTTGGAGAGTATGCGTAATAGTACGCGCCCACCGGTTATCTCCTCTATTAATGGTGCTATGCCCTCGCATAAAGTATTAATGGCATTGGCACCCATTGCCTCGCCCGCATCTATCACAATTTCCACCTTAATCATATTTGGTGTAGTATCCAGATTCGTGCTGTGCATCTCTACTATGGACATGTGCTTGGAGAGTATCTCTTTGGCCGCAGCGATTATGTCGCTCTTCCTGGTCATTATAATGTCCGCCGCTTCGGTCTGTACGTCCAGCACTTGTATCTGGCCGGTTACGTGCGACCGGGATACTGTCACCTCAACATTGTCAGTAGATTTTGCTCCTGCGGACGCGGCCGCTATTACGGAGGGTTCCTCGATAACCATGGGTATTATGTAGTCACGACTGTTTATTCGAAAGTTGGTAGCCACGCCTAGGGGCAGCGTGAATGTTCCCACAGCATTCTCTACTAGATTGTCCGCCGCCTTGATATCCAGGCCTGCACGCAGAGCTTTTCTATCCTGCTCTTGTAGATTGGCAAAGTCTTCTACTATGTGAAGACGTTCATCGGGCGTCTTTTTATAAAAGCCTGACATGGCTGTTTTTTTTGCCACCATATATGGTGCCTGCTCTTGTTTTATTAATTGGTTTTTTGGTCACTACTACTCTGGCAATTAATAGTGGTATGATCTAATCCATATCTGCACGACAGATAGTGATACCTGTACATGGTTACCAGTGCAATCCTGTGGACAAGTTTGTCTGAGTAGAATTATGTAAGATTTTTTTTATAGCATACGCGCGTCACTGTTTCGTGGATACGATACTGGCAGACAGTCATGTCATTGCGTTGGCGCTAAGCTTGGGTGCCAGTATGGGATTGAGTCATGCATTTGAGCCGGATCATATGACTGCAGTAAGTACTCTTGTGGCTAGTCAGCATACCAAATCAAGATTGCGGAAGGTCTGGGCCGGGATTACACGATCATCTGTGACAGGAGCTGTTTGGGGGGCCGGTCATACCACTACCTTGGTGGGCTTTGGCTTGCTGGCATATGTGGCAGCGTCTGCCATACAGAACTGGATATTTGAGTGGATGGAGTTTGCCGTGGGCTTGATGTTAATTATAATGGGCATACTGGCTATTCTCAAAGGCAGATTCACCCACGAGCATGTTCATGCCCATTCTGATGGAACTATTCACTCGCACAAGCATGATCATCGGGACGGGGGACACGCTCACATACATCGCTCGTACATTATAGGGCTGGTGCACGGCTTGGCCGGGAGTGGTGCGCTTGTTGCATTAACTTCTGCGACACTGGCAGATCTGGATATGGTAATACTGTTCATGTTGGTATTTGGAGCAGGATCTGCCGCGGGAATGTGCGCATTGGGGGGTCTCTTGGGTGCATCCTTGGGCATGGCCAGCGAGCGTATACGAAAGATGGTTCGCTATGCTGCCGGTACACTGAGCATACTTTTGGGAATTATTATTGTATACCAGATAACTGCACTGACATTCTAGAGTGGTGTCATGGTGTCAATTAAACGGGCATTGGTCACCTGACCATCTTTCTCTTGGATCTCTAGGTCTACTGTATATTTCAAATCATTGAGCATAAAATTTACTTGTATGTCCCAAGCTACACGTGTACCTTTTTCGGGGACAGGGAAGAATACATTTACGCGAAAATCTGTAATATCACCATACAGTGCTTCAATCACACGCCTAGATTCCTTCTCTATGTCTTGTGGTGTACTGACATGTGCCATGCATTAGAAAGTAGTGTTTAAAATATAAGATTTGTGTATACAAATCACGTATTCAATAGTACGAAAAGTAAGTCCGCTTAGGATCCGGCGTACAGTAGTTCAGATTGCACAAGCCAGATGGTAAAGAGAATAACAGAGGAATCAATAGTAAGACAACGCAAAAGAGGTGTTGCCGCCACCAAAATAGCTCAAGACCTGAAACAAGACACGTACGAAGATTGTGAACCAGAGAACGGGAACGACTCGAGTAAAGATGGGCAGGCCTATGATACCAATCACCGCCACCCAGATACGAATGGTAACTGAAGCATACAGCAAGGATCCCGCCGGAGTAGTACGTATTGCAAAGAGGCTTAGACAGAATTACAATATATCGCGCAGTATATCGCATAATGAAAAAGAACGGTACGGCAGGATCATCACCTGCAAAGTCAGAGTGGGTACGCTATGAGCGTAAATATTCCAATGCAATGTGGCACTGGCATGTCATGAAAGATGAGCGCTTCAGGGGGACTGAATCTCATAGATGATGCATCCAGGTGTATAGTCGGGGCGGCACTATTTGAGCATGCAACCTCAGAGAACGCCGCTCTATTACTGAGACCGGCAATGAAACGATTCGGCGCCCCTGCATCTTGGATAACGGCGCGTGTTTCGTAGGACAATAAAAGGGCAAAAAGAACTGGAAACCCACACTATTCTAGGAAGAACTGCTGGATCAAGACATCATACTAATCAATTCCAGACCATGCCACCCGCAGACAAATGGCAAACTGGAGCGCTTCCATGGAATGATTGAGGACAAGATATGACAGTCTCCGGGATTATGTGGACTACTACAATGAGAGAAGGTTGCACGTCTCACTGGATATAGATAACGGCGAAACACCACTCCAGGAATAAAAAGGCGACCCAGACAATTAGAGCAAATTATACAAAATGGGTGGAGCGGGATGCCAATGACTAGCGGACCGACTTTTCATACATTACATATACAAATCACGTATAGCAAACACCATAATTCTTTGACATGTGAGACAGGGATTGTATGTGACAAATGTATCTGTCATCCAAGGACTTATGGTGACCGCTATAATGGTAAGTCTGCTCAGAGACAGCCACCCTACTCATAGCTGTACTATGTGTCTGCATGGTTGGGGTCGTGCGAGCCTTATGACTTGGCATGTTTCAGAATTGATGAGAGGCTATTCCGGAATACTCGCGGGAGCTGATTCAATGTGACGAGCTTGTTGTCATGGCAGAGTCGCGGTTACCTTACAGATTAATCAATATATGCGGAAGGATTTGACTCAAATGCCCATCTACATGTGGCGCAACAGAATTTGTACTCCTTGCCTTTGTAAGTTATACTGTCTCCGTCCTCTATATCCATACCACAGACCGGGTCTCTCATGATAGGGCCCTCCGAGCATAATGCCATACTATGGGTGTCCCGATCATTAGGGCCAGCAGGGATGGAACTAGCTGTACGGGTATTGATAGAAATGAATCTTGGGCATGTGTGTGTGATTTCATGTGAAACTCTGTAGGTAACGACAGCATATTTACTATACCATTCCATCCTGTGTGCACTATTGTATCTTCATACCACTGGTGGCCACCGGGTATGCCATTTATTATGAGGAAAGAGCCCAGTACTATGAGCATCCATCCACTGATCTGCTCTATTCTGATTCGGTTTGTTGCCAAGCCTCGAGATGCATTTATTCCCATTATGGCTAATACTGATATCAATATCAGGGGAACGGCACGACCTATGCCATGAACCACGCCTACCCCGGCACCTGCCTCGACACTCCCCAATCCTGCCACGTATATCAGTAACCAGTAGAATAATGGATTTGGGCAACCTACACCTGCATTGCCCAGTAACAGTCCCATGAGCAGGGCCTTTGCATAGTCGCCCCGTTTGTGTATGAAACCTGGTGTTCCAGAGTATGACGGCAGTCGTAGTCGAATCAGGCCTATCTGAGAGAGCCCGAAGATGAACGCTGCCATACCTGCAATAACGAACATGTAGGTTGAGACAGTATCTAGACCTACGGTGCCGCCTAGTAGTCCCACCCCGGCGCCATACATTGTTATGGTTACAGTGAGTCCTACTCCAAACAGCACTGCCATGAGTGGGCCCCGGTGCCTGCCCTTTCCCATGCTTAATGGAACTATGATGAATACCAAGGGCAGGGTACATGGCAATATTATCATGGTAAGACCTGCTACGTATGATACAACAAGCCATGATGCGTATGACGGGTCCGTGGTAATATCATATGTGAGTCCAAATACTGCTCCCAACGTAATCATGGAAATGAGGGCGAAACACGAGACTGTAAGATACTTTTTGGTGATGTATAATGGCATCATTCCCGCACACCTCTGGTCATACGCGTGACTTGGAGACGTGAATGTGGTTCAGTAATTGCTTGGACCATCATAGCCTGAGTGTTTATCATGTGGGTTCACTTAACAGTATCGTAATTTTCATGTCCCTGCCTTTATGCATAAGGGTACGGCGCCTCCATCTGGCCATATTATGTATGGCTGCCATCTAGGGTTAGAATTGTCCTGGCCGCGTACAATTGTCGGTTAGCAGGTGCGACGCGCCATGGGGGGAATGGGCCATTTCTGTAAGTGTAAATATGATTGGTATTGTGGCAGATGGTTACGCATGCTTGCAGTCTATGTCATCATACGTTCTGGAATTAATGCATAGGGAATGATATGGGTCCACGGGGATTTGAACCCCGGATCTTCGCCGTGTAAGGGCGACGTCATAACCGATCTAGACTATGGACCCGAAAATCATCTCTTTTGAATATTCTTTAAACATACCGATTATGTATATATGAAAATGAAGCATAAAACGCGCCATGAATGATAGAATACTGGTGGACTATCAAATAATTGGCTGGGCAAAAAGGAACGAGCAAAAAATCCATCTCTCATACAAGCAAATACTCTACGTGGGAACACCGCCCAGTCCGGGCAGGGACAGTTCTGACTCAAGACTGGCATCTTTCTGCAAGAGTAATGACTGTGATCTGCTGACCAGCGACCAGCGGGCATACTTGCCATTCCTTACCGAATGCAATGCCGGGGAAGTGCGCATATCCCTCTTTGATACCGGATCTCAAAATGTCTATCTGGTGAAAATGACCGTCTCCCACTAGACATTTATGATCCCTTGTCGTAATGATACTGTATGGCAAGCCTGATAGTTGTGGCCGC
Source organism: Nitrosopumilaceae archaeon (assembly GCA_965200155.1). Lineage (GTDB taxonomy): Archaea > Thermoproteota > Nitrososphaeria > Nitrososphaerales > Nitrosopumilaceae > VYCS01. The sequence continues at coordinate 173,589 of CBDATR010000010.1, read as the reverse complement.
ATTACTGGCCCTGACTGTTTCACCTGCTCTTGCACAGGATATCAAGAATCCGTCACTAAAGATTGAGGAGCTCCAGATACCCTGGTACGAATTCAATCAGGTGGGTCGGGATGCATCTGTCGCGTCGCTGGACAATGTACATGAGCGCAGCTGGCAGATTACCATCAATAACGACATACTCTACGCTAATCCCTTGGGTAACGCGGTGTTACGCATACATGATGCCTTCGACTCTGAGCGATTCATAGAGATTGGAATGGGCGCCGACCCTGAGCGTAATTTCTGGCTGGCGGCACAGCTACCAAGGGAGGGCTATGTAGTTATACATAACAACCTAGGCCGGGGCTGGTTTCCCGAGACCCGCGTAATTGCATCTTATACAGATCAGGGTGGGCTGACGGTAAATAATGGTGAACGTATAGTGGTGAGCAACCTGGATGTGGGTACATTCACTGTAGGCTCGTACTCTATATTTGGAATGCTAAGTTCCAGTGATCCCCCCGCCACCAACTCCGGTCTATTACAAGTGGAAATAATCTCTGGAAATCCCATAGAGAACATATACTCGCTATTCCCGTTTATAGTCACTGCCGCGGTGGGTGTACTGGTCGGCGTGCTATTCATCTTCAAGCGGCGCTCCTGAAATACGCGCACGTATCCCTTATTTGGCAGACCCCGCACATGGGTGAGATGGGCTTGCAGATATTCTGGCCGTACATAACAAAGGTATCATTTATCTGAAGCCAGTATTCTTTTGGTATGATATCTGTCAGGGTAGTCTCTGTCTGCTCGGGTGTCTTTGTATCCACAATGCCAAGACGGTTGGATATGCGATGCACATGTATGTCCACCGGTATTGCCGGTTTGTCAAAGGCGTATACCAATACACAGTTGGCGGTCTTGCGACCAACTCCCGGCAGATTAGTCAATCTCTCCATGTCATCGGGGACTATGCCGCCATACACTTTTGCTATTATTGATGCGACCTCAATTATGCGTCTTGCCTTTACGCGATAGAACCCTATTGATCGTATGACTTCCTCCACATCCGATACATTGGCCGCGGCCAGCTGGGCAGGTGTCTCATACTTGGAGAAGAGTCGACGGACTACCTTGGCGGTATTCTCGTCTCGGGTCCTGGCAGAAAGTATGGTTCCTATAAGTATGCTAAAGGGGCCCCGATTCTCCGCATCATGCAACTCCCGCAGGGCAGTCATTCTGGGCGGATGCACCGCGTTCATGGTATCTCTCATACCTTTCAGTATGTGCGATATTGCGACCTGCACCATCCTATACACATAATATTCCTGCGTTAAAACCATTAACCAGATAATGATACTGGACAAATACGAGGAAGCGGCCCTATTGGGGGAGCACGGCGAAATCATGCAGATGGCGTATCGCGTCTTGGTGTCTGCCGGGGAGGCAGCTGACGCGTCAAGACTAATCCCCGTTAAGTGGGTGCACCTCTCCGGCGTAAACTACAATACAATAGGGGATGCGGGCGAGGAGTTTCTTCGTTCCATCCGGGACAGGGCTCGGGTACGGGTCTGGACCACCCTGAATCCCATGGGTTATGACCGGGACCATGTTGGCTCGTATGACTTGGACCAGAATTTCATAGAAAAACAGGAATCCATAAGAGAGTCGTACAGGCGTATGGGTGTTGTAACCTCGTTCTCATGTGTGCCGTATGACATATTTGACATGCCGCCGCAGGATTCCCAGGTTGCCCTGGCAGAGAGTAATGCGGCCATTCATGCCAATACTTTTGATGGCCTAAAAACCAACAAGGAGAGCGCCTTTACCGCCCTGGCCAGCGCACTGACCGGCAAGAGTCCCCACACCTCACTGCGGGGGGAATCCCAGCCTGACGCGTTTATCCGCATGGACATTGATGATCCCACCGAACTGGACTGGGGACTATTAGGATACATGTCGGGGCAAATATCTGAGAACTACACCCGCGTGGGGGGCGGCATGCCCCGGGACAGGCGAAGCTGCAAGGCATTATGTGGGGGAGCCGGTACATCCGGAACATGCGCCCGTCTGGACTTTGGTAATGACAAACCCGATGAATGCTCTGATGCGGTCTCCTTTGATAAGAATCAGTCCAATAGAATATTGGAGTCATTAAATACTGCCGAGTCCGGGGATCGTATCATACTGGGCAGTCCCCAGCTGGGAATGACAGAAATTCAGGATCTCGTACGCATGATGGCAGGTCGCAAATTCAAAAAAGAGTGCATGATTTTCTGTCCAAGAACGGTAAAAGAGAGAGCTATCTCCTTGGGATATGCCCAGTCATTAGAGGGGTCCGGCTGTAAACTATTGGCCGACTGTTGCGCCTGCCTCACACCATTACTGTCATCATCGGATACAGACAGTGTCATAACCTCCAGTGTCAAGGGGGCATACTACATGTCCAAATCCAACAAGATTGGAGTCTGTCTCAAGCCGCTGCGAAATATAATACGGGATGACTCAGCATGAAGGTGCTGGTATCCGGAAAGGCGCAAGGTCATATACTACATACTGATACACCCATAAACTTTCTGGGCATGATAGACAAGCAGAGCGGCAAAATCACTGATACAGAACACCCACTATACAACATATCGCTGGCAGGACACATCCTGTCCTTCCCTCACGGGGCCGGTAGCAGCGTAGGTGCATACACCATATACTCCATTAAATCACACGGTGTAGCTCCGGCCGCCATGCTTTGCGAAAAGGCAGATACCACTGTCGCCAGCGGGTGTGCCATATCGGGAATCCCCCTTGTTGTTATATCCGGGGATCAGCGCCGCTCCATTCCCAATGGGGCCATGGCTACCCTGGATACTTCAACTCATACACTCTCCGTATAACACGTGCCCCCAAACGCCCACACCTGGGTATCATTACGTTTCCAGCAGTCCGGCTGTAGGCCCGCCTTGCGGCAAGTGTTATCCAGAAACTCTGTGGCGGACCAGCCGTACTCTGTGGCCACCTGGGGCAGCAGCAGCCCTTGTTTGGTTCCACTTTTTACCATCAGACCGTCACGTCCCACTGTTATTTGATTCGCATATTCGGGTGGTTCCTCCAATAGGCGCGGCCGCGCCAGTATGGTAACCTCGAATATTACACTGTCAAGTTCTCCATTTGTGAGGGGCGGGAACCGGGGGTCTTCGGTGGCCGCGGCGATAGCTGCCTGGGGCACGGTATGGCACAGCATGCCTGCAGGTTCAATATACCCGATACAGCCCCGCAGCATACTGTCACGATTTATGGTAACAAATACGCCGCATTCCTGCGTGTATGTTTTGCAAAAATGCTCATCCGGCTGCGGTAGTGTCCCGCTCTGAATATATGATAATACCGCCCGGCGCGCCTGCGCTACCAGATACTTGCCATCTACGCCCATTCTACCGCATCCACTCGTAGTCGTTTGATATGTGAGCCCTCCCAGTACACGTTATGACAAATAACACATTCCCAGAAAGCGTCATTATGCTCCCATACCTTGGGCGGAACCCTATTGCTCATGCTATCCTTGATCGCGGCGCGGGTTTCACCATTGCATATGGGGCAGCGGGCGGTCTCCCCGGATACACGTACGGCAAGCCCTGCCATGCGCACTATGCGTCTCATGGCATTGTCGTGTGTTGATATGAATATGGTATTATGATGGCGTACCCTTCTGTTGCTTGTGATCAAGACGCGCCCTGTTTTGCGCGCCATCATTATGGCGCGATTCATGTCCATGTCTGAGTAATATGTGGTATCATAGCCCAGTATGCGCAACTTTTTGGCTATGTTGCCCAGCATGGCATCTGCCAGGAATCTATGTTTACTTATGATGGACCCCCACTACATGACTCTTTCCGGCTGGCAGTACCCTGACGTAGTCGTCTATGGTGTGCTCTTTTGCGCCCGGCACATCCATGTCCATGAACTCACTTCGTATCTTTTTGGCCGTGATTACTGTATCCGAGCCTGTTGGCTCCACTACAATATATGACGATCCACTACCAGAAACGGCCTCGACAGGCCCGCATACCAGTATGTCATGTCCGCCCTGCTGCATAAATCCTAGGGCTAATCTCATGCTGGATGTCTTGATAAAATTTCGCTGTCCCTCTATGGTAAAGGAGCCCTTGGGCAGGAACTGACCGCTGGGCGCCGACTTCTTTACCTGCTGGGGGGTGACCCAGAACGCACTGGACCCGAACATGCCCTCGCGCCATGCCCGGCTAAAACAGACTGTGGCCTGCGCAGTCTCCAGTATGCTGGCGGGCGAGGGTTTGGCTCCCTTCAGTATGAAGAAGGGGGATCCAAATATTTGTGCATGAAATACAATGTCTGTCTCCTCCATGTGTTTCCTTACTACCGCGGAGTTGGAGGGTGCATCCCGGCCACCGATGGCCAGTATTCCATCAGAGGTATAGAACCATCTGTACCGCTCAAACCAGTTCTTCTTTCTTATCTGGGTTGCCTCTATGTTTCTTGCCTGTGACTCCTGCTTGTCACTGACATTTTGCAATTTCTTGCGCGTCTTTTGTATCATTTTTTCTATGGCCGGAACTGCCGCGGACTGTCTCTTGGCCTCACTGTATAGTAGAGATGCAGTAGACTGTAGGGGCGCCTCTAGGTCTATTGGTATTCTTTGGTCCATTATATGCATGGTAGGAATGCCTTTCTCCATTTCTATGGCGGCCCCGTTCTGCTCCAGTATTGGTATGGCCTGGGGTGCATCCAGCCGTATTGCGCCTGCTGCAAGTATTGCATACATTGAGTTTGCCACCTGCGTTATGCTCTTGTGCCTGTCCTGGACGGTACTGATGGCCTTTTCCTGCTCTGCCAGCTGATTCTGTAGATTCCTGGACTCGTCCTTGGTTTGTGTTGTATTCAAATCGCGGCCCCTCTCAAGGATGGTACTTGTGAATACCTCATCAAGCCCGGACATGAAATCCTTCACCGGAGTCTCTCCTTGTGCTCCCATGCTCACCGGAATTACCTCGTGTCCCGGCAGTATAACGGGAGTGTGGTTACCATGTATTATGTCATCTACCAGTCTTCTGGAGGTGTCATATATGGCCTGAGCCTCAGATTCGTCCAGTGTCCTTCCCGGTCTCTTGGGTTCAGTGCCTGTCATGTTCAGTATGCCTTCCGTATATCTCCTTGGAAGGCCCATATTCCGGCCTATCCATCGGGCGCAAGCCATATCTGTGTTTTGAATATCCTGTATACTATCCGGCTTCATGCTCAGTATGTCGGTCGCGACCTGGGGTGGGAGCTCATACTGGGTCCCTACCTTAATGCTCCTGTGACGAACATCAATGGAGTGCTGTAAGGCAAGCACCTTCATGGCATCATTGCATAGAATGATGTTCCCATCCCCAAAGAACTCGCCCACCAGTACAAGGCGCTTATCAAAGCCCTCAAACGTAAGATATGCCAGCCGCTCCAGACCCGGCTGATCAATCTTGGTCAGCCTTAATCGTATAATGTCCTTGCGCAGGCGCCGGATTAGCCTATTCTCCTCTATCTGTTGTACCCTTGCGGTTGTGATCCACATGCCCATTGTAGATAAAACCAGTAGTATGTCCGGTTTCTCCGGGTGATGAAGCTTGAAGAGTATACTATTCCTGTCTATGCCGTATATGTTGCTGACGTAGTATTCCTGTGTATCCTCGGATATACGTTTTGTAAGATACTTGAGCTCAATTCCTGCTAGTGCCATGGTAACATGTCCGGTTTACACTATTTTTGGTTTCGGTATCATAAGTTTGTTGTATAACTGACTTTGACAGAATACAGGTTCCCCATATCGTAATCTACGTTGCTGCCGCGTCCACCCACTCGTTGTACTTGGCTACCCTCATTGTGATTTCCTGTACCATGTTATCCCATTTCCGCGCCATTAATCCGTGCCCGAATAATAGTTTGAACGGGAACCGGCTCTGATTATCTCGATTATCCATCGCCTGTTGTACCCTTTTGCCGCCTTTCAGTACTGCTTGTTTTTGGCCTTTTCCTAATCAGAAAGGCGGAAAATGGGCGATTCCGGGCTTCCTCCAAGACTGCAAGTCCCCATGAGTCGCCTTTCCTTTGGTGGAATTTAGCTGAAGTGGAATGGTTGTCCGGATTCGATTATCACTACACGATTTCATGTTATCCCTGGACGCGTATGCGCCATCTGCAAGCAACTCGAGGTTGCATGCGCGCTTGTCATCATTATTCGGTAAGCGGAACACACCGTTAGTCAGCGCGTTTACGGGTTGTGGCTTATCTGTTGGTCCTGCCAGAGATGGCAACTGTTGCAATGGGTCCGGAACTTTCCAATTCCAGGGTGTGCTCCCTTTCCGGTTGTGGCTCTTCTGCATACAAGGGCTGTCATCATAGTCAAATCGTACTATAACCGGATACGCCCTGGCCATTATATCCCACCTGCATATTTAGGGTGAAATGCCGGAATTCCCACCATGGTGGCCACCTTAAGCATTCCCCGATCAAGCGTCATCAGACCAATTCCATGTATGCGGCATGTGGCCAGAATGCGGTGATCACCATTATGTGCATAGTGATACTGGTTACGTAGCATTTGGGCGGTATCCTCAAGATCTGTGGGATCCGATATTATGCCGACGCGTCTCTCACCAAATATCTTGCGCAGGCTACCAAGAATTGCATCAACTGTCAGGTTACGTACCCGTCTGAGCTCCCATAATACTTGGCGACACAGCACTATCTTGTATTGCTTGCCCCTAAGCTTGTTTCGCAGTTTACTGACGACCGAGGCGCCCTCCATTATGCCTATTACAACGCATGTGTCAACGGCTATTTTCATGATAATGGTATGCTAATATAGTTATTATTAATTACTTACATAGTATTGTTAGTATCCATAGTATTAATAATATAATAAATAATTAAAAATCACTCAACAAGATGGCACTGCAAGACCCCACAGAATGATGGAGTGCGTGTACCAATAGCGCCCGTTCCATATGATATCACTCATAATCATATTTGTGGGCAAATGGTAGCGATTCAGTTTTACAAGGCGGGGACGTGGTAATGGGGAGTATAAGTGAAAAAGAAGTGAACCCTGATGATACTCACAGTCTAGTGCTAATATGCTTGCCGCGTCTATTACTGCACACATTCTGCAAACTGGTATGTCCAGGTACACTCTTATCTGCTTCATTGTCTATTGTGACTCCTATTGACTTAAGTGCTTATTTTGAAAAATTTTCCATACAAACTTGGACGGCTTAACGCGAATATTACAGCTATGTGATTCAAATTGCATTCTGGTAATTTTTCAGGGCACAAAATCCTATACGGACCTCTATACACGCCCCCTCCTTTACTGCTTATACCAAATATTTTATGCATCTATTGGACTTAATCATTTGTATAACACCCATTTTTTGTATGAGTTCACGTGTTTTGATCACATAATAAGATAGAATGCGTCCCAGTTTTTTTTAATTATAACTGCATTCTGGCAGCAACCTCGTTCATTACAGAAAGGCCCTGAGCCCTCCATGTCTGAACACATGATACGAATGTGGACATGCGGCGCATGGCCCTTTCACCACCCTTTATCTGACCACTAATCGTATGAGTTCACGTCTTCCGGAATCTTATGCACAAATCACATTAACTGTCGCGATCAGTTATGCGTAAATTTAGACACAGGTGAACTCATACCACTAATCTTGCGGAATACCACCGCGTATCGCAAAGCCTGCTCCGCTGGATTGTTGGTGGGCTCTACACTGTCATATTCTAAGAATACAAACATGCCTGGTATGGCCTTATTCAATCCTTTTACCTTCTTTTGTAGTTCAGCATCATCAACATCACAGTATTGATGCAGAATGGATTCTGCTCCTGTCTCAAATGAGTGTCGTAATTGCGCGGACGGCCCGCAGCGATTCAGGGATTCCCGTGCGCTCCGGAACAATCCTTTCAGGTCGTTGTCAAGTTTGATCCGGGCGTCCTGAGCACCGGGATCAATATAGAATCCTGCATGTAATGCCTGGGTATCGCGCAATAAATGCGCCCAACACAACTGGTGCTTCCCACCGTCATCAAACCGGCGATACACAACGTACCTGTCCGTTACTATCGCTCCCTGGTAACCGTTAAGGTATTTGTTCACTACATTTGAACTCCTACTTTTGTCATATATGGACATCATCCACTCTTCGGCTCGCATCCCCCATACCCAGCCACGCCTACCCGCCAGTGATATACCAGTTTCGTCCACATGAATGCTGGGTGATTTTATTATATTCTCATGAATTGTTTCCATAAATGATTCACATGCATCGGCGGCCCTGGCAATTATGTTGTTTACTGCACCCACCGATATATTTAGGCCGAAGAGATCCTTCGAAATTACAGGTATGCGTTTTATTGGAATCTTTTCCGCACGCAATGCAGTGATGGCACCACATCTCAAAACCACCACTCTCTGGGACGCCCGCTGCTGGGGCCAGTTGTTTTTTGCCACACATGCAGGAGGCCATCTCTATCACATGAGGGTCTCCTCTATTCTGGCTGGTATTAATTCGTATGAGTTCACGTCTTCCGGAATCTTATACACAAATCACATTAACTATCGCGATCAGTTATGCGTAAATTTAGACACAGGTGAACTCATACAACAATCCAGCGTAGCAGGCTCTGCGATACGCAGTGGTATTCCGCAAGATTAGTGGCCAGATAAAGGGTGGTGAAAGGGCCATGCGCCGCATGTCCATATGTGTTCAGACATGGCGGGCTCAGGGCCTTTCTGTAATGAACAAGGTTGCTGCCAGAATGCAATTATAATTAAAAAACTGGGATGCATTCTATCTTATTATGTGATCAAAACACGTGAACTCATACTGCCTATGAGTTTACCGTCTAGATGTTTATCTCTAACACAACCTAAACGGTTACCACATATGTCAGGAGATCCGCAAAAATAATGGATTTGTACCTGGCTGTTTTGAGATTTGTTGTTCTATTTGAATACTCTTCTATCTATGTCTCCGTCTCACTCTTGTCTCATAGATCGTCAATTTTCTTTTTCCGTTCCAAGGTTCCACCTTTTGCAAGGAATTCGAGCTTCTCCTCCAATTCTTCAATTTTTTCCAATTCATCATCATTAAGTTTTGACTGTTGTGGTTTTCGGAGAAGAATTAGCAATTCTAGTAGTAATGGGGCTATTGCCTCTCTTTCGTGTCCGGGGGGCAATTTATACATGTATGGGTTTGACTTAATTGAAACTTCCATCTCTGCTTGATATGCAGCTGTTTTTCGCATGTGAGCTATACCTAAAAATATCAAAAGTGGTACTACAATGACCGAGAATATTAATACATATGATGTAAAGCTTGGAAAGATGATTTCCAGCCCTTCATAACTATCTATTAAGAGATAATAGGTAAGTGTTAGCATATTGAAGATCGCTAGGGCAAACATAAAGTATTGGCCATATCCTGTTCTAAAATAGAACCAAAAGCGATATAGAAATTGCCTTCTCATCTGAACGCACCCTTGGGTGGATCTCCCACATACCCTCCGTCTATTAATTTTCTTAGCTGAGTTTCAATTTCATCCATTTCTGTAAGCTCGTCCTTTGAAATCTCTTCTGATCTTGATCTCTTAACCATTGCCCTCAATATAGCAAGGTACGCGCGACCAAATACTTCCTTCCGGTAGCCCTCTGGCCATTTGTAGTTGTATATGTTGTCCTGTGTTATGATTGCGGCCTCGGCGGCGTAGGTGCCTGCTTTTTTAAAATGAATCCAGCCTGATATTGCAACGATCGGAACGCCTACAAAAACCGCCACTACTACATATACCTCAAATGTTGAAAAGATTGATTTGATTTCTGGCGCACTATTTATAACTATGAAATATGATGTGGTCATAAAATTTATCATACCGATCGCTAGCGCTAAGTATGTCCTATATCCAATCCTAAAATAACTAAACAAGCGTAATCCTTGCCATTGCTTTCCCATATTACAACCCGCCATTTCCAATATTTGTAACTGTTTCGTTATACGAGTTCGCGTTTTCCTAAATCAAATCTCAATGTACTAATTGTTGAGATCCGTTATCATAAATTTAGACGTGGGTGAACTCATATCCACATGCACCAAGCATGTCTTTATTGACGGTCTTCATATAGTTAAAGAATCTCCTACTTGGAGATTAATATACACAGGACATTACAAATAGGTCTACAAAGCTCAAAATGTGCAGGTAGAAGATCCGTTACTTTTATGGATTTTTTTTTGACCTGTTTGCATAGTCTTTAATGGAGATTATTCAAATAGGTCTACAAAATAACAAAAGTTCAAAATGATCACATACAAAAATTAACACCTTTGTGGTATGAGTTCACGTGTTTTGATCATTCACTAAGATATAGATTGGTATGACAATATTTTACTTAAATACCAAATTTACAATAAGAATCTAATGATAAGACGCCGGTCCTATAAGGAATTGGAACTGGAAAATAAACTTCTTCAGGATACCCTTGCGTCTACCGAGAAAGATCTTGCACATTACAAGGAACGTGTGAGAGTATTGGAAGCATATATGTCACACACCATAAAAGAAATACGAAATCTCACACAAGATTTCCAAATTATTAGGAATTATGTAAGTGAATTGATAGAGGAATTAGTAGAAAAAGACAGGAAAATTGCGGTACTCACAACGCGACTTAAATATTATGAGAATGCTCACTCGCCACCATCCCTTCAATCCCTCCAGTACAAGAAGCGAAAACAGGAGGAACAGAAGCGAAAACAGGGAGATAATAAGCAACAGAAAGAAGCCAGTACTAAATCAGCCAAAAAGGCTGGCGCTCAAAAGGGACACAAGGGGGTTTCCCGTTCCCACAACCCCGGCAGAGTAGTACATCACACCTTTGAGCATACTCCACTATGTGAGTGCGGCAATATAATGACAAAAATTGGTTGGAAACAACGACACATAACGGAATTAATACCGTATGAGTTCACCTGTGTCTAAATTTACGCATAACTGATCGCGACAGTTAATGTGATTTGTGCATAAGATTCCGGAAGACGTGAACTCATACTTAATACCAGCCAAAATAGAGGAGACCCTTCATGTGATAGAGATGGCCACATGTATGTGCGGCAAAAAACAACTGGCCCCAGCAGCGGGCGTCCCAAAGAGTGGTAGTTTTGGGGTTCAATTATGCGGTGCCATCACTGCATTGCGTGCGGAAAAGATTCCAATAAAACGCGTACCTGTAATTTCGAGGGATCTCTTCGGCCTGAATATATCGGTGGGTGCGGTAAACAACATAATTGCCAGGGCCGCCGATGCATGCGAATCATTTATGGAAACAATTTATGAGAATATAATAAAATCACCCAGCATTCATGTGGACGAAACTGGTATATCACTGGCGGGTAAGCGTGGTTGGATATGGGGGATGCGGGCCGAAGAGTGGATGATATACAAAAGTAGGAGTTCATATGTAGTGGACAAATACCTGAACGGTTACCAGGGCGCGATAGTCACAGACAGGTACGCCGTGTGTTACCGGTTTGATGACGGTGGGAAGCACCAGTTGTGTTGGGCGCATTTATTGCGCGATACCAGTTTATTACATGCAGGATTCTATATCGATCCCGGTGATCAGGACGCCCGGATCAAACTTGACAACGATTTGATCCGGAGCGCACGTGAATCGCTACGGGCCGTCCGCGCAATTACGACACTCATTTGAGACAGGAGCAGATGCATCAGTATTATGATGTTGATGATACTGAACTGCAAAAGAAGGTGAAAGGATTGAATAAGGCCATACCAGGCATGTTCGTATTCCTAGAATATGACAGTGTGGAGCCCACCAACAATCCAGCGGAGCAGTGGAACCGGTTCTGATACGCAGTGGTATTCCGCAAGATTAGTGGCCAGATAAAGGGTGGTGAAAGGGCCATGCGCCGCATGTCCACATTCGTATCATGCGTTCAGACATGGAGGGCTCAGGGCCTTTCTGTAATGAACGAGGTTGCTGCCAGAATGCAATTATAATTAAAAAACTGGGATGCATTCTATCTTATTATGTGATCAAAACACGTGAACTCATAACATACCTTTGTTTTGTAGGCCTATTTGTAGTGCCCAATACAGAAAATTAAAAAATTACACACCCCAAGGCGCATACTTAAGGATCATATGTACCAGTGAGAATTGCTTCATCCAATATGTGATCAGATATAGTCCTTTCAAGTTCTTTTTTTGTGGATCCTGTTTTTAGGTCGAGTATAACATTTAAGGCATATAACTTAAAGACGTATGTATGACGTTTGTCCGGAGGCGCAGGCCCGCCATATACTGATTGTTCAAAGTCGTTCATGCCTTGCACTGCACCTGAGGGCACCGTATTCTCAGGAATGTTTGTTGTGTGCGGGTCCAAATTCCATAATAGCCAGTGTACCCATATCTTACCGGCTGGAGCCATAGCGTCGGGATCATCCATTATTAGCGCCAAAGATCGGGTGGTTTGCGGAATGCCTGATATGTATAATGGTGGACTGCTATTCATCTCTTTATATCCACACTTTCGTGGAATTGACTGTCCATTCTGAAACGATGATCTAAGTTCCATATCTACCATATTATATGACACATGTTAAATCTTTGCTAACACAGATAGTTTGGTGCGCAACTCGTATGAGTTCACGTCTTCCGGAATCTTATGCACAAATCACATTAACTGTCGCGATCAGTTATGCGTAAATTTAGACACAGGTGAACTCACACCGCAACTCTTCCAAACTATATTGGGCATTATTCAAATAGGTCCGGAAGCCCACAAAGGGTATGAGTTCACGTCTTCCGGAATCTTATGCACAAATCACATTAACTAGACCTTATGCGCATGATTGACAGGAATAGCCCATGTTGCTTCAAACTGGGGTGTATTTTATGGCACACAATCAGTCAAGCATGAACAAACCAATGTTAATGGCACCTGCCAGCACTAACGTATGCCGTGATTACAAATGTCATGTAGTGGGGTGACCGGATCTTGATGACGTATATCATGAGTGAGCTAAATGGTTGTATGAGTTCACGTCTTCCGGAATCTTATGTACAAATCACATTAACTGTCGCGATCAGTTATGCGTAAATTTAGACATAGGTGAACTCACACAAATGGTTACCACAAAACCCATTGATTTAGTGGATTTTCTGATAAGTAATATTCGAATTATAATAACACGGAAATTATGGACAGATATTTTTCAAGAATTTCTTGTACCTGGTATGCTTGTGCATAATGTGTAAATTATGCAACCCGGATACTACGAGTAGATCTTCCCGGAATTCCTCACGACTACCATCATATACCTGACTTAATCTACGATATACCTTTGGCATTCGAATTACATGCTCGATTAATATGCGCCTTTTTGATACATATTGGTTGTATTTCCTTTCAGTTTTAGTGAGTGATTCCCTACCCCTGTATGGAATTATGACCTTTGCGCCGGGTAGGAAGTCTTTCATACCCTGGTATCCTGCATCTGCTATTACTGTTATCTTATCGGATGGTGGCGTGGTTGATTCTTTTAGGGACTTGCCCCATTTGCCACCGAGGGGAATATCATTCTTGAATATGCCATAATCGTGTCTTTTTCCCTCATATACTCCACTGATGTGAATTATCAGTCTTGTTTGATGTTATCTGTACGTTACACGTGTGGGTTTTTTGTTTACCAGAATACATTGCCTCCTGATTTTTTTCAGGACGTTGTACGCGTACGTGTCCCGTCAGTCTTTATCTCCCCTCCGGCTCGACCTGGGTATGAGTTCACCTGTTTCTAAATTTACGCATAACTGATAGAACCGGTTACCAGTTAATGTGATTTGTGCATAAGATTCCGGAAGACGTGAACTCATACCGACCTGGAACGATTTCCTTAAAGTCGGGTGTTGACTTGATTTGTGATATTGCTTTGTATGAGTTCACGTGTTTTGATCATTCACTAAGATATAGATTGGTATGGTAATATTTTGTATGAGTTCACCTGTGTCTAAATTTACGCATAACTGATCGCGATAGTTAATGTGATTTGTGCATAAGATTCCGCAAGACGTGAACTCATACAATATTTTACTTAAATACCAAATTTGCAATAAGAATCTAATGAGAAGACGCCGGTCCTATAAGGAATTGGAACTGGAAAATAAACTTCTTCAGGATACCCTTGCGTCTACCGAGAAAGATCTTGCACATTACAAGGAACGTGTGAGAGTATTGGAAGCATATGTGTCCCGCACCACAAAAGAAATACGAAATCTCACACAAGATTTCCAAATTATTAGGAATTATGTAAATGAATTGAATGAGAAATTAGAAGAAAAACAGGGGAAAATTGCGGTACTCACAACGCGACTTAAATATTATGAGAATGCTCACACGCCACCATCCCTTCAATCCCTCCAGTACAAGAAGCGAAAACAGGGAGATAATAAGCAACATACAGAAGTCAATACTAAATCAGCCAAAAAGGCTGGCGCTCAAAAGGGACACAAGGGGGTTTCCCGTTCCCACAACCCCGGCAGAGTAGTGCATCACACCTTTGAGTACACACCAATATGTGAGTGCGGCAATATGATGACAAAAATTGGTTGGAAACAACGACACATAACGGAATTAATACCAGCCAAAATAGAGGAGGCCCTTCATGTGATAGAAATGGCTGCATGCAAGTGCGGCAAAAAACAACTGGCCCCAGCAGCGGGCGTCCCAAAGAGTGGTAGTTTTGGGGTTAAATTATGCGGTGCCATCACCGCATTACGCGCAGAAAAGATTCCAATAAAACGCATACCTGTAATTTCGAAGGATCTCTTCGGCCTGAATATATCGGTGGGTGCAGTAAACAACATAATTGCCAGGGCCGCCGATGCATGTGAATCATTTATGGAAACAATTCATGAGAATATAATAAAATCACCCAGCATTCATGTGGACGAAACTGGTATATCACTGGCGGGTAGGCGTGGCTGGGTATGGGGGATGCGGGCCGAAGAGTGGATGATGTCCATATATGACAAAAGTAGGAGTTCAAATGTAGTGAACAAATACCTTAACGGTTACCATGGTGCGATAGTCACAGACAGGTACGTTGTGTATCGCCGGTTTGATGACGGTGGGAAGCACCAGTTGTGTTGGGCGCATTTATTGCGCGATACCCAGGCATTACATGCAGGATTCTATATTGATCCCGGTGCTCAGGACGCCCGGATCAAACTTGACAACGACCTGAAAGGATTGTTCCGGAGCGCACGGGAATCCCTGAATCACTGCGGGCCGTCCGCGCAATTACGACACTCATTTGAGACAGGAGCAGAATCCATTCTGCATCAGTACTGTGATGTTGATGATGCTGAACTACAAAAGAAGGTAAAAGGATTGAATAAGGCCATACCATGCATGTTCGTATTCTTAGAATATGACTGTGTAGAGCCCACCAACAATCCAGCGGAGCAGTGGAACCGGTTCTGATACGCAGTGGTATTCCGCAAGATTAGTGGCCAGATAAAGGGTGGCGAAAGGGCAATGCGCCGCATGTCCACATTCGTATCATGTGTTCAGACATGGAGGGCTCAGGGCCTTTCTGTAATGAACGAGGTTGCTGCCAGAATGCAGTTATAATTAAAAAAACTGGGACGCATTCTATCTTATTATGTGATCAAAACACGTGAACTCATACATTGCTTTTGCAACTGTATCGGCCGTTGGAAGTATCTTGATCAGTCCCTGCTTTGTAAACTGGATGTAACGACATATGTTTGACTGGTTTATCTTGAGTATTGCAGCAAGAATCTCCTGCTTTGTATTGTGGAGCAGGCGTATCAGTGTAACTAAGAGTACGTGCCTGACCGGAAATTTGTTCACGTGGCCACGATCATTTGTAAGCTCTAGGAATCGTCGTGCATCATCGCCTTCCAGGGACTCTACGTATTCTGTGAATCTGGTTAGTACCCATTTGAACTCTTCCGGAGTGCATCCGGTCAGGGAATGAAGCTGATCCTTGCGTTCTATGATGTCATCAAGATTTGAAACGAGGGCATTCTTTGTTTAAGACTCAAGTTTGCCACGCAGGTTTGTCACTTCGGCCTCGGTGCGTAGCCGGTTGTACTCTGTGACTAACTGCTCCTTGGTGAGCTCTTCTGCTGTATGAGTTCACCTGTGTCTAAATTTACGCACAACTGATCGCGACAGTTAATGTGATTTGTGTATAAGATTCCGGAAGACGTGAACTCATACGGTTATAGTACATCATCTGTAGACAATTTTGCAATGGGAGGCATACGTCGTTTATGATTACTACCCCTATTGAGAGATATTACTTTATCTACAATTCTAGAATCTATTCCGAGCTTTGTTGCTATGTCGTCATCATTATGCTGGATACACTCCAATATTTGATCAATATGCTCATAATCAACTCCCAGCTCAGCAATTGCAGTATGATCCTCCCAGAGATATGGGCCTGACTGTTTTTTAATTATATGTGATGGAATACCTAGGAACTTGCCCAATGAACGGACTTGGGTCTTGTATAGTTCTGCTATTGGTAGCATGTCACACGCACCATCCCCATATTTTGTAAAATAACCAATCAAAAACTCACTACGATTATCAGTTCCAATTACTAGGTAGTTGTTTTTTTGTCCTTCGTAGTATAACAGCATAGCTCGTATGCGAGCATTAAGATTCCCTATAGTTTTCTTCTTATGCGCATTATTAATGAACGGATCAGAGGGGCAAGAATTAATCATAGTATCAGCAATTGTATCTATTGGGATCACAATGTGCCTCATCCCAAGATTTCTCGCCACAAGTAATCCATCATTGGTTTCAAAGTCAGGAGTAAACTTGCTGTTTGGTAGTATCAAAGCAAGACACCTATCTCCAAGTGCCTTCTTTGCCAAGTATGCTATAACTGTAGAATCAATGCCACCACTCAAACCAAAAACTACACCTGTGGCACTTGCATCATCTACCTGTCGGCAGATAAATTTGGTTATCTGATCAGTGATTGTCTTGTAATTGAGAGGCTGCACTGTCTATCACATTTGAATAATTTTTGGTGAAATTATATCTTTTTTGTGTACACCTACATTTATGCACAATAGACCTTATGCGCATGATTGACAGTATAGCAGTCACCATAAGTCTTGGCGGTGATTTTCCATAAAATATCACAACAGGGATGGCAGACAGGCTGAATCAGCAGATGCAAGTAATAGGTATGAGTTCACGCCTTCCGGAATCTTATGCACAAATCACATTAACTGTCGCGATCAGTTATGCGTATCACAACAGGGATTAGACACAGGTGAACTCACACAGTAATAGACCTTATGCCATGATTGACAGTAACAGCCCATGTTGCTTCAAACTGGGGTGTATTTTATGACACACAATCCGTCAAGCATGAACAAACCAATGTTAATGGCACCTGCCAGCACTAACGTATGGTATGAGTTCACGCCTTCCGGAATCTTATACACAAATCACATTAACTGTCGCGATCAGTTATGCGTAAATTTAGACGCAGGTGAACTCATACCTGTATTATCATAAATACCACGAAGGCGCCGCTCAGTCCACACAGACTTTACAAAGAATAGGGAAGCCGCGAGAATTCCGGCCGCCATTAGCGGTGACACAAACTCCGTATACTGCAGGGTTGTACCCACACTTCGTGGAGGCGGCGCCTCCCGGGATGGGATGCCCTGAACATCTGCCATTATCAGGGAGTTGCTCTGCTGGCCTACGAACCAGAGTCGCCCATCATCATCCGCGGTGACAAACTGCACAAAGCCGCCGGAGACTGGTAGCGACACCTGTCTCTGGGCCCCGGATCTGGGATCATACACCACCACTACATCCACCACGTGCTGGGCAATCCATATGTTATCATATGCGTCCAGAGCCATGCCAAAGGGAAGTCCATCGGGCACCCCAAGGGCAACACGCGTAAAAGTATCCACGCCAGGATCATACATGGCTAGGGCAGAACCCGTGTGCTCGGTTATCCACAGATTGCCATCCCTATCAAATATTAGCGCCTCGGCACTGGAGAATGGCTCGTCCGGCGATAGGATTGTAATCCTGTCCGTATTCAAGTTCACATGCCCGATGCTACTATTTGCAGCAAACCACATTCTATCGGGGTCCGGAGTCAGAGCATAGGGAAGCGAGCCTGCACTAAGTTTGAATTCCCGGAAAGAATCCTCCTCTACATCATATCGTAGTAGGGTATCCTGTAACACCAAGGAGACCCAGATATCCCCACTGTGATCCGCCCGTATTGAGCTCATCACGCCACTGGGTGCGGTGGAATTAAGTTCTGGTATTGGTATCAGGGAAAACTCCTCTGTACTGGTATCCAGGTAGCCTATCTGTCCTGCAAGATTGTCGGTGAACCACACCCTACCCTGTTTATCCAAATCAAGAAATATGGAGAGTGAGCCATTAAACTGGAAAGACCGGAACTCCCCGGAATCGATATTAAATTTCCAGAGTCTTGGTGCGGTAGCATCGCCCACCCATATGGAACCGTCCCCGTCATATACGGGGTACAGCGGGGCGACCGTTTCCGGTAGTTCATACTCTGTCATGTTTATTTTCAGTGTATTCAAATTGTAGGTCACGGGAATTATTACAGATATGGACTCGTTGGCACCTTGTCCCCTCTGGGACTCAACTTCCAGTAACCACTGGCCTGCAAACCCAAAGAGCACCTCCCCGGAATACTCGTTTATGCCCCCAGCAGTGGGCTGTAAATCAAGACTCACAGGAGAAATGTTACGGGATGGATTGGATATCTTTACGTTTATGCCCGTCTCATCAGACACCGGACTGCCATTCAGCTCACTGGTCCGGACATATATGGTGTTTAGTCCCACGGCATAGGGCTCCATCTCCACACTGAACCTGGCGTTTCCGGTAAACTCCACCATGCTCAGACTGGGCATATCCGCCGCTTGTACATCCCGCAGTTCACCGGCAGGAAGTGTCCCGTTCACAAGCAACGCCACCACACCCAGAAGTAGCATGCCCAGTGCCATCTCTATTCGTATGGTCCTGCGCAGTTTCCCATAGAGATTATGTGTCCCCTGCATTACATTGCCCACAACCCTGGAGAACGTCATATGGTGATAGCCCCCCAGCCCCACCATCACTATAGCTATGGCTACCTTGGCAATTATGAGCTGACCATACAGGGATCCGGATATTGACGCCACATCGCTCTCCAAAAACCATAACAGTAGGGGGCCAGTTATTACCACTACACCCAAGCAGGCTACAAACATCGGCGAAAATCGCGGAAGAGTAAGTACTAGCGCAGCATCCCTGGCACTCTCATTGGATTTTGAGACACTTGGCAGTAACACAAAAGATGCGTATGCCAGACCCCCTATCCATGCGGCGGCCACCACATTGTGTATATAGTCCAGTATGACAGGCATTATCTGGCCTGTGGCCGCGGGGTGTCCTATCTGACTGGAGGTCCACAGTATTACCATTGCCAAAAATAGCATGGCAAACTGCACATTTCGGCGAAGTCTTTTTTCAAGTACAAACCACAATCCCAACGCACCCACGGTGAGGACCATGCGTATGATCCACCACATACCAAAGGGGGACTGGAGACTCTCTATGGAGAACGACTCAAGTCTATACGCGTATATCACAAGGGCCAGTATGTTGGACGCAAAAATGGCCAGTAATGCAATACCGGTTACATTGGCAAATATGCGATGATGCCTTGCCCTGATAGAGTCCATCTGCTCTCGTAGCTCTCTCCCCCGCCATACCAACAGCGAAGATATTATTGCTCCCGCCAGTATTGTCTGCCCCACTATGCCCAAGAACCTGGATCCCGCCTCGGGCAGAAATACAAGCTCTACCTCTTTGGCGCTTATACCTGAGATGTCCAGGGTGGCGCTACCCACAGCAAAGGTGAACGTGTCCGGTACAAGATGGCCATCCACCCGTGAGAGTACCTTGCTGGCAACCGTATATATCCCGTCATCCAGTGGTGGCGTGGTTACCATAAGGGACCGCTCATTATCATAATACGAGGTATCCCTGTTGTCTATTTGGTTGCCAGCCCCGTCGTATACCTTTAGGGAGCTAAATGTTATCTCCACATCCTCAGAATACCGAACCATCACAGAGGTAAGCCCCACATCACCATTCTTGGTGGCGCTGGGCACAGTCTCTTCTGTGAATGGGTGTGCGTGCGCCAGTGGCACTACACACAACAATAGTAACAACACAAGCCATCTCATACGCTTTAGAGAATGAGCGGGACTGTTTAATCTATGCTTTGTCTGGCGGCTCTTCCAAACCAAATTATAAATGGCATCGGCGATATAACGTTGTGATGAGGCTTGGGTCCATACTAATTGCGATATTCATGGCGGTCAGTATCCCCAGTGCTTTGGCACATACTACGGTGATGGTGGAAAATTATAGCATAGAGGCCGGTTGGGGCCTTGAGCCCCCCGTTGTGGGGGTCAGAAATACGTTTGTGTTTCATGTGACGGAGCCAGCCCCAGATAATCCTAGAGTTACCGCGGGGATATTCAATGCATTCCAAAATTTGGAGGCCACAGCAAACTATGGCGGCGCCTCCAAGATTCTGGAGATAAACTCTGATCCCAGACCCGGATACTATTATGCTGATGTTATACCCACCAAGACGGGATCTTTCTCCATTACACTACAGGGGGCCATAAATGATACTCCCGTAGATGTTACCATACCCATAGAGGATGCAGAATCTACAGCCCTGCTGGACTTTCCCCCAAGAGAGGACTCCTCAAGTGGCGATATTGCATCCATAAAGGCAGCGGTAGCATCCATTCAGGATGAAATGTCTGCGTCAAGTACTACCAGTCCTGAGTCACAGGGCATGGCCTATGACTTTGCAGTAATGAGTATCTCGTTGGCCGCCGTTGCCATAGTACTGGGTGTAGTATCCCTTGTTAGACGACCGCGCTTGTAGTGCATGTGCCAGGTAAAAATAGATAATGCCCTAGTATCTGGGAACTATACCAAGTCCTGATTTGGCAGAGACTGCAACAGCTGCTACCACCGCAACAGCGAGTATAACGGCAGCCAGTGTACCGAACTCGGGCACAACACGCTCAAAGACAGCCATCTCGCCAACGGGCCCGGTCATCTCGTCCGTACCGTATCCCAGGAATGTAATCTCAATATCCAGGGGATCACCGCTGGGCAACTCCAGTGTAGTGACAGATTGAACTCCCGTTTGGGAGATGAATTCATCTTCAAAGACAGTATCACCATTCTGCGATACTAGGAGTCCAAAATTCACTTCTTCGCGATCTACAAACGTAATTTTCACCGTAACAGGCTCGCCAGCCATCGGTTCAGTAGAGTACACCTCGATTACAGCACCATCTGAGAGCATGGCAGTTGCAGATGGCGCCCCATCGGCAGATTCTGTATTTGCTGCATCATGGTCATCACTACCAATAGATTCCACAACTATTATTCCGGACATCCGCTGATACATGGGGGAATAGTAAGTATACTCGCCGGGCTCCTCAAACTTAAAGGAGAATCGCTCGCCGGGTCCTATCGTACCACTGTCAAATGTACCATCGGGTACGTCATCAGCACCACTGATGATCCGATGAGATCTGCTGTCATTGTTAACCCAAATAACTTCCCCACCGGCATCCACAGTAGTCACATATGGTACAAAGCATTCGTTGTTTTCATGACATCCAACCTCTTCCACGGAGACAAATGCCTTCATGTGATCGCCTAGCGCCTCTAGTGGGACGACTGCGACAGCCACCATTAATACAGAAAGTGATACCGCCGTTGTAATTTTCATTAATTGAGAGATGTATAAATCCCATAAAAATTTACAGGCACCATTGACTGTAACCCTTTAGGTCACCTACGGACAACTGCCCAAAATACACGGCTAACATGTCTGTTCTTGCTTTTTCTATATTACATATGCCCCCCTGAATTTACCGTCTAGGTGTTGATCTTTAACTCGACCTAAACGGTTACTCATTGACTGGAATGATGAAATTTGGTTCAAACAAGACCTCGTTTTAGAATGGCACAAGTTTGCCCGCGGATACATCTAGCGCCACATGCAAGTAGTAATAGAAGACCTCGCTCTTACCAACTGACAGAAATTGATCCTGGCGGTTTCAGTATCGCCATCCAGAAGACATGTGCAATGAACGCGATTAAATATATCGTCCATGATACATAATGTATGGATGCCAAATGTCCGGAGTGTAGCAGGGTAGCCGTTTTGGATGATGAGGTTACCCATGTCAAGTGTATGCATTGCGGCTTTGAGGCAGAATATGAACAGTATATCGAGATAATGAAGGATGCAGCCATCAACATGGCAGCAGATTACATACCGGACAGGCCGGGTCTATAAAACCGCATACGCGCGTACTCGCATATACCATTTGTATTGAGTCACCTAGAAACTGGTAGCTGCAAAGCCTTCCCGAAGGGTTCGAGCATATTCCATGTTATACCGATATATGATAGCAGAGTACTGATCAAGCGTTTCATTCATCTTTGAGATGTCCTCGGCAAGATAGAATCCGGGACAGTCCCCGGTGAGCTGGTATGTGGCATGTACGGCAGCTCTTCTGCCCTGGCTCTCCAGCCATGTGGTAAATGGGTACAGATAGCATACGCCAGGACGCGAGGGATGCATGGAGCAGGATCCCGAATCGTCAAGAAAGCGACAGGGAATGCGCGTTCCATCCTGGGACTCGGTCTCATCGGCTCGGCGCTTTAGGTTTATTCCCGTCATTATGGATCCGGTGCCGGTATCATCCCAAGTGGTTTGTATAGTTTCATTTTTTATGAACTGGGATGTCCGGGAATACTTTAGTCCCGCACCTATGGTTATCAAATCCTCCGATGTTAGGGGAAGACGGCCCTGCCGTTCGCAGCAGTTGTGACAGTCAGGCCAGTAGCACGTCCACAAAACGTATCGCTTGTGCTCCACGAGGTATGGTATGTGAAAGGTGACACGATCAGAGACCACAGTGTAGTCAGATATGTTACGCACACGCCCCAGCACAAAATCCTTCAGTAACGGATCAATTTCCCACTGCTGCTCCAGCAGACCAAGGGATTTCTTCACCTCTATATTGGACAATCACGATATGATACACGGGTGTCGATATTAAGGTAGAGTATACTCAAATTATCCCCCATCATGTCTGTTCTGTGATTGCCACCGGGAGAGGCATTTACGCACCACTACTAGAATGTACAGACGCTCATCGTTACTTATTATACAGTCATTGGTTACAATGGTGGGCGGTGCTCGTCTAGCCAGGTATGACGCCAGCTTCCCAAGCTGGTTTTCGTGGGTTCAAGTCCCGCGCACCGCATTATCCCCTTCTTAACTCCAGTATGGCGCGCTCCATCATGCCGCGATCCGGTGCCGCAGGCGAGAGCTTTACATACATTACCAAATCATCGGCGGCCTGCGCTAGCATACCCATCTTTTCCCGTATATATGCACGATTTTTGTAGACGACACCTGACCTCTCTGAATCTACTCCGATGGCACCGGTGTAGCTTTTTTCAGCGGCATCCAAATTCTCAGTCTTTAGATGATAGTTTCCAAGACCCCTATGTGCCAGATAGCACAAAGGGTTGAGTTGCAGGCATCGCTCATATGACTGAACACACTCTGGTGCGCCACCCCGATTCTGTATACCTGCCAGCAATAGCCAGGCGGTCATGTTGGATTCATCACTGTCTATGGCGGCACGCAGTAATGACTGTGCACGATCACTTAGGCCCAATATTGTAGCACGCTCAGCTTCCATGCACAATCTAAGTGATTGGGAATTCTGGAATTCCATACCACTCAGCACATCGGGCGGTGTAACCAATATGACAACACGGCCCTCCTGTGACCACTTTCCGTTGAATATGGCTCCGGGTATGGCGCCCTCGTATATGCCCTCCTGATCACTCTTTGGAATATAGTGCAACAGGGCATCCTGATCATACCCGGACAGTACAGAGAGATGGTGTGTAAGGTTTCCCAAGCCGGGCAGCAGTACTATTGGGGGCACGCTGGCATCCATTATTCTATGTAAACCGGACACATCTGTCCGCGTTATACATGTTGATAGACCATTGGCCTTGGCAAGATCCAGCCCATCGGCAAGCACGCTACCGGTATTTGGAGGATACCTCTCAGCGACACCGTCGGGAAGAGGTAAATCCACGCCCCAATATTTTGCAACCACGTTAATTGACAGTGGCAGGGATGCATTCTCCTCGGTAACCATAGGTAGCATAAGCTCCATACCAAGACAGAGTCAGCATCCCATTAAAATCATAACTATGCAGAAATTATCACCTGTGGTTGGATCCTGCATGTATGGCCCTAGTCAGCATCCCATTAAAATCATAACTATGCAGAAATATTACACCAAGCCCGTATCAGAGCAAATCATATAGTTGCAGGAACCGCGATTATTGGTACTGTAAACGGGTTAAAACCGCGACTGAGTGTCGCATGACATAATTATATAATGCAGTCATCATCATACACAGTATGTCTCAGGATATCAAGAAGCTCAGAGTCAACATATTTGATGAGCTCTCAAAGATAAAGGATCCCGAAATAGACACATCAATTACCGAACTGGAACTTATAGACGAGGTAGACATAGAAGATGCCAAGGTCAGGGTTGACTTACATCTTACCAGTCCTTTCTGCCCCGCCGTATTCGGGTTCAAGATATGTCAGGACATACACGACAATCTGCTAAAAGTGGACGGGATTGATGATGTAACAGTTAACGTCTCCAACCACTTTATGGCAGAGCAGATAAACAACCAGGTAAACAGTAGCCCAAAGCCAAAAGCCTAATCGTACTAGTTTTCATTTGCACGACATATCACATCAAGTGCGTGATTGGGAAAGACCTGAATTAATACTATCAGTAACTAACGGAATCCCAGCATGTATCCCCGTAACAACTGTATCCCCATGGCGGGATCCACACCCTTGGGACAGACCTGGCTACAGGATCCCGCAAAATGACAGCGCCATATTCCATGAGAGTCATCAATTATGCGCAACCGCTTGTCCTTGCTACTATCCCTGCTATCGGCCACGTACCTGTATGCTTGGGCCAATGCCTGCGGGCCAATAAACTCAGTGTCGGTAGCCATAGTAGGGCAGGCAGAGTTGCACAGTCCGCATTTTATACAATTCGCAAACTGTATGAATTTCTCAAGCTCTTCCGGGTTTTGTAAATGCTCCCTGCCCGTATCCGGCAAGTTACTCTCCAGATATGGCTGTACACGGCGATGATTCTCAAAGAGTCTCTCAAACTTTACAGCCAGATCCCGTATAATGGGAAAGTTGCTCATGGGCTCCACCGTTATTGTATCTGAGTTAAGCTCCGAGACCTTGGTAAAGCACGCCAATGCAGGCTTGCCATTTATGCGCATGCCACAGCTGCCACAGGTAGCCTGCCTGCACGAATATCGAACCGCAATGGAGTGATCCATGCTCTGTTTTGCATACAGGATACACTCCAGGACAGTAGTCCATTTTTGTACCGGAATGGTGAACTCGTCAAACTCGTTCTTGTCTGAGCGCTTCACGCGCAGTGTCACGGTCTGGTCCACTCAGACCATCCCCGTGCTTACCATTATGATGGTACGAGATCCGTATGCAATTAAACCTATCATGCCAGCAAGGCAGCCATAGGACACTGCCTTTTCATAAGTGCGACCCTGCTTTAATTCCAGCAATATCACACGCAGTCCGTTGAAACCATGAATCGAGAGAAGTATCAGGATTATCTCCAGCAATCCCGCATAGGGAATGAATTGGTAGTTGGCCACCACATGAGCGTACTCCAGCGATTGTTCGTAGCCGTCTGCCAATCGCATAAGTACGTGAACAGCCACCAAGCCCACCGCGGCAATGGCCGTGCCGTAGTGTATCTTCATTATGTGGCTCTCTCTCATGTTACACACCAAACAGTACTGTAGACCCGTACAGCATGGCTATGGCAGCTAGCACTATGGCGGAGCATATTGCAATTTTGTGACGGGTGTTCTGGGACGCGGGAGTATAAGGGTAGTCAGGACGCGATGGTTTTCCAACACCGACACCGCCATGCCCCAACATTACACGAATGCCATTAACAGTGTGGAATACGCACATTCCTATCACTATTACCAACATTACATGCAACTCGGGTGTACTGGTGAGCTCCATAAGCTCCGCCCAACCGGCCTCACCCCGGAGTATGCTGCTAGTCTCGTATATGTGACCCACAAAGTATGCCAGCAGTCCCAGCCCGCTCAATCGCATGAGCCAGTATGCCACCCTCTCCAGGCCGTATCGCCCAGGATTTGCCATACCTCCTAGCCCTTCCCGGTTGTCTTTGCTGGTCATGTCTAATACTTTCTCTCCACAGGCGTGTATTTTGTTATTGTCACCGGGTGTTTCTTCATTATCGGCTCACCAGGTCCCCAGTAAGCAAGGGTGTGATGTAAAAAGTTATCATCATCCCGCTTTGGATAATCCACCCTGGCATGCGCCCCACGGGACTCCTTGCGGTTTATCGCCCCCACCAGTATGGTCTCCGCGGCGCGGAACATGGAATCCAACTCCATAACGTTGGTAAAGTTGGTGTTATACTCCTTGGCGGAGTCATCCACATGCTTCCAGGTGGTTTTGTATAAATCCCTGATCTTTTTTAAGCCCGCGGCCAGTTCCTCATGGTTCCTGTATACGTATGCATGATCGTTCATTGTATCGGCTATTATTTGTCTGGCCTCATAGGGGTTTGCATCACCCCGCCCGCGAAATATGCCATCGTATATTCGCTTCTCTTCGAGTTTTACCAAGTTATGGGGAAATGGTTCGCTGGGAACCCCCTTCTGGACATACTCCGCGGCCAGTTTTCCGGTTATCTTGCCCCAGACTATGCACTCGGAAGTGGAATTGGCGCCCAAACGGTTGGAACCGTGAGTGGAGTTGCACGCAACCTCACCGGCAGCCCAGACTCCGGCCATCTCCGTGGCTCCGTCAATATTGGTGTGTATCCCACCCATCATATAGTGACAGACAGGACGCACATCTAGTACCTCTTGCGCCGGGTCTACTCCGGAGAATTTTATGGATATCTCTCGAATACCGCCCAACTTCTCTTTTATGCGCTCATCACCAATGTGGCGCAAGTCCAGTTTCATACAGGCGACCCCGGTCTCGTTCACAAATCCCCGCCCCTGGTTAATCTCGGTCATCATTGAGCGCGATACAATATCACGGGGGGCCAGCTCCATCTTTTTGGGGGCATAAGTCTTCATGAATCTATCACCCTTGCTGTTCAACAGATGCCCACCCTCTCCCCGGGCACCCTCAGTTATCAGGATTCCCGATGGAAGTATTCCGGTAGGATGAAACTGGACAAACTCCATGTCCTTTAACGCCATACCCGCACGGTACGCCATGTCCAGGCCATCCGGAGTGGAAGATAATGCATAGGTGGAGAAGCTGTACATTCGTCCCGCACCTCCCGTGGCCATTATCAGGGCGCTACCCTGTATAACGTTGAACTCACCGGATCCTATTTCTATTGCAGTTATCCCACGGAAGCGGTTCCCGTCATGTATTATGGCGGTAGCAAACCACTCATTCAGGTATTCTATATTGTCAAACCGCTGGCACGTATCATACAATGTCTGCATCTCAAAGAAGCCAACCTTGTCTGATGCATAAGTGGCCCTTGGAAAACTGTATCCCCCAAAGGCTCGCTGATCTATACGCCCATCCTCTCTCCGAGACCATGGCATGCCCCAGTGATCCAGTTTGTATATCTCGGAGGGCATCTCGTTGCACAATCGCTCGGCGACATCCTGATCTGCCAGAAAGTCGCTACCTTTCACAGTATCATATATGTGAGACTCTATGGTATCGCCCTCGTCCGGAAATATTACAGCTGCGGTGCCCCCCTCAGCAGAGACCGAATGCGAACGCATCACCTGCAGTTTGGATACCACGGCCACCCGTATCTTTGGAGATGAGGCAGCCTCTATGGCCGCGCGAAGTCCTGCCAAACCGGAACCGCATATGATAACGTCGTACTGTAATGTCATGATAAATTCACCGAATATGGCGTTTAAATATCGTACGCGATGACACTTATTCCCAAATGTTACAGCAGTGCGGCGCCTATGACACCGGCCGAGTCACCCAATGCATTATGAAGTATGGGAGTTCCCGCGCTTAGAGTATTGTCATGGACTGCCGCAGCACCCATATCATACAGGAATGGTATGTTGGAGAGACCGCCGCCTAAAACCACGACGTCAGGATCCAGCACCTGTATTACATCAGATAGTGCAAGTCCAAAGTCCCGTACCAGACTATCACGCCATTTCAAAAATCCCTGCGGTTTGGCAGACAGGATATCAGGAATGGTCATGGGAGAACCTCCCATGTCACACCACCGGCGTGTCAGGGCAGGTCCGCTAAGATAAGTCTCC
Organism: Nitrosopumilaceae archaeon; assembly: GCA_965200155.1. Lineage (GTDB taxonomy): Archaea > Thermoproteota > Nitrososphaeria > Nitrososphaerales > Nitrosopumilaceae > VYCS01. Next base: position 144,956 of record CBDATR010000010.1, on the reverse strand, counting down.
ACACAACCGCGCCTACCACACCAGCATGGATTTCCGTCCCGATATAGTGTAGAGTGGCCCCACTCACCTGCTGCGCCCATCCTGCCAGGTCATACCTCACCATGAATAGCTACACCGCCACCTACACCGGTACCCATTATTACACCAAAGACTACGCCGTACCCGGATCCGGCCCCTAAATTTGACTCAGCAGCAACAAAACAGTCTGCATCATTTCCCATATGAACAGAGCGGCCTAGCACTTGTTCCATATCCGCATGCAGGGGACGGCCCATGAGACATTGTGTATTGCTGTTCCTGATAAGTCCGTTCTGGCTAGTTCCAGGCGCTCCCACACCAACCGAGTACGGTTCCGGGGGATCCATCTTCTCCACTAAATGACTGATTGCGCCCAGTATGTCATTATACGAAGACGGTGTGGGAATACGACATCTCTTCAGTATGGCATAGCCTTCGTTTAATAGGATACCCTCGACCTTGGTTCCCCCAAGGTCAATTCCCACATAATACAAAAAAACCTAAAAAAATCTGGAATTCCTCAACCCATAGGTCCGTCGCCACCGGGAGCTCCGGATACGGCGATAACGTCGTCTATCCTTAACACCATGCACGCAGTCTCGGTGGCAGATTTTACTATCTGCTCTTTTACGGCCACCGGCTCTATAATGTCCATATCCATCATATTGCCCACTCTACCGGTCTTGGCGTCTATGCCAGTCCATTTGAGTCCCTGGCTATGCTGAGCTCTCAGGTTTGCAATAGTGTCGATGGGGTTCATTCCGGCGTTCTCTGCTATGGTAAGAGGTATTATCTCCAGTGCTTCGGCGTACTTTTTAATGGCTAGCTGTTCGCGTCCATCAAAGCTGTCTGCCCAATCCTTAAGTTTGGTAGACACATATGCCTCGGGAGCACCGCCACCAGCCACAATGGCAGGCTTTTCCATCACGTCTTTTACGACCATTAGGGCGTCGTGTATGGATCTGTCTGCCTCGTCCACTACTCTCTGGGTCCCACCTCGCAAAAGCAGCGTCACGGAGAGGGGGTTACTACAGCCCTCAATAAAGACCCACTTGTCTGCCTCTACCTTCTCTTGGTATGCAGCGCTAGCCTGGCCCAAGTCATCCGCGGAGAGATCGTCCACGTTAGATATAACGCGTCCACCAGTGGCTTTGGCCAGTTTAGTCATATCACTCTCCTTGACCCGTCTTACGCTGAGTATGCCTTTCTTTGCAAGATAATGCTGCGCTATGTCGTCGATTCCCTTTTGGCAAATGAGTACGTTGGTGCCAGCCTCATGTATCTTGGTAACCATATCCTTTAGTATGCGGTTCTCCTCCTCCAGATACATCTGCATCTGGCTGGGATCCGTGATACGAATCTCGGAGCTCATCTCTGTCTTTTCAATCTCCAGTGGTGCGTTTAGTAGGACAATACGAGCTTCGGAGACTTTGGTAGGCATTCCGCTGTGTACAATCTCCTTGTCCAGCACTATGCCGCCTACCAGTTTAGAGTCCTGGATAGAACCGCCAGCCTTCTTCTCCACCTTTATGTTGTCCAAGTCCACCACAAAGCTTTGGTCACCCTGAGTAGCTACCTTTTGGACTGCATCTACCACCATGGCCGCCAGCGTATCGCTATCATCGGATATTAGTTTGGACTGCATACTGGTTTTGGCCACTTTGAGGAGGCTTGCGGTGTCTTCTGCCTTTATGACCTTGGCTATCTGTGCATAAATTTCAAGTACCTTATCCGCTGCGGACTGATACCCTTCTATTATGACAGATGAGTGTAAACTTTTTTTGAGCAGCTCCTCGGCTTTGGTGAGTAGCGATCCAGTAAAGACTACTGAGCTGGTGGTTCCATCGCCCACCTCGTTGTCCAGTGTCTTGGATACCTCCACCATCATCTTCGCTGCCGGATGTTGTATGTCTATCTCCTTGAGTATGGTTGCACCGTCATTGGTGATGGTAACATCACCCAGTGAGTCTACCAGCATCTTGTCTAGGCCTCTGGGACCTAGGCTGGTACGAACTAGTTCAGCCACCAGTTTTGCTGCGGCTATGTTGTTTTGTTGTGCGTCTTTACCTTTCTGCTGCAGGGCGCTCTCCTTTAATACGAGAACAGGTCCCTGCGGTGTCTGTTGTATTGATGCCATTTTACAGTGTGACTGTCTTGAACCCCCTTTTTTAACATTACCAGATTTATGATTTCAGAAATACTTAATTTTGTGCGCGAGTCATACGTGTGAGACCCGCTTCAATAGCATGGTTGTGTGATCGTTTAGGTCGCCCGAATTTGTTGCATAACTTAATCAAGTTATATATGGAAATCGTATTGTGGGAAAAATTTGTGTATTTCCACCACACAACCGTATGTTGGTGCCCATTAGATCCAAGCATTAATAACTGAGAATTTTTTAAACAAACTTGATGGTATTCACCGACAATGCCAAGTACGTCCAGCGGAAGGCTATTTGGCTTTAATCATGCGTAGAATTGAAAAGGCTAACCATAACAAGGAGGGTGCTCCCTACCAGTATGCCGTGGACATGTTACATGTCACTGAGAACGACATTAGGTATGAGATACAGGCAGGTATCCGGATTCCTTGCAGGACTACTGGAAGGACACCAAACCCCGCTACTCCACAACATACAGACGCGGAAAAGATCTTGACATAGAAGAGGAATGGTATGATTATCGGCACAGACAAAAAGCTGACGAGGGCCAATGATTGTGTACTCGACCGGCCTTGAATCGTGGTGAGTGGATTAGGGCCAAATGTAAAAAGAGGCGCGGATTCCTGTGCTCGAGGACTGGGAGTGCATATGCATTGTATGAGTTCGCCTGTGTCTAAATTTACGCACAACTGATCGCGACAGTTAATGTGATTTGTGCACAAGATTCCGGAAGACGTGAACTCATACGACTCATGGGGACTCGCAGTCTTGGAGGAAGCCCGGAATCGCCCATTTTCTGCCTTTCTGATGAGGAAAAGACCGAAAACAAGCAGTACTGGAAGGCGGTAAAAGGATACAACAGGCGATGGATAATCGAGATAATCATAGAGCCGGTTCCCGTCCAAACGATTATTCGGACACGGATTAATGGTGAGGAGATGGGATAACATACGAGTACAACTAGTTGGTGGACGCGGCAGCAACGTAGATTACGACATGGGGAACCTGTATTCTGTCAAAGTCAGTTATGCAACAAACTTCAAAACCGTTACTGCTTTTATACCACCGGTACTTTTTTTGTTCCCATGAAACCGTTACTTGATGGTGCCTCACATGCGGAGAGGCTCGTATATGGCATTATTACTGATAAATCATGCAAGAATGGCTACAAGTTGAACTGGCCACATCATGGTTTTGGACCTGACGAGAAACATATTATGGAACAGCCCTCCTTCAAGTATGGTGAGTTATACCATGATTCTAAAACGAGCGACTTTAATCTAGGGATGAGGCGGTTATGCCGATAAAGTGATGCAATGTGAATGATGATGTGACGACCGGCAGGATAGGAGATCACCTTATTGATATTAGTGCATGTATTCACATCATGGACAAGAATAGTCATACGGTCTATGACATACCATTCGACCAAGCCCAGTGCAAGAATGGTATGTTGGGATTAACTATAAAACACCACGGTAAGACCATCAGACTGAGAGGCGTGGATACAAAAGCGTGGGAGAGGGCTATCAATTATCAAAAATCCAAGCCCGTCTGGTACGTTTATGGGACTGATGAATGCGCGATATGCTATGGTGACAAACTTCTAGGCGTGACGCCATGCATGATAAGCCCGCCCTTCTCGTGTGCCCGCGTGGATGTATAATTTGCAGGACCAAGGCATCGTGACGCCATGCATGATAAGCCCGCCCTTCTCGTGGGCGGCATTCCGCAAGGGCTCCTATGATATTCTAGTAATGCGGCACGGTGTTGCAGGCAAGACCATTTCCATAAAAGACAAGACAGGCCAATATCGTGTAACCCTGGAGGGTGGTGGCCCTGTTAACCGTACCACTCCAATTCCGGAAGGCAAGACACTAGTCTTGAACGAGAATCGCCGTTTAGTGATATCGGATATACCATACCTGGTTGATAATAATGGTAGGGTGGTCCTTGCCATGGAGGGCGCATACGCTAAAACCAAATTCATGAGTCGCGGTTCTACAATAACATGGTATAATTCCGCACTAGGGAAGTTATCCATTGAAATCACGTGTGACACCAAGCTCAAGTATGGTAAACTGGAGGAATTACTGCCACCACCACAGAAAACTGATGCCAGACCCGGGACACGAGTGAATCTCTATAATCGTGGTATATTAGATGGTGTTGATTTGAGAGTCACCAATCATGATTTGGTTTCCGGGTTGCGCCGCTTCGACGGGTTCGCCTTTGAGGCCGTCTGTTCTAATATATTGGCGGCGATGGGTTGGATTATCATAAAGGGATATGATGCGAGAATAGGCAAGATGCTGGGGGACACACGCGCCGACAAGGGCATTGATATAATAGCTGAACAACACTATGACAACGGCACAAAAACGCGGGCAATCATCCAATACAAACACTGGAGGAGTCAATGTGGCGGGCCGGATGTTAACAAGACACTAGGTGCTGCGACCACATCCGGCGGGAACGTTGTCATTATAATATGCCCCGGCGGGTTCACCAACCAGGCAGCGGAGATAGCTAGACAGTCAAACATTAACGTGGTACTCTGGGACTGGAATAGTATACAGAATCATATTCTAAAATACCTCATGACATGAAGGTGCAGTCATTCTCATATCCGGAATGACGTGGTGGCACCCGTAATTGAACGATTCATAGGTAACCGTTTAGGTCGAGTGAGGGATCAGCTTTACACCAACCATATATCCTGATGTACCTGTTTAGGTCACCCCAAATTGAGGCGTGTTTTCGTGACACAAAATTCGGTAAGCATGAACAAACGGATAGGGAATGGTATCCACCAGTCCGATACTACGTTTCCTTGTTATACAAGGGCTGTCATAGTCAAATCGTACTATAACCGGATACGCCCTAGCCACTATATCCCACCTGCATATTTAGGGTGAAATGCCGGAATTCCCACCATGGTGGCCACCTTAAGCATTCCCCGATCAAGCGTAATCAGGCCAATTCCATGTATGCGGCACGTGGCTAGAATGCGGTGATCACCATTATGTGCATAGTGATACTGGTTACGTAGCATTTGGGCGGTATCCTCAAGATCTGTGGGATCCGATATTATGCCGACGCGTCTCTCACCAAATATCTTGCGCAGGTTACCAAGAATTGCATCAACTGTCAGGTTATGTACCCGTCTGAGCTCCCATAATACTTGGCGACACAGCACTATCTTGTATTGCTTGCCCTTAAGCTTGTCTCGCAGTTTACTGACGACCGAGGCGCCCTCCATTATGCCTATTACAACGCATGTGTCAACGGCTATTTTCATGATAATGATATGCTAATATAGTTATTATTAATTACTTACATAGTATTGTTAGTATCCATAGTATTAATAATATACTATAATAAATAATTAAAAATCACTCAATAAAACACGAAATGTGGCACAAGATGGCACTGCAAGACCCCACAGAATGATGGAGTGCGTGTACCAATAGCGCCTGTTCCATATGATATCACTCATAATCATATTTGTGGGCAAATGGTAGCGATTCAGTTTTACAAGGCGGGGATGTGGTAATGGGGAGTAATATAGGATAAGTGAAAAAGAAGTGAACCCTGGTGATGCTCACAGTCCAGTGCTTGCCGCGTCTATTACTACACACATTCTTCAAACTGGTATGTCCAGGCACACTCTTATCTGCTTCATTGTCTATATTGTGACTTCTATTGACTTAAGTGCTTATTTTGAAAAATTTTCCATACAAACTTGGGCGGCTTTTTTCTATACTATCAGCTATGTGATTCAAATTCCATGCTGGCAAAAATTTCAGGGCACTGATCCTATACGGACCTCTATACACGCCCCCCTTCTTACTACTCTGCTAACTAATTTGTGCATTCTATTGTATATGATCATTCGTATACCACCTGTTATTTAGCTGCCGGCACGCCCCTGGGCTTCTTATACTATTGATCATATGACTGCTCCTTATGGCGCCCCCATATTTCCACATACGCCACTGCTCCTTATGATCTCCATATGTCATGACGCCCCTGGGCTTATACTATTGACTATACGCCACTGCTCTTATGGTGATATCCATATGTCATGACGCCCCTGGGCTTATACTATTGACTATACGCCACTGCTCTTATGGTGATATCCATATGTCATGACGCCCCCGCCCTGGTTACTATTGATCACATATCCGCCATGCTCCTTATGGCGCCCAGAATGCCGCGACTCCTTATGCCGGTTACCTAGTGAGTTAAATTTTCGAGGACAAGTGCCTTACTATGATACGGAACGCTTCAAAAGACTGATCATTCCAACTCATGTTAACACTATTCTCTATGTACATACTTCTTAACAGCGCCCCATATACGCTAGACAAATATTCTAGGGAATAGGCGCCTTGTAGTACTTGTCCAGGCCGGTTGGTTCTGGTTGCAATGATGATTCCATTTCGAACTGTTCTGGTAGTTGGTATATGATCCTGTCTGACGCTATTCCCACATAGACCAACCGCTCTATTATGGCGCGTACCATGTCACCATTCACACCCTCTAGTGGATAATTCGTGATGCCACTCTCTGCATTGGAACGATACTTGTATCTATCAACGAACCATCCTACAGGCGTTCTACCATTGACTGAGTAATGGATTGTTGGTATGTTATCGTATACTAACACGTTATCCAGTAGTAGTTTGGATTGATCAACTATTCCCTTTGGTCCGGGACCGTCATTGGGTTTCTTACCAAAGGCTATCTTCTTTGGAGCGTCAGGTATTGTAACCAGCGACTCGCCCAGGTTGTAACGGGGGCCGGTCTCATAATTGAGATGCAAGTCAGCTAGCTGTCTACCTGCTTTCATGAATGAGTGGAAATCGGGTGCCATGGGTATGCTTGGTAAACCACGAACGAGAAATACCTGGTACTTGGTACGATAGCCGGGGTGGTGTAGAATCCCATACGTATAGTAGAAGATATCCTCCTTCGTGATAGTATCATCATGGTATCGGTTCTGGTATTGTTTGAGCGCCCAGTCTGTAATGTTATCCTTCATGGAATAGTCACCTCCGGTGACTGTGTGAACATGGGAAATACTCGGCCGTTTGCCACCACTTGTAGATCCGGCGTCATTCCCGTTATGAATACTGAGAACTCGCCCTTGATCTTGTTGGGTACTATTATCGCCAGGTTCTCGTATGGTGGACTGGTGGACTGGTGGACTGGTGGACTGGTGGACTGGTGGACTGGTGGACTTACCTTGTGGGTGTTCTCATTATTTTTGTTCTTTGTACGCAAGGGTAAACAGCGAGATGTTTCATTTACATGGAGGTCTGGTGTTATATCGGTGACTAATGTTGAGAATTCACCCTTTATTTTATCAGGTACCAAGATTGCAACATTCTTGGAGTCTGGGCGCGGATAGAATGAGGGTATACGGTATGTGTTGGTGATAAAAGTCGTATCAAAATAGAGATATTGTTTGAAAAATGGTCTATACAGAGACATTCTAATGTTGGTATCATGGAACATTAGTGGTTCATCTAGTTTCCGTATACTATTCTGAAGATCTTCATTCCATGCAACATATTTCTTATCCTTGTCAAAATTTTTCTTCAAGTCCTGCTTGGCACAATGTTCTATTGTTATCTTCATGTTGTTTTTCAGTTTTTGAAGTGATGTGTTATACACCCAGACATCTCTTGCTGTGAGAATGCCACCAGAATACGTATGGAACAATGTACCAACTTTCTTGTCATGTGTTCTTTCACTATTTACCATTCCAGTCATGGAATCCCACTCATCACTGGATTCACGCTTATTCAACCAGTCATGGTATTTGTCCGGTTCTATGATATCCCATTCCATTCCTGCAATGGAACCATGTTCTTTTATGATTTCCAACTTTTCCTCTCTACTCATGTAGTCGCCGATGTCATGATAGTGAATCGTAGAATGATGTTTGGCGGGGTTCTTCACCAGGATGGTTATAGCGGTGCCCACAGTTGAGTCACTCCCAAATATCTTACCACCCTCTCGTCTCCAATCCTGCTTACCTTTTACATCGCCCCTCAAGTCAAAGCAGTATATGTCGGTGAACTCCATTCCAAGACAGGCGCGTATACCTGCTTCACTATTCCCAGTGATATATGCGGATGGTGTGATTAAACCGATAACCCCGGAATCACCGATTCTATCAGATGTCCAGCGTAATGCCTTGATGTAGGAGTTGTATAGATGATTTACATTCCCTTTGGGCGCGTTTTTGATGTATGTCTTTGACACACTATCTTCCAGATCCGTATGCGAGACATTCTTATTATCATCACCCTCTGTTTTCTGACCGCCACTATATGGTGGATTCCCGACTATGACATTGACGTAATCCATAGTATGAGTTCACCTGTGTCTAAATTTACGCATAACTGATCGCGACAGTTAATGTGATTTGTGCATAAGATTCCGGAAGACGTGAACTCATACAATCCATATTCTGCCGTTTCACCCTAGTCATGGCTTCCTCCAGGGAATCATCTGTAATCTTGATCTGCTTCTTACGCTGTTCGGCATCCAGCCTGTATGAGGGGTGCTGTGCGAATGTATCTATGTATGATATCCCATCAAATGGTGTGTATTCACCCATCATTTTCTGATATGATGCCTCGATATTGGACATGGCTACATAGAATGCCGGCAGCATTATTTCATTCGCGTAAATATCATTATGGTACTTGTCAGGTAGTGCATCATCACTGATCATTCCTCGCTCTATTAACTGGGCGATAAATATCCCGGTACCGGTGAACGGGTCCAGCACCTTTACCGTTCTATCATCGAATGTTTTCCCAAACTCCGTTCTCAGTATATGTGAGACTGATGATATAATGAAATCCACTACTTCAATGGGTGTGTATACTATTCCGTGCTTGTCTGCAGCCTTTCTGTCTGCCCCTCGGAAGAAAGAGTCGTAAATATTTCGAATGAACTCCTGTTTCTGTTCCGTGTCACTAAGCTGTTCTAGGTCATACTTTATCTTGACATAGTACTTCTCCAAGCTCTCAAGCTGTCCTCGTACATCTATCTTGTCCAGGACGCCATTAAATGCAGACACAACAGGATTATGGTGTTCCGGGAACAATGCAGTAAATACTCGCGCCATAACAGCATGTTGTGCCAGTGCTTTTACAGTGTCTGCTATCGTTATTGTTTTACCAACCACCGACTGTAAGTCTTCATGTAGAGCATGAATGATATCTTTGGTATCCGGCTGTACCTTCATTCTCTCTTTTAGCATCATTTCTATTATGATGGACTGCTCACCTAGCTTCTCACCAACATCTACATAAAATCCTGGGTCACCCATATCCAGCAGGATGGTCTTTATGTCCTGGAGTAATTCGTCATTATTGTCAACCTCAATGGTATTCTTTATCCACTCCTGAAGCTGTGGTGTTATCTCTTGCTCATCAGCCGGTCGGTGTTTCTTACTCTTGGATGTTTTTGATAACATCTGAATGTTCAGTATGTTTCTCAATCTGTTATCATGTGCCAGAATGGCATTCAATACCAGGCTTATCTGCTCATACTTTTTGTTCTTGTTAAGAGTATTCTTGGGGTTATCGCCCTCCATAACAGGAATGGGCACTATCACATAACCTTTCTTTTTGCTACCATCCCTTGATTTTCGCATGACTCTTCCTATACTCTGTATGATATCGATGGGCGACTTTTTGGGGTCCATGAATGCAACAGCATCAAGAGCGGGAACATCCACACCTTCCTGGAGGCACCTAGCGTTGCTGAGTATGCGAATCTCTTTGGGGTCACTTACACTATCTCGTAACCAGTTTATCCGCTCCCCCCGATCCCGTGAGTTAGTGCCGCCGTCCACGTGCTTTGTGCTTGTTTTGAACCCGTCAAGCTTTGGGTCTGTTTCCATGAGTCGCTCCGTTAGTTCATCAAATTGTAATGCCTTCTTGGTGTTCTTGTCCAGCTTTAGTGGTTTCCTGACTTTTTCGCCGAGGTCATGTCCGGCGAACAACTTGGACTTTTTTACTCTATCATGAAATACCATCACTCTCTGGAGTGGTCGTGGCGGTGACTCATCACCATCAGGATATGTCAGGGCTTTGCATACGCCGCCCATCTTTGTTGTAAAATCAAAGTCAAGATTCCCATAGTCATTCTCATCATGTTCTCCTCTCTTTATGAACCGGCCAAATATGTCGGATGTGCTAACTTCACGCATTATTATCCCGTAACTGGATAACAAGTTCCGTTGTATAGCCTCGGAGAAATCCAGCCTGTATAACTCCTCACCATATATTTTGACATCATCCATGGAGTAAACCTTTAGATCCTTCTCTGCACCCTGCTTCTTTGCGGCTTTCTTGTATATCCGAGGGGTGGCAGTCATGTATAGCCGCTTCTTGGCAGGAATCTTGTCATTATCATGAGCCATTAGATAGTATGACTCCTTTATCCTGTCCAGTCCGGTGGTACGATGCGCCTCATCAAATAGAATCAGGTCAAATTCACCATTCATTGCCTGTGCTATTCGTTCTACGGAATTATACGTGGAAAATATGACACGCATACCTTTCCGCTTCTCCATAGAATGTAGTTGCTTCTTTATCGTTTCCACATCTGTGGACGGAGGTATAGGACACTCCGTTATGGAACCCTCCTCATCTGCACTGGCAGATGAATCAGAGCATACTGCCATGTACTGATGAATAATGGAACGGTTATCTGCCCACTCTCTCATCGCCTGCGGTATCAGTGATAGTGACGGTACCAAGTATAGAACAAGACCATCTTTCCCTGGAATGGTTTCTGCGATATGGAGTGATGTTATGGTCTTGCCAGTTCCACATGCCATGATGAGCTTACCGCGATCTGCACCCTGTAGTCCGGTGACTACTCTTTGAACTGCTTCCTTCTGGTGATCTTGTAATGTCTTTGGTTTCACTACTCTCTTCATTCCACTCCAGTCAATTCTGCTCTGGCGGAGATCAGCCTTCATGAGTATTGGGTAACCGGATTCTTCGAACGGTTTTACAATATTCCTGCTTACGTGCGCCCCTGTGAATACAAGAATGAGTCTGTCCATTTTTTTGCTCTCCTTTACGACAAACATGTTTGAAATCTGATTCTCGTGGATACTGGAATCATCATTCCAGCACTTGCACTGAATGCCAACTAACTTGTCATCTTTGTCTCTGGCAACCAGATCAATTCCAATGTCCGGTTCACGATACCAGTCATGGAATAGTTTTACTTCCTTGAACTCATTCTTGTATATGCTGTCATTCTTGAAGTAGTGTAGCATTAGTTTCTCAAATCGGATACCGCGTTCGGTCTTGCTAACTTTACTGCCCTTGTGGCTGATATCCTTTTCATCATCGGTCTCCGCACGTAGCCTTGCTAATGCTTGATCAAAAGTTTCCACTATTCCTGGAATGATTCCCACCCTAGTATATTGTATTGGCTGAGCGATTCTTCAATAGTACGAAAAGTAAGTCCGCTTAGGATCCGGTGTACAGTAGATGTATGAGTTCACGTCTTGGAACCGGTTCCAATCTTGTGCACAAAAGAACCGGTTACTCTTTAACTGTCGCGATCAGTTATAGAATGACCCGTTCCATTTAGACACAGGTGAACTCATACCAGCAATACAACCGATACCTAATGATCATGGTATACAAATGGACCAATTAGGAGGAGAACGCATTTTGGTATCAAAAAAACGCCCTTACAAAGTGAGGGCGTTTTTTCGGTTGCCAAAAGTATGAGTTCACGTCTTCCGGAATCTTGTGCACAAATCACATTAACTGTCGCGATCAGTTGTGCGTAAATTTAGACACAGGTGAACTCATACTGCCAAAATGCTATTATGATCGTACACGCATGGTCAGCAACTGACTGCTAGAATCGGGAAGAACTTTTAATTCTCGATAGTGTGTGGTCTACACCACGAGTATTTGCTAATTATAATGTCATGTTAGGGTGTTGGTCGAAGAACCACTCAATAAAACCTGTATATTCATGATCTATGTATACCTCAGGGAATTGCATCGCATCGAGAAAGAATCGACGTGATCCTGTATACTTGTGTATACGACGGGCGCCATCCCACATGTGTTCCATACTGATATCTTTTGCAAGGCGTTCATAGTCATAGTCCAATTCATTCAGCATATCACTCTGGCGTGAGTCATCACACCAGAACCACAAGCGAGCCATACCTATCTTGCTGCTGATACGCGAATATCCAAATTTATCTACCATTGCGCCCCTATGTATCTCGGCGCAATTAACCCATAGGGACATCGTGCCTATCTCGACCACGGCTCGATCATAACCTATTTCGTTTATCATGATATTCTTTTGCTCCTTGTTGCACCAATCCCACAGCTTCTCCGCGCCTATTTCATCCGCAATCCTCGTGTAGCCATCCGTATTCAACATGGAATTACATTTGTTTTTGAACCACCGACCATTGCACCAATCCCATAACTGCTTCATGCCTATCTCGTTTCCAATGCGGGCATAGCCAATCTCCTTCAACATGGAGTCACGCTTGTTCTTGAACCACCGACCATTGCACCAATCACACGTATGAGTTCACGTCTTCCGGAATCTTATGCACAAATCACATTAACTGTCGCGATCAGTTATGCGTAAATTTAGACACAGGTGAACTCATACAATCCCACAGCTTCTCCATACCTATTTCATCTGCAATGCGCGTGTAGCCAATCTCCTTCAACATGTTTTGTTTTTGCTCTTCATCACACCAATCCCACAATCGTCTTATACCGTGTTTATTTCCGACACCCAGATAGCCCAGATCCCTGAGTTCAGCGTAAATATCCATATCCATCATTATTTGCAGCATACTTAAAAACAACTATTCACGAAAATCGTACTCAAGCTCAACCTGCACTTAAATCGTATGAGTTCATCTATGTCTAAATTTACGCATAACTGATCGCGACAGTTAATGTGATTTGTGCATAAGATTCCGGAAGACGTGAACTCATACCTTAAATCACCGCAAGCCACTGACAGTAGCCGTTTAGGTCGCTCATACAGGGAATGCCCTGATGGAAAACGCAAAATTTATGGTCCTCAAACGGTTGCTCGAGGGCCCTTAAACGGTAATGGAAGCTTGTTGCATAACTGACTTTGACAGAATACCGGTTCCCCATGTCGTAATCTACGTTGCTGCCGCGTCCACCAACTAGTTGTACTCGTATGTTATCCCATTTCCGCACCATTAATCCGTGTCCGAATAATCGTTTGAACGGGAACCAGTTCTATGATTATCTCGATTATCCATCGCCTGTTGTACCCTTTTGCCGCCTTCTAGTACTGCTTGTTTTCGACCTTTTCCTCATCAGAAAGGCGGAAAATGGGCGATTCCGGGCTTCCTCCAAGACTGCAAGTCCCCATGAGTTGCCTTTCCTTTGGTGGAATTTAGCTGAAGTGGAATGGTTGTCCGGATTCGATTATGACTGCACAATTTCATGTTATCCCTGGACGCGTATACGCCATCCGCAAGTAATTCCAGATTAAATGCGCGCTTGTCATCATTATTCGGTGAGGGGGACACACCGTTAGTCAGCGCGTTTCCGGGTGGTGGCTTATCTGTTGGTCCTGCCAGAACTGGCATACGGGTCCGGAACTTTCCAATTCCAGGGTGTGCTCCCTGTCCAGTTGTGGCTCTTCTGCATACGAGCCCAGTACTGCATTGTTTAACATGCGCGTATCCCCAACCCACTCGCCGGTAACCGTAAATGTGAGTATTCTCTTGCTTTCACCGTCCGCGAGCACTGATGAATCCGCGCCTCTTTTTCCATTTGGCCCTAATCCACTCGCCACGATTCAAGGCCGGTCGAGTCAACAATCATGGTTCTAGTCAGCTTTTTGTCTGTGCCGATAATCATGCCATTCCCCTTGTCTATGTCAAGATCTCTTCCGCGTCTGTATATTGTGGAGTAGTGCGGGGTTTGGTACCCTTCCAGTAGTAATTTTGTATGAGTTCACCTGTGTCTAAATTTACGCATAACTGATCGCGACAGTTAATGTGATTTGTGTATAAGATTCCGGAAGACGTGAACTCATACAGAAAGTTAGACATTTTTATTTTGATTCGCATTGGGATTTCATGCAGGAATGTCCATAACCGGCACGATGCACTTTTTCTTTACGTCTATCATACCGCGGTTTGTTATTCTGATACTGGGTAGTGCCAGGAATGGTAGGAATAGAGGTATCTGGAGTGGATTGTCGAATCCACATCCAATGTGGTGTATCGCGCTGATGAGGACCTCAAACTTCCCCCGTACCGTATCTGCGTCTTCTGTGGACATTAATCCGGCCACGGGCATGGGAAGAGTTGCAATTACATTGCCGGATTGCACCACGGCCACACCACCGCGCGCATCTATGACACGGTTTGCCGCGACAGCCATATCGTGACTATTAGTCCCCATTACCACCATGTCATTTTCATGAAAGGTTGCAGTAGTTGCCACCGCACCATTTCCCTCTCCAAGTCCCTCCAAGAACCCCAAGGACCGGTTACCAGTTTTATTTAGTCGATCAAAGGCCCCGACCATCCAGGCGCCAAGTGGCGCCTCCACCCTATTATTCTGTATACGGGTCTCTGCCATACCCGGCCTTGTTATAATCTCAGTACGCATGTTTATTGTATTGACTTTTGTAGGGCCGTCGATGGCTTGATCAAGAACTATCTCAAAGTCTGCGGCAGTAATTTTGTTCAAGCTTACCGTATTCAGTAACCATGGTGGAATCTTATCTGTATGTGGGTTACCCAGTACTTTGCCTCCACGCACCAAAGTCCGGCCACCCACCAGAACCGAGTCTATGTGGAATGAGTCCAGATCATCTAGTAGCAGTATATCTGCCAGTCTCCCCGGGGCGATGCCTCCCAATTCGGCATCCATGTTGTAGTAGGAAAAGACGTTCATAGATGCCATGGATACGGCCTCCACTGGATCTATTCCTACATCGATGGCCTCGCGTATGCAGTGATTCATGTGACCCGCCTGCATGTCCAAGGGGTTGAGACCATCAGAGCAGAACATAAGTCTGCCAGCATACACCTTTTTGGACATAACCTCTGTCATTATATTCCGGAGATCCCGTCGTATGGAGCCCTCTCTCACCATAACGTACATTCCCAGCCTCAGCCTTTCTATGACCTGATCAAAGTCTATGGGCTCATGACACGACCGTATACCCGACGCAACATATGCGGCAAGCTTTTTTCCGCCCATGCCCGCAGTATGCCCATTAACTACCAATGCGGCTCCCCGTGTACTGTCTATGGCATGCAGTGTGGTGGCATCCATGTTAGTAACCTTGGTCCACGCAAAGACCTCGCCCATTCCAAAGACATTATCATCTGTAAGCGCTTCCTGAATCTGGTTATCATCCAAGCCAGAGATATGGCTGAAATCCGGATCCACTGGAATACCACCTGGTATACCGTTGAATATACGCACCGGAGCATCATGGCAGGCCTGTAGAAACCATCGGAATCCGGGATAACCACCTACGCCTGTGATATCTATAGGATCCGAAAACATGCTGGTGGTACCGTGTAACAGGACCACCCGAGCTGTTGGAGATGGCGTCATAAACTGATCAAGGTGAGTGTGTGGATCCGCAAGTCCCGGTGTCGCATATTTGCCCCGGGCATCAAGCACTTTTGTATCAGGGCCTATGGTATGCGCGGCATCCGGTCCCACATATGCTATACGATCACTGTACACGGATATGTCGGTGTCCGGTATTACCTCCCCCGTATATACAGATACCAGTGAGCAGTCGCGAATGACTGTATCCGCAGGCACCAAGCCCAGTGCGGCACCGCACATATCGGCCGCGCGCCCCATACTGTATTGCATGGTCGTGGTAGAGTTTCCACCTATTTAGATAATGGTTGTAAAATCCACATAATATGTAGGACGGATGCAATTTTTCTGTATGAGTTCACCTGTGTCTAAATTTACGCACAACTGATCGCGACAGTTAATGTGATTTGTGCACAAGATTCCGGAAGACGTGAACTCATACATTTTTCTGGCTGAAGAAAAATCAAAGACAGAATTTGCAGTGTGTGAATTTAGGTCAATAGTACGAAAAGTAAGTCCGCTTAGGATCCGGCGTACAGTAGTTCAGATTGCACAAGCCATATGGTAAAGAGAATAACAGAGGAATCAAGACAAAAGAGGCGTTGCCACAACCAAAATAGCTCAAGACCTGAAACAAGACACGTACGAAGATTGTGAACCAGAGCACGGGAACGACTTGAGTAAAGATGGGCAGGCTCATGATACCAATCACCGCCACCCAGATACTAATGGTAACTGAAGCATACAGCAAGGATCCCGCCGGAGTAGTACGTATTGCAAAGAGACTGAGACATAATACATATCGCGCAGTATATCGCATAATGAAAAAGAACGGTACGGCAGGCTCATCACCTGCAAAGTCAGAGTGGGTACGCTATGGGCGTAAATATTCCAATGCAATGTGGCACTGGCATACCATGAAAGATGAGCGCTTCAAGGGACTGAATCTCATAGATGATGCATCCAGGTGTATAGTCGGAGCGGCACTTTGAGCATGCAACCTCAGAGAACGCCGCCCTATTACTGAGACTGGTAATGAAACGATTCGGCGCCAAGCCAGGCGCGGATGCCATCGGCGGTGACAGGGTACTATTACTGAGATTGGCTATAGAACGATTCGGCGCCCCTGCATCTCGGATAACGGCGCGTGTTTCGTAGGACAATAAAAGGGCAAAAAGAACTGGAAACCCACTATTCTAGGAAGAACTGCTGGATCAAGACGTCATACTAATCAATTCCAGACCATACCCCCCGCAGACAAATGGCAAACTGGAGCGCTTCCATGGAATGATTGAGGATGAGATATGACATCATGACAGTCTCCGGGATTATGTAGACTACTACAATGAGAGAAGATTGCACTTCTCACTGGATAGATAACGGCGAAACGCCGCTTCAGGAATAAAAAGGCGACCCAGACAATAGGGCAAATGATGCAAAATGGATGGAGCGGGATGCCAATGACTAGCGGACCGACTTTTCATACATTACACTATTGACCACTCGGGTACCGACAAAAATTATATTATATCAATTAGTGATTCGTATTTGTGAGCCAAACTGCTACCACATCACCAGCTTATGGAATAGGGGTCATGACAGTCATAGTAGCAGTCGCGGCAAGTATTGTATTTTACCAAGTATTCTACCTACCGGAGAGCCTACTCAAACCCAGCGTGGATGAGCACATACTGCACCCGGAAGGACAGACTGAGGTAAGCATGATACCCGGCGCATTGGATCCGGCACAAGAGAATAACTTTGTCCCCAAACTGCTCAATCTACAACTGGGGATAGATAATCACGTGATCTGGTCGAATGACGACGAAACAGGTCACACAGTAACGCCGGACCATGCCACCGAGGACTCGTACAGTGGTGCCTTTGGTAGCGACGGAATAATAATGCCAGGCGAGACGTATGAGTTTCTGTTCACAGAAGAAATGGATCTGAAATACTTCTGTATACCCCATCCCTGGATGACAGGAGAGATTGTAATTACCAAGCAACGCTTCTAGTGCCACTACTGGAAATGAATCATGTGTGTGATTAAGACGTGAACTCATGCAGTTATTTGGGACAACCAAGTTTGTTATAACATTAACAACCGGATGTTTTTACTTACGCGGTATTGGAATGATACGATAATGCGTCCAACAACGCAGGTCATGGCTCATTACCGCGGTCATGTGCATAGACAAGGCAAAGTAACCGTTTGTATGAGAACCGTTTAGGTCGCGTTAAAGATCAACACCTGTATGAGTTCACCTGTGTCTAAATTTACGCATAACTGATCGCGACCGTTAATGTGATTTGTGTATAAGATTCCGGAAGACGTGAACTCATACCAACACCTAGATGGTAAATTCATAGGCATGTGTGAGGCAACATGATAGAAAAGGCAAGAATGGACATGTTAGCGGTGTGTTTTGAACAGTTGCCCAGGGGTGACCTAAACGGTTACAAGGCAAACTTGTATCGCAAATCTTGAACAGACGCGCAATTTACCAAAATCTGTACGGGTCAACTTGGTACGTATTGACAATAGAATTGCATCCAATGAACCTTGAGTAGGTAATTTCAAACATGTAGTAGAA
The DNA here is from genome assembly GCA_965200155.1 of Nitrosopumilaceae archaeon. Classification (GTDB taxonomy): domain Archaea; phylum Thermoproteota; class Nitrososphaeria; order Nitrososphaerales; family Nitrosopumilaceae; genus VYCS01. The sequence goes on along the minus strand of CBDATR010000010.1, from coordinate 126,522 downwards.
CAGCAATGTCCACACATTTATGCGGTCGAATACGACGCAAATACCACAACACTCTCTATCTCTTTGTGTTGTTCTATGATGGATGCACGAAATTTTATCTCATAATCACGATCCGGCTTAAAGTTCATCTGAGCGGTGAACACGGCCTGGTTATCAGACATCTCGCTACGCGGTATGAAGAGTCTGGCCAGGACGTTTGAGAGAGGCTTGCCGTTGGATGACGTGTACGTTACATGATGGTTAGAATCTAGTACTTGGGTGTTTATTACTACTCCATCATATCTGCCAGGATACGATACAGATATTCGCCCTCTTGCAGGAGAGTCATGTCGTATGCTAAGAGATTCGAGATCAAATTTAATATCCGCCATATTATGGATAAAATTAACAGACTAAATAATCTGTTGCAAATTGTGCCCGTCTCCTGAAGGATTGTGAAGCAGTTTTGTATGTCTATGTTTTTGAAGTGATAAATTAATTATTTTTAGCACTATGGCAGAAACCCACGCATTTTCTAGAGGAAATTGGGCTGCGGTAAATTAATGCCAGATTGTTTAATGGATAGTATCTGTCTATGTTTTTGAAGTGATAAATTGTATGGTATGAGCCCACGTTTTCCTTGAGTTGTTTAAATTGTTACAATTTGGTGTTCGTGAATCAAAGCATGGATAAACCACTTGAAGGTACAAAGACTATTCTGTGCTGTAAAGCATACGCGAGACATGCAGAACATGGATTTCTGCTACTACATCAACGAACATCTTGTGAAGTCTACTTCAGAAATCTGGACAGATACAATGGATATTGTTCAAGTAGGGAATCCACGATGTCTATGCCTGTTCGTTTTGTAACCGTTTAGGTCGCGTTAAAGATCAACACCTAGACGGTAAAGTCATGGGCATATGTAAGATAGAAAAAGCGTATGAGTTCACGTCTTCCGGAATCTTATACACAAATCACATTAACTGTCGCGATTAGTTATGCGTAAATTTAGACATAGGTGAACTCACACGAAAAAGCAGGAACAGACATGTTAGTCATGTATTTTGGACAGTTGTCCGTAGGTGACCTAAACGGCTACGTTCGTTTTGTAGACCTATTTGCAATGTCTTGATGCTAACAAGCGCCAAAATCGAGGGAGTAGAGCTGCGAATAATGAACATGCTGAATAGATGAACACCCACGAGAAACGGGCAACTACAGAGTATGTGTAAATTTAGATACAGACAAGCTCATACAGATACACGACTTGCACACAAGCTGCTATTCCTTACTCCATCTTGATCGATTTTCCTCAAATGCCTCCCTCAACTCCGTATACACCTCCTTTGGGTCTATGTCAGATTCGAAATATCGCTTGTAATATTCCCTGTTGGTAAGGGGATAACCGGTCTCGTCACGCACCGATACCCATTCATCCAGCCATTGTTCATAATCATCCTTATCAGTCATCTTCACTCCACCCACACATATTACACCGATATGTCCAGTCTCCGTGTTCCTCATTTGGACACCGGGTATCTGCAATAATACCACTATCGCATTGCTGACACGGATGAGGGAGCCACTTGCGTATAATTAGATCCTTGCCACATATACTACACTTCATCTGGAATGGGATCTGGAGCTGTGCATTTTATGCTTTTGTGAATATTATTTCAGTTCAGAATACTGTCTAGGCCTGACTGAAAAATAAGTAGCCAAAAGAATTCTACACGCACCGGCGTTGAATATGCAAATTATACTATTAGCATAAAATTGACAATCAAAAATCCTAACAAAGGTATAAAAATCGTGTTCAAGTGTATGAGACCATGGGTATACAGGCGCTGAATCTCAAGGTACTGGAGGCATACACCAGAGATGTTGGCCGCGGAGTGGCACGCATAGATTATGACTCCATGGATACGCTCAATGCATCTACCGGCGATGTTATAGAAATCAAGGGAAAACGCCGTACTGTTGCAAAGTGTCTTCCACTATACCCTTCCGATGAGGGCAAGAGTATAATACGTATTGATGGGCTGGGCCGTAACAACTCTGGCATAGCAATAGGCGACACCATAACGGTGAAAAAGATCAAAGCCATCCCCGCGGAGAAGATAGTAGTGGCACCCCTGGAGGCAATCCCGCCCATAGACGAGAGATACTTGGCTGACGCTCTGGAGAGTGTTCCCCTCATAAAAGGCGATAATGTCATGGTTCCATACTTTGGCGGCAGGCTAACCTTCCAGGTCATAGGCGTAACACCCGCCAGTGATGCAGTATTGGTTATGCAAAAGACCACATTTCACATAGCGGAAAAGGGAGAGACGCTGAGGGGTGTACCACAGGTTACATATGAGGATATTGGAGGCCTCACCGACGAGATAAAGAAGGTCAGGGAGATGATAGAGTTGCCACTGAGACATCCAGAAATATTCGAGAAGTTGGGCATAGAAGCTCCCAAGGGCGTGTTACTGTATGGTCCCCCAGGCACAGGCAAGACACTGCTGGCCAAGGCCGTCGCCAACGAGTCAAATGCTCACTTCATTAGCATATCAGGTCCGGAGATAATGAGCAAATTCTATGGTGAAAGTGAGGCACGACTGCGAGAGATATTCAAGGAGGCACGGGAAAAGGCTCCATCCATAATATTTGTAGATGAGATAGACTCCATTGCACCCAAGCGAGAAGAGGTTACCGGCGAAGTTGAGAGGCGTGTTGTATCCCAAATGCTCTCGCTCATGGACGGCTTGGAAGCACGGGGCAAAGTCATTGTCATATCTGCAACCAATAGGCCCAATGCCATTGATCCCGCCCTGAGGCGGCCGGGTCGTTTCGATCGGGAAATAGAGATCAAGGTCCCGAACAAGAAGGGGCGCAAGGATATACTCTCCATACATACAAGAAATATGCCACTATTAATGGACGAAAATGATCCCGAGTATGTAGAGCTAAATCGTGTTGCCGCAGTAAGCCACGGATATGTTGGAGCGGACTTGGAGTATCTATGCAAGGAGGCTGCCATGAAATGTCTAAGGCGATTACTACCAGAGCTCAACCTGGAAGACGAGAAGATACCCCCGGACACACTGGACAAGCTTATTGTTAATAATTCTGACTTCCAGAGAGCCCTGATAGAGGTAACCGCGTCAGGTATGCGCGAAGTCTTCATAGAGAATCCCGATGTCAAGTGGGATGACGTAGGTGGACTAAAGGACGTAAAACGGGAGCTGCAGGAAGCGGTGGAATGGCCCATGAAGCACCCCGGCCTATATGACAAGCTGGGGCATCGCATGCCCAAAGGCATACTGTTGCATGGACCCAGTGGCACAGGCAAGACACTGCTGGCCAAGGCCGTTGCCACCGAGAGCGAAGCCAATTTTGTATCAGTACGCGGTCCGGAATTACTCTCCAAGTGGGTAGGAGAATCTGAGCGCGGCATACGGGAGATATTCCGACGAGCCCGACAGGGGTCCCCCTGTGTCATATTCTTTGATGAGATAGACTCCATTGCACCGGTACGGGGGGCAGGGGGCGAGACGGCAGTCACCGAGAGAGTGGTCAGCCAGTTACTCACCGAGCTGGATGGCATGGAGAATCTACAGGGAGTTGTAGTACTTGCTGCCACCAACCGCGCCGACATAATAGACACTGCCCTGCTGCGGCCAGGCCGGTTTGACAAGATAATCCAGATACCCCTACCGGACAAGGATAGCCGCCGCAGCATACTGGAGATAAACGTCAAAAAGATATCCGCGGACAGTGATGTGGATATAGAAAAACTTGCCGAGATTACCGATGGAATGAGTGGGGCAGACACAGCATCCATAGCCAATACGGCGGTATCCCTTGTTATACACGAATTTCTGGATGAGTATACAGACGTAAAAGAGATAGAGAGAAACACCGTAAGAGCAAAGGTTACCATGAAGCATTTTGAGGAAGCTGTACGCAAGGTACGGGAACAGAAAGACCTCAAGATGCAGGAGACCATGGTAGCATCTTATTACAGGTAATAACTGAGTCGCCCTACATGTCACCTCGTATTGTGAGATCACTGCACAGCACAGGATACACAGGCGAGGTTGCTGCCTGTCTTGAAAAGTATGGCATATCCGCAGGACAGTACGTTATGATATACTCGGACAGGAAGCGTACCGGAACCATAATGCCCCGTTACTATCATTCCGATGATCAGCACATAGTGCTAAAGCTGGATAGCGGGTATAATGTGGGCATACCCATACAGAACATTCAGGACATACAGTATGTCCAGGATGCTGCTACCGTACCGGCACCGGACGCGGCTGGAGAGCCGGACTCGTCTTTGCCCGATATCCTGCTCATATCCACAGGCGGTACCATATCCAGCCGCATAGACTACCGCACGGGGGCAGTGACACCGGCCCTGGATGCGGCCCAGCTCCGCGACTCGGTGCCGGAGATGGCAGCAATTTCAAACATGCATACTTGTGAGATAATGTCCGAGTACTCTGAGAATATAACTCCGGAAAACTGGTTGGCCATGGCAGAGCACATACACAAGAACCACTCATCATACAAGGGTATCATACTGGCGCACGGTACTGACACCATGCATTACACCTCCGCGTTCCTCTCCTTCGCCCTGGCTGGCCTGCCCATACCTGTAATACTTACCGGCTCCCAGAGATCCTCAGACAGGGCTTCCTCGGATGCGGCCCTGAACTTGCTTGGTGCCGCGACGGCTATTGTACAGGATATACCAAGGGGCATATACGTCGCCATGCACCAAGACGGAAATGATCGCGCCGTATCCATACATTGCGGCACCAAGGTTCGCAAGAGCCACACCAGCTCCCGGGGAGCATTCCGTACGATAAATGGAGCACCCCCGTTCACGGTCGAGGATGGCACGATGAGAAGTAATTATGACATTTGGCACGATTACTATAACGATGGTGATTATACCCCGCGCATATCCCTAAAGAGGGAGGCGCAGCTCATAAAGTATTACCCGGGCTTTGATGTTTCCATATTACGGCATATGGTACAGAATGGATGCCGGGCCATAATATTTGAGGGAACTGGACTGGGCCACATAGGTCGCGACACATATAGCGTCATACGGGAACTGCGCAAGGAGGGCGTATTTCTTGGAATGACATCCCAGTGCATATGGGGACGAACTGGAATGACCGTGTATGAAAGTGGCAGGGATCTACTGCACATGGGCGTTACCCCCCTGCATAATATGCTACCGGAGACGGCCCTTGTCAAGGCCATGTGGGGACTGGCGCAGGGGCCACTACAGGATATCATGACGACTCCCATAGCATCAGAGATTACGCCATGACCCAGATATACAAAGATGCAGGAGTCCTGGTAGGTTTGGAGATACACCAGCAGCTGAGTACAGGCAGAAAGCTCTTTTGCGGGTGTTCAGGTACAGCCCCACCCGGTCGCCACGAGGAGCATTTTGTACGGTATCTCCGTCCCGTACGAAGCGAGATGGGCAACTACGATGATGCCGCCCTCTTCGAGGGGTCCCGGGCCAGGACAATACGGTACAGCGGAGAGGCGCAGAACAGCTGTATGGTAGAATATGATGAGGAGCCACCCCATGACATTGATGCGAATTCGGTGCGTACGGCCCTGACTATAGCTGCCGCCATGGAATCTGATATATTCGATGAGATATACGTAATGCGAAAGACGGTAATTGACGGCTCCAATACCAGCGGATTCCAGAGGACAATGTTAGTGGCGCAGGGCGGGGCCATAAGAGTGGGAGACTACAAGGTAGGAGTCCAGTCCATATGCCTGGAGGAGGACTCTGCGCGCCCCATAACAGAGAGTCATGATGCCAAGGAATACGCCCTGGACAGGCTTGGCATACCGCTCATAGAGATAGCGCTGGAGCCGGTGAGCGGCACTCCCGGATACGTACGGGAGGTAGCCTGGTATGTGGGTAGGTTATTGCGTGGAACAGGCATGGTTGCGCGTGGCATAGGAAGCATACGGCAGGATGTCAACGTCTCGGTGCGCGACGGTGGTGGCGTAGTCGAGATAAAGGGCATACAGCAATTGGAACAGCTGGAAAAAGCCATAGAGTATGAGGCACATCGGCAGGCAGGACTGGTGGACATATCCAAAAGGATCAAGCGTCAAGTCAAGAAGTATGAGGCAAAGGTCCTGGATGTAACCGGCATATTGGAATCGTGTGAATCCAAGATAATACACAAGTCCATCAAGTCCGGGAATGGCATAACAGCCATGAGTATACGTAACTTTGCCGGATTGCTAGGATATGAGCCATATCCGGGCATAAGGCTGGGCAGGGAGATAGGCCAGATGGTCAAGCAGTACGGCATAGGCGGAATATTTCACTCAGACGAGCTACCCGCGTATGGCATAACAGAAAAAGATATGGTGGCCATCCGTGATTTCACCGGTGCCGGAGATAATGATGGAATCATAATGATAGCCGCCCCCGCGGTCAAGACCGGCCATATTATACAGGCTATCGCCAATCGCCTGGAACAGGCGCACCAAGGTGTACCCGCGGAGACCCGTCGCGTTAATCCGGACGGCACCACTACATTCCTGCGCCCCCGTCCCGGATCCGCGCGAATGTATCCGGAGACCGATGTCCCGCCGGTACTAATCAATGACAAAGACATACAGGAGGCTCTCAAAAACGTGCCAAAGCCATGGGAGGAGAGGGTGTCAGAGACATCTAGGCGATACGGCATAAGCGCCCATCTTGCAGGTCAGCTGCTGGACTCAGAGTACACTGCAATATTCTCAGACATAGTAAGGGATACTTCGGTCTCGTCAGCCTTTGTGGCATCGGCCCTCTGCTCTACCATAGTGAGTCTGGAGCGGCAGGGACTGGAGGCCGGACTGATGGGACATGGCTCCATAAGGGAGATATTTGCACTCCTTGACTCTAATGACATAACCAAAGAGTCTGTGGAGATTATATTTCGGGAAATAATGTCGGGCAGATCACGCTCGGTCAAGGAGGCAGTTGAAAGGACAGGATCCTCGGTTACTTCCGATGATGAAGTATCCCGTATCCTGGATGATATCATATCCAGCAAGATGGATCTAATACGGAATCTGGGAGATGGCGCGGCCGGGCCTCTCATGGGCGCGGCCATGACTAAACTTCGTGGCAAAGCCCCCGGCCACACAGTGAACCGCATGCTGGTTCAAAAGATAACGGATGTAAAAGATACACTCGATGACTAGACAGGCAAAATATTCGATATACGGGAAGCAACGGGTGTAAATGCTCCCCTCAGCACAGCCATTGCACCAGAATTGTAGAATTTACCGCTGCTCAGAACGTCACCCTATAGACAGGACCAATATCACAAGTCCCGTAATAATTATCAGGATTCGCCCCCGGCTTACCACCAAGCCGGGACTTCTGGTTTAAATTAACGATGCCACCATCATGAACTGAATGAAGATTGGATGTCATGTCTCCATATCCGGCGGGCTGGACCGTGCGGTAATCAATGCACAAAAGATAGACTGTACCGCATTCCAGATATTTACAAGAAATCCGCGAGGATGGCGTGCCAGGCCTATAACTGATGAGATGGCCGCGTCATTCAAGGAGAATCTTGCAGCCTCATACATTGATGCCAAAGCCACCTGCGCACATATGCCATACCTGCCCAATCTCGCGGGACCCAAACCCGAGCAGTATAAAAAATCCGTGGACACACTGGTGGACGAGGTTAAAAGATGCGGGATTCTCGGAATACCATATCTGGTAACGCATCTGGGAAGTCATCTGGGAACCGGTGAGGAAGCCGGAATAAGACGGCTGATCAACGCATATGAAACTGCGGGGCAGGTGGAGAATAATGTTACCATACTGCTGGAGAATACCGCGGGGCAGAAGAATTCTGTTGGGTCTGATTTCACACAGCTGGCAGATATACTATTCCAGCTGGAACCGCAAGATCGCTTTGGAGTCTGTATTGACACGTGCCATGCGTTTGTAGCAGGATATGACATGCGGAACAAGGAGACCGCCACAGATACGCTTAGGCAGATTGAGGATATCATAGGATACAAACATCTGCGCATAATACACCTGAATGATGCCCAGGGTGACCTAGGGTGTAACCTGGACCGCCATCACCACATAGGGCTGGGAAGCATCGGTGAGGAGGGGCTAGGCGAGGTTGTACGCACCGCGGCGTCAAGGGATATACCCGTGATACTTGAGACACCCATAGACAGTGTTCGCACAAACGCTGAGAATCTGGAGAAGGCCAGAAGTCTGGAGTAGGAATTTATTTCACATTACAAGGTGCACACTATGTATGAAAGGGTCATGAAACTGGCTCTGGAACGGGGTTTTTACTTTCCCAGCTGTGAGGTATACAGTGATTCTCCAGCGGGTTTTTGGGAGTACGGACCGCGGGGCGTGACAATAAAGAACAAGTTTCTGGAGTTGTGGAGGCGGGAGCTGGTCAGGCGGGATGGCATGTTGGAGATAGACGGCTCGCAGATAATGGCCAAGTCAGTATTTGAGGCGTCCGGACATCTCTCCAGTTTTGCGGATCCCATAACCCGTTGTGGAAAATGCGGGGCTACCCACAGGGCAGACCGACTCATCCATGACGTATGCGGCATTCAGATACCGGAGTCGGCAGAGGCCGAGACCATGGATGCCGCCATGCTGGAGAACAATGTGAGATGCCCCGGATGCAAGGGGGCGCTACAAAAGGTGGAACGATTTAACATGATGTTTCGTGTTGGGATAGGTCCCCAAAGTGAGGATGCATATCTGCGGCCAGAGACATGCCAGTCCATATTTGTGGACTTTCCGCGCATATACAAGACCATGCGAGGTCGCCTGCCCATGGGCATAGCACAGGTGGGCAAGAGCTTCCGGAACGAGATAGCCCCCAGGCAGAGCCTGCTCCGCCTCAGGGAATTCTACCAGGCCGAGATAGAGATCTTTTGCAACCCCGACAGACTTGATGATGACACGCCGGAATTCTATAACATCAGGGATACAGAGATTCGCCTGGATGTTGATGATTACATGACGGTAACCACCTGTGGTAGGGCAATAGAGGAGGGGATGTTACCTAATCGATTTATATCATATTATATAGGGATATTGCAGGAATTCTACCAGAAGACAGGCATAGATATGGAGAGGGCCCGCTTCCGCCGCCTGGGCGAGAAGGAGAAGGCATTCTATGCGGATATAGCCTTTGATTTTGAAGTGGAAACGGCTGCCGGTTGGCTGGAGCTGGTGGCGTGTAACTACCGGACTGACCACGATCTGTCAGGTCATGCCAAGCACAGTGGAGAGAAATTCCACGTGATAGACGGCAATGACAAGGTGCTGCCCCACGTATTTGAGATATCCATGGGCATAGATCGTAGCATATACACCATGCTGGATCACCGACTGATCCATGATGATACAAATGACAGGACGGTATTGACCGTAAAACCATACCTGGCGCCCACCCAGGTGGGTATACTCTCTTTGGTCAAGAAAGACGGCCTGAAGGAGAAGACCGATGCCATATATGCTGACATAAACCGGCGGTTTGATGCATTTCTTGACCACGGAGGGGCGATAGGCAGGCGATACCGCAGGCTGGATGAGATAGGCTGCCCCCTGGCGATCACCATAGATCATCAAACGCTGGTTGATGATACTGTAACCATCAGGGAGCGAGACAGTATGGAGCAGCGGCGCATCAAGTTGTCGGATATGGAGAGCGCCATATCAGACATTGTGTCATTTCCATAAGGCAGATAATTCACCACTTGGGTGCGTGTTGTGCATGCGCCTTTCTGGTCATAATAATTATGGAATAGACCCTTTGCATGGACTCACGCGACTGGCGGGAAATGATCAGGAACACGTATAGAGCATTCCATGTTTGTGGTATATAAGACCGGGATTGCGTGTCACAAATGGGGGATCAGATAGCATGTCAGTTGCCATAGCAGCGAGATTCATACCATGAAACGTATGGACGGGATTTTTCGCTGCAAGAATCATAGTCAGGATACCGACTGCTCCCACACTAACAAAAACGCTTAAAATTTAAAAAGCTTCCAAAATTCCTCAGTCATGAACGTTACCAGCAGACCGCAGGTCTCCATAATACTGCCCACGTATAATGAGTCCCAGAACATACTGAATGTGCTGCGCTCCATAAAGGAGTCCCTGCCCAATAGTATGAAGGCGCAGACCATAGTCGTCGATGACAACTCGCCGGACGGGACCGGTCGTATAGTGGAGGAGTATCTCAAAAAAACCAGGAGCATAGCCAATCACACTATCGAGATAATACACCGCAAGGCAAAGACCAACCTAAGCTCTGCCATACTGCATGGAATAAAGCATGCCCAGGGAGACACAGTGGTTGTAATGGACAGCGACTTTTCGCACCCACCCCAGATAATACCCAAACTGTTGGATGCCGTCCGTCACAGATGCGATATTGCCGTAGCCTCCAGATACATACGGGGAGGCCACATCGATGGCTGGCCCGTCAAGCGTCGCCTGTTGAGTATGTTTGGTACCGCCATAGCCAAACACGGACTGGGCATAAAGGTCAAGGATCCCATGTCAGGATTCTTCGCCTTTAGGAGGAACCTACTGGATGACATAGCTTTTGAGGGCATAGGATTCAAGGTACTCATGGAGATGCTGGTAAAAGTGCGGGGGGCCCGCATAGCCGAGATACCGTATACGTTCCGGGATCGCCAGTCCGGGAATAGTAAGATGAGTGGTGATGTCGTAAAGGATTATTGTAAATCAGTCTGGAATCTCTACTGGCATGACGGTATTGAGCGACGTAAATCGGTAAAGTTCATCTCAAAGGCCGGGAGATTCTTTACTGTAGGGACCACCGGCCTCCTGGTAAACTTTGTCGTATCATTATTCCTCACAGAGACCGTGGAATTTTGGTATCTGCATGCAAATATACTGGGAATATTCACTTCCATGAGTACGAACTTTGTGTTCAACAAGGTATGGACGTTCCAGGAACGGCAATTTGCGCCAGGTCCCACCCTTATACAGTATGGCAAGTTTCTAGGGTTTAGCTCCTTGGGCGCCATGATACAGCTGGGAATAGTATTCTATATGGTGGAGGGAGGCTGGTCATACCACATATCGCTGGTCACCGGAGTGCTTACGGCAGCCTTTGGTAACTTTGTGCTGAATAAAAAGTGGACTTTTCACGAAAAACTGCTAGGCTAGTATTGTAGGAGCCATCATGGATACACGCGGCGTTAGTATGTTGCCTAGCTAAAAAACAGAGTAAAAAATTATGTGTTACTCGTACGTGGATGTTGACTGTGATGTAGCAGAAGGGGTAGGTACCGAGGGGAACATGTCTCCGACCTGCTGGCCTGCCACAGAGGATGCCTCCTGCAGTATGTTGTCTGTCTCTTCGTTGGATACGCTAGCATCCATGCCAAAGGAATCGCCTGCCAATGAGTCCATCACCATTCCATTGAGCGTCTGCGTCATTGAGTTCAGTTCAGAGTCTGCCTCAGGCATGAATCGGCCCAAGGAAGATTTAAGGCCCTTCATGGTTTGCATTGCAGGTGCAATTGATACCATTGCATCGCCTAGGTCGTGTATAGTTGTAAGACGCAGCTGTACTTGCTCCAATGCCATGCGGGCGTTACCCATCATCTTGGCCACCTTGCGCAATTCTGCCAGTTCATTTGACAGTATCTTGCTCTGATGGGTGTCGTGATTCTTCAGTGCCAAAACAATTCTCTGGAAGAGCCTTGCGTCTCTGTCGCGTATCTTGCTTAACATAGTGTCAAGCTTGGATATCTGTATCTGGAGTTTGTTTACGCCATCATGCACTCTGGGCTTTAGAGGTGCATCGGGCTTGAAGGTATTGTGTATCTTGTCAGATACTCCCGGTTTGTCTTGTTGATTCCATGTCTTTTCGAAGTTTGTCATGATAGACAGTATAATGTTGGTATTTAATATTGAGGTTCAAGGAATAGTGCGAGTTCACTGGGAATGATTGAAGGGGGGTTGACTAGATGAACATCTTTGTATCCATACTGTACTCTCGCAAAAGTATGACAGAAAATAATAACTGCCCCGCCGCGACAGTCATGCATGGCATTGATAGCCGTTTTTGATTCCGGGCTGGGCTCGCTGGGCATAGTTAATGCCATACGTGCCATATCCAGGTGTGACATCATATACTATGCAGATACTGCAAGCTACCCCTATGGAAAAAAGCCCGCAGATGTCCTGGAGAACATAATACGGAGCACCATATCAGGACTGCGCAGATGTTTTAGGCCAGACCTGATAGTGGTGGGATCAAACACGCCCACCCTTACACTGAATATAGATGAGCACGATGTTATAGGTGTACGGCCACCATTAACCGAGGCCGCCCGCATTACCAGGAACAACAGCATAGCCGTGTTGGTCACACAGACGGTTGTGAGGAGCGGGGCACTGGAGCAATATGTTCGATCCTGCAATCTGGATCCGCGCATCAGTGTACGGGGAATAGATTCCACCATACTGGTAGATTTAGTGGAGAGCGGCAGGTTTCTTGGTGACACAGACAGGTGCAGGAAGGTAGTGGATAGTTTTCTTGGGAATATCGGGGATGCGGATATCTGCACCCTGTCCAGTACGCACCTGCCATTCCTGCACGACATAATGTCAGAATGCAGGACAGATGTTACGTTTCTGGATCCGGCAGACATAGTAGCCCGCCACGTCACGGATATAACCGGCACTCAGGGACGCGGTAGACTGAGTGTGTATTCGTCCGGAGAATACATACAGGACAGATTGGCCAAACTGGGAATCATGAAGAGTGTGGCTAGACTTGGGCTCTTCGAAATCCGTGACTAAACTCCTTGTCATACAGTCTGGAGTATTCGTAGTGGGACGGATTTATGACATCGCCTATTATTATTGTGGCCGTTCTGGTTATGCGGGCGGCCCGCACCTTTTCGTGTATATCAGAAAGGGTGCCGGTCACTATCTGCTGGTCCTTCCAGCTGGCCCGGTACACCACCGCAACAGGGGTGCTCATATCATATCCTCCGGATACGGCCTGCCGTACTATCTCCGGCAGCAAGTGGACGCTCAGATACAATACCATGGTAGAGTGATGCTGTGCCAGGCTCTCTATGGACTCGGCGGAAGGCACACCAGTACGGGACGCAACGCGCGTTATTATTATGGTCTGGGTCACGCCCGGCAGTGTGAGCTGTGTTCGTAGCGCCGCAGCCGAGGCCAACATGGCGGTGACTCCGGGTACCACCACCGACGCAACACCCCTCTGGGCGAGGACATCAATCTGTTCCTGGATGGCGCCATATATGCCGGGGTCGCCATCGTGCAGGCGTAAGGTAATCTTGTCCTGTATGGCAGACTCATACAGTACATCGGTTATCTCCTCGCGTACCATGGAGGATGCATCGTACCTGGTGCCGGTGCAGTATGCCAGTATTGCGTCAGGTATGAGCGAGCCGGAGTAGACTACCGTTTGGGCGGCCTTGATTAAATTGACCGCCTTTATCGTGATAAGCTCCGGGTCCCCGGGCCCGCACCCCACAAAGTAGACTTTAGACACGCTTAACCACCAGTATGGAAAAGTATTTTGTTGTAAGGGCTCCCCTGTCCACCTCACCCAGGGTAAGGCGTCGTATTATCTCGTGATCCGTCCCCAAGTCCTGTCCTATTGCAAATATGGAATCCTTTGGAAAGCCCGCATCCCGTAGTACCGTTATCACGTTCTCAAAGTAGCGACCGTCCTTTAAGAATACCAGCACATCAGAGCTCTTGGCTATAGCAGTAACGGCGCCCAAGTCATAGCACGAGGGTATTATGGATACCTTCTCGGCACCCTCGGCTATACTTACCCCTACCTTGGACGCAAAGGTGAACATGGAAACTATACCTGGTATTACGCTTATGTTCATGTCAGGATAATCCCGTTCCAGGTTACGGCTCATGTATATCCAGGTACTGTACAGGTATGGATCACCCACAGTCACATATACGACACTGCCGCCCTGTAGAACCCTCTGGGCAATTAGCTTGGCGTTTGTCTCCCAGGTGGACTCCAAGATATGAGTATCCTTTGTCATGGGAAAGATTAGCTTGATCACGTCCTGACGGGTGCGATCAACAAGGGACTCTATAACCGAGAGCGCTATGCTTGGCCTGTCATGACGCGATGCAGGACACATTATGGTGTCGGCCTCCTGTATTGCCCGCACCGCCTTGACCGTCAAAAGATCTGGATCCCCGGGCCCCACACCTATTGCAGTCAAGCCTGACATGGAAGGGGTAGGGCGCATCCCCCAATAAAATCTAGACCGTAACGGTAACTATGGTAACGGGGTTCCGGGCCAGCATCATTGTTCCCGTCTCGGTGCGCCTGCTCTTGAGTACGGTTACCTGCGTAATGTCTGTGTCAGTCATGTCTTTTGTTACTTCCAGTACTGCGTATAGTGTCTCCACCAAGATGGTACCCACTATGATACGGCCGCCGGGTGACACTTTGTCGCAGCACATCCTCAATATGTCCGCGGTACGACCCCCTGTGCCACCGATAAATGCGGCATTTGCCAGGGGCAAACTAGGTATCACCGAGGTGGCCTCGCCGTGTATTATATTCAGGTCCACACCAAAGTGATCCATGTTGGTCTTGGTAAGCCGTACTGCATTATCATCCATGTCAACGGCAATAGTATTACCCGCGGGTCCCACCTGAAGAGCCGCCTCCACAGATATTGAACCGCTACCACATCCTATGTCATATACGGTGTCACCCTGTCTCAGTCTGGCCTTGGATATTTGGATTGCCCGTATCTCCTCTTTGGTTATGGGTACCTTTGGTAGCCGATGGAACATGTCATCGGGGATACCCGGAGTTGTATATGACCACCCTGCGCTCAACCATACAGGGAATAATTATGGTTTGTTAAAGCCTTTGGTGTGAAAAGCGGCAAACCCGGGAATATGCAAATTCGGAGATGCCCGTTTGGCGATGACTGGTTGGCAGGAAATGCCCTGTGTCTGGAGCAATAATTAATGCCACATATGACACACTTCAGTCTATGGCCATCTGGATAAACTCGCCGGGATTTCGTCCTCGGCCTTCGGGCAAGTCTGTAATGCCGCCCACCAAGCTCTGTGTCACGATTCCGTCCTTTGCCAAGACCTGAGAGGCCATTAGTGATGTCTTTCCTGCCATGCATACAAGGAGTGACTTGCCCTTTTTGCCCCGCACATTGTTGCGCATATCTTCGGGGACCTTTTGTGCCATGAGCATGCGTCCCACGGTGCTAGCCTTGGTTATGGATATCTTGGATTTGTCCACGCCGAGAGATTTTGCGATTAGCTCAACGCCTGCCTCCCGGGGCGTGTATTGGGCATGTACCCATATAATCTGGTCATACTCATCGGCACACGATGCTGCCTCTTTTAGTGATACTTGTGTGCGCGGTTTCTCGGCAGCGACTAGGCTCTTTTTGTACTTGCCTATGCCGTCGGCCACCATTATGACAAATTGCTGTGCCTTGCCGGAGCTTGCCATTTGCATGGCCGCATATAACGCCAGGGCACTACTCTCGCCCATGTCATAACCCTTATCGACGAAGAATTTGAGAAGGCGCCTAGCCGGTTCAAAGTCCACCTCGTGCTGGCCAGCATAGTCTTCAGGCTTGTATAATCCCAGCCCATCCGCCTTGGCTTTGGTCCTGATACCGGCCACATCCTGGCCTGCGGCTGGAAATATTACATGAACCGACTTTTTCCCGTAACGCTCAAGAACGTACCGGTGTATACCTCCTGACGTACCACCTGTACCAAAAGTGCAGAATATTTCATATTCACCCAAGGACTTGCCTTTCTCCTGTAGCTGCTGGTCCATCTCCGGACCGGTAATTGTCCGGTGAGCCTCTATGTTAAGCTGGTTGTCGTACTGCTCAGGGCAGAACATGCCGTATATGCGCCCCAAAAGTTTTGCCAGATTTATTATATCCTGGTCCGCCAATAGGGAATGTATCCTGTCACGCTCCCGATCAAATAGTGCGGGATCAAAATCCATACCGGCCAGCTGAGATCGTATGTTAATAGCGGTAGCCTTGGCAGCAAGATCATTGGCGCTACCCTCCATTCCAGGTGCCGGGCAAATATCCATATCCAAATCTATTGTACGAACACCCTCGTGTCTTAGCTCCTCGAAGACGCCCTCCTGAAGCTTGCGCGATACCAAGGAAATCACGTTCAGGCCCATCTTGGCAAAACCGCCCAAGGCTATACCAAAGTTTCCGGAGGTAGCCTCGATTATGGTCTGATCACTTTTGAGCATACCGGTCTGTATGGCGTTGCGTATGATGTATGCGGCAGGTCTAGCCTTTATGGAACCGGTAGGGAGATCTGAGTCGAATTTACCCCAAACGGAGAGATTATCTGGCAGTGTGATATTGTATAACCGCCTCGCACACTCTTTCGTATAGGCGGTGAGATCCACCATGGGCGTGGCATTTACTATGCCGGTTGTTGCATCATGCGGCATATGGGACCACACTTGCTGCTCGAACTTTTCAAGCAATGTCCTGTCCACTTCCTGAGCCATATTATCATGTCGCTCATGACTGCTCATAAAATACCTATCGTGATTATAACAGGCAACCATTTCATGTCATCTGCATACTCTGACTGGTCTGTTCCAGATAGCCGGACCCATGGAGCGTTCTGCAAGTCTCTGGCGCACATAACAGAGACTTATGTTAGTCCCCATAGTCAGAGTTTGTTGCATAACTGTGATCGGTTGTTGTACCCATCCGCTAATTGCACTTTGCAGCCTTCAATTTGATTTCCTGTACTATGGCAATACTCCATAAGTCTGTTATAGCGGTCACCATAAGTCTTTGAGAACATGACATCTCGTTCCTAGGCAGCACATTGGCTTGTCACCATCATTCCCGCCCTGACGCCTCATGTTGGGCGGGGAATGGTTCCTCGCTCCCGGACGACACGTTCTGCCGCCCCATACAGGGAAACCGGTTACTAAACGCCGCGTTGATATCGGCGTGAAACTCCCGGTTACATATAGAATGTGTCCCTAATTGATCGTGATTTGCTGTCAACGTGTCCACACATGTGACAGGTCTTGCTCGTTGGGTGGGTAAACCGCCCCCTCATGTATCTCGCTGGCACAGCCGCCAATTCAATCCCCGGTGCCTCGCACTTTTGTACTACTTTCCGGCGGAACTCGCCTACCCGGTTCTCGCGCATGGAACGGTTCATTGTTTTTTCCGGTTCCCGCCATGCCTGGTCATTGCTTTCGGTGATAAATCCTCTAGTACTACCTTGTCCACACCTTTGATCGCGTGGACTATTCTATTCATGGAGTCGTTCGCTATGTTGTTGGCTTTCTGTCGTAGTCGAGTGATTTGTTTCTCAATCTTTCGCTTTCTGCGCCTACCCTCAATAGTACGAAAAGTAAGTCCGCTTAGGATCCGGCGTACAGTAGTTCAGATTGCACAAGCCAGATGGTAAAGAGAATAACAGAGGAATCAAGACAAAAGAGGCGTTGCCTCCACCAAAATAGCTCAAGACCTGAAACAAGACACGTACGAAGATTGTGGTATGAGTTCACCTATGTCTAAATTTACGCACAACTGATCGCGACAGTTAAAGAACCGGTTCTTTTGTGCACAAGATTCCGGAAGACGTGAACTCATACAGATTGTGAACCAGAGAACCGGGAACGACTCGAGTAAAGATGGGCAGGTCCATGATACCAATCACTGCCACCCAGATACGAATGGTAACTGAAGCATACAGCAGGGACCCCGCCGGAGTAGTACGTATTGCAAAGAAGCTTAGACATGATATATCGCGCAGTATATCGCATAATGAAAAAGAACGGTATGGCAGGCTCATCACCTGCAAAGTCAGAGTGGGTACGCTATGAGCGTAAATATTCCAATGCAATGTGGCACTGGCATGTCATGAAAAGATGAGCGCTTCAAGGGACTGAATCTCATAGTTGATGCATCCAGGTGTATAGTCGGAGCGGCACTATTTGAGCATGCAACATGAGAACACCACTCTATTACTGAGACTGGCAATGAAACGATTCGGCGCCCCTGCATCTCGGATAACGGCGCGTGTCTCGTAGGACAATAAAAGGGCAAAAAGAACTGGAAACCCACTATTCTAGGAAGAACTGCTGGATCAAGATATCATACTAATCAATTCCAGACCATACCACCCGCAGACAAATGGCAAACTGGAGCGCTTCCATGGAATGATTGAGGACTAGGGGACTCTTATTTAAGAGTCCAACGAGATATGGCATTATGACAGTCTCCGGGATTATGTTGACTACTACAATGAGAGAAGATTGCACTTCTCACTGGATATAGATAACGGCGAAACACCACTCCAGGAATAAAAAGGCGACCCAGACAATTAGGGCAAATGATGTAAAATGGATGGAGCGAGATACCAATGACTAGCGGACCTACTTTTCATGCATTACAACCCATACTTAACACCAAATAGTAATATGTACGATCATTGCAGTTTGCCACTAGTGAAGCTACAGCCGCGCCACCTGATTATAATAGGAGTACTGTCGATGGCCTTTGTTGCATCTTTTCTTATACGTGCGCAACCACTGGAATACGGCTTTCAATTACACGAGTTTGATCCTTTCTTCAACTACCGGGCTACCGAGTATATGCTGGAGAATGGTCTTGATGCGTACTATGAATGGAATGACACTCTAAGCTGGTATCCGGACGGAAGAGATATCTCTGCTACATCGCAGGTTGCACTACATCAAACTACCGCGGCCGCGTATACCATATTTGGATTTGGGTCTAGTCTTTACGAGTTTACCATAATATTTCCAGCAGTTATAGGATCAATGACGGCAGTTGTTATTTTCGCATTGGTGCGTGTCATAGGGGGGACTACTGCCGGACTCATATCGTCTATGCTGTTTGCCGTATCGTTGCCCATAATAATACGCGGTACAGCAGGCTGGTTCAAGTCCGAACCGTTGGGTATCTTCTACGGGCTATTGGGAGTCTATCTGTTTTTGAGTGGTATCCGGACTAACACCCGTCCTGTGGCGGCTGCCAAACTTGTATTCGGCGCATTGTTCATATCCCTTTCATTCTCTGCATGGGGTGGGGCCCAGTTCTTTATACTCCCCTTGGCACTATTCATAATAAGTCTCCCATTCCTTCGCAAGGATAGTGCATTTACCATATGGACAATACCGCTCTTTACTGTTACGCTACTGGGTACCAGTCTACTCTATGAAAGACCTGGAACTGACTTTATCTTTGGTTTGGGAGGGGTAGCGGTAGCTGGTGCGACCGTATTCTTGGTGGTATCGCACATAATACGTAGAGTTAGGCCACAGAATATACTTCGTAACAGCGCCATACTCTTGGCCGCAATGCTGGTGGGTGGTATGGCGGTGTTACCACTGGCCACCGAAGATGGCACCATGTCTTCTCCTTCTTTTAGATATCTTCATGCATTGAACCCCTTCTTGTCATCTGTCAGTCCACTCACCGATTCCATATCTGAGCACCAACCCACCACCATATCCCAGTCGTTCGTATTCCACTCCATACTTATGGTATTTGCTGGGGTGGGTGTATGGCTACTGCTGGATCGGCGTACGGCCGAGTTTCACAAAATCCCATCGGAACTTCTAGCATTTGCGCTTATTATTGGCATGTTTGGTGTATATGTGAGTTCTACGTTCATCCGTTTAGAGGTGTTCGGTTCCATCGCCGTCATAATATTATCCTCGTTGGGCATCTCGGTACTAATACGCCGACTTATGGTTGATGTCTCCCGCTCTCGCGCGGGTGTGCCTGCACGGATGATTATGATAGCGGGTATATCTATACTACTTGCCATGCCTCTTGCAATACCAAATTATAGTACTGTCTCTGCCGTATCTGGTCCTCCCACGATACTTAATGGGGCTTCCCTATACTCGGCCGTCTCAAATGATTGGCTGGATACATATGATTGGATAAGACAAAATACTCCACCTGATGCCGTAATAGCGTCATGGTGGGACTATGGTTACTGGACTCAGACCTTGGGAGAGCGAGCCAGCATAGCGGACAATGCGACTATTGACACCAAAAGGATACAGGATATAGCTACAATGTTAATGAGTCCGCCGGACCAAGCGTACACTATGCTACAGGATTTGCAGGCAGATTATGTCATGACATTTATCATGGCAGAAAGACTGCCTGCCGATACGGATCCCATATACATACTCGGTGGTGGTGGTGATGAATCCAAGAAACAGTGGTTTATACGAATAGCTGAGGAGCCTGTCTCAAGATATGTGCTACCAGACGGGATAAGCGGTACCGACTACTTTTGGGACAATACGCTACTAGGGAGCATGACTCCCTATATCCCTCTACTATACATCGATCCTATTACAAATGCCCAGTTTACAGGATATGTGGAGGGAACCATCCCAATTCATATCAAGGACATAAAGTATCCTGTAGACGGTGACGGGCCATTGCGACTCGTATATTCCTCGCCCAGCTTTAACGATGACACACAGCCTATAGTATTTGGTATCTTTGTATACGAGGTAAACCCTAACTATATTCCCTAACTCTCGTATCTTGATGCCAACCGGTATCGCTGGTATTTATCATCCGGCGAGAATTTTGCGGGATGGGCCAAGACAGTGTCCGTGTTGCATACAGAACACCTCTCTTTGAGGGTATATGTCATGCAGGTTCCACATCGCTGCAGTATGAATCGCATTACTCCTCCCTGTTCTTTTTGGATTCTTCTCTGTGAAACGAGAATTTGCCCCCATATCTCTGCACACTCTTTTGTATCTCGGCGATCATGGGCTTGAGCAACTTCTCTGCTGATTTAAAGTCAGCTGCTATGATGGCAACCCTGTACTTTGGTGCCCCTAGGTATGTAACGTGACTTCCTGGATATCGCTGATCAAGATCGGTAAGCGTACTCTTTATACAGTCAACACCGTCTGGTCGATTACACGTAATCTCCACCACGCCCCGTATCTCCACGGTGGGCAGCTTTATCTTGGAGCAAACATCCCGTATGGCCTCCACCACGCCCTCGTCAACTTGGTTCTCTATCGCCTTGGTGCCGTTGCGTGCCATATCCAAGAACGCGTCATATACTGAGTCAAATTTGCTGTACAATAAATCCTCTAGATTACCAATACCCTCCTCGTTCAGGGCAGCTCTCTCGGCTACAGTACTCAGCAGCGTCCTACCTTTCTCATAACGCTTTACCTCCAGTAACTTTTTCTTTTTCTGATCATTGGTTACCTGCTTAAGCGAGAGGTCTATGTCACCACGATCAGCGTTTATCTTTTTGACCCGGAGTACCTTCTTTTCACCACGCTTAACGTATCGGTTTATTGCCTTGATCCAGCCCGGAGCAATCTCCTGAGTATGCAGGAATCCTTGCATACCGTTGTACTCATCTAGTGTAACATATGCCCCTTGCGCTATTATTTTTGTGACCGTGGCTAGCACTATTTCTCCCGGTTCCGGAAATTCCACTTCCTCAGACATAACCTAGGGCCATTCGCGTGTAATTTAACCCTGTTGTGGCATATTGTGGTTATGTCATACTCGCATCACTAAGTGCTAGGTTTGGCACATACGTCCTGTTTGTGTACAGTGTCATCTCCACGCCATATGCATGTTAGACACAATCCGAATACTATTACGGTCATGACCTCTGTCTATATCCACCAAACACTATATTCACCGTAGTTTCATACCTTGCGCTATGGAGAAATACGATGTGGTGGTGGTTGGTGGTGGACCCGCGGGTAACTCCGCAGCACTTCAGGCCGCCCGCGATGGCGCCAGCGTGATACTTTTGGAGCGGGAGCCCCAGATAGCTACTACTGTGCGTACCAGTGGGGTTACGTGGATGGAGACAGTACAAGAATTTGGAATACCCAAGGCGTATTATAATCCGATTAAAAATTATGGCTTCTGCTCTCCCAACAACGAGGTTCTGGTAGGGGGTAGTGAGTATGGAGCCGCAGTACTGGATGTGAGAGGAACGTACCGGTGGCTTGCAAGAATGGCTCAAAAGGCCGGAGTTCAAGTTCACACAGGTACGGCAGTCAACTCAGCCAAGCGTGATGCAGATGGTATCATAGTAAGTGGAACTGAAAGCAGTAATACACTTCCGGTACGGGGCAAGGTAGTGGTGGATGCCAGCGGTTTTCCTGGCGTGATAGTCAAGAGTATGGGACTGGCTGCCCCTTGGGGTCGTTTTGGCGTGGGTGCAGAGTACGAGATGGCTGTAAACAATCTGGACACAGAAACCTGGTGGCTCATGGTAGGATCAATGTACTCGCCAGCAGGATATGCATGGATATTTCCCATCGCTGGTAACCGGGTCCGGGTGGGAGTGGGTGTAGCAAAACCCCAACGAGCCGAGGATCCAAAGCACATACTGGATAATATGTTGTCCAAGGGGATTGGGCCCGTGGGGCGTCTTGGTGAGATGAGTGTACTGGAATATCACTACGGTCTCATCCCCAATGAGGGAATAGGTAGGAAGAGTGTGTATGATGGCGTAATTCTGGTTGGGGACACCGCTGGCCAGGCTAATCCTCTAGTACTAGAGGGAATACGCTATGCAATAAAGTTTGGCAGACTGGCTGGCAAGACCGCCGCGACTGCCGCGCTTAGCGGCGACGCGTCCAGTAATACATTATCATCATATGAAAGAGCATGGAGGACAAAAGCTGAGTCCCGCATCAAGTCCGCGTATAGGGTACAGGACCGCTGGCTTGGCCTGACCGATTCCCAATGGGACCGGGAACTGGATATTATACGAGATCTCAGCGCTGATCAGTTCCTCTCATTCGTTAAGGCCGATTTTGGATTACATGGTATGATGAATCTGGCAATCCGCCATCCCAAACTCGCCGTCCGGCAGTTATTTGGGCTATTACACAATCGCAGTTGATGCCAAAATTACATCATTCTATGTATGAGTTCACGTCTTCCGGAATCTTATGCACAAAAGAACCGGTTCTTTAACTGTCGCGATCAGCTATGCGTAAATTTAGACACAGGTGTACTCATGCCATTCTATGGCGTCTGTTGATCCTAAAAGTCTATGCCCCGGCGGGCCCTTATGCCCTTCTTGAATGGGTGTTTTACCTCTTTCATCTCAGTTACAAGATCTGCGGCATCTACTATGGCTGGCCGGGCATGATTTCCTGTAAGAATCAAATCAATATGGCGTGGTCGTGCGCGTATCAAATCAAGCACATCGTCCTCATTTATCAGATCCATTTTTACCGCATAGTTTATCTCGTCTAGTATGATTATGTCGTATCTGTCTGAGACCATGTCTTTTTTGGCAATATTCAGAGCTGTCTGGGCCATGGTCTTGTGCTGCTCAAAGGTGCTGTTGTCATCTAGTATTCCAACAAAACCTCGTCCTACTGCAACCAACTCCAGGTTGGGCTCCAGCCTGGACGAGGAGCTCATCTCGCCATAGTGCCAAGATCCCTTGATGAACTGTATCATGCGTATCTTCTTGTCGTATCCTACGGCTCGTAGAGCCAATCCCAATGCGGCTGTGGTCTTTCCCTTACCGCCTCCCGTGTATACTATGACCCAGCCAGGAGTAGAATCCACCCTACCACTATCCCCTGCGTGAAGTCATATCGTAAACCATCCTGATTTTGCATACGAGAGACCTATGTTCAATGCGAACAGCGCAAAAGTGAATGCATATATACAATACATTATAACCTGTACGGAGCGTTCTGAGGTCCTGCCCTCAACTATGGTCTGGATGAACTTGCCCCCGTCTAGTATGGGCAGGGGTAGCATGTTGATTATTCCTATGAAGAATGATATCATCCATAGCCATAACAGGAACATGGACAATTGGTGATTATCCCATACAATAAAGTCCATCACGGGTATGTATGAGAAGCTGTCGCGCATTATGCCGATTAGGCCTTGCTCAGGGTTATCGGGTGATTCCATTATTACAACTGAAAATTCCATGGGCTGACTATCGCGTATGGCTGTGACCGACACACTATCGCCGGGGACCAAATTCAGGCCAGACAGATCCATGGGGCTCTCCATGACTTGCCCGGAGATCTCTACGATAAGGTCGTTGGCCTGCAATCCTGCCTCTTGGGCTCCGGATCCTTCGATAACCGATTGTACGGTCACGCCTCCCGGTGACTCGTAGAATATTCCTAACAACGGTTCAGGCGTAACCACCGCAAAGAGCGGATTGGTTAAGAGTATGACGCCTAGGGCCATGGCGAATATAACATTGGATGTGGCCCCTGCTCCTATGACTCGCAGTCTGGATATTTTTTTGGCCCGGTTAAACTCGTCCTCATCGGGTTCCACGAAGCCCGCGAACATTGCTATGAAAATGGCAAAGCCACCGGTTTTTATCCTGATCTTTTCTAGCGCGGCTACTATTCCATGAGCGCCCTCGTGCATAACCAGTACTATGGGTATGGACAAAAGAAAGTACATTATGGAATGCGCAGATGTTAGTGTCACTCCTGGTATCAGAACCGTGATCTCCGCAAAATCACTCGGCTCTACAAAGAATGATGTTACATTTGATATCAGAAACCAAAACCCAAAACCCATCATGGCCACGCCTGCCACTACGCTTACATCTGCAAATACTCGAATACCCCGTCGCGTGCGACCAAGTATACGGACCAGAACATCCTGAACTCCTTTGTTCTTGTATACCAGACTGTAGAACTTGAGTTCAACACCATGGTTTTCCAGCCGTAGTGCCTTGGCGGCCACAACTATGACCACCCACGCCACTAGAACGTATACAATGGCATTCTGAGTCAGAAAATCTAAATCCATTCCAATGAAATTTTTTTAAAAGAGGTCATTTATCGTTTACTGTTTGGCGGCTACGGTTGTTATAACCACCTTTGAAAACGAAACAGACGCGCGCAACATATCCCGCAAGATAGTGCAGGATGGTGTAGCTGCGTGCGCTAGCATAATACCGGTACATTCCATATATGTCTGGGATGGCTCCATACAGGATTCTCCCGAATGCATGGTTATATTCAAGACCACCTCAGACAATGGCAAAAGACTGTGTCAGGCAATAGGGGATTGTCATCCCTATACGACTCCTGAGATACTACGGCTGGACACTGATCACGTATCCCATCCTTATATGAGGTGGCTGTCTGACTCTGTCCACTAGCCTATAGTGTATCGTAATACGGATATGACTCCGCCCAATTTACTCACTCGCAGGCCCAAGTCTGTGCTGGAATCCACTCCGTATACTGTCACTCCCGTGTTTTCCGCATCATTAAGCAACTGTATCACGTCCTCCTCCTCATTTCCTTCAAATATGCCTTCAGAGTACACTAGAAATTTCACTGCTCCAATGGATACCCCATACTGTGTTTCTGCAAAGCCCATGGTGAACTTCTTTGAGCCCCGGCCTGCCATCTCCATTACGTCATCGATGATGGCAAGCACCTTGGCCATCTTAGAATCAGATATGGTCTGTTGCAGGGCATCTGAGCGTGCAAATTGATATATGCCATCCTCGCCCGCCGTGTCTATTCCTTCTGCAACCAATATGCGGAACTTTGTCCCCTTGTTTTTCATATGATTGACTAATCGCCTCTTGATATCTCCGGGCCCAAATAATACTACAGTGTCATTATTCTGTAGTATGGAATCTATGGCCCGGCCTGCCCCTTCAATATATGCCGTCCCGTCAAAGGACACCTTGTAGCGCTTGCCCCCGGAACCGGAGTATACGTTAGCGGTATGTTGAACATGCGTGCCTGAGAGTCGTGCCACACAGTACTCCGAGCGGTCTATTGCTGCTAGTACAAACCCCTGATCTCGGCGTTGTCTTAGAATACGCCTATCCGCGGAGAGCCACCGTCGCTTAAAGATACGTATGGTGTTCCCCGCTCCCACCAAAATGGAATGGCGTATGCCCCGGGGGATGGCCTCGTTGTCAGAGTCGTGCATCGTACCTCCTATTCTCAACCTGTCCAATACGTTGTCCAGAGATATCTTGTCTACCAAAAGGGATATCCTGACACGTATTCTCTCTCCCTTGTCGGGCCTGGCGTACTGTCTGTCTTGTTTCATGACCCACGTTGTCTGACCTGATATTCTGTCACCGGGGCGTATCACCCTCCTCAAGCTTAGCATGTCATCCGAGTTCTGGGGCGTGACGGCTACTGATTCTCCGTCAATCCACTTTGCCAGCATTGTCCCGGGCCATTTGGTCTACACATTTTTCAATCTGGGTCAGCGACAGGACTCCGGATTCTGCCAGATACTTTAACGAATTGCGGGATATGTGTCCGATGGCTCTGCCGTTGAATCGTGATGTTTGTCTCCATTTTATTGAGGTACTGCCACTGTTGGAATTGTATATTATCCCCAATACCTCCCGGGCATTCACAAAGGTTATGTCTACTATCTTCTTCAACGTAACCTTGTCTGCCGCTTCTACATAGATGATACCTTTCTCGTATCTCTCGGGAAATATTTCTGGATCATCCAGATATGTCTGTGGCGCAAAGGAGCGGCATGTACTATTCAAAAGAAACTTTCTAAAATTCTCTAGACTGCATGTGGTGTCTACCTCTGCCATTCTTTATGGATAATAGAACACCATTTATCAATCTTTAAATGCGGGCTATGTTTGTCGTGCCTGTCTCATTTTAGGTATGATTTGCACGAATTCTGATATGGCATGGTTGAATTTTCGTTCTTTGTTTCACTGGTGAATTTGTAATTTTCTCATCTCTGTCTAGCATCCCTTTGGAATTCATTCCACTCTGACAGTGGAGCATGCGTATGAGTGCCCGTTCCTTCAAATCTTGTACGATAACACTCCGTCGTGCACGAAATTAGGCACATGTGAACTTGCATAAACACGCGCCAACTAACCCTGTGTGTAACGGTCAAATACAACAATAAAATCACCTTGGTGAGCAATGATGTTAATATCTCGCTGATGTGATGATGACGATCTTGAGTACGGAGCTCACTGTAATGTATACAGAACCCGCATTCTGATCTCTAAAAAGCCGTATGCTTGAAGTTTCTGAAGAATATGGGTTAACACATTGTCATCCAAAATCCGCGTCGCGCTTTTGGCTCGCGGATTCGTTTTTTCTAGCAGACATACGAAACTCCTCCTCATGATTCTGCGGTCCATGACCACATGTTACACATGCCAATCGAAATCCGTTTTCATTCTTCTCATATTTGGCGCAACCGCAAAAACAACCCAACAAAAATGGGTCGTGCATAGGTCAATATACTTTTTTGCCATGCCAAGGGTAACCGTTTAGGTCACCCCTGGACACCATCACCCAGGTGCAGCCATATGAGGACACGTGGATCATGCCAAGGGTAACCGTTTGTATGAGTTCACGTCTTCCGGAATCTTATGCACAAAAGAACCGGTTCTTTAACTGTCGCGATCAGTTGTGCGTAAATTTAGACACAGGTGAACTCATACAACCGTTTAGGTCACCCCTGGACAACTGTTCAAAACACACCGCTAACATGTCCGATCTTGCTTTTTCTATCTTACATATGGCCATGAATTTATCGTCTAGGTGTTGATCTTTAACTCGACCTAAACGGTTACACAACGTACACTAGGCATATTCTAATTACCCGCGGCGCGTAATCAACAGATACTCAGAGATCACGATCTCGCTAATCCGCTGTGCCGGTCAAACTCATATACTGGCCACCACCATCAATTTTATCACTAACAATTTGTTCACATGCACAACCTGTAACCGTTCAAGTCACTCCGAATTGAGGCTTGTTTTCATTGGTAAGCATATGCCAAACTAGCGGGGAATGGTCTCCGCCAGCCCTAATGTGTGCGATGATTGCAAGTGACCAGGATTTAGTCTCTGTCTTGGTGACATAGAGAAATGAGTTGGCAGCCTAAACGGTTACGTACGTTGTTACTGATTATCTTTTGTACTGACGGCGACGGCCCGGCCGTATCATGGATCTGTTGATAGATGTCTCCTCACTGGTCTCTTCATTGTCACTCAAATTCATCAACAAGGAGTAATTTTTTCGTATGGTTACCTCAGTTATTCCGGATGCCTGGGCTATTTCACTTTGGGATGTAGGGTGGCCCAGATCTATGCATGCCAAATACAGGGCCGCAGCTGCAACTCCTGTAGGATCACGGCCATCCAGTAGGCTTCCGCCCTTGGCCTTGGCTGTCAGGTAAATTGCACGTTCTGTGACATCGCTACCTAGGTTGGCTCTCTTGGCTATGTGGATTATACACTTGTCCGGATCGGCCACCGGAATCTGTAGGTTCATACGCTGATACAACATCCTATAACACCGGGCCACGTTCTTTTGTCGTATGTCTAGATTTTTCGATATGTCGCTGAGAGTAATGGGCGTCTTGGTTATGCGACATGCAGCATACAGACATGATGCTACAAGTTCTCGTGTTGGTCGCCCCTGACTGAGTCTCATTCCCATTGCATGCAGAAAGAGCTGGGCTCCCTTGTACAGTACGATGCTGTTAAGATTAAGGGTTCTGTAGGAATACATATCTTCCAACGACTGTCGTACATTGTGGTCTGATCCATTGCTTGTACTCCACATCCGCAGTATCTCCTTTGGAATAGCAAATTTGGCTTTCTTGTCTGAGACTCCATCATACACAATATACTTGCATTCACTACAGAATATTACGCCAGTACCCTCATCTTCCAGAAGACTTACCTTGTCGCAGGTAGGACAATTTGTATTAGTTATGGTATTGTTGGCCATGGACATTTTCTACATCAAGATTCTTTTATCATTTTCGTGTTTGAAAGTTTGTTGCATAGTTATTCAACAAACTCAGATATACGAGTTTGTTGCATAACTGACTTTGACGAATACAGGTTCCCCATGTCGTAATCTACGTTGCTGCCGCGTCCACCCACTCGTTGTACTCGTATGTTATCCCATTTCCGCGCCATTAATCCGTGCCCGAATAATCGTTTGAACGGGAACCGGCTCTATGATTATCTCGATTATCCATCGCCTGTTGTACCCTTTTGTCGCCTTCCAGTACTGCTTGTTTTTGGCCTTTTCCTCATCAGAAAGGCGGAAAATGGGCGATTCCGGACTTCCTCCAAGTCCCCATGAGTTGCCTTTCCTTTGGTGGAATTTAGATGAAGTGGAATGGTTGTCCGGATTCGATTATCACTGCACAATTTCATGTTACCCCTGGACGCGTATGCGCCATCCGCAAGCAACTCGAGGTTACATGCGCGCTTCTCATCATTATTCGGTAAGGGGGACACACCGTTAGTCAGCGCGTTTCCGGGTGGTGGCTTATCTGTTGGTCCTGCCAGAGATGGCAACTGTTGCAATGGGTCCGGAACTTTCCAATTCCAGGGTGTGCTTCCTGTCCAGTTGTGGCTCTTCTGCATACGAGCCCAGTACTGCATTGTTTAACATGCGCGTATCCCCAACCCACTCGCCGGTAACCGTAAATGCATATGTTCTCCCAGTCCGCGAGCACTGATGAATCCGCGTCTCTTTTTCCATTTGGCCCTAATCCACTCACCACGATTCAAGGCCGGTCGAGTCCACAATCATTGGCCCTCGTCAGCTTTTTGTCTGTGCCGACAATCATGCCATTCCCCTTGTTAATGTCAAGATCTTTTCCGCGTCTGTAGTGTAGTACGGGGTTTGATGCCCTTCTAGTAGTCCTGCAAGGAATCCGGATACCTGCCTGTATCTCATACCTAATGCCGTTCTCAGTGTCATGTAACATGTCCACGACATACCGGTAGGGAGCACTCTCCTTGTTATGGTTGGCCTTTTCAATTCCACGCATGATCAAAGCCAAATAGCCTTCCGCTGGACGTACTTGGCATTGTAGGTGAATACCATCAAGTTTGTTTAAAAAGTCTCAGATGTTAATGCTTGGATCCAAGTTAGTAATCACTATGACAGAATAAACAAAAATACTCAAACCGTTTCTCACATACGTTTTTAATCTAACTTGTTTGGAGTTATGCAACAAACTAACAGGCTAGAAGTGTTTTTAAAATATGCCAACTTGTGTAGCATATTGCAGGAGTTTTTTTTACAAGCCGGTGATATTTTTGGACCTCTGACAGATGTTGGTATCAACATACTGAACGAGATCACTCCGGAGATGCCACATCGTGACTTTTTGACAGACTTGGCATTTATGTTGATTGTGGGGGCTATAATCACGCTTGTATTCTTCAAGATACGACAACCGATCATAGTGGGATACCTGTTTGCAGGGATGCTTCTGGGTCCACTGTCTCCGGTGTGGATTTGGGTATTCCCGGAGAGTAGCACCCAGATACTTCTTGGCGAGGTTGGCATACTGGTAAATACGGATGCGCTGAATCTCTTCTCCGAGATAGGTGTTATACTGCTGTTGTTTGTTATAGGCATCGAGTTTCCCTATAACAAGATTAAAAGTATTGGTACCGTAGCTATAGGTATAGGCACCATCGGCCTCTTTGGAACTATGGCTGCGGTATTTTATGTAGCCACTGCCTTGGGCATGAGCTTTATGGATTCCCTGTTCATTGCCGCGGCGCTGTCCATATCCAGTACTGCGGTAATAGTGAAGCTGCTGGAGGATGCCGGACTCATGAAGAAAAAGTCATCCATAATGATACTGGGTATACTGATTGTAGAAGATATAGTAGCCGTCATACTGATATCCGGGCTCCAGTCAGTGGCACTGGCCGACACCATCTCCGTAGAGAGTCTGGCCGTAGTACTTATTGTGGGTGTGGGGCTTATCGCGGGAACCTTTACCATCGGTCTCCGAACTATTCCACGTCTTATAGACCGGGTTGCCAGCATTCAGAACCGGGAGATACTATTGCTGACCGTGTTGGGGCTGTGCTTTGGGTACTCCCTGCTGGCCAGCGCTGGCGGTCTGTCTGTCGCCATTGGCGCCTTTCTTGCAGGGGTTTTGGTGGCCGACTCCAAGTCCGCGGAGATATCAAAGATACTCACCCGTCCAGTAAAGGACATGTTTGTTGCAATATTCTTCATCTCTACCGGCGCCCTGATGGATATAACCCACCTGGGTGACTTTATCTGGATTGCACTGATACTTGTGGTTGTTGCCATGGTGATCAAGTTTGGTGGTAACATGACTGGGAGTATACTATTCAGGCAGAAGCGGAATGATTCAATCCGGACGTCTACTGCCCTGGCCGCCCCCAGGGGCGAGTTCTCCATTGTGATAGTGAAGGCAGGTGTGGAGATTGGGGCGGTAAGCACGCTACTATTCCCCATGATCGGCGTGATAGCTATTATAACCGCATTTATGTCACCCTTTGTCATGAAGGCAGGCGAGAAGCTTATCTCCCGGAGGGGTGATGATGATTAACTGGCTTAACCGGCGCAAGCCCGACGCTGCTCCACCCGCGCCCACCTTGGAGGATCTGGAAGCCCGCTCACATGATGATCTGGGCAGCATGGATATGGGGGGTACAACGGTTCCTGTAATAATACTGGATGATGAGCGATTCAATAGAGCAGTTGCGCCCAACATTCGGGCGACCGAAGGGCGTCGTGCCATGGCCATTAACACGGATCTCAACATAATGCAGGACGGGCTGGGCCATGTCTTTGTGGATGTCTCCGCGCATCTAGCCGGTGGTAGGGAGAGTGTACTGATAGATGCCAGGTTACACCTCGAGTTCTTTAAGCAAATGGCAAAAAGTACAATGCTAGCCTTTGGTAGCAAGGGCAGCTCCCGTATATTTGCCATACAGCTACCCCGACCTCAGAGTGTCCATGATGCGCTGGACATGATAGAGCGCGGATTACTTCAATAGATGCAGTCGCCGGGATTCGAACCCGGGCCGCGAACTTGGCAAGCTCGCATAATAACCAAACTATACTACGACTGCCTAGTCATGGTATTGCCATATGTGGTATAACTGTTTGTGGGGAATTTTGCTGGTATGAGTATGTGTCTGCACGGTGAAATGGTGGGCTCCGGGCCTGAGTATGGCATAGATTCGTTGATTTTAGACACCAAACATCCAGACAGATGACGTAAATCAATCCTTAAATAACCACATAATTTTCTAGTTACAATGTCAGAATCAGTAACTCGCAGTGCACGGCCACAGCATCCTAGGCTGTACGAGATGGTAGTACTGATAGCTGTGTTCGTTACAGGCGTATTTGTGGTAGGTTTTGAACAGGGGCATATAGCAAATCTGGCCCATGGTAGCGGATTGGACCCCATGTTCCTGCATGAGCTCACCCATGACATGAGACACGCCGCGGGCTTTCCATGTCATTAGTGTGGTGAGTTCATGAACACATCTCTAATATTGCTGGCATTAGCATGTGGCGCCGTATCTGGTCTGATATATGGGGCATCTGTACTAATTTTGGTAGAACCGTACCTAGATCAGGCCATCGAGATAGAGAATCAGAGTCTCTTTGCATCCGGTGAGGAACAGGATACCGCGCAGTTCCGCGCCGATTACAATGAGTACCGCATGTGGCAAAAGAGCGGCATGATTCTGGGAAGCCTGATTATGGGAGTGGCCTTTGGTGCACTATTCTGTGCGGTCTTTGTACTGTTTCGTAAGAAACTACCCGGCCGTAGTGCCATACAAAAGAGCATGATTCTGGCCGGTGGTGCTTGGGTCGTAATGTATCTGGCACCATTCATAAAATATCCTCCCAACCCTCCCGCATCGGGGGATCCGGAGACGCTGGTGTTACGCACTATTCTAATGCTATCTCTTGTGGCAATACTGGGAGTTGCAGGTCTGTTGTCACTTCATGCGTATAGTGCGGCTCCACGCCGGTTGGGCGTTATACTGGCTGGTCTTGGAGCCGTGTTTGTAGTCACAATGGTACTAATGCCTGCCAGTCCTGATGAGCCCTCCCAGATGCCTGACATGGCGGGCTTTCTTGCAACTAGCGCCATCAGTATGACCATTTACTGGGTTATACAGGGATTTGTTCTGGGCGTGCTATGGGATCGCTATATGAAAAAGACACTGCCCCCATTGGCATAAAAAGAAATTATGCTTATCACAAACCATGAGTATGAGCCTGCTATCATTGCGTGACATGTCGGTAACGTATCATGCTAATTCCGGCCCGGCATACGCGGTAGACCATGTCAGCTTTGACATTAATCCAGGCGAGACGGTGGGTATCGTGGGGGAGAGCGCATGCGGTAAGAGCACATTGGGCTTGGCCATTATGCGTATGCTTTCCGGTGGCAAAATCAGCAACGGTTCCATACACTTTGGAGACACATTGCTGGCTGGCATCTCTGATCAGGATTTTGATGCCATATATCGCTGGAAGAGAATTTCCATGATATTTCAGGGCGCCATGAGCTCCCTTGATCCAGTATATACAGTAAGGGAACAATTCCTGGAAGTGCTTCGTCAGCACTCTGTTGAAGGGAATTTGGATGACGTAATTGCACATGCAGTGGAGTCTGTGAACCTGGACTCCTCGGTTCTCCGCCGCTATCCCCATGAGCTAAGTGGGGGAATGAAGCAGAGGGTGATTATATCTATGGCTTTGTTACTGAAACCGGACTTGGTAATAGCCGATGAGCCAACCACCGCGCTGGATGTTTTGGTGCAGGCCAGAATCATGAATATGCTAAAGCGAATGAAGGTATCTGGTACGTCATTTCTGTTCATAACTCATGATTTGGCACTACTCTCTGAGATAGCAGACAAGGTGGGTATAATGTATGCAGGGCAGCTTGTGGAGTTTGGATCCGCTCATGACATTTACACAAGCCCCCAACACCCGTACACTCAGGGTCTCCTGGCATCAATACCTCGGTTGCGGGGAACCAAGCCCTCGTATATATCCGGGACCCCGCCCGCCCTGACTGCCCCGCCTACCAGTTGTCGTTTTATGGCTAGGTGTCCTGATGCCATGGAAAAGTGTAACAAGGATCCGCCGGATCTCTCCGGACCGGGCGGTTATGTAAAATGTTGGCTGTACGAGTAGGTATCTAATTTGAGTATCTTTGTGCTATGGGCAGACACGAGTCTATTATTCTGAGTACCTCGGATCGTACCACCATGCGATCTATTGATATCCAAATGCGCAACTTGTCAATGGCAAAGGATATTATCTGTACCTTTTCGCGCTCTTCCCACACAAATTCAATCTTGCCCAGATTCTCATCAAAGAAAGCCTCCAGATCCGTCTTCATGGCTATGTGTGAGAATTGGTAATGTGAACTCTTGGAATCCAAAAGCGCACTTAGGTTATCCCTTCTGGCATATGCCAGTAGTTCGCCTCTCTCCCCTATGACACCCGCAAAGCGAATGTGCGCACTAAATCCAGTTATGGTGTCACAGATACTCTTCCACTGATTTTTATCCATGTAAAAAGTATTTTTTACTAGTTTTTAATTGTATCCAAGGTTTATTTCTGGACTCAGTTGCGTGCAGGTCTTTGTCAAATTTGGGTCTGCCGGGCCAGTTCTTTAAAATTAAAGTGGAAAGGAGTTTGTTGCATAACTGACTCTGACAGAATACAGGTTCCCCATGTCGTAATCTACGTTGCTACCGCGTCCACCTACTCGTTGTACTCGTATGTTATCCCATTTCCGTGCCATTAATCCGTGTCCGAATAATCGTTTGAACGGGAACCAGCTCTATGATTATCTAGATTATCCATCGCCTGTTGTATCCTTTTGCCGCCTTCAAGTACTGCTTGTTTTTGGCCTTTTCCTCATCAGAAAGGTGGAAAATGGGCGATTCCGGGCTTCCTCCAAGACTGCAAGTCCACATGAGTCGCCTTTCCTTTGGTGGAATTTAGATGAAGTGGAATGGTTGTCCGGATTCGATTATCACTGCACAATTTCATGTTACCCCTGGACGCGTATGCGCCATCCGCAAGTAATTCCAGATTAAATGCGCGCTTCTCATCATTATTCGGTAAGGGGGACACACCGTTAGTCAGCGCGTTTCCGGGTGGTGGCTTATCTGTTGGTCCTGCCAGAGATGGCAACTGTTGCAATGGGTCCGGAACTTTCCAATTCCAGGGTGTGCTTCCTGTCCAGTTGTGGCTCTTCTGCATACGAGCCCAGTACTGCATTGTTTAACATGCGCGTATCCCCAACCCACTCGCCGGTAACCGTAAATGCATATGTTCTCCCAGTCCGCGAGCACTGATGAATCCGCGTCTCTTTTTCCATTTGGCCCTAATCCACTCACCACGATTCAAGGCCGGTCGAGTCCACAATCATTGGCCCTCGTCAGCTTTTTGTCTGTGCCGACAATCATGCCATTCCCCTTGTTAATGTCAAGATCTTTTCCGCGTCTGTAGTGTAGTACGGGGTTTGATGCCCTTCTAGTAGTCCTGCAAGGAATCCGGATACCTGCCTGTATCTCATACCTAATGCCGTTCTCAGTGTCATGTAACATGTCCACGACATACCGGTAGGGAGCACTCTCCTTGTTATGGTTGGACTTTTCAATTCCACGCATGATCAAAGCCAAATAGCCTTCCGCTGGACGTACTTGGCATTGTAGGTGAATACCATCAAGTTTGTTTAAAAAGTCTCAGATGTTAATGCTTGGATCCAAGTTAGTAATCACTATGACAGAATAAACAAAAATACTCAAACCGTTTCTCACATACGTTTTTAATCTAACTTGTTTGGAGTTATGCAACAAAGTAGTGGAAAGGAAGGCTTTTTATGAGCCTATATTTTGACGTTAAATCAGTGATATGTCACACGTGAACATACAGCGGCCATTGTCGGCACTACAAAAGAATACCAAAAAAATGGTTACCGTGAGGTTGAAGAATGAGGTGGAATACAAGGGCAAGATGAATAATGTGGACTCTTACATGAATTTAATCATGACCGATGCCGAGGAAATACAGGCCAGTAAGATGGTGGGAAAGTATGGCAGGGTTATAGTGCGAGGTAATAATGTATTGTTCATAAAACTGGAAAATGAGCTCTAACCGATTTCTGTTTACTTCCGAATCAGTAACTGAAGGCCACCCTGACAAGGTGTGTGATCAGATATCTGACGCGTTTGTGGACGCGTATTTGAGTCAGGATCCGGATTCCCGTGTGGCTGTGGAGACCTTGGTAGCTACTGGGTCGGTCATGGTTGCCGGAGAGGTAACCACAAGGGCAAAACTGGATCACGAGGATCAGGTGGAATTGGTGCGTCGCATAATACGCCATATAGGATATGATGATGATTCACTAAAGTTTGCCGCCGATTCGTGTGAGATTATTCTGCGTCTGCATCCGCAAAGTCCGGATATTGGTCAGGGTGTCACCTCCACTGCTGAGCGGGAACAGGGTGCCGGGGATCAGGGGCTTATGTTCGGGTATGCTACTAACGAGACTTTGGATCTTATGCCCCTGCCCATATATCTTGCACACAAAATAACAAGGCGCCTTGCGGATATGCGCAGGAATGGTTCCATACCGTGGATTCGACCAGATGGCAAGTCTCAGGTATCCGTTACGTACGAGAATGGCAAACCTGTGAATGTGGAAACTGTCGTGGTTTCAACACAGCATGACTCGGCAGTCTCTCAGGATACCATACGTTCCACTATAACGGATATAGTGATAAAACCGGTCCTGGATAAATTGTGGCATGACGGCATAAAAATACACATCAATCCTACGGGCCGTTTTGTTATAGGTGGTCCCCATGGCGATGCCGGTGTTACGGGGCGCAAGATAATTGTGGATACCTATGGTGGAATGGCCCGGCACGGCGGCGGCGCATTCTCCGGCAAGGATCCATCAAAAGTGGACAGATCTGCCTGTTACATGTGCAGGTATGTAGCCAAGAATGTTGTAGCCGCGGGCCTTGCGGACAGGTGTGAGGTTCAGGTGGCTTACGCCATAGGGATGAGCGAGCCTGTGTCTCTCTTGGTGCAGACATTTGGTACCGGCCGTATCCCTGATGATGCCATACAGGATATAGTGCAAAAGAACTTTGACTTGACACCGGCCGGAATAATTGAGCAGCTGAATCTCAAACGGCCAATATATCAAAAAACCTCCACTTATGGCCACTTTGGGCGCCAGGATGATGATTTTACCTGGGAAAAGACCGACAGGGTTGCAAATCTACGGGCAGATGCCGGTCTTTAAGAAATCGGAGAATTCTATTCCCGTTGCCTGATGTATGTCAGTGTGGTTTCCCGTAAATCCAGCTATCATTATGCAGAGATCGTCTACTTCATAGGCAGGGTTAGTATCTGTGATTGCCTGCCTGTATGCGGCCTCGATGTCCGTGTGGGATATGGTGGTGCCGGGCCCTGCAAGTGCCCTGATGTACTCCAGAAAGGAGATGGTTCTCGGACCCACCAAGTCCAGTGTGCGGTTTGGCAGCTCTCCTAATACTGCCATCTCCAGTACCTTAATGACATCTTTAATGGATACCGGCTGCATCCTGTATTTGCCGGATCCCGGTATGGTGATGCGGCCGGACAGAATCTGTTTTTGCAGGTTGCGGGTTAGTAAGTCATCGGGACCTATTATGTATGATGGGCGAAATATGGTATATTCTATGCCCGAGTTTATGATGGCCTGCTCCGCATTGTACTTTGATATGAAATAGCCAAGGGTGGAGTCCGGTGAAACCCCCAGGCCGCTCATGTATATGATGCGTTTTATGTTTGCCGTTTGGCATATTCGTATTATTTTATTGGTTGTCTGTACATTTGATGAGTGGTATGAATTCTGGGCCGTCTGCTTACCGTTACCGACAAGATGCAGAACCGCATCAAAGTTTTGTACGCGTTCCGGAAATGACTCCTCATCATATAGAATGGTGCGTATTGTGGCCTCGTTCTTGAAGGGGGGGATGGGTCGTCTTGATGCGGCAACCAAATTAAAGCCCCGCTCTGTAAGATGTCGGCGTACGTGTCTGGCCACAAAACCTCCCGCGCCAGTCACCAGTACGTTGGTCATGGTGTCTGTGTCGCGCTGGAAGGATTAAAAATTACGCGTGTGGTAATAGAGTGGTGAGTCTTCGCACTGGTTATACTACTGGAACATGCGCCGCCGCGGGAGCCCGTGCCGCCTTTCTTCTCATGAATGGGGAACACGTGGAATCGGTGCCAGTACTATTACCGAAGGGGAGCCACATTACCATACCCATTGAATCCTGCATAAAATTGAGTGATGGGGTGGAGTCCTGTGTCATAAAAGACGGGGGCGATGATCCGGACGTGACTCATGGGGCGAGTATAGTGGTGAATCTGTCGCGCACATCTGGTAATGGCATTAGCATAGAGGGTGGACCCGGAGTCGGGGTGGTAACCAAGCCTGGATTGGGCCTTAAGGTGGGGGGACCGGCCATAAACCCTGTGCCGAGGCGCATGATTTTGGAGAATCTTCGGGAGGCTGCCGATGGTGAACCCGGGGGATTACAAGTCACAGTATCGGTGCCTGCCGGTCGGGATCTTGCCCACAAGACGGACAATCCGCGACTGGGTATTGTTGGCGGCATATCTATCCTGGGAACTAGCGGTATAGTGGTACCATTTTCTACCGCGTCGTATGCGGCATCCATACGACAGAATTTAGATGTGGCAGCCGCGGCCGGTGACTATACGGTTGTGCTTACCACTGGTGGGCGCAGCGAGACTTTTGCCCATGATATGATATCCTTGCCTGATCACTGTTTTGTTCAGATGGGTGATTTTGTGGGGTATACGGTACAGCAATGCGACAAAAAGAATATGCGCAAGGTATACGTGGTGGGCTTTGTGGGCAAGCTGGCAAAGATGGCCGCTGGTGTGTCCCAGACGCATGTCAAGGGCTCCAAGGTGAACATGGGACTTTTGGCCGAGGCAGCATCCCAGTGTGGTGCAGGAGACTCCACTATACGTGATATACGGGGAGCCAACACTGCCAGACATGTGATGGAGATTGCGCAAAGAGATGGTATAACAAAACTCTTTGATAGGATATGTGAACTTGCGCTGGGCCACCTTGGCGCGAAATCACCACGCCTGGACATGACGGTAATTATGTTTGATTTTGATGGGAAGGTGGTGGGGGAGGCAACCGGGACTACCGTGTGATGACAATTTATTACATGTACTTGTGTCTTAAATTATACTACTCGATACAATAGACCGTATGCGCAGAATCACTTCTCCCACCCTGCACGTCTAAACCAAGTTGTTAGATACGAACAATCGACCTAGTATCATGGGTTTTCCCACACAGACTCGTGTGAAACAGAAAAGTTAAGACCTAATTTTGTAATACCAGGTATGCTAAAAGTAGAAGAACTCACCAAGGAGCAGTTAGTCACAGAATACAACCGGCTACGCACCGAGTCTGAGGCCGAAGTAACAAACCTGCGTGGAAAAAATGACAGCCTGCACGCCAAACTTGAAGCTCAAACAAAGAATGCCCTCGTTTCAAATCTTGATGACATCATAGAACGCAAGGATCAGCTTCATTCCCTGACCGGATGCACCCCGGAAGAGTTCAAATGGATACTAATCAGATTCACAGAATACGTAGAGTCCCTGGAAGGCGATGATGCACGGCGATTCTTAGAACTTACAAATGATCGCGGCCATGTGAACAAATTTCCGGTCAGGCATGTACTCTTAGTTACACTGATACGCCTGCGCTGCAATACAAAGCAGGAGCTGCTGGCAGCAATACTCAAGATAAACCAGTCAAACATATGTCGTTACATCCAGTTTACAAAGCAGGGACTGATCAAGATACTCCCAACGGCCGATACCGTTGCAAAAGCAATATCACAAATCAAGTCAGCATCGGACTTTAAGGAAATTGTTCCAGGCCGAGCCGGAGGGGAGATAAAGACTGACGGGACACATGTACGCGTACAACGTCCTGAAAAAAATCAGGAGGCAATGTACTCTGGTAAACAAAAAACCCACACGTATAACGTACAGATAACATCAAACAAGAAAAGACTGATAATTCACGTCAGTGGAGTATATGAGGGAAAAAGACACGATTATGGTATATTCAAGAATGATATTCCCCTTGGAGGCAAATGGGGCAAGTCCCTAAAAGAATCAACCACGCTGCCATCTGAGAAGATAACAGTAATAGCAGATGCAGGATACCAGGGTATGAAAGACTTCCTACCCGGCGCAAAGGTCATAATTCCATACAGGGGTAGGGAATCACTCACTAAAACTGAAAGGAAATACAACCAATATGTATCAAAAAGGCGCATATTAATCGAGAATGTAATTCGAATGCTAAAGGTATATCGTAGATTAAGTCAGGTATATGATGGCAGTCGTGAGGAATTCCGGGAAGATCTACTCGTAGTATCCGGGTTGCATAATTTACACATTATGCACAAGCATACCAGGTACAAGAAATTCTTGAAAAATATCTGTCCATAATTTCTTCGAATATTACTCATCAGAAAATCCACTAAATTAATGGGTTTTGTGGTAACCATTTAGCTCACTCATGATATACGTCATCAAGATCCGGTCACCCCACTACATGACATTTGCAATCACGGCATACGTTAGTGCTGGCAGGTGCCATTCACATTGTTCATGCTTGACTGATTGTGTGCCATAAAATACACCCCAGTTTGAAGCAACATGGGCTATTCCTGTCAATCATGCGCATAAGGTCTACTGACTTGATCCGCGATAGCGCATCCGCAATTGTATCGTATGAGTTCACCTGTGTCTAAATTTACGCATAACTGATCGCTACAGTTAATGTGATTTATGCATAAGATTCCGGAAGACGTGAACTCATACATTGTATCTGCTGTTGGAAGTATCTTGATCATACCCCGCTTTGTAAACTGGATATATCTGCATATGTTTGATTGATTTATCTTGAGTATTGCTGCTAGCAGCTCCTGTTTTGTATTGCAGCGCAGGTGTATCAGTGTAACTAAGAGCAGGTGGCGAATTGGAAATTTGTTAACATGTACGCGATCATTTGCAATCTCTAGGAATCGTCGTGTATCATCACCTTCCAGAGATTCCACATATTCCTTGAATCTGGTCAGTATCCAAGTGAACTCTTCCGGAGAGCATCCGGTCAGCGAATCCTTGCGGTATGAGTTCACCTGTGTCTAAATTTACGCACAACTGATCGCGACAGTTAATGTGATTTGTGCACAAGATTCCGGAAGACGTGAACTCATACTCCTTGCGTTCTATGACATCATCAAGATTTGAAACAAGGGAATTGTGTGCTTCAAGTTTGGCGTGCAGGCTGTCAACTTTTCCACACAAGCTGTCATTTTTTCCACGTAAACTGTCAACTTTTCCACGCAGGTTTGTTACTTCGGCCTCAGACTCGGTGCGTAGCCGGTTGTACTCTGTTATTAACTGCTCCTTGGTGAGTTCTTCTACTTTTAGCATACCAGATATTACAA
The DNA here is from genome assembly GCA_965200155.1 of Nitrosopumilaceae archaeon. Classification (GTDB taxonomy): domain Archaea; phylum Thermoproteota; class Nitrososphaeria; order Nitrososphaerales; family Nitrosopumilaceae; genus VYCS01. The sequence continues at coordinate 85,003 of CBDATR010000010.1, read as the reverse complement.
GATTAGACCTTTTCTGTTTAACACACGTGTGTGTTGGACAAATCATTTGTATCTATAAACTTGGTTTAAGCGTGTAATGTTGGGCAAATGATTCTGCGCATAAGGTCTAACATCGAGTCATAATGCGGTTTCTATATCATTGTATGATCAAAACACGTGAACTCATACATCTCCTTTGATCTTTGAATGTTACTCTTGAAATAATTAATTTATTACTTCAAAAATCTAGACATAGGTATATTTATAACGTATTGTGATATGGTAATAGAGTTGGAGTCAGTAATAAATGCCATCGAAATTATACGAATTAAAATCAAAAAGCATGAGAGTTTATTAGTCAATAGTGAAACATTGACTAGGTATGTGTTAATAGATCCATTACTCAGAGCATTGGATTGGGATTTATCAGACCCGGATCAAGTTACTACAGAGAGTCGTACCAACGAGAATGGACGTATGGATTATGTGTTGGGACAAGATATGGTAATTGAAGTAAAAAAATTGAACGAACAAAAAATGTATGTTTTTCGTAATCAACTACGTGGTTATCTGAAAAGTGAGAACGTACGTTATGGTGTGCTTACTGACGGTAGGTTTTGGCAGATATATGATAAAAATCATTCATTAGATAGTGCAAAAACTGAATTCCACGTAACAGGATCTATGAATGTTGTACTACCAAACATTATGTACCTACATCGTCAAGCCGTACAAGCCAAGATACCCAGCGATACTGATAAAACAAACTCCGAATCAGGTTCGCAAATTGTGCAGGATGCAACCATATTGTCAACCCCCACCAAGAAAGATACAGTGCAAGAGACTGGTGTGCCAATAGACAAATTCTCTTACAAAAAAGGCATGGGGCCGCCTATGCTCAAACTTCCGGATAACAAAAGGGTAAAATTGAAAAAATGGATACAATTACAGACAGAAATTGCAGAATGGTTAATAAAAAACAAAAAGATTGGTAAAAAAAACTGTCCTGTTGTAGCGGGTCCTAAAAACAGTGTCATGAACACTGTTCCATTTCACCCAAACCATAAACAATTTCGTACTCCTAAGACAGTATGTGACACGTTTTTTGTGGAGACAAATACAGCCCCAGAACAAAGTATTAGATACGCGATTAAACTCATAGAGGTTGCAAATATGCAACCTACTGACTTTCGCTTGGAAAGTGATGCATAGCAGTTTATGCAAATAGCCCGCAAATACACGGGAATGCCACATGGTGCACTTGTTTTCAGATGAAATTATAGTTGTTATGGAACATGATCAGAAATATGATGATAAAACACAGAATTATCTACGATTTAGTACAAGAACCAGAAAATCAGTATGAGTTCACCTGTGTCTAAATTTACGCACAACTGATCGCGACAGTTAATGTGATTTGTGCACAAGATTCCGGAAGACGTGAACTCATACGAAAATCATGCGGAGTCATATGACACTGTAATGCGCCCTGTTATTAGACCTTATGCGCAGAATCACTTGTCCAACATTACACGTTTAAACCAAGTTTATAGATGCAAATGATTGGCCTAACACAAACACGTGTGTGAAACAGAAAAGGTCTAATCTTGTAATATCTGGTATGCTAAAAGTAGAAGAACTCACCAAGGAGCAGTTAATAACAGAGTACAATCGGCTACGCACCGAGTCTGATGCCGAAGTAACAAGCTTGCGTGGAAAAATTGACATCCTGCACGCCAAACTTGAAGCACACAATTCGTATGAGTTTACGTGTTTTGATCATTCACTAAGATATAGATTGGCATGGCAATATTTTACTTAAATACAAAATTTGCAATAAGAATCTAATGAGAAGACGCCGGTCCTATAAGGAATTGGAACTGGAAAATAAACTTCAGGATACCCTTGCGTCTACCAAGAAAGATCTTGCACATTACAAGAGGGCGTGGCTATATTATTGATTTATCACACCGTGATCTTGCGTCTACCAAGAAAGATCTTGCACATTACAAGGAACGTGTGAGAGTATTGGAAGCATATACGTCACGCACCATAGAAGAAATACGAAATCACATACCAAATTATTAGAAATTATGTAAATGAATTGGAAAAGAAATTGTATGAGTTCACGTCTTCCGGAATCTTATGCACAAATCACATTAACTGTCGCGATCAGTTATGCGTAAATTTAGACACAGGTGAACTCATACTATCTGTCCATAATTTCCGTGTTATTATAATTCAAATATTACTTATCAGAAAATCCACTAAATTAATGGGTTTTGTGGTAACCATTTAGCTCACTCATGATATACGTCATCAAGATCCGGTCACCCCACTACACGACATTTGCAATCACGGCATACGTTAGTGCTGGCAGGTGCCATTAACATTGTTCATGCTTGACTGATTGTGTGCCATAAAATACACCCTAGTTTGAAGCAACATGTGCTGCTACTGTCAATCATGCGCATAAGGTCTACTGAATCAAAACATTATTCAATGGTGATGCTAAACAAATACTAATATGAATATATGGTTCGATATTCTGACTCCTAAGCAATTTCTTTTCTTTTCATATATGGTAAATAATCTAAGTAATGAACATACTGTTATTTGTACGGGTCGAAGGTATAGAGAGCTTGAAAATTTAACAAAAATACACAAAACAAAATTAAATGTGATAGGAAGACACGGAGGCGTAGAGAGAGAGGAAAAACTACGTTCAAGTGTGGCTCGGATAGCCCAACTTCAGAAATTTATACTAAAAAAAAATATAGATCTTACAATAAGCTTTTGCTCTCCAGAAGCAGCGCGTGTTTCTTTCGGTCTTGGGATAAAGCACATAGCCTTTTCAGACTCTCCTCATATAATACACACGATGAAATTATGTATTCCGCTAGTACAAAAATTACTCATTCCAGCATACATTCCAAGATCAGCGTTTACTAGATATGGAATAGAATCGCAACACATAGTTACGTATAAAGCCATTGACGCAGCTGTCATTCTACTACAACATAATACATCTAATAACCCAACGCTTTTTACTCATAGTCGTCACAAAACAATACTATTTCGAATGGCGGAAGAGCAATCTGCATATATACAAACTGAGAACAATATGCGGCAAATATTAAGCGCGCTTGTATCAGAAATAAGCGAGGCCAATATTGTTGTTCTCCCAAGGTATACCGATCAAATAAAAAATCTTCAAAAATTATTTGGAAACAATGTTAAAATTTTAACAAAATCCTATAACAGCAAAGATTTACTAAGTAGCATAGATCTCTTCATAGGATCTGGTGGAACAATGACTGCCGAATCAGCACTTATGGGCATACCCACTATATCCACCAACACTATATCTAATTATATAGAACGATTGTTAGTACGACAAGGAATACTCTTTCGCGCAACTACTCCTGATCAAGCTGTGAATATGACAAAGAAACTGTTACAAAGATCACATGAACCATATATGATAAAGGCTCGTAAACTAGTACAGGAGATGGAAGATCCATATCCCATACTTAAAAAAACAATAGAAGTGTTAATGAAAACTAAATAATAAATTCACATCTTTTCCAAATACTTACATAAATCATGCAAATTGTTGCTAACCACCTTGTGTAAATTTGAATACATGCTAACCCATACCAATCCACCACATTATTCTCTGAGAGCATAGTACTAATCCAGCACAATGTGATCATTATGTATGGAAATTGTGCGACCGCCCGCGTTTCTAACTGCTTTTTTTAAATTCCGGTCCATGGTTGCCGCCAATACACCACGTTTTTGAACGTATCTCACTATGGCAGAATCTGCATTTTTACCACCAAGATGAATACATCTCATGCCACGAGTAAGGCGTAGCGCCGCTTCTGCATCATGCCGTTTTGTAGGATTTTCGGAGAGACGCTCTAACTCATACAGTACTACATTAGGCACAATGTAGTCAAGTCTTCCTATATCTATTTGAAGACTATCCATATTGAATATGCGGCCAGTGGATATGTGCATGAGAAAAGATGTGTCACAGATGATTTCAGGCAACGGTACCTGCACCAATAAGGCGCCATCGCTCTGCAATTCTTCTACTTATGGCAACATTCTCATCTTTGAATATACAAGCAGGCCTGCGTAGATCAATCTTCACCGTATGCTTTTTCACCCTGGTCACCTTACCTAGGACAGGGGCGGTTCCTATGTTTAGCCGTAGCATTTCACCAATAGTAATTGGCACAACCTTAACATCACTAGATGCGCCTACTGCAGAATCAAACAAGTTTACACTTATCTCGAGACTTGTTGTGTTCTCTGGTAGAGTATCTGGTTTTCCAATCACGGAACCTATGAGCGAGTCGCTGTGTGTCATGGCCGGATCAAGCTTTGTACCTATGGCCACGAGTCCTCCGGGCATGGCTTTATCGACTCTGCCAGCACCGGTACCCAGCGATACAATTGTAGTGCATACTGGCTCATATCTTTTCTTTTTATCATTGAAAATGCCGGGTTTTATCTCAATTTCGTCACCCACTTCAAATGTGCCTTGCGTGAGGCTACCACCTATTACACCACCGTGTATTTTTTTGATAGGCGTATCAGGTTTGTTTATGTCAAATGAGCGCAATACATGCATTATGGCACTCTTGGAGTTATCTCGAGTGGGAGTTTTTATTGTAGACTCAATTGCTCCAATTATTGCATCAATGTTTAGATCTGATTGCGCAGACACAGGTATGACCGGCGAGGATTCTGCAGCAGTTCCATGAACAAATTTTTGTATATCCTTATAGTTTGATAACACATCATTATACCCCATAAGATCAACCTTGTTCTGTAGTATGATAATTTGTTTTATCCCCAATGTTTGTAATGCTAGCAAGTGTTCCTTGGTTTGAGGTCTAGGTACCTTCTCATTTGCAGCAACAAGCAAGAGGGCGCCATCCATTAATGCAGAGCCGGACAGCATATTAGCCATAAGGCTCTCATGACCGGGACTGTCAACAAAGCTTACGACCCTAGACAATTCTCCAGATTCTCCGCAGTGTGGACATGAAGGCTGGGTAGAATATCCTTTGGGTTCCTCACAGGAGCCACATTTGTAGAACGCCGCATCGGAATACCCTACACGTATAGTGATGCCACGCTTTAGTTCCTGACTGTGTACACTGGTCCAAGATCCAGTGAGCGCCTGTATCAAAGTGGTCTTTCCATGATCCACATGCCCAGCCGTACCTATGTTCACACACGGCTGATACCCATACTTTTTTGTGTACCACTCTGGCAATGTTTCTCTCCAATGCATCGTAACAGTTTGTCTTTCTCGGTAGGTTAAATAGCATGTGTTTTGGTAACTAGTTAGTTCTACTCAAGTATGGGGTGTCTCACACGTCTGTAGTATACAAGACTGGGATTGTATATGGTAAATGGAGAATTTCTTGCCCAGAGACTTATGGCAGTCGCTAATAAGAGCAATTGTTCATATGCGTCAACTTGATTCAAGCATATAGAGAGGGGATTCTTCGCATAAGGTCTATCTACTGGATAATGGTGTGAGTTCACCTCTGTCTAAATTTACGCATAACTGATCGCGACAGTTAATGTGATTTGTGCATAAGATTCCGGAAGACGTGAACTCGTACGGATAATGAAGTAATGCAAGATACGTTGTGATTGACGAGATCATTCTGGAACAGGAGCAAATTTAGTGAAACACCTAGTCATGTCACAGAACCGGCGCAAATTTTGTCGTATGGTCACACATCTAGAACGGGCTAAAACTGCACTAAATTTTGTGTAAGAAGTTTAAACAAGTTTGTGTGAGAGTTTAACTGCGCCTAGATTGGTACACGATTGGCTTTAACGATTAGTTCTGTCGTGGAACGATAACAGTACGATTTGTCTACTGAATTAGTGAATATAGGAACATGCACAATTTTATCACTGGGGGGGGCCAAATATACTCTGCTAGGCTTCTATGACACCATCATATCGGCAGTTCACTTGGTAAACTTCCTCCGATATGGTGTTCCCGCGCATGAGTTTCCGCACACGCTGTCCCGCTTCGGCCTTGCGAAGGCCAACACTTTTCGTGATCAAGACCCTTTTCCTATTAGCTTCGTGAATGTCCGACCTCATCGGTACGCCAGACTTATCACTCCCGCCAGTTACTCGAAGATTTCCTTCCAAGTTAACTATAGAGGCATCAACTTCATTTCCTATCTGCAATCCTAGCAGTGGAATAGCATCACTGTCCTTAAGCTCTCTGCTTATGGATGTACCTTTGGAGTCAGATATGTTGACCTTGAAATTTGCCATCAGTACCGCAATAAGCAAAGTCCTAATTAACGTTTGGAGTTAGTTGATGTCAAATGAGTCGTTGCAATATTTTTTTGTATTTAGTAAAGTTTTAGGGTAAACTGCCCAAGTGAAAAATGGTATGAGTTCACGTCTTCCGGAATCTTATGCACAAATCACATTAACTGTCGCGATCAGTTATGCGTAAATTTAGACACAGATGAACTCATACGAAAAATGTGGCACATTCAAGAAAACGTCGATTTGTTGAGTGTTGAGGTAATCTATGGCACCAAATGATAGACCAATACAAGAACACCCAAAAATCGAGATAACCCCTAATTTGATTCAACGAATTCCTGGAGCAGTGTTTTCTGTTTTCGGGTCAGTTTTGTAGGTATATCCACCACAATCCTAACAAACTGATCTCCCCTTCCCCATTTGTTCATTTTTGGAAGTCCCTTTCCGCCCATCTTTATTATTGTGTTAGGCTGTGTTCCAGCATCCACCTTTACACTGCTAGAACCCTCCAGTGTCGGAACCGGAAATTTACCGCCCAAGGCGGCATCTACCATACTAATGTGTCTGTCAAAGTAAATGTTTGCTCCATCGCGCCGAAAGTCCAGGTGGGACTTTATATTCACCCGTACCATGAGGTCACCGCTTATTCCACCAGGCACCTCGTTACCAGCGCCAGATATTCGGTAATCCCCACTTTCTAAACCCTTGGGTAGATCAAATTGCACCTCTTTGGATCCTTGGCGCCGACCAGATCCTCGGCAGTCCCTGCAAGGTTTTTGATTGACAGAGCCCGCCCCTCGGCAGTCCCTGCAGGTTTCCACAGTAACAAAAGATGCAAACCCGGTCTGGCGGGACTTTCGTACTTGCCCTTGTCCATTACATGAGGAACACCGCTTCTTGGAAGTACCTGGCGCGCAGCCACTGCCAGAACAACTATTACAAGACACTTCCTTGTTAAGCGTCATCCTCACAGTCTTACCGTGAAGTACATCATCTAGTGTAATCTCAAGTTCGCGGAATATATCCTCACCGCGTGCAGTCCTATCGCCACCACCACCAAAGAAATCAAAGCCACCACCAAACACATTTTGAAATATGTCACCAAAGCCACCGCGAGCTCCTTGGAATATATCTTCCTGGGTGTACTGTCCGTCTATACCCGCATGACCGCGCTGGTCGTAAATCTGGCGTTTCTGAGGATCCGACAAAACACCATATGCCTCGGTTATCTCCTTGAAATGCTCCTGAGCATCACCGGACTTGTTACGATCTGGGTGGAATTTTAGGGCCAGCTTTCGGTACTGTGATTTTATCTCAGTTGCATCTGCGCTTTCTGATACTCCCAGTACTTCATAGTAATCTCGCTTGGCGCTCATATGGCCTCACTATGAAATTTTACTGACTCGCCTTGGTATTATCTTTCTTATCGGCGTCGGCACCAGTATCCTCTTGTTCTGGCCCGGGTGGGGAGTCGCCTTGATCATTGCTCTTGTCATCATTAGCTGGGCCGGTATTCTTGTATAATTCGGCACTTACCTCATGGACCATGCTTCTGAGCGTATCAAGTTTTGCCTTTAGTTCTTGGGGATCCTTGTCCAGCACATCCCGGGTCTCTCTTATGGCATCGGTAATCTTTATCCCTTGTTCCTGCGTAATCTTATCCTTTAGATCCTGCGTAATCAGTTTCTCAGTGGTATAGATAAAGCTCTCCGCCTCGTTTCGCAATTCCGTTTTCTCAAGTCGAACCTTGTCCTCCTCTGCATACTTATCTGCATCCTCACGAAGTTTTTCAATTTCATCCTTGTCCATCTTGGAAGTGGATTCAATAGTTATGTTTGCCGCCTTCTGCGTACCCAGATCTTTTGCAGTTACGTTGATTATGCCATTGGCATCAATGTCAAACTTTACTTCTATCTGAGGCACACCCCGAGGAGATGGTGGAAGGTCGGTAAGGTTAAAGCTGCCTAGTGATACGTTATCTGATGCCATGGGCCGCTCCCCTTGCACCACATGAATAGTTACCGCGGTTTGGTTGTCTGCGGCGGTAGTAAAGACCTTGGCCTTCGATGTGGGAATTGTCGTGTTTCGCTCTATTAGAGGTTCACGGACGCCGCCTAGTGTTTCTATACCTAACGTCAGAGGAGTTACATCAAGAAGTACTATATCACTCTGTACATCACCTGCTATTATTCCTGCCTGTATAGCGGCACCCATAGCCACCGCTTCCATGGGGTCCACGCCAGCCTCCGTACCCCTTCCTACTACTTGAGATACAAACTTTTTCACCAGAGGCATACGAGTTGGTCCACCCACAAGTACAACGCGATTTATCTCTGCAGCGGTTATTTTTGCGTCTTCGAGTGCTTTATCCAATGATGTACGGCATCGCTCCACAATAGGCCCAATCAAGTCTTCCAGTTTGGCGCGCGTAAGGTGTACCTCCAAATTTTTGGGACCGGTAGAATCATGCGCAATAAATGGCAAGTTTATTACTGTCTCCATCACCGTAGAGAGTTCAATCTTGGCCCTCTCTGAGGCTTCTCTAATACGGGTCATGGCAGTATTATCACCAGAGAGATCTATGCCCTCCGTCTTACGGAACTCGTCCAAGACGTAATCCACTAAAGCGCGATCCATGTCTGTGCCACCAAGATGTGTATCTCCAGAGGTACTCATTACCTCAAATACGCCACCGCCCATCTCCATTATTGTAACGTCGAGAGTTCCGCCACCAAAATCAAAGACCAAAATCTTTAGATCTTGCGCGGTCTTGTCAAGTCCGAAAGCCAAGGATGCCGCTGTGGGCTCATTGATTATACGTACAACATCAAGACCGGCTATGGTACCCGCATCCTTTGTGGCCTGCCTTTGATTGTCATCAAAGTATGCAGGAACTGTAATTACGGCCTTCTCTACCTTATCCCCGGTAAAGGCTTCTGCATCCTTCTTTATCTTTTGTAGAATGAATGATGATATCTGTTGTGGCTTGTAGCTCTTGCCCAAGATATCAAATGTATAGTCACTACCCATCTTTCGTTTCGCGGCAACTATTGTTTGATCTGGATTGGTTACCGCTTGCCTACGGGCGGGCTCACCCACCAAAAGATTTCCGTCCTTGTCAAATGCAACTACCGAAGGAAATGCCTTGCCACCAACAGAGGCACCCTCCGCCGCTGGTATTATGGTAGGTTTGCCCCCCATCATTACCGCGGCAGCCGAATTGCTAGTACCCAAGTCTATACCAATTACTTTTGTCATCTTATTCACTTCTCTTTAGTAGACACAACTACCAACGCCGTTCTTAAAACTCTATCACTGATAATATATCCTTTCCTAATCTCCTGCACGACTGTCTGATCCTCCAACGACGAGTCCGGCTTTGTTGATAATGCCTCGTGAATCTTTGGATCAAATAGCTCCCCCATTGAGGAGACAGGAGTAACACCTTGCCGTCCAAGCATAGCCTCGGCATTCTTTAGCAAGGAGTCAAGACCGGTGATGTCAACACCGGCAGTGCCATAAGAGTCCCGAGCGCGTACAAAGTCATCATATATCTCCAGAAATTCCCGTAGCAGGTTGTCCGTAGCTTGGTTCTTGCGTCGCTCTATATCCAAGGCAGTTCTGCGCTCCAAGTTAACATAGTCGGCCATTGCACGCCTATACTTGCCCTCATATTCTGTAACTTGGAGCCTTGCTTCCTCCAATAGTGCTCGAAGATCCTCCCCATCATCGGCCAAAGAGGAATCCGGCATGTTTTGTGTATCCGCGGAACTCTCTACGGATTCTGGTTGTGATTCCTCGCCTAATTCAGTATCATCATGGGCACTTGCGCCACTCATTACAGCCTGTCATGACATATGGCAAATTTATACCAATGCAAAAGTCATTATTACGCTCGCACAGTAATTTTTGTTATCACCGGGTCCAGATGTAGTTGAGGAATGATAGCGTGAAAAAATGGATACTGCAGTGTATTTTTGTCCACAAGCACGACATGTGGTTTCAAACCGCCTCGGTGAGTAGTTTGGATAGCAGGACCGTACGCCCTCACTATCAAGAGCGCGTCACTTAGCACAGGGACACAATATTCATTGTCCCATCCTATGTCAAGTGCACGTCGATGACCGGTACCACAAAGACAGATTTCCACGCTTGTTGTGACCTAAAAGACTATCACGATATTTCCACATAGCTTTTTATAGTAAATTTCAATTTTGTGATTCGTATTGGTTGGCGAGCTTGCGGGCAATTATGGCAATATTGTACTAATGTTTGGCTTTGCAGTGGTGGCCGTAGGTCCGGCACTTATCATATCCAGAATGCTCTCACCGCGCCGTCGCAGTAATCCAGTCAAATTCCTACCCATGGAATGCGGTCAAGTGCCAAAGGGCGAGGGCAGGACGAACTTCATGATGCAGTACTATGCATATGTGTTGATGTTCGTGGTCTTTGATGTTATGGCCATATTTCTATACGCATGGGGCAGTTCAATACTAGAGCTGCCCAAGTCTGCCACCCTGCCACTAATAGCATTCCTGGGCATAATGTTTGCAGCCATGGCCGTTGCCCTGCACCAGTCCAAGAGGCGGAACATATGGTGATGCTAGCATGATAAAGGAATTGGTTACGCCACATAACGCCAATGTCTTTGTAGGAAAACTTGGCGATATTTTAGAAAAGGCAGTAGATAAGCCCCTAGGTTATGCAATTAATTGGGGACGCATATGGTCACTATGGCCAGTACACATTGAAACGGCATGTTGTAGTGTGGAGTTTGGTGCGGCGTCAGGACCCCGATACGATGTAGAACGGTTCGGCATAATAGAAGCCTTCGGATCTCTGCGCCAGTGTGATCTTGTAGTGGTACAAGGAACAATAACGCGCAAGATGGCGCCCCGACTGCGCTTGGTGTACGATCAAATGCCTGAGCCCAAATATGTTATAGCCATGGGAGCCTGTGCCATAACGGGAGGACTTTACTTTGATTCATACAATGTTCTGCCTGGCATAGATGGCGTTTTGCCCGTTGATGTGTATGTACCCGGTTGTCCTCCGCGGCCGGAGACGCTAATACAAGGGTGTATGTTATTACAGGAAAAGATGAAGTGTATGAAAGCAAGGAAGTTTGTCTGATGGACGCCCCCACCCCAACGGGAACGGCTGCACTCATAGTGTCCAAGTTTCCTCAAAGCGAAATAATATCAGACAATGAGGAGCGCCCTCAGATACGCATACCCCGAGAACACATCCACGAGGCGGCTGAGTACGCCAGGGAGATGGGTTTTGATCATGCCGAATCAGTAACCGGGGTAGATTATCCCGACTCCGGGGAGATAGAAGTAGTATACCATTTAGGCTCATACACCAACCCGGATATGTCCAAGAGGATACTCGCCTTGGCTACCCGCACCCCACGAGAAGATGTACCATCACCGGGCAACGATTCCACCAAGCTTCCTACCTTACGAGATGTATTCTATTCGGTGGAGTTCCATGAACGCGAGATATTCGAGATGCTAGGAGTCTATTTTGAGGGGCACCCAGACAATCGCAGGCTTTTACTGCCTGAGGACTGGGCGGATCTGCCACCTCTCCGCAAAGACTTTGCAATAAAGGGGAGATGACACAATGAGTAATCAACTGCCCCCAGGACTCCATTTAGAAAAAGTAGACGATAGGATCATGACGCTAAATGTGGGTCCACAGCATCCGGGTTCAGGTCATATGCGCATAATAGTGCAGATAGATGGCGACTATATAGTGGCCTGCGATCCGGACCCAGGCTATGTGCACCGGGGCGAGGAGAAGATGGCAGAGTATCGTAACTACATAACCAACATACCACACTTAGAAAGACCGGTAATACACGACTCATGCAACATACTCTACCCATACGTGTTGGCTACCGAGGATCTACTAGGCATAGAGGTGCCCGAACGTGCCAAATACGTCCGGGTCATAGCAGCGGAGCTAAACCGGTGCGTATATACGCTATACTGGCTTGCCATATACGGAATATTTTTGGGACACTCCACCATGTTTATGTGGCCAGCAGGGGACCGGGAACTTTTCATAGATCTGTTAGAGAAGATGACCGGAGCCAGGGTCACGCACGCCTACTTTGTACCCGGAGGAGTGCGAAATGATCTCCCCGCCAACTTTGAGGATGTCTGTCTCCGACAGGTTGCTTATTTTGAGAAAAGGATAGCAGAGTATGCGGACATCTTCTATGACAACCCCATACTGATATCTCGGACCAAGGATACTGGTGTACTATCCCGCAACGATGCCATACGGTTGGGCACTACCGGTTCTGTTCTACGAGCCAGTGGCGTGGATTTCGACATACGCAAGAAGGAACCCTATGATGTGTATGATTCTATGGACTTTGAGACCAATGTTCTCCCCCAGGGTGATGCCTATGCCCGCTCCAAGATACCATGGCTGGACATGATGCAGTCCTGTCGAATAATTCGTGATGCTTTACAAAAGATGCCCAAGTCCGGCTCGGTCAGGGTCAAGCTCAAGCCAAACCCCAAGGGTGGAGACGAGTCCGTATACAGGCGAGTAGAGTCAGGCAGGGGAGCACTGGGATGCCACATTATATCCCGAAAAAAACCTGAGCCCTACCGTGTAAAACTAAGCGTAGGATCCTTCCGTAACCTAATAGCTCTGCCATACCTACTGAAAGGTGAAAAACTTGGCAACATGCCCTCTGTGTACTGGAGCTTGAATTACTGGCCAGTGGAGGCAGATAGATAGGCATGTCTGTCATAGCACCAAGTTTCAGGTTTAGCGGTTTTCTACGTAGTATTCTGAATGATCTGTTTTGGATCATAGTCCTGGTCACGCTGGTGGGCATACCCGCCATCCAGATAGTACTCTTCTACATAGAGATGCCAGTCATTGACGGAGAGTTACTAACACCATTTCTGGCCCTGACGTGGCTAGCTGACCCCTCTCGTACCATACCCATAGTAAAGGCATTCATGGAGACGGACTTTTTCAAAATCGCAATATTCCCCGGTTTTGGGCTCGCGGCGCTACTAGCAGCGGGCACAATTTTTGTGGAGCGCAAGATGCTAGCCAAACTGCAGTTGCGAGTAGGTCCATTCTATTGTGGCAAGGTAGAAGGCATACTGCAGCTTATGGGCGATGGTCTCAAGCTAATATCAAAGGAGATTATAATTCCGGCCAAAGCTGACAAGCCCATATTCTGGTTGGCCCCGGTAGCGTTTGTAGGCACCGCTGCAGCTTTTGTCAGTCTGATACCCGCGGCGCCCGGATGGGTGGTAGCCGATGTAGATCTTGGCGTCTTGGCAGTCTTTGCGATAATAGGATTCTTTCCCATTGTCACAGTACTCTCTGCCTGGTCCGCAAACTCAAAGTTCCCTTTCATAGGTGGCATACGAGCACTTCACCAGATGATATCTTTTGAGATACCCCTCATACTCTCTCTATTGGGTGTCGTAATTCTCACCGGTACCATGAACCTGTCTGAGATTGTCGAGAGCCAGAGCTACTTCCCGTGGATTCTGTTTCTCCCAGTGGGTGCCATAGTTTTCTTCATATGCATACTAGCGGAGCTGGAGCGCATACCCTTTGACCTGCCAGAGGCAGAGTCGGAGATTGTGGCCGGTTGGCTTACGGAATTCTCCGGCATGATGTACGGTCTAGTGCAGCTGGGATCCTATCTGAAACTATACGCCTTTGCAGCCCTCTTCACCGTAATGTTCCTTGCCGGATGGCACGGTCCAATGATAATACCACCATTCCCGGAAGAGATAATCACAGAGGGTATAGCATTAGGACCGGTAACTCTCACGGTTCCGGGACTTCCTATCCTAGATCATGCCATGATCAATGGCGTCGTCTGGTTCATTATCAAGACCGTAGCGGTGATATTCTTCATACTACTTCCAAGAGGCGTATTCCCCCGCATACGCATAGACATGTTACTGTCCCTAGGCTGGTACAAGCTCATAGGACTCTCCTTTGTTAACATCTTTATTGCACTGGGCTTGTTATACGCTGGAGTACTGGGACCTGGAGGATTGTTGTGATGAGTACCGCTACTGGCATAATAAAGGCGCTAAATTCCGGAGTGCGCCACATTGCGCGTAAGCGATTCACCCTGAGGTATCCTGAGCAGAAGTTGAAGTTTGTAGGGGACGGATATAGATTCGATCCAATTACAGGTGTCGGCGTGGCCGGTTTGAAGGGAAGGCATATGCTATTTCACGATCATTGTACCGGATGCCAGTTGTGTTCCATAGCTTGCGAAGGCGTGGCCGAGGCAATAGCTATGGTAAAGGTTCCGGAAACCCACAAGCAGAACAAAAAGAGCATAATGCCTCAAATAGACTATGGCAAGTGCGTGTTCTGCGGTCTGTGCGTCGATGCATGTCCGTTTTATGCACTATACATGAGCAATGACTATGAATTATCCTCATTTACCAAGGAGGGTTTGATATACACACCGGCGCAACTACAAGTCAAGCCGTATGTTTCACAAGACGCAGAGATACAGATAACCGAACGGGGAGCATCGCATGGCTGATGCTGTCTTCTTGGCCATCTCTGTGCTGACTATAGGTTCGGCCATCGCCGCGCTGGAGATGCGCTCCCTGATATACGGATCCATAGCATTAATGGGATCTTTGGGTGGAGTTGCAGGATTCTTCTTTCTACTGGACGCGCCGTTTGTGGCGCTATTCCAGCTTGCAGTATATGTTGGCTCTATTGCCGTACTGATACTCTTTACGGTAATGTTGGTAAGACGGGAACTCATATTCAAAAAAGTCGAGGATCCCCGTCGGCGATTCGCGGGAATAGGACTTATGCTGGTGTTTATGATAGGTGTGGGATCCGTCATAATATCCTCAGGGATGCACGATATGGGGTCACCCGGTGAACCATTAGACTTTAGAGACATAGGAGAGGACTTTTTGATATATTACTGGCCAGCACTGGTTCTGATGGCACTCATACTTTCGGGTGCCGTCACAGGAGCGCTGGTACTAGCCAGGAGGGATGTGGAGAATGAGCGGCGAGCTGACTGAGTTTGTCTTAGTGTCGGTGGCATTACTGGCCATCGGCATATATGGGCTGGCGGTCAAGCGTAACGCAATCCGTATGCTGTTTGCGGTAGAGATTATAATTAACGCGGCCAACCTGAACCTGGTAGCATTCTCACGATTTGTAGAGACCAGTGGTGGACAGAGTCTGGCGCTCTTCTCCATAGCTATAGCGGCCGCTGAGGTAGCCGTAGGGTTGGCACTGATAATAGTGGCATACCGCATGTACAAGGACGTGGATATTGCCAACTTCAGGAGCCTGAGAGGATGATAGAATACGGACTAATCCAGGCAGTATTCCTGCCTTTGCTTCTGTCACCGGTAGCATATATGCTGGGCGTCAGGCATGGTATCAAGGCAGCCATGTGGTTTTCCTTTGCCATACTACTATACTGTACCATACTGGTTGTGTTGGGATCACTCTCGAGCCAGACCGAGTTATACCCATGGACTCAGGAGTTTGGCGGATTTGGCTTTAGCCTAGACGGTCTGTCCTCACCCTTTGCCATAATGATATACGTACTGAGTACCATACTGGTACTGTACTCAAGACCATACATGACGCATAAGTTTCACGAAGACGCGGAAGGCAGAGTACAGCAGCACTCAATCAACAGGCAGGCAGGCCTCTACTTTGCGCTCTACTTGGTCTTTGCAATGGGAATGCTTGGAACAGTCCTATCCACCAACCTGATACAGTTCTATGTGTTCTTTGAGATAATGCTTATACCGGGCTTCTTTTTGGTGTCGTTGTGGGGGGACGGACCCCGGCGCAAGATAGGATTGATGTTTCTCTTTTGGACACATGTGGGTGCCGTGGTCCTGTTGCTTGGCTTCCTCATGATAGGACTTAGTGTGGGCAGCTTTGATTTTGCAGATATAGCCGAGTCGTCCATTCCACCGGATATTGTATTACTCTCTGCCATTGCCATATCCATAGGTCTTGGCGTAAAGCTTGCGGTGTTCATGTTTCACATATGGCTACCATGGGTGCACGGAGCGGCGCCCACACCCATAAGTGCACTTCTTTCACCGGCCATGATAGGCATTGGCGCCTACGGCATATTTCGATTAATAGTAGAGTTCCTGCCAGCCACATTCTCGGAGCTGGCTATATGGTTCCACATATGGGGGCTGGTCACTATGTTATACGGAGGGGCCATGGCGCTTATGCAGGACGACATAAAGCGGCTCTTTGCATACTCATCCATATCTCAGATGGGATACATACTCTTTGGGATAGGATCCATGTCAGTACTGGGCATGGCAGGAGCAGAGATGATGTATGTGACACATGCATTGGGCAAGGGACTGCTCTTCATGACTGCAGGTATCCTCATAGTGAAAGCGGGAACCAGAAGCATATCCAGGCTAGGCGGTTTAGCTGGAAAGATGCCCATTACTGCTGTGTGTGCAGTAATAGGCGCACTGACAATAATGGGCGTACCCCCCACTAGCGGATTCATGGGCGAGTGGATTCTGTTCTACGGAGCATTGGAGACGGCCATAGCGGAAGGTTCCACTGTGCGCGCTGTTACTTTTGGCCTGGGTCTTGTCGCCACGGTACTTACCATGGCATACATACTATGGATGCTAAAGCGAGTATTCTTTGGCAAGACACCGGAGCACTTGGTAAAAGTCAAAGAGGCCGGTTGGCATATGACCGCACCCATGATGGTGCTCGCGGGCTTTACAATTGTGCTAGGTATATACCCGGACATATTCCTTGAGGGCATAATACCCTACATGGAGGGAGTGTTGCAGATATGACACCAGAGGCTGTGTGGCTGGTGTGGATACTGCCCTTTGTGGGGGCACTCATAATACCCGGTGTTGCCAAGCTACTGAAGGGACGAAGCGCCACCAACTATGTGGCGGTGGCTTTTGCCCTGATGTCAGCAGCATCGGCGGCCACTCTGCTACCCATGGCACTGGAAGAGGGAGAGATACACTCCCAGATAATGTGGATAGAATCCATAGGGCTGAAGGCCGGTGTCTTGGCGGATCCTGTATCGGTCATAATGGCCAATGTGGTAGGGTGGATATCTTTCCTGATCATGGTGTATAGCACCGGATACATGAAAGGGGACCGCGATATAACGCGCTTTTGGTTTTGGATGCTCTTCTTTATAGGATCCATGCAGATAATAGTTCTCTCAGATAACCTGCTACAGCTATTCTTTGGATGGGAAGGTGTAGGGCTTGCATCATATGGTCTGATATCATTCTGGTACAGGGACAAAAAGAAGGATCATGTTGGAACCCGCGGTCGTACAGCCTTGGGGCTGCTTGACTACTACTCGCCTACCCATGCAGGCATGAAGGCATTCATCATGACTAAGGTTGGCGATGTAATGATGCTCGCGGGTATGTTCCTGATATTCATGTACGCAGGAAGCTTTGGATTCCGAGAAATAGTCGAGAGTACAGAGTGGGCAGTGCAGATGGATGCCGCGGGACTATTAGTTCCCGCCTTTGTGTTGCTCTTTGGCGGTGCCGTAGGCAAGTCCGCTCAGTTCCCGCTTAATGAGTGGCTTTTGGAAGCAATGACCGGGCCCACGGCAGTATCTGCCCTCATACATGCTGCCACCATGGTAAAGGCAGGGGTGTTTTTAGTGGCTCGTATAGGACCCATAATGTTCGCCCTAGGGGCAGCGGGCATACTAGGCGAGCAGTTCTTTATGATAGTTGCATGGACCGGCGCCATCACCGCCTTGTTGTTGGCCACTCAGGGCATGACCAATCCGGAGATAAAGAAAGTGCTGGCATACTCCACCGGCTCGCAGATAGGATACATGATGCTGGCACTGGGCGTGGCTGGATTATCACACCAGTATGTAGACGGATATACGGCAGGATTCTTCCATCTGGTGTCTCATGCAATGTTCAAGGCCTCGCTGTTCATGGCCGCGGGATCCATATTACACACTGTGGGTAGCCGCTTCATGACAGACATGGGAGGGCTGCGGCGCCACATGAAGAAGACTTATGTGTTCATGTGGGCTGCGGGGTTAGGACTTATGGGAGCACCCTTCATAACCACAGGATTTTGGAGTAAGGATGCCATATTTGCCGCAGTGTACGAGTCTGGAGCGGAGCTTGGAATGGTTCTGTACGGTGTCGCGGTCCTGACTGCCATAATAACTGCATTCTATACTACTCGTATGATAGGATTGGTCTTTCACGGACCCAAGAGTAAGCACATTCTAAAGATGGAGGCAGACGGACACCAAGTACACGAGGCGCACATATCCATGTGGGTTCCGTACGGCATACTGGCAGCCCTGACCATAATACTGGGAGTTGCTGGTTTATACATAGAGGGAAGCCTGCACCATCTCTTTGAGGACTACCTGGACCACTCCTTTGGCATACATGGCGAGGGGCATGGAGAAGAGAGTGGCATATTGGGCGGACTAAATCCTGTAGCGCTAATGTCATCCCTGGCAGCATTTGGCATAGGCATAACTCTGGGGTATGTATTTTACATACGCCGACTAGCCAGTGCAGAGAAGTTGGTGAATTCTAATATCTTCTTTTACGCGATTCACAAATTGATACTAAAGAGATGGTACCTGAATGCCATTGTGTACTGGTGCTTCGTAGTGGCGCCACTGTGGCTTTCTCGCGGACTTTTCCGCTACTTTGAGCGTACCGCAATAGATTACGGAATGAATACCGGGCTTGAGAGAGCCGTGGGATGGGGTGCAAAAGTGGTACAGGGAACCCAGACAGGAACGGCTCAGTCATATCTATTTGTATTTGGAGCAGGACTGCTCTTCATAGTCCTGATTTTGATGGTGTAGGGCATGGAGATCACAACCACCCCCCTTGTCGTAATGGCGGTACTAGGCGTAGCTGGCGTAGTGTTACCCCTCCTAGACATATGGCGAAGGGAGAGGGACACAAGAGCGTACGCGGTCATAGCCATAGTAGCTCTTTTCGCATCCATAGGGTATGTTGGATATCAGTTTGTGACAGGCATGATAGAGCCTGGTGCCGTATTCTCCAATGAGGTCCTAGCCGATGATGCCTTTGGCGGCCTCTTTGCTGTAGCCATGCTTATAGTAGTTGTGTTCAGTGTTGTAGGATCCATAAGCTATCTTCGGGATCATAGATATCCTGCCGTATACTACTCGCTGATACTGTTCTCTGCCATAGGCATGGTCATGGTAGCTTACTCAACGGATCTTGTAATGCTCTTTGTTGCCTGGGAGCTGATGAGCATTCCCACGTATGTACTGGCAGGTTTTGCTAAAAAGAACCCGCTATCCAATGAGGCGGCCCTCAAGTACTTTCTGTTCGGGGCAATGTCATCGGCCATCATAGTGTACGGCATATCCCTAGTATACGGCATTACAGGATCCACCAACATATCAGAGGTGATAGTGGGCATGGCGGCGCTGGATGCATCCATGATGCCACTGGCAATACTTGCCGCAGGACTCTTTATCGCCGGATTCGGTTTCAAGATGGGTCTTGTACCATTCCACATGTGGTTGCCTGATACCTATGAAGGGGCACCACCGCCCATTACGGCGCTGCTTGCAGCGGCCACCAAGAAGGCCGGTTTTGCCGCGGCCATAAGAATAATGATCATGGGCATGGCGGCCTTGCATCTGGATTGGGCTTTGGCCCTGGGCATAGTGGCAGTAATGACCATGACCGTGGGTAATGTGGCAGCCATAATGCAAAAGAACCTGTCACGAATGTTGGCGTACTCCAGCATAGGACATGCAGGCTATATCCTGATAGGTCTGGCTGTGGCACCTTATTCGGCATCTGGTCTGCAGGGTTCCATGTATCACGTACTGAACCATGCTGTCATGAAGGGAGCCGCGTTCATAGCCATTACTGGCGTAGTGGTGGCACTGGGGGTCACCCATCTAGACAAGATAAAGGGCCTAGGCCGACGCATGCCCATCACTGCATTAGGCATTGCGATATCCCTACTAGCGCTTGCAGGCGTGCCCCCGCTAAACGGCTTTTGGAGCAAGCTTATGCTATTTGGCGCATCCCTAGACGCAGGATCCGTGGTATGGTGGGGCCCATGGTTGGCAATTGCTGGCGTCTTGAATAGTGCCCTGTCCCTGGCATATTATGGCTGGATAATGCGAAAGATGTACTTTGAGGGCGAGACACAAAAGAGGGTACGGGAACCCCGGCCCATACTGGCAGTCATGATATTCTCCATACTATTCATGGTAGGACTAGGAGTGTATCCAGATCCGGTAATACAGTTCGTAGAGATAGCTACCCCCGCCTTTGCTGTCCCATAAAGTGCAAGTATAATTTGTGGGCCCACATATGCCCAGACTCAAGCGCGACGATTAATGTGATTTAAGATGTGAGAATAACTGTAACTAGGATTTCAGTACCGCGAAGCCTATCAACCCTTCCAGGCTTACCCGGGCTTCCACTTTGGGTATACCTTCAAGAGATTCTCTTGCCTTACCGGAATACGACTTTAGCATCTCCTCCATTCTGTCAAAGACATCACGGGGATCAGATCTCCCCCTTACCAGCATATTGAATATCTTGTCCTCGTTCTTCCAGTCTAGTAAATCATCCCGTATCTGGTAGGCAATACCCATGTTACTTCCGTACTCTGCAAGGCGCATAACCTGATCCGGAGTCCCGCCACCCATTATCGCGCCTATCCGTGCGGCAGTCTCAAAGGCGGTAGCAGTCTTGTATTGTATAGTCTTGACATAGTCATCAAAGGTTGCATCACCGCCCACCACCAAGCGGCCTTCAATCATTTCTCCCTCACTCATAAGCATGGCAGTTCGCGCCAAGTCAGAGGTTATACGGGGATTGTCTAGACGGGCCACTATGGAAAGAATCATGCCAAGCACATAATCGCCACTAAGTACGCTGGTATCGGATCCGAACTTAACATAGAATGGATCTCGCTGCCTACGCTGTATCTCGTTGTCTATAATATCATCGTGTATGATAGATTCGGTATGTAGTAGTTCCACGGCGCAAGCGGCAGACATAACGTTTCCGTCTGCCTCTCCAAAACATTCCGCAGATAGTGCCAAGATGAGTGGACGTATGCGCTTACCATCTTCCAGGGAGTAAACTAACGGCTTGTAGAACTCGGAATCCGAGTGTGTCTTCATCTCCGCGTCCAAGGCATCGTTAATCTTGGTGATATAGGAAGCATACATTTTGAGAAGTGGATTATCTCCCATCTCTTTATTATCCAATACAACAACTAGATCTCCGAATGCTACAATTAAAGCTTGGTGCTCCAGTCGGGATTTTCATCTGTGGATTTTGAACCCGAGATCTTCGCCTTGAAAGGGCGAAATGCTTGACCGGTCTACACCACTGGAGCCCGGAATCTATCTGTACGTTCCGAATTAAACCCTTTGTATATCTTAGTTTGTTGCATAACTCCAAACAAGTTAGATTAAAAATGTATGTGAGAAACGGTTTGAGTATTTTTATTTATTCTGTCATAGTGATTACTAGATTGGATCCAAGCATTAATAGCTGAGATTTTTTAAACAAACTTGATGATATTCACCGACAATGCCAAGTACGTCCAGCGGAATGCTATTTGGCTTTAACCATGCATGGGATTGAAGAGGCTAACCATAACAAGGAGGGTGCCCCCTACCAGTATGTCGTGGGCATGTTACATGACACTGAGAACGACATTAGGTATGAGATACAGGCAGGTATCCGGATTCCTCGCAGGACTACTGGAAGGCATCAAACCCCGCACTACTCCACTACAGACGCGGAAAAGATCTTGACATTAACAAGGGGAATGACATGATCGTCGGCACAGACAAAAAGCTGACGAGGGCCAATGATTGTGGACTCGACCAGCCTTGAATCGCGGTGAGTGGATTAGGGCAAATGGAAAAAGAGGCGCGGATTCATCAGTGCTCGCGGACTGGGAGAGCATATGCATTTATGGTTACCGGCGAGTGGGTTGGGGATACACGCATGTTAAACAATGCAGTACTGGGCTCATATGCAGAAGAGCCACAACAGGAAAGGGAGCACACCCTGGAATTGGAAAGTTCCGGACCCATTGCAACGTATGAGTTCACCTGTGTCTAAATTTACGCACAACTGATGGAACAGGTTGTTCTAGTTAATGTGATGTGTGCACAAGATTCCGGAAGACGTGAACTCATACATTGCAACAGTTGCCATCTCTGGCAGGACCAACAGATAAGCCACCACCCGGAAAGGTGCTGACTAACGGTGTGTCCCCCTTACCTAATATTGATGAGAAGCGCGCATTTAATCTGGAATTACTTGCAGATGACGCATACGCGTCCAGGGATAACATGAAATTGTGCAGTCATAATCGAATCCGGACAACCATTCCACTTTAGCTAAATTCCACCAAAGGAAAGGCGACTCATGGGGACTTGGAGGAAGTCCGGAATCGCCCATTTTCCGCCTCTCTGATGAGGAAAAGGCCAAAAACAAGCAGTACTGGAAGGCGACAAAAGGGTACAACAGGCGATGGATAATCATAGAGCCGGTTCCCGTTCAAACGATTATTCGGGCACGGATTAATGGCGCGGAAATGGGATAACATACGACTACAACGAGTGGGTGGACGCGGCAGCAACGTAGATTACGACGTAGGGAACCTGTATTCTGTCAAAGTCAGTTACACAACAAACTCTAGCCTGTAAAACTAGTCGATTAATCATGAGGCGCGTACTATACTAGTCGCTTTTAGCTGTGCCTATTTTTCCCATTGTATTTATGGAGGAAGTGTGTACACAATAGTATGGCTACAGAAAGTCTGGATATGGATTATTCCAAGTACGACTTTAAGGACTCGACTGAAATGTACGTGCACCTAAGCAAGAAGGGATTATCCCGGGATACCGTACTGGATATTAGTCGCATGAAGGGGGAGCCACAATGGATGCAGGACTTTAGGTTGCGTTCCTATGAGACGTTTATGAAAAAGTCCATGCCCAACTGGGGTGCGGATCTCTCAACCATAGACTTTCAGAACATATACTATTACGCCAAGGCTGCAGAAAAGACAGAGAAGAGCTGGGACGAGGTTCCCGAGGACGTAAAGAATACCTTTGACAAGCTGGGAATACCAGAGGCAGAGAAAAAGTTCTTGGCGGGCGTTGGGGCCCAGTATGAGTCTGAAGTGGTCTATCATAATTTACGGGAGGACTTGGCCAAGAAGGGCGTGGTATTCCTGGATACCGACACGGCGCTGAAGGAGAAACCAGAAATATTCAAAAAATACTTTGGCAAGATAATTCCACCGGAAGACAACAAGTTTGCGGCCCTGAATAGTGCAGTATGGAGTGGCGGTTCCTTCATCTATGTGCCCCCGGGAGTCAAGGTAGACATGCCGCTGCAGGCATACTTTAGGATAAATGCTGAAAACATAGGCCAGTTTGAGAGGACGCTGATAATAGTGGACGAGGATGCAGAAGTCCATTACATAGAGGGTTGTACGGCTCCGGTATACTCCTCAGAATCACTTCACTCAGCGGTAGTGGAGCTGGTAGCCCTCAAGGGTGCCAAGCTGCGATACACCACTATACAGAACTGGAGCAATGATGTGTACAATCTTGTTACAAAGAGAGCATATGCGTATGACGGTGCCACTGTAGAGTGGATAGACGGCAACATTGGTAGCAAGGTGACCATGAAGTATCCCGGCGTATACATGCTAGGCCAGCGCGCCTATGGGGAGACCCTCTCCATTGCCTTTGCAGGAAAGGGCCAACACCAAGACACAGGCGCCAAGATGGTACATTTGGCACCCAATACTACATCAAAGATAACCTCAAAGTCCGTAAGCCGACTGGATGGCCGTTCCACTTATCGCGGTCTCCTGAATGTTGCCAAGGGAGCCACGGGAGTCAAGTCTACTGTTCGGTGCGATGCACTATTACTGGATGATACCTCCAAGACAGACACATACCCATACATGGAGATAAACGAGGATGATGCCACCATAACTCACGAGGCCACCGTAGGCAAGATAGGCGATGAGCAGATATTCTATCTCATGAGCAGGGGCTTTAGCGAGGAGGATGCACTCTCGCTTATAGTTAATGGCTTCATGGAACCATTCACCAAGGAACTCCCCATGGAATATGCGGTAGAGCTCAACCGGCTCATAAGACTCGAGATGGACGACTCGGTAGGCTAGGGCCAAATGACCCTTCTTTCGACACTGGATACATCATACATACGCGGAATCTCCGAAAAAGCCCAGGAACCAGACTGGCTTCGTGAGTACAGGAAGGAATCCCTCTCTGCTTATGAGCGACTGCCCCTGGAGACATCCCCCCTGTATGGCAAGTATACGGATGCGGCCCGAATGAACCCGGAAAACATTCTACTTGACACAGAGGACACGGCAATACCCAAGCACCTTGCCAACAGGATGGCGGAGCTGGAGAATCAGTCATATATCGTACAGGCAGGCAGTAACATCTGCAAGATCAACCTCTCGGCCAAGGCACAGGGGGAGGGCGCAAGAGTCATGTCTATACATGATGCTCTGCTGGAGAGTCCCGAGCCGGTACGGCAGGCACTGGAAGCGTCCTCATCAGAAGAGGATCGTTTTACTGCACTAAATAATGCAGCCTTTAGTACGGGCATATTTGTGCACATACCCAGGGATACCCATATCGAGGAGCCCATTCACATTCTCTCAACAATAGAGCCGGGCCGGGCATCGGCAGTATCCCGCAATGTAATACGGGTGGAAGACGAGGCGCGCGCCACCATAGTGCAGGAGATATACTCGCCTGGCGCCTCCCAGGCATATTTGGAGATGCTCAACACCATAGTGGGGAGGAATTCCAGACTGGATGTGACTACCTTACAGATGATGGGCGAGGACTCGTATAACTTTTCCACGCGCCGCACCGAGATGGCCGCGGACTCGCAGGTGAACTGGTATCTGGGCCTGTTCGGAGCCCAGCTCTCCAGATATAGAATAGCATATCACCTGAATGGCAATGGAGCAACGGCCAACGACTCTGAGGTAGCCTTTGGTAGCGGATCCCAATCCTTTGACATACAGTCAGATATAGTTCACAACAGCGGCTTCACTCAGGGGCGCATAACAGAAAAGTCCATACTGCGGGACAAGTCCCGATCGCTCTTCAAGGGAATGATACGCATCAATGAGAATGCCGCCAAGTCCAACTCCTACCTGTCTGGCCGCTCCATATTACTGAGCAGGAATGCAAAATCCGATGCCATACCCGGCCTAGAAATACTTACCAACGACGTAAAGGCAACCCACTCGGCATCAGTCGCGCAAATGGACGAGGAGCAACTATTCTATTTGATGGCAAGATGCATGAGCAGGGCCGCCGCGGAGCGGACCATAGTGGAGGGATTCCTGGAGCCCCTCTCACGTCGCATGTCAACTCAGATACGCGCCTGGATAGCATACTTGGTGGAGTCCAAGTGGGATGGCAAGCCCCTGACCATAAATACTGACGAGGAGCTCAAAAAGTTTGTAGAGGTAGAAGAGACCAGGTATAACGAGAACGCCGAGATAGAGCAGCACTACAAGTACAGGAGATAATATGACCGAGTGGGTCAGTTTATGTCAAGAGTCCGTTGTCATGGTAGATTCACCGGCGCCATACGACATACGGGACAAAAAGATAATGCTACTAAGGACGGGCGATTCCATATATGCCACAGACCGTACATGCACGCATGAGGATGCGGATCTAAGTATGGGCTTTGTGTCATCTGAGGGCGTACGCTGTCCACTGCACCTGTCCGTATTTGACATGAATACGGGCAGTCCACAGAACCCCCCGGCCCAGGAACCACTAACCACGTATAAGGTCAAGATACAGGACGGCAGGGTGTGGGTGAGGATATAATGCGACATAGGCGGGATGATTTTCCCATACTAGAGAAAAAAGTGAATGGCAAACCACTAGTATACCTGGATAACGCATCCACCACGCAAAAGCCACAACAGGTCATAGACTCAATAGTAAGTTACTATCAAAACCATAACGCCAACATACACCGTGCCGTATATGCCCTGGCTCAGGAGGCCACAGAATACTACGAGGGGGTTCGGGACAAGATAGCCAAGTTCCTGAACATACCGAACCGTCGCGAGATAATATTTGTCAGGGGGACTACCGAGGCAATAAACCTGGTGGCCCATTCATGGGGCCGCGGCAATATCAAGTCCGGCGATGTAATAGTCACTACAGACTATGAGCACCACTCCAATATAGTGCCCTGGCAGCTCCTGGCGCAGGAGAGGGGAGCAGCGCTAAAGTACATACCCATGGATGACGAGGGTCACCTCATACTAGAGGATCTGGACCGCATACTAGAATCTGGCAGGGTGAAACTTGTAACCTTTAGCCTAATGTCCAATGTGTTGGGAACCATAACGGACGCCCAGTCCATAATAGAGAGGTGCAAGAAGTTGGGCATTCCCACACTGGTGGACGGGGCGCAGGCGGTGCCGCACATGACAGTGGACATACAGGAATTGGGTTGCGACTTTTTCGCATTCAGCGGCCACAAGATGATGGGGCCTACAGGAGTAGGGGCGCTGTGGGTTCGTCGGGAAGTCCTGGAAAGGATGGAACCGTTCCATGGCGGCGGTGACATGATTCGGGAGGTACACCGATACGAGTCCACTTGGAATGATTTGCCCTACAAGTTTGAGGCAGGCACGCCCAATATCGCGGATGTTATAGGCCTGGGAGCTGCTATAGACTACTTAAATGAAGTAGGCATGGACAAGGTAAGGAAGCATGAGGTTGAGATTACCAAATACGCGCTGGAAAAAATGGAGGGTATTGCCGGACTGACCATATACGGGACAAAGGACATGGACCGGCGGGGCGGGGTAATATCCTTTAATTTTGCCGATGTACACCCACATGATGTGGCACAGATAATGGACGAGGAGGGTATTGCCCTCCGATCCGGGCACCACTGCGCCCAGGTTCTAATGGAGAGGCTGAATGTGGCCGCTACGTCCAGGGCCAGTTTTTACCTGTACAATGATACCAGTGACGTGGATGCCCTTATAGGCGCCCTGCAGAAGGTGGCGAAGGTGTTCAAGCTTGAATAGCCGGGACATTTACCACGAGATGATCATAGACTATTCTAGGAATCCGGTTAACTTTGGGACCATTCCGGACGCGGACGTGACACACCATGACGCCAACCCCTTGTGCGGGGACAGCATAGACATTGACATGAAGATGCAGGACTCGGCCGTCCATGACATAAAATTCAACGGCCACGGATGCGCCATATGCATGGCATGCGCGTCCGTACTGACGGAGATTACAAAGGGCAAGAGTCTTGATGATGCCCGGAATATATCCAAGCACGACATACTGGGAGAGCTGGGACTAGAGAACCTGCAGGCGGTCCGCATAAAGTGTGCCCTGCTTCCCCTCAAGACACTCAAATTTGCCTTGTACAAGTATTTGACAGAGAACCTGGAAGAAGATGCTGCCTCACTAAAGGAGGAGGCATCGGAGCTGTATTAAATGGGGCACGAGACGGCGATACGCCGGGTAATTTATGAGAAGCATAACAACCCGGACGTGCCATTCAATAATGATCAGGTACTGGAGGCATTGAATAGTAACCGGGATACGCCGCTGGATATTCACGACATTGAGGATGTAATAATGAAAATCTGCGAGTCTGGACTGTGCAGGAATATAGCGCAGAATTTCACCACCATATGGATGAAACTATTCGATGTCATGGAGGAGTTATCATGCGCAAAGTGCGGCATCACGCATGTGGGGAAACACGAGAGTCGACAGTGTCCTGTATGCGAGGGTCCGCTCTAGGATCCTGATGCCTCAAGTACCTGAATCATTGGGAGACGGGCACCGGACAAGTATCGTACAAGAGCCCCGCCGGCGGTACTGATGTGGTTTATGTGCTTGTCAAGACCGTACTGTTTTAATGCAGAGGTCAGGTGTCCGCCGGACACTATTGTAGTAGCCATGGAATTGGCTACGGCGGTCAGTAACATTTTGGTGCCCACATTAAAGCTGGGCTTTTCAAAGTTTCCTGCCGGTCCACTGATAAATGCCGTGCCCGCGCTGGATATTATCTTGGAGTAGTATTCGACGGTCTTGGGCCCGATATCACATATGTTGTCTCCCTCCACCAGCTTTCGCACGTCCAAATCCAATCTCTCACCATGAGAAGAGGTTGCCACATCCACCGGTGTCGAGAAGACATCAGGGTACTGGCCTATCAGTCCGTGGGCGGCCTGCACCACCTCGCGCTCATGCTTTATTCCCAGGGGGTACTTTATACGCCCCTGGGCCCTCATGAAGACGTTTCCTATTATTCCGGTGAGTAAGATATGATCCGCGCGCCCGTTATCTATGAGCATCTTTATTGCTTCCAGTCGGTCCGGGACCTTGGCACCGCCCAGTACTATTACGTGGGGCGACTTTGCAACGGTAATTATCTGGTCCAGATTGTACACTTCCCTCTCGGCCAGCCGACCGACGCATGCAGGCATGACCTGTGGAAATCCCACTATGGAAGGATGGGAACGATGGGCGCTGGGAAAAGAGTCCAGGACGCATATATCAAAGAGGTGTGCCAGCCTCTTCACCATTACTGTCTTGGCCGCATCCGGCGGGGCGAATTCGTAATTCTCCTCGGCGCACAATCTCAGGTTGTCCAGGAGTAGTATGTCGCCATCCTTCATGGACTGTATAGCCTGCTGGGCGGCTATCCCCATTACATCCTGAACGTATTTTACAGGTCGACCCAGTACTTTTTCCAGAACCGGGGCATGCTTTTCCATGCCGGTGTAATCGCTATTGCCTACCCTCCCTTGGTGTGACGCGAGTACGACCTTGGAGTCTCCCATATCAGAAAGGGTCTCGACAATTTCCTCTATGCGCTTTGTGCCGGTTATCTCCCCGGTTACGGGATCAATGGGGCAGTTCATGTCCACCCGTAAGTATATGGTCTTGGACGTTAGATCAAAATCGTCCAAGGTCAAGACCTTCACGGGATCTGGAAAGAATGTACTGATTAAATACTTTGTAGATTGTAAATGATGGCGGCTCCGGCAGAATAACACATGAATGATAAATATCAGAAACACCATTCTCATGAGGCGGATCATTATAGCAGTAGTGGCGGTGACCGCCGGTATAGGAGCCATCCCGGCATTGGGCGACGGGGGAGTGGTTATCTACTCCATACCATGGCGCTGACGGAATCGCGCTGAGTCATGACGGTACCAGGTTATATTTAGCCGACAATGGCGCCATACACCAGTATGTCTTGAATATACCATGGCGTCTCTCGGATTCTACGTACCACGGCACGTACAATATTCCGGAGAACCGGGACACCGGCGGCATATACACGAATCACGAGGGGTGCCCGGTTATATGTGGCAGGAAATGACATGATACACCAGTACCATATGCCCATACCAGGGGAGATATACGCCATGCAGTATGATGGGTCACTACCTGTTGAGATGAACCACCCGGTAGAGGATATCTGGTTGCACCAGGAGTCGTTATATGTTGCAGGCGGCGACACGGGACGCATATACCAGTATGACACAGGCGGGGTGAACTTTACGGTAACCTTGATACTGAGGACGACGTAACTGGCGTTACCTTGGATGCCACAGGCCAAATTATGTATGTCACGGTAAATGGTACCATAACGGAGTACGGACTGATTACCCCTCCTTATTTATCCGGTGCCTCATACCGGGATACCATAGAGTCTCTTGGTACCGAGGCAAGTCTGGATGGGCAACACAGATTACATATACGCAATGAGTAGCGGAGTTATATCCCGGCACTTGCCCAACCATTACTCCGCTCCCGTTACATGTGGAATGCCGGAAGAATGTTTAATACAAGATTCTTTTAGCGACATAGCTATACCAAATATTCTTGCACCAAGATCGCTGGGACTGGCGGCCGGCGGGGCGCAGGATATCAACAATTTCTGGGAGAACGTGTATAACGACTATCTACCGCAACCCACAGACATAGCATATGAGGGACTATTCTATGACTATGATATCGGCGGGAATGACATATGTGATGGGTTATTCTGCACATCATACAGTCATGCACTATCGCCTGATCCCTTCTCCGGAGAGGCCCAGCACTATCTAAGCGTGAGTCTCAGATCCGGAATAGAACAAGAAGACTTTGCGCGCAAGAACCTCAATCTGGTTATAGTACTGGATGTCTCCGGCTCCATGGACAATCCATTCAATACGTACTCTTATGATTCTCCCGGTTACACCCCCACCGATGATGATTCAAAAACCAAGATGAGGCTGGCCAACGAGTCCATAGTGGGACTGCTGGACAGGCTCCAAGAGGGAGACAGTCTCGGAATAGTCACATTCCACGAAGTGGCAAATGTGCTAAGACCGCTGGGTAGCGTTCCGGAAGATACGGCAATGTTGAAGGAGACCATCCTGGGCATATTTGCAGGAGGTGGCACCAACATAGGGACCGGATTACTGACAGGGCTATCCATGCTGGGCGATGTGGAATCATCCCCTAATTATGAGAATCGCATAATACTGCTCACTGACGCCATGCTCAACATCGGCATCACCGATGACCAGGCGCTAGAGAACATACTGCAGGGTGCTGCCGACGCGGGTAACTACACCAGCTTTATCGGGATAGGCGTGGACTTTAACACCGCACTCATAGAGGGAATAGGAAACATTCGTGGTGGTAACTATTAGTATGAGTTCACGTCTTCTGGAATCTTATGCACAAATCACATTAACTGTCGCGATCAGTTATGCGTAAATTTAGACACAGGTGAACTCATACAACTATTACGCGGTACACTCGGCCGCAGAGTTCAGGGAGAGAATGGTAAATGAGTTCGACTATATGGTAAGCCCGCTGGTCTTTGATCTGGAACTTGTTGTGGACGCCCCCGGATACGACATAGATGCAGTTTATGGCTCCCCGGATGCGGATAAATCCACCGGTGAGGTAATGAGGGTTACTACACTCTTTCCGTCCCCCACTCAGGACGGCGAGGCCCGGGGCGGCATCATACTGCTAAATCTTCAGGATACGGGCGGTGGACAGATCACGCTACACACCACATGAGGACAGGGATGGAAACCCGGGTAGCAGTTCGGTCACCATAACGCCGGACGCCTCGGAGCCATACTATGATAATGACAGTATCTGAAAGCACGGTACTGGTCACCTATGCCAAAGACCATAGCATTCGGGGCCATACTATGATAATGACAGTATCTGAAAGCACGGTACTGGTCACCTATGCCAAAGACCATAGCATTCGGGGCCATACTATGATAATGATAGTACCAGAAAGGGCATACTGCTGAGCAGGTACGTCCAGATAATGCAGACATGGGCATACAGTGAGGGGAACAACACACTGTCGCCCATAGAGGCATTCTACAAGACTGGCATTAATGGATACGAGCGGGAATGCAATCTAGCGGACCAGTGGGAGAGGGAGTCCATACCGCTTAGTGTGTCAAGAGATGACCTTGGGGCAATATCACTATTCACAGAACACTTTGTTACCGAAATGTAAGCCATAGGAGACGAATCCCTGAGGGTGGAGTTGGACATACTGGACCTGCTAATAGACGCGGGATCCAAAGAGTAATTCACAGAATAGATTTTTGCTCAATCCTTGGGGCCATGTCTCATTACACGCGTCCACCGGAGGTTCAGGAGTGCCATCCAACACTCATGAGAATGATTTTGAATGAGGAAACAGGAGTGTCAATCACGAACTTGGCACATGCGGCAGGATAAACATCACAAGGCACATGACTGCTTGCAGTAGGATATAGCGGTGCAAGAATGAGAGGGTAGTTTGTCGCACGCCACATCTACGGCGGATTTAAACAAGACAGTAATAGCAGAACCATCATATGGATATTCTAATCAACTTAGCCCTGACCGCGGCAGGAATCATAATGCTTTGCTATGGCGGCAATTGGCTTGTCTCGGGAGGCGTCTCGGTGGCCCGTCGTATTGGCATGTCCAGTATGGTAGTGGGCATGACCGTGGTCGCCTATGGCACGTCGACGCCGGAACTGGCCGCCAGCGTGGCCGCCGCGGGAAAGTATGGAGATATCATACTGGGAAACATAGTGGGCAGCAATATAGCCAACGTTGGAATGGTAATAGGCATAGCCACCATCCTTACTACATTAGTGGTGGGCAGGCGTACCCTGCGGCTGGAGGTGCCCATAATGGTAGGCTTTTCCGCGTTATTGGTGGGATTATCTGCCGACGGGCAAATATCCCAGATAGACGGAGTCATCCTTCTGTCCATGCTCGGGGTGTTCAGTGTCTATACATTCTGGCAGTCAAAGTCCCACAAGAGTGATGAGGCGCTCCCGGCAGATACGACCTCATATGGGCGCTCCTTTCTCTTGATGGGCATCGGGGTGGCATTACTATATGCGGGAGCCATACTTACTGTTGATAACGCCGTCGCGGTTGCAGAGACCGTTGGCATACCACAGAGGATAATAGGGATAACGGTAATCGCGGTAGGAACGTCCCTTCCGGAACTCATAACATCAATAATTGCCATACGCCGGGGGCACACAGACATTGGCGTGGGGAATATCATAGGCAGTAACATATACAACATACTCCTGATTGGAGGCGTCTCCGCGTCCATAGCCAGCATCCATGTAGTACCCGCGACGTTCACAGATTATACCATAATGATACTCTTCAGCCTAGTCCTGTTTGCGGCATTCAGATCAG
This sequence comes from Nitrosopumilaceae archaeon, assembly GCA_965200155.1. Taxonomy (GTDB): domain Archaea; phylum Thermoproteota; class Nitrososphaeria; order Nitrososphaerales; family Nitrosopumilaceae; genus VYCS01. The sequence continues at coordinate 51,828 of CBDATR010000010.1, read as the reverse complement.
GAAAGCTAAGATGGCCCGTGGGCTTGGCCCTGGTGGCCGGATACGTGACGTATATTTTGAGCGCCCTGCTTGTGTAGACATTTAGACCCAAGTGATCTTGTCCCGGATTCATCTGGCCAGTTTTGGCTCAATGTCATAAGCGCCCAACTGAAAAGAGTATCACCACACTTATCACAGATCAATATGAGTACTGTAGTGTGGGCTCAGATAGTATAACAGTCAAGGTTGTGATGTCTATAGTGGCACTGGGATTTGTGATTGGCGGCGTTCAGGGAGAGTGGAGTGACTTGTCCGGTATTGAAGTGAGCGATATAGACAAAAGGGCATATGCGGAGGTAACAGGGGATAGCGGAGTGCAGATAATGGATATTACGGATCCTGCATACCCGGCCCCGACAGGTACAGTGGAGGGTGGTTTTACACCATTGTGGGGGGCTAGTGATGTGGCGGTATTCGAGATAGCGAATAGGACGTATGCCTTGATAACAACAGAATATGGGAGCGGAGTGCAGATAATGGATATCACTGACCCGACTAACCTGGTACCGACAGCTACAGTGAAAGATGATGTGGATGGCTTTGCATCATTGTGGGGAGCTGGAGATATTGAGATAGCCGAGATATATGGCAGGACGTACGCTCTTGTAGCCGGGTTTTACGATAATGGCGTGCAGATAATGGATATCACGAACCCGACGAACCCGGTACCTACAGCTACAGTGAAAGATGATGTTGGCAGGTTTACGAAGCTGAATGGGACAAGAGATATTGAGGTGACTGAGATGAGGGGCAGGACGTACGCTCTTGTAGCCGGGTTTTATAGTAATAACATGCCGATAATGGATATCACGAACCCGACAAATCCGGTATGGATGGCCACAGCTACAAATGGTGTTAATGGTTTTACAGCATTATTGGGAGCTAGTGATATTGAGGTGACTGAGATTTATGGCAGGACATATGCACTGGTAGCGGGGGAATACTCCAACAGTATACAAGTAATTGACATTACGGATCCTAGATATCCCATACCAGCAAACAGGGTTACCGACGACACTGACGGCTTTATGGAACTGGATGGCGCTCATCACATCACAATAGCAGAGATAGCAGGCGGGACATATGCACTGGTAGCAGCATTTAGTGATAACGGCGTGCAGATAATGGACATTACTGATCCCACAAATCCGGTCCCCATAGCCGCGGTGACTGATGATGCTGACGGCTTTACGGAATTATGGGGAGCTGGCGACATTGCGGTGACCGACATAGATGGCAGGACATATGCCATAGTGACCGCATTTCTAGATGACGGCGTGCAGATAATGGACATTACTGATCCCACAAATCCGGTCCACATAGCCGCGGTGACTGATGATGCTGACGGCTTTACGGAATTATGGGGAGCCAATGGTATTGTGGCATTCAACATGGGTAACAGTACTTACGCGTTGGTAGCCGCCACTTATGATGATGGTGCCCAGATAATGGACATTACTGATCCCGCGTCGCCGGTTGCAGTGTCAAGTATAGATGAATAATGCCACCACGGGTGAACCCTGATTTTGACTGATATAGTAACCGTTCAAGTTTAGGTCACCGCAAGCATAGACGATATATTGAACGAGTCCCCGCAGGAATAGTATGAGTTCACCTGTGTCTAAATTTACGCACAACTGATCGCGACAGTTAATGTGATTTGTGCACAAGATTCCGGAAGACGTGAACTCATACCAGGAATAAGCGTCACTGAGTCCGGGACGGCTTAAACGATGTATGAGTTCACCTGTGTCTAAATTTACGCATAACTGATCGCGACAGTTAATGTGATTTGTACATAAGATTACAGAAGACGTGAACTCATACTAAACGATTATGACCCATATTTCCCGCTAACAGGTTTGCGCGTAACCGTTTAGGTCGCTTCTAATCGAGGCGGGTTTTCATGACAAAAAACCAGTAAGCATAAGCAAACCGGTACAGAATGGTAACCGGCGACCCCAACGTATGCTTGTTATGCTAGTGGAATGGCCGGATTTAGTCCCCGACTTGCTGGCACACATCTTGAGCGGCCCAAGCGGTTACGGTTTGCGCGACTCTAGGCGCGGGGATTACTGTACCGAAACTTATCTATCTTGATTAATTGTGCATACGACCCAAAGTCCGCGGAGTCTGCAACATCCAAGGGGTCATTGACAGCGGGCTTGGAGTCAAACCGCCTCAATATACCATAAGTGGTTGTTCGTTCCGCGGGTATGCGACCGGCTTCCCGTATGATTTCTCGCATTCGAGATGGCCGTATCAGCTGACCATGGGTGGCACCGGCAGAGGTGGATATACTCTCGTTTATCAGAGTGCCCCCCATGTCGTTGGCGCCCCAATTCAATAGTAATTGTGACATTTGCATTCCCTCCTTGACCCAGGAGACCTGAATGTTCGTTATATTATTCAGCATTATACGGGATATGGCATGGGTCAGCAATATGTCGGTGCCCCCGGCACCGGCACTCATACCGTCATGCAGGTTATGCCTGTACATGGGCGCCTCCTGGGCGATAAAATTCAATGGTACAAACTCGGTAAATCCACCGGTATCTTTTTGAATATCTCGTATCATTACCATATGCCGTATACGCTGCTCTACACTTTCCATGTGACCAAACATCATGGTAGCAGTGGTGCGCATACCAAGAGAGTGGGCGGTTCGTATCACCTCCCCCCACTGCCTTACCGTGATACGGCCCGGTGATATGGTATCCCGCAAACCTTGATCCAGTATCTCTGCGGATGTGCCCGGAAGGGTGTCTGTCCCGGCATCCCGCAATCTCGAGATATACTGCCGTATGGTTACGCCAGCCCTCTGGGAACCATACAGCACTTCTTCGGGAGAGAACCCATGAATGTGAATATTTGGTACCGACTCCTTGATTGCCCGACAAATCCTCTCATATGTGTCCGGCTCCATATCCGGCGGCAGTCCAGCCTGAATGCAGACCTCCGTTGCCCCCATCCGCCGGGCTTCCTGTGCACGGCGAACTATCTCCTGTACCGGAAGCATGTATCCCTCCTCTTCCCTAAAGTCCCTGCTAAAGGCGCAGAACCCGCACTGCTTTATGCAGACATTTGTAAAGTTAATGTTCCTGTTCACCACGTAAGTCACGACATCGCTCACCCGGTCACGGCGAATCTGGTCGGCCACCATCCCCGTTAAATGAAAAGCCATGCCCCGAGAACCGTACAAAATCATGCCCTGTTTCACGCTTATCTCCCTGCCTGACAGCGCCCGCTGTAGTATCTCTGCAATGACGGGATCCACCTCCCGGAACAATGCATCAGCACAAGTGGCTAGCGCCAATACCACTCCTCCACCAGTCCGGCACCATCAGAGATTGCATACATCACATCCTGAAGACGATTATTACACATGTGCATGAACTCAGGGTAGACGGGAAACCGGCACTGCAGTGTGTAACCGGCATCTACACACCTGCCCTCCACCTCTCGTATGGCAGGCCAGCCAAACTCCGGGTTCACAAAGTCCGGAGTAAGAGGCGATATACCCCCCCAGTCATTTATGCCCAGATTGACATAATCTTGATACGTCTCCGGCGAGAGATTGGGTGGAATCTGTATATTCATGTCTGGCATTATGACGCGGGCCAGCGCTACAAGAATCATGAATCGGCCAGTGTCGGCAGCCGGGGCGACCCTCATTGCTGTATCATGTTTTGGCACAAAATTCTGTATTATGGTCTCCTGTATGTGGCCGTACCGTTCATGCATGTCCCGTATGGCAATCAGTGACTCTATATCATCATGTATGCTCTCGCCTATACCCACCAGAATGCCAGTGGTAGTGGGAATCCCCAAGATTCCAGCCTCCCGGAGTGTCCTCAGTCTGGCGCCGGGCTCCTTGCTGGGGGCCAAGTGATGGGCCATCCCCCTGTCCATCAATCCATTACTTGTACTCTCCAGCATTAGTCCCACTGAAACGTTGGTCTCGGCCAGTTTGCGCAGCTCATCTGATTCCAGGTTGCCCCCATTTGTATGGGGGAATAGCCCGGCCTGAAGGGCCATCTCTGATATAAATGCCAGATACTCGGGAGTGGATGAATAACCCTGATCATGCAACCACCGACGGGCTTCCGGGTATACCTCTTCGGGCCTCTCGCCGGTGACTAATAATGCCTCGACGCACCGGTATCGCTTGGCCAAGTCCAACATACTACTAACAACATTCTTGTCCATCATGGAGAGCTTGTCCTGTGTGGGCTGAGCCTTGTATGTGCAGTATGAGCACGTATCCCTGCACAGGTTTATTACGTTTAGAAACGCCTTCTTGGAGAATGTAATTGTCCTGCCCTTGTGGGTATGCCTAATTGCCGATGCCACCTCGTATATCTGTCGTGGGCTTTTCAGTGCCTCATCATACACTTGTGCACATTCCTGTAGGCTGACTTTTCTGCCATCCATTATGCGGTTCAGGGGCTCAGAATCCAGCACCAGCTCGCTCAACAAGACTATACTTCTCAATGTCTATTTATTCTTGCATGACAGATGTACATTCCAACCAGAGCCGTTTTTAACAAGGTAAATCATGACACATACCATGGCCCTGCCCATGGATAGTCTGCCATCAGATGATGATGGTCCACAATCCGAGCAAAACTACAAAATCACGTGTATGGACTTTATCCAGGACATATCCAACGACTACAAGGCATGGGTGGACTATTACAAATTGCCCCCGCAAGAGGATGCAAGCCGCCGGGACGAGATAGACGGCACCATAACCCGCACCAACCAGTGGATAGCCAAGGTAGGCACCACCATAAAGAGCATAGATGTCATAATGAATGACGGAATACAAAAGATGGCCGAGGCTACTGCAGGGAAGCCATTTCCCATAGGCGTATTTGTGAACAAGACCGCAGGCTACTGCAAGGCCGGGCCCGGCGCCATTCCAGTGCGAGTACGCGCTACCGGCAGGGAGGGGCGGCAAACCAGGCTGGGTTTTCACTTCCACAACGACCTATTCCGTGTCGAATCTACATGCCCGGTAACCATTAGCGGCGACATATCAAGCACAGAGTATGATGATATGGACATATCCCTCACGTTACACGCAGACAGTCATCAGCGGGATGTAATATCATTCACCATAACAGTCTGCGAGACAGAGAATGGAACAGAGACAGAACGGCGGGGCGTGAGCACCATCATACATGTCATGTAGTAACAGGGCGGACTCGTATCATGACGCGTCTCTCATGCGCCCTGGCTTCTCCGGGATACTTGAGATTGGATACGATACTCATTATATCCTCATCATCCACCCTGGAGGCAGTACCGGATATTATTATATCCTCATATGCGATTTGTACTTGTGGGTTGGACACAGCATTAAGGAACCAGTCCGAGTCCGGACGGTGGCGTGAAAAGTAAAAGTCCCCACCATACATTACCGCCCGCAGCATTACCGTGTGATTCATGCCACTGCGCCTGCCGATTGTAACAAGTTTTGCCCGTACCGCTTCATCCATGATAGAAGGATACAGTAATTCCTCTCATTTAACGCCTGTCCAGAATACGGTAAATGACAGAGGGTATAAGTACCCCGGCTAGAGGGGCAGTCATGTATAGCCAGAGATCCCCCACAATGCCCGTAACCAGGGCCGGGGCAAAAGACCGTATGGGATTCATGGAGGCGCCAGATACCGGTCCAAAGAACCATACATCCAGGGCAACCATCCCGCCCACCACCAAACCCACAACGGGCGCAGCCATTTTCACGCGCACCGCACACAGAATGGAACCCATCAGCAGTATGGTGGCTATTGTCTCCACGCCGAACAGTACGGGAATGGAGTATGCATAATCGGGCCGATTTAGTCCCAAATCAGCATAATTACCCATAACATACAATACAAAGAAACTGCCCGCCAGGGCCCCCAGTGCCTGGGCCCCAAGATACACAGGTACTGCCCTCCATCTTGTGTGACCGGCAATGGCAAAACCCAGCGTCACTACAGGGTTAAAGTGTGCCATGGAGTAGCGGCCAAATACGAACACCAGAAACCAGAGTCCCAGCATGTGCATAAGGGCGATGAAACCCAGTCCGTATGTCTGATTGTTCATCCCGTCATAGACTATGGAACCGGTAGCGGCAATCATGAGTCCAAATGTGCCAACTGCCTCCGCGGCGAATATTCTCATACCTGGTCTAGTGTTCTTGTCATGTCCCGGACCTTTGACTCGATTAAATCCCGAATTATCCGCACATCCTCAATGGACTTGCCCTTGGGATCCGGGATGCCCCAGTTATCTATATCATTCAGGAATAATGCGGGACAGGAGTCACTGTCCATGCACCCCATGTTAACTATTGTATGGTACTCCAGGAGTGCGCCCGCACTCAGCGCCTTGGGCGTGGCATCAATGTCTATGCCAACCTCTCTCATGACTTGCACCACCATGGGGTTTGGCTTACATGCAGGATTGGTGCCCGCGCTAGATACCTGAATATGGGGAGCATATTTTTTCAGAAAGGTCTCAGCCATGAGGCTGCGTCCGGCGTTCTCCACGCATACGAATAGTACCTGCCCCATTCATTAAACATATAAATCTCTATTAATATAAATCTAAATTTATGAATCAGTTAGAACTATTATCTACCATATGCGAGGAAACACGGTTCTCCATACTGGGGATGCTAAGAAATAATGCGGAACTGTCAGTAAATGATATCACACAGAGGGCCAACAGGGATCAGGCACTGATATCACACCATCTGAGGATACTGCGGGAGTGCGGGTTAGTCGTGTGTAGGAGCCAGGGTCGCCGATCCCTGTATCGCATATATGATGTAGAGATATCATCCATTATGGGGGACATACTGGAGTCATGTAGTAGAATGAGCAATCTGTGCGCCAAGGCAGATAGCCCAAAAGTATGAGTTCGTATATGTCTAAATTTATGCACGACCTATCGTGACAGTTAGTTCACACGATTCCGGAAGACGTAAACTCATACACCCAGAAAGTATCACCACAGCAAACACGCTAAAAGCACAAGCATGAAGAGGCGTCAAGTGTACCAGTAAGTCACAATCCTGCCCTCCCCAAAGCCGGATTAGATGAGTTCATGATTCATTGTGCGTAAATTTAGGCACATATAGCTGTTCTAGATGCGACTAATATATCACCACTGTGTTAATCATGATATGGCAACCATTCCACAAACACAGTCAGTAGCTACTCCAGCTGTACAATACGCAACCATTCTCCCGCAGGATATGGAAGATACACTGTCACCAGTGCGATACGACTCATTTGTGACAGAATTGTCAAAAACTTTATCCCACTATCGGTCATACTGTTCGGATCCATGGCAAGTATAGCGACATTGATATCATGGTTGTAATGCATGAGGGCACCAACATAAAAGTGGCAAGCCTTAGTATGCATGACACCCGGGACGGTGCAAACATGGATGTAGACATGATAGTGACAACACCCTCAATACTGGAAACAAAATCACATTTGCGCGGCTCAGCGCAAAGAATGGCATTGCTAGGAGTAGAGTTGTACGGTAATCAAATGTTAAAATACAACTTGAACCATACCGATGATATGGAGTCCGGTTCAGTGTTTATGGAGCATGCACTCATAGATCTTCTGCTCGCAACAGAAGCTGATTCTGATGCGCGTCATCAAATAGCGGGATGGGCATATCACTCCAGCATAGAAAGCCCTAAAAGCTGCACTGGTATGGTCCGGAATAGAACCCGTACATACGCATGAGCTAAAAGTTATCTATTCCAAGGTATCATCGTACTGTGGCATTAGTGTATCTGTAACAGACCTTGAGTCACTCACAGAGATGAATACAAAACCAAGATATGGGCGACCAAGGAGGAGGCAGACCGTGCCTTTGAGATGCATCATATATTTGTGATACAAGACAAACACATCAAGACGCGTGTATTGTTTAAGTAGCGTATTTCCATTTAGGCACAAGGCTATTTGCTTGAATGGTCACGCCACAAAAACAATTAAGATTTAAATATATACGTACAAGAAATAATGCCATGAACAGAAGAGTAATGTTAACAGCTGGTGTTTTGATGGCTCTTGTTATGGGCGTGTCAGGTGTAACCTCTGCCGCATATGCGCAGTATATGGGCAATGTAGGTGGTGCCGGTGAGACCGGTGCGAACACCATTGAGGAAGTCCTAAGGATACAGGCTAGCAGAATACAGATTGCGCAGGATAACCCCGGAGCGGGATCAGGAACACCATACCTGGACGCTAGCGGTGTATTAGGCGCTTCAGTAATTGCAGGTGCAGTCTTTGGTGGTATTGCCGGTGCCTTGTTTGTACGAGCGCGCTCAGGCAAATATGCAGCTATGGGACGAGGCTAAAACTACTCTTTCCCATTTTTTGATTTTCGTAACGTTTATGCGTGTCATGCCGCTTGAAAAAACAAATGACCAGATACTGGCTTGCAAAGCAGGAGCCGGACGGTCCACGAGGATACCCCATATCACAACTAGAAGCAGACAAAGTTACAGTATGGGACGGCATACACAACAACCTGGCCCTAATACACCTGCGGGAGGTGAAACCCGGAGACATGATACTGTATTATCATACTGGAAAAGAGCGGCAGGCAGTGGGAATAATGAAGGCCATATCGGGGCCATATCCAAATCCGGAGGAGGACAACCCCAGGTTTGTGGTGGTGGACGTGGAATATCAAAATACGTTCGCAAAGCCCGTTACGCTGGCCCGTATGAAACAGGAGGAATCATTTCAGGATTGGGAATTGATACGCATGGGACGCCTCTCCTTTATGCCCGTACCCACTGGCATATGGGGCAAAATACTGGACATGTCTAATTAGTTGTATTGATATATTGGATTTGGTATAATGATTCATGGCAACTGCATTTGTTCTTATAAATTGCGAAATAGGTCACGAGCATTACATAATACAGCAACTTCGCGGAATAGCGGGCATAAAGGAAGTCCACGGCACCTTTGGTGCCTATGACATACTGGCCAAGATAGAGTTAGAGACCGCAGAGAAGTTACGGGAGACCATCTCCTGGAAGATACGAAAGATAGAACGTATACGCTCCACTCTAACCTTGATGGGCATCGAGGAATAGGGCTGAGTTGGACTTACACTTTATTTTCTTGATAAAAGAGGAGGAGAGGAATTCCCGTACAGAGGAGTTTCAGTATATCCAAAGCATGGCCGCATTCTTTGGAGTGTGGATACGCAAAGAGTTTGGAGTCTCATATGACGTACAGTGTGATATGATGCTCGCTAGCAGACGGAGCCTTTTGCAGAGACCAGACACGCACGTGTTATTGCAGGATCACAGGCGGAGGGGCGCAGAAACATACCGGTTCTACCTGACATACTTTAGGCCTCTTTGGACAGACTGTACGTGTGAGGGGTATCATGCAGAGAATTTCGGGATGGCATGGTGGCGGCATAAGGAACCCTTTGATTTACCCTTTGTTGCCAGGAATAACTGCACTGCTGTATCTCACGAGATAGCACACGAGCTGCTGCGGCAGCGGGGCTACAAGAAGTACATTCCCGATGTGCATGACATATGGACAAAGCACCTGTTTGCTGATCTGCCTTTCTGGGGTTATGACGTGAATGGGAACAGGGTAAGGGAGTCACCCACATTCCTAACCATGGACACCACTGATTTGGGTCTCAAGACCTAGCACTTTGTTGTAGTGTATATCTTGTTTTCAAAGTTGGCAACACGAAAGTCTATACGGTTCTCCTCGTCATTGGGTCTTGATTGGCTAAGTCTTTGCAGCTCCTCGATGGCATCATTTTTTATGCCTACTGATGATCCATATATGGCCTCAGATAATAGTGTACCGTGCTCCCCCTTCTTGACATTGTCCACCATGTTATAGAATCGGGTTATCTCACGCTTGGATACGGAGTTGCCGACTGATTTGTTGTATGCCACTGCCACATACATGCCGCGATTCTTGACTGCAACAGGAAACTTGTGGTTGCCGGATTCGCCCGGTATGGACTCGTTAACAAGTATCTCACATTTGTGGAATGCGCTGGATATGTGTGCAAAGAATCGATAATGGGCAAAGTTACCTTCCTCGTCTTCTTCGCAGTCCACAAATATGCGGTACAGCATCTTGAGGGCTTGCTCGTTCATGCTTTGTAATCGGTCATCCAACCGTCCCTTCTCCAGCAGATTCGAGTTACACTCCTGTGCAATCATCTCCAGTATGAACTCGGGCAGGTTGTAGTTTTTTAGGGTGGATACATGGACACCGTTCTGAGTTATACCAAAAGCCGGAAACCCCTTATTAACCACATTATTGGTAATAGGGACTTGTATATTTTTGTTGGTATGTGCCCTGGAAGAATTATTCCCGGATTGGGCGACCGGCCTAAACCCAGTTATGCAGGTTGACACAATATACATGGAGCTCAAGTCGCAGGGCATCATTTTCTGGCCAACAGTGCATATGGATAGCCAAAACTGACAGACGGACTGTATGCGGTCGTTGGGTGCAGAGATGTTATCAGTCACATGATATCTTGCTCATTCCATAACACGCACAAAATAGTCTCATTCCTTGCGGTTTTGCATATATTTGAGGCGACATAAAAATTCCCAATTGGCAACACCTTTGCTAGGCGAGTGATCACATCTTGAAGCTATGTTCTGTTTAGGTATGTCATCCGAATCTGTTACTGATGCGCTTATCCCCTAATCGGACGGAACCTTGGCATAGAGATATTTCAATTGATGTGTTTCGGTTCTATTCCGGACCAGACCTTACAGACTTGAGCGCCTTTTCTATCGCCTGTTGGGGGGGATTGTACGCACGTACTCTTGTATGGTGTCTTGCCGGAGTCATTTTCAATGGCTGACTGAATATCATCAAGGGCAATTTCGAGCAATATGGATCCTGACTTCGCGTCATCAGTATGCCCAAAGGCGTATTTTAGTTTGTGATTACCGTATAATTCTATACCTCCCAGTATGCCATTCTTTGTACGGAACCGCGCAGATGTGATTTTGTCTCCAGTATTAACGGTGTTGTCACTATTGTATCCACACCTATGTCCAAATCCATCGGGCAGCAGGAATATAGCGGTCACCATGAGTCCTTGGGTAACAAATCTACATGTCACATACAATCCCTGTCTTGCATGCCAAAGAATTATGGTGTTCGCTATACTGGCTGCCACAACTGTTGTTGCGGCCATGCGCCTCTGTCTTGCATGCCAAAGAATTATGGTGTTCGCTATACTATAATGTACCACGCTTGTATTGGTGCCTTCTGGCATCACAACCATGATATCGATGTCACTGTACTTGCCATGGTCGCTACGAGCCATAGAGCCGAACAGTATTATAGATAATGCATCAAAATCTTGGATTATACATTTGTAGATGATTTGTATCGCTGCTACATGTTCTGTCGCTGGAATGTTTGTGGATAGTGCCATTATAGATTCTGTCTTAGATATGGTGGTCGCCATAAGTCTTTGACTATGATTTTCATGGCACCTCGTTCCTAGGCAGTACATGGCTTTGGATTGTCGCCATTATTCCTGCCCTGACGCCTCCGGTTGGGCGGGTAAACCGCCCCCCGGACGACACGCTCTGCCGCCCCATACAGAGAAACCGGTTACTAAACGCCGCGTTGATATCGGCGTGAAATTCCTGGTTACATATTGAAAGTGTCCCTAGTTGATCGTGATTTATCTCAACGTTTCCACACACGTGACAGGTCTGGCTCGTTGGGCGGGTAAACCGCCCCCTCGTGTATCTCGCTGGCACAGCCACCAATTCAATCCCCAGTGCCTCGCACTTTTGTACTACTTTCCGGCGGAATTCGCCTACCCGGTTCTCGCGCATGGAACGGTTCATTGTTATTTTGTGGTTCCCGCCATGTCTGGTCATTGATATAGGTGATAAATCCTCTAGTACTACCCTGTCCACACCTTTGGTGACCGTGTGGACCATTCTATTCATGGAGTCGTTCGCAATGTTGTTGGCTTTCTGTCGTAATTGAATGATTTTCTTCTCAATCTTTCGCTTCCTGCGCTTGCCCTTTCGCGTTCTAATACTCTGGAGTGCGCTAATCTCCCGCAATATGGAACGATGTCTCATGTTGGGAATCATCGTTATGCCATTCGTGTCAGCTGTTACAGCTAGATGTTTCCCGCCGACATCCACGCCGCGAACAACGCCGGTCGATGGTTTCTCCCGTATATTGATGTGAATCTCGAATTGATGCTCCCTACTATTGGTTACTCGTTCCACTATCCTGAATGGAGTCAGTGGACTGCCCAATACCATCCCAGATGCACCCCTACTTTGGTTACTCGTTCCACTATCCTGAATGAGCGCATGTCCAAGGAATGATCGATTGGTTTGGTTGTTCTCCCCACACCAAAACTGCACAGGTCCAACTCGAACTCACCGCGACGGATTGGTGGTCTTACACATGATAGTATGATTCTGTCAGTCACGCCGGTGTGGCATGTAATTAGAATGATCCTCGTACGCGCGTCTGCACGCGACAGACGCCTGTAGTATGGCACCCCGACCATAGTTAGAGGGTAACTCGCGCATCCACTCCAGATCAGGGCGCCACTTTGTCAATTCCAGGAACAAACCATTCTTGTTGGACGGGTAAACCGTCTCTTGATGACCGTTCTAGAATGCGATATCTGATTCACGTATAATGAAGCGCCCTTCTTTAGGCCATATGGTGACTTGGCGTACTCGTTCTTATTCTTGACCTTGGCCGGATCATGCTTCAATTCAAGAGTGGTTCCGGGTATGTAGTAGCCACCAAGACTGATCTCGGATACCGCTCTATTATAGACATAATCTGACGTGTGACCAAATATCTTGGTGCGCCGGGAGAACTCTCTATTATTTTTCAACGGTATAACGACGGTCCGAATTATGTCATCCATCATCTGGCGATTCTACTCTAGTAGTGGTTCTATAAAAGTACGGTCCTATACCCGGCAAAGACTTATGGTGGGTGCTATACAGCAGCCATATTGTGATAAGGTAGCCTGTGGCATACTAGCACATTGAAGGAGGTGACCGTTTAGGGCGCTCTGAATTGTGGTGTGTTTTCATTGGCAAACATATACCAAACCGGTAGGGAATGAACCTATGCCAGTCATGTATTCCACGCTGCCAGTGAGATAACCGTAGTTAGTCTCTGCCTTGGTGGAATGTGTGGAAGAGTGACCTAGACGGTTACGCGCTATATAAATTCAGGCATATTCCAAGAAATGACATGCCAGTGGAGACCACAACAGACATGGTACAAGGAGTATATGCCAGAAACCGGCAAAACATCGAGGCCTTTAGGCGCGTGGTAAACAGGCCACTGACGCTAACAGAAAAGATACTCGCGGGTCACATGATGCAGATTCCCAAAGGAGAGCCGGAAGGATATATCGCGCTAAAACCGGACAGGGTGGCGTTACAGGATGTAACAGGCCAGACAGTAATTTTGCAGTTCATGCAGGCTGGACTGGACAAGGCGGCATTGCCCGTATCCATACACTGTGACCATCTCATTCGTGCACGCACAGATGGCAAGGCGGATATGGCTGTATCCATTGATGAGAACAGCGAGGTGTTCCAGTTTCTACAGTCCGCGGCGGCCAGATACGGATGCGGCTTTTGGAGACCCGGTGCTGGAATAATACACCAGGTAGTACTGGAAAATTATGCCTTTCCCGGAGGACTCATGATAGGAACTGACTCGCACACGCCCAACGGTGGAGGTTTGGGCATGTTGGCCGTAGGCGTGGGCGGAGTTGATGCAGCCGAATCCATGGCGGGATTATCCTGGGAAGTATTGTACCCCAAGCGCATTGGCGTCCATTTGACTGGAAAACTGGGATCCTGGACATCCCCCAAGGATATCATATTAGTGGTGGCCAAGGAGCTGAGCGTATCCGGCGGCACCAATTCAGTGATAGAGTATTTTGGCGAGGGAACAGAGTCCATTAGTTGTACCGGAAAAGCCACCATTACCAATATGGGCGCAGAGGTGGGCGCCACTTGCTCCATATTCCCGTATGATTCTCGGATGGAAAAGTATCTCCAGTATACCAACCGATCAGCCATAGCTCAGCTAGCCAACAGGAACCGTGACATACTGACCGCGGATTACGGGGTCTTGGAGAACCCACAAAATCATTATGACCGGATAATAGAGATAGACCTCTCTTCGCTGGAGCCCCACATAGTGGGTCCCCATACTCCGGATTTGGCCCGCCCCGTATCGGCAATGGCGCCGGACGTGGAATCGCAAAAGTACGTTGATGATATATCCGTGGCTCTTGTGGGCAGCTGTACTAACTCCTCTTACGAGGACATGTCAAGAGCGGCAAGTATAGCAGAGCAGGCCAAGGCCCACGGAGTGAAGGCGGCAGTACCACTATTAGTTACGCCCGGCTCTGAGCAGATAAGAGCTACCATAGAGCGGGACGGGCAGATGCAGTCACTGGTGGACATTGGGGCCACCGTCCTGGCAAATGCATGCGGACCATGTATAGGACAGTGGAGTCGCCCAGAGATAGTACCAGGCAAGGAGAATACCATAGTGACCTCCTTTAATCGCAACTTTCCCGGGAGAAATGACGGCAGTCGCAGTACGCTCAACTTCATAGGCAGTCCCGAGATGGTTATCGCGCTGGCACTGGGTGGCAGGCTCTCATTTAATCCCGTCCAGGATACACTAAGTGCGCCGGACGGGACACAATTCCACCTGGAACCGCCACCGGCAGCGGACGAGGTTCCAGAGAATGGTTTCAGCATACCCGAGGGCATATACGTATCCCCGCCCGAAGATGGCCGGGACATTGAGGTAATCATAGATCCAGCCAGCAAGCGCCTCCAGCGAATAGAGCCATTTAATGAGTGGGACGGCAAGGACAAGACAGGCATGAGACTCATGGTAAAAGCCAGGGGCAAGTGCACCACTGATCACATATCACCGGCAGGCCCCTGGCTGTCATATCGCGGGCACCTGGGCAACCTTAGTGACAACATGCTCATGGGAGCGATAAACTACTACACGGGCAAGGCCGGAGAGGGCAAGAATTTCCTTACAGGAGATACCGAGGACTTTGCATGCATAGCCAGGGCGTACCAGAAGGAAGATATTCCATGGGTCATTGTGGGAGACCGCAACTATGGCGAGGGTAGCAGCAGGGAGCACGCCGCCATGACGCCAAGATATCTGGGGTGCGCCGCAGTCATAGCCCGGAGTTTTGCACGCATACACGAAACGAATCTAAAAAAGCAGGGCATACTGGCACTGACATTCCAGGACGAATCAGATTATGACCGTATAATGGAGGATGATAGCTTAAGCATAGTTGGACTTGAGCAAATGAGGCCCGAACATCCCATATCCTGCATACTGGAGCATCAGGACGGAACTACACATACCATACAATTACGCCACTCCTATAGCGCATCACAGATAGAGTGGTTCCGTGCGGGATCCGCTCTGAACGTAATCAGGAATAGATGATGTGGGGCCGACCGGAATCGAACCGGCGACCTACGGGTCACTACAGCTCCAAACTCACATCATCCAATCAGTGGTTTAGTTTACCTCTGGAGCCCTTAGCGGTGAACACTGTTTAACACTGTCGCCCTACCAGGCTAGGCTACGACCCCACGCTACTATTGTAATAGTGCCTCAATTTAAGTCATTTTTGCATGACTATCTAACTGTTTAGGTCGAGTTAAAGATCATACATCTAGACTGAATTCATGGGCATACAGCGAACACCATAATTCTGACATGTAAGGCAGGGGTTGTATGTGACAAATGTAGATTTGTTACCCAAGGACTTATGGTGGCTGCCACATGTGAGGTATCATGACTGAAAAGGCAGGAATGGGCATGTTAGCGGTATATTTTAAGCGGTTGCACAGGGGTGACCTAAACGGTTACGATCCTCAAAGTATGTATCCACCTTGTGCAGGCTGCGATAGAATTACTGTACATCAAGGAACATGAAGAAAAATACGAACCAAATACGCCAAGCGTCGACTGGTATGAGTTCACGTCTTGGAACCGGTTCCAATCTTGTGCACAAAAGAACCGGTTACTCTTTAACTGTCGCGATCAGTTATAGAATGACCCGTTCCATTTAGACACAGGTGAACTCATACCAGCAATACAACCGATACCTAATGATCATGGTATACAAATGGACCAATTAGGAGGAGAACGCATTTTGGTATCAAAAAAACGCCCTTACAAAGTGAGGGCGTTTTTTCGGTTGCCAAAAGTATGAGTTCACGTCTTCCGGAATCTTGTGCACAAATCACATTAACTGTCGCGATCAGTTGTGCGTAAATTTAGACACAGGTGAACTCATACGTCGACTGTGCTTGGAGCGACATGAATGGTTACTATTCCCTTCCATTCTCAGTTTACATTGAATGAGCGACAATCATAACACGATGACACAAGAAAGAGCCACAATTCTAGTCTCCGGAAAGGTTCAGGGGGTGGGACTCCGCAATAGTGTTAAAAATGTGGCGAAAGAAATTGGACTGAAAGGTAGTGTGGAGAACCTTGAGGACGAATCCGTATTAATAATATGCGAGGGTGACAGTACATAGAGTCACTCATTGCTGCCATCAACAAATTGGAAGAACCTGTACAAATAGATGATATGCAAGTGAAATATACTGCTACCACTGGAGAATTCACCATATTCAAGATAATCTCGGGAGACATGCAATTAGAAATGCTCAATGCAATGAATACCGGCGCTTCTCGGCTAAATATGCTAATTGACTACGCAAAGCATCACTCAAAGCAGAACGACACAATAATTGGGCAGAACATCCTTGCTCAAAAATAACGGGGTCGACTCCAATATCAACCACCGGTTTAATCATACTGGTAATCGTTTAGGTCACCTAAGTGTTTTTCCTAATATGCAACCAAGGCAAGGACTAAATCCTGTTATCTCACTGCGCTACATTTGCGAACACAACATACGTTAGGGCTGGCGGTGTCTATCACCCACCGCTTCGGGCTTGTGGTTACCGGATTTTGTGTCATGAAAGCAATTCGGAGCGACCTAAGCGGTTACATGACCATAATGTTTCATGTCTGGCAGAAATGAATTCATTATAAACATGTTAGACAAAGGCTTATGAGAGTCATTATACAAGATACATGTGATGGTAAAGCCCGTCATACTGGTTCTGGGTGCCATACCAGCCATTATAGCCATAATACTGGTTGCGCCCATGCTGGGACGCGCAGAGATACCATTCTCTGCAGCGGTTCCAGAGGATGATATAGAGATTGAGTATACGGTGCATGATCTCCGGCGGGTCTCTTTTGGGGTAACCGAGAGACTGGGGGCGGATCGTACAGACATACTGACCATAAAGGAAGATGGTGATGTGGAATTGCGTATATCAGAAGAGGGGTACGCGCAGCCTACCATTACCGCCAGCATGAACCAGACTGAGATACTGCATTTGGTGGCCCTGATAAAGGAGACAGGTTTTATGGCCCTGCCAGAGGATACATTCCCCGTCAGGGGGGACATAGAGCAGTACACCAGGCATACGGTGAAGGTTACCTTGAATGGGGCCATAACTAGAATAACATGGCCGGAACAAGACGCCACAGACAGATTCATCCCGCCCATAATAACTCAGGTAGAATCAAGACTGGTGGCAATTCTGGACGATACCCGTGATAAGTAAAAATATGCACAGGATGTATCATCATACATGATATCTACCGCGGGCCAGCAGGATGACGCGCGCGGCATAGTATGCGAGGAGGGCAATGTAGTTATGGGTACCACCACCGTGAAGCGCGGATTTGCCCACATGCTAAAGGGCGGTGTTGTCATGGATGTGACAAATATAGAGCAAGCTCAGATAGCCGAGACCGCGGGCGCCGTATCAGTCATGGTACTGGATAAATTACCATCAGATGTGCGGGCGGCCGGGGGGGTTGCACGAACCGCCAGCGCCAAGACAATCCAGGACATAATGGAGTCAGTCACCATTCCGGTCATGGCAAAATGTCGCATAGGTCATGTGTACGAGGCACAGGTCCTGGCCCAGTGTGACGTAGACATGATAGATGAGTCAGAGGTGCTTACACCGGCCGATGAGATGCACCACATATGGAAGTGGGACTTTACCACTCCCTTTGTTAACGGGGCACGCTCACTAGCGGAGGCACTGCGCCGCATAGAGGAGGGGGCATCCATGATACGCACCAAGGGCGAGCCTGGTACCGGAAATGTAGCCGAAGCCATAACTCACATAAAAAAGGTAAACGACGGACTGCGCCACATAAAGTCGGTGTACGATTCCGGAGACCATCAGGAAATGATACGAATAGCCCGGGAATACAGGGTATCATATGATGTGGTACGGGAGACCGCCAAGCTGGGCAGGCTCCCGGTAGTCAACTTCGCCGCAGGAGGAATTGCCACGCCCGCGGACGCGGCATATCTGATGTCGCTGGGTTGTGACGGGATATTTGTTGGATCAGGCATATTCAAGTCAAACGACGCGGAGAACCGCGCAAGGGCCATAGTTCTGGCCACAACGTTCTGGGATCAGTCGTCTCGGGTACGTGATGCACAGGAGATGGTAGATGAGCGGCAATCCATACTGGGCATGGATACGGCCAGTCTGGAGCTGCGCATGCAGGAAAGGGGCGCCCAGTCATGATTACCGTGGGAGTTCTGGCCATACAGGGGGACGTGTATGAGAATGTACGAGTGGCAAGGCAGGCACTTGATGACATGAATATAGGCGGCAGGGTGATGCCAGTCAAGACATCTCCGGCCATATCGGACGTGGATGTCATGATAATACCCGGCGGCGAGAGTACAACCATAGGCCAAATGTGCCTAACAGGAGACGTACTGTCCACCCTATCTGAGCGTATAACAGCAGGTATGCCCACCTTGGGAATATGTGCCGGCATGATACTGCTGGCCAATGCAGCACACGAGCGGAACATGGGCAAGACCGGCCAGCCACTCCTGGGCGTCCTGGATATGCGCCTTGAGCGTAACTCTTTTGGCAGGCAGCGCCGATCCTGCGAGATACAACTGCAAATATCCGCGCTTGACATTGACTCATTCCGGGGAGTATTCATACGGGCGCCATCAGTGGGATCAGTTAGCCCGTCAGTGGAGCCCATCTGCGCCGTGGACAACCGTATCGTTGCAGTACGGCAGAATCACATAATCGGCACTGCATTTCATCCGGAATTGGCAGGAGACACTGCCATACACAGATATTTGATAGGGTTGGCACGCAGGTAGGAATTATTCTGAATTTTGTGTGAGTTTACGTTCTTGCGATAAATAGTAGACCGTATGCGCAGAATCACTTCTCCCACCCTGCACGTCTAAACCAAGTTGTTAGATACGAGCAATTGACCTAATATCATGGGTTATCCCACACAGACTCGTGTGAAACAGAAAAGTTAAGACCTAATTTTGTAATACCAGGTATGCTAAAAGCAGAACTCACCAAGGAGCAGTTAGTCACAGAATACAACCGGCTACGCACCGAGTCTGAGGCCGAAGTAACAAACCTGCACGCCAAACTTGAAGCTCAAACAAAGAATGCCCTCGTTTCAAATCTCGATGACATCATAGAACGCAAGGATCAGCTTCATTCCCTGGTATGAGTTCACGTCTTCCGGAATCTTGTGCACAAATCACATTAACTGTCGCGATCAGTTGTGCGTAAATTTAGACACAGGTGAACTCATACATTCCCTGACCGGATGCACCCCGGAAGAGTTCAAATGGATACTAACCAGATTCACAGAATACGTAGAGTCCCTGGAAGGCGATGATGCACGGCGATTCTTATAACTTACAAATGATCGCGGCCATGTGAACAAATTTCCGGTCATGCACGTACTCTTAGTTACACTGATACGCCTGCGCTGCAACACAAAGCAGGAGCTTCTTGCTGCAATACTCAAGATAAACCAGTCAAACATATGTCGTTACATCCAGTTTACAAAGCAGGGACTGATCAAGATACTTCCAACGGCCGATACCGTTGCAAAAGCAATATCGCAAATCAAGTCAACACCCGACTTTAAGGAAATTGTTCCCGGTCGAGCCGGAGGGGAGATAAAGACTGACGGGACACACGTACGCGTACAACGTCCTGAAAAAAATCAGGGGGCAATGTACTCTGGTAAACAAAAAACCCACACGTATAACGTACAGATAACATCAAACAAGAAAAGACTGATAATTCACGTAAGTGGAGTATATGAGGGAAAAAGACACGATTATGGCATATTCAAGAATGATATTCCCCTTGGCGGCAAGTCCCTAAAAGAATCAACCACGCCACCATCCGATAAGATAACAGTAATAGATGCAGGGTATGAGTTCACGTCTTCCGGAATTTTATGCACAAATCACATTAACTGTCGCGATCAGTTATACGTAAATTTAGACACAGGTGAACTCATACGATGCAGGATACCAGGGGATGAAAAGTTGTATGAGTTCACGTCTTCCGGAATTTTATGCACAAATCACATTAACTGTCGCGATCAGTTATGCGTAAATTTAGACACAGGTGAACTCATACGAAAAGTTTCCTACCCGGCGCAAAGGTCATAATTCCATCAGGGGTAGGGAATCACTCACTAACACTGAAAGGAAATACAACCAATATGTATCAAAAAGGCGCATATTAATCGAGAATGTAATTCGAATGCTAAAGGTATATCGTAGATTAAGTCAGGTATATGATGGTAGTCATGAGGAATTCCGGGATCTACTCGTAGTATCCGGGTTGCATAATTTACCCATTATGCACAAGCATACCAGGTACAAGAAATTTTTGAAAAATATCTGTCCATAATTTCCGTGTTATTATAATTCGAATATTACTCATCAGAAAATCCACTAAATTAATGGTATGAGTTCACCTGTGTCTAAATTTACGCACAACTGATCGCGACAGTTAATGTGATTTGTGCACAAGATTCCGGAAGACGTGAACTCATACGCAACATGGGCTGTTACTGTCAATCATGCGCATAAGGTCTAATCAACATGCCATAGAGAATTCGGAAAAAATGAATTCGCCATAAAGGCAGGCATATTCAAATCAAGCGTACATGGTAGCGCCTGCCGGTATGAGATATTGACACAAAATGATTGAAAAGAACAGACAGATGGCAATTCCATGCACAGGCATCCAGATTCACGTCCGACAATCATAGCGTAAATCCGGTTGCGCGTATTGAAGCCATTACACAGAACCCGTTTTATCTTCAGTACATCTTGAATTTAGTACGGGGATCAACTGTATGAATCTCATACGTCCCCTCCAAACCCAGACCGTGAAGAAACTGCTCTTCTTCTTCCCTCTCACCGGCCGGTATCACCCTAGACCATGTCTTGTTGAGATCATTCCATTTGTAGAATTTCTTTTTCAAGTCATCCTTGACGTGATACGAACGGCCGCGCCCCACCACCATGAATAACGAGTATTGTGATTCCAGAAGCATGTCAAATGCATCAGGAACCATATGCAACAACCACACTATTGCAAAGCAGTCATCAAGGGCCCGATGCTCATTATAGAACCATCCTTCCTGTAGTAATAATACGGCCAGTCTTTTGCCCGAATACCCCACATCACGCCACTCAATATCCTTAAAGGAGCAAGCCCAGCGGTAATCAGTCAGTTCCGTAAACCGCTTTTCAAATATTGGACGATCAAAGGCAGCATTATGTGCAACAATAAGCGGATCAGGTCCCAACCACTCTCTAACCTTATCCTCGTCCACATGACAGCCACTAACCATCTGCTCAGTAATGCCTGTAAGATTGGTAACCGCCTCAGGAATGGGGCGATGCGGATCATCAAACTCATCAAATACCGCATCAACACTCACTATACGGCGGGACTCTGCATTATACTTGCAACGCACCATACCCAGCTGTATCATGTGATCCTCACGGGGATTAACCCCGGTGGTCTCTGTATCCAAGAATACCATGGTTTGCTCGCCTGTATCATCGGATAACTGGGCGGGAATATTACCAGAATTTATGGGAATTCTATTAATGATGTGAAAATCATCCGGCGATAGGCGCAGTGCCGCCATATGTTTATCTGTAGTCCTTATCTCTCTGCCGGAAGGTGTTACCCACACATTCATTCTATGATAATGGCATATTAAAAAATCATTCTAGATTGTGCATGGCAGTCAGGTCTTGTGTCATACCTTGTAGTTCAGGAGGTACATCCATGGATACGGCATCCTTTAGTGAGAGGTGCTTTTCCTTTTTTGATCCCCATACTGTAGAATTAAATTTTATTATTTCATCACCAAGGGCCATGACATCATGGCCGGCAACCTGTGCATGTTTCTGCTCATGAATGCTTGCATCGCCATACAGACGCCCCCACAGATACTCAGTTATGAAGGGTGTAATTGGCGCCAGCAGTAACAGAATGGTGGACAGCACCTTGTGCAGCGTGTATATGGCTGCCTCGCTCTCCGCTTTGTCGAATCCCTCGCCCCGGGCTCGCTTTTTGACCATCTCGATGTAGTGAGCCGCAAATATGTTCCACGTAAATTCCCGTATGGCTATGGCTGGAATGAAAAAGTTATACTCATCATATCCCGCCCTGCACTTTTCCACCAGCCTGTCGGTCTCGTATAAAATCCACTTGTCAGTTACTGTGGGCGTGGCCTCATGCACCACGGGGAATGAGGACAGGAATCTGGCTATATTCCAGAGTTTGCTTAGGAATTTTTTTGTTGACTCTATTTTTTGTTCATTACACCTAAAGTCATAACCATGATTGATCTCGCTGGCGCTCCATAGCCGGAATGTATCAGCACCATGAGTCTGTATTATGGGAAGTGGATCTATGGCATTGCCCTTACTCTTGCTCATCTTGAGTCCCCGCTCGTCCAGTCCGTAACCCATAATCCATGCCCGGGGCCAGGGAGATTGGCAGGTCAGTGCGTCGCACCGCAATAGCGTGTAATATAGCCATGTCCTTACGATATCCTTAGACTGAGGTCTTATGGCAGCAGGATATGCCTTTTTAAAGAATTTTTCATCCCGTCCATATTGTGATATGTATAATGGTGAAACGCTAGAGTCCATCCACGTATCAAATGTGCGACTCTCCCCTGTAAATTTGGCGCCGCCGCATTTCTCGCACTCCTGAATGGGGCAGGCATCCTTCCAGGGCACATAGTAGGGACCCGGCTGGGGTACATATTCATGACCGCATGAATCACAGTACCACATGGGTATCTCGGTCCCATAGTATCGGCGCCGGGATATAGGCCAATCAATGGATACAGAATCCAGCCAGTTCATCAGTATCTGCTTGTGCATGGGTGGATGGAATCGTATACCAGAGCCCAAATCCCGCAACCTATCCAGCACGTCCTTCTGTTTCATATAGTACTCGTCCATGGGAATTATCTCTATGGGAGTCTTGCTGCGCTCAGATACCGGGGTGCGGTGCATTATTTCCTCGACACGCTCTATGATACCTGATTCCATCATGTCCCGTATTATGCTGGAGCGTGCCTGCTTTGGGCGCAATCCAGCATACTTGCCAGCCACACTAGTCATACGACCATCCATACCCAGAGCCACGGTCTCCTCAAGACCAAGCTCCCGAAATATGGCCACATCGTGCTGGTCACCATAACTGCATATCATTACTGCGCCTGACCCAAAGTCGGTCTTGGCAGAGGGATGCCCCACTATCTTAACAGTATGCCCAAATATGGGCACGGTGGCCCGCTTCCCTATCAGGGTCTCATATCGGGCATCCTGAGGATTCACCATTATGGCCTTGCACGTACATAATAGCTCAGGTCTGGTACTTGCTATAATGATAGTGTCGTTATGACCATCTATTGAAAATTTCATGTAAACCAGTTTTGCCGGTAAATCAAGATATGCTATCTCCGCATCCGCGATGGTGGTTCCGGTAGCCCAGTCATAGTTGTTGGGTCTTGTGGCTAGGTATATTCGACCACTATTCCACAATTCTATAAAGGTAGCCTGGGTCATGGAGCGATACTCGGGCGTATCTGTCCTGTACCGGCCATCTACATCACCGCTCATTCCCAGGTGTTTCATTATCTGTATCATCTCATTCTCCAGCTCGTCTAATGCCGTCCTACAAAGTTCCAGGAATTCCTCCCTTGGAGTTTCACGCATGCGTATCTTGTGTTTTTTCTCTGCGTATATCTCCACCGGTAATCCGTTCCTGTCTATACCAATGGGAAAGTAGACGGCATGGCCGTCCATTCGGGCAGTGCGGGCAATCATATCTATCTGGGCATAGTGCGCCGCGGCCCCGATATGCCAGGGCTTGCCTGAAGGGTAGGGCGGCGGGGTATCTATGGTGAAATAACGGTCCGCCTGCGGGGTCTTGTGGGCGCCGGTCTCATCCCATTTCTTCCTTATAACACCCTCCAGGGCAGGATTCCAAGCCTTCTCACATATTGTATTGGTCATCTCTTTGATATACGCGACACGATATGGGAACCCTTGTTGTAGCCCTCGTATATGTAGACACCCACACCCTCCACATTGGAAGGCAGTGTAGGCATTAGTATACGTATAATTTCAGTGGAGAGGTTCTCTACGGTAGCCTCGCCCTCCAAGAGATATGTCGTATATATGGGCACCTGCAAATCAAAATGTCCCTTGGGACCATCAAAGACTATACGATAGTGCGTGTCATCTTTCGATACAACATAACGGTTGCTGATAAAGAATTTATGATCAAATGCGCTTATCGCGTTACGAACCAGTCGCTTGGCCTCGGCAAAATCTACCAGCAGACCATCCTGGTTGTGTCCCACCAGCTCCACCATTACAGATGATGTGTGACCATGCAGTATGGAACATTTTTCCACCAGTGGCAGTATATGTGCATAATCAAAGGAGAAGGATGGATCCTCCAGGAATATGGAACCGGTCTCCGGAACATCCTGGTATGATATTATATCATCCAGCTCGTCTATGCGCGATGTAAGCTTGGGATGACCCATGGCCATTATATTATAATCTGGAAATCTCTTCTTTATACTAGAATAGCGGGTCATGTCGTCGTCGTTTTTCAGTATCTGGATTGCCCCGGACTCTGTTGCAAAGTCCACCAGTACTGAAGGGTCCTCATCCAGCGGGACACGGTACCGGTACTTGATGCCCAGAAATGATAACAGTCGCGCCACCGAGAGCTCGGTTCTGGATCTGAGCAAGTTACCCTGCCCGTCAGTGTACCTAAAGTCCGAGTCTATCATTTGTGGTGACGTGGCCATGGTTGTTCTGCGAGTATTTCATTATATAAAGTGACGATATAGGAATGATGGCAAAGTGGTCATAATTCCGAGAGGAGCCCGGCCAGTTTTGTATCATTCTCAGTGATGCCACCGGCATCATGAGTAGTCAGGTGAACGGTTACACGGTTATACACGTTGGACCACTCCGGGTGATGGTTCATGCGCTCGGCCAGCAGGGCAGCCCGGCTCATGAACCCAAAGGCGCTCACAAAATCATCAAACACAAACTCGCAGTAGATCTTCTCATCCTGTAGTGACCAGCCTGGCAAAGATTCCAGTGCCTGCTGAATCTCGGTCTTATCAAGTCGCCTCATGATATAATGTATAATGACTCCATGAATTAAAGGTATAGAGTAGTGTTCCGGGAAAAAGCCATCTCTCAGTATGGCGTGCGCCATTGCTGGGCCGGGATTGGTAATGTGGCATGCAAACTTGTTTCATTTAATTAATATATACATGATATTCTTACAAGCATATTGTCCTCAGACAAGATGAATGAGTTTCTAGAGAATGCAAGAAAGTCACAGGAGGGAGGAGGCCAAGAACGGATAGCGGCCCAGCACGACAAGGGCAAACTTACTGCCAGGGAAAGGTTGAGTCTATTATTAGACGAGGACTCCTTTACGGAGCTTGATGCCTTGGTAACCCACCATTACCACGAGTTTGATATGCAGAAACGCAAATACTACACCGACGGGGTAGTGGGCGGTCACGGGACCATAAGCGGCCGCAAGGTCTTTGTCTTTGCCTATGACTTTACCGTATTGGGGGGCACCCTCAGCCAGATGGGCGCCAAAAAGATAACCAAGTTGATGGATCATGCAGTACGAACTGGCTGTCCCATTATAGGAATAATGGATTCCGGCGGGGCCCGAATTCAGGAGGGCATAATGAGTCTTGACGGCTTTGCGGATATATTCTATCATAACCAGATGGCATCAGGCGTGGTCCCCCAGATAACCGCTAGCATAGGACCGTCCGCGGGCGGGTCTGTATACTCGCCAGCCATGACGGACTTTATAATGATGGTGGAAAAGGCCGGAACCATGTTTGTCACGGGACCGGACGTAGTCAAAACCGTACTGGGCGAGGAGATATCATTCGAGGACTTGGGCGGAGCCATGGCGCATGGTACCAAGAGCGGGGTAGCCCACTTTGTCTCCAAGAACGAGTACGATTGCTTTGACTCCATACGAAAGCTGCTCTCATACATACCATCCAATAACTCCCAGAGGCCGCCGGCCATAACACCCGGCGATGACTCGGAACGCACGGATCCCGGCCTTTTGGACATGATACCAAAGAATGCCCTGCAGCCATACGACATGAAGGAAATCATATCCCGCATAGTGGATGGCGGCGAACTGTTCGAGGTTCACGAGCTCTTTGCGCCAAATATCATTGTGGGTTTTGCACGCATGGATGGAATGGTAGTTGGGATTGTGGCGAACCAGCCCATGCACTTGGCAGGGGCGCTGGATATAGACTCCTCCAACAAGGCGGCGCGTTTTATAAGATTCTGTGACTCCTTTAACGTGCCCATAATTACCCTGGTGGATACGCCCGGTTACATGCCAGGCTCAAACCAGGAGCATAATGGGATAATACGGCACGGCAGCAAGCTACTATACGCGTACTGTGAGGCAACAGTACCCAAGATAACCATGGTCATAGGCAAGGCATATGGCGGGGCATATATCGCCATGGGGAGCAAGAACCTGCATACTGATGTAAACTATGCATGGCCCACTGCCCGTTGCGCCGTTCTGGGCGCGGAGGCAGCAGTCAAGATAATGAATCGCAAGGACCTGCAAAGGTCCGCGGATCCCGGTCCACTACTACAGGAGCTCAAGTCCAACTTTGAGGCAAAGTTTGACAACCCGTACGTGGCGGCGTCACACGGTACGGTGGACGCGGTGATTGATCCCGCCCACAGCAGACCTGCACTGATACGAGCCCTGCATATGCTCTCTGACAAACAGGAGAGGCAACTGCCCCGCAAACACGGAAACATTAACCTCTGATTTGTCATGATTGAAAAAATTCTGATAGCCAACAGGGGCGAGATAGCTCTTAGGGTGATGCGCACATGTCGTATTATGGGAATAAAGTCCGTGGCAGTATACTCAGACGAGGATATGGATTCTCTGCACGTGAAGTTTGCCGATGAATCATATCACATAGGCGAGGCGGCCCCGGCCAAATCTTACCTGAACCAGGACACAATACTGGATGTAATCAAATCTTCGGGCGCCGATGCTGTTCACCCCGGGTACGGCTTTCTCTCGGAGAATGACGATTTTGCCCTGCTCTGCGAAAAGAACAACATTACCTTTATTGGCCCTCCGGCCGAGTCCATGAATTTGTGCGGCGACAAGATGCGATGCAAAGCCGCCATGCTGGATGCAGGAGTTCCCACCGTTCCGGGCAGTCCAGGATTGGTGGCGGACGCGGACGAGGCTACTCAGATAGCCAACGAGATAGGATACCCCGTACTGCTCAAGTCAGTGTATGGCGGTGGCGGACGGGGCATAAGACTAGTAAATAATGATTCAGAATTGCGCGTGGCCTTTGACTCGGTGACTGGTGAGTCCATAGCGGCGGTAGGCAAGTCTGCCATTCTGGTGGAAAAATTTCTGCAAAAGACCCGCCACATTGAATACCAGATGGCCCGGGACAGCCATGGCAATACAGTTCACCTGTTCGAGAGGGAGTGCTCCATACAGAGGCGTAACCAGAAACTCATAGAGCAGACACCCTCGCCTGTGGTGGACGAGGAGACGCGCCAGGAGATAGGTGAAAGAGTTGTCAAGGCCGCCAAGGCTGTAGGGTACTCGAATTTGGGAACGGCTGAGTTCCTGCGCTCAGATACCGGCGAGTTCTATTTCATAGAGATAAACGCCAGACTACAGGTGGAACATCCAATAACGGAGCTGGTATCCGGTCTTGATTTGGTCAAGCTCCAGATAGATATAGCCAACGGACAGGAACTGCCCTTCACGCAGAACGAACTGCACATGAACGGATACTCCATAGAGTGTCGCATAAATGCAGAGGACACATTCTTGGACTTTGCTCCGTCGACGGGGCCGGTACCTCATGTGACATTGCCCCAGGGTCCCGGTGTAAGATGTGATACGTACCTGTATCCAGGGTGCTCGGTCTCGCCATACTATGACTCACTCATGGCAAAATTGTGCACATGGGGAGCCACCTTTGAGGAGTCCAGGACACGTATGCTTTTGGCCCTTGATGACTTTTACGTGGGCGGGGTACAGACATCCATACCACTATACAGAACAATACTTAGGACTCCAGAGTATATCCGGGGCGAGCTGTCCACGGACTTTTTGAATAGATTTGATATCATAAAGCGCCACTCTCAGGACCTGCAGGATTCACGCAAGGTACTGGCAGCCGCTGCCCTAGCAGGAAACATGATTAGACCCCGGCAGCCGGGGACGGCTCCCCAGGCTCCCGGATGGGGGGGATTATAACAATGAAGTACTCGATAGATGACGTGCAGTATGAGGCGCGCATGAATGGCGCCGACACCATAACGATAGATGGACATGACATGTCCATCAAGGTGATACATGCCAGCCATGACAGGGCAGAGTTCATGCTAGATAACACGTATCATACCATTACATATGTGCAAGAGTCGGCAGGCAAGGCAGAGATGGAGGTTGATGGCGTACCCATTACCGTTACCAGAGATACCGGCCTAGATGAAATAGTCTACAAGAATTCCGGTGGCAGCGGTGCGGCATCCTCGGACTCGGCATTATTAAGTCAGATACCAGGCAAAGTGGTATCCATGGCAGTTGAGGCAGGAGATACCGTTACGGCGGGCGACACCGTCTGTGTACTGGAATCCATGAAGATGCAGGTATCAGTAAAGGCGCACATTGATGGTACCATAAAATCACTGAGAATCAAGATGGGCGTCAGCATAGCCAAGGGCGACCTTATAGCCGAGATTGAATAAAAATTACTGTTATGATTTAGAAACGTGGGCGCGTATTTCGTTATAATCAGGCTCCTTTAGTGGATCATCAGATACCCAGCTGTACGTGAGTGTACCATTTTCGTCCAGTACGAATATTGAACGCTTTGCCGCGTTATACCCCTTTACGTGTAATAGATCAGGCAATAGTACATCGTAATCCCGTATGGTATTACTGGTGTAGTCACCCAGTACGGGAAAGTTGATGTTATTCTTTTCTGCAAAAGCCTTGTTGGCGAACGGGCCATCATTGCTTATGGCAATGACCTGCGCTCCCATATTTGAGAGATCCTTCCAGGAGTCCCGGAATGTGCACAGCTCCCTCTCGCATACGGGTGAGCTAGCCGCCACAAAGAATGCCAAGATTACCTTCTTGTCCCGGAACTCTGAGAGTTTCCTCATCTTTAATTCGGTATCCACCAGCTCAAAATCTGGTGCCTTCTCGCCTATTTTTAGAGACATTGTTGGCAGGAATTATGACACCATATTAAGGGATTTGCGGGTTTGTGTTGTAACCGTTTAGGTCACCCCTGGGCAACTGTTCAAAACGCACCACATACATGTCCGTTCTTGCTTTTTCTATCATGTTGCCTCACACATGGCCATGAATTTATCGTCTAGGTGTTGATCTTTAACGCGACCTAAACGGTTACCGACAGTATTACTGGTGCAGAAATGGGATAACATGCGAGTACAACGAGTGGGTGGAAGCGGTGGCAACGTAGAAAATTAGATCACTACATGGGGAACCTGCATTCTGCCAAAGTCAGTTATGCTCAATAGTACAAAAAGTAAGTCTGCTTAGGATCCAGCGTACAGTAGTTCAGATTGCACAAGCCATATGGTAAAGAGAATAACAGAGGAATCAAGGCAAGAGGTGTTCCCACAACCAACATATCTCAAGACCTGAAACAAGACACGTACGAAGATTGTGAGCCAGAGAACGGGAACTACACGAGTAAAGATAGGCAGGTCCATGATACCAATCACCGCCACCAAAATACGAATGGTAACTGAAGCATATCACAAGGATCCCGCCGGAGTAGTACGTATTGCAAAGAGACTTAGACATGATATATCGCGCAGTATATCGCATAATGAAAAAGAACGGCACGACAGTCTCATCACATGTAAAGTCAGAGTGGGTACACTATGAGTGTAAATATTCCAATGTGGCACGTAGACTGGCATGTCATGAAAGATGAGCGCTTCAAGGGACTGAATCTCATAGATGATGCATCCAGGTGTATAGTCGGAGCGGCACTATTTGAGCATGTAACCTCAGAGAACGCCGCTCTACTGAGACTGGCAATGAAACGATTCGGCGCCCCTGTATCTCGGATAACGGCGCGTGTTTCGTAGGACAATAAAAGGGCAAAAAGAACTGGAAACCCACTATTCTAGGAAGAACTGCTGGATCAAGAAATCATACTAATCAATTCCAGACCATACCACCCGCAGACAAATGGCAAACTGGAGCGCTTCCATGGAATGATTGAGGACAAGATATGACAGTCTCCGGGATTATGTGGACTACTACAATGAGAGAAGGTTGCACTTCTCACTGGATATGGATAACGGCGAAACACCGCTTCAGGAATAAAAAGGCGACCCAGACAATTAGGGCAAATGATGCAAAATGGATGGAGCGGGATGCCAATGACTAGCGGACCGACTTTTCATACATTACACATGCAATTCTGCAACACAAAAGTTTTTTGACACATCGCAACCAAATGTAACCATGGATCGTGCCGTGGTATATGGCATGAGTACGGAAGGGTACACCTTGGCGTCTCGTATGTGCCGATACGCAGAGACATATATCATTGATGAGATAAACAATCTGGCCATACTGCTAAAGCCGGAAATGGCAAACATGTACGCTAGTGTCACCATACTAATGGAGGACGAGCCGCTAATGAGCGTCATATCATTAAGGGAGGCAATATCGCATGCAAGGTACGTCTTCTTTGCACCCCGCATACGCCAGAGCGGCGTTAATGCCAATGTCCAGATACAGGCTGGTATTAGAGATGTTGCCAGACACATGAAACCAGATAGCTCCTTCATATGCAACCTGCCAATGGGCCTGGACGGAAATGCCCAATACATATCTCTGCTAAGACACGTAACTGGCACAGACCATAATGGCATGAACTATTACTATTACCCCCTGGAAGGCATATCACAACAGGACGTAATTGGCTCGTTATACAAGACCAACACTGACATCAGTACCATACTGCCCGGTGATAACAAAAACTTTGTCAGCATACATGCGGCAGAGCGAATTCACGCCTTGCGCGTACTCTCCAAGTTTTCATCATTACTGGGAATACTGGAGGTGTGCAGATATGCTACCGACAAGGACGACATGGCAGTGGACCCAAGAAATGACACATTCATTGACGATATGATTGACGGTCTGTATGACATGTACCAGATAAATCACTCCCATGCCAGTGTGTACACACTGCAATTCCTGACCAACAACATAACAAAGAGCATAAACAAGTTTCTAAAGCGGCTCACCGACAAGGTAAGGACCACAGTTAGGCAGAACGGCATGAGCATGGTCAATACCAACATACTGGTAGCATGGAGTATAGACCAGCACAGTATGCGCGGCGACAAGATAGAGACCCGCAACACATTACTGGGCATGATACAGAATTATGCTGGCAAAGTGGGAGAGTATGACGGACAAAGCATAGGCTCATCGGGCAAGACTGCAATAGTTCTGGCCTGCACCAGACAGGATTACGATAACTTGACCGGCCAGGAAGACACCATAATAATAAAGGCTACACCACTCATATGACAGAAGCATTTGGCGCCTGTTACATTCTCTAGAAAGTGTCATATTGCCATACATCGATAAATATTACCATAGCCCGGTAGTGTAGCGGTTAAGCATAGGGGCCTTTGGAGCCCTTGACCCCAGTTCGAATCTGGGCCGGGCTATTATCACGACAAGTAGCACTTGCCATCAATTCAAAATCGTCAGTACCGGCAGAATGGTTCTATCCTTGCCCGGGAAAAATACAATCTCCCCCTGTTCGCTAAAAATCCAGTCGGGACATGGTTCTTGCAGCCACAGCGAATAATGCTATGGCAATACCGCCCAGCAGAGCCATCTCCATTATTACGGTAGTATCCATGACACCAAATATGCCAGCGCGTATTATATCCACCACATAGGTAAGGGGGTTAAAGTAAAAGGCTGCCCCAAGTACGCCGGGCGCCCCCTGCGCGGGATAAAAGGCGGTACTTGCAAAAGCCAGGAATATAAAAGTGGTATTTATCACCACATTGAATCCCTCGCTGGACTTGAATCGCGCGGATATTATGGACGCCAGCGACCCAAAGAGGGCCGAGCCAACTACTGCGGCAAATATCACCAAAGGCAATGTAGCATATGATATATCCGCATACTCCAGGAATATGGGAAGGCCCACGGCACAAATGAGGCCGGCACTTGCCAATCCCACTATCCCAATGGTACATATGTTGGCCAAGATATAATGCGTACGGGTATATGGGCCGGACATTATCTGCTCGAACATGCCGTGCCGGCGATCATTCCATATTATCAAACCGGAGACCAGCGTACTATTCATTATGTTAAAGCCAATCATGCCCGTAGCCAGATATGCAGGATAAGTCACCTCCTGGCCCAGTAATGGCACGCTGGGTATCAGTCCGGTATACGCGTATCCCACCACGAATATGTATATCAGCGGGAAAAGTATCTGCCATATCAGGAACCCGGGATTCAGTGATACGGTAAGATTTCTGTCAATCAGCCTAATTATCGGATTCATGCACGGTCTCCAGGAATACGTCCTCCAGCGTTGCTTCTGCGGCGTAAATATCTCGGGTTCTAATGTTTTCGCCGGTCAGGCGACCCAGCACCTCATACAGTACTACATCGGGGCTGCCAGCCCGTATCATTATCTCGCCGGTATCCTCTGCAACACTGCACCCCTGCACACCATACAATATCGTCTTTACCTTGCGGGGGTCGCCATGAGTGGTTACGGCAATAGTCCTTTGATGCCCGTAACGCTTTAGCTCCTGTGGCGTGCCGCTGCGTATTATACGTCCCTGTCGTATTATGGCCACTTCATCACATAGATACTCTACCTCACTTAGTACGTGAGATGTGTAAAATATGGTAAGTCCTGCCTTTACCCGCCGTTTCAGGTAATCCAGCAGTTCGTGGCGGGCATCGGGATCCAGTCCTACTGTAGGCTCATCCAGGAATAACAAGTCCATATCATGCATGAATTCCCTTGCCACCTGTACCCGCCGGCGCTGCCCTATTGACAAGTCCTCGTTACGCTTTTTGCGGAAATCATTTAATCCAAACTCTTCTATCAGTGACTGGGCGAGCCGCTGCCTCCTATCCCGTGCCACATCCCACATCATGCCATACTTGAGTAATGACTGCTCCACACTAAGGGTTGGCTCATAGCAGTGCTGCTGCTGTACTACCCCGATTCTTTTTCTTACTTGTAGCGGATTTTTCAGCGCATCAATACCCAGTATGTTAATGGAGCCGTCAGTTGGTTTTACAAGGGTGGTCAGCATCTTTATGGTAGTAGACTTACCCGCGCCATTTAGTCCCAAAAATCCAAAGGCAGAACCGCGTTTCACGCCCAGATCAATATTGTTCACCGCAACAGTATTGCCATAGGTCTTGGTGAGACCCTGTGCCAGTATGCAATCCACCGAACAAGTCAGTCATATGGACAATTTAATCACTATCATAGTCTGTAACCGTTCAGGCAGAATCAGGAGTATGAGTCCGCGTCTTGCCCGCAATCGTATACAATTTATCAAACGCTAGACATCCACCATGACCATGGAATCATCCTGATCCTTCCACACCACGTAACGGAAGTCAGGCAATTCCACTATACAAGGGCTGTCCGGCTCCATCGCATTCAGGTCTACCGTAAAGGAGTCATTGCCGATATGTATTATTTTGGGCGGGTTAACCGGTACATCAATCCCTAACTTTCGCTCAAGATCCATCCATAGTCAAATGTTGTAACAAACTCAAGGCACTAACACCATTCAAGGCATTGTGAAGATTATCACGTATTTTTTTCTAACTGATCCTCGGCGTTCGTATGAGTTCACCTGTGTCTAAATTTACGCATAACTGATCGCGACAGTTAATGTGATTTATGCATAAGATTCCGGAAGACGTGAACTCATACCGGCGTTCAATGTTTGTGCTGTTAGTTTGCTCATATCAGCAAGCACGCTTATCACAATCGCGGCCCTTTCTGGAGGCAATACTGCAAGTATATCTTTAATGGCATCACGATTGAACTGTTCTGTGTCCGCGAGTGATTGGATTTTTTGTTCACCCTGCACAGTAACATGTATGTTATTCTCAATGTTCTTGCATCCTATATCGGCGGCGTCCCACACTATGCCCATAACAGTTGACACTATTGGCGCCTCATCTTGAACAGTAATATCCATTCACCACTCATGTTTTAATTGGCAGTTGTATAATGACCCGATTCAATAGTACGAAAAGTAAGTCCGCTTAGGATCCGGCGTACAGTAGTTCAAGTTACACAAGCCAGATGGTAAAGAGAATAACAGAGGAATCAAGACAAGAGGTGTTACCGCCACCAAAATAGCTCAAGACCTGAAACGAGACACGTACGAAAATTATGAACCAGAGAACGGGAACGACTCGAGTAAAGATGGGCAGACCTATGATGCCAATCACCGCCACCCAGATACGAATGGTGACTGAAGCATGCAGCAAGGATCCGTATGAGTTCACGTGTTTTGATCATTCACTAAGATATAGATTGGTATGGCAATATTTTACTTAAATACCAAATTTGCAATAAGAATCTAATGAGAAGACGCCGGTCCTATAAGGAATTGGAACTGGAAAATAAACTTCTTCAGGATACCCTTGCGTCTATCAAGAAAGATATTGAGGATTACAAGAAAGATCTTGCACATTACAAGGAACGTGTGAGAGTATTGGAAGCATATATGTCACACACCATAAAAGAAATACGAAATCATATACAAGATTTCCAAATTATTAGAAATTATGTAAGTGAATTAAAAGAGGAATTAGTAGAAAAAGACAGGAAAATTGCGGTACTCACAACGCGACTTAAATATTATGAGAATGCTCACTCGCCACCATCCCTTCAATCCCTCCAGTACAAGAAGCGAAAACAGGAGGAACAGAAGCGAAAACAGGGAGATAATAAGCAACAGACAGAAGCCAGTACGAAATCAGCCAAAAAGGCTGGCGCGCAAAAGGGACACAAGGGGGTTTCCCGTTCCCACAACCCCGGCAGAGTAGTGCATCACACCTTTGAGTACACACCAATATGTGAGTGCGGCAATATGATGACAAAAATTGGTTGGAAACAACGACACATAACGGAATTAATACCAGCCAAAATAGAGGAGACCCTTCATGTGATAGAAATGGCTGCGTGTGGGTGCGGCAAAAAACAACTGGCCCCAGCAGCGGGCGTCCCAAAGAGTGGTAGTTTTGGGGTTCAATTATGTGGTGCCATCACCGCATTACGCGCAGAAAAGATTCCAATAAAACGCATACCTGTAATTTCGAGGGATCTCTTCGGCCTAAATATATCGGTGGGTGCAGTAAACAACATAATTGCCAGGGCCGCCGATGCATGTGAATCATTTATGGAAACAATTCATGAGAATATAATAAAATCACCCAGCATTCATGTGGACGAAACTGGTATATCACTGGCGGGTAGGCGTGGCTGGGTATGGGGGATGCGAGCCGAAGAGTGGATGATGTCCATATATGACAAAAGTAGGAGTTCAAATGTAGTGAACAAATACCTGAACGGTTACCAGGGAGCGATAGTAACGGACAGGTACGTTGTGTACCGCCGGTTTGATGACGGTGGGAAGCACCAGTTGTGTTGGGCGCATTTATTGCGCGATACCCAGGCATTACATGCAGGATTCTATATTGATCCCGGTGCTCAGGACGCCCGGATCAAACTTGACAACGACCTGAAAGGATTGTTCCGGAGCGCACGGGAATCCCTGAATCACTGCGGGCCGTCCGCGCAATTACGACACTCATTTGAGACAGGAGCAGATGCATCAGTACTGTGATGTTGATGATACTGAACTACAAAAGAAGGTAAAAGGATTGAATAAGGCCATACCAGGCATGTTCGTATTCTTAGAATATGACAGTGTAGAGCCCACCAACAATCCAGCGGAGCAGGCTTTGCGATACGCAGTGGTATTCCGCAAGATTAGTGGCCAGATAAAGGGTGGCGAAAGGGCAATGCGCCGCATGTCCACATTCGTATCATGTGTTCAGACATGGAGGGCTCAGGGCCTTTCTGTTATGAACGAGGTTGCTGTCAGAATGCAGTTATAATTAAAAAAACTGGGATGCATTCTATCTTATTATGTGATCAAAACACGTGAACTCATACAAGGATCCCGCTGGAGTAGTACGTATTGCAAAGAGGCTTAGACATGATATATCGCGCAGTATATCGCATAATGAAAAAGAACGGCACGGCAGGATCATCACATGTAAAGTCAGAGTGGGTACACTATGAGCGTAAATATTCCAATGCAATGTGGTACTGGCATGTAATGAAAGATGAGCGATTCAGGGGACTGAATCTCATAGTTGATGCATCCAGGTGTATAGTCGGAGCGGCACTATTTGAGCATGCAACCTCAGAGAACGTCGCTCTATTACTGAGACTGGCAATGAAACGATTCGGCGCCCCTGCATCTTGGATAACGGCGCGTGTTTCGTAGGACAGTAAAAGGGCAAAAAGAACTGGAAACCCACGCTATTCTAGGAAGAACTGCTGGATCAATACATCATACTAATCAGTTCCAGACCATGCCACCCGCAGACAAATGGCAAACTGGAGCGCTTCCATAGAACGATTGAGGACGAGATATGGCATTATGACAGTCTCCGGGATTATGTTGACTACTACAATGAGAGAAGATTGCACTTCTCACTGGATAGATAACGGCGAAACGCCGCTTCAGGAATAAAAAGGCGATCCAGACAATTAGGGTAAATGATGCAAAATGGATGGAGCGGGATGCCAATGACTAGCGGACCGACTTTTCATACATTACAGCGCCAATGTAGGTGGGCGTGGCTAAATATGCCTGCACCGCACACGCCCTTACCACATTGAATACGTGAGAGGTGCCTCACTGGACCGTGTATGCACGCGTATCCTTGGTATGCGGCCTTCCCGTTTTTATATACTTGAGGACCATATCCAAGTCTGTCCTTATGCCGTCTAGCACCCTGTTTGTATCTCTATCATAGCCTGCGAGCATTACCGGTTGGTAGTTCTTCCAAAATTTCATCATTATAACACTCCATATGACCTTAAACTAGTCGTCACTGAAACGTTCGAGGTAGGAGTATAGATCATTTTGCGTTACTCTCCACGCACCATACTCCCACGTTTTTCAATTCTAACCGTATTAAAGGGAACCGTTTAGGAAGTTTGTTGCACAACTGACTTTGACTGAACACAGATTCCCCATGCCGTGTCCTACGTTGCCGCCGCGTCTACCGTAACCGTTCAGGTCACCCTGTAACCGTTCAGGTATCTCTTTCACATGTGCCACAGAGACTAAATCTTGTGTATTTGTCCACGTTTTTGAAATAATAAATTGCATGAGTTCGTCTGTCTAAATTCATGCATGACTGATCGCCGCGGTTAGATGATTTGTGCACGTGGTTGAAGACGTGAACTCATACAAACAGTTACGCCGCTACACAATTCAGAAAACGCCCAAGCGCATCAATCCCGTCATCACTCATTTCAGGGTGAAACTGCGTCCCGTATATCATACTAGAATAATGTTTCACGACTTCATACCGGCAGGTCTCTGAGCTACCCACACCATGCAGTGGTTCAGGCAGCCGCCCTATCACGTATGAATGACTCTGGTAAACATGTAATGTACCAGAGCCAAATATTGAATCATTCGACTCCATACTAACTCTATGAATTCCGGATACACGATTCTGCATCTTTCTTATGGTCCCCCCAAGGGTGAGCGCCAGTATCTGGGCCCCGTAACAGATGCCCAGCATCGGCTTTTTATCTGACACGGCATGGCGTACTACCTTTGAGTTTACAGCGTTCATTATGACATTATTGGCGCGCCGCCCCGTCAGTATGTAACTGGAGTATCGCCCTATCTCATTCTCATTCAACTCATAGTACGGTCGTATCTCATGTAGTGAATGGCATTCATCCATGCATTTTACTATTCTATGCGTGTATGAAGAGTCATTATTCACCACAAGTATGGTCAACTTCCGACCTCTACAACAATATAGTGCAGTTCCGATATGCCGTCCCGCACCAGAACCGTTCCTATACTTATTGCAGTACCCTCTGTCCACACAAAGACGCGGTCAGTCCTTGGAACAACATAATCATCCATGAACGAGTCAATGGCGTCAGTAACATCGTCAAGATCCGCGGATGTATAGAAGAATACCTCATTCGCCTGGAATGTCAGGGGGAACTGTATTGCTGTTGGCTCCACTATCTCCACATCTTCCAATGCCTCATAAACGGCATTGACACGATCGTCCCTTGTCATTTCCAGGACATCGCCGCCATTTACCGCGGCCGGCTCCACTCCCGACAACTTTTGCAGATATGCTTCAAACGCCTCTTCCTGGGTCTGCCCCAACCCCACATAATACTCGCCCGTGAATGAGGCACCCACCGCGGCCACAGTACCCAGCTGTGCCACGACTCCCCCGGCCCCAGCAGTATATACCGGTATAAAGTAGACATCCTGCGCACCCACACGATACAGTATGTTATCACCCACCCGTGGGTTCCGCAATAAGGTATTCAACTGGGCAAACTCGGGATCCCTGTCCAGCGCCTCATTCACCGCCGTGGGCCCTATCAGTTTTGTAGTGGAGTTCAGGGGTACCTCATAGAACTGCATCTTGCCCAGATTCGGTAGATCGTTCTCTACAATCATGTAACCGGCCAGGTTACGACCCTGGGACCCCCGCAGCTCCAGTGATAACAATCCCAGAAACTCCGTACTCTCAAAGCCCGGAGGCTTTGCCTGTATGTAATACGTGTCTAATCCACTGGGTATCTCATAGAACTGATTGGCTTGTATGAAGGTCTCCACGTTGGTAACGTGATAGCTGTTATACATCTCTGTCTTCCAGTTGAACAGCTCTACAGGATATCTTATCTGGTTCTCCAACCATACCGGCATGGGCTCAAACTTTTCGTGATACTGTGATACGAACATCTCAGTGAAAAAGTCATCACCGGTCTTGAGTAACGATATATCGCCATCATAAATGTCAATTAGTGCGTATCCCACCAGTCTCAGGTACGGATGCCCCTGTGACCAGGGTACATCCCTGGTGTCAAAGCCTATGATGAGAGGGACCATCCAGTAAGTGTTCTGTCCGTCAGTTACCGGCAACAGGTCTATCTTGCTGCCGAACAACGAGTAAAGGAAGTATGGGTACAGCTCGCCCATACGCTCATGTACATCCTTGTAGCGGTTCACGTGAACCGAGTCGGTGGGGTACGATAATAGAAAGTTGGGCTCAAAGATGTAACTTATGGGCGGGCTTACATCAATTCCGCCGGTACCGGCATATGTGACCCCGTCTATCTCCCTTGATACGTCACCCGCGGGAAAGCCGGACCATGTATCGCTGAACAATCCGCCCTCGCCATAGTATATTCGACGCTGATCAAAGAACTCGGCGCTATCGACAATCTGCCCGTCAGTTGCCCCTAAAGTCAGAAAGCCATTGGGTACATGAGTATACACCAAGTGCTGGTTAAACCAAATGTTGCTGGGATCCACTGTACTTGGAACAATGGGCGTCATGGAGGCGGTCCAGTACAGGGTATCATTGAACCGCAGTATATCGTTATCCTCAAAGCTGACGTATGGTATAAGTCCAATCTCCGGTCTTAGCTTGGCAAATGCGGCTTCCCAGTCCCAGACCCGCACTACATCTAAAACGTCCTGGTTCTCGATGACGTAGCGATCAATATTATTCGGCGATACCGGCGATATATTCACCTCGTGTATGTTCTCCTGTATCTTGTCCAGCTCACCCAGGTAACGATTCACGCCAATCTCCTGCGCCGTGTATGGACCAATGTACTCTATCTTTCGGGCGTCCGCCACGCTGTTATTCACCGTAGTAATGACCAATACGATGAGAAGAATTGCCACTATCGTTCCAATACGTATCAGGACGTCCCGCCGAAGCATGTGCGTTAATACTCTGGCGCGTATCCTGTCTATTACGGAGAATGATAACATTGCCACGCCTATCAGGAGTGCTCCGGCCACAACGTACCGTGTGTTGTAATCAATGTTATCCGTAAAGAAGAGGTTAAAGGCAGTCCAGAGAATGGTGGCGCCCAGGATAAGCTCTAATGTTGATGCATAATTTAGGTATCTTGCCTTGCCCTCGGACGAGTCGGCAACATAGCTGGTAACCATACTCAGTATGCCGTGCATCCCAATGTAGAGTAGTAACCGCAGCCCGATGGCAGAGAGTATGGGGGAGAGTAGTATTACCAAAGCTGGTATCATGGGGATTACGGTATTCTCCGCGTATGACGGATCCGTGGGCGGGGTAACAAAGGGCAATGAGAAGAGTCCCGGTAAATGATCCACCCCCAGCGTGTTCCCGTCCAGGAATGATATGGCGGCAAAGCCGAACATTACATTGGTGAAGAATGCGCCAAAGAGCAGGACTTTGGTTATTTGCCAAAGACTAAACTGCACCGGCGTAAGTCTAAAGTCGGAGAACCGCTGGATTGCCCTAGCCTCGCCGGGAGCCCGGCTCATAGAAGAGATTGCCGTATTAATGACATACCAGAACATGGAGGAACGGCGAACGGGGTTTATCCTTATGAGGGATATGGAGGAGAGGATTAACGCGGATACCAGGGAATAGTAGAGCGGTTTTGTGAACTGCTCCTCAAACTCTACCACATTCATGAATATAAGAACAGCTTGATTCCCCGCCAGGAGAAATATCAGGACGCCCAGTCCGGCGATTAGCGCGACTTTTATGTACCGGCCCCAGTTGGATGGGGCGATAGGCTTGTCGGTGGATTCCGTATACAAACGGTTATCATGTGCAGATTGGCAAATTAATGTCTAACGGGATGTTAGAACCCGGATCCATTATATTTATATAAATCACGCCGACTAGGAGGTTAAAATGAAAGCTAAATTGATTCCTGCACTTTTACTATCTTTTGTAATGGTGTCAGGAGCTGTAACGATAAATGACGCATATGCACAGACAAACACAGAACGGTTGGCAACCGTGGATGAAACAACCATGGATAACAACGACTTGCTCATGGCAATAAGTAGTGCCATTGACACTATGACCAACAGTGTCATGGAAATGCTAATGTCAATTAGCGATGCAATAAGTGGTGTTGATGATAATGTATCAGCGGTGAATGATAATGTATCAGCGGTGAATGATAATGTTAATGACCTGACCGGCCACGTGAGCAATGTTACTGCCAGTGTTGACGGACTAGGTGCTGATGTTAGCGCCGTAGCCAATGACGTGAGCGCAGTGGATTCCAAGCTAGACGGACTTATGACCGCATTGGCCACCTTTGGTAGTCAGGTAGTAAGCACATCTGATATTGAGAATTTGCATGAAGAAATAGAAGGACAGGCAGATACTCTAAGTGACATTAGTGAGTCACTAGTTAGTCCAAGTGACATTAGCGACGCAGTTAGCGATGCTAATGCCGAGAATGCTGCCACACTGGATAGAATAGTCAGAGGCATAACCAATAACGCTGCAAAGCTTAACCAGTTGGAAACAATGCTGAATAACATCCAAATGGATGCAGACATGGACAGGGAAGCGGCAGAAGAAGCTGTAATGGCAGCTGTACCGGATCCAATAACGATGCTATACTCAGGCGAGATAACGCACACCGTATATCAGAGAAACTTTGGTGATGCGGCTTCAGGCAAAATTCCACCAAAAGATGACAAGGGACTTAGCACATATAAGGCTGCATTTGAGCTTGTATGTGACGAGGATGTCTTCCTGAACACTGTAACGACAAACATTGAGTCGAACAATATTGATCACGTTTTCCCATACCACGATGAAGGAGATCCTGATCGCGTAGATGGTACAGAAGCGACATTATACGTTGGTGGCATACCAATATACAAATCCAATATTGCGGAGATAAAAGCGGACCAAGTTTCCCTTAATCGTAAGGACCATTCCTTGGGTCGCATGGCTCTAGCAGCTGGTGATGCACTGGATATCACTACAACACACACGGCCAAGCACGATTTCGTCACTGCCCTTAACGGGTACGTTTCTACACCATTTGGAGAAGACTTTACCTATATAGCTCCCCGATACAACAACAATGATGGTCCAGGCGATACGGAAATACACACTCATAGGCTGCCTGATTTCAAATCATATGGTATGAGGAATAGCGATCTGCCTGAGCGGCCTAATGATTTACCATATGTGTCTCCTGCCGCTTCATCATATGCCAGTTACACAGTCAGTAAGGCGGGCGTAGGTAACATAGAATCATTTACAATGACCATTAGTTGGCTATCGGCCAATGAAGCCAGTTGTGAGATTATGCAGGCAGGCAGCTTTGCAGACTTGACAAACTCAGCCACAAAAATACTTAACCCTATGAGAGACACCGATGGGGATGGTGGGTTGATCGAGAGGTTCACCGATACACTAAACTGTAATAATGTACCAACCATTATCAATGACATAAGGACAGAAGTACCAGGCGGCGTAACACTGCCACAGTACAGTACACTTGAATTATTCACAGGAGATGGTGATGATAAAAAGGTATATGCTATATTCGGCTTCGCTAGTAATGGTACATTGACACCAAACATTGGTGAGTTGCCATTCACGTTTGGCGGCGAAGGACCACTTCAGATCAACGCCGGACTTGCGCAGAAGACCAACTTGTTGGTT
This sequence comes from Nitrosopumilaceae archaeon, assembly GCA_965200155.1. GTDB lineage: Archaea > Thermoproteota > Nitrososphaeria > Nitrososphaerales > Nitrosopumilaceae > VYCS01. The sequence continues at coordinate 8,291 of CBDATR010000010.1, read as the reverse complement.
GTAATTGATTATACAACTATCGAAGGCAATTCTTGTAACTAGATTTTTCATTTTTTAATACCGGAAGGAACACGCATGTGTTTCATCACATATTAGATGATCAATCGTATGAGTTCACGTGTTTTGATCACATAATAAGATAGAATGCATCCCAGTTTTTTAATTATAATTGCATTCTGGCAGCAACCTCGTTCATTACAGAAAGGCCCTGAGCCCTCCATGTCTGAACACATGATACGAATGTAGACATGCGGCGCATGGCCCTTTCACCACCCTTTATCTGACCACTAATCTTGCGGAATACCACTGCGTATCAGAACCGGTTCCACTGCTCCGCTGGATTGTTGGTCGGCGCCACACTGTCATATTCTAAGAATACGAACATGCCTGGTATGACCTTATTCAATCCTTTTACCTTCTTTTGCAGTTCAGTATCATCAACATCACAATACTGATGCATCTGCCCCCGTCTCAAATGAGTGTCGTAATTGCGCGGACGGCCCACAGCGATTCACGTGCGCTCCGGAACAATTCTTTCAAATCGTTGTCAAGTTTGATCCGGGCGTCCTGATCACCGGGATCAATATAGAATCCCGCATGTAATATACTGGTATCGCGCAATAAATGCGCCCAACACAACTGGTGCTTCCCACCGTCATCAAACCGGCGATACACAGCGTACCTGTCTGTGACTATCGCTCCATTGTAACCGTTCAGGTATTTGTCCACTACATATGAACTCCTACTTTTGTATATCATCCACTCTTCGGCCCGCATCCCCCATATCCGTATGAGTTCACGTCTTCCGGAATCTTACGCACAAATCACATTAACTGTCGCGATCAGTTATGCGTAAATTTAGACACAGGTGAACTCATACCCATATCCCGTCACGCCTACCCGCCAGTGATATACCAGTTTCGTCCACATGAATGCTGGGTGATTTTATTATATTCTCATGAATTGTTTCCATAAATGATTCACATGCATCGGCGGCCCTGGCAATTATGTTGTTTACTGCACCCACCGATATATTTAGGCCGAAGAGATCCTTCGAAATTACAGGTATGCGTTTTATTGGAATCTTTTCCGCACGCAATGCAGTGATGGCACCGCATAATTGAACTCCAAAACCACCACTCTTTGGGACGCCCGCTGCTGGGGCCAGTTGTTTTTTGCCGCACCCACACGCAGCCATTTCTATCATATGGTGGGCCTCCTCTATTTTGGCTGGTATTAATTCCGTTATGTGTCGTTGTTTCCAACCAATTTTTGTCATCATATTGCCGCACTCACATAGTGGAGTATGCTTAAAGGTATGGCGCATTACTCTGTCGGGGTTGTGGGAACGAGAAACCCCCTTGTGTCCCTTTTGAGCGCCAGCCTTTTTGGCTGATTTAGTACTGGCTTCTTTCTGTTTCTTATTATCTCTCCCTGTTTCCGCTTCTTGTACTGGAGGGATTGAAGGGATGGTGGCGAGTGAGCATTCTCATAATATTTAAGTCACGTTATGAGTACCGCAATTTTCCCCTGTTTTTCTTCTAATTTCTCATTCAATTCATTTACATAATTCCTAATAATTTGGAAATCTTGTGTGAGATTTCGTATTTCTTTTGTGGTGCGTGACATATATGCTTCCAATACTCTCACACGTTCCTTGTAATGTGCAAGATCTTTCTCGGTAGCCGCAAGACGTAGGACAAGGCGGCCCATGGCCCCTGCCTTGTAATGTGCAAGTTCTTTCTCGGTAGACGCAAGTATTATGTCTCCACGTTTTATCTCTCGCTCATTCTCCTTGTAATGTGCAAGTTCTTTCTTGGTAGACGCAAGGGTATCCTGAAGAAGCTTATTTTTCGTATGAGTTCACCTGTGTCTAAATTTACGCACAACTGATCGCGACAGTTAATGTGATTTGTGCATAAGATTCCGGAAGACGTGAACTCATACTATTTTTCAGTTCCAATTCCTTATAGGACCTGCGCCTTCTCATTAGATTCTTATTACAAATTTTGTATTTAAGCAAAATATTGTCGTACCAATCTATACATCTTAGTGAATGATCAAAACACGTGAACTCATACGATCAATCAAGTCCTCGGAATACGACGCATAGCAGCTCAAGATGTCAAAAGTCCGATCAGGATCCGGTGTAGGGTAGTTCAAGTTACACAAGCCACGAAAGGCTATGGTAAATAGAATAACAGAGGAATCAAGACAAAAAGAGGCGTTGCCGCCACCAAAATAGCTCAAGACCTGAAACAAGACACGTACGAAGATTGTGAACCAGAGAACGGGAACGACTCGAGTAAAGATGGGCAGGCCTATGATACCAATCACCGCCACCCAGATACGAATGGTAACTGAAGCATATAGCAAGGATCCCGCCGGAGTAGTACGTATTGCAAAGAGGCTTAGACATGATACATATCGCGCAGTATATCACATAATGAAAAAGAACGGCACGACAGTCTCACCACCTGCAGAGTGGGTACGCTATGAGCGTAAATATTCCAATGCAATGTGGCACTGGCATGTCATGAAAGATGAGCGCTTCAGGGGACTGAATCTCATAGATGATGCATCTAGGTGCATCGTCGGAGCGGCACTATTTGAGCTTGCAACCTCAGAGAACGCCGTTCTATTACTGAGACTTGCGATAAAGAGATTCGGCGCCCCTGCATCTCGGATAACGGCGCGTGTTTCGTAGGACAATAAAAGGGCAAAAAGAACTGGAAACCCACTATTCTAGGAAGAACTGCTGGATCAAGAAATCATACTAATCAATTCCAGGCCATACCACCCGCAGACAAATGGCAAACTGGAGCGCTTCCATAGAACGATTGAGGACGAGATATGGCATTATGACAGTCTCCGGGATTATGTGGACTACTACAATCAGAGAAGATTGCACTTCTAACTGGATATAGATAACGGCGAAACGCCGCTTCAGGAATAAAAAGGCGACCCAGACAATTAGGGTAAATGATGCAAAATGGATGGAGCGAGATGCCAATGACTAGCGGACCGACTTTTCATACATTACAATCATACCGACCACAGACCAATGACAAGATGGAGCGACTCCTCAGAAGTATGATGAGGACATACGGGTGTCCTGCACAAATATACCAAGTATTACGACGAGATCTCAGACTGCACTGATCGCTTGGCATGGAGATGCCGCTTAAGGCGTTTCACAAAAGAACCACAGAGTCGGTTAGGAAAAGTGGTACAGAATGGACGTAAATGACTAGGCGGCATAATGAGGCGCAAGCTAGCTATGCATACAAAATATAAAAGAAATGAAAAATTACTACTGGTCTTCCTCAGTTACTTGAGTACATGAATTGCCTGCAACAGTGTCATAGGTGATTTCTATTAGTGCACCGTCAGTTGGTATAGAACCAGACACGACTAGCATACCACTATCCCACTTAATGGGCAACGTATCGGAGTTAGTCGTCGGGGTCAGGGTTTTTTCAGAGTTTATATTGTATTCCACGTTCTTACCACCAGCCATCAGGTTAAGGGTATTAACGCTATCAAATACATCTCCAACAGTTCCTATAAAGTCGAAAGTGATATCACTATTTTGTTGGATACGAGTAGGCATATCGTTACAATCAACCATAACGCTAAAGTCCTTCAAGAGAGCTTCCTCTGGACCTTCAGTAGGTGCATTTAGCAGAATAGTATTATCCCTATCCGTAAATCTATCACCAACGACCTCGGGCAGACTCAAGCTGCAGCTAGGATCGCCAGCGCTAAGTAGTGTTACCGTGACTTTAAAGAGTGGAATACTCCAGAAATTCACCACGTCAGGATTGTCATCGGTTAGCTTTTCAAAGTCAAATATGTACACATCTCCTTGATCAATCTTATTTTCATTATCAGGCGGTGGTGCATTAACCTTAATGTCAGACTGCAATGGACTTGCGTCAAGTTCAGTACGTATATTCAAAGCATCACCAGCACTTAACTCCTGGAAGTTAAACTTAATAGGTTGATTGTATATTACAGGTTTATCATCACCTATCAAAAATCGTGTATCAATCAGAACGCGACCATCGGCATATATTTTTGAATGATGGCTATCGGTATCGAATGGATTAGTGACTGTAAGAGGTCCATCATCCCACATAGTCATGTGATTATAATACAGCCTATTGGCAGTTTGTTGCAAGACCTGGTCAGCATCATCGTCATTAATAACGTCATTCAAGTCCTTACGGTTGTCTCTCATTTCTTCACGTGCATTTGTGGTTTTAACTTCTATGCCAGTGACAAATGCTCCAGATAGACACTCTAGTGTAAAGTCATAATTGTATATGTTGTCATCGGGTTTCGCAGCTACTGCACCCGCATAATCTGCGGTGTATATAAAGCCGCTAATCTTCGTCTCCTCTACTTCTGGCAACGGGGCCACTACTGGCTGTACTGCATCTTGCACTATATTCAGTGCATCAGATATTTGTGCCATGTTACTCTCCAAACTACCCAAGCGAGTGTTAAGGCTCTCCTCAAGGGCGTTCAGACGGAGTGTAATCTCTGCGTCCTGGTTACTGCTTGCAATATCGCTTACAGTGTCTTGTATGCTGGCTACTGAAGCTGGCAGACCGGACAAGCCGCTAGTGCTTGCAGCCAGTGATGCCGCAATGTTGCCCACTTCTGTGTTTATATCGTTTACAGCGTTTGTAATATCAGCAGAGTTCTCTGCGTACTCATGTACATGCTCGTTTATGTCAGCCACATCGCTAGACAGTGCAGATACGGCATTTGCAACATCAGTTACTGCACCGCTACTAGATGCCATATTATTTGCAAGACCATCCACTTTGGAATCTATTGATTCCACAGTAGTAGATACATCATCTACAGTAGTAGATACACCAGCCACGCTGGCACTCAAGGCATCCATGGAAGACATCATTTCTGACAGCATATCCATAATGCTAGTGGTCATATTGGTAATGGCGGTATTTAGTGCTGCTATCATGTTGTTGGTATCCATGGTTGTTTCATCCACGGTTGCCAACCGTTCTGTGTTTGTCTGTGCATATGCGTCATTTATCGTTACAGCTCCTGACACCATTACAAAAGATAGTAAAAGTGCAGGAATCAATTTAGCTTTCATTTTAACCTCCTAGTCGGCGTGATTTATATAAATATAATGGATCCGGGTTCTGACAGAATAATATTATGAAGATGTGCGTCCCCACTGATATAGAGCGGAAGCGGCAGCCACCCAATCCCGCAAATCAGAATATACTGGAATGCCGCGCGCCTCTATTGCATCAGATACCTTTTTCGTATAAGGTCCGCCATTGCCGCCTACAAGTAACGGTTTTTTGCGGGCTGCCGAGGACTCTGCCAGATAATCCACTATAACCTCATCTAATGGGTCGTCCTGGAAGACGAACCAGGGCATTACGATATGCACGTTGGGATCTTTCATGAATGTCTCTATTACAAACTTGTAATCCTCGGCTACCGCCCCGCCGGTTACGTCCACCGGGTTCCCCTTGCCAATGACGTAAGTGGGCGGGAACTTCTCTATCATACTCTGGCAGGAGGAATCGCTCACTCCAGCCAAACTCAGACTCAGGCGCTCAAAGTGATCAATCGCCCCTATCATGGGACCGGCACCATTACTGCACATGGCCGCGCCATTACCAGAGGCGGCAGGCTGCCAAGAGAGCGCCTTGGAAACGGCGACCAATTCCTGATAGCTGTCAACTGAAACGATTCCAGCCTGCTTTAGCGCCCCCATTATAATGCTGTTGGAGCCACCCAGCGAGCCGGTATGGGAAGCCGCCTGCTTGGAACCAGCCTCACTTCTACCACTCTTCCATATTATGATGGGTTTCTTTTTCTCGGCCATTACACGGCGCGCAGTACGAATGAACTTGCGCCCATCACCGAAACCTTCCACGTATAGAACTATTACCCTAGTCTGGGGGTCATTTGCTAGGTACCATATCATGTCTGCCTCGTCCACGTCTGAGCGGTTGCCATAGCTAATCATTTTGGAGAGACCAAAGACGTCCGCGGACTCCAGGAAACTGATACCCATGGTGCCGCTCTGTGATAGTAACGCGACATTGCCTAGTTTGGCGCGTACCATTCTCTCGCGACCCTGAAAGGCGCAGTCCAGGCGATTGGCCGCGTTAAACATGCCGATACAGTTGGGACCAATGATGCGAATGTTATGCTCAGCGGAGAGTTTTTTCACCTGGGCTTCATACTCGGCCCTCTGGCCGCCCAGCTCCTTGCCCCCGCCGGATACTATAACTACGCTGTGAACGCCCTTTTTAGCGCAGTCTTCTAGTATGGCAGGAGTTCGGGATAAATCAATGGATATAACGACCAAGTCTACGGGACCGGGTATGTCCAGGATGGATTTGTAGCACTTGCGCCCAAAGATTTCATCGACTTTGGGGTTTATGGGGTGGACCTCGCCGGTGTAGTCATAGTTTGCCAGACTGTCCAGGATGGAGTGGCCAATCTTTCCGGGAGTGGCGGAGGCGCCCACTAGCGCGATAGAGCGGGGCGTAAAGAATTCCTCCATGTATGACTTGTCAGGATCAGCCTGAGATACGGAATTATGACGAATCTCCTTGTTTAGGATGATTTTGGCATCAACGACACAGTAAGAGTCATGATATGCTAGAACGGGATTAAAGTCTATACTGTTGATATAGTCCGCGTTATCCATTGCCATATTGCCTATCTTTACTAGTGTATCAGATAGCATGGCAGTATCTATTGGGGAGCTGCCCCGGAACCCCTGTAATAGTGGGGCGCCCTTTAGTTCCTGTAACATGGATTGGGCATCATTCTCAGTGATGGGTAACATACGGAAGGATACGTCCTTCATTATCTCGGTCATTATGCCACCCATGCCCACCATTATTACGGGGCCAAACTGTGGGTCGTTCTGGACCCCTACGATTAGTTCGACGCCGGAGGGTACCATCTTTTCTAGTAATAGTCCCTTTATCTGGGCATCGCCGCCGGTTAAACGTTTCCACATGTCATCAAAGGCATCCCCCACCTCCTTAGAATTATCCAATCCTACCTTGACGCCGCCCACATCGGTCTTGTGCAGTATTTGCGGGGAGACCACCTTCATGACTAACGGGAAGCCTATTTTTTCTGCCGCAGTCATGGCTTCATCGCGGCTTGTAACTAGAGAATAAGGGGGAACGGTAACGCCATACTCTTCTAGAATGGACTTTGATAAGTCTTCGGTGATTACCTTGTGGTCTGTGGTGACGGTTTCCTGGAATATTTTCTTGGCGCTCACTATTGCCCCTGAATTATTATGTGTATATTAAACTTCTTGGTGGGGGAGTTTAGGATGTCTCCAAAGAATAGCCACATGTTCTCCCAAGGCGTACCAGTCGTTAACATGTCTCCACGCGAAGTGTGTAATGCATGATGGTGTAGCATAAAGTAGGATTTCGGGAGCCACTCCAAATCCATACGTGGGATAATCCATAATGACCCGCCAACCCGTAATACTCTGGCATATAGACCAAAATTCACACAACTCCATTAATGGAATGTAAAGGGTGAATTGTGAGCGCACTAAAATGCCGTAATCTCATACTGGGACGATTTAAGCACTCACATTTATACCAATTATATATATAAATATATCTTGTTATAAGAATAGATTGTGTGGCTAACACAATGATGCTAGACAAGCTGACAGATTGGTGGGTGGCGAATGAGAGCAGCATATGCAGGAATTCACAAATGGTCGAAAAGTACAGAGTTATCACCAAGGAAATTAAGGTCTATCAGAGAAAGGCGCACGACATGGATACTCTGGTGAATGCCCTAAAAGATATCGTAACCATTATTCACAAGCTGCGCCAGATAGACCACAGATTAACACAGGAACTTGAGTCAGTTCAGAAGGACTTTTGCAAACGTTGGGCAGACAGTGTTAGAGACAGGGACATCATGGAAGTCAGAGCAGGCATTCCTATGTAATGTATGAAAAGTCGGTCCGCTAGTCATTGGCATCCCGCTCCATCCATTTTGCATCATTTGCCCTAATTGTCTGGGTCGCCTTTTTATTCCTGAAGCGGTGTTTCGGCGTTATCTATATCCAGTGAGAAGTGCAACCTTCTCTCATGGTAGTAGTCAACATAATCCCGGAGACTGTCATAATGTCATATCTCATTGGACTCTTAAATAAGAGTCCCCTCGTCCTCAATCATTCCATGGAAGCGCTCCGGTTTGCCATTTGTCTGCGGGTGGTATGGTCTGGAATTGATTAG
>CBDATR010000009.1:0-190286 GCA_965200155.1 Nitrosopumilaceae archaeon | reverse complement strand
TTACTATACTTTGCCGCGAGTTTCGTTTTTTAGGATCCCATTTGCTCTCCACAAGATACAGGTACTCTTTGTCTTTAACACGCTTTGATCTAATATACACGACATATACTTGGTGTCACTCTCTAATATAATGACGTAAAAGGCAGCCGGTATTCTGCGATGTATAGCATCCACCATAAGTCTTTGCCGGGTATAGGACCGTACTTATATAGAACTACTAGAGTAAAACCATGAGTGACATAATTCGGACCGTCATTATACCGTTGAAAAATAATAGTGAATTCTCCCGGCGCGCCAAGATATTTGAACACACATCCGATTACGTATATGACAGGGCGGTGTCCGAGATCACGCTGGGTGGTTGTTACATACCCGGAACCACTCTTGAATTGAAGCATGATCCGGCCAAGGTCAAGAATAAGAACGAGTCCGCCAAGTCATCATATGGTCTGTGATTCATTATACGTGAATCAGCTACCGCGTTCTAGAACTGCTATCAGGGGACGGTTTACCAGTCCAACAAGAATGGTTTGTTCCTGGAATTGACAAAGTGGCGCCCTGATCTGGAGTGGGTGCGCGAGTTACCCTCTAACTATGGCCGAGGTGCAATACTACAGGCGTCTGCCGCGTGCAGGCGGGCGTACGAGGATCATTCTAATTACATACCACACCGGCGTGACAATGATAGAGTAATGTGTGAGTCCGCCGATAAGGTGCGGTTCTCGTGAACTATACCTGCCGGGTATTGGTGTGGTGAGAACAACCAAAACAATCGATCGTTCCTTGGACATGCACTCATTCAAGATAGTGGAACGAGTAACCAATAGTAGGGAGCGTCAATTCAAGATTCACATCAATGTTGTAATGGTGCCTGAAAGGCACGTGACAGCCGGTGTTGTTCGTGGCGTGGATGTCGGCGGGAAACATCTAGCTGTAACAGATTACACGAATGGCAGAACGATTATTCATAACATGAGACATCGTTCCATATTACGTGAGATTATCTCACTCCGGAGTATTAGAACGCGAAAAGGTAAGCGCAGGAAGCGAAAGATCGAGAAGAAAATATCACGATTGTGGAAGCGAGCGAATAACATCGCGAACGACTCCATTAACAGGAATAGTCTACGCCGTTACCAGTGGAGTTGACAAGGTAGTCATTGAGGACCTGTCGGTAAAACCCATGACTGCTCACGGGGGCAACCACAAGAGAACAATGAATCGAATGATGCGTGAGAACCGCGCTGGCACATTCTTGCACAAGCTGGAGCAGAAATGTGGTGTGAGTTCACCTGTGTTTAAATTTACGCATAACTGATCGCGACAGTTAAAGAACCGGTTCTTTTGTGCATAAGATTCCGGAAGACGTGAACTCATACGAAATGCGAGATATTGGGAGTGGAACGGGAGGTCGTTCCTGCACAGTATACCCGCCAGACCTGTCACGTGTGTGGACATGTTAGCACGTTTAACTGGGATGTATTTAGATGCACCCGATGTAACCAGGAGAGTGACGCCGATATCAACGCGGCGCATAGTAACCGGTTTCCCTGCATGGGGTGGCCGAGCGGGTCGTCCGGAGGCGTCAGGGCGGGAATAATGGTGACAAGCCAAAGCCAGGTACTGTCCAGGAGCGAGGCGCCATGAAAATCAATAGTCAAAGACTTATGGTGACCGCTATACGCCACAAGCTTATGGAACACGGTATAATAACAAACACATATGGCATTACCGCCTCCAGTCATATGTTGAATATTCTGTGTGTGGGTGGATTTGATCCCTCTGGAGCATCGGGGGTGCAGCGGGATGTTGTCGTATCCGCCTCGCTGGGCGCGCACCCACTCAGTGTGGTAACTGCCATAACGGGACAAAATACCACTGCGTTCCTGGGGACATACCCTGTACCGCGCTCCACAATAATGCAGCAACTGGAATCCATCCTCTCAGATTTTGACATTCATACAGTAAAGATAGGTATGCTGTGGGGCCGCGAGGCTATGGATGCCATAACGGATATCCTGGGAGATCTAAACGTACCAATAGTACTGGATCCGGTAGTGGTATCCACCACCGGCGGTGCCCTCCTGGAGGAATCTGCCAAGTCGTACTTGATTCAGAATATCATTCCCATGACCTCTGTCATTACTCCCAACTTGCAGGAGCTTGCATATCTGACCGATACAAAACCTCATGATGTACCTTCCGCGGAGAATGCCGTCACACTCCTTATGGAAATGGTATCCGTACCGAATGTTATAGTTACCGGCGTAACTGATGGTGACAGTGTGGTGGACATAGTGTGTGTCTCCGGAGAGTCGGGCGTTATGCATCATTATATTGCGGGAGAGCGTCTTGATATAACAAATCGCGGGAGCGGTTGTACATACTCCGCGGCCTTGGCTTGCCATATGGCACAAAATTCTGGCATCTTTAATGCAGCTAAACTGGCACACAGAACCGCGTATATGGCGCTATCCGGCACCGTCTCGCCAGGACGGGGGGTCCCCGTAGTGGGTAATTCCCTCAGTGATGCTGGCAACCTGTCTTTGTGGATACAGTCCCTATGCGCGGTGCGGGGTTTTTTCCGTCTCATACCACAATGTCAAACCAACTTTGCATATGCTCCATTACACTCAACCACTCCCAATGAAGTACTGGGAGTGTGTGGGAGGATAGTCCGCGCGTGTGATACCGCGGTGGTTGCGGGGGATGTGATACCGGGCGGTTCCCATCATGTGGCTTCTGCCGTTTGCGCCATTCGTGGCCGTTTTCCACACGTACGGGCAGCTGTAAATATACAATATTCATCAACAGTACTCTCTGCAATTATTCGCGCGGATATGGCGGTAGCATTCTATGACAGGAACCAGGAGCCGCCGGACATAAAAGAGTCCGGCTCCTCGGTAGCGTGGGGCGTGAGCCAGGCAGTCACCGATGCGCCAAAGGCACCCGATGCGGTGTGCCACAAGGGTGACTTTGGCAAGGAGCCCATGACCATAATCTTTGGCACCACCCCTGAGAATGTAGTATCCAAGATAAGGCGCATATGCCATATGGCTGAATATGATAAATCCTGACACAACGTGCATAAATTTAGCCATAGGGGAATTCATGCCAAATCTGGCGTGTGGTATGCCGCTCACTGTACCAATAAGGAATGATCCTGGCCAACACTGCCTTGACACTTCGTAGCGGCATGGCTCCGCCCCCTGCCTGAAGGATCGTATGAGTTCACCTGTGTCTAAATTTACGCATAACTGATAGAACCGGTTACCAGTTAATGTGATTTGTGCATAAGATTCCGGAATCAATAGTACGAAAAGTAAGTCCGCTTAGGATCCGGCGTACAGTAGTCCAGATTGCACAAGCCAGATGGTAAAGAGAATAACAGAGGAATCAAGACAAAAGAGGCGTTGCCGCCACCAAAATAGCTCAAGACCTGAAACAAGACACGTACGAAGATTGTGAACCAGAGAACGGGAACGACTCAAGATGGGCAGGTCCATGATACTAATCACCGCCACCCAGATACGAATGGTAACTGAAGCATACAGCAAGGACCCCGCCGGAGTAGTACGTATTGCGAAGAGGCTTAGACATAATACATATCGCGCAGTATATCGCATAATGAAAAAGAACGGTACGACAGTCTCATCACCTGCAAAGTCAGAGTGGGTACGCTATGAGCGTAAATATTCCAATGCAATGTGGCACTGGCATGTCATGAAAAGATGAGCGCTTCGAGGGACTGAATCTCATAGATGATGCATCCAGGTGTATAGTCGGAGCGGCACTATTCTAGCATGCAACCTCAGAGAACGCCACTCTATTACTGAGATTGGCAATGAAACGATTCGGCGCCCCTGCATCTCGGATAACGGCGCGTGTTTCGTAGGACAATAAAAGGGCAAGAAAAGCTGGAAACCCACTATTCTAGGAAGAACTGCTGGATCAAGACATCATACTAATCAATTCCAGGCCATACCACCCGCAGACAAATGGCAAACTGGAGCGCTTCCATGGAATGATTGAGGACGAGGGGACTCTTATTTAAGAGTCCAACGAGATATGGCATTATGACAGTCTCCGGGATTATGTAGACTACTACAATGAGAGAAGGTTGCACTTCTCACTGTATAGATAACGGCGAAACACCACTCCAGGAATAAAAAGGCGACCCAGATAATTATAGCAAATGATGCAAAATGGATGGAGCGGGATGCCAATGACTAGCGGACCGACTTTTCATACATTACAATCACCCGCACACAATATCAAATAATAAATACGTCTCAGTACGACCGGTTCAGTATGAGCAAACCTGTAGAGTTGGGTTCGTTAAAGATAGGTTCCTACATATTACTGCCAGTCAATGATCAACCCACAGGCGAGCCGTGTCGTATATCCGAGTATGATACTTCAAAACCGGGCAAACACGGCGCCGCCAAGGCTCGTATAGTTGGTGTAGGCGTCTTTGATGGCCAGAAGCGGCCTCATGTGGGACCTGTAAGTATGCAGGTACACGTACCACTCATAGACAAGCGTACCGGCCAGATAATATCCATGACGGGGGATCTGATTCAGATTATGGATTCGGAGACCTTTGAGACCATTGATATCACATTGGTGGATGAGGAGATACGAGATCGCCTGGAGAATGATCAGAACGTAGAGTACTGGCAGGTCATGGACAGGACTAAAATAATGCGTATCAAAAACTAATCCGGATGCCGATGATTGTCGGAAAAGCCATCTGATGCATGTGATGAGGATTATGAGTTATGAGGTGTCCGTGTTATGCGGGTAGGGGTTTTGTTCTCTGGCGGCAAGGACAGCACTTACGCCGTTTATGCCGCCAGGGGTACCGGCCATGATATCTGTTGCCTGCTGACAGTTCATACACCATCGCCCGATAGTCATCTGTTACATCACCCGGGAACTGCATACACTAAACTGCAGGCAAGATCCATGGGTATAGACTGGCGCGGTGAACATACTGACTCGCCTGATACATCACGCGAGGATATGGCCCTGGACGGCCTGGTGCAGTGGGCTATACAAAAGCATGACATACAGGGTCTGGTTCATGGTGGAATACGCAGCAGGTACCAGCAGAAACGGTTTGCCGCTCTCTGTAACCGGCACTCCCTTTCCATGTTATCTCCGGTATGGGGGTATGGCTCCGGATACGTAGAGCGCATGCTACAAGAGGGATTCCGGTTTGTAGTGATAAGCGTATCTGCCGGAGGTCTGGACGGTTCGTGGTTGGGCCGGGTCATGACACAGGAGCGATTACAATATTTGCACGGACTCAGCGCGGAATACGGGGTTGCGGTAGACTTTGAGGGCGGGGAGGCAGAGACCTTTGTGGTGGACTGCCCTTTATTCTCTTCGGGAATAATGCTGTGCGGCGTGCCTAGCTGGGATGGCTACACGGGAAGGTTTGAAATATCGGGAGCGCGTCTCATGAACTGATGCTGGATGATCTTCGTAGCAACCTGAGGGGTGCAGTGGACAAGGTAATTCGTTCACAGGGTGTGGACAAGGATACCATTAACCAGCTAAAAAAGGACATTCAGCGGGCTCTGATAATGTCCGATGTGGAGACCAGCCTAGTCGTGGATATAACGGGCAAGCTGTATACCAGGGCACTAGAAGAGAATCCTCCACCCGGCCTCTCCCGCAAGGATCACATCATAAAGATACTGTACGATGAACTCTCCGGGTTGCTGGGCGAGGAATCCGCATTGCCCAAAAAAGATGGTACCATACGAATTCTGTTACTGGGTATACAGGGCAGCGGTAAGACTACCACCTGCGCCAAACTTGCCAAGATGTTGAGGGGACAGGGTCACAGTGTAGGGGTTATTGGAGCAGACAACTACCGACCAGGCGCCTTGGTACAGTTGCGTTCCATGTGCGATAAAGCCAAGGCTGCCGTATACGGGAGCAAGACGCCCAGGGATTCTGCCGATATAGTGCGGGATGGCCTAAAACACTTTGGTAATTCCTACGACTATGTCATAATTGATACGGCAGGGCGTCACAAGGAAGAAAAAGACCTGCTCGAAGAGATGAATCGAATCGGGGCAGTTGCCAGCCCAGACATATCGCTCCTAGTGATAGACGGCACCATAGGACAGCAGTGTCACAATCAGGCAAAGGCGTTTCATGGGGCAGTTCCCGTCGGCGGTATTATCATAACAAAGCTGGATAGTTCGGGAAGGGGCGGGGGCGCCCTGGCAGCCGCCGCGGCTACCGGTGCCCATATAATGTTCATCAGTAACGGTGAGAGAATTGATGACTTGGCCCCATTCTCGCCCACCCGGTTTGTGGGACGCATGCTCGGAATGGGTGATATACGGGCGGTGCTGGATTTGGCAAAGAAGCTGGAGAATCAGGTCAGTGACGACAGGGCCGCGCGCATAGTTCGTGGCAAGATGACCCTGCTGGACTTTTTAAACGAGCTGGAGAACGTGCAGAACGCCGGTTCCATGAAGGAGCTGCTCGACAGCATACCTATGTTTGCCGGAAAGATAAGCGAGAGCCAGGCCGAGCAGGCCCAGAGGAACACCGAGAAATGGCGTGCCATAGTACAAAGCATGACCGATCAGGAGCGCCTGGATCCCAATACGCTAAACCGTTCCCGAATACAGCGTATAGCGCGAGGTTCCGGTAATGGGGAGCGTGATGTCAAGAATCTGATAAAACAGTTTAACACAACCAAGTCCACGATCAAGTCCAACAAGGGTCGTAAAATGCAGGGGTTCATGCGTCGGCTGGGTATGGGTTGATATCGCCTGGCAACTTGGCGCACGATACCGGCCTAGACTTGTGCAAGAGTTGTCGGGACCGCATATTTCACAAGTCCCGCAACTACTCGCCCATATTGCATTCTTCCGCAGAATCTGGACCAAAATGTTTCATATGCAAGGACATGATGTTGCATCTTAACTCGGTTTCTGCCATAATATTGGAGGGCATATCCGGATACGACTTTACATCGTTCTCCATAGGCGTAACACTAAAGCCGTCATTCCTGGACAGGGATGATTACGTCCGCTCAAAGATCCGTGCCAAGGGAAGCGACTCCATAAAGACTGCCCTGACCAAGAGTCTGACGCGCATAATATCCAAGGAATGCGACTCCATACTGGATCATACAAACCCCGACATTACCATACTGCTGGATATGCGGCATAATTCCTGCTCTGTAAGATCCAGGTCCCTGGTAGTACAAGCGCACTACACAAAGTACCGCCGGGGCATACCGCAGAAGAAACTCTGCAATTCATGCGATGGCTCAGGCTGCGATTCATGCCCCCGTAACAGTGTAGAGTCCATGTTCACATCCTTCCTGCTAGACGTTGTGGGGGGGACTGGGGTCCGGTTTACCTGGGTTGGCGGGGAGGACAGCTCCAGCCTGGTACATGGAAGGTGCATGTATGCACGCATACAAAACCCCGTACGACGAGATATCATACTGCCTTCGGACTTGACATATCCGGGCGTGAAATTTCATGACATATCCACAATATCCCGGTTGCCTCCACAGATACCCAAATTCGTTTCCACTACACGAATACGGGTAGAGACCGATACTGCCATACTGCCCAAGAAACTCCGGTCACTGAAGAGCCTGCGGGGTATCATATCCATAGGGGACGATACCTTCAAGCCCGCCTGCCGTACAATACATTCGCTAAATTACAGGCGCGTATCAGATAACGTATTCCGTCTGTTTATACAGGCCGAGGGCGGTATGCCGATCAAGCGTTTTGTCAGCGGTCATGGTGTGGAGCCATCCGTAAGTGGGGTGCTTGGCATTGCATGTGTGTGTAGCCGCTTTGATTTTTTGGCTATACAGAACCAGCCTGACAATTAATACCACTATAGTGAAACCTGTCATACTGTACCACTTCATCAGTGGTGACAGAGCTTAGTGGTACTGGTCTATGCCGGGGGTGTGCATTTACCATACAAAAAAACGCATACAGTTACGCTTAGTGTGACCGTTTAGACCACTCCAAATTTAGACGTGTTTCCATGGTACAAAGCCTATGGCGTCTACCCTAAGTCTATGGGTAACAAATTCGGCATTTGCCGTACACAATACCTGTCTTGTATGTCGTAGGCTTATAAGACACGCTATCGGTGTCGCAGTGAGCATGGTGTGACCTAGACAGTTATGCTTAGTACATTCATGGACTTATATTAAATGAGTATGCTAATAATGGCGTGGCAGAGGTAACAATTGCTATAGCGGCGTTGGCAGGACTGGGTTCATTCTTTGCCCCGTGTATCCTGCCCATGATACCCGCGTTTCTGGCATATATCTCTGGAACAACACTATATGATATCAATAACTCCAAGAGTGGCACCGTTACCATAAACCGGACCAACATAATACTGAACTCGGTATTCTTTGTTCTAGGATTCTCTGTAGTCTTCTCCATGCTTGGGGTGGCCATAAACAGTGTACTTTATGGTGCCGGGGGTGATGTGATAGGCATACTAAATCAGGTAGGTGGCATTATAATAATCGGGTTCGGTGCGTTTCTCGTACTCTCCACCCGCATACCTGCCCTAAACATGGAGAAAAAATTCTTTGTGCGCCGGGAAAAGGCATCCTATCCGCTCTCCTTCGTATTTGGACTGGCCTTTGCCGCAGGATGGACGCCCTGTGTGGGGCCCATACTTGGAACCATTCTTACGCTGGCTGCCACCACACCGGCCGCGGCATTTAATCTCCTATTAGTATACTCGCTGAGTCTGGGTATACCGTTCATACTGATGGCAGTATTCATATCCAAGGCGCAGCGCATCATACGAGCTATGAGCAAGCACATGAAGTACTACTCGGTAATACTTGGTGCGTTCATAATTGTATTGGGGGTCCTTGTATACACTAATCAGTTGGCATATTTGGCAAACTTTCCGCTCCTAAACGAGCTAGTATCCATGGGATGATGATGATTATATGAAGACCGAGTTAAAGACAGCCATAGTATTAGGTGTGGTCGTGGCAGTAGGCATTGTCGGCATCAATGTCTACTTTGGCAGTGTGGAAGAGGCGAACCTCTCTGTATATCTGGACATGGATGTTCCCATACTCAACCAGTCGCTATCCCGCCCAGCCCCGGATATAGTGGGCATAGCCGACTACATCAACACGACACCGGAGGATCTTCAGAGCCGTATTGAGGGAAATGTAGTCATGTATGACATATGGACATATTCCTGTATAAACTGCATCAGGACACTGCCATTCATAACGGCATGGGATGAAAAGTACGCGGATCAGGGTCTGCTTATAATAGGCATACACAGTCCCGAGTTCGAGTTCGAGAAGGACGCAAACAACGTACAGCAGGCGGTGGACAAATACAACATACAGTACCCGGTAGTGCTGGATAATGACAGGGATACTTGGAACGCCTTTGAGAATCGTTACTGGCCACGCAAGTACATTGCGGATCATGAGGGATTTATCAGATATGATCACATAGGTGAGGGCAGCTACGAGGAGACCGAAGAGGTAATCCAGGTATTATTGGCGCAGAGAGCCGAAGCCCTGAACATGGCCATTATGCCGGTACAGAGCTTGGTGGAAATAGAGCAGTTTGATCATACCAGGGGTCGAACTCCGGAATTATACCTGGGGTATGGCTTGGCCTTTGGCAGGAACAACTTGGGTAACCCGGAGGGATTTGTCCGTAACACCGACGTATCATATAGCATACCGGATTCCAAGAGTGTGGGTCTCTTCTACATGGATGGCACTTGGCACAACGGACGGGAAGGCATGACGCTGATCTCAGAGAGTGGTGGAATAGAGCTGATATATCAGGCCAAGGAGGTCAACATAGTGGCCGCGGGTTCCGGTACCATCGAGGTATTCCTTGACGGGGAACCCATCGCAGCTGAGTACCGGGGTTCGGATGTTGACGGCAATACCATCCGTATATCTGAGTCAGATCTGTACAACGTTGTGACCTCTGAGACTGCCGGTCAGCACGAGCTGTGGTTGCGTACCGACTCGCCAGGCCTGGAGATATTCACCTTCACCTTTGGGTGAGCATTAATCACCCTCTGTGGTTGCGTACCGACTCGCCAGTGTCTAAATTTACGCACGATGGTTCGTTATCAGTACGATTTGGGCACGGGATTAAGAGGTGAACTCATGTCTATATTCGCCCTTGGGTGCGTATTAACCACGGACTATTGTCACCGCGGTTAATCATGCAATGGTTACACCGTCTTTTTAACCATAATTTTCAGACAGTCTTTTGTTATGATAGGCGACGCGTGGGGCGGCAAGCCAAAGAGAGAAAGAGTGAGCAAGATTCTGGGAGGGGTAAAACCTGATGTGCCCCTCTCCAAGAAGGTGGACGAGGCACAGAAACGCCTGCAAATACCCATATCACGGCTGCAAGCCGTAGACGAGAAGCTAAAGGCAAAGGATGATCAGCTATTCCGAAGAACTGTAGAGGCGCAGCGGATTCACAACAATGCATACGCCACAATGTATGCCAACGAGCTGGCCCAGGTACGGAACATAAGAAAGACAGTCAACAGTGCCAAACTATCTCTTGAGCAGATACAATTACGGCTCAATACGGTCTCCGAGCTGGGCGATATCGTGGTTACCCTGAGTCCATGCATGTCGGTCATAAAGGATTTGGCCCCGTCAATAGGCAGCATGATACCGGATGCCAACGCTTCATTACAGGATCTATCGGGTATCCTAGGCGATCTCATGAGCAGCTCCCAGGTAACGGCCGATGACGCTATGGACCTTAGTGCCACCGTTAGAAACGATGCCAGTTCCTCCATACTAGAGGACGCAATGGCATCCATATCCGACGACGTGGATACAATAATACCCAAAGTCCCCGATAGTCTAGAGGCCCCGCAGGCCAAGACCGTAATGCCAGATGTCGCTGATCAGTATGCCGAGGCAACCAATCTTCGGGCCCCGCAGGCCAAGACAGTACTACCCGAGATACCCATGGACCTGTACGTTAGTAAAAAACGCTCCCGAGTAGATGAATTGGCAGTCTAGTTTAGTCACTGGCCAGTTGGATTAGGCGCTTTTTAATTCGGGATATGGTGGGATAGCTGTACCCCTGCTGGCGGTAGTTTGCTATCATAATCTTCCAGTGGCTCAGCCGCCAGCGTGCCTGCTCGGCCGTTACCATTTCAACCTCGCCGTTCACTACGCCCTTGCGTCCCACATTCAGGGTACCTGAGTCCTGTAGCCGCCACCGATTACGGGCAAACTCCAGACCGCCCAGCACTATATGTATGGGCATCTCGCTGAGGTATTTCTGCAATAACTGTATATCTTGCGTGCTGGCATCCTGAGGCGGACTTAATGAATCCTTACTTGCGGACACGAATTTGTAATAATATGCCTCATATATGAAAGGGGTGTCTTAGCAGTTCAGCGGGGACAGACTGGAGTTCTTGCATACGGTGTTATAAACGGCAAAACCGAATATAATTACGCCAAATACTATAAGCGGGAGTACGACAAACACCTTGGTCTTTAGTCCCATGGTATACAATGTTGCTTTTTGCGTATAAATTCGAATCTATGAGACGCTAAGGTGCAATACTCCACCCTGCCCTTTCTGCAAACACTCTGTCATGTCCCGGGGCATATCGTTGGCTGCCGCGTCGCAGTGTACCGCCAGTGTCCTGGGGCAAACAAAACCGCTCTTTCGTATCACTATATCATCCGGATGCTCCAGCGTGAGGTGCGGGTCTCCCCTACCATTTATGGTGAAAGTTCTGCTACCCACTACAATATCTACACGAACTACGACATTCCTGTCCCGCAAGGCTCTCTTTATGTCCGCGGGCAGACCTGCACACCCGGAAGACGCACCTACCCCTACTATGCAATCGCCCCGGGGAGTGAGCGACTTCTCCGTGGTTATCTCCGTGGTGGTGCCATGGGTGGCGCGCACGTTGTGGTGCCCGCAGAAAGATATACTGTACATCTGACACAAAGACGACTGCATAACTTAAATTAATCTTAAGATGCTGATCCCTAATGCTTCCGGCGCAACAGGGATATGACAGAGCCATCACGGTATTCTCGCCCGATGGCAAGCTGTACCAGGTGGAATATGCCGAGGAGACCGTAAAGCGTGGCAAGGTGGCAGTGGGGATAAAGGCCGCGGACGGTGTAGTAATGGCCGTCGAGGAGCGTTTTAGCAGGTTGCAGATAACAGATGCATCACAAAAGGTATTCAAGATAGATGATCACATAGGCGTAGTTGCGGCGGGGTACATTCCTGACGCCCGCAGCCAGGTAGACAACGCCCGGTTCTTTTCACAGAGCAACCGTCTCATATACGACGAGAGCGTACATGTGGAAGCAGTGGCAAAGCATCTCGCGGATCAATGCCAGCAGTTTACGCAGTATGCGGGAGTGAGGCCATTTGGTGTCTCTCTCATACTAGGTGGTGTCAACAAGGATGGTCCGCACATCTTCGAGACCGGCCCCAGTGGGGCATACATCGAGTATGATGCAGTATCCATAGGATCCGGCTCAGATCGTGTGTCTAAATTTCTGGAAGAGAACTACCATAAAGACATAACACTGGAGGACGCATCGATACTGGCTATCGCCGCCATAATAAAGGCCGTTAACAACCCGAAATATAGTGAGCATATGAGAATGGCGCGTATCAGAAATGGCACATATGGGGATGTCAGCCAGCAAGATGTGGTCAAATATAACGAGGCCGCAATAGCAAAGTACTTCCCCGCGGAATGATATCAAGTGCGCCTCTCGCTGGCGATACCGGACTCGGCGCTGTCTGACGAATCCACAAAGATAAACAAGTCCAGAAAGGTATCCAGCATAGGCCGGTCCGCGTCCATATTTGGGATACATACCATATTCGTGTATCGCGACGGCAAGAACCCAGAAGACCGTTCACTTTTAGTTACCATTCTGAGATACATGGAGACGCCTCAGTTCCTGCGTCGGCGATTATTCCCCCGTATAGACGAGCTAAAGTTTGCGGGGATACTGCAACCATTGGGAATACCAAGCCACCAAACAGACACATCCAAGATAAAAGATGGTGATATCCGGGAAGGACTGGCCGTCACCGTACGGGGAAAACAGTATGTGGATGTGGGACTCAAGCAGCTGGTGCGTCTTCATGGAGATCGTCGCAGCGGCCGTACAACGGTAAGATTCAGGATGAACCAGCAGAACATGGAGGCAGTACCCATAGATAACACTACCACATACTGGGGATATGCCGTCAAGGAGAGATCCGATATACGCCACCTGCTGCGGGAGTGGAGTGGGGGAATTATCGTAACCACCAGGCAGGGGAAGATGGCAATTCCGTCCCGCACTGCAAGACACCTGGCTGCCCAGTCCGATACACTAATTGTCTTTGGCTCTCCACAGCGGGAAGTGAGGGAGATTTCCGGTGGTACCATCGCAGGACGGGATGTTTCACTACTGAATTTCTTTCCGCACCAAAACACGCGAACCATACGACTGGAAGAGGCAATATTGGGGACGCTATCTATATTGAACATGCAGGAGCATATGTCACAATGAACAGGCGCTTTCTTGTAATATGCATGCTGGTGGGAGCCATGGGTGTGGCTATCGGGGGAATAAGTATACTCTCAGCCATACAGGGAATAATGCCATAGGTGTATAGTAGTATGAGTTCACCTGTGTCTAAATTTACGCATAACTGATAGAACCGGTTACCAGTTAATGTGATTTGTGCATAAGATTCCGGAAGACGTGAACTCATACGCATAATACGCCCATAGACCATATGCACAAAACATACCATATATAAGACGGGGAAAAAATTTTATGCAATACAATGGGACATAGAAAGCACAGTCAGCCACGGCGGGGTAGTCTGGCATACCTGCCACGGGGCAGGGCAAAGAGCATGGAGGCGCGCATACGGGGGTATCCTGAATCCGGGGACTCAGAGCCACACATGCAGGTACACTGTGGTTTCAAGGCAGGATGCCTGCAAGTGGTAAGTATAGACGATAGAGACAAGACACCAAATGCGGGAAAGCAGTTGGTAAGCATGGGTACGGTAATAGCCACGCCACCAGCCACGGTGGTGGGCATGCGCGGCTACTCCAAGGACAATAACGGCTATCATGCGCAGTTTGACCTGTATGCTGATGAACTTCCCAAGAAGATAACCAGAAGGATAACACTCAAGACCGGTGAGGATGCGGCAAAAAAGGCGCAGGACCTGACTGGCATACGGCGCATATGCTCCATTCTGGCAGTTATTCCACAGGATGCCGGGCTGTCGCAAAAGAAGCCCTACATATTCGAGGCGCCCATAGACGGCGGTGACATAGCGGCCCAGGCTCAGTTTGTAGCGGATCTTCTGGGTAAAACCATAAGCATAGGTGATGTCTTCAAGACAGGGGCCGCGGTGGATGTGGCCGCCATAACAAAGGGCAAGGGATGGCAAGGAGTGATAAAGCGATATGGCGCCAAGCGGAAACAGCACAAATCCCGAAAGACCGTTCGTGAGCTTGGCAGTCTGGGTCCCATATCTCCCCAGTATGTCATGTATACTGTACCCCGAGCGGGACAGATGGGTTTCCACCAGAGAGTGGAGTACAACAAGCGCATAATGATAATGGGGGATGCCAATGATGGTGCAACGGTTAACCCGCCGGGTGGCTTTAAGCACTTTGGCCAGGTAAAGGGTGAGTATATCATACTCATGGGGTCAGTGCCCGGTACATACAGAAGACTGGTAAAGATGCGGGCCCAGATACGAAACAGACCTGCGCGCATATCTGAGCCCCGCATACTGGAGGTAGCAGCATGAAAGTCCCCGTATATGACCTGGAAGGTGTAGAGCGCGATACTGTCCAGCTGCCGCCAGTATTTGATACCCCTTTCCGGAGGGATATGATACACAAGGCTTTTGTAAATCTGGACTCCCACCGGCACCAGCCTCAGGGCAGGCATCCTACCGCTGGCATGGATGTAGTGGCACGCTCTGATGATCCACCCACCGGTCGTGGCAGATCCCGTATAGCAAAGATGAAGGGTGGCGGCGGAGGCCGATCCGGGCAAGCCGGTGGCGTAGCGTCAGTACGGGGCGGTCGACAGGCACACCCTCCCACGGCATTCAAAGTTATTTGGAAGAGATTAAACAAAAAAGAGAATAGACTGGCACTGTGCTCTGCAATAGCCGGAACAGCCATGGCAGATGTAATACGTGGTCGGGGACACAGGACAGGCAGTATTGAGACATTTCCCGTAGTAGTCCAGGATAGCGTGGAAGATATGCGTACAGCCCGGCAAGTCATACATCTGCTGGAATCACTGGGCCTATACGGTGATGTGGAGCGGCTGGAGTCCAGGCGTAGCCGTACCGGCAAGTCAGCGCTACGGGGACGGGGCAAAAAGAGGGGCAAGAGCATTCTGTTTGTTGTATCTAACGGCGCCGCTCTGACCAAGGCTTGCGGTTCCATTCCCGGAGTAGAGGTGCGGATACCCTCGGAAATAAGCGTCCTTGATATGGCCCCGGGAGCCACTCCGTCCCGGTTGGTCATTTACTCGCAGAGTGCACTAGCGGGCTTGGGTTCCATTCACTCCACACATATGGGCATTTCGGAGATGATGAATTGATCAAGCGAAAGCCGCAAGTGACCAGGGCAGACAGGAATATTGTTATGAGTGCGGATCGTGCCCATCGCGTTATACTGAAACCGCATATCACAGAGCGTACATTCGAATTAGTGGAGACGCACGGCACAATATGCTTCATCGTATCTGATGACGCATCAAAGGCTCAGATAAGCAAGGCGGTCTCTGTCTTATACAAGGAGAAGGTGTTGAAGGTAAATACCACCCGTACCATATATGGCAAGAAGGCCTTTGTCAAGATGGAGAATGTTAGCCGGGCCCAGGATCTCGCCACCAATATAGGAATGCTATAATATGGACGACAAGGTAGGCGTACAGTATGGTTAAGAAGTTCGAGTATCGTGGAATACCACTGAAGGATCTGGGTAGGATGCCACTGGATCGTCAGTTGGCACTATTCAACTCTAGGCAAAGACGTACGCTGAGGCGATACATATCCAATGGCATAACCGATGATCGTCGCAAACTAATCGAAAAGATCAAGGCCACAAAGGCGGGCAAGAAGAGCGGTGTCATAAAGACGCATATGCGTGACTTGATTATAATGCCCTATCAGGTGGGCCTTACAATTCAGGTATACTCTGGAAAGGAGTTTGTTCCGGTTGAGGTAGTACCGGAGATGATAGGACGATACATAGGCGAGTATGTAATTACAAACAAGAGGGTAACACACGGTTCTCCGGGAGTGGGGGCATCAAGATCCAGCCTGTATGTGCCGCTAAAGTGATTGTTATGTCCCGATTCAAATATGCATACCAATATTATGACAGCATCAATCACGCCCGAGCTTCCATACGGGAAAAGTCCATATCACACAAGCATGCCCGAGAGATAGGCCACGCCATAAAGGGCATGAATCTGGAATCGGCACAGGATTATCTGAACCGGGTGATAAACAAGGAGAGTGCAGTTCCCTTCAAGCGTTACAAGAACCAGGTGGGTCATCGCTCGGATCCCGGAGTCATGGCGGGCCGCTACCCGCAAAAAGCTGCCCTGGAGATACTAAATCTACTTGTAAGTCTTGAGTCCAACGCTGAGTACAAGGGACTGGATCTGGATAGACTCAAGATAGTAAATGTGACCGTCCACAAGGGGATAATAGTAAAACGCTTCATACCGCGCGCCCAGGGCAGGGCTACACCCAAGAATGATGCGCGAGTTCACGTGGAGGCCGTGGCCCAGGAGTACTAGACATGTCTACCGTAAAGAAGATGATCCATGACAACTACAACATGATGCTGTTACGCGACTACCTGCGTAAGGAGATAAAGGATGCCGGTTTCAGCCACTTTGACATACAAAAGCAACCAACCGGAACCCGTGTATCAGTATATGTGGTACGTCCCGGCCTTGTAATTGGAAGGAAGGGCTCAGTCATAAGGGCACTCACAGAACAGCTGGAGTCAAACTTTGACTACAAGAATCCGCAGATACGGGTAGAGGAGATAGCCAAGCCGGAACTCTCGCCCAATGTGATGTGCGGCAGGATGGCAAGTCATATAGAGCGGGGAACCGCGTTTAGACGAGCCACCATGTGGACTCTGCGTCAGGTAATGGAATCCGGTGCCATGGGTGTACAAATTACGGTGTCCGGAAAACTTAGGGGAGACCGCTCATCCTTCGAGAAACACACCGCGGGCATACTTCCCCGGGCAGGACACCATGCACAGGTTATCGTGGATGAGGATATAGCCCATGTACAAACACCCATGGGGCTGATAGGCATACGTATTCGCATAGCACACAAGGAGAAGTTTGTCCCGGAGTTTACAATGACCGAGTCCGCAAAAGACGGAAAACCAGACAAGGAGGCAGAGCAGTGAACCGCAAGGCCATGGAAAGTATTAGGGCCATGGATGAAAAGACCTTGGCTGAACGTATACAGCAGATGCGCAACGAGCTCACCAAGTTGCGCATAAGCCAGGCCAAGGGTACACTAAGAAAGGAGCACGGCAAGATACGACCCATGCGCCGGGATATTGCACGAATGCTTACCTGCCAATCGGAGCTGAAAAAGAAATGATACCCTCCATGATAGGCAGTTATGTAACCATAAGCGCGTCATCCAATGCCGCTTTGGTAGGATTAGCCGGCACCGTACTAAACGAGACCAGGAATATGCTGATTATCCAGACTGCATCCGGATCCAAAATGTTACCCAAAGATATCAATACGTGGCAAGTCAAGTACAAAGGTGAGGTAGAATCTATCAAGGGTACCGATATAAAGAGACGATTCCATGAGAGGCTGGATGTCCCATGATTGGTATTGATGTACCAGAGCCCACTCGTCCGTGTTCTGGCAAGAACTGTCCCTTCTGCGGTAACCTCCCCGTGCGTGGCAAGCTATTCGAGGGCAAGGTCTCCGGTGCCAGGGCAAGACAGACTGTAACCATACAGCGGGAGTCTCCAGTATACATTGGCAAGTTTAAGCGATATGCCCGTAGCAAGAGTACGATACACGCCCATGTCCCCGACTGTTTGGATGTGACAGAAGGCAATATCGTGCTTGCGGCCGAATGTAGACCGCTGGCAAAATCCGTATCCTTTGTGGTGGTGCAGGTGAAGCAATAGCATGGCAAAACAACCGGGCAAGGGCGTAGAGGAATTCCGTCCATATGTAACAAGGTCCATTCCTGTAGGTGCCCAAATAACATGCGCCGATAACTCAGGCGCCAAGATTCTGGAAGTTGTAATGGTTCACAAGACAAAGACCCGTGTCTCCCGCCTGCCCGCGGCGGCCGTTGGCGACTATTGTAATGTAGTGGTAAAGAAGGGTCCGGCAGAATTACGCAAGCAGGTGCATGGCGCCGTTATCGTTAGGCAAAAGTATCCTGTGCGCAGGCTAAACGGTATACGGGTCTGCTTTGAGGATAACGCGGCGGTGATAGTGTCGGCGGAGGGCGAGATGAAGGGGACAGGAATCAAGGGGCCGGTAGCCGCGGAGGCCTCAGAGAAATGGCCACGTATAGCCAATGTGGCATCGACGGTGATATAGTATGAAGCCCTCCACGATACGTAACCGCACAATACATCATCCTACAAAGAATCTGCGTAGCAAGATGATGGCCGGTCATCTCTCCGCGGAACTGCGCAAACAGTATAACTTTAGGAGCATACGAATAGTTCCCGGCGACACAGTACGAATAACCAGGGGTGTGTACAAGAATGTGACCGGAAAGGTAGAGTCCGTATCTCCTGGACGCGGTGTAGTGGTCGCCGGTACCAAACAGGAGAAGCTGGCCGGTGAACGCTATGACATATACATACACCCCTCAAACATACTCATAACCGACCTGAACAGATCCGACAAGAGGCGGGACAAAAAGATACATGACTTGGGTAATGGTAATTCGGATAATAAAAATAACCGGGAGGATGCCAAAGAGCAATGACCAGCATATCCGGTAGCAAGAAGCTAAAGCGGCAGATGGCACCTACCTTCTGGGGCATAACACGCAAGAACAAGAGATTCGTGGTAGCGACAAGGCCCGGCCCCCATCCCAAGTTCCGCTCAATACCGTCTGCGGTATTCCTGCGGGATATGCTTCAAGTGGCGTATACCCTCCGGGAGGCCAAGGTAGCCATATACAGCGGAGCGGTTCGGGTTGACGGCGTCATACGAAAATCACTGCATCACGGCATCGGGCTCATGGATGTTGTGGAGCTATCCAACGTCTCGGAAGCATACCGTATGGTCCCCCTGCGGGGAAAGCTGTTGCAACCTCTGCCCATACCAAAAGACGAGATCACAAAGAAGCTGGCCAAGGTCACCAGCAAGGTTACCATAAAGGGTGGACGTACAGCGTTGGGATTGCACGATGGTCGCACCATCATAACCGATGTGGATGCCCGGGTGGGTGACAGTTGCCTGCTGGAGGTTCCCTCCCAGAACATACTAGAAGTTATTCCCCTGAGTACTGAATGCCAGGCGCTGGTCATAAAGGGC
Source organism: Nitrosopumilaceae archaeon (assembly GCA_965200155.1). Classification (GTDB taxonomy): domain Archaea; phylum Thermoproteota; class Nitrososphaeria; order Nitrososphaerales; family Nitrosopumilaceae; genus VYCS01. The sequence continues at coordinate 170,647 of CBDATR010000009.1, read as the reverse complement.
GCCAATGCAGGACAGTCGGGCAGTGTAATCAATATCATACCGGGCACGTTTATACTACCCCGGCGCGTCCTGATGTCCTTGGGCAAAAGGAGTATTGAGATACCCACCGATGCCATAATGGTTACGGGGCCGGATAACCCGGTAATCAAGGTGAGCGCGTCATGAACGTAATGAAGCAGATACGGCTGGAAAAGGTTGTGTTGAATATGGGCGTTGGCCGCTCCGGTGATGCCATTCAGACAGCCAGAATGGCTCTGGTACAGATATCCGGCAAGAACCCCTCGGTCCGCAACGCCAAATCCGCCCAGCGGGACTGGGGTGTGAGGAAGGGCGAGCCCATAGGCATTGCGGTAACGTTGCGTAATGATGATGCCGCCAAGTTACTGGGGCGCCTATTTGAGGCCAAGGGCAATATGGCAAAAAAGAAGTCCTTTGACAATTTTGGTAATTACTCCTTTGGAATACGGGAGCACATTGACATACCTGGTGTGAAATATGACCCAAAGATTGGCATATTGGGACTGGATATCTGCGTCAGCCTATCAAGGCCCGGCTTCTCCGTACGATTGCGCAGTCGGCACAAGGCACGCGTCGGCAAATCTCACATAATAACAATGCAGGAAGCGCAGGATTACCTGTCGGAGCGATTTGGGGTGACCATTTCATGAAGGATCGTTCATACGAGTATACCGGCCGCAAAAAACACACCTTTGGGCGCGGCTCCCGCTGGTGCAAGAGATGTGGTGATTATACCGCGGTCATTCAAAAGTACGACTTGATGTTATGTAGGCGATGTTTTAGGGAGGTAGCCACTTCCTTGGGGTTCAATAAATACCGGTGATTATGTAATGCCCGCGACCAACGTTATAGCAAACATATTTGTCACCATATACAACAACGAGGTGCGACGCAAAAGAGAGTGCACCATACTACCCACCTCCAAGTATGGCGCCAAGATACTGGAGACGCTAAAGAGGTACAACTACATTGGAGACTACGAACACATTGACGACAAGCGCGGCGGAAAATTCCACATCAAGTTACGATCAAAGATAACCAAGTGCGGAGCAATATCGCCCAACTTTAAGGTTAAAAAGGGAGAGTATGCCCGCTGGGAGCAGCAGTATCTTCCCTCGTATAATCGGGGAATACTCTTGGTAACCACAAATCAGGGTGTCATGTCACATCGTGAGGCTGCAGAGTCAGGCCTTGGGGGGCTACTGATAGGGTATGCCTATTAGACCGGAGAAACTAGTCACCGGAGTTGACATCCCAGAGGGTGTATCTGTAACACTAAACCGGCACATGCTTTTGGTCAATGGCCCCTTGGGCAGGGCGATCAAGAGTTTTCGCAAGATTCCGGTGAACATAAGCGTCGATGATGATAAAGTAAGCCTAAAGGCTGTGGGTAATCGCAAGCGGGACTTTGCTATTCTAAATACTGCTCGCTCTCTTATACGAAACCTGTTCGAGGGTGTTGTTACCGGATACACCATAAAGATGAAGATAGTCTTTGCACACTTTCCCATTACCGTAAAGTCGCAGGGTGACACTGTCATTATAGAGAATTTTCAGGGGGAACGCGCCCCCCGCAAGGCGCACATATGCGGCTCTGTCAAGGTAGAGCCCAAGGGCGACGATGTTGTAGTATCCGGATTCGTCCTGACCGACGTAACCCAGACCGTGGCCAACATACAGTTGAGTACCCGTATCAAGAACAAGGACCATCGTGTCTTTTTGGACGGCATTTACGCGTATGACAAGCAAAAAGGCCTCCCATAGTAAGGATTAAATTTCTCACTCCGTGTCCTGATGTTGTTGCCGCCCTAGCTCAGCGTGGTAGAGCAGCGGACTGTTAATCCGTCGGTCGACAGTTCAAGTCTGTCGGGCGGCGCCAATTTGCACGGGCACGACCCGTTCATACATGGCGCACCTAATATAGTCATGTACCATATGTTGTTCATGGCTCGGCTTAGACGGACCAACCGTTACTGCGTAGACTGCGGTGCCCGCCTGGTATATTATGCCCGGCTGTCCAATCCCAAGGCGCCCAACGAACATCGGGTCCTTGTCTATGCCTGCCCGGACTGTACAAAAGATTTTGAAAAACCCATGCTACTCTCCATACGGCGCAACCAGAACGAGGATCCTCTAATGACCGTAGAGATAGAGATTACGCAGTACAGAAAAGCGCAAAGCCGCAATTCAGGAACAAAGACAAAATAAAAAAGCAGCGTATCTAATTTTCTGCAGTTACTATTACCGTATTGTCCTTGATGGAAAACTGTATGCGTTTGGGGTTTCCCAGCTTGCTGAGTATGGGCTTTGGTATGTAACTGTACGATGTATTACAACGAACATTGGGGACTACAGAGACTGTAAAGTCCGTCGAGTTTGGTGGCCATCTTGGCATGACACCGATTATGCAAATTTGTATATAACCATTTGGTTGAGTTCGCAGTGGCGCCGTATGCGCCAAGTTACCAAATATAATTCCGGACGTAACCGTTTAGGTCGCGTTAAAGATCAACACCTAGATGGTAAATCCATGGACATGTGTGAGGTAACATGATAGAAAAGGCAAGAACGGATATGTTGGCGGTGTGTTTTGAACAGTTGCGCGGGGTGAGCTAAACGGTTACATTCCGGACTATTGATTACGCGTCAGGGGCATGTAATGTATGAAAAGTCGGTCCGCTAGTCATTGGCATCCAGCTCCATCCATTTTGCATCATTTGCCCTAATTGTCTGGGTCGCCTTTTTATTCCTGGAGTGGTGTTTCGCCGTTATCTATATCCAGTGAGAAGTGCAATCTTCTCTCATTGTAGTAGTCTACATAATCCCGGAGACTGTCATAATGCCATATCTCGTTGGACTCTTAAATAAGAGTCCCCTCGTTGGACTCTTAAATAAGAGTCCCCTCGTCCTCAATCATTCCATGGAAGCGCTCCAGTTTGCCATTTGTCTGCGGGTGATATGGTCTGGAATTGATTAGTATGATGTCTTGATTCAGCAGTTCTTCCTTGAATAGTGGGTTTCCAGTTCTTTTTGCCACTTTATTGTCCTACGAAACACGCGCCGTTATCCGAGATGCAGGGGCGCCGAATCGTTTCATTGCCAGTCTCAGTAATAGAACGGCGTTCTCTGAGGTTGCATGCTAGAATAGTGCCGCTCCGACTATACACCTGGATGCATCATCTATGAGATTCAGTCCCCTGAAGCGCTCATCTTTTCATGACATGCCAGTGCCATATTGCATTGGAATATTTACGCTCATAGCGTACCCACTCTGACTTTGCAGGTGATGATCCTGCCGTACCGTTCTTTTTCATTATGCGATATACTGCGCGATATATCATGTCTAAGCCTCTTTGCAATACGTACTTACTCCGGCGGGATCCTTGTGATATGCTTCAGTTACCATTCGTATCTGGGTGGCGGTGATTGGTATCATAGGCCTGCCCATCTTGAGTCGTTCCCGTTCTCTGGTTCACAATCTTCGCACGTGTCTTGTTTCAGGTCTTGAGCTATTTTGGTGGTGGCAACGCCTCTTTTGCGTTGTCTTACGATGCACTGTCTTGATTCCTCTGTTATTCTCTTTACCATAGCCTTTCGTGGTTTGTGCAATCTGAACTACTGTACGCCGGATCCTAAGCGGACTTTTCGTACTATTAATTCCGGAATCTTATGCACAAATCACATTAACTGGTAACCGGTTCTATCAGTTATGCGTAAATTTAGACACAGATGAACTCATACGGGATCCTTGCTGTATGCTCCAGTTACCATTCGTATCTGGGTGGCGGTGATTGGTATCATAGGCCTGCCCATCTTTACTCGAGTCGTTCCCGTCCTCTGGTTCACAATCTTCGTACATGTCTTGAACTGATGTTCAGGTCTTGAGCTATTTTGGTGGCGGCAACGCCTCTTTTGCGTTGTCTTATGTTGTACTGTCTTGATTCCTCTGTTATTCTCTTTACTATAGCCTTTCGTGGCTTGTGCAATCTGGACTACTGTACGCCGGATCCTAAGCGGACTTACTTTTCGTACTATTGAAACAGCACCTCATGGGCACAAAGAATAAATGACACGCGTGGGTTAAGCTACCAGTATACGATGGTGTCTACATAACTAATGACGCTGAATGAAGGGAGTAGGACATGGTAGATCTGTGGGTAGAAATTGTTGCACTAGCTGCACTTATTGGCTTATCGGCATTCTTCAGTGGACTGGAAGTGGCACTGGTGGGTACGCGAGATTCCAAGGTAAACCAGCTAAAAGAGAAGAAGGTTCGTGGCGCCGAGGCTCTCTACAAACTAAAATCCAATCCCGGCTGGATGATGTCCAGTGTAAACTTGGGAAACAACCTTGTTAACGTTGGCTCCTCTGCTTTTGCTACCAGTGTGGCGTTGCGTCTATTCGGTGATAGCGGACTGGCCATTGCGGTGGGGATAATGACGCTGCTCATACTGGTCTTTGGCGAGATAACCCCCAAGACATACTGTAATGCCAACGCCACAAAGGTTTCCCTGCGGTGTGCGGGAATCCTGCTTGTATTTAGCTATGCCTTGTGGCCGGTGGTAAAGCTCTTTGAGACAATAACCAAGTTCATTGTAAAATTGACTGGAAGCAGCTATCACACACCACCGATCACCGAGGATGAGATACGCGGTATTGTGGAGCAGGGCCTCAAAGACAAGGCATTGGAGAAGGAGGAGACCGAACTGGTACATGGGGCCTTGCGCTTTGATGACATAACCGTCAAGAACCTTGTCACGCCCAGGACCAAGATGTTTACGCTTCCGGAAAAGACACTTCTACTTGATGCCCTGCCACTAATCAACGAGTCCACGCATTCGCGCATACCCGTCTATGGCAAGAATGTAGACCAGATAACAGGATTCGTTCATGTCAGGGACATACTGACTGTTGTGGTAGAAAATTACAGGACACGTACCCTCAAGGAGCTGGCGCGATCGCCACTATTCGTGTCCACAAACCAGTCCGTTAACTCGTTATTGAAATCTATGAGGAAGCAAAAGATACACATCGCCATAGTGGTAGACGAGTACGGAGGAGTTGAAGGCTTGGTCACACTGGAGGATCTTATAGAGACCATAGTTGGCGATATCGAGGATGAGATAGATGAAACCACGACCGAGTTTTACACAGTAAGTGACAAGGCAGTGGTGGTCCACGGTGATACCAAAATATCAAAGGTTAACAGTACCCTGGGCTCCCGCATTCCCGAGAGCAAGAACTATGTCACAATAAACGGATTACTCCACGAGAGACTCAGGGCCATACCCCGTACCGGCGACTCTGTAAACATAGGGGATGTCCAGATAAAGGTGGAAAAGACAATGGGTCACCAAGTAGCGCGGGTCCGTATCAGCAAGGTCAGTTAAAGTGCTGTTCCAGGGCAGTCTTTCTCTCTTCCATGTTGAATATGGACTCGGTATGGGCCAGGGCAGTCTCATAATTAGTACCGTATAACATGGCTTGCATAAGCATGTGATTCTCCGGTATCACTATGCCCGTTTGGTCATCTGAGTATACCAATTGTATGGTGTCCCCTCGGGAGGCGGTCATGTTGGCATGTATGTGGACCATGTTGGTGTCCCGGAAAGAGTATTCCATGGAGTTGGCAAACTCTCGGACGGATTTGGTATCCTGCGCATTCTGTAGTAATGCAACACCCCGCTCGGTGCGATACAGGTCATGTATGGCTGATGATACCGGAGCCTCCCCGGAGAACCGAATATCCATTACATGAAGGTGCATCTGCCGTGTGGGTACCTTTATGGCCCGCACATATACCTGCGTCTCCTCGCCAAGATATGTCTTGGCATCATGGGCATGATGGGGATCCGGCGTCATCTGTATGGTATCAGGAAATGCCTTGTCCGCCTGTTCAATGTCTGCCCATCGGCGCACCAGCATTATGTCTATACGCAAAATGTCGCTACCATACTTTTCCTGCAGCGGTCCTATTATACGTCCCATACCCGTTACATTGCAGCTGCCCTGTATCGCGTCACGACGGCCCAGGGCATCGGCATAATTTATTCTGGAATTAAATATGAAATTCGATACCCGCTCACTGCCAAAGGCTGACTCGCCACCCTGATATATTACGGGTATGTTCCGAGAATCGTACAAGTTCTCCTTGTTACGCATGCCCATTCCGCCCGGCGATGCATCAATTACCATGTCTGACGCGTCCAGTGCAGACTCTATGGAGCCGGTGGCATGGGATCCGAACTTTGACATGCGCTCATGCGGCACGTATACGTCCAGGCCCCTGGATTTTGCATCCTGGACTGCGGTATCATTAGAGTACTTGCCAACTCCCACTACATCCACGTTGGGATCGTCTTTTAGAAATGACGCTATTCGGCTGCCTATGGAACCATACCCATTAACAAATACCCGTTTCACGTCAGTGGATGTGCAAGGGGGGCTATATAGCAGTGTGCAAGTTATGGGAATGACTGCAACATGGGTGCATAACTTGCGAATCTGTGATTGGCCGGACTCACCATAATGTCTGTCCATTTTGCAGTGTCATCTGTCATACCTCTCAGTCCCACCGGTTCCGGATTCACTCCGTCTGTCTCCCCCTCCATAAGCACCTCGTCGACGGGCCAATGATAATTTGTTACACAATCCCGTATTACTCTATTCATGGCACTAATCTGGGCTTTTTGTATATCCTGGCGCCTTATGGACGCGGCAAAAAAGTGGACCGACTCCAGCATGTCTGTGTGGTTGTTATCATGTAGCCACATTATGGCGGACAGAATTACCTCCGAGCCCAGGGAGTGGCCCAAAAGACGGATTTTGGTATGAGGGTTCGTATGAGCAAAATCAATAACAAAGCAGGCCAAGTTATGGCCGTTTTTGTGCGCTATAATACGGGCCGTCTCCAGCGTTTTGACATTGTTATCACTCCTGTGGGCGCCGGGTATGTCCGAATCGTAGCTAAACCCTATGACGGGATGCTTATACCCCAGAATGGACAGGCACTCTTTTGCTATCTGGACCTTTGATGCAGCACCGGCGCTATCATTACGCATACCGTGCACCATGACAGCCAGTTCCGCACTGCCCACCAGTATCTTTTTCAGGTTGGGCGGATACACGCCGTACCTTTTGCGTTTCCGGGTTGCGCCAGTCATGCGGTCATAGTAACCGCGGGTTGTTACTCGGGGAATAATCACATTAACCATCCAGTTTTGACTTGTGCCGGTCAATGTCCTTCTGATCCACCTTTTTAAAGAGGGGGGCTACCTGCCCCAATTTATGACCGGGTTTTATTGCTATTTTGGACATGTCATCCCAGGACAGCTGAGCCGCACTACCATCCATTCCCAGCTGGTTCAATATTCTGGCCGATGACTGGGGTACAAATGGGTATGATGCCAGTGCAATGCTGCGTACTGCATTTACTGAATAATATATGCATGAGCGCGATCCACTTTCGCCCTTCCAGGGCTCCTTGTGCTGGAAATATTGGTTAAAGAACGAGCAAAATCCCATCAGTTTTTTCAGCGCACGATCAAGATGATTCTGCTCCATCTGGGCTCCTATGGTTTCGTGCAGTTTTGTAATATTATTCCGGGCTTCCATATCTGTGTCGTCGTTTGTATCCGGTTCCGGTACCACGCCGTCATGGGAGCGTATTGTAAATCCCAGGGAGCGGTTTATGAAATTACCCATATTTCCAATAAGCTCCGAATTTATGCGAGTGGCAAAATCACCCCAGTCAAAATTAAGATCATCTTGCGAGAAGGGCGTTATGGAGAGTAGGTAATATCGTAAATAATCCGCGGGATAATATGATAGAAATTCCCGCAGTCCAATGTACCAGTTGCGACTCTTTGATATTTTCCTGGACTGGAGCGTAAGATGGCCCCTAGTGGGAATAAAGTCCGGCAGCTTGTATTCTGTACCAATGCCCAGCCGCATGGCTGGAAGAAACAGGTAATGGTGATAGACAATATCCTTGCCTATGAAATGATAAATGTCCGCAGAGTTCCAGAACTCCTTGCCGTCCAGATTATTATCTTTTAAAAATTTCAGGGTGGATGATATGTATGCCAGGTGATTATCAAACCATCCATAAAAGACCTTGCCGGAAGCTTCCTTTAGCGGTATGGGCACGCCCCAGGATATGTCCCTGGTTATGTCCCAGTCTACCAAGCCGGATTTAATCCAGTTTCGGACGTATTTTTTCACGTCGTCCTGTAAATTATGATTTGATTCCAGCCACGCATCAAGTTCGCCGGCGAAATTCCGTAGCCTGAAAAAGTAGTGTGTAGTGGGACGCTTGACCGGAGCATTACCGCATATGGAGCAGTGCGGATTAATTATGGCATCAGGAACATTCCCGCAACTCTCGCAGAGATCCGAATATTGGTTCTCGCTTTTACAGTGGGGGCATGTCCCCAAGACGTAGCGATCCGGCAAAAATTTCTTGTCCGTCTCGCAGTAATATTGTACAATCTCCTTGCGATATATGTGACCGGCCTGGTTTAACCTATTAAACACATATTGGACAAATTCCATGTTCTCCGAGGAGCTTGTACGGTAGAAATAATCAAAATCAATGTCAAGCTCCTTAAAATCCTCCAGATCCCTCTGATTCCAGTATGCAGAATACTCAGACGGGCTCTTGCCCTCACGCTCAGACTGTATAAGTATGGGAGTTCCGTAATCATCAGAGGCGCATACATAATATGCATCCACGCCTTTCATGCGTAGAAAACGCTTGGTGACATCCGCTGGTATGTATGTTGATGCCACATGACCCAGATGTATCTCGCCATTGGCGTATGGTAGGGCGCTGGTCAGTATGGCTCTCTTGTTCATTAACATTTGTGGCTCAAGTTCGTTTAATTAATTTGTCGTGTGAAGTAGTGATCTCACAGTATCTGTTTGTTGATACATTCCGTTAAAATGATGTGGGATTATGTGTGCTTGTGTACTAATTACAAATACATGAATTTCTGCGCCTAAATTTATTCAAGATAGCAGTGATTTGCGCTGGTGTTTATGAACTCGTGGCGATTCTAGTGAATCTCCGGCTTTTTAGTAATTGGGATTTTGTCATCTCTTTGTATATTGTTTGGTCATGGATTTTTGCTACCTGTTTGAGATTGAGACTTTGGTGACAATAAGGTATTACTTGGGAAGACTGTTCCATTCTACTGTGTATCGATTTGTTCTCTCCGCACCTGAAACTATTAGTTTATAGGTTCAAGTTATGAAACGAGATCATGGACACGTGGGAGAAGGTACAGCTGGTCAAAAGGGAGCCTACCGCGGAGGTGGTAACCGAGGATGATCTTGTACGACTTTTTGATACTGTATCATCGCCCAAACACTACATTGGACTGGAGATCTCAGGATTCCTGCATTTGGGCAGCTTGGTCAGTATTGGGTTCAAGATAAACGATATGATAAAGGCAGGGGTAAAATGCACCATATTTCTGGCAGACTGGCATACCATCATAAACGATAAGCTTGGTGCCGATTGGGATATCATATCCCGCGTATCGGAGTATTACCTTGATGCATTTCAAACAGTATGCCCTGATGCCAATATAGTACTGGGAACCAGCCTTTATGAGGAGAAAAAGGACTATTGGCGTGAACTAGTACAATTCACCCGACACATGTCACTAGCCCGTACTAGGCGGGCTCTGACAATAATGGGACGAGCGGATAGCGAGAATCTTGATTTGGCAAAGCTACTATACCCGCCCATGCAGGCAGTGGATATTCATTCCCTGGATTTGGATATTATGCACGCGGGAATGGATCAAAGAAAAATACACATGCTGGTACGGGAAATATTTCCCAAAATGAAATGGAAGGTACCCGTAGCCGTACATCACAAACTACTGCCTGGTTTGAGTGCTCCGGCCTCGCCTGGCAATCCGCCAAAAATGAGCAAGTCGGATCCAAATTCGGGTATATTCATGCATGATACCGACTCCCAGATAAGAAAAAAAATATCCAAGGCGTGGTGCCCCCAAAACCAAATCCAGGATAATCCAATACTGGAAATATTCCGACACATAATATTTCACGAATTTAATGACATTGTGATAGAACGCGCAGAGAAATTTGGCGGCGATATATCCTATGAAAATTACAAAATGCTGGAGCAGGATTACGGTTCAGGAAAAATACATCCCGTAGACCTAAAGGGTACTGCAACAAAATACCTGACACAAATAGTCAGGCCAATACGCGAAAAGATTAGTCTTACCGATGAACTGGTCGCCGAAATAAAAAATAGTGCATAATTATCGTACCAAATTACCAAATCGTGCAGATACGGTCTCTATTGAATCACCTGGTACTGCCGCCACAAATGGTATATCCGGCTGTTCACTGGATACAACATGGGAATCATTTTCATCATACAAATACACAATAACACCAGCTGTAATCTCATTCATGGCATGGTTCACTGCCATCTCTTGGGTTGCAAAGCGCTTCATACGCGTCGTGAGTATTTAGTTATAAAAAATCATTTCTGTTTTGGACTCTAATGGTGGCAAAAACATGAATAGCCGTAATTCAATATGAGTTCACGTCTTCCGGAATCTTGTGTACAAATCACATTAACTGGTAACCGGTTCTATCAGTTATGCGTAAATTTAGACACAGGTGAACTCATACATAATTCGTATGAGTTCACGTGTTTTGATCACATAATAAGATAGAATGCATCCCAGTTTTTTTAATTATAACTGCATTCTGGCAGCAACCTCGTTCATAACAGAAAGGCCCTGAGCCCTTCATGTCTGAACACATATGGACATGCGGCGCATGGCCCTTTCACCACCCTTTATCTGGCCACTAATCTTACGGAATACCACCGCGTATCAGAACCGGTTCCACTGCTCCGCTGGATTGTTGGTCGGCTCCACACTGTCATATTCTAGGAATACGAACATGCCTGGTATGGCCTTATTCAATCCTTTTACCTTCTTTTGTAGTTCAGTATCATCTGTAATGTATGAAAAGTCGGTCCGCTAGTCATTGGCATCCCGCTCCATCCATTTTGCATCATTTGCCCTAATTGTCTAGGTCGCCTTTTTATTCCTGAAGCGGCGTTTCGCCGTTATCTATATCCAGTGAGAAGTGCGACCTTCTCTCATTGTAGTAGTCAACATAATCCCGGAGACTGTCATAATGCCATATCTCGTGTATGAGTTCACCTGTGTCTAAATTTACGCATAACTGATCGCGACAGTTAATGTGATTTGTGCATAAGATTCCGGAAGACGTGAACTCATACAAATGGTTACCACAAAACCCATTAATTTAGTGGATTTTCTGATAAGTAATATTCGAATTATAATAACACGGAAATTATGGACAGATATTTGTATGAGTTCACGTCTTCCGGAATCTTGTGCACAAATCACATTAACTGTCGCGATCAGTTGTGCGTAAATTTAGACACAGGTGAACTCATACAGATATTTTTCAAGAATTTCTTGTACCTGGTATGCTTGTGCATAATGTGTAAATTATGCAACCCGGATACTACGAGTAGATCTTCCCGGAATTCCTCACGACTACCATCATATACCTGACTTAATCTACGATATACCTTTGGCATTCGAATTACATGCTCGATTAATATGCGCCTTTTTGATACATATTGGTTGTAATTCCTTTCAGTTTTAGTGAGTGATTCCCTACCCCTGTATGGAATTATGACCTTTGCGCCGGGTAGAAGTATGAGTTCACGTGTTTTGATCATTCACTAAGATATAGGTATGAGTTCACGTCTTCCGGAATCTTATGCACAAATCACATTAACTGTCGCGATCAGTTATGCGTAAATTTAGACACAGGTGAACTCATACTATCTCGTTGGACTCTTAAATAAGAGTCCCCTCGTCCTCAATCATTCCATGGAAGCGCTCCAGTTTGCCATTTGTCTGCGGGTGGTATGGTCTGGAATTGATTAGTATGATGTCTTGATCCAGCAGTTCTTCCTTGAATAGTGTTGGTTTCCAACTTTTCTTGCCCTTTTATTGTCCTACGAAACACGCGCCGTTATCCGAGATGCAGGGGCGCCGAATCGTTTCATTGCCAGTCTCAGTAATAGAACGGCGTTCTCTGAGGTTGTATGCTCGAATAGTGCCGCCCCGACTATACACCTGGATGCATCATCTATGAGATTCAGTCCCCTGAAGCGCTCATCTTTCACGACATGCCAGTGCCACATTGTATTGGAATATTTACGCTCATAGCGTACCCACTCTGACTTTGCAGGTGATGATCCTGTCGTACCGTTCTTTTTCATTATGTGATATACTGCGCGATATGTATCATGTCTAAGCCTCTGCAATACGTACTACTCCGGCGGGATCCTTGCTGTATTGCTTCAGTTACCATTCGTATCTGGGTGGCGGTGATTGGTATCATAGGCCTGCCCATCTTTACTCGAGTCGTTCCCGTCCTCTGGTTCACAATCTTCGTACGTGTCTTGAACTGATGTGTAGATCTTGAGCTATTTTGGTGTATGAGTTCACGTCTTCCGGAATCTTGTGCACAAATCACATTAACTGTCGCGATCAGTTGTGCGTAAATTTAGACACAGGTGAACTCATACATTTTGGTTGCGGCAACGCCTCTTTTGTGCTGTCTTATGATGTACTGTCTTGATTCCTCTGTTATTCTCTTTACCATAGCCTTTCGTGGCTTGTGCAATCTGAACTACTGTACGCCGGATCCTAAGCGGACTTACTTTTCGTACTATTGAGGTATTTAACCACTCGGTCAATATTTAATTAAAACATATCAACTTTCACAATCTTCCGGAGAGATCGACCTATTTGAATCACCTCCAATGTACGCAGAGAGGGGGATTTGAACCCCCGCGTCATTGCTGACACAGGCTCTCAAGGCCCGCGCCCTACCTGGCTAGGCGACCTCTGCGAAAATATAACGCTACATGCTGGATAAAACTGTTAAGTGGTACTGGTCTCTTACCTTACATCCATGATTTGATCTTGACAGGCCAATTGCACGATTGCTTGCAGGAATCCATTATGCATAGTCATACATGAACTTGCACAAAAGTTACAAGCTGCTTATATCGTTTTAGTGAATATAGCAAGCATGGAAGAGAATGCACGGGACTACTACAAGCATGTATCCGTATTCTGGACGGATTTATTATACCTCATGAACAGCAAGCCCCAGGCTCTGTCTTCCATAGGGCCCCTGCGGGCCATGGCAGCCAACACCAAAAAGGTCACATCTGAACTCATAGAGATGAATCAGTCAATGACTGATTTTGGTACATACTTGGCTGAATATTACAGGCAAATGAGTGAGGTATGGCAGGAGGCCCAAAAGAAGGTGGATATGCGAACCTCGGATCTACCCAAAGATCCAGAGAGATTCGAGGCCTACAAACGTATATGGATTGATATATTTGATAATGACTTTACTGATCTGTTCGATTCAAAAGATTTTGGGCGGAACTATGGAAAGATGGTTTCAAAAGAACTGGATCTTACCAAGCACTGGAATAACATATCCGATATAGTACTAAAAACAGCAAACCTGCCTAATCGCCATGAGCTTGATGAGGTGTATGGTGAATTACACTCACTGCGCAAGCGGGTTGCCATACTGGAGTCTAAAATGAGACGGAGGTCAAATGATGGAGTCAACCATACCTGATCACATGATGGAGGAGCTGGCCCGGTTCAGCTCCAACATACTTCGTGCCCCGGATTTGGTAAAGGCGCCGGACGAAATGAACTTGGAGATCACTCCATACGATGAGGTATACAACATAGACAAGGTCCGTCTGCTCCATTACGCCGGTACACAACCCAGCACTCACCGCATCCCCATCGTGATAGCCTATGCCTTGATAAACCGGTACCACATTCTTGACATACACCCAACCAAAAGCTGGGTGCGCAACCTGTTATCTCAGGGTTATGATGTCTACATGGTAGACTGGGGTACTCCGAGCAACATGGATAGATACCTGGACTTTGATGATTACGTAAACGTGTATCTGGACTCGTGTATAGATCATGTATGCGACACGGCATCCGTAGATAACGTTACACTACAAGGCTATTGCACAGGCGGAACAATAGCCGCAATATACACAGCATTGTATCCCAAAAAAGTGCGCAACTTTGTAGCTACTGCACCGGTGATAGATGGCGACAAGGACACCACGGTAGTAAGTAATCTCTCCAAACACATGGAAGTGGACAAGCTTGTGGATATTGTGGGGAATATGCCGCCGGAATTTATGTACTATTGTTTCTCCGTACTGAAACCATTCGAGCAGGGAATTGAAAAATACATCAATTTTTTCAAGAACATTGATAATGAAAAATTTGTGGATAATTTCCTGCGAGTGGAAAAGTGGCTTAATGACACCCCGCCCATTCCCGGTGAACTTTTCAGGGAGTGGATCAAAAACATATATCAAAAAAATTTGTTGGTCCAGAGTAAAATGATGGTGGGGGATCAAGTGGTGAACCTGCACAATATAGACATGCCAATATTTACGCAGGTAGCTGTGGGAGATCATCTGGTTTCACCGGAATGCAGTATGCCCCTTCATTATGCAGTGGGTAGCCAGGAAAAGAGACTGCGCCTGTATCCCACCGGTCACGTGGGCATGATAGCTAGTAAATTATCTCAAAAAATAGTTCTGCCCGAATTGGGCAGTTGGTTATCCAAAAATTCGGACTAGTTTGTCACTGCAAATGCGGACATGTACGAACGCATTGTACTCTGTGCTATGTCGTTAAACGACTTTGAGTTGTCACTGGCAGACTTGATACTCTGTTGGGCAGCATCCATTGCAGACAGTGCCATCTGGTTGTAAATAGCGCTAATCTTTAGGTAGCCTTCTGCAGCCTCCTTGATTGCCTTTATGCTAGCATCAGGTACGGTAGTAGACATGCCACTCTTTGTGGCGAGTTCTTGCTGTATCTGTATTGCCTGGGTCATGTTATTCTCCAGAGACTTGATTACCTCTTGCTGTGTATTAGTTATCGATTGATGATAACGGGGTACTGACTGATTTATGCTATTGATAGCCTTGTCCATAATATCCTTGTAAATTGCAAATACGTCTTTTTGCTGTGCTTGCTCATTCTTATTCATTCTTTCACCTCCCTCTTTGATACTGGTAGTACTATAACCTGGACCAGATCACCTTCGCGAATCTTTAATGCACTGCGCTCAGCCTCGGGTATGGATATTCGACCATTACTCCCTATGGACGTCTTAAACGCAGCCCAATTCATCAGCATGTTCGGTACAAAAAGTTGCTCCCGCGGTTGTTGCCATGGGGACATCTTTGACATTTGATCAATGAAGGCTGTCCATGTTTGTGGAATTTTACTCATATCGTTAACCTGCTCGTTCATTTTGGACCATCCATCAGGCGTATACGCGTTTTGCATATACTTGTTAACCTGCTCAAAGTTCTTTTGCATCTCCGCGGGCATTTTTATTGCATTCTGCATATTCTCCCACATCTGCTTGGTCTGCTCAAAGTTCTTTTGCATCTCCGCGGGCATTTTTATTGCATTCTGCATATTCCCGCTCATCTGCTCAAAGTTCTTTTGCATCTCACTGATTGTCTGCATATTCTGCTCTATCCATTTCTTGTACATTTCCTCGTATGGGTTACTTATACCACTCATTACCTATGAATGGTAATGGTCATATATATAAACGAAACCCGCTTTACACGAGTAACCGTTTAGGTCGTGCATAGCAAAAATGTAGTATGAGTTCACGTCTTCAACTACGTGCTCAAATCATCATGCATGAATTTAGACATAGGTGAACTCATACAGTCATGAAAATATATTGCCTGCATATTTTGCATTTTATGCGTTGCATAATTTAGGTATGAGTTCACGTCTTCCGGAATCTTGTGCACAAATCACATTAACTGTCGAGATCAGTTATGCGTAAATTTAGACACAGGTGAACTCATACATTACGTATGAGTTCACGTCTTCCGGAATCTTGTGCACAAATCACATTAACTGTCGAGATCAGTTATGCGTAAATTTAGACACAGGTGAACTCATACATTACATGCAGGATTCTATATCGATCCCGGTGATCAGGACGCCCGGATCAAACTTGACAACGACTTGAAAGAATTGTTTCGGAGCGCACGTGAATCCCTGCTAGCCGTCCGCGCAATTACAATACTCGTTTGAGACAGGAGCAGATGCATCAGTATTGTGATGTTGATGATACTGAACTACAAAAGAAGGTAAAAGGATTGAATAAGGCCATACCAGGCATGTTCGTATTCCTAGAATATGACAGTGTGGAGCCGACCAACAATCCAGCGGAGCAGTGGAACCGGTTCTGATACGCAGTGGTATTCCGCAAGATTAGTGTATGAGTTCACGTCTTCCGGAATCTTGTGCACAAATCACATTAACTGTCGCGATCAGTTATGCGTAAATTTAGACACAGGTGAACTCATACAGATTAGTGGGCAGATAAAGGGTGGTGAAAGGTGAATTTGGCCAAGGGTGTTATCTTGCCAAATACGGCATACAGATTAGTGGACAGATAAAGGGTGGTGAAAGGGCCATGCGCCGCATGTCCATATGTGTTCAGACATGGAGAGCTCAGGGCCTTTCTGTAATGAACGAGGTTGCTGCCAGAATGCAATTATAATTAAAAAACTGGGATGCATTCTATCTTATTATATGATCAAAACACGTGAACTCATACACATGGGCTGTTACTGTCAATCATGCGCATAAGGTCTAATATAGATCCAAAAATAATTTTTCACACTTATATATATGATAGATTCATATATTATTATGTATAATAAAGATAATACAGATCTATACAAAACATGGATGGAAGAAATATACGACAAGATAATCATCATATGCGAACAATAGACCCACCATAAACAGAAAATAATTTTTTAGATTCACGCAACTTCCAAATCTCATGATCAACAAAGAAATCCATCTTATAGCAAGTATGCAAATTAGCAACTAACATAGACATAGTCGGAACATCAACTACATTATTATCAATCATAATAATATCCGGAGAATACGAATAACCATTCAAAGAAACCAAATCAGGAGTATGAGTTCACGTCTTCCGGAATCTTGTGCACAAATCACATTAACTAGAACAACCTGTTCCATCAGTTATGCGTAAATTTAGACACAGGTGAACTCACACGCGCCGCTTCGTCATATATCACAAGATACGCATGTCTTGGGGTTCGAACAAGGGTATGCAGGTAGTCGAGAACATCCTGACCTGCATGATGACGTGGAGAAAGCGTGAACTCAACACGACTGATATGCTCCTGTCAATACTTGGGACAAGTTAGTCTATTACGCCAAGAAGAATCTGGTGAAATACATTTCTCTTTGCCAGGGGCGACCTAAACGGTTACTGATTATGGCGCATTAGCATCGCCTGTACAAACAGGTACTGATATCGTTACGCTATACCACGCGCAAAGGGTATGATACACTATCGCTCTGTGACGTAGCCCAATTCATGGAATCTCTCAATATCTTGGTATACCTGCACGTTACAGGTCTGCTCTAGTTTGTAGTCCTCAAAGCAGGAATTATAGTTTTTGGCTATTATGTTAAGCTGATCAAATGGTATGCCCTGAAACTCCGGTATGTTGGCGCACTGAAGCACTCGCAGACAGTACGGGAATCCGGTAGTGTTCCACTCTGTCGCTTGGGGCGGACTAAGGAGAATAATGACAAACAAGCTAGCCGCCACCACGATACCGGCAGATATTATGACCAAACTCCATCTATCTGCCATTATTTACATTGGTTACCGCTTGATATATGGCTTGGCGGCTTCACGCACTGTCGCAACTCTGGGTGTTTATTTTACCACTCTGGTGCCTTGTCATTGCAGGGAGTGACAGATTCCGGATATGATCGGGTCAAATTTTAATTCTCCAATTATTATGGCACATGCATGAAGGAGGGCTGGATTACCATTATGGGTAATAAAGTCCGATATTTGCACTCAGATACCGCAGGTCAGCCCCTGATCATGCTGCACGGCCTTGGCGGATACGCGGACAAATGGGTGCCTACCGCCACCATACTATCTAGGCAGTACAGGACCATAATTCCTGATATAACAGGCTATGGCAAGAGTGACAAGCCCATGATAGACTACACACCGGAGTTCTTTGTATCATTCCTGGAAAAGTTCATTGAGGCGCTGAACCTGGAGATACCTGTTGTGGTAGGCGCCTCCATGGGGGGCCAGATAGCGGCCCAGTACGCCTCCGCCCACAAGGGTGTTCAGAGACTGATACTCATATCTCCTGCGGGAATGATGCGGCATTCCACACCGGCACTTGACGCATACATAATGGCCGCACTGTATCCCAGGGAGGGTAGTGCGGCGCACGCATTTCGCCTTATGGACGGCACCGGCAAAGACGCCAATCCTAAGGTGGTATCAACATTCCTGGCCAACATGAACAGGTCCAACGCCAAGATGGCCTTTATGTCATCACTACTGTGCTTTAAAAATTCAAAGGACATAACGCCTGCTCTTAAAAAAATAACCATACCCACGCTACTGGTATGGGGTCACCTAGATACCTTAATACCCATATCCTATGCCCACAAGTTTGCTGCGGCCATTCCCAATTGCCAGTTCGAGGGTATGGAGGGCTGCGGTCATACGCCTTATGTTCAGCATCCGGAGCAGTTTGCTGGCATAGTGAATAACTTTCTTGCAAACCACTAAATTGGTACGTCTTTATTGAATCGCGTTTGGCACTTCCGCGGGGTATGAGGGACGTTAGCGGTCCTGATCTCCATGGCATAGAGTACGTACGCAGTGCGTTTGAGCGCATGGCTGACCTGTATGACTATGAATCAGTACATCCGTCGCCGTTGGAGCTCATGTCCACGCTGGAGACAAAGTCCGGGCCAGCAATTCGTGATGAGGTATACAACTTTACCGACAAGGGCGGCAGGGAGGTGGGACTGCGCTTTGATTTTACCATGGGCCTGACCCGTCATGTTGTATCTGACCGGGCGCGTCCATTGCCAGCAAAAATATCCAGTTTTGGAGGCGTGTTCCGGTATGATGAGCCCCAAAAAAATCGCTATCGCTATTTCCATCAATGGGATATAGAGATTTATGGCCAGCCCCATCCCGCACAGGACGCGGAGATTATCGAGTTCACCTCCCGATTCTTGGACTCACTGCCGGTTAGTCATAACATACGAATCAGCCACAGGGAGATTATGGAATCATATATAGCGCAACACTTTGGCACAGACTCAATCAACGACATACTGCGTGCAGTGGACAAGATGCAGAAAAAGGCGCCATCCGATATAGTGGACGAGTTTATCGCAAAAGGGTACGATAAGACTGCACTCGAAGACATGATGGAGTTTGCCAGTGCCAAGGGGACACCGGACGACATAAAGTCATACTTGAGTGACCGGATGTACAATTATCTGGATGGTTTAATTCATGATCTTGATTCTCTGAATATACGTAATGTCATTATTGATTTTGGCATAGTGCGGGGTCTTGACTACTATACGGGAATGGTCTTTGAGGCGTATGGTGCGAAATCAGATGTGGCACTTGCTGGTGGGGGGCGATATGACATGCTTCCGGCCGCGTTCGGACGGAAGGATATGGGTGCTGCCGGAGTGGCTGGCGGAGTGGAGCGCATAGTCTCTGCCATGGGGAGCATACCCTGTCCACAAAAGCGGGTCGCGGTCATATACGTACAGGAGGGCATGCGACCACGGGGCATGGTAATTGCAGCGGCCCTGCGGCACCAGCAGGTTCCCGTATCCATGGATGTATCTGCGCGTTCACTAAAGAAGCAGATGAGCATGGCTCAGCACTCGGATGTGGCCATAATAGTTGCCCCCAAGGAGATGCAGAAGGGTATGGTAATATTCAAGGACATGAAGGGCGGAAGCGAGAGCTTGGTGTCATACGATAAAATAATATCAAATCCCCTGAAATTCATCAAAGAAATGCCCTGGTGAGCATCATTATCTCAGGACCGGTACTGGTGCTTCCCACCACTACTGCCATGTTATTCAGGAGTATGCCCGTAGTCACATACGGGACACCTGCATTTATGGTGGATGGCTCTACCTTGGTTTTCAATACCTGGGATATGTACTCTATCTCGTCCTGATCCGCCAGTGGGTGCACCACCGTACCGGTATCGTTGGTGGCCGCCAGCGCCCCGGTCTGCTCAAGTCCAGCAATATGCGTTGGTGCAACCTCGGTATCCAGTGCGTCCTGTATAATGTGACGCTCTGCTGCTGTGAATAACGGTGAGATGATGGCCCCGTGCCTGTTGGCGCATATGAGATTTCCCAGCGCCGTGTATCTTAAATTCAGAATGTGAACACTCTCAGTTATACTACACAGGGCAGTATACTCCGGCTCGTGTACGGTCTTTGGCAGGAGTATTCTGTTGTTGCAGTGTACAGACATGGAGCCCAGCAGTCGGGTCCCGCATATGGAGATGGCATGCCAGCCTACCTCCAATATCTGCGCCAGTCTCTCGGCCTTGGCTGCGGCAAAACCGCTGGGCACAAGCAGATAACTGTCCGCAACGGCCGCATACAATCCTATGTTGGTGCCGCCATACAAATCCCATTTTGTAATGTCCATCATGTTCGTACTGTAATGGCTACTAAAAACGATTTAGTCATGACTAATTTTATCTAGATTTAAATAATAATCGCTCATTTCTATCAATATGCCAATCCCAGAGAACTTTCCTGAGGGTTTTGAAGCCAAGGGCAAGATACTAAACGCGGATGGAAACTTCCACTTTATGTGGGGTCCAGGTCGCGCGGATGCTGAGAGTGCCACCAATGAGGAGGTACAAGCGGCATACCAGAGCCGTGGTGAGACGTATGAGCCATTGGGCGTCAGCGGTACCATGGTTGCAGTTGATTGGGACTCTTGTGTAGCGGACGGTGCTTGCATAGAAGCATGTCCTGTACAGGTGTTCCAGTGGTATAGAACTGAAAAAGATATACCTGCTGCACAAGCGCTGAATCAGACCTTCGAAGGAACAGGTGAAACAGAGAAAGAGAATCGTACAGACCATACTGACAAGGCGGATCCCATTAGGGAGCATGATTGCATATATTGCATGGCCTGCGTCTCAGTATGTCCGCCAGAGGCTATCCAGGTCGACCAGTCCAATATGGAGGCCCATGACAAGGCTGCAGGTACTTTTGTAGCACTGTCTGGTGGCACGAATCCGCACGCACACGATTAGAAGGAAATATTCATCCTATTTTTACAACAATTCTGCCATGTCATCTATTGATCATGTTCTTGCCCGCTCTGAATGATTGGTGTGGCGCCTGTTCCGTAAGAGATTTGTGTGGGAGTCAGGTGGGCATGACGTGTACGATAGAAAACTCACTGCACTGGGTGTGGCATTGCTGGCGTGCACCATTCTATTTCAGTACTTGCACGAGGATGGCTTTAACTTTGCATATGTTACCGGCATTGCCATGATTATTGTATTTGCGCTGGCACTCTTCCGGTTTAACCTAACTGCGCTGGGATCTGGTAAGAAATAATACTGTATCGCGCACCGGCATTTCATGAAGTATATTTTTGTCACCGGTGGTGTAATGTCCGGACTGGGCAAGGGTGTTACCGCGTCGTCCGTGGCAAAATTACTACAGCTGGCCGGACTGCGGGTATCCTGCATAAAGATAGACCCGTACCTAAATTACGATGCCGGTACCATGAATCCCATAACTCATGGAGAGGTATTTGTGACCGAGGATGGCGGCGAATGCGACATGGACATAGGCAACTATGAAAGATTCCTGAACCAGAACGTACCGAAAAGTCACAACATAACCACGTCCCAGGTATTCTCCTCGGTAATACAGGCAGAGAGAGACGGACAGTATCTGGGGGCCTGCGTGCAGATAATACCACACGTAACTGACGAGATAAAGAGGCGGATATCGCAAATAGGGCTGGCCGAGTCGCTGGACGTACTTATTGTGGAATGTGGCGGCACCGTTGGGGACATGGAGTCATTGCCGTTTCTGGAAGCCCTAAGACAGATGCAGGTGGGATCCGATGATGTTATATTCGTTCATGTAACGCTGGCGCCGTCCTTGGATGTTGTCGGTGAGCAAAAGACAAAGCCCACACAGCACAGCGTACAGGAGCTGCGCCGCATAGGCATACAGCCAGACTATCTGGCAGTACGAAGCGCAAAGCCACTGCGAGATAAAACCAAGGAGAAGCTTGGCATGTTTACCGGCGTCAGGGTCTCTGATGTGTTATCATGCCATGATGTAGAGTCCATATTCGAGGTGCCCCAAATGCTATACGAGCAGGGCATAGTTGATTCTATATTTCACAGATTTGGCATGGTGGGACTGGTGGACTCCTCCCGGAAGTGGGATGACTGGAACAAGACTGTAACGTCATTTGGAGTATCCAGGGATGCCAGTACAAGAATAGCCATGGTGGGCAAGTATGTAACCCTCAAGGACAGCTATGTCAGCGTTAATCATGCACTACAGCATGCCGCGGCCAGCCTGGGGGTATCGTTAAAGATTGACTTGCTGGACTCGGAGAGCATGACTGATTATGAAAGCCTGAGTCAGTATGGTGGCATACTGGTACCGGGCGGTTTTGGGACACGGGGTTCTGAGGGAATCATAAGGACTGCCGATGCAGCCCGCCGCATGGACATACCATATCTTGGCATATGCTTTGGGTTCCAGCTGGCCACTATAGCGTTTGCACGAAATGTCCTAGGCATGAGCGATGCTGACAGTACTGAAATATCACCTGATACACAAAACCCGGTAGTCCATCTTCTGCCAGACCAGGCGGATCATGCCACCGGCGGTTCGCTGAGGCTGGGGGCCCATGCCATTACCATACATAATAATACAATGGCCCGTGATACCTATGGCTCTGATATCATAATGCGTAGACACCGTCATCGCTACGAGATAAACCAGGATATGATTGACCGGCTAAAGTCTGCAGGAATGATATTCTCCGCAGAGAGTGATAACGGAAAGCGGATGGAGATACTGGAGATTCCAGCTTGCCGATTCTACATGGGCGTGCAGTTTCATCCGGAATTTAGCAGTAGGCCGGGCATTCCTGAGGAGTCATACAGGGCCTTTGTCGCCGCTTCCGCGAGAGTCTGACACAATCTTGGCTATGTGGTATATGCGCTGCCTGGCATCCCGGACGGGTATTTTCTTGCGCAGGTAGCCCTTCTTTATTAAGTGGCCCAGAGCCATTTGAACAGTCCTGTCCGGTAGCATGGTGCGGGTAACCAGTTCCCGCCGTGTCATGGCGCCCTCGTGCTCCAGTGTCTTTAGTACAAGCTTCGAGCTTGGGGGCATACTAAGTAAGTCCTCTGCCAAGTGTACCTTCTTTGCCAGGGCCGATATGCTGGTGGTATCCTTCTGCATGCGTATTATTCTGGCAGGCTCCTTTAGGGTAGAAAATTCCACGCTCTCTTTTACGCCGGTCCTGTCTATTCCGTCCAGGACTACATCGCAGTGGACTCTGGCAGATATGTCATCTACAGTCACGGTACTGGTGTTTGATACTATGAGCGGTCGCCTCGTATTATCTAAAGAGTTGACAGAAACAATACCGAATACGGGGGAGCCCTGAAATATCATGGGTCCACCCGCGGACATTGAATATGCAGTGGAGCCTAGGGGTGTGGCTATAATCACCCCGTCGCTATTATCGTGCCAGACCTCCTGGCCATTCACCCATAGAGTATACTCCATGAGTATGGCGCTCCTTGAGGAGAATACTGCCGCGTCATTTAGTACAGTGTGCATCTTCTTCTTGTCCACCAGTACGCCCAGCCGCGGTATCTCCTCGATGGTGTAGTCTCCGCGCAAAAGCCTGCGGGAATAAGAACCCAAATCCTTCATGTCTATTTGTGCCAAGAATCCGGCCGTCTCGCCCTCGGACAATCCTAAGACCGGCACTGATGTGTCACTTATTCTGTGAAAGTATCTTCTTACCCCCTTGTCACCACCCCCAACTAATACGCCATCTACATCCGGGACGTGATCCGTTACCGGTATGGTGCCAATTCCCGAAGACTTTAGTATTGCCGTTGAATTACCTGATGGCTCAAATATTCCCAGCTTCACAGAATGTAATGGCGTGTCTTGGTGTTATACCTGTTTGTACTTGACTAGATTGTAAAAGTAGGATGCGTTGGTCTGGATGGCCCCCCGGTGGGGTATCTTGAGCAGACCCAGACTTTTCGTATCAAGGGCAGCCTGTACGGCGCCCCCGGCAAAGCAGAAAGCCCACAAAACATCCTTCTCCTTTAGCATGGTACAGACAAAGGCGCCGCACAGTATGGCTCCCAGGCCAGTAGTGTCGTGAATCTCCTTGTTGGGGAGGCGTATTGAGTATAGCATGTTATCAGTTAGCATGGAGATATTCTCGCCATTAGTGCGGATTATGGTCTTGGCGCCCATCTTGTGTAACAGTTTCAGTCCCTCCTCGCCCTCCTGACCTGAGAGTGCCTTCACTTCCGCGGGATTGACTTTTAGCGCGTCTATGCCTTTTAGGTCAAGTTTTGCCGTAACCGTTGTGACAAGTCCGTCCTGGTCCGCCCCTCTTATGAGGCCCTGGGGGTTTAGCAGGATATATCCGTCATGCCCATGTATGTCTTGGGGGCTTATTTCGTGATATATGGGGGCAATTATTGTCCCGTCATTGTCCATGTGTCGTACTGGTATGTTATCACATTGTCCATTCAGGTAGATCTTTCGGTGGTGGCCGTCAATGTGAATAGTGAATCGAGTGGTGGGACTCTCCGATAGAGCCCCCTCGTGAGTCATCTTTGCATCATCCAGATATTGTATGGGAAAGTCCTTGCCATAGCGAGTCTGCAGTTCCACTTTGGAACCAAACTCCCTGCACATTTTGCCTATATAGCAGGCATCTCCACCCGCCTGTTCATGAACTGAGCCCTCCAAGTGTACGGTATCCAGCGCACAGTGAGATATTACGTCCAGCCTCATTTCTTTGATTGCTTGGTGGGTTTACTGCAGTCTGGGCACAGTATCCTGCCATTCATGACCGCGATATCTGTGTTGGATGTGAAACAGCCGTGACAAAGCCCCTTCATGTTATTATGGTATAATGCCTGCTCTAATAGTTTTTTGGTGTGGCGTTATGCTATGGGGGCCTGTTGAGTGCAGGGATGTGACTCAACACCGTCACACATTTGCCGTTCCTCATATGGTATGATTCGCTGGGACATTATAATCAGGTATCTGTCTACGTTTTTGAAGTGATAACTGTTTGTGCCCTGTGCAGATGTCTCCCTCACGGTACTGGTCACCTATACCAAAGACCATACCGCGGCAATTGTGTGATAAGGTGGCGCACTAAATCGTCTATGGTGTTTACGCGCTTTCCAAATGTGGGCTAATCTTTGGAATGACTTAAACGGTTACTTTGATGTATCTGTCTAGATTTTTGAAGTATGGTTCGCATGATATTTGCTGATGCTATAAAATCCATATTTTCTCATCCTGCATGTCTTTCTAATGCAAATATACACCCTCGGGTAATCATATAGGTTCATCTAGATTCACGACGCCGAATCGCGACTACTGGCAGGATTTATGCAACTTGAGGGAATCCTGAGCGGCACAACTAATTTATCATTTCAAAAATCTAGATAGATACTCAGATATTAATGCTTGGATCTAATGACTGCCAACACACAGTTGTGTGGCGAAGATGCACAAACTTTTTTCCTCAATACGATTTTCTTATATAACTTGATTGAGTTAAGCAACAAAGACGTTTGGTGCCGTTATATGTCCAAATTTAAATTGGGTCGACCTGCTGTATTATATCACTGGGATTGTGGTCTAGCATGGTATGATTCTGGTTTTGGGTACCAGGGGTCGCAGGTTCAAGTCCTGCCAATCCCACTATTTCATTCTATGACGCGACCGTATGCGTTGGCTCTTTTCATACATCTTGTCTAGCATGTCTGCCATATGCGGGGGGATGCGTATTTGGGACAGTATCTGGGGCGAAAATGCCACCGTATTGGTGTCCAGACTGACGCCTATTCTGGGTAAATCCTTGCCTATCCATTTTGCGACTACGTGGGACTCCAGTCTTGTATCCCGAAAGCCCATACCAAAACGACTCTTTATGTGCCTCACCAGCGTTCTGTCCTGGAATACGGCACCCGGTTCCAGTGTACGGGACTCGTCCGCGTATACATTCTCAAACAGATTGCCGGTAATCTCATCAGAAAGCAGGCCGCTCTTTATGCGCCGCATGAGATCAAGGTAGTGCAAGAATTCGTGTGCCAGTATGGCGTGAATGGTTCCCTTTAGGCCGTATGCCACCAGGGGAGCAGATACCTGTATCACAACCCGGAGATCGTCCTTTACCAGTAGTGGAATGGTCCTGGCAAACAGGATGCCATACCCAAATTGCGATGTAGTGGAGAGCACTGCGGCCGGTTCCACGTATGCTACCGGGTACTCTAAACCGGAAGATGTCTCTACCCGGTTAATTCCCGATACCACAAGGGAAAAGCGCTTAGTTATCAAGTCACATAATTTACTGGGCAAGGTTCCCTGTGTACGAGCCGCCTTGATCCGAACTAGTGGATCCATTACCATTAGAACCGTCCTGAACGGCGTATAAAATCTTGACACTAACGGGAACGTGGCTTACTGGCCTTGGTCTTTCTCCTTCGCCGGGTTGCCCTCTGATCTGCCCATCTCTGATGTTTACCCTTCTTTCTTAGTGGCATCCTGTTTAACCCAGATAGCCAATAGATAATTGTTTGGCATGGATCGCCTCTTCATGACTTGGTCATAACCACCGGTCTTATCAACTCACCACAACCAGTGTGATTGGCATATGCCGAGTACTCCTCTAATGTATGAGTTCACGTCTTCCGGAATCTCGTGTACAAA
This sequence comes from Nitrosopumilaceae archaeon, assembly GCA_965200155.1. Classification (GTDB taxonomy): domain Archaea; phylum Thermoproteota; class Nitrososphaeria; order Nitrososphaerales; family Nitrosopumilaceae; genus VYCS01. Next base: position 143,579 of record CBDATR010000009.1, on the reverse strand, counting down.
TCACACTTGCTGTCACGGTAAGTCATGCGTAAATTTAGACATAGATGAACTCACACCATCTAATTATTTCTGGGGGGTCGCGCAAACCTGTTTGTCTGGTCATTGTGGTATTCCACCGGTAGCATGGGATCCTTCTGCCTTCCTGTGAGTATGCATACTATGCGGTCGTCCGGCTTCATTATTCCCTGCTCTATGAGCTTGCGTGCGCCTGCCAGTGATGCCCCTGATGCCATCTCACAGTCAAATCCGTTCAATCCTATCACACTCATGGCGTCCAGCATCTCTTTATCTGACACCGTAATGACAACGCCATCGGTAACATCGAGCGCCCGCAACCCCTTCAATATGTTGGCGGGCTTGCCTATCTGAATTGCAGTGGCCTGTGTTTTGGGGCGCAAACCGCGCGAGTCCATCTGGGAGTAGTATTCGTTTATTGCTTCTGTATTTACGCGGCCATCATTCCATCGCACCTTCTCGCCATAGCGTCCATTATACAGGTCCGAGAGTGTACTGGCGCCTTCCGCGTTTATCACCGCAATGCGGGGCATCTTTTTGATCCAGCCCCACTCGTGCAACTCCATTAACGCTTTTCCGCAGCTGGATGTATTGCCCAAAGCCCCTCCCGGATATACTATCCAGTCCGGGGGGTGCCACTCCATGTACTCCAGCACTCTATACGGTATGGTCTTTTGACCCTCGATGCGGAACGGGTTTATGGAATTTACAGTATATCCGCCGGTTTTGGTATTCTGCAGTGACTGCTCCAAGGCGTCATCAAAATTCCCGTCTACCTTTACTATCTGCGCCCCAAACTGGTATGCCTGGCTAAGCTTACCCGGAGCTATCTGGCCTGAGGGTATGTACACATCACAGTCTATGCCCTCATTAGCTGCAAACATGCCCGCGGATGCGGATGTATTCCCCGTGGACGCGCAGACTACTTTCGTGGCTCCCACCATTTTGGCATGAGTCAGTGCAGTGGCCATGCCGTTATCCTTGAAGGATCCGCTGGGATTGTATCCTTCTGACTGCAGCCATAATGATTCCGGTCTGGCTCCCACCAGATCTGCTGCGCGCTTCATGTGGTATGGCTTTGACTGTCTTCCCTCCACTCCGTCCAACGAGACCAAATATTTGGCACAGGACATGGTGTCATGTGTGTCTACCTGGCAGAAATTTATGAGTTCCCGGAATCTCCACACCCCGCTCTCGTCGTATATGTTGCCATGGTGATCCCGTCTTCTATAGAATACCTCTATCATGGCTTTGTCTGGCTTGCCGTGATAGACAACATCCAAGGGATGGCCTTTTTCACAAAAGAACGTGGTGCTCTTTATGGGGTATTCAGACTTGCAGTCCGGATGCATGCATCTCAAAACCACGTTCATGCTTACCGTGTGTTACAGTGCAAATTTAAGACTATATGTGAACCGTGAGGGCATGGTTCGGGTCGCAAAATTAATTCGGAAACTGCGTAGCGGGCTTGGACAGACCGAAGGCAAAAGAGGACCGACCGGAATTTCATGATAAAATACGTTCACTCCTATGCTGGTGGTCAAGAATCCGGGCTTAGATAGAATACCTTAGACAAAGCGTATGGTTTCGCATATTAGACATTATGCGCATGATTGACAGTACCTGTTCGGGTCGCTCTGAATTGAGGCGTGTTTTTATTGGCAAGCATCTGCCAAACCTGTAGGTAATGGTCCCTGCTAGCCTTAGCATACACTGTGATTTCGCGTGAACAGGATTTAGCACCTGTCTTGGTGGCCCATATGAAAGAGCGACCTAAACTGTTACCAAAATACCATTTAAAGATTAATGGTACTCGCTATAAAACGTCAAAAACACATGATCAGAATGTACCCGGTCAGGGCGCCATGTAAGCAAAGACTCGCGATTGATGCTATACAATTAATATCGCCGCAACACCTGTACCTGTCATGGTGGGCACTACATTGGGGAATCTTCGCCGGACACACCTCTCCGGGCAGTTGGGCGAGCACCTGGATGGACAGACTGTAACTGTAATGGGCTGGGTTGCATCTGTACGTTCCCACGGAAGCATATCATTCACAATATTACATGACATGGATGGACGCATACAGGTGGTATCAAAGAAGGGGCAGTGCCCGGATGACATATTTGAAACATTATCTGCCATAAAGCCTCATTCCTCGGTATCTGTCACTGGAATGGTATCCAAGTCTCTCCGGGCCCCCGGCGGGGTGGAAATAGTTCCGACTACCCTGCACGTATTCTCCGCGGTGACTTGCATTCCACCCTTTGAGCCTGCCGCCATTACGGTCAAAAACATTGACACAAGACTGGAGGCGCGTTACATCGACTTGCGCCGTGACAGCCTCAAGCACATATTCCGAGCCCGTAGCAGGGTTTTGGGCGCCCTGCGGGATTACTTCACAAGGAACAATTTCACCGAGATAAGCACGCCCAAGATTATAGCATCGGCTACCGAGGGCGGCGCCTCACTCTTTTCCATATTCTACTATGACAAGGAGGCATTTCTGGCCCAGAGCCCCCAGTTATACAAGGAGCAGCTTACAATGTCCTTTGAGAGGGTCTTTGAGATAGCTCCAATATTCCGGGCAGAGGCATCCCGTACCAACAGGCACCTAGCCGAGGCCATATCCATAGACATGGAAGAGGCGTTCGTAGATTACACAGATGTAATGGATCGCATCGAGGATGTGGTTAAATATGCGGCCGGAGCCGCCGCTGTATATGAGCAGGATAACCCCGGAGCCCTAAATGTTCCAAAAATAGAGGCGATTCCCAGATATACATACGAGAGCCTAGCCCAGCGTATACGAGATACCGGCGCCAAGATGGAGTGGGGTGATGACTTGCACCCCTCGTGGCTTCGCAAGCTGGGCCTGACCGGCATGTACTTTATAACCGACTGGCCCATGGGGCCCAAGCCATTCTATGTAAAGCGGAGTGAGGAGAACCCGCAAGTCTCCGAGTCCTTTGACTTGATGTATGGTGACTTGGAGATATCATCGGGAAGTAGCCGTATAAACAAGCGGGAAGATTTGGAGCGTAACTTGGCGGACAAGAACCTGAATGTCCAGTCCTTCTCATACCATCTGGGGGCTTTTGATTATGGTATGCCTCCCCATGCAGGATGCGGCATTGGCCTTGAGCGTCTCATGATGGCACTAACGGGCACACCAAATATACGGGATACGACCTTCTATCCCCGGGATGTGGACCGGCTGCGGCCCTAGGGTGGTAATGATATGGTATCTGGGGACGAGGTTGCAGCAGTGGCCCTTATGATGCGTGTAGAAATAGACAAACCACAGGAGTATGCAGAGAATATACAAAAGATGCTGGACTTTTTTGATACCCTGGACGAGGCCGGAATAGATGAGGAACCACTCAAGATACAGGCGATACCCCTGGACTCCTTGCGGGATGATACGCATGTATCCTGGTCCGGCTCCTCGCCTCGCAGGGATGCAAGAGGGTACATAAGGGCTCCCGGACTAGGTTAGCTAGGATATGTCCGTTTCGTCCTTGGCCAAATCCATAAGGGACGGGCAGGTAACGGCGCAGGAGACCATATCTGCCATAGCAGAGCGGATAGAGGAGACCAAAGATATGAACATCTACATTACTGTGAACCCACAAATGCTGGAGCAGGCCAAGGATATAGACAGAAAGATACGCTCCGGTAATGATGCAGGCCGTCTGGCAGGGGTGCCCATATCAATCAAGGACAACATCTGTGTTACGGGCATGCCGACCACATGCGCATCGCGCATGCTAGAGTCATATGTATCGCCATATGATGCTACGGTGATAACGCGTCTGCGTGATGAGGGCGCCATTATAGTAGGCAAAACTAACATGGATGAGTTTGCCATGGGTCTGACTACCGAATTTAGCAGCTTTGGGCCAACCCTGAATCCGTGCAACAAGTCATATGTGCCCGGAGGATCCTCTGGCGGAAGCGCCGCATCGGTGGCGGCAGGTACTGCTGCCGTATCGCTGGGTTCTGACACCGGCGGTTCTGTCCGGAATCCTGCAAGTTTTTGTGGTGTGGCGGGTTTTAAGCCCACCTATGGCATGATTAGCAGGTATGGCCTGATATCTTATGCCAACAGTATAGAGCAGATAGGACCCATGGCGCGGTCTGTATCGGATATTGAGACGGTCATGAGTATCATATGCGGCCGGGACCCGTACGATCATACCACCATGACCGTACCGGCTAATACCGGCATTGGCCAGGACCCCGCATACACAATAAAGAACAAGAGGGTGGGTATCATAAAACAGATGGTTCCCCCTTCCATGCCGTCGGGAATACGTCATGTCCTGGATGAGGCAATATCGCGTCTGACCCAGCTGGGCGCTAGTATAGACGAGGTATCCCTTGATATGGTAGACTACTCAGTGGCCGCCTACTATACCATAACCTCTGCTGAGGCTGCCAGTAATCTTGCCCGCTATGACAATATACGATACGGTTACGACATGGACATTAGTAGTTACGAATTTCACCGATACGTTACAAAGTCCAGGAGCCGGTTCGGACCCGAGGTAAAGCGCCGAATAATTGCGGGCGGATTCGTAACGTCGGCCGGTTATTCCGGGAAATATTTCCTAAAGGCGCTAAAAGTTAAGGATCGGCTTACTAGAAACCTGGACTCGTTATTCCGTGAATATGATTACTTACTCTCCCCCACGGTACCTGTACTACCATTCAGGCTGGGTGAGAGAATAGATGACCCCGTATCATTATTTGATATTGATGTTAATACCGTAATGGCCAATTTGGCGGGCAAGCCCGCAATATCCGTGCCATACGGGGAGAGCGGTGGACTCTCTGTAGGAATACAGATTATGGCCGATAGCGGCCACGATGGTGACTTGTTGCGTACGGCCCACGCCCTGGAGGACATACAATGATAGGCCTAGAGATACACTGCCAGCTGACCAAGCTAAACTCCAAGCTCTTCTGCTGGTGCAAGGCAGACTATAGGGGTATGGAGCCCAATACTAATGTCTGTCCCATATGTATGGGGTTGCCCGGTACACTCCCGTTATTGAACAAGGATGCTGTAAAGAGCGCCATGGCCATTGCACTATCGCTGAATTGCATACTCAGCGAGAGACTGGCATTCTTTAGAAAGAACTACTTTTATCCGGATTTGCCAAAGAATTTTCAGATAACGCAGTTTGACGTGTATGGTCCCACCAGTATAGGGAGTGGTGGCCAGATGGATGTTGACGGCAAGACCATTAGAATCACGCGACTGCAACTGGAAGAGGATCCCGGTAGGCTCACCTATGACGGGAATGATCGCCGTACCACACTGGTGGACTATAACAGGGCGGGCACCCCACTAGTGGAGATAGTAACCGAGCCGGACTTTGAGAGTCCTCGCCAGGCGCGCAACTTTATGAGTATGCTGGCGGACGTAGTGGAGAACCTGAACGTGGCCAACCCTCATCTTGATGGCGCCATGAGGGCCGACGGTAATGTCTCGGTTCACGGCGGAAACAAGGTGGAGATAAAGAACATAAACTCATTTCATGACTTGGAGAAGGCACTGCACTTTGAGACTACTAGGCAGAACAGCCTGCATGATCGTGGCATAGTAGTAAAGCAGGAGACCCGGCACTGGGATGAGGGCAGGCGGATTACCATATCTTCTCGTACCAAGGAGACAGAGATGGACTATCGATATTTCTTGGAGGCTGACATACCCTGGGTGGGACTGGTAACTGATGCCATAAGTAGGATAAAGGAGAATCTGCCGGAGAGCGCCATGGCGCGCCAGAAACGCTACGTGTCAGAGTATGGCATACAGCCCCAGGTTGCAGCAGTACTGGCATCTGATAAATTCTGCTGTGACTTGTTTGAGGAATCCCATACTGCCCAGACCGCCAAAATTGTGGCCAACATGATAACCACCGACTTTATGGGAGTAATGAATACACGTGACAAGAGGGTCGCCTCTCACATAACACCGGATCACATACGCACGCTGGCCACTGCAATACATGAGGGAAAAGTTACGCGCGCCATATCCAAGGACTTGCTATACAAGGCGGCTACAGAAGGCGGCACCATAACGGTGACACAGAACAATGACGGAATGGATTTGGAGAGTGTCGTTCAGGAGGCGCTTGGAGGTGAGCGCGAGGCGGTGTTAGAGGCGCGCAGGAACCCGCAGGTGATAAACTATCTTGTGGGAAAGGTAATGAAGCAGACTCGGGGGCAGGCGGACCCAAAACGACTGGTGGAGTATGTGCGGCGATTCGTGGAGCAGTATCGTGAATGATGATTCCTGCAAAGTGGAGCAAGTACGTTCTAGACAATCGTTAATATATGTAAAACTTACATATGTATTAGACCTTATGCGTATGATTGACAGTAACAGCCCATGTTGCTTCAAACTGGGGTATTTTATGGCACACAATCAGTCAAGCATGAACAATGTGAATAACATCTGCCCGCACTAATGTATGCCGTGATTGCAAATGTCGTGCATGAGTTCACATGTTTTGATTATTCACTAAGATATAGATTGGTATGACAATATTTTGCTTAAATACCAAATTTACAATAAGAATTTAGTGAGAAGACGCCGGTCCTATAAGGAATTGGAACTGAAAAATCAGATTCTTCAGGATACCCTTGGGTCTACCAAGAAAGATCTTGGTATGAGTTCACGTCTTCCGGAATCTTATGTACAAATCACATTAACTGTCGCGATCAGTTATGCGTAAATTTAGACACAGGTGAACTCACACGGTTATTGACCAAGTTTAATCTGATGTACTTCCTCGATTACCAGTATTACTTTTTCTATATCCTGTGTACTTTCAACTTGGGAGTAGTAATAATCGCCCCCCATTCGTCCGGTATTAGACCTCTTGACAAACGAGTTCTCTCCTATTATGGACTTTTTACCCGCCTTATATGTCAGATACAGTAAACTTCTTTTCATGTCAATCGTACCTAGCGGTAAATTATCTAATGAATATACCATGTAGGCTTTCTTTTGTTCGAATTTCACATTTGGGAATGCTTTGTTTATGGCATCTTTTAGTTCAAGGTATAGATTTTTTATCTGCTCAGTCGGTTTTATTTTCTCAAGATAACCATCTTCTGAATATTCTTTTTGTGTAGTGGGAGAACTATTTTCGTATGAGTTCACGTCTTCCGGAATCTTATGCACAAATCACATTAACTGGTAACCGGTTCTATCAGTTGTGCGTAAATTTAGACACAGGTGAACTCATACCTATTTTCTCCACTTTTATTCTTGCGTGGTAATCGATTTTTCCCAATTTCCTCTAGTGTTATTATATCATTCCCATATTTTGTGATCTTGAACAGATAAAGCCACGAGGCAGAGTTCACTGAACCTATTTGGTATTTGGCATAATCTGGTGCTATAACGATTACACTACATTTATCCGCCTTTACGTCTTTTGGTATTTTGTTATTACAATCAAAATATAACACATGAAAATCAGCCATATGACTGGTGAATAAAGCATGGTATGACATACATTGCCCGACCACATCATGTTTTTTAGTATTTTTGTATTCAAGTATAACAAAAGAATTAGTATTATTATCAAAGGCTACCGAGTCTAGTCGATAGTTACCAATTGTAGATTCAGTTTTTAAAAATTGCATATTTGGAAAGATTATATGTAAGTTTGATTCTATTAGTGATTGGTATGAGTTCACCTGTGTCTAAATTTACGCACAACTGATCGCGACAGTTAATGTGATTTGTGCACAAGATTCCGGAAGACGTGAACTCATACGATCAAGATACTTCCAACGGCCGATACCGTTGCAAAAGCAATATCACAAATCAAGTCAACACCCGACTTTAAGGAAATTGTTCCCGGTCGAGCCGGAGGGGAGATAAAGACTGACGGGACACATGTACGCGTACAACGTCCTGAAAAAAATCAGGAGGCAATGTACTCTGGTAAACAAAAAACCCACACGTATAACGTACAGATAACATCAAACAAGAAAAGACTGATAATTCACGTAAGTGGAGTATATGAGGGAAAAAGACACGATTATGGCATATTCAAGAATGATATTCCCCTTGGCGGCAAATGGGGCAAGTCCCTAAAAGAATCAACCACGCCACCATCCGATAAGATAACAGTAATAGCAGATGCAGGATACCAGGGGATGAAAGACTTCCTACCCGGCGCAAAGGTCATAATTCCATACAGGGGTAGGGAATCACTCACTAAAACTGAAAGGAAATACAGCCAATATGTATCAAAAAGGCGCATATTAATCGAGAATGTAATTCGAATGCTAAAGGTATATCGTAGATTAAGTCAGGTATATGATGGTAGTCGTGAGGAATTCCGGGAAGATCTACTCGTAGTATCCGGGTTGCATAATTTACACATTATGCACAAGCATACCAGATACAAGAAATTTTTGAAAAATATCTGTCCATAATTTCCGTGTTATTATAATTCGAATATTACTCATCAGAAAATCCACTAAATTAATGGGTTTTGTGGTAACCATTTAGCTCACTCATGATATACGTCATCAAGATCCGGTCACCCCACTACATGACATTTGCAATCACGGCATACGTTAGTGCTGGCAGGTGCCATTCACATTGTTCATGCTTGACTGATTGTGTGCCATAAAATACACCCCAGTTTGAAGCAACATGGGCTGTTATTGTCAATCATGCGCATAAGGTATAATGTGCAAGATCTTTATCGGTAGCCGCAAGACGTAGGACAAGGCGGCCCATGGCCCCTGCCTTGTAATGTGCAAGTTCTTTCTTGGTAGACGCAAGGGTATCCTGAAGAAGCTTATTTTTCAGTTCCAATTCCTTATAGGACAGGCGTCTTCTCATTAGATTCTTATCACAAATTTGGTATTTAAGCAAAATATTGTCATACCAATCTATATCTTAGTGAATGATCAAAACACGTGAACTCATACGCAAAAGAAGGTAAAAGGATGTATGAGTTAACGTCTTCCGGAATCTTGTGCACAAATCACACTAACTGTCGCGATCAGTTGTGCGTAAATTTAGACACAGGTGAACTCATACAAAAGGATTGAATAAGGCCATACCAGGCATGTTCGTATTCCTAGAATATGACAGTGTGGAGCCCACCAACAATCCAGCGGAGCAGACTCTGCGATACGCGGTGGTATTCCGCAAGATTAGTGGCCAGATAAAGGGTGGTGAAAGGGCCATGCGCCGCATGTCCATATGTGTTCGGACATGGAGGGCTCAGGGCCTTTCTGTAATGAACGAGGTTGCTGCCAGAATGCAATTATAATTAAAAAACTAGGATGTATTCTATCTTATTATATGATCAAAACACGTGAACTCATACACAATTAACGTAGTCAATCGTTTATGACCCAATCCAAATCATATTTTAGTATGTTGTATTTTGTGGCATAATCATAATCATACACTTGAGCGTGCTTTAGTTCATTATTCCATAATTGATCAAACATTTTCATCTTAAGGTTGGCTCGGTCTGTATCAGACCACGAGGTAAACACATCCACGATCTCAAAATTCTCATATTTTTTATGGAACAACTCTTTGCCTGCATTAATAAATACCACGTAATCCCCATTACTATCTCCAATTATACCAGTGCGCTCAAAGCCACTATTTTCATCCAGTAAATCAGTAATGGCGACACGTAATCGTAGTGTTTCTGTCTGTAAAAGATTTGAAATCACACGCAAGTTATCTGCATTCTTGGAGTTGCTTATATTTCCAGAATAAATATTAGCCAGTGTGTTAATATCTTTTATATCCAATCTATAACCCATGACTATCTTCATTACAACATCACCAGCAGCAAAATGCTTATAGTGTGCTATCAGCGACATCAGCATATCTAACGAGAACTTGTTTATACATTCGTAATACAAACTACATTGCTCGAGGCAAGGATAGAAAAAATCACGAAGTATGTCATCAACATCACTGCGATATTCCAGCTTGAGAGGCAGATCCCTTAGCATGTGTTAGAACCACATATAACCAATTTAAGTTAAATCTATCACATAGTGGCCAGATAATGGAGCGTCCAACTTCTGATAATATGTATCAGAGGTGATTCATGTATGCACTGGGTTTAATTTCACGCATTTTTCGGTTATGGTAGATTTTTTTTTGGATTTTACCGTATTCTATATAAATAAGTATGAAAAATTCTTGGTTAACAGAAGCATTATGGTATGAGTTCACCTGTGTCTAAATTTACGCATAACTGATCGCGACAGTTAATGTGATTTGTGCACAATATTCCGGAAGACGTGAACTCATACAGTGATTGTACCCTTTTTTCTTTTTCCCCGATCGTTTTTTCCTCTTCAATTATTTTTAATTTATTATTTTCTAATTGATAAACTTCCATATATAATCGCAACAATGGTAAATATATAAGTTTTAATAAGCTTAAGTGAGGGTTATATTAAGTGTTAAAATCATTTCAGTAGTACAGGAATGGTCCGTAACTGTTTAAGTAGGCGCATCTAAACATGGTAGAAGCAAGTTAGCTCGGTGTATTTTGTTCAGTAATATGTTACCGTATGATGGTGCGAAGAGTAGCACGTAATGGGTATGAGTTCACGTGTTTTGATCACATAATAAGATAGAATGCATCCCAGTTTTTTTAATTATAACTGCATTCTGACAGCAACCTCGTTCATAACAGAAAGGCCCTGAGCCCTCCATGTCTGAACACATGATACGAATGTGGACATGCGGCGCATTGCCCTTTCGCCACCCTTTATCTGGCCACTAATCTTGCGGAATACCACTGCGTATCAGAACCGGTTCCACTGCTCCGCTGGATTGTTGGTGGGCTCTACACAGTCATATTCTAAGAATACGAACATGCATGGTATGGCCTTATTCAATCCTTTTACCTTCTTTTGTAGTTCAGCATCATCAACATCACAGTACTGATGCATCTGCTCCTGTCTCAAATGAGTGTCGTAATTGCGCGGACGGCCCGCAGTGATTCAGGGATTCCCGTGCGCTCCGGAACAATCCTTTCAGGTCGTTGTCAAGTTTGATCCGGGCGTCCTGAGCACCGGGATCGATATAGAATCCTGCATGTAATGCCTGGGTATCGCGCAATAAATGCGCCCAACACAACTGGTGCTTCCCACCGTCATCAAACCGGCGGTACACAACGTACCTGTCCGTTACTATCGCTCCCTGGTAACCGTTCAGGTATTTGTTCACTACATTTGAACTCCTACTTTTGTCATATATGGACATCATCCACTCTTCGGCTCGCATCCCCCATACCCAGCCACGCCTACCCGCCAGTGATATACCAGTTTCGTCCACATGAATGCTGGGTGATTTTATTATATTCTCATGAATTGTTTCCATAAATGATTCACATGCATCGGCGGCCCTGGCAATTATGTTGTTTACTGCACCCACCGATATATTTAGGCCGAAGAGATCCCTCGAAATTACAGGTATGCGTTTTATTGGAATCTTTTCTGCGCGTAATGCGGTGATGGCACCACATAATTGAACCCCAAAACTACCACTCTTTGGGACGCCCGCTGCTGGGGCCAGTTGTTTTTTGCCGCACTTGCATGCAGCCATTTCTATCACATGAAGGGTCTCCTCTATTTTGGCTGGTATTAATTCCGTTATGTGTCGTTGTTTCCAACCAATTTTTGTCATCATATTGCCGCACTCACATATTGGTGTGTACTCAAAGGTGTGATGCACTACTCTGCCGGGGTTGTGGGAACGGGAAACCCCCTTGTGTCCCTTTTGCGCGCCAGCCTTTTTGGCTGATTTCGTACTGGCTTCTGTCTGTTGCTTATTATCTCCCTGTTTTCGCTTCTGTTCCTCCTGTTTTCGCTTCTTGTACTGGAGGGATTGAAGGGATGGTGGCGAGTGAGCATTCTCATAATATTTAAGTCGCGTTGTGAGTACCGCAATTTTCCCCTGTTTTTCTTCTAATTTCTCATTCAATTCATTTACATAATTCCTAATAATTTGGAAATCTTGTGTGAGATTTCGTATTTCTTTTGTGGTGCGGGACACATATGCTTCCAATACTCTCACACGTTCCTTGTAATGTGCAAGATCTTTCTCGGTAGACGCAAGGGTATCCTGAAGAAGTTTATTTTCCAGTTCCAATTCCTTATAGGACCGGCGTCTTCTCATTAGATTCTTATTGCAAATTTGGTATTTAAGTAAAATATTGTCATACCAATCTATATCTTAGTGAATGATCAAAACACGTGAACTCATACACATAATTCCTAATAATTTGGAAATCTTGTGTGAGATTTCGTATTTCTTTTATGATGCGGGACACATATGCTTCCAATACTCTCACACGTTCCTTGTAATGTGCAAGATCTTTCTCGGTAGACGCAAGGGTATCCTGAAGAAGTTTATTTTCCAGTTCCAATTCCTTATAGGACCGGCGTCTTCTCATTAGATTCTTATTGCAAATTTGGTATTTAAGTAAAATATTACCATACCAATCTATATCTTAGTGAATGATCAAAACACGTGAACTCATACCTATATCTTAGTGAATGATCAAAACACGTGAACTCATACTATCTCCCCTTGTTCTCATAGGGTAATTCCAGTATTGGGTCACCGGTTGTGTGAGTTCACCTGTGTCTAAATTTACGCATAACTGATCGCGACAGTTAATGTGATTTGTGCATAAGATTCCGGAAGACGTGAACTCATACCGTAATGGGAGTGAACTAAACGGTAGTATAAGTTCTGTAATTGGTCATTTTACACGACTGATAGTTGTTCCAGGGGGGATTGGTTTACCAGACCAACAAGGGGACTATCGTTTCAGTCCAACAAGACGTGAACTAATACTGGGAGTGCCTTGATCAGTCCCTGCTTTGTAAACTAGATGTAACGGCATATGTTTGACTGGTTTATCTTGAGTATTGCAGCAAGAAGCTCCTGCTTTGTATTGCAGCGCAGGCGTATCAGTGTAACTAAGAGTACATGCCTAATGGGAAATTTGTTCACGTGCCCGCGATCATTTGTAAGTTCTAAGAATCGCCGTGCATCATCGCCTTCCAGGGACTCTACGTATTCTGTGAATCTGGTTAGTATTCATTTGAACTCTTCCGTGGTGCATCCGGTCAGGGAATGAAGCTGATCCTTGCGTTCTATGATGTCATCGAGATTTGAAACGAGGGCATTCTTTGTTTGAGCTTCAAGTTTGTATGAGTTCACCTGTGTCTAAATTTACGCACAACTGATCGCGACAGTTAATGTGATTTGTGCACAAGATTCCGGAAGACGTGAACTCATACTCAAGTTTGCCACGCAGGTTTGTTACTTTGGCCTCGGTGTGTAGCCGGTATTACTCTGTGGCTAACTGCTCCTTGGTAAGTTCTTCTGCTTTTAGCATACTTGGTACTACAAAATTAGGTCTTAACTTTTCTGTTTCACACGAGTCTGTATGTGAAAACCCATGATACTAGGCCAATTGTTCGTATCTAAAAACTTGGTTTAGACGTGCAGGGTGGGAGAAGTGATTCTGCGCATACGGTCTAGTATTATGATGTTGATGATACTGAACTGCAAAAGAAGGTAAAAGGATTGAATAAGGCCATACCAGGCATGTTCGTATTCTTAGAATATGACAGTGTGGCGCCGACCAACAATCCAGTGGAGCAGTGGAACCGGTTCTGATACGCAGTGGTATTCCGCAAGATTAGTGGTCAGATAAAGGGTGGTGAAAGCGATACGGATGTACTTTCCGCACCGCCTGCATTTTTCCACAAGATTAGTGGTCAGATAAAGGGTGGTGAAAGGGCCATGCGCCGCATGTCCATATGTGTTCAGACATGGAGGGCTCAGGGCCTTTCTGTAATGAACGAGGTTGCTGCCAGAATGCAATTATAATTAAAAAACTGGGATGCATTCTATCTTATTATGTGATCAAAACACGTGAACTCATACCTATTTTCTCCTACTGCACATCTGTAGTGCAGATGCTGCCCCAATTTGGAGAAACTACACATTGGAGATTATGCATATCGGTCAGGAAGTCCAAGATAGTGGTGGATTTTGTGCTTTGTTGTCTTGCAGACCTATTTGCATAATGTCCGATGTAATTGTTTGAGTCGCGTTAAAGATCAACACATGCTGGCGGTATATCTTGGACGATTGCCCAAGGGCGACTTAAATGATTACCCACATGGTTGGGTAAAGATTTTTTAAATCACCTATAATATTCGTCCATATTGACAACCAGTTTCGGCCGGGGCGAGCCCATACGTCTGTTGGATAGTACGCTAAGAGAGGGGGAGCAGCACCCTGGCGTGACCTTCACGGAGAAGCAGCGCGCCCAGCTTGCGTGGGAACTGGACGCGTTTGGGGTGGATCAGATAGAGATATCGCCGGTGATATCTCCAATCCACAAGTCTTCCACCAAGACCATTCTTGGCCTTGGGCTACAAGCTGATGTAGTCAGCCACGGCAGGGCACTGCCTGGAGACATTGACATACATGCAGATTGCGGAGCAAAATGGTGCGCCGCATATATCGGAATATCTGACATACACATGCGCGACAAGCTGCGGATAAGCCGGGAAGAGGCCGAGAGGCGGGCAGTTGATGCCATAGAGCGTGCCAAGTCATACGGCATGAGTATACGACTAACACTCGAGGATGGTTCTAGGGCGGATCCAGCTTTTGCCATAAAGATGGCCCGCGCTGCCTATGATGCTGGAGTGGACAGGATTAGCCTGCCCGACACTGTTGGCGGCATGGTACCGGAACAGATGACCCAGTTTGTAGCCATGATCAGGCGCGAGGTACGGTGTGGGCTGGATGTACATACCCATAATGATACGGGCTTGGCTCTGGCCAATTCACTGGCGGGAGTATCCGTGGGGGCAGACCAAATACACGTAACGGTGAACGGCATTGGGGAGAGAAATGGGATACCCGCATTGGCCGAGGCCGCGGTAGTAATTGCCCGCTCATACATGTCCTCCCGTCGACTCAGGCTTAGGAACCTGTGTGACTTGTCAGAGCATCTGGAAATGTATACTGGCATTCCAACACCGGAGAGCCAGCCTATAGTGGGCTCCTCCGCGTACAGGCACAAGGCGGGGACACACCTTTCCGCAGTACTGCGTAATCCAGAGGCTTATGAGATAATGCCGCCGGAGATGGTGGGTAACCGTCGCCGTGTGGTATTTGGCGGTCTCACCGGTGCGGGCGGGGCTGCACACCTACTGAACACGCTTGGCCTAGATCCGGATCCACAAATGTGTAGAAAAGTGGCCGACGGACTAAAAACCATAGGCGGTGATATCATTGAGATGGATATGCACCCCCAAGGCCGGGCTGATCGCGTCACAGAGTCACAAAAGACCAGCGACAAGATAGATGCCACATCGTGATATTATGCTGCAATGTGGGCATTGGGTGTGCCCATGATTATACTGCTCCCCAAATTATGCTGATTCCATACTGACCACTATCTGCTCCACTAGGGGCAGAAATGCACCCACATCAGTAACTATACCCAGTGCCTGCCATGTACCCCGGTCAATAAGCTTGGTCACCGTGGACTGGTTTATGTCCATGGCCACTATATCAACACTGGACGGTAACATGTTCCCCGTGGCTATGGAGTGCAGCATGGTGGATATCATGAGAACCATGTCTGCGCCTTTTACTATTTTTTTGTACTCTTTTTGGGCCTCCACAACATCGGTAATGACATCCGGTAATGGTCCGTCATCTCTTATGGAGCCCGCCAACACGAATGGGATATCTGCCTTGATGCACTCATAGAATATTCCTCTACTAAGTCTGCCCGACTCTACCATATTTCGTATGGAGCCATAAGTGAATACCGCATTCACAGTATCCATGTGGTTCCTGTATCCCTTGCTGGCCAGAGTGGCATTCTTGACATGCATCCCCAAGGATGTGCCGAATAGGGCATTCTCTATGTCGTGTACTGCCAGGGCATTTCCTGCCAGAACCCCGTTTATGTAACCTCGGCGTATGAGCGATGCTATTGATGGCGCAGCACCAGTGTGTACTATGGCTGGCCCTCCAACCATCACGACCTTGCCGCCCCTCTCCTTGGTTCGAAGCAGGTTCTCCGCGACGCGCCTAGCTATATGCTGAGTTGGCCTCTCGCTGGAGCTACTACTCCCCATGAACGAGAATATGTTGGCCTCTTCCCGGGGTCGTTGTGGTGGTACCACCCGTATGCCGATCTCGCCACACACTATCATATCGCCCTTCCTGACTTCCCGTATGGTTATACACGCGGCCTCATGACCTCTTACCCTGATACACTTGTCCATCATCTGGTTCTCAACGGTAATCCATGTATCGTCATGGAATAGTAGCGTCTTGTTATTGGTCGTACTGTAGAAATCCACCGGCAAAACCATGTCATCGGGAGCCTCCATGAGCATAATGGGAGCTGGCATGATATCTTCTGCGCCTTCCTTGTGGATGTCATCTAGTATGCTCTTGAGATGGGCCTCATCATGTCCGATGATGCGAAGTTTCGCATAACTGGTGTCACTTACCTTGGTACCTACATTGAAGTCTATGAACTCAAAACTGCCCTTGTGATTCATTACCCTGTCCATGACTTTTGCCAGAATCATGGAATCTATGAGGTGTCCCCGTACCTCTACCTCCTTGCTTGCCGTCATGAAACAGGACTATCTGAACTACATTATAAATCCAGAAATCTGCCTTGATATGCACATCATGGCTATTATTGAGTGGAATGAGGTGTCACCATGCCTGCCTGCGCAGAAACGTCCTGACTTACTATTTATTATCCGGTACTTTGCAACGCTTGTGAACAAGAGGATGGTTTTGGTAGGTGTGGTGTTAGGTAGCCTGATCATTCTAGCCTTCTTTGCCGGGTCTCCCATGTTTGGCGGTTTTGACTAGGAACGCATGCTCGATGTGACACCATCAAAGGCTTCCAGTACGCAATCTATGTCATCATCAGATAGTGCAGCTGTTACAGATATCCTGATACGTGCAGAGCCCCGCGCCACTGTTGGGTATCTAATGGCGCGTGCATATACTCCCCGCCGGGCAAGCTCGTCTGAAATAGCCGTGGCATTGCGCTCATCTCCTACCATGACCGGTATTATGTGGGTCTGGGGTCCCTGACATAATCCCATCTGCTCTAGTCCTGTGGCTAGCCTATTCACGTTCCTCTCCAGTCGGCGCCTTTGCATATCTGCATCATACTGTAACCGGTATAGTATGTCCTGCACTATTCCTGTGGGTAATGCTGATGTATACATGAAGGGACGGGATGTGTTGATTAACATCTCTATCACATCTTGGTCTCCGGCAATATAGCCGCCAAAGGCGCCCAGCGCCTTGCTTAGGCTGCTCATGATGCAGTAAGTGTCATTCTCCACTCCCATCATGCGGGGAGTTCCGTGACCTTCGCCTACCACAAAGTCCCCGTGGGCATCATCTACAATAACAAAGGCACCGTGGTCTGCGGCAATTCTGCATGTATCTTGTAGCATGGCATGATCCCCGTCCATACTGAATATGCCCTCGGTAATTACTATAGAATCCTCGCCAGACTGGGCAAGCTTGGATTCCAGGTCCTGCATATCATTATGCGCGTATATTCTGGTCTTGGCTCCGGATAAGCGACAGCCCTCTATTATGCTGGCATGATTCAGTTCATCGCTGAGTATGGTCTGACCTTGCATGGCAAGAACCGGTATGCACCCGGAGATGGCCATGTATCCGGTGGGGTATATCAGGGCTGCCTGGTGACCTCTATTCCCGGCCAGCAACTCTTCGGTTTGACTATATGCCTCATCATTGCCCGCTATCAGTCGGGAACTGGAGGTGTGACTACCTGGAATGGCGCGACTAGGTATGGACAGGTAATCATTTGATCCCATGTTTATCATACTGTTGTCTCCTATGATAATACGAGAACCCGTAACGCGACTATACTGCATGTTCCGGTACAGACCCTGGGATCTAATACGTTCCAAATGACGCGTTATATGGGGTATGCTACGCCTCAAGGCCCATGCGCCGTATCATGGTCGCGTCCTGGGTGGGAGTGTTACCCGGTATGGTCAGGTAACCATTAGTTATTATCCCGTCAGCTCCACTCCTCAGCAGGGACTCGCCTCCGTCTGGAGTGGCCGTCTCTCTGCCTCCTGATATCTTGATTGTGGATTGGGGTAGCAGGAATCTCATTACAGCAAAGACCCTTCCTATCTCGTGAGGTGGCAGGGGCGTTTGAAGCTCTAATGGTGTGCCTGGTATGGGGACCAGCATGTTTATGGTCACCTCCTCTGGATGCAGCTTGGCTATCTCGAGAATAAGCTCCAGCCGCTGAGACTTGGTTTCCCCTATTCCTATAATGCCTCCTGTACACAACTCGAGGCCCGCGGTCCTGGCTTTGTGTAGTGTGTCCAGCCTGTCTTGGAATGTATGTGTCGTGCAAATCTGTGCAAATTTTGAGGGCGCCGTCTCAAGATTGTGATTGTAACGTTTTACCCCCAGCCGTTTCAGGGTTTTGGCCTGCTCCATACTCAGGAATCCCAGACTGCACTCTATTCCAATGTCTGTGGCAGCCTGTATCTTGAGTATGATATCGCACACCTTCTCAAAGTCTCTATCTGATGGTTCCCGCCAGGCGGCCACCAAACAGTATGATGTGGCGCCCTGACTCTTGGCACGCAGTGCTCCCTGCACTATTTCATCAGCAGGGGGCAGCTGATAAGAATCCGTTTCTGTATCAAAGAAGGCTGACTGGCTACAGAACGTACAGTCCTCACTGCACCCGTTCTTCTTTATGTTGTAGAGCTGCTCTATCTCTATAATGTCTCCCCGTGTATGTCTGGTTATGTGGTTGGCAGCTGTAGCCAGCTCTGTTATATCAGATTCAAAGAGCAGTCTTGCATCATCCTGAGATATGGGTGTACCTTCCATCACCTGTATACAGCACTCTTCCACGAATCCTGTCATTGCTATTGTTGTGTAAGGCGCCTTAATTAGTATGCGAACACCACAATCTCTGGATCTGGTATATGGGTCATTTTCTGAATCCTTCTCTCGACCATGCTTGACATGTGTTCACCTATATCTCAATTTACGCAAGATGGATGGCGATGATTAGCACAATCTTGGTTTCTGTTTAGATTTTTGAAGTGTAAGTCATCAAATACCCTCTGATGTGATGGTAGAAATCCCTGCCCCTAATCATGCACGTCCTGTACACTCTGAAGTAACTTACTGTCACCGGATATCTTGCGCTTGTCTATTCGTTTTCGTATTGCGCGCTTAGCTGTATTCTTGTGTCACCGGATTCTACTATCAATAAACGTGAACAGCATGTTATTCTCCTGTTTTCAGCGCTTGACGAGACATATAGTGTGTTCTATAAGTCTATGGCGTATAGCGGCCACCATAAGTCTTTGGGCGACTAATTTGGGAATTATATAGTTAAGTTACTTGTTGGAGAACATAGTGTCATTATTGGGAGTGATTCACTCTTATACGTGGCACCCTTAATGGCGCCAGGCATTTCATGTCATGGTTGAATAAAGGGAAGCAAAATGAAAGACGATTCCTTGGGAGTTGCTGCAACCTCTCTAGCCAATAACTAGGTGGAATCGTACCTTAACTACCTTCATCTAGTATTTAAATATTGGCGTACTGCATAACCGGTGTAATGTATGAAAAGTCGGTCCGCTAGTCATTGGCATCCCGCTCCATCCATTTTGCATCATTTGCCCTAATTGTCTGGTCGCCTTTTTATTCCTGGAGTGGTGTCTCGCCGTTATCTATCCAGTGAGAAGTGCAATCTTCTCTCATTGTAGTAGTCCACATAATCCCGGAGACTGTCATAAGTATGAGTTCACGTCTTCTGGAATCTTATGCACAAATCACATTAACTGTCGCGATCAGTTGTGCGTAAATTTAGACATAGGTGAACTCATACTGTCATAATGCCATATCTTATCCTCAATCATTCCATGGAAGCGCTCCAGTTTGCCATTTGTCTGCGGGTGGTATGGTCTGGAATTGATTAGTATGATGTCTTGATTCAGCAGTTCTTCCTAGAATAGTGGGCTTCCAGTTCTTTTTGCCCTTTTATTGTCCTACGAAACACGCGCCGTTATCCAAGATGCAGGGGCGCCGAATCGTTTCATTGCCAGTCTCAGTAATAGAACGGCGTTCTCTGAGGTTACATGCTCAAATAGTGCCGCTCCGACTATGCACCTGGATGCATCATCTATGAGATTCAGTCCCCTGAAGCGCTCATCTTTTCATGACATGCCAGTGCCACATTGCATTGGAATATTTACGCTCATAGCGTACCCACTCTGACTTTGCAGGTGATGAGCCTGTCGTACCGTTCTTTTTCATTATGCGATATACTGCGCGATATGTATTATGTCTAAGCCGTATGAGTTCACCTGTGTCTAAATTTACGCACAACTGATCGCGACAGTTAATGTGATTTGTGCACAAGATTCCGGAAGACGTGAACTCATACTCTAAGCCTCTTTGCAATACGTACTACTCCGGCGGGATCCTTGCTGTATGCTTCAGTTACCATTCGTATCTGGGTAGCGGTGATTGGTATCATGACCTGTCCATCTTTACTCGAGTCGTTCCCGTTCTCTGGTTCACAATCTTCGTACGTGCCTTGTTTCAGGTCTTGAGCTATGTTGGTTGTGGCAACACCTCTTTTGTCTTGATTCCTCTGTTATTCTCTCTACCATATCATTTCGTGGCTTGTGCAATCTGAACTACTGTACGCCGGATCCTAAGCGGACTTACTTTTCGTACTATTGAAACAAACTAATGTAATGACAATAGTTATATTACTGTAGACCATATTTTATCAAAATGTTACAATCTACGAACCGTAGCAATATCGTACTTAAAGCTTTAATCGGGGGGGGGGGTCTCCTCCTTGCACTTTTACTAGTATTAGTACCGGCCACTGATCTTGCGTTTGCTCAAGCAAGCGAGTCTATCACCATATCTGTATCTAGCACCACCTCCACTGGTGCCACCGTTACATGGAATCAGTACTCAAACCATAACGATTATGTCGTGGCGTTACGTGATGGAGATGGAAATAGACTTGGGGCAACACGCGTTACCGGAACCACACATGATATTACCGGACTGACTCCTGACACCGACTATAGGGTATTTGTCAGAACCATTGGAGACGGCTTTGTCAAGTCCAACATTGTACAGTTTAAGACAAAAGTCGCTCCCTCTAGTTCCATTAATACTATACCAGACATTACCATGGATGAGACCGAGAAGAAAACCATACCACTCAGTGTAACCCCTGCGAGTGATTCTGTCACATATGCAATAACCAAACAGGACGGCACGGCTGCACCCAGTTTTGTATTCATAGCTCCCATATCTTCTGACGGTGCAATTACAGACCACATTGTTTTGCTTCCTGCCAGAACCGATAGTGGACAATATTCACTGCGTGTCACAGCAACTATTGGTAGCGACACCATACATGAGGACTTTGTACTTACCGTAAATGACGACAATATAGATCCACCTATAATCTCAAAAAGAACGGCAAATTCTATAACTATCGAAGTACCTGGAACTGAACCAACAAATGATAAAGACTCACCTCTTTGTGTAGTAGCTGATGTCTTTGAATCTTCCCCATGGAAGCTTATTTGGACCGAATCTCTGACTATTCATGGTAACATGACAATCACAAACCTCTTACCTAATACTGATTACACCATCAGTGTGGTCAACGAATGCAAAGCGCTAAGTTTAGCAACCTTCAATGTCAATACTAACCCCCTCAGATTCACTAATACTATACCAGACATTACCATGGACGAGGGTACATCACGTCAAATAAAGCTAAATGCAACTGATTATAATGATAGAGCCATCACATATAATGTAGAGGTCCTGAACGACAAGACATTACCTGGGTCTGAAGGAACATCAAATGGTTACCTCGTTTTGGAGCCTGATAGAACAGCAGCAGGAGAATACACTCTACGTGTCACAGCAACTGCTGGTAGCGACATCATACGTGATGAATTTGTACTTACCGTAAGTGATCCTGGTATTGATCCACCCCAAATCAAAACTCAAAATAGCACCTCTGTAACTATAGAGGTCGCCTCAGAGGACTATAATCCACAAGACGCAACCTGTACAACCGCCGGTATCTTCGAAACCTCCTCCGGGTTTTTAGGTGCTGAAATAGAGGATTTCGAATCAAACCCCTTGACAATTACGGGCCTCACACCTGATACTGCATACACCATAAATGTGTATAAATACTGTGATCCCACTGGACTTCTGGGAACCCTAAAGTTCACTACATCATCTAGTAGCAGTGAAGATCAGACATCACCTGATAACAGTCAGACATCACCTGATAACAGTCAGACATCACCTGATAACAGTCAGACATTAGTACTAAGTAGAACCATAAGTGGCAATGATGTTACTCTAAGCTGGAACGACTTGGCAGATACTATCTATATCGTGGCGGTATTTGATGGGGACGGAGATCGAGTCATTGAAGGCGGAGCAGCACGCGTATCACCTAACTCCTATACCCTCAATGACCTAGATGCTGACACATATACGGCATTTGTGAGAACCCCTGGACCCTCAGGAACTCATACCATGTCCAACACTGTAACCTTTACCATCACTAGTTAATTTTTTTCTCAGTTTAAGTTGTCTCACGCGTTCAGATGCCAACCCGGCTTGTATGAGAGTGTGGCATAGCCACGAAATTGTTCTAGCCGCCCAACCACGGGACGGCATAGCTATGGTACTGTTCTAGCCGCCCAATAGCCAAAAGACAGTAAGGCTGGCGTATATCCTGTCCCGACAGAGTACACATAACGGAATTAATGCCAGCTAGAATGTGCGGTAGCAGTGAGCGGGAATGATTCCAATTGGGTGCGGTAAATAAAGGGGCGACCATTCCAGGGCCAATTATGCCTGGGAACAATTCATGGTACATGTGGAATAGCGGAGAACAGTGGCTAGATTTGGATGATGTAAGTAGTTCATATGGACGGCTACCATGGAATGAGTCACAGAATGGCGTGTATCAGCACCTGGGCGCTATCAGGACGCCCGGATCATCCCTGAATCGTTGTGGGTCGTCCGCGCAAATTACTGAGGGGATTGAATCATTCTTGGATGTGTTCCGGGAATGATTCCCGGCCAGTTAAAGTCCACACCGGGCCTTTCTGTAGTAGAATGGTATGAGTTCACCTGTGTCTAAATGGAACGGGTCATTCTATAACTGATCGCGACAGTTAAAGAACCGGTTCTTTTGTGCATAAGATTCCGAAGACGTGAACTCATACGTAGAATGCATTACGCCAATCTAAACACGTGAACTCATACAAGAACTCACATCCGGCTACACACCGAGATTAAAGTCTGCACGCCAAACTTGAAGTGAATATCATAGAATGCACGGATTCGCTGATCAGATGCTCTCCGGAATATTGGCCAGATTCAAGGAATATGTAGAATCTCTGGGGTGTCGCATTCCTAGATCTTACAAATGATCGTGGACACGTTACCATTCGGCATCTCTTCTGCCGCTGCAATACAAAACAGGAGCTGCTGGTAGTGATACTCAAATGCAGTTTACAAGGCGGGGTATGATCCAACAGCAGATATCAGTGTAATATCGATCAAGTCAGTATGTTCCAGGCTGAAGAATACATGTTCAGCGTCCCGAGAGAAATCAGGGAGCAAACAAGATTGAAAACACACGATTCTCCTTGGCGGCAGGTGGGGATAAATCAACCACGCCTAGCAGTTACAAGATACCATGGAATGTTAACCGGAGCAAAGGCGGAGAATCACTCACGAGGAAATATATCCGCGCATATTAATCGAGCATGTCATCCGCATGCTAAATGGCAGTCGTGATGAATTCCGGATTGTAGTATCCGGGCTGCACAAACAAGGGGACTACTATTCCAGTTCAATGAATCCATATAGGTCGCTCAAGCAAAATCAGGTTGTAACACACGCTTGGTATCATTCCACCCCAATTTGGAGCGACCTGATGTCAACCATGCGCATAAGGTCTATTCTACCAGACTGTTTCTAATCACGTGAACCCATACCAGGCTTCTGGAATGTAGAGAATAGTAAAACCATCATAAAGCGATTAAATATGAGTGTCAGATGGCCGTTGATTACTCCATACTATTTATGACTATCGTATAATTCCATGACATGACATTTATATTATAATCATATTATAACATAAAATGAAAACAACAATAATGCTCGTCATAATGGCGAGCTTCATAATACCAAGCGCATTTGCTCAAGAAGATTCCATGATGGAAGATTCCATGATGGAAGATTCCATGATGGAAGATTCCATGATGATGGTAGAGGGCGAGGTAGGCATTGCCACCTTATACCCACTAACAGGAGACTGGTCTGCCACTGGTGGTCAGATTGATGCCGCTGCTGCATTGGCAGTTGAGGACTTTAATCACTATCTGGAGGTAATCGGGGAGTCATGGCACTTTGTTCTCACTAGAGAAGACAATGGTAATAATCCAGCCATAAGCTTTGAAAAAATACAAGCTATAAACGCAAAAGGTATTGACATAGTGATAGGGCCGCCAAGTAGCGGAGCTGTCTCTCAGATAAAACCATATGCTGATACAAATAACATGCTAGTCATAAGTTGCTGTTCAACTAGTCCAGCATTGGCAATCGCCGATGACAACATATTCCGAACAGTCCAAGATGATAAAATCCAAGGTAAGGGAATTGCTAAAATCATGGAGGCAAATGGGTATGAAATATTCGTACCAATATGGCGCGGAGACACATATGGTGATGCACTAGTAGAAGAAACAAGGAATAGCTTCCATGACCGTGGGTTGAATAGTCTGGAAGGAATTAGACTCAGTCCGGAACAAAAAGAATTCTCTGTAGAAGTATCCGCCCTGGCTAGTGAAGTACAAAAGGCAGCAGATGAATATGGACAAGACAAGGTGGCTGTAGTCATTGTAGAATTCGATAATACCATATCAATCATGCAGTCTGCATCAAACTATGAAATACTAAGTTCAGTACAGTGGTATACCGCAGAAGGCTTTGTTACAAATCCGGATATTAATGACCCTATAGTAAGTGAATTTGTAGATAAAGTAGAACTGACAGGCTATCTACCAGATGTCTCAAGAAATGATTACAGACTAAAGCTGCATTTGACCCATGCAACAGGTGCTACTGAGCCATCTACATTTGTATACGCATCGTATGATGCCGTATGGTTGGCAGGACTCTCAATTATAGAGGCCCAAAGCGCCGAGGTAGACGATATAAAAGAAGTAATCTTTGATGTCGCAGCTACAATGAAGAGTGACGGATCCGGCACCTTAAATGAGTATGGAGACTTGGCACTTGGTAATTACATAGTATACAAGACTGATAATGGCCATTGGGTCCCCACCGGGGAAAGCTACATTGGTGTCACAGATACTATCACAGAGTGATATTTTTTACTTTTTATATTCGTCCGTTTCTCGGACTTTATGTGTTCACGTTATAAGCAGACGCCAACGGGTGGTGCCCTTTCAGAATGGTAAACCCGGCTTAATGCCCATTTTCCAGTACAAGGGGACTATTCCTGGGAATGGTTCCAGTCCTAACAAGGGGACTATTCCTGGGAATGGTTCCAGTCCTAACAAGCAGGAAGAAAAACATACAGTAAGGCTAGCACATGTCCCGTCCCCTCAGATTCAACAACACGTGAAGTGCCGGTCTGGAATATGTAATGTATGAAAAGTCGGTCCGCTAGTCATTGGCATCCCGCTCCACCCATTTTGTGTATGAGTTCACGTCTTCCGGAATCTTGTGCACAAATCACATTAACTGTCGCGATCAGTTGTGCGTAAATTTAGACACAGGTGAACTCATACCATTTTGTATCATTTGCTCTAATTGTCTGGGTCGCCTTTTTATTCCTGGAGTGGTGTTTCGCCGTTATCTATATCCAGTGAGAAGTGCAACCTTCTCTCATTGTAGTAGTCTACATAATCCCGGAGACTGTCATAATGCCATATCTCGTTGGACTCTTAAATAAGAGTCCCCTAGTCCTCAATCGTTCTATGGAAGCGCTCCAGTTTGCCATTTGTCTGCGGGTAGTATGGTCTGGAATTGATTAGTATGATGTCTTGATCCAGCAGTTCTTCCTAGAATAGTGTGGGTTTCCAGCTTTTCTTGCCCTTTTATTGTCCTACGAAACACGCGCCGTTATCCAAGATGCAGGGGCGCCGAATCTCTTTATCGCCAGTCTCAGTAATAGAGTGGCGTTCTCTGAGGTCGCATGCTCAAATAGTGCAGCTCCGACTATGCACCTGGATGCATCATCTATGAGATTCAGTCCCCTGAAGCGCTCATCTTTTCATGACATGCCAGTGCCACATTGCATTGGAATATTTACGCTCATAGCGTACCCACTCTGACTTTACATGTGATGATCCTGCCGTACCGTTCTTTTTCATTATGCGATATACTGCGTGATATGTATTATGTCTAATTCTCTTTGCAATACGTACTACGGCGGGATCCTTGTGATATGCTTCAGTTACCATTAGTATCTGGGTGGCGGTGATTGGCATCATGGACCTGCCCATCTTGAGTCGTTCCCGTCCTCTAATTCACAATCTTCGTACGTGTCTCGTCTCAGGTCTTGAGCTATTTTGGTTGTGGCAACGCCTCTTTTGTCTTGCTGAATCGCTTCGCGATTCTCTTGATTCCTCTGTATTCTCTTTACCATCTGGCTTGTGCAATCGGAACTACTGTACGCCGGATCCTAAGCGGACTTACTTTTCGTACTATTGATTTGTTGGACGCGATCAATTACACTAGTATATAAGATCAAGATTTTTAACTTTTAGCTTGCTTTAGAGTACCATATTTAGTTGCGCACAATACCATACCGACATACCAAATTAACCGCCCCCTGGGGGCGCGCAAATAAGCCTGTGATAATTGTGATATTTTAATCAAATTAGTCGCCCAAAGACTTATGGTGGTCGCTACACTGTCAAATGGCAAGGGGAGTGTTGCGCTCCACAACAAGGTACCATGAAGATCATAGTCAAAAACTTATGATCGCCGCTATATGCGCGGACTCATATGTCCGGCGATACCGTATCCCGTTATGGGCCAGGGCGTCACTACACTTTATTTGATTAGGTAAATCCATCATTCCCGTTGAAGACCTTAGATGATGTACTAGAGCGTATTGGGGCAGAATCCGGTGACATACACCAGCTTGGCGAGAAAATGGAGAGGCTAAGGGCTTTCTGGCCACCGACTCCATGTATCATAACCGGTTCAAGAATGTATGGTCATGGAGTGACTGGCCAGAACGGGACGTGCATGATACGGGAATAGACATGGTAGCCCGGCAGCATGACGGGCAGTTGTAAGCCATCCTGTGCGTGTGAGTTCACCTGTCTAAATTTACGCATAACTGATCGCGACAGTTAAAGAACCGGTTCTTTTGTGCACAAGATTCCGGAAGACGTGAACTCATACGTATAACTCGTCCAGGGATGAGCTTGCGAAAAATGTGGCGTTATACATGGAGTATTGTAAATACCGGGGTCCGGGTTTGCCTCCTGGCAGGAGCCGCTTTGGTCCGCAACCCTCATACATATTGGAGAGGATGTATAAGTCGTATGATTATACGGAATTTGATGAGCGCCTGATAAGAAGGGCACTGTACCGCCCATTCTTCAAGAGATACGTGTACTTTGATACTGGCATATTCATAAATAGGTCACATGAAATTCCCTCACTCTTTCCACGGGGAGATGTAACGAATGGGCATCCCCGGGTGGCCGGGAGAATCTTGTCATTATGGTGACGAAGAATGTACCGTTTTCAGTTTTGATGACCGATACAACACCGGACAGCAATGTCCTGAATGATGGGCACTGCTTTCCATACTGATGGCGCCGGTACCGAGAATATACGGGACACACTGGGGCAGTACAGGGAGCATTATAATGATGACTCCATTATGAAACTGGACATATTCTATTACGTCTATGGGTTACTGCATCATGAGGGTTACCGTAAGAGATTTGCGGACTCTCTTTTGAGTAATCTGCCCAGAATTCCCATGGCCCGGACTTTGAGATGATATCACATTATGGCAAGCGTCTTGCTGATTTACACTTGAATTATGAGAGTGGTCCCCGGTACGGCCTGGAGTGGGTTGGGAAGTTTAACTTTTTTACGGGAATGTCGTTTTCGGGTTCATAGTCGTAAATATTCACAGGACAAGTTGAAGATAAACGGGCATGTGGTCGTTAAGGGAATCCCGAAGATAAAATACAACATTGGAGGCTGGACACCGCTACAGTGGGCTGTTTATCAGTATCAGGTAAAAGTGAACAAGCCATGGTTGTTGATGATCCGTGTGCCCACATGAAACGGAAAGACGTCATTGCGCTGATAGAGAGATCAGGTGGGCACTTCTATCGCCATTACGGGGTTGACATGAAACGGAAAGACGTCATTGCGCTGATAGAGAGGATGGTGGAGTCGGACAGAATAATAAAAGAGATATCCATGCTGCCTTATGGGGGATAGTGGTAATGTGTCTTCAAACGATTATGGGTGGCAGATTTCACGACTGCGCGGAATCATCCCGGGTCATTGTATCCTGTTATGTGGTACAGCCACACTTTATTTAATGAGGTAAATTCATCATTTCCGTTGAATACATTCGATGATGTACTGGAGTATGTCAGGGCCGAATCCGGCGACGTTGAGCAGCTTGGCAAGATAATGGTGAAATTAAGCCGGGACTTTCTGGCTACTGATTCCATGTATCATAACCGGTTCAAGAATGTATGGTCATGGAGTGAGTGGCCAGGCCGGGACGGTAATGATGCTAAAATAGACATGATAGCCCGGCAGCACGACGGGCAGTTATGCGCCATTCTGTGCAGGTGCTATGAGACTATGTCAACGCTGGACATAAAATCGGTGGAGGAGTTTCTTGCCATGGCCGCCTCCCTGAAAATAACTAATACTATTCTGGTGTACACGGGCGACCCTCTGACTGGCGACACGGAGAATCTGATAAAATATAGCGGGTGCTCCGTACTGGATACGGACAAGTTCCGCTACTCCGGTATAGACTGGAGCGCTTACCCGGAGATAAAAAGAAAAGAGCCCAAGGAGTTGTGGCCGCACCAGCAGGACGCGATAAGTGGTGTCCTTGAGGGGTTCAAGAAAAATGATCGGGGCAAGTTAATCATGGCGTGCGGTACGGGAAAGACCATTACGGCATTGCGTATAGCGGAGAGATACGCCGGTCCCGGAAGCCTAATCCTGTATGCGGTCCCGTCCATATCACTGGTGCAGCAGAGCATGCGTGCATGGTCAGATAATGCCGATATGCAGCACAACTATATCGCCGTATGCTCGGATCAGTCCCTAAGTGAGGATTCATCCATTACAGAACTGGAGTCAGAGGTTACTACCGATTATTCAATACTGCAAGAGTCCCTGAAAAGGCGGCCAAGGCAGGCCATGACGGTGGTATTCTCCACGTACCACTCATTGGATGTGGTGAAAGACGCCATGGGGAAGCGAAAGTTTGATATCATTTTGGCCGATGAGGCGCACCGCACCACCGGCGTGGAGGACAAGTCATCCTTTACAATGATACACGAGGACAGGAACATTTCCGGCCGAAAGCGGCTCTATATGACGGCTACCCCCAGTATGTACAGCGATACAGTCAAGGTCAAAACGGACAGTATGGTGTATTCCATGGATGATGAGTCAAAGTTTGGGCCCCAGTTTTATCATCTAGGCTTTACAGATGCCGTGAGTCGGGGAATACTGGCGGATTTTCGCGTAAAGATAGCAGTGGTTCCACAAGTGGATACAACCGGCTCTGATGATGTAACAGTACCGCTGGATGAGCGGACACTGTTGTCGGCGGTCTGGCACGGCCTGAATTATCCTGATGATGATGAGAACAAGCCGCGATTGCTGAAAAAAGTGATAGCCTTTACCAATAGAATAGATCGCTCCATGATGTTTGCGGGAGCCATGAGTGATCATGAGGGGCGGGACCGCAGCATGGCAAGAATAGTGGAGCAATATGAGAGTATGGCGAAGCTTAGTACCGGAAATAGTGTGCAGGTAAGTCATGTGGACGGCAAGACCGGCGCCATGAAAAGGCGTGACCGTCTCCAGTGGCTGGATGATAATGACAGGGATGATACGTGCAGGATAATCTCCAACGCCAGGTGTCTCTCAGAGGGGGTGGACGTTCCGGCACTGGATGGTGTCATATTTCTGAACCCCCGCAAGTCCTGGGTTGATGTAATTCAGTCGGTGGGCCGCGTAATGAGAAAGTCGCCGGGAAAGCAGTACGGTTATGTGATACTGCCTGTTGCCCTGCCTGCCGGCGTGAAATTCCACGAGGCACTGAATGATAACAAGACCTTCAAGGTAGTGTGGCAGGTACTAAATGCACTGCGATCGCATGATGAGAGCCTGGCTCACGAAGTGATGCTGAATTCCAGTAACGGCAATACGAGTTCCGCTTCCCGAATAAGTACGTCCATTCTGGGAGTGGAAGACTCCGGAATGGTGGGTGGCATGTTCACCGGCATAAAGTCAAAGCTTGTGGAGAAGGTGGGTGACATTAATGATCAGGTACTGAGTGCGGCTGCTATCCGAATGGAGACTAATTTGAGGGACCGAATGACTCATGATGAGCACGTCAAATCCGAAATGGAGCGGTTCCGCGGGGAGGTGGAGGATTTAGTCAGCTACCCGGTAACACAGGATGCGGCAGTGCGTGCCGTCTCGCAATATGCCGCCCTCTCGCCGGTTCTTGACTCGTTATTCTCCGGTTATGTATCGCCGGATAATCCCCTCATGCGTGAATTTGCAAGGATGATGGTTGTCCTGGGTTTGGGGGGAAATTTCTCCGGGAAGGCATCCCGGGAGACCAAACCAACCGGGTCCGCAAGGCAGTCGTACATACAAAAGATGTGCGGGAATTTTCTTGGTGAAACGTGCGGTATAGTGAATGTCCCCGTTCCCGTGATTGAGTTTATCATAAATTCTGTGAACCATATCCTGAAACGGCAGTTCGAGGTCGCGCTCAACCATCCATATGTAAAAGTGCTGGAGCCCTTTGCCGTAACGGGCTCCTTTATGGCGCGACTAATCGAGTCCCGGTACATGAACTATGGCGCGACTAACATGTACGGACATAATCTGTATGCCAATCAGTCTGATCTGCTTGCATACTGTGTGAGCCGGGCAAATATCGAGACCGTATACCAGAACAGGAATGGTGGCGTGTACGTGCCCTTTGGCGGCATGGGATATGCGGACACTCTTGCCATGGACTCGCCCATACCGCCAAGGTATAGGCAGCCTGCATCATCGATAGCCACTCTCAGTCCATATGAAAAAATTGAATCGCTGGCACCTCCGGATCAGCTGGTAATAATGGGCAGCCTGTTCCATTCCGGAACGGGGCATTCCGGGAAAAAGTCCGAGGCTGCATATATACGGGCCTTGCGCTGGGCATCAGACAGTATAGAGTACACGGGGATTATTGCGGTGGTGACCGATGCCAGTTTTATTGATGCCGGGGTTGCCCAGAAACTATTACACAAGAAATTTACCAACGTCTGGTGCGTAAAGATACCCGGTGATATGTTCATTACCATTCTGGTCAAGAATTATGACAAGGCTACCCGTGCTGTTCGTTACAAGGAGATGGGTATGGATGAATTTAAGGAAACAAAATCCGTAGACAAGATACAACGCTGGAAGATAGTCAAGCAGGACAAGAGTGATCGTGAGTTTGAGAGTTACATGCCCATGAGTAAAAAGAGGACCCGTGCAGTGGGTAATTCCGTATTCCGACTGCACTCTTTGGGGCTGTATGCCCAACGGGATTTGTGGCTGTACAATTCATCCAAGAGTGAGCTTGTAATAAATATGGCATCATACATAAGTTACTGTATAAACCCGCTGCTTCCGGGAGTTAGTCGTTATGGCTCCCGGCCGCCGTATGTGTTGGACAGACTGGATCAGTCGTATATTGATCCGGAACTTGACAGGAGTCTGATAAGGCGTGCACTGTACCGCCCATTCTTCAAGAGATACGTGTACTTTGATACTGACATATTCATAAATAAGCCACATGAAATTCCCTCACTCTTTCCCCGGGGCGATGATTTGGACCGTACGCCTTTGGGGCAGTTACGCTGTAATATTTTTGGTAGTGGCCGGGAGAATCTCGTCATTATGGTGACGCAAAAGACAAGACTCTCTGTACTTGTGACAGATACAACGCCGGACAGTAATGTCCTGAGTAATGTGCACTGTTTTCCATATTATACTGATGGCGCCGGTACCGAGAATATACTGGACTCTACGCTGGCGCGATACCGGGGACATTATAATGATGATACCATTACCAAACTTGACATATTCCATTACGTCTATGGTTTATTGCATCATGAGGGTTACCGTAAGAGATTCAAGGACTCCCTTTTGAGTAATTTACCCAGAATTCCCATGGCCCCGAACTTCGACATGATAGCCCAATATGGCAAGCGTCTTGTGGACTTGCACCTGAATTATGAGACCGGTCCCCGGTACAGCCTGGAGTGGGTTGGACCGTTTGACTCTTTCACGGAAATGTCGCTTTCCGGCTCATACTGGAGTCGTAAATCCCCACAGGACAGGTTAATGATAAACGGGAATGTGGTAGTTAAGGGCATACCGGAGATAACATATAGTATTGGAGGCCGGACACCACTGGAGTGGGCTGTTGATCAGTATCGTGTAAAAGTAAACAAGAAAGCCCTGGTTATTGATGATCCTTGTACCCGCATGACACAGGATGATGTTATTGCGCTGGTGGAGCGGATGGTGTATGTGGGGGTGGAGTCAGGCAAGATAATAAAAGAGATATCCATGTTACCATATAAGGCAAGGAGATAGTGGTGGTGTGTCGCTAAGCAGTGTGACTATAGTTATGATGGGCTGTCTGTCTCCGCGCATTTCTCAAAATCGTTGGGTCGGGTGTTCTTGAAGTCTCGCGTATGACCAGATGGTATGAGTTAACCTACAACTCAATCTGTACAGAACAGAGCGCAACGATAGTGTGCCCTGAAAGTTTGTGGCATATATGAGGATTGCATGTGAGAAATATGGACTTGTTGGGGAATTATATAGGTAGAATCAAGTATGTAATTTTGGATGACCATACACTTACCATTCCTGACTACTTCAGTTTTGATTGTAGATGTTTTGTATGAGTTCACGTCTTCCGGAATCTTATGCACAAAAGAACCGGTTCTTTAACTGTCGCGATCGGTTATGCGTAAATTTAGACAGGTGAACTCACACCTTTTTTTTGGTGCCCTTCCTATGGGCATTTGATATAATTATAAACAGATCGGGGGGTGCCTGTTCACCCTGTACTGGATAGTTTATGTATCTCGGAGCGAGACATTACATGCACAGTTTCCTCTTTTGTTACTATATCTTTTGTGTTGTAAATGATATCGAGTCTCTGATCAGATTGTCCGGCATTACTTATCACGTGTACCACCGCGTTTTCATTTTTCAGATGTAACTTCTCTGCAGGTGTGAAATGGACAGCGGCACTATTACATAATGCCTTTACCTCTATCTCGCGCCGCCATCCGTCTTTATTTTCAGATATCAAGTCATATCCACGACCATACTCACCTTGTACATCCTGTACAACAAATCCCTCATCTCGCTCATGTTTCATACTTGTATCTATGCCAATCTTCTCTGTATTACTACCATTATGTTTTCCGTCAGGTATCACCCTGACCCACCCCTCCATTGTGGGCTCGTATGGTGTAAGTGTAACCGCATTCTCTCGCTCATCTTCCACCTCCTTTATTCTCCGCTTTAGATTATCCCGTCTTGCAGCCAACTCATTCCATTCGGAACCAAATCCGGTACTACTCATCTCTTTCTGTATCTCTTTTATCTCATTCTGCATACGCTCTTTGGCGGCTTTGGTGCGATGATCCCATATCTTCTTCCGCTCCATGATCATTTTGTCCGTCTCGGCGCGTCCCATCTCCCTGACTGCTTTCTGTATGTCATGTGGCGCTGTACCTACATCCTCACTCTCATATTTCAAACCGTGTAGTACGTATGGAGCCACTACCGTAACCCCGTCCGCGTATTTATGTGCCGTGAACAGGCTAGCCACTTTTCTCATACTCTTGTCACAGATTGGTATTGTATGGAATATGATATATCCGTCAAAGCCGCCGGGATCCCGGAACACAGAACCATTCTTTAGGTCACCGGAGCAGTGCTTTGCAATCCACTCTTCTATGTGGTCGTATATTTTGCCACTACGCGCCAGCAACGTAATGGGTGTAGATTTAAATCGCATATACCTCTTGGTAAATGGGCCGTACCGTATAGCTTCCGGCACATCCATCTTTGTATGTTCGCCAACCTGACGTATTGAGCCGCCCAGGCTGCGGAATAATTCCTCGACCATGTTAATTAGGTATTTCCCATCGGTGCGTTGTTCCTTGATCATGTTCATCCTATTCTTGACATCCTCAACGTCTATTGGTGTACGGCCTAGCATTTCATCAACTTCCTTGGCACGTTCTGCGGCCTTATCCACCTTATCGCCTATGTCTTGTGTGGGGCCACTCTGTATGGCATCTGTCATTAATCCCTTCAAGTCACCCCCGGCCAAGACTTGTCCCATGACGTTGAATGTAGGATATTGTTGTTCAATTTCGTGTATCTTTTCAAATAATGTCTCCATCACGTGTCCCTCTCGCGTTCCATCCGCCACCAAATTTGATATTACCACATCATGTTCCTGACCGTATCTATGCAACCTGCCCATGCGCTGCTCTAATGATATGGGTGTCCATGGCAGGTCATAATTTATCATTCTATGACAGAATTGTAGGTTGATACCTTCGCGCGCGGCATCTGTTGCTAACATTATCTGTGCGGTGCCGCGGAATTTCTTCTGTGCGTCCTCACGCTCGCGCATCTTCATCGTCCCATCTATGCGACATATCTCATATGGGGTTCCATCATTATGACGAATCTCTGATATTTTTCTCTCTAGATAATCCAGTGTGTCCTTATACTCACTGAATATCAGTAACTTATCATCACCAATGCCGCGTATTTCCTCGATTAGTTTTTTCAATTTTGTGTCTGGTTTCTTTCTAGTTGCTTCCTTGGCTAACTCTATTAATCCATCAAGTTCATTCAACTCGGCCTCCAACTCATCATAAGAGAGTGCAGATGTGTACCCGGCGGCTTTTTCTTCCACGTCGTCTAAATCATCCTCGTCCATATCATCAATGTCATCAATACTGTGATTTTTCATCGGTCCATCCCATTTTTCCAATTTATCACCAAGCTTTTTCCGCCGGTTCTTGAGCGATTCCAGGAGGGCGTGTGTGCTGGAAGCCATCCGTTTCTGTATTATTAGAACAGCAAATGTGGCTATCTGGTTGGCATCACGGCCCATTTGTAAGTTATACTGACGACTCACATAATCTGTAACAGTCTCATATAGCCTCTGCTCTATTGATGACATGTTGTACTTGATTGTTCTAACACTTCTATCGCGGAATAGCTTGTTGTTGTCCATGTCAACCATCTCATCCTTTGAGTGTCGTATGAACAGCCGATCTTTGGTATTGAAAACATCCTCCGCGGTCATTTTTTTGTTACTAAATAAATCCGGCTCCAATAATTTCAGTAATAGCCTAAAGTTATCCGGTTTGCCCCGGTGTGGCGTTGCCGTCAGGAATATCATGTGACGTGTTATCCGGCCTAGTAGCTCGGCTAGATGATATCGTTCTGTAGCTTTCTTGGTGGTGGCATTGAGGTTATGTGCCTCATCTATAACCACCAAATCGAACTCGACCTGTTCCAGTAATTGTTTCTGCCTTTCTGTTTTGGCATAATCCATGGATGTTATTAGTACAGGTACATCATTTGACAGCCACGGGTTGGTGTATCCTTGTGTACCACTCTCTATGACGCGGCTATCTATATTCACGAACTTCTTTAATTCCTCCTTCCACTGGTACTTTAGCAGCGCGGGAACAACTACTAATACCCGCCGCACCTGCTTCTGTATGAGTAATTCCTGGATTATTCTGCTGGCAACGATGGTTTTTCCACCGCCGGGCTCATCAGCTATCATGTATCTTATTCTACCCGATTCCCCAGACACCTGGTATATGGTCTTGAGCTGATGCGGTAGCTGATCAGCCGACCCCTCGGTGTCGATATTCATTGCATGTTTATGACGAAGCCTTTCTACCGCCAAGAACGCCTTCCACGGCTCACCTTGTTTTTGTTTAGCCAACTTTATGCCGTGTCCGGTTTCTTCTATGTGAATCTCCTTTAAGACACCATCTTTTTCTATGAAAATGGACGTCGAATCATGTCCCATCATGCGGAAAGTTACCGGTCCGGTCCACATGGGTCCCTCTATCATTGTGTATGGTTTCAGCTGTGTTAGTTTCACTTCCTCGGCCATGCTATAACCACAGAAGGGAGGCCACTTATATTCGATTCAACGGCAGAGCCATCATCAATAGTACGAAAAGTAAGTTCGCTTAGGATCCGGCGTACAGTAGTTCAGATTACACAAGCCAGATGGTAAAGAGAATAACAGAGGAATCAAGACAAGAGGCGTTGCCACCACCAAAATAGCTCAAGACCTGAGACAAGATACGTACGAAGATTGTGAACCAGAGGACGGGAACGACTCGAGTAAAGATGGGCAGACCCATGATACCAATCACCGCCACCCAGATACGAATGGTAACTGAAGCATACAGCAAGGATCCCGCCGGAGTAGTACGTATTGCAAAGAGGCTTAGACAGAATTACAATATATCGCGTAGTATATCGCATAATGAAAAAGAACGGCACGACAGGATCATCACAAGTCAGAGTGGGTACGCTATGAGCGTAAATATTCCAATGCAATGTGGCACTGGCATGTCATGAAAAGATGAGCGCTTCAGGGGGGACTGAATCTCATAGATGATGCATCTAGGTAAATCGTCGGGGCGGCACTATTTGAGCATGCGACCTCAGAGAACGCCACTCTATTACTGAGACTGGCAATGAAACGATTCGGCGCCCCTGCATCTCGGATAACGGCGCGTGTTTCGTAGGACAATAAAAGGGCAAAAATAACTGGAAACCCACACTATTCGAGGAAGAACTGCTGAATCAAGACATCATACTAATCAATTCCAGACCATACCACCCGCAGACAAATGGCAAACTGGAGCGCTTCCATGGAATGATTGAGGACGAGGGGACTCTTATTTAAGAGTCCAACGAGATATGGCATTATGACAGTCTCCGGGGTTATGTGGACTACTACAATGAGAGAAGGTTGCACGTCTCACTGGATATAGATAACGGCGAAACACCACTCCAGGAATAAAAAGGCGACCCAGACAATTAGGGCAAATGATGCAAAATGGATGGAGCGGGATGTCAATGACTAGCGGACCGACTTTTCATACATTACATTCGGCGCCGGCGAGTAAAAAAATAAATATCGACCTCATGCCATGCTGGTGTGGAGTCATTCTACGAAATGGTGGAACCCCGTACTGACGTTCGGGAGGGAATCATGGACAAGAGTGTTTATGCCGCTAGCCTAGGTGATTTACTCCGGCACAGTGATGCAGGAAAACCATACTGGAATAAAAAAGAGTTTGACAAGCTAACATACCGCACAAGGGGGATGGAGGAGGCGCTAGAGAACATTAGGATCAGGTTACACGAGGGTAGAGGTAACGGGTTCCGTCAGATAGAGACCAGTTTCGGTGGAGGTAAGACCCATTCTATGATGGCAATGTACCACATGTGTAAGGACTGGGATGTCATTCCAATAGTGATAGACGGCGCTGATCTTGATCCGTCCACAGATACTGTCTGGGGCGAGATAGAGCGGCAACTGGACGGGAATGTTGATAAAATGTCTGGTAAGGTGGCACCGGGCGGCACGGCCATACTTGAGCTTCTGGATAGGGAGAAACCCGTTCTAATATTGATAGATGAGATATCTCACTATTTTGATGGCTCAAAGGGGGTGACCGTAGGCGATTCTAATATGGCGATACAGACTGTTAACTTTCTACAAAAACTGTTCAACAAGGTGGGGCAGTTGCCACGTGTATGTGTGGTGATAAGCCTACCTGACCGCGACGAGGTGATAGAAAAGGAATATTATGGCCAAGTTCAACGAGTGGCCGGTCGACAGAAACAGATCATAACCGTTTCCAGTAGCGCGGATATTCCACATATAATACGCCGCAGATTGTTCAAGACCGGCGAGGATATCATTATGGACCGCGCCGACGACATAATACAAGAGTATGTAGAGCAGTGTGTTGAGGGTCACTCTATCTCACAAAGTGAGGCAGACGATTACACAGAACGATTCCGTGCTACCTATCCATTCACACCGGATGTGATAGATGTATTATATGAGAGATGGGGAAACTACCCTTCATTCCAGCGTACGCGCGGCGTTCTGCGGCTGTTATCAAGTGTAGTACACTCATTATTAAAGTCAGAACGACCATACATTACATTATCTGATATAGACTTGCGTGTCGATGTAATACGAAAAGAGCTTTTACTACACGCTGGGGAGAATGTGGAATCCCTCATACATTCTGATATAATTTCAAAACAGTCTGGAGCCGTACGGGGGGGGGGGGAATGCCGTACGAGTGGCCCGTGCAATATTCATGTATTCATTTCCCGCCGAGCACAAGGGTGCCACACGTGATGATGTAAAACGGGCCGCGTTCACTACTGTGTGCGGCCACCATCAGGTAGGTGACATGTTGGAGACGCTGCGCCACCAACTGTTCTATTTGGAACTGACAGACGACCAAATGTTCAGGTTCACTAGTAATGAGAACATAAACTCGGTACTTGACCGTGCAAAACGTAGTGTTAGCGATACAGATGCTATGGAACATGAAATACTACAAAAGCGTGCGGGCTCCAAGTTCCGTCGCACATACGTGTGGCCAGATCACACCACCAAGATAGAGGACATTCCGGGGTTACAATTAATCATAATGAGAACAGCGGATATCGATTACTGTAAAAAGACAGTCACAAATATCACCACCAAGAGTGCTCGTGTTAACCAGAATGCGCTTGTATTCATTCTACCTGGTGTAGATGGTGTATTACAAAATGCCATACGGGAATTATTAGCAATACAGGCCGTGCGCCAAAGAACACCGTTAAAGCCAGTAGATAAAGCCATACTGGACAAGGCGGAGAAGGGATGCCAAGGGGGCATAGAGAGTGGACTACATAAAAAATACGCCGACGTGTGGCTGCCCAACAGGAACGATACCATTCAAAAGTGTAACATATCGAGCACGCACCCCAAGGATGAGAAGCGGCCTCTGGGTGATGTCATCTGGGAGAAACTAGTAGGTGTGTACCAGATATCAGAGCGGTTAGACTCTGGACTGTTTGACAAGTATGATGGCACTCCGGAGGATAAATTCGACTCAATGATGAGAACTTGTGGGGAGCGCCGCCCAGCATCGTTGAGCGTGGTCAGGGATGCAATGACAAGGGCGGCAGAGTCGCCGACAAGGAAGCCGCCGACAAGGGCGGCAGAGTCGCCGACAAGGAAGCCGCCTGTTGATTTGACAGGGTCTGTCCATACCACAATCGGGCAGTCTGAAGTGGACGTCACCGAATCCCCTCCAATCGATGGTGTGCATTGTAGCGGTGTAATTGACCGGGAGAATTTGAACTGGGTCGGTGGTCTATTTAATACACTGAATGATGTCGCCACCACCACGCTAAAGTTCAACGTTGATCAAAAGAGTGGGAATGAGTTCAACATACAATTGGATGTGAATGGTAAGATACCAAGGAAAGTGGCTGATGACATAAAGGAAAGTATATCTCATGACTGGGAATACAAGGAAGACGAAAGCTGGTGAGCGGCGGCTTATCGGCGAGATGCTTCCCATACAGAAGATATCCGAGGCCGGGGCTAAAGAGAAGAATAGAGGAAATGGAAGAATAAACAACCTACATCGCTGGTGGGCTACGCGACCTACCAATGTCTCCCGAATAACTACGTATGCTGCCTTGGTGTCGCCCCCACTACCTGACCATGAGGAAGTGTTGCGAGACATGTATGATTATGTCAAGTCTACCGACTATACTAAACCTGACATCCGGGAGCGCATACGGGGTCATATACGAAAGGTCTGGGGGGATGATACACCAAAAGTACTGGACCCATTCGGGGGTTCCGGTGCCATACCGTTTGCAGCTGGCTGGCTTGGGTGCGAGTCGCACAGTATGGACTATAATCCGGTTGCGGTATTCATACAAAAATGTACATTAGAATACCCAGCCAGATATGGAGTTAAACTTCTCAAGGATGTGCAAGATGTGGCAGAGATAATACAGCAGGAGATTCACGAGATGGTTAAAGAAATCTATCCCAGTATTGAGATGGATGACGGTATGACGTATGACCTCTATGGGTACAGATGGTGCCGCACCATCCCATGTATTTGTGGGGCGACTATACCACTGGTAAAATCATATGAAACATCAAGAGGACGTAACATTCACCTATGTCCAAAGGCAGACGGTAAGTTTGATGTTGTGGGCGGGCCATATGACACCATACCTGATGGCTTTGACCCTAAAATGGGGTCAATAGGGGGTAATGTTATCAAGTGTTTGGTGTGTGGTCACACATATACCAACAAAGAGATGCATACCATGCTAGGTGGTGAGCAGATGCTAGTTGCCATATATACACACCCAAAGAAACAAGGGCGGTTCTATATTGAGATAGATGAAGATGACATCACATTATATGAACAATGCGCGGTCGAACTTGAGCGCCGCCGTGCACAATTTAGGACAAAGTATGGAGTAGACCCCATACCAACAGATATCATACCAACACCAGACGGGAAGGAATATCATAAGGATGGGCCGAATTGGCATTCTACACTGATTGTGAAACACGGTTATACACGCTGGGAGCACTTGTTTAACACACGGCAATTATTATGTTTGGTGACTCTATTGGATATACTCCGGCGGGCCGAGGCGCAACTCATAGAACGATATGGTGAGGATTATGGATGTGTGATTATGTCATATGTGGCGCTCATATTAGACAGAACCGTTGAAAAATACTGTAGGCTGTCACGTTGGGAAGCCGTAAACGAGAGGGGTGTGCCCTGTTTTTCGTCACATGCTCTTAAACCAATTACAGACTATGCGGAACTCAACTTATATCCTGTATGGCATAATAGCACCAAGTCCGTGTTGGAAGGACTAAAGGCGGCGCTTTCAGGGGCAGATGGTAGTATATATAAAGTCCAAAGGGGCTCGGCCACTAAGCTTCCCTATGAGAATAAATTTTTTGATGTTATATGCACCGACCCACCATACTATGATTCCATACATTACTCCAAGATAGCAGACTTTTTCTACGTGTGGTTGAAGCGAGTGGTGGGTCACTTACCAATGTATGAAAAGTTGTTCAGAGGTGTGTCGTCGCCGGATCGTGAGGAAGCAGTACAGACAACAGGACTTGTGAGTAACCTTTCCCGTACTAGTAGTATACTACGTAATAAGGATGGCTACCAACATTTGATGACCCATTCATTAAAAGAGATGTATCGTGTTCTTAAACAGGACGGCATTCTAACACTGGTATATACACACAAATCGACAGACGGATGGGAGGCACTCATACAGGCTATGCTGGATGCAGGGTTCGTGGTGACGGCAGCATGGCCGATAGACACTGAAAGTAAGAGTAGAATGAGTGCACAAAACAAAGCAGCACTGGCATCCTCAATATACATGGTCGGCCGCAAGTGGGAGAAGCAGTCCAAAGCGTACTATGGGAATGTTCGGGAAGAGCTGCGGGCGCATGTATGTTCTAAGCTGGATCAGTTCATGAGTCAAGGTATAGGCGGCGCCGATTTTTACATTTCCGCCATAGGTGCGTCATGCGAGGTGTTTGGCAAGTATGAGCGTGTTATACGCGATAATGATGGCAGTACGGTCACCGTCAGTGACATGCTTTCAGATATACGAGAGATATGCTCTGATCACATAGTCAAGACACTAATCAACGAAGATGTAGGGGATATAGATGCAATGTCAAAGTTGTACATATCGTGGCGGTGGGCGTATGGTGATGGAATGGTTCCCTATGATGATGCGCGTAAGTTATTCATCGGGGTGGGCCTGAACATCTATGATTATATCGGTAATGTACTCAAAAAGACCGGCCAGGCCATAACAATGCTGGACTCAACACGGCGTGAAAAAGACATACGTACAAAGAATGTAATAGACATACTACACAAGGCATTGCAACTGTGGCGTGATCAAAGGAATGATGAGATGGATGAGTTACTACAAACCACAAAAAATAACTCCCAGTTTTGGAGTATAATACAGGCCATAATAGAGGCAGGGGCCGCCCGGTCAGATGTACATGTAGAGACGGCAGAAAAGCGGGAACTAGAGGCATTCAGAGCAGGAAGATCAGAATCATACAACACCAACCAGAGAAATCTGGACGGGTACATATAGTCCCATTGTTAAAATTACAGCCGGGATTAACCAGCTCAAAGAATCGCTCTAAAGAAAACGGTGCTCATTTCTTATCACATCTGTGGTGGCTCGGGGATTTCCATCCTTGTCATTAGACCGTATGCGCAGAATCACTTCTCCCACTCTGCACGTCTAAACCAAGTTGTTAGATGCGAGCAATTGATCTAGTATCATGGGTTTTCCCACAGACTCGTGTGAAACAGAAAAGACCTAATTTTGTAGTACCAGGTATGCTAAAAGCAGAAGAACTCACCAAGGAGCAGTTAGTCACAGAGTACAACCGGCTACGCACCGAGGCCGAAGTAACAAACCTGCATGGCGAACTTGAAGCTCAAACAAAGAATGCCCTCGTTTCAAATCTTGATGACATCATAGAACGCAAGGATCAGCTTCATTCCCTGACCGGATGTGCCCCGGAAGAGTTCAAATGGATACTAACCAGTTCCCAGAATACGTAGAGTCCACGGAAGGCGATGATGCACGGCGATTCATGGAGTTTACAAATGATCGCGGGCACGTTTCCATTAGGCATGTACTCTTAGTTACACTGATACGTCTGCGCTGCAATACAAAGCAGGAGCTGCTGGCAGCAATACTCAAGATAAACCAGTCAAACATATGTCGTTACATCCAGTTTACAAAGCAGGGACTGATCAAGATACTCCCAACGGCCTATACCGTTGCAAAAGCAATATCACAAATCAAGTCAGCATCGGACTTTAAGGAAATTGTTCCAGGCCGAGCCGGAGGGGAGATAAAGACTGGCAGGACACATGTACGCGTACAACG
Source organism: Nitrosopumilaceae archaeon (assembly GCA_965200155.1). GTDB lineage: Archaea > Thermoproteota > Nitrososphaeria > Nitrososphaerales > Nitrosopumilaceae > VYCS01. Next base: position 99,942 of record CBDATR010000009.1, on the reverse strand, counting down.
TCCTGAAAAAAATCACGAGGCAATGTACTCTGGTAAACAAAAAACCCACCCATACAACGTACAGAACACATCAAACAAGACTGATAATTCACATCAGTGGAGTATATGAGGGAAAAAGACACGATTATGGTATATTCAAGAATGATATTCCCCTCGGTGGCAAGTCCCTAAAAGAATCAACCACGCCGCCATCTGATAAGATAACAGTAATAGCAGATGCAGGATACCAGGGGATGAAAGACTTCCTACCCTGCGCAAAGGTCATAATTCCATACAGGAGTGGGGAATCCCTCACTAAAACTGAAAGGAAATACAACCAAACTATATCAAAAAGGTGCATATTAATCGAGCATGTAATTCGAATGCTAAAGGTATATCGTAGATTAAGTCAGGTATATGATGGTAGTCGTGATGAATTCCGGGAAGATCTACTCGTAGTATCCGGGTTGCATAATTTGCACATTATGCACAAGCATACCAGATACAAGAAATTTTTGCAAAATATCTGTCCATAATTTCCGTGATATTGGACCGTATGCGCAGAATCACTTGCCCCACCTTACACGTTTAAACCAAGTTTATGTATGAGTTCACGTGATGAACCCTTCCAGGAACGTGTATGCGTTTAGTTGGTAATCATAACCTGACTCATATCCAATCCCTCAAGCAGCAGTGAAAAACAGTAAGGCTGGCGCATATCCTATTCCCACAGAGTACACATAACGGAACTAGAATGTGTATGCGGTCCAATTGGTTCCAGTAATGGTTCCAAAGAATCATGTGTGCGAAATGGCGGGGAATCGTTCCTAGATTTGGATGATGCAATGGACGGTTACCGGGGAGTACAGCCGGTTTGATGACTAAAGAGTACCAGTTGTGTGATACCCGGGTATAGATCCCGATCACGCCCGGATCAAAGCCGTTCGCTCAAATTGAGGCCGGAGCCATTCTGCAGAAGGGATGGAATCATTCATGGACATGTTCCGGGGATGATTCCCGGCCAGATAAAGTCCACACCGGGCCTTTCTGTAATAGAATGCAGTTACACCAATCACGTGAACTCATACTGCCGTTGAGCATCCCATGCTACCAAAGATTCAAACGGACAGAACAGGATCCACTATCTAAATTAGCATGTGTCTTGATGTGTGGCCCGCCAAAACTTAATCATCATGTGTATGTTCCCAAAGTAGATATGGTCATACATGCTTGTTATACTATAAATAGTGCCTAATGGTGTGATGAATGTGGATATTACATACGAACAACTGCGAGAGGCAGTCTCTGGCGGTGCTGTGGCTTTGCGTTCTAGTACAAGTCTGCAACCAGCAGGTGGTACCGACGATAAGGTATTCCCACCTACATACTTGGTTGGACCCAACGAAAAGACAAAATATGCTATAGAAGATCGTTCGGGCAAAACAGCAGTTCTGCTCAATTCAGTAGCTGCGGAAGCCAACCGAGCAGAACTAGCCTTGTTGGATGGGTGGAAATCTGGTGCCCTGAAGTTTCCTGTTCCATATGTTGATTTTACCCAACACGAAGACATCGACTATGAAAAGCTGACCGTACTGGAAACTCCGCACCGGATTGCCGATGCTATATTCCGGGACAGTCTCTTGGATGGCACATTATTTCGCCTGTCAGATGTGGGTCGGGCTATTACTAATACTACTCCCCGTAATGCAATAGCCTTGTACAAATATTCGCCCACATCTATTCTGTTTGGGATGTGGGATTCCACTGGCCCAAAAGGCGGTTTGGGATCCAAGTTCCAACGATCTTATGTATCCGAAATTATGGGTTTTGATGCCAGTGTGGGTGTCAAAGTATCTAGTCGTATTGATCCCCTACAAATAGAAAGACTTGCTGATGAGGATCGTATATACAATCATAACAACAAAGATGAGGTATGGACTACCGAAGAAGATGAGGCAGAGAAAGATAAACATAAAAAACCGGTATATGCAGCCCGTGGCTCTGATGGTAAGCCCGGTCAACCTTCCAAGATAAACCATGGTAATATACCACCTCAAATAGATTCTACATCTGGCGGCGTTACTATATCCGGAGCTCTTCAGACAATTTTGTTATCTTTTGTTTCTCTGCGCCGTCTGCAGTTCAAAGATGTCAGTGCTGAGGCATCCATAAATGCACGCACGGCCATTGCCGCATTGGGTATTGCAGCTATAGCATATCAATACGCGAATGATTATGATCTGCGCTCACGTTGTCTTTTAATTCCTACCGGCGAGCCAACTATTGAGCTATTAAAGAGAGACGGCTCAAACATTCCGGTGAATCTAACCCAAACCAGTACTACAGAGATATTGGATATGGCCGTAACCCGCGCTGCCGAATCGGGCCTAGGATGGGAAACAGATAACGACAAACTCGCGCTGGTTCCGGCACCAAAACTACTGGAACTGATCCGGCGCAGTCGTAAGGTTTCCAAAGATATGTCTAGCGACGAATAATGGATACTTCCAAATTCTGCATTGAGGTGACGCTTCTTACTGGCAGATATGTTGCCACATACTACAACCGCCGAGATGCGGCAGAGTGGCCCCCACATCCGGCGCGACTGTTCTCTGCAATGGTTGCCTCATGGGCTGATACTGACAGTCCTGATATAATGGAACGCCAATCACTTGAATGGCTGGAGATGCAGGATCCTCCTGCGATTACCGCCTCGGATTACACCACCCGCACGGTAGTATCACATTTTGTACCAGTAAACGATACCGAAATTATCTCCAGAACAAAGTACAAGAATCTGTTCGATCATACAAAATTACACGCTCAGGAAAGATTGACTGGTACTACGCCAGAGAATTTGGAACGTATCAAGAAACTGACAGATGATGCTGGTAGAACTACTGTAAAGTCAGCTATGGGGCTGTTGCCGGATCATCGCCCCAAACAAGAGCGGTTCTTCCCATCGGTTACCCCTTATGATCCACATGTCGTATACGCTTGGGATGTACAGGAGGACAGTCCTGATGTACATGTACGCAATGCCATGGATGCTATATTGGCGCGTGTGGCCAGACTTGGTCATGCTTCGTCATTGGTGTCGTGCAGGATTTTTTCTGATCCCCCAGAACCAACTTGGAAGCCCCAACTTGGACTCAATGCGGGCAATGATCTGCTGCGCAATGTCAGCAGTGGTCAGCTGAAAGAATTGGAACGACTATACATATATCACGAAGGATCTAAATTACGTCCACTTCCTTGTGTGAATACCGTGTATACGAAAGATGACCGGACCAGTTCCCAGATGATTTCTGATATTCCTAATACTGCTGGCGAGTGGTATGTGTTTGAATTTGAACGAGGCTCCCGTGTACTACCCTCAACCCGAGTCGTAGATCTGGCTAAAACGATGAGGGCTGCAATATTCAGATATGCCAAAAATATACCAGAAGGACTCAGCGGACACAAATCCAATGGCTCTCCTACCCTTAATCCATCACATGTGGCATTTGTCCCATTACCATATGTGGGATTTGGCCATTCCGATGGCCGACTCTTGGGAATAGCCATATCCGTACCCACATCATTAGATAGCGATTCTCGATATGCAATAATCCATTCTATTGCCGAGTGGGAAAAAGAGATACAACCTGGACGTATGAAACTGACAATGGGTGCTACTGGAGAGACAAACATTTCTAGACTTCGCGGTACGGCTTCCCTCACATCACTACGTCAAGAGATCTGGAAAAAACCCTCTCACTTGTGGGTATCTGCAACCCCTATTGCACTGCCAAGGCATCCGGGCAATCTAGCGCGCGGTAGTATGCATAAACGCGTCATGGCATGGGCCAAGGCAAAGTCTGCTGTAAAGGATGCATGTAAGCATGTGGGCATTCCAAAACCAAAAAGCGTTGAAGTCAGTCTTACACCTTTTATCACAGGCGCATATGCAGTAAACCGCTTTCCTCCATTCATACAAAAGACGGGTTTGGGCGGTAGTGTCAGACGGCAGTTGATACATGCAGCGATCACCTTTGAGCGACCCGTGAGCGGGCCTCTGCTGATAGGAACTGGCAGATTCTTTGGGCTTGGATTGATGCGCCCTGTCATACCAGAGGTAAATCACAGTGTCTGAACATTCCACATCATCTAAACACGATCTGACCGAAGACGATTTTAAAGAATTTTTCTACGCCATACACAATCAGAAACCATTTCCGTGGCAGGTTCGTCTGACCAGGCAAGTACTAAATGACGGCTGGCCACATGTGATTGATCTACCCACCGGAACCGGAAAGACATCCGTGTTGGATACGGCAGTGTTTGTATTGGCGGCAAGACCACGAGAATCTCCACGACGTGTGGTATTCGTTATAGATCGTCGTATAGTTGTTGATCAGGTATACAAAAGAGCGGAAAAGATCCGTGAGGGGATCAAGCAGGCTAACAATCCCACACTGCTCAAGATACGGGAGCGATTAAAGTCGCTTGGCGCCGCAGATCTTGGCATATCTTCCCTGCGGGGTGGAATCCCAGTAGACCGAGAATGGTCGGCGCGGCCGGAAAGGCCATGGATAGTAGTATCTACTGTGGATCAATTTGGCTCTAGACTACTGTTCCGTGGTTATGGTGTGCGCCCAAAGATGCGTTCTATATATGCAGGTTTGGCAGGCAATGACTGTCTGGTTATTCTAGACGAAGTGCATCTGAGTGCTCCTTTTGCAGAGACGCTGTCTGAAATTAGTAGAGCTGGCACCAGCATACTGCCTAGACGGTTTCATGTTGTAAAGATGTCTGCAACGCCAGACGGCAATAGTACCGACAGATTCACGCTGGACTATGATACGGATCTGGCAGGCTGTGATGAACTGCGTCATCGTGTTGAGGCCAAAAAAGAAGTAGAACTCATAGACGTTGCCAGTCCTGATCACATACCGCAGAAAGTGGCAAAGATTGTAAGCCAGATTAAGGCACAAGAGCATGGTCCACGCAGCATAGGCGTAATTGTAAACAGAGTGCGTACTGCACGACAGACTTACAATGAGATCAAAGAACTTGCCGAAACTCATCTTCTGACTGGACGCATGAGACCGTATGACAAAGCAAATGTTGTTGAGAACATACAGAACAAAATTAATCCTGACCGTGATCCAGATGGTCTTGTAGTGATTGTTTCTACTCAGGCGATAGAAGTTGGCGCAGATTTTAATTTTGAAGCACTAATAACCGAATGCGCATCAATAGACAGTATACGCCAGAGATTCGGACGTCTTGATCGGAGGGGCAAACTGTCCAGTCAGGGCATACCTGCCAAAGCATACATCATCGGGCCCAAGACAGTAGTAGGATCCAAAAAACCAGATCCTATCTACAGTGATTCGGTCAAAGAGACATGGAAGGAATTGAAGAAACGGCTAGCTGGCGCAGAATCCATAGAACTAGATTCAAAAGACATGCGCGATTTTCCAGAGGATGCAGTTATGGACAAACCCAATGCACCCTTGCTATTGGAAACCTACATGAATGCATGGGTCCAAACCAATCCCGAACCGCTCACACAACCAAGCATTGAACCGTTTCTGCATGGCATTGGCACAAATACAAGCATTGATGTGTCTATTCTTTGGCGCGTTGACAGAACTCAAGAAGGACTTGAGAAGGTTCATCCCCACCAGGCTGAATTTTTACAGGTGCCAATAAATGCGGCCAAGGTGTGGCTTGCTGGGGAGCCGGAAGTAGAAACTGCAGACATACCCACCACAGATCCTGAAGGTGGAAAAACCAGTTCCGCAGGAAAATCTAAAGTTGTACACACAAAAACAGATGGTATAAAGGCTAGCAAAGACTTGGTGAGATGGAATGGCATAAAGGATAAGCCAGAGACCATAGATACCTGTGATGTTCGGGCCGGTGATGTGCTTGTAGTGGATCCAAGCCGTGGTGGTCTAACAGAGGGAACGTGGGATCCTGAATCAGATGTACCAGTAAGCGATATAGGGGATCTAGTGAATCCTAGTACTCTCAGACTACATCCAGACCTGTGGAAATCGCCGCCCACACCGAGCCAGGACCCAGATCCTGATTCTAACCTAGAGGAACAGATTAGACAGTGGCTGATGCGTGCACAAGAAGTTGAGCATCAAACTCCGATTAAAAAATACAAGTTGGATGATGTCAAGATGTCTTGCATAGATGTGGTGGATGCTAATACCAAATATTACATCCTGATACAAAAACCTGCCAGCAAGACAAAACACCAGCATACCACCGTAAGCATGGATGGTGCAGAAGAGTCGAGGTGGAGAACTGGATCTGGCATGACATTAAATCAGCATCTTGAACGAGTAGGTAACAAGGCAGTTTATGTGGCGAAATGTCTTGGCTTGCCGAAGGAGATTGTGGACGACATCGGGCTGGCAGGTCGACTACATGACATAGGCAAGGTGGATAGACGATTCCAAATGCAATTGGTAGGCGGTGATCTGATTGAGATGGCAAAGCTGGGTGAACCGTTGGCCAAATCATTACCCGGTATCCCTAGGGTGTACCATTATCCAAGAGGCATGCGCCATGAAATCGCTAGTATGGCAATGGTTGCTTCATGCGAAGAAGTACTTGCCAACGCACATGACTCTGATCTAGTATTACATCTGATCGGCACTCATCATGGGCATGGGCGACCATTGCCACCTGTTATTAAGGATGAAAATAATCAGAGATTGTGCTACAATTTCGAAGGTCAGGAATTATCCACGTCCACAAAATTTGATGAAATGCTAGCTCTTGACATGGCAGACAGATTTTGGAATCTCGTTGCAAAGTATGGCTACTATGGATTAGCATGGCTTGAAGCTATTGTGCGTCTGGCAGATCATCAAATAAGTAGTGAAGAGGCCGCCCGATGAACGGATTACAGTTAAGAGGTCTAGATGGTACAAATCCACTAGGGTTCTTGGCTGCCCTTGGAATACAGGTTGCATATGCTGGACAGAAAGACCAGCCCCGTTTATGGTGGTCGGGTGGTGTGATACCATATGCAACAATTGATCAGAAATTCACTGTTGATGAAGTTGTAAAACAGGCGCAACGAGTATTTGAAGAATGGAAGAACTCGCCAGCAATGAAGCCCAACATCAAAAAGGGCGATGAGTTGAAGTTGGCGGCTGATGATATCCGTAAATATCTGAAAGATGCGCAAAAAGAGGGTGGTGGATCGCTTGCTTGTGCATTGTTGGCAGAGGGAAGTTTAGATAGATCTGGCAAGTCAAAACCTTCTGATCTCTACTTTTCGGCAGGCCAACAGAAATTTCTGGAAATTGCCCGCAATATATTGAATCATGTTACTGATGCAGATATTCATACTGGACTCTGTGGTCCGTGGAAGTATGATAACTGCGAGTTGAGTTCGCTGAAATGGGATATAGCTGATGAGCGTATATATGCATTAATGGCAGAAAACCCAAGTGACAGAAAAAAACGCATCAATCCTGGACCTGAAGCACTAGCAGTTTTAGGACTCAGCATGCATCCTGTGTTTCCAGGTAAAAAGGGAACACTCACGCAAGGTTGTTCTGGTAAATGGAAATGTGGTTATTATTCTTGGCCAATCTGGGATCGTCCTACCACTATCAACGTCACAAGATCCCTCCTCGCACATTCTTTTTACAAACCTGCTGTGGGTGAACGTTCCAAAAAACGAAACGTTGGAACTCATTTTAAATCAAAGAGAGCAAAATGGTTTGATTCTTGGGGCATTACAAAAATAATGGGCGCACCAATACGTCGTACAAAGGAGGGTGGTTATGGTACATTTGGCCCTGCTGAGGTGATATGGAGTAATTCCCAGACCACACGTATATAGCTTGAGCTGCTCAAGCCTTCAATGAGGCCGCAGCAATTAAGCTGCGGAAATATCGTAATATCACGAAATGCAAAGTGGAAATGGTATTCTTCAATGAGGCCGCAACCGTTAGGCTGCGGAAATCCATCTCTGCGGCGTCGGGCCCCACTTCCTCCACTCCTTCCCTTCAATGAGGCCGCAACCGTTAGGCTGCGGAAATGGGTTTATCCGGTGTGGTATTGGACTCATATGCCGACGCCTTCAATGAGGCCGCAACCGTTAGGCTGCGGAAATCTTATTATGATATTTTGAACCGGGATCAAACCCCACCACCTTCAATGAGGCCGCAACCGTTAGGCTGCGGAAATATCACCTACAAATTGCCAATTGCGTCATGCCTGTGTTCCTTCAATGAGGCCGCAACCGTTAGGCTGCGGAAATCTTCCTTTTTTTCATTCGCCGTTTGTGCTCTATGTTTGCCTTCAATGAGGCCGCAACCGTTAGGCTGCGGAAATATGTCGGGTATTTTTCTTCATATGCCTCAAATACGTACCTTCAATGAGGCCGCAACCGTTAGGCTGCGGAAATTATTCTTTGGCCAAGCGGTAAACGATACGCTGAATTACCCTTCAATGAGGCCGCAACCGTTAGGCTGCGGAAATATTCTCAATCGTTAACGTGCTTGTGTCGGGATCAGGCAACCTTCAATGAGGCCGCAACCGTTAGGCTGCGGAAATCTCAACACCAAGGGATTTATTGCATTCCAACATTATACCTTCAATGAGGCCGCAACCGTTAGGCTGCGGAAATTAACAGTCTCTGAAACATATGCGGATCAGGCCGCGACGTCCTTCAATGAGGCCGCAACCGTTAGGCTGCGGAAATGGCAATACCCAGTCAAAGTATAGAGCTGATTGAGTACCTTCAATGAGGCCGCAACCGTTAGGCTGCGGAAATGTCATACCAACCGGAGTATTGCATGTCCTCGCCGCAACCTTCAATGAGGCCGCAACCGTTAGGCTGCGGAAATCTGATGGTATCGATAAGTTAAAGGCAAAATATACTGGCCTTCAATGAGGCCGCAACCGTTAGGCTGCGGAAATTAATTCGTCTCGCACATATTGAGCGACATAATCCCTACCTTCAATGAGGCCGCAACCGTTAGGCTGCGGAAATTAATAGTGACATTGTTACAATCATTACGGGTGGAAATGCCTTCAATGAGGCCGCAACCGTTAGGCTGCGGAAATGCATCCACGCGTGTGTCGGCACGCCCCGTCGCTCCATCCTTCAATGAGGCCGCAACCGTTAGGCTGCGGAAATTTGTCTATTGGATAAATAGCATGCTCATGGTGGATAATCCTTCAATGAGGCCGCAACCGTTAGGCTGCGGAAATCGTACGCTGTGTCTAATAGATCATTCAAGCCGGGCACCCTTCAATGAGGCCGCAACCGTTAGGCTGCGGAAATCTGCATAATAGCGAATCTAATTTGTCATTAATTTCTTCCTTCAATGAGGCCGCAACCGTTAGGCTGCGGAAATTATATATACACGTGGGAGTGCAAAGAAACTGAATGTTCCTTCAATGAGGCCGCAACCGTTAGGCTGCGGAAATATATGTACCGATATATTTAATGATGAATTTTCACCCCCTTCAATGAGGCCGCAACCGTTAGGCTGCGGAAATAATTGATCGGTTGAATAATCAAATAACTCAGTGCCACCTTCAATGAGGCCGCAACCGTTAGGCTGCGGAAATCATATATGGCGCGCCCAGCATCCTCTAATTTGCCATCCTTCAATGAGGCCGCAACCGTTAGGCTGCGGAAATAATCCTTCTCTTGCCGGATTATACTCAGATAATAATGTGCCTTCAATGAGGCCGCAACCGTTAGGCTGCGGAAATCAAATTCAAAATTCGGAATGGATCCACAAAGTGGTATCCTTCAATGAGGCCGCAACCGTTAGGCTGCGGAAATATTACGAACGCGCCCACGATCGGGAGAATTTAAAGCCCCTTCAATGAGGCCGCAACCGTTAGGCTGCGGAAATATATATCACCATTATGTAAATACATATCATTACATATCCTTCAATGAGGCCGCAACCGTTAGGCTGCGGAAATATGAAAAAGAAGTTAAAAAAGAAGATAATGCAGTAGACCTTCAATGAGGCCGCAACCGTTAGGCTGCGGAAATCATTACCCCCCGTGGCCATGACATTTTGCGGCGCCCCCCTTCAATGAGGCCGCAACCGTTAGGCTGCGGAAATAGAATATACATCACCCACGGTCCCGCCGCCATGCGACCTTCAATGAGGCCGCAACCGTTAGGCTGCGGAAATGCGTCCACATATGTCTGTGCTATATAATGCACGCGATTCCTTCAATGAGGCCGCAACCGTTAGGCTGCGGAAATAGCAAATATGCATCGTCGGCAACATCCAAATCCCTTTCCTTCAATGAGGCCGCAACCGTTAGGCTGCGGAAATTGAACTGCTCCATATCCACATATTCGCGGCGTCTTACCTTCAATGAGGCCGCAACCGTTAGGCTGCGGAAATTGTCCTAATCGAGCACCAGCATTCATCATAGTAGGACCTTCAATGAGGCCGCAACCGTTAGGCTGCGGAAATTAGCCACACGAACCGACGACGACTCATGGGGCGGCATCCTTCAATGAGGCCGCAACCGTTAGGCTGCGGAAATTTTTCAGAAATTGTCAAGTCCGAAGTGAGTGGCTTTCCTTCAATGAGGCCGCAACCGTTAGGCTGCGGAAATACTCCATACAGCGATGAAGTGGACGGATTGGCACGGACCTTCAATGAGGCCGCAACCGTTAGGCTGCGGAAATCAATCATCCTCAACGACTACCCACGTGGCTCTGAACCCCTTCAATGAGGCCGCAACCGTTAGGCTGCGGAAATTTTGACGATCTATTGGAGGAGGTCGCAGATGGCCTTCCTTCAATGAGGCCGCAACCGTTAGGCTGCGGAAATAATGAGGTGATCTATCCTTTATTGACACACCACAATGCCCTTCAATGAGGCCGCAACCGTTAGGCTGCGGAAATGTATCAGGGCGATCCGTGGGTCTTGGCAAGTAACGACCTTCAATGAGGCCGCAACCGTTAGGCTGCGGAAATGCCGCGGCCGTGCCTTCAAGGGGTATACCCACGACTCCTTCAATGAGGCCGCAACCGTTAGGCTGCGGAAATCCCCCCCCCCTGATCCATGCGATTTTGGGCGGATCCGAACCTTCAATGAGGCCGCAACCGTTAGGCTGCGGAAATCCCAAGCGCAGGCCAATATCATCATGGAGGCCTGCAAACCTTCAATGAGGCCGCAACCGTTAGGCTGCGGAAATGTCAGATATATGTTAAGCTATTTAGTTCATATACAACCTTCAATGAGGCCGCAACCGTTAGGCTGCGGAAATTGGTAATGGTATTGGCGTGTTTGATAGTTCGACAGGTCCTTCAATGAGGCCGCAACCGTTAGGCTGCGGAAATCTGGACCTGGTTACCTCATCCTTGGTGCTCTAAGATACCCTTCAATGAGGCCGCAACCGTTAGGCTGCGGAAATTTATCGACGAGTTGTGCACGGAAGTCGTGGTATAGAGAGCCTTCAATGAGGCCGCAACCGTTAGGCTGCGGAAATATGCAATTGGTGCATTGGAGGATTTACCTCAACAATCCTTCAATGAGGCCGCAACCGTTAGGCTGCGGAAATTTGAATACACATATTATGAGCGGGGGGAGGCCCCGCCCTTCAATGAGGCCGCAACCGTTAGGCTGCGGAAATTCCACCCTGCCATGCACCTCCCTGCCTTGCTACATGACCTTCAATGAGGCCGCAACCGTTAGGCTGCGGAAATTATACAGTGGCGGTATTTACCGGATCCCATGTGATTGCCTTCAATGAGGCCGCAACCGTTAGGCTGCGGAAATTTCCATGGATCCTGCTGGCAAAGATTCTGCTGCCGCGCCTTCAATGAGGCCGCAACCGTTAGGCTGCGGAAATATCTCGGCGAGAGGACCATAGGCGGATATGCATTCGGCACCCTTCAATGAGGCCGCAACCGTTAGGCTGCGGAAATATCCACAGCACCTTGGGATACTTTTGATGACCTCGACCTTCAATGAGGCCGCAACCGTTAGGCTGCGGAAATTATGACCTGGCGGGTGATATATGGTCGGGCCGCATTGACCCTTCAATGAGGCCGCAACCGTTAGGCTGCGGAAATATCCACGCATATGGCCGCGCATCAATGCTAAGTTATCTCCTTCAATGAGGCCGCAACCGTTAGGCTGCGGAAATCCGAGAGGGTAAAGGAAAGACCAAGTATTATTGGAGCCTTCAATGAGGCCGCAACCGTTAGGCTGCGGAAATACATGCTGAATATGTCAAAGTCCTCGAATTCGGCTCTCCTTCAATGAGGCCGCAACCGTTAGGCTGCGGAAATTTTCCAGGTGCATATCCAATTCCTGTCGGTATATCAGGCCTTCAATGAGGCCGCAACCGTTAGGCTGCGGAAATCCGATGTATTTCTTTTGGCTCGAGCCGTCTCGTCTATCCTTCAATGAGGCCGCAACCGTTAGGCTGCGGAAATTATTATTGTCAACCGGATCCACCTTTTTAACATCAATTCCTTCAATGAGGCCGCAACCGTTAGGCTGCGGAAATCAACAATTGTATACCTGCCTTTGCGGTGATCTCTGCCCCTTCAATGAGGCCGCAACCGTTAGGCTGCGGAAATTAGCTTGTTTGTGTTTTGTTTTTGCGAGATATTTTCCCCTTCAATGAGGCCGCAACCGTTAGGCTGCGGAAATATCTTAGATTCTTGATTCAATGCATCGAAGTTAGTAACCTTCAATGAGGCCGCAACCGTTAGGCTGCGGAAATATCGATCAGTCACAATTGACATCATAGGCGGGGGCGGCCTTCAATGAGGCCGCAACCGTTAGGCTGCGGAAATGATCAAGCACATCGCGACGAAGTAGATTAATAGACCCTTCAATGAGGCCGCAACCGTTAGGCTGCGGAAATTGACATTATTAGCACCGATATGAGCCCATGTGGTATTACCTTCAATGAGGCCGCAACCGTTAGGCTGCGGAAATCGCCGACTGGCTCATGACATTGCAGCATGACAAAATCCTTCAATGAGGCCGCAACCGTTAGGCTGCGGAAATGTAAAAAGCTTTAAGGATGCATTGTCTGGGTTTACTGGTACCTTCAATGAGGCCGCAACCGTTAGGCTGCGGAAATTATACACCCCATCCTGTTGCATTGCGAGCTCTCACGCCCCTTCAATGAGGCCGCAACCGTTAGGCTGCGGAAATTCCCTAATTTGTTTGGCGGATAAATTCGTGTCTAATACCTTCAATGAGGCCGCAACCGTTAGGCTGCGGAAATCAATATGCCAATATACCCTATATGCCTCCGCCCCTGCCTTCAATGAGGCCGCAACCGTTAGGCTGCGGAAATCTCCTAGTAATGAGATAGTAATCACCGGTTTAACGAATCCTTCAATGAGGCCGCAACCGTTAGGCTGCGGAAATAGTAATGCCGCGCCAAAATTGGTGAATACAATTTACCTTCAATGAGGCCGCAACCGTTAGGCTGCGGAAATCCGATATATACGGCGATAATTAAAATTCAAGCCCTGCCTTCAATGAGGCCGCAACCGTTAGGCTGCGGAAATATATTTCTTTGAGGTCTGTAACAAAGCCAAAATGGGCCTTCAATGAGGCCGCAACCGTTAGGCTGCGGAAATGTCAACTCGCTGATCCTCAATATCTGTGATGCCAAGCCTTCAATGAGGCCGCAACCGTTAGGCTGCGGAAATTGGCAAGCACAAATGCGCGGCATGCGGCCACTGGGTCGCCTTCAATGAGGCCGCAACCGTTAGGCTGCGGAAATACACCATATGTAAGCCGGAATGCACCAGTGAGACCAGCCTTCAATGAGGCCGCAACCGTTAGGCTGCGGAAATTTTAATCAGGCTCTGGATAATTTTAGTCTCGCTGTTGGTCCTTCAATGAGGCCGCAACCGTTAGGCTGCGGAAATGACCCAGGATGTATACGAGATTTTGGAAAAATTGTCAGCCTTCAATGAGGCCGCAACCGTTAGGCTGCGGAAATCCCCCCCCTGATCCATGCGATTTTGACGGGTTGTGAAACCTTCAATGAGGCCGCAACCGTTAGGCTGCGGAAATCCCAAGTTGTCATGGCAAGCGAGTCCGTAGCTTTGTGCCTTCAATGAGGCCGCAACCGTTAGGCTGCGGAAATTGATGACGGCGGTAACGGCGGCGGCGATGATGACGACCCTTCAATGAGGCCGCAACCGTTAGGCTGCGGAAATCGGCACCCGCATAATTATCAAGGTTTAATCTTTGGTGCCTTCAATGAGGCCGCAACCGTTAGGCTGCGGAAATCCCATTCTGACAACGCCCTAGACAACGCCAGGAAACCCTTCAATGAGGCCGCAACCGTTAGGCTGCGGAAATCGGTCATATCTAAGGAGCCGCTAACTAACTTGTGGTTGCCTTCAATGAGGCCGCAACCGTTAGGCTGCGGAAATAACATGCGTGATGTGGAATTAACCCGCAAATTGGACCTTCAATGAGGCCGCAACCGTTAGGCTGCGGAAATTCGAACCTGCTTTCGATAAAATGAACTTTTTAAGATCTCCTTCAATGAGGCCGCAACCGTTAGGCTGCGGAAATCTTTGAGACTCATGATTATAAGAACTGCCCCCAAATCCTTCAATGAGGCCGCAACCGTTAGGCTGCGGAAATCTAGAAGGAAGAGACCGCCAGAGACGAGAAGAGCAACCTTCAATGAGGCCGCAACCGTTAGGCTGCGGAAATATCCTGCCTTGTTCGCACCGAACGCGTACTCACCAATCCTTCAATGAGGCCGCAACCGTTAGGCTGCGGAAATAGCTCACCAAATTTGTTAAACTCGATTCTGCAGTCGTCCTTCAATGAGGCCGCAACCGTTAGGCTGCGGAAATTTGACATGCGACACTAATATCTTTTATGGTGTATATTCCCTTCAATGAGGCCGCAACCGTTAGGCTGCGGAAATTATATACCATTGAATGGTAATATAATTAATGAATTGCCTTCAATGAGGCCGCAACCGTTAGGCTGCGGAAATTCCGTGCTTACGTGTGGGCGACTACTTAAGTCATTTCCTTCAATGAGGCCGCAACCGTTAGGCTGCGGAAATTAGTAATGAAGAGGTACAGATTTTGTGTCGAAAACCAGCCTTCAATGAGGCCGCAACCGTTAGGCTGCGGAAATCTATGTCGTCGCCGTCGTTACCCGTCACGATGTCTCCCTTCAATGAGGCCGCAACCGTTAGGCTGCGGAAATAACCAATACGTAACCCCATTAGTTAGTCCTGTTATGACCTTCAATGAGGCCGCAACCGTTAGGCTGCGGAAATAATATGTGGATATTTCTATTTGGCTAAATACCAAACACCTTCAATGAGGCCGCAACCGTTAGGCTGCGGAAATCGGCATTCCACCTGATTGTTACCTGACCGTCCCCATCCTTCAATGAGGCCGCAACCGTTAGGCTGCGGAAATTAATGCACTCGATAATGCACGAAAACAAACAATCGCTTCCTTCAATGAGGCCGCAACCGTTAGGCTGCGGAAATCGGTAAAGTTACGGTAGGTGCGGACACGGTATTGGGCCCTTCAATGAGGCCGCAACCGTTAGGCTGCGGAAATCTCAATATGTGCTATGTATTTCTCATTATTTACACTCCTTCAATGAGGCCGCAACCGTTAGGCTGCGGAAATCAATGTCACAGGCACAAGTCACAATATCAGCACCACCCGCCTTCAATGAGGCCGCAACCGTTAGGCTGCGGAAATGTGGTATAGCAGAGGGCGGCAAATTGCCAGAACTCAGCCTTCAATGAGGCCGCAACCGTTAGGCTGCGGAAATTATAACATGTCATGTGCATATGGAGTATGGAAAATGCCTTCAATGAGGCCGCAACCGTTAGGCTGCGGAAATCCCGTATCGGGTAAGTATGTTGCCGCCAGTGACCACGCCTTCAATGAGGCCGCAACCGTTAGGCTGCGGAAATATCACGCTCACAATCGATCCAAAAGCTGTAAAATCCCCTTCAATGAGGCCGCAACCGTTAGGCTGCGGAAATATTTACAGGCGGCCTGCTTGAGGACGTGAAAGATGACCTTCAATGAGGCCGCAACCGTTAGGCTGCGGAAATTGCATATAGAGTCCCCATTGTGGAGGAAGTCTAATGCCTTCAATGAGGCCGCAACCGTTAGGCTGCGGAAATATTACTCACAAATTGCCATGCCTGTTGTGATCCTTTGCCCCTTCAATGAGGCCGCAACCGTTAGGCTGCGGAAATCACCAAATTGCGTTGACCTGTCTCTGTGGGCACAATCCTTCAATGAGGCCGCAACCGTTAGGCTGCGGAAATTTAAAGTAATTCGCGGTGGTGCTTGGGCTTATGCCATCCTTCAATGAGGCCGCAACCGTTAGGCTGCGGAAATATTTTTACCAGATAAGTGATTGCGACGGAAAGAGGCCCTTCAATGAGGCCGCAACCGTTAGGCTGCGGAAATTAATACTTGGTGAGTTTGAGTACGATTATACGCACACGCCTTCAATGAGGCCGCAACCGTTAGGCTGCGGAAATATTGAGGCCGACGACAGAATCCACACCAAGCCCAACCTTCAATGAGGCCGCAACCGTTAGGCTGCGGAAATCGCTCCTTTTGCCAACTCTGTAGCAGTAATATGCGTGCCTTCAATGAGGCCGCAACCGTTAGGCTGCGGAAATCAGTAATGGTTATGTGCACGCCCAACCCAAATACTGCTAACCTTCAATGAGGCCGCAACCGTTAGGCTGCGGAAATCATTCTTCCTGTCGACACATGACGTATATGCAGATATACCTTCAATGAGGCCGCAACCGTTAGGCTGCGGAAATATGTATTGTTTGGTTGCATGACATGCATCTATTTGCCCTTCAATGAGGCCGCAACCGTTAGGCTGCGGAAATCCCTGTGCCTACGCTGTTAATTGAGCGAACCTCAAACCCTTCAATGAGGCCGCAACCGTTAGGCTGCGGAAATCGGCGGGATCGTGTCATGAAATATATCCTCATCACAACCTTCAATGAGGCCGCAACCGTTAGGCTGCGGAAATAATACGAGTCAAATACAACATAGCAATAATGGGGATCCTTCAATGAGGCCGCAACCGTTAGGCTGCGGAAATTGGCCTCCCCCGCCGCGAATGTGTGCGTGACCGTTACCTTCAATGAGGCCGCAACCGTTAGGCTGCGGAAATACAAATAGGGCAATGTATCGTAATCAAAGGTACATTCCTTCAATGAGGCCGCAACCGTTAGGCTGCGGAAATACAAATAGGGCAATGTATCGTAATCAAAGGTACATTCCTTCAATGAGGCCGCAACCGTTAGGCTGCGGAAATGACCCAAATACCGGTGAAATGGTAACAACACCATTACCCTTCAATGAGGCCGCAACCGTTAGGCTGCGGAAATTGAAAAATCGAACATTTTATTGGCCGAAATGGTTGACCTTCAATGAGGCCGCAACCGTTAGGCTGCGGAAATCTCGTATACCTCGCGATCGTCGTCGGCTGTTGAGACCTTCAATGAGGCCGCAACCGTTAGGCTGCGGAAATATCTTGCCATTTGGTTGAGTGCACTGTGTGCTCCAGACCTTCAATGAGGCCGCAACCGTTAGGCTGCGGAAATCTATTACCCCCCCTTGCCACACGCCCCCTGCCTTACTCCTTCAATGAGGCCGCAACCGTTAGGCTGCGGAAATAATAGAGCAGGCATGTGAGCGGTGTAGGTATAACCCACCTTCAATGAGGCCGCAACCGTTAGGCTGCGGAAATTGTATCAGGCAGTCGCGAAGCAGCATCCCAACTTGGTACCTTCAATGAGGCCGCAACCGTTAGGCTGCGGAAATTATACTAACAAAGTCCTTAAAGAAGCACTCATAGAGGCCCTTCAATGAGGCCGCAACCGTTAGGCTGCGGAAATGTATATGTAAAGATCCCATTCAATGGCAAGGAAAGACCCTTCAATGAGGCCGCAACCGTTAGGCTGCGGAAATAATACACTGGCCGCGTCTATTATGCTCATGATGATAACCTTCAATGAGGCCGCAACCGTTAGGCTGCGGAAATTATGAAGTATTGGCGGTGGTGGATGTTGGACAGTACCTTCAATGAGGCCGCAACCGTTAGGCTGCGGAAATAATTACGAGAACGCACCCGGTGGAATTACATACTGGAAACCTTCAATGAGGCCGCAACCGTTAGGCTGCGGAAATGCCTTTTGTCATACGCCATTTTTTTCCGAGGCCACGTCCCTTCAATGAGGCCGCAACCGTTAGGCTGCGGAAATAGGGTGTTGGTCAAAAAACCACGCAACAAATCGCGTACCTTCAATGAGGCCGCAACCGTTAGGCTGCGGAAATTTGTATCGGCAGAGGTAATAGACAAACAACACGAGATCCCTTCAATGAGGCCGCAACCGTTAGGCTGCGGAAATTTTGCCAATAAGCGGCCACTTCATTCATGCGATCAATCCTTCAATGAGGCCGCAACCGTTAGGCTGCGGAAATCGCCAGCGGCCGTGATATTTGACGACCAGGTGGTTGCCTTCAATGAGGCCGCAACCGTTAGGCTGCGGAAATTGGAATATATTTGCTCAATTGATCCGCCGCCATGTGCCTTCAATGAGGCCGCAACCGTTAGGCTGCGGAAATCACCTGTGGCGCCGTTAGCAGCCCCAACAGCTCCACCCTTCAATGAGGCCGCAACCGTTAGGCTGCGGAAATCAAGGCCCGCGGCCCCGATTGTATTGCCAGGCGCGCCGCCCTTCAATGAGGCCGCAACCGTTAGGCTGCGGAAATCGGGTAAGTATGTTGCCGCCAGTGACCACGGCAAATACCTTCAATGAGGCCGCAACCGTTAGGCTGCGGAAATTATACTAAGTGCGACATATCGTCGTGACTTTTGGTTCCCCTTCAATGAGGCCGCAACCGTTAGGCTGCGGAAATAGGACACATCACTAGTTTTGAGCCGCGCCACAAAGACCCTTCAATGAGGCCGCAACCGTTAGGCTGCGGAAATCAAAAAGAGATGTGACTGTGGTGCCTGGGCCGATGCCCTTCAATGAGGCCGCAACCGTTAGGCTGCGGAAATTGCCTGGCATATATAGATGTATACTTAATTACAATATCCTTCAATGAGGCCGCAACCGTTAGGCTGCGGAAATTCACGTTCAGTTTCATTAAGATCCAACTGTAATTCATCCTTCAATGAGGCCGCAACCGTTAGGCTGCGGAAATTCTACTTTCTTTACGTCGATTGACACCTTGGGGAATACCTTCAATGAGGCCGCAACCGTTAGGCTGCGGAAATTAATTGCCACATTGGTTTTTGTTCCCGCGGGTAATCCTTCAATGAGGCCGCAACCGTTAGGCTGCGGAAATGTTTCACTGCTATACCTTCTTACGGAATATGAATCGGCCCTTCAATGAGGCCGCAACCGTTAGGCTGCGGAAATTTGCTTTTGAGTGCGAGCAATGTGGTTACAGATATGTGCCTTCAATGAGGCCGCAACCGTTAGGCTGCGGAAATTTATAACAGCGCTCCAAAACAAACCAGATACATCGCACCCTTCAATGAGGCCGCAACCGTTAGGCTGCGGAAATATACACCATGCAATCCTAAATTATCAAACCACTCAACCCTTCAATGAGGCCGCAACCGTTAGGCTGCGGAAATTATATGCTGTCATCATATATCGCCCTGCCTGCGTCCTCCTTCAATGAGGCCGCAACCGTTAGGCTGCGGAAATTAGATAGAGTCGCAAGAGCAGGCACGCCCAGCAAATTCCTTCAATGAGGCCGCAACCGTTAGGCTGCGGAAATTATTGTACCACAAATATACCGCATGGCTCCTAACTGCCTTCAATGAGGCCGCAACCGTTAGGCTGCGGAAATCCCCATTAGGTAAATTATATCGAGATATACAGCGACTAACCTTCAATGAGGCCGCAACCGTTAGGCTGCGGAAATGAAAAGGGACAGGTAATTAATCGTGACTATACCATCCCTTCAATGAGGCCGCAACCGTTAGGCTGCGGAAATACACCATGCGTATTTTTTGTAATTAGCGACTTTTGGTCCTTCAATGAGGCCGCAACCGTTAGGCTGCGGAAATATGTATAACAAAATGTGTCTTATACAAGGGAACGTCGCCTTCAATGAGGCCGCAACCGTTAGGCTGCGGAAATATGAACCAGATACCCGAGGACTTCTTTTGGGTTGAGTACCTTCAATGAGGCCGCAACCGTTAGGCTGCGGAAATTTAATACTCTTATAGACACGGCCAACAATATCGAGGCCTTCAATGAGGCCGCAACCGTTAGGCTGCGGAAATATTGATCCATGCGATTCGCGAGCCCTGGCGCACGCCCTTCAATGAGGCCGCAACCGTTAGGCTGCGGAAATTATGCACCCCAACCAGTTGCATTGCGCGCCCTTACACCCTTCAATGAGGCCGCAACCGTTAGGCTGCGGAAATCATAGGTGGTGGTACGAATAATACAATGATTTTGCCAACCTTCAATGAGGCCGCAACCGTTAGGCTGCGGAAATATTATGCTCGCGGCGGCCTGTGGTTTAGGGCTTTGATCCCTTCAATGAGGCCGCAACCGTTAGGCTGCGGAAATTATACCGTAATGCCGTATGTATACTATGCAACAAGCACCTTCAATGAGGCCGCAACCGTTAGGCTGCGGAAATAAGGCGTTGAATATTCAACCATAAGCTTGGCTTGAACACCTTCAATGAGGCCGCAACCGTTAGGCTGCGGAAATTTGAGGCCGCCAAGAAAGAGATGCACGTGGTTGAGGCCCTTCAATGAGGCCGCAACCGTTAGGCTGCGGAAATTGTTACATGCTTTACAGTATGCATGGTTGTTTTTATACCTTCAATGAGGCCGCAACCGTTAGGCTGCGGAAATATGAGCGACACTGACGGCTCGTATGAGCATTACGGATTCCTTCAATGAGGCCGCAACCGTTAGGCTGCGGAAATAAATCAATCGCCGACATATGCCGTATGGACATTGAACCTTCAATGAGGCCGCAACCGTTAGGCTGCGGAAATAGGAATTAACTAAGTACATTCATGAGCAATGGGCGATTCCTTCAATGAGGCCGCAACCGTTAGGCTGCGGAAATCGGCATTCCAACTTATTGTGACTTGACCGCTTGTTCCCTTCAATGAGGCCGCAACCGTTAGGCTGCGGAAATAAAAAAGACATGAGGGAAATATACAACATGGAATTTGCCTTCAATGAGGCCGCAACCGTTAGGCTGCGGAAATAATCTGTCCCGCTCAAAAATTCACCTGTTACATTATCCCTTCAATGAGGCCGCAACCGTTAGGCTGCGGAAATATGGCACGGGTCAATGCGAGCTTTATGAACCTGGCGCCTTCAATGAGGCCGCAACCGTTAGGCTGCGGAAATCTCGAGCCAAAAAAAATACATCGGCAACAACATAGGCACCCTTCAATGAGGCCGCAACCGTTAGGCTGCGGAAATTGCTATTGCAGAGAGCGGTAATGGACAGGTCACAACCTTCAATGAGGCCGCAACCGTTAGGCTGCGGAAATGCCCATTGTTTTTTTCTGGTAAGATCCATCTCTTCGAACCTTCAATGAGGCCGCAACCGTTAGGCTGCGGAAATACATAATCGCGGCGTCTTGCTGCTTTTGCCTCATCCTCCTTCAATGAGGCCGCAACCGTTAGGCTGCGGAAATAAAGAAATCCTTAAAGATCCTACTACTGCTATCTCACCTTCAATGAGGCCGCAACCGTTAGGCTGCGGAAATGCCATTCCCGCGCCGACTAGACCTGCCAACCACAATGTCCTTCAATGAGGCCGCAACCGTTAGGCTGCGGAAATCCCATATCCTGCGGTGGACTCAGTCCTAACATCGAACCCTTCAATGAGGCCGCAACCGTTAGGCTGCGGAAATTTGTATGCGGTATGGTGGCAAGGGGTGCAGGGCGGGCCTTCAATGAGGCCGCAACCGTTAGGCTGCGGAAATATCCGTGCCGTCGCCCACGCCAATTTGGTTTACCACACCTTCAATGAGGCCGCAACCGTTAGGCTGCGGAAATTAAAAAGTGGACCTTGGGCGGTCACTTTTACTAAGTCCTTCAATGAGGCCGCAACCGTTAGGCTGCGGAAATAGTAGAATGAGGAGTGCGAGGATTCGAGTGTATAGTACCTTCAATGAGGCCGCAACCGTTAGGCTGCGGAAATTATATCCCGGCTTGATGTAATCTCCATGAACTCGACCCTTCAATGAGGCCGCAACCGTTAGGCTGCGGAAATCCCGCCAGTCAGTTTACCTTTCAGGCCCTCCATTCGTCCTTCAATGAGGCCGCAACCGTTAGGCTGCGGAAATCGCACATGGAAAGTATATAGGATCGATTTTTATCAGGACCTTCAATGAGGCCGCAACCGTTAGGCTGCGGAAATCAAAAAGCGAAGCCCAAAAAAAGCAGTAATAGTCACCTTCAATGAGGCCGCAACCGTTAGGCTGCGGAAATAAGCGCCATACAGACTGTCGGCCACAAAATATGCACCCCTTCAATGAGGCCGCAACCGTTAGGCTGCGGAAATCCAATATGTCGTGCCGTCATTAAGGCCTGTTGCCGTCCTTCAATGAGGCCGCAACCGTTAGGCTGCGGAAATTCCGCCGCGAGACAAAATTAATGGCGGCATTGGGGAGCCTTCAATGAGGCCGCAACCGTTAGGCTGCGGAAATATTTCAGGCCACGGACGCCCGTGTGTCATTAGTCCACCTTCAATGAGGCCGCAACCGTTAGGCTGCGGAAATCCGCGTAAAAAAATGGCTTATGACAAACGATTATGCTACCTTCAATGAGGCCGCAACCGTTAGGCTGCGGAAATCTTAATAGCCATGGATTTGCTAAAACACTACTAACACCTTCAATGAGGCCGCAACCGTTAGGCTGCGGAAATCTTGCCTCGGAGATCGCTGCCTGTCACGCCATTGTCCCTTCAATGAGGCCGCAACCGTTAGGCTGCGGAAATAAAAGTGGACCCGGTACGGTCACTTTTAGAATGTCCCTTCAATGAGGCCGCAACCGTTAGGCTGCGGAAATCGTATACTAGAGTATGCAACAAGCAAAATGGACAAAACCTTCAATGAGGCCGCAACCGTTAGGCTGCGGAAATTCAAGCCTGGGTCATGCCTATAGAGTCGCGCGTGTGCCTTCAATGAGGCCGCAACCGTTAGGCTGCGGAAATAAGTATGGTGAAAATATGATAAGTAAACCGGTCATTACCTTCAATGAGGCCGCAACCGTTAGGCTGCGGAAATCTCCTCAGGAGCCACTCTATATGCAGTGAGTGTATACCTTCAATGAGGCCGCAACCGTTAGGCTGCGGAAATGTCTATTAGCACCCATAACTTACATGGAAAATTCCCCCCTTCAATGAGGCCGCAACCGTTAGGCTGCGGAAATGAATTCCACGCCGGCTCAATATCTCCTTTTAATTGACTCCTTCAATGAGGCCGCAACCGTTAGGCTGCGGAAATACCAATATGATGAGCAAAGACCATGGAATGGATATGTCCTTCAATGAGGCCGCAACCGTTAGGCTGCGGAAATTCTCCCAACCTCTGTGAATAAGATGCAACTGATGCCACCTTCAATGAGGCCGCAACCGTTAGGCTGCGGAAATGATATAATGAATCGCGGGCTCTCGATCAATATTACAACCTTCAATGAGGCCGCAACCGTTAGGCTGCGGAAATAATTTCGTAAGCATCCCAGGCAATATTAGTATCGACACCTTCAATGAGGCCGCAACCGTTAGGCTGCGGAAATAATACAAACATGAGATCAAAGCACATGAACTCAGTCCTTCAATGAGGCCGCAACCGTTAGGCTGCGGAAATGTGTCATACAGAGTGGACAGGTAATATTAACATGGTCCCTTCAATGAGGCCGCAACCGTTAGGCTGCGGAAATACATAACGCCGGAATTGGAATTTTTGGAGCGTTCGTTCCTTCAATGAGGCCGCAACCGTTAGGCTGCGGAAATGGAGAATTCGGAGACGGCACAAACGAATTTGGTTTAACCCTTCAATGAGGCCGCAACCGTTAGGCTGCGGAAATTTCCATTCGGCGGCCATATTAAGATTTGCAATTCGGGTCCTTCAATGAGGCCGCAACCGTTAGGCTGCGGAAATTATTGTGCTATTAACGCCGCGATTATTTACGAATTCCCTTCAATGAGGCCGCAACCGTTAGGCTGCGGAAATCGTTACGTCCACATCGCAGATCGAGTCTACTCAGTAAGCCTTCAATGAGGCCGCAACCGTTAGGCTGCGGAAATCCAAGGCAGATTCATTACTAACTAGTACAACCACCGCCTTCAATGAGGCCGCAACCGTTAGGCTGCGGAAATCCCGACATCCTCCGCCATTAATGTTTGTGATGAGTCCCTTCAATGAGGCCGCAACCGTTAGGCTGCGGAAATGGTTTGACGTGCGGGGCCGCAATGCACAGGGTCATAGATTAATGTTTGTGATGAGTCCCTTCAATGAGGCCGCAACCGTTAGGCTGCGGAAATAGTCGACACAATGATTCCGTGCAATAAAGATACATGCCTTCAATGAGGCCGCAACCGTTAGGCTGCGGAAATATATCTAAACCCGTCGCAAATTTTAAATCGATCACACCTTCAATGAGGCCGCAACCGTTAGGCTGCGGAAATGCACCTCTTTTAAAGGATATTGATAATCGAGGGTTTGCCTTCAATGAGGCCGCAACCGTTAGGCTGCGGAAATCAGGCAGTGGCACAAGGTCTATTGGATTCCGCAGCTTTCCTTCAATGAGGCCGCAACCGTTAGGCTGCGGAAATATAGTAGTAGCAGGACGAATACCATGAGGAGTATTAGGGTTACCTTCAATGAGGCCGCAACCGTTAGGCTGCGGAAATAGTACATGCATCACAAATCGCATATCGCGAGAATCTCCTTCAATGAGGCCGCAACCGTTAGGCTGCGGAAATTATATTGCGACTGCCAGTCCTTACCCTCAGTCCTCCTCCTTCAATGAGGCCGCAACCGTTAGGCTGCGGAAATCTTAATTTTTTGGTGGGGTGGAGTGAGTCATATGATCGCCTTCAATGAGGCCGCAACCGTTAGGCTGCGGAAATCTGGCTCAAAAGCTCTACAAAATTACACTGTTCACGTCCTTCAATGAGGCCGCAACCGTTAGGCTGCGGAAATTTGAATAATGGCCGGTGCATGTCAAGGATTTTGCGTCCTTCAATGAGGCCGCAACCGTTAGGCTGCGGAAATCAGGTCCCGTGAGCGACATATAGGTCGCCACATCCTCCTTCAATGAGGCCGCAACCGTTAGGCTGCGGAAATTGTAACATGTTTAACATAATACCCCCATATATGTGTTACCTTCAATGAGGCCGCAACCGTTAGGCTGCGGAAATTTGCATAGAATGTGACTTTGTTCACGGCGAGGGTAAGCCTTCAATGAGGCCGCAACCGTTAGGCTGCGGAAATATGAAAAAAGTGGGATCTTGCCAGACTCCACTTTTACCTTCAATGAGGCCGCAACCGTTAGGCTGCGGAAATTATATCCATATGGCGTTTCTTGGACAGATCCTTCTACCTTCAATGAGGCCGCAACCGTTAGGCTGCGGAAATATATGGGCCAGAATCACGTGGGATCGCCAAAATAACCCTTCAATGAGGCCGCAACCGTTAGGCTGCGGAAATCACATGGCATGACATATGCGGCGTACACAAAGTAGTTCCTTCAATGAGGCCGCAACCGTTAGGCTGCGGAAATACCAAAGTGCGAATGTAATGAATAATTCCACGGTTCCTTCAATGAGGCCGCAACCGTTAGGCTGCGGAAATTGGTAGCGCTGGAGCGCCAGTTGGAAATCCATTCCGTACCTTCAATGAGGCCGCAACCGTTAGGCTGCGGAAATATAATTGCATTATGTGTGAATATATCAGATCGGGTGCCCTTCAATGAGGCCGCAACCGTTAGGCTGCGGAAATGTGGTGCCTGCCATTGTTCTCGCACTCGTATCTAATGCCCTTCAATGAGGCCGCAACCGTTAGGCTGCGGAAATGGGCCCGCGGCGGCAGGTGGATTCGCGGAGGCGGCCGCCCTTCAATGAGGCCGCAACCGTTAGGCTGCGGAAATCAGTCATGCTCGGCGAAACCAGCATAAAAGCAGTCACCTTCAATGAGGCCGCAACCGTTAGGCTGCGGAAATGAAATTGGGCCCTATATGGAGGATCCTGATACCGGGCCTTCAATGAGGCCGCAACCGTTAGGCTGCGGAAATTTCAACGCCCAACGACTTGTTACATTCCAGCATTATCCTTCAATGAGGCCGCAACCGTTAGGCTGCGGAAATATGGAGGACGGATCCGGGAATTAAAGGATTTACGACTCCTTCAATGAGGCCGCAACCGTTAGGCTGCGGAAATCATATGGCGTTGGCAAAGTCAAGATCCGATTTTCAGCCTTCAATGAGGCCGCAACCGTTAGGCTGCGGAAATACTGATCGACAAGGGTGCGAATCAATCAGAGATCAATCCTTCAATGAGGCCGCAACCGTTAGGCTGCGGAAATATCACAGAGTGGTCAGGTTATGTTGGAGTGGGATGCTGCCTTCAATGAGGCCGCAACCGTTAGGCTGCGGAAATTTAGTCGGTATAAGGAGCGGTGAAAATCCAAGACGCCCTTCAATGAGGCCGCAACCGTTAGGCTGCGGAAATCTTAATAAGACGCAACTCGGAATTCCGCCCTCTCGTTCCTTCAATGAGGCCGCAACCGTTAGGCTGCGGAAATATTGTCACACAAAGCACACGTTGGCATGCCTTTTGGCACCTTCAATGAGGCCGCAACCGTTAGGCTGCGGAAATTATGGCACTTAAGCACATTATAGAACATGCAACATGTCCTTCAATGAGGCCGCAACCGTTAGGCTGCGGAAATCTGCTATTGTCGTTGTTTCTTTTGTCGCATATCGCCCCTTCAATGAGGCCGCAACCGTTAGGCTGCGGAAATCCCCACCGGCACCGAGTGGCGTCAATGCGGAGGGCGGCCTTCAATGAGGCCGCAACCGTTAGGCTGCGGAAATCACCGCTGAATGAATATCGGGATGTGGGCACTGAATACCTTCAATGAGGCCGCAACCGTTAGGCTGCGGAAATGCCGTGAATTCTGCAAAATCCATGAGTCTGGGCCCCTTCAATGAGGCCGCAACCGTTAGGCTGCGGAAATCTGGCAAAGTCGTACGCGCATGGATACCAGGCATCACCTTCAATGAGGCCGCAACCGTTAGGCTGCGGAAATAAGTATCCCGGGACTGTTAATTCTTCCGAGTCATCATCCCTTCAATGAGGCCGCAACCGTTAGGCTGCGGAAATACCTGTCGACGAATCAAACAAATGAACGCCGCCTCTACCTTCAATGAGGCCGCAACCGTTAGGCTGCGGAAATCTTTATTGATTACATAGATCATGCCGTCCACTGATACACCTTCAATGAGGCCGCAACCGTTAGGCTGCGGAAATCAGGCATATCTGCAGAGGGTGGAGACACTCAAGTCACCTTCAATGAGGCCGCAACCGTTAGGCTGCGGAAATAGCAATTGAGCTCATGGACCAGCTCGTCTCTAACAGGTCCTTCAATGAGGCCGCAACCGTTAGGCTGCGGAAATGGCAATCCCATATATGGACGGAATGTGGGTGGGACGGTCCCTTCAATGAGGCCGCAACCGTTAGGCTGCGGAAATGTGTTCGGGCTCGTACATGCACTGCTCTTGGATGCCGTCCCTTCAATGAGGCCGCAACCGTTAGGCTGCGGAAATCAAATGTCAATCAGGTGACAAAATACGCGTATACCGTACCTTCAATGAGGCCGCAACCGTTAGGCTGCGGAAATGTGGATCCGGCGTACCTTGATCGACACCGGCCACAATCCTTCAATGAGGCCGCAACCGTTAGGCTGCGGAAATTGCAGGTACATCCGCCGCGTCCACGCGTGTGTCGGCCTTCAATGAGGCCGCAACCGTTAGGCTGCGGAAATTACAATCATGAGGCAGAGATTACAGTGGTGGCAGGCCCTTCAATGAGGCCGCAACCGTTAGGCTGCGGAAATGCGTAAAACCACGCAAAAAATACACCAGACAGCCTCCTTCAATGAGGCCGCAACCGTTAGGCTGCGGAAATACGTGCCCGGTTCTAATTGTCCCATCAAACCCTCACCTTCAATGAGGCCGCAACCGTTAGGCTGCGGAAATTACGCGACGTCAAAAAACGATTTGGAATGTTCATGTCGCCTTCAATGAGGCCGCAACCGTTAGGCTGCGGAAATTTAACGGAAGTCCGAAATGAATTTAGGCGTGTAATTGCCTTCAATGAGGCCGCAACCGTTAGGCTGCGGAAATCCTGTCCCTTTTCTCCTATTATTTTATTATCACCGCCCTTCAATGAGGCCGCAACCGTTAGGCTGCGGAAATAATATGACAGGCTCATTAGAGGACTTACAGCTGACTCCTTCAATGAGGCCGCAACCGTTAGGCTGCGGAAATCTATTAGGCAGAATACATTCAATTGAATCTTATATATTCCTTCAATGAGGCCGCAACCGTTAGGCTGCGGAAATCTTCGCATGTTCGTACAGACATATGTCGTGGGAGTCTCCTTCAATGAGGCCGCAACCGTTAGGCTGCGGAAATCTAATTAGAGAGACGGTCGCGGGCGGGTATACGCTGCCTTCAATGAGGCCGCAACCGTTAGGCTGCGGAAATCGTGGCATCTTAGAGTATCTCAACCGTTAGCCGTGTCGATTCTCCCTTCAATGAGGCCGCAACCGTTAGGCTGCGGAAATCCGTGGACGTCCCCGCCGCATTCGTGGCTATAACCATCCCTTCAATGAGGCCGCAACCGTTAGGCTGCGGAAATACTGCGCAGGTTAACAACATCATAACAATACTTTCCAATTCATAAGAATTACATATGTTTTACGTTTGTTTTGTTCAGCCTCCGCCATAATCGTACAATACGGTCATACTATATATGGTTATTTAGCGATTATCACTACACGACTACCCTGGCACCCGGCCTCTCGCTATACTATGATTGCCGATTCACGACTGTGTTTTAGCGGTTCGCCCATGGTCTGTATTTTATCACCTTTTCCCGTATTCACAATAATTACCCTGTCTTCATTCAAATTCAGCAATTCTGTCAAATCTCGCTTCATGTATACCATTTCGGTGTCGCTTAAATCACACAAAAACACCGAGTACTGCACCGGATCCCCATACCCATTCATCATCTTGTATACTTTGTTCAGTCTTTTTGGATCGCGCACATCATAACATAGCATATACAGGCTTCGCAACCTACCTCACCCTGAAAGATACCTCACCATTATGATACCGGGCATCTCCTGAGTCGCATATACAGGCTTCGCAACCTACCTCACCCTGAAAGGTGTTCCGGCACAGTAGCGCCGCCAAGTTTGTGGAGGGCATATACAGGCTTCGCAACCTACCTCACCCTGAAAGGTGGGTATGCTTGTATCTCTCCTGTAACACGCCTTGCCAGCAGCCTTACCTGCGTCTCCAGTATGCGTCTGTAGCTTGCCGAGTAACCCAGTATCTCGTGTTTTATGGTAGTGTCCATGCGTGTTTCAAAGGCATCCAGAACCCGTCGCCGTCCGTTCTGCGTCATCGATACGCCCATGGCCGCATCTGTAAAATCCGATGGGACAAGCATGGAATTATTTATCATACTAATACACACACTATCGCATATGATTGGGCGAAACTCCTCCATCATATCCAGAGCCAGTGATGGACGGCCATGATGTGGCGTATGTAGATACCCGATATATGGGTCCAGCCCCACCCCCATCACGGTAACTGTCGCTTGCCTGGCCAGCAACGCATACAAAAACGACAGTATGGCATTAACGGGATCCTTGGGCGGCCGCCGGTTTCTCTGCTTAAAATCAAACCCCGAATCGTCTTTCAGCATACCGGCAAAATTTGAAAAATACAGTCTGGCGGCCATTCCTTCTATACCTAGGAGCGTTTCGTATTTTTTACATCCCCGAGATTTATCTGCCATCTGCGACATCTCTCCCAATACCCTGGTAGCATCAGACTTGTGGTTGCGCCTCAAGAGCGTCATGCAGTTTCTTATCTTACCATAAACAATATTTTTGCATATATCTAGCGATGAAATCTTGTCATCATACACCCTGTGCTGATGGATTCTCAAATCGATATTCCTGTTCATACCCGCGTTGGTCATGCCCACGAACCATCCTCCATATGTCATATAGCAAACGGATATGCCACGCTCAAGCAAGCGACGTAGTGCTTGTGTGGTTATCTGAACATTACCATATACAGTCAAGTCCAACACGTCGATTATGCGTATTTTCCGTTTCTGCCCATCGGTAGATTTCACCTGTAGCGTATCTCCTGTTACAGAGACAGATGCACCCTGCTCCTGTATATGTACTGGAACTGCATCTGCCCTGATGGGATACATACGACGCACCGAGTCTACCTTTATCTTTTGGTTTGACAACAGATTTACCTCGTCAGGAAGACATATGCCCACCAGTGAACACCGCGGACATTTTGGGCTATCCACCAAAGGTGGCGGTATGATATTCTTCTTGACCATCTCCTTTAGGTCCCATATGGCCTGCAAAGTCTTTGCTATCAGTATGTCATCTATAATCACGCGAACCCGGCGCCGTGACGCCACATAATATACCACGCCCTCGGTGCACTTGTAACCGTTTGCGCGTAAGAGTAGTGCCTGCGCACAAACCTGCACCAGTGTACTATCGTACACATTTCCTTGGATATCGGGTACCTTGCCTTTTTTGTATTCTACTGGCACCGCGGCGCGACCCTCAATCTCAAGCAAGTCCAGCTTTCCTACCAGCCCAAGTTTCACATCCGATATCATAACGGATGTGGCGTGTATCTCCCCATCCTGCTGGATTTTCTTTGTACCGGATATGGTATCCACATTGCGGTGCACGAATCTGCCCTGTTCCACGTCTGTTGACGTCTCAAACTCACCCTGTAACCATTCCATATACCCCAACCTGTTACAATAAACATACTGCGTCAACATCCGAACCGGTATCATAATATCATTTACGGCCATAGCCATAACCCCAAACCATACTTGTTAAAGAAATCGAATTACATATGCTCATCCATCATCGCCAGACCTGCTAGGCTCTTCATACTACACTTTCATGCAGCATTGCACCATTGTACCATAACAAACGCTAGTAGAAATTTCTGTTTATGCACAACAATTACGCGGCGCACTCGCCACGACCGGTCTTGGTGTGATATGACGTATCACTACCATAGTCTGCGTAAAAGTCAGGATCCTCCTCCATGGTGGGCGGATTGGTCAATGTGCTGAGCCGCTTCCGTATATCCTGTACCGTCATAGAATCCGCACCCATACAGACACGGTGTATCCATGTCTTTAAATCATCATTATCATTCTTGCTCTCCCGGAACATTGCTACCAATTCCAATATCACCGGTATGACGCGCTTTGCCGGTACCCTTAACATATTATGTCCTAGCATGGCATCCTGATCCGCCCTGCCCCCTATGGACATCATATATGAGGGATACATGTCATGGCCCAACCGGCCCCCGCCACCAAACAGTCCTACAGTGGCTATGCCATGCTGACCACACGAGTTGGGGCAACCGCTTATCTTTATGCTGGCCTCCCGCAAGTCATCATCCTGGTCCAGTCCAAGCTCCAGGAATTTTCGCTGTATCTCCTTTGCCAATCTGTGCGAGTTTGTCAGCGCCAGATTACAGGAAGTGGTCCCGGAACACCCTATGGGTGCGGCCATGCTCAGCGCACCGGACCGAGCCAACCCATTCTGTAACAACTTGGAATATAGTTCCGGCAAGTCGCTCTCGTGCACATACCGCAGGGCCATATTCTGTACAAAGCCCAGTCTGCCGACACCCTCGGCAGAATACTCTTGTATTATATCCGATAATGCCACAATCTGGGTGGCGGTAATATCACCCGCCTCCATGGCAACAAACACCGTATAATATGACTCCTGCTTCTGCGCAAAGGTATTGGTTGTAAGCCACCGTGCATAACCGGGCTCCTGACCCTGATTCTCCTCTGTCACCCTGATGGGTCGCCTAATCTCCGGCTCCGAATCCTCCAGGGGCAGTTTCACTATGGCAGACTGAGTGGCTCGTACCACGTCCCGCTCCTTTAGTACCATGTCCCGGAACTTCTCCCATCCTACCTGTGCCACCAAATACCTCAGGCGGTTACGTGCCAGATTGGTCCTGTTCCCCATCCTGTCAAAGAGCCTGACCACCGCCATGGCCGTATATATGACATTCTCTTGGGGTGTGAACTCCTCCAGCTGGTGTCCCACATAGGACTTGTTTCCCAAGCCGCCGCCCACAAATATTCTAAAGCCCCGCTGTGTCTTGCCATTCACCATTCTGGTCTGGGGTATCAATCCCACGTCCACTATCCTTGCCATACCGTGCTCCTCGCAGCAGGAATATGTGAACTTGAATTTCCGGGGCAGATTCTGGTTCATAGGGTTTCTCAAAAAGAACTTGGCAGTCGCCTTGGCATAGGGAGTGGCATCAAAGGCTTCCCTGGGGCACACCCCGGCAGTAGGGCTACACATTACATTCCTTATGGCATTGCCACAGGCCTCCCTTGATGTCAGGCCTACTTCTGACAACCCCCGCAACACTTCTGATACATCCTCTAATACCACCCAGTGTAGTTGTATACTCTCCCGAGTGGATATGTGAGCACTACCAATTGAAAAGTACTCGCTCATCTCCGCAATCCTCTTTAGCTGTATGGGATATACCTGGCCCGCGGGTATCTTGATGCGTATCATTGCATAGTCTGATGTCATGCGCGTCCCGTACGCGCCATGCTGCAATCTATACCGGCGGAACATGTCTTCCGGATACTGGCCCTGGCGGAATTTTTTTACTGTCTCTGCAAAATCATTGGCTTCCTCCATTCGGGACCAGTTCACATCCGGTATACGCTTCCCTGCAACCTGTTCTATACCAAGTTTACTCATCACCATCATAAATTCACTTTCTCTTATAAATTTAATATCACTCTCCACACCATTCCAAACATGAAGATATACACAAAGACCGGCGATTCCGGCCACACGGGACTGTACGGCGGCCAACGGGTCCCAAAATCAGACCCCCGCATTATGGCATACGGTACACTGGATGAGGCCAGCGCCATGCTGGGACTTGCCGCTTGCAACTCAACTAAAACCGTTCGTGACATAATCCATTCCATTCAAAAGGACATATTCATACTGGGCGCAGACCTCTCAAATCCCGATAACGTTGGCATGCAGGTAACCGCATCCATGACCGACTCTCTGGAGAGGATGATTGATAAAATGGATGCAACACTGCCAGCCCTGACCAACTTTATACTGCCCGGCGGCGGCCATACCGGCTCTGCACTACATTTGGCTAGGGCTATAGTCCGGCGCGCCGAGACCCACATCACCAGTATACCAGAGAGTGAGCACATAAACCCCGAATGTATTCGCTATACAAACCGTCTCTCTGACTTTCTGTTCGTGCTGGCCCGAAAGGTCAACCATGATGATAACATACCGGAGCATCTCTGGAATCCAGCCTCATGAACCAGAAACATTCTTTGACTCTGGAAGGCGCCGTAAAGGTATGAGTTCACGTCTTCCGGAATCTTATGCACAAAAGAACCGGTTCTTTAACTGTCGCGATCAGTTATGCGTAAATTTAGACACAGGTGAACTCATACCCGTAAAGAAGTAGGTACATGTTGAAAAAAGGATACATGGATTGAGAAAAGGTAACCGTTCTAGTGGTCGTGCCCGGCTCTGTATGAATCACTTTTGACCTGATGCGGCCGCATAAATAGAGCGATTGTGACATGGCCGCCATGATTTCCCCCCTGAGATACGCAGGCGGCAAGACCCGCGGTGTCAAGAAAATCATGCAATATATCCCTGATCATGTCAAAATATTACACTCACCTTTCATGGGGGGCAGTCGAAATCTCATGCGCCCGGAATGGTATCACTATTCACGGCTATGACAACTTTGAACCATTAGTGGAATTCTGGCAGTGCCTGTTCCATGACCCGAAGAGACTGGCCAATCTAGTACGGGAGTATTATCTGCTAGAGAAGGAACGCTTCTACCAATTACAACAGTATCATTCCCCGTCAAAATATACCAGAGCGGCTATATTCTTTGTCATAAATCGTTGCTCATTCTCTGGCAGTACTATGAGAGGCGGTATGTCGCCGGGTCATCCACGATTCACAGAGTCATCCATAGAGAGACTGGAACAATTCCGTTGTTCCAACATGACCGTTCAGTTAGCAGATTTTAACCAGTCCATGGGAACGATGTGGAATGATGATTTCATCTATCTTGATCCCCCATATAAGGACCAACCTGTACGGGTATAGAACCACAACCGGTTTTAACCATGAGGGACTTGCCACATTACTGGAACGGTATGATAATTGGATACTATCGTACAATGACTCACCAGAGGTGCGCCACCTGTACCATAATTACACCATCATATCTGCGGGCAGCCCGTCTACTATCTTATCCGATTCTAGGTGCGCCACCTGTACCATAATTACGCCATCATATCCCCACAGTGGAAGTATGGCATGTCCAGGAATAAGCATTCCAGGGAGTTGTTGATACTCAGTCATAATGTAACAAACGGGTTGGAATCATGACAAGACAGCACCTGAACGACAAGGCCTTTGAGTGGTATGAGTTCACGTCTTCCGGAATCTTGTGCACAAATCACATTAACTGTCGCGATCAGTTGTGCGTAAATTTAGACACAGATGAACTCATACTTTGAGTGTGCACTGGCAGACGCGCTGGAACACTGCATCGGGAACAGGGCCAGCCTAGTCCAGGATGAATCTTACGAGATAACACAGAACGCATTGGTCACCATGACAGAAAATGAGAGGAATGATTACAGTATGGCAGCTGCAAATGCATCGTTTTGGACACCCCACGAGTCCTTGATGGCAGAAAATGAGAGGAATGATTACAGTATGGTAGCTAGGGCGACCATCATTCACATAATGAATCTGGAACCCATGATATCCAGTGGTAGTGTGATAGAGATTCAGCCGGACTACCGCGGCAAGGACGGCGATGTCCGAGATGTCATTAACGCCAGAACTGATGACTCCTGGGAGATTGGGTTCTCTGCAAAGAATAACCACAAAGCATTGAAGCATTCCCGGTTATCGCCCAACATAGATTTTGGTAAAGTGGGTCGGGGTTAACTGCTCTCGTGAATACATGAATGATATCTGGATGATTTTTGATCAAGTACAGGAGTGGCAGTCCCAAGGAATCACACACTGGAGAGATGTGACAGAAAAGGATTCACAAATGTATGAGCCGATCCTGGATGCATTCAGTAATGACCAGACTGACCGAGAGTAACGGAATGGTTCCCGGACGGCTGCTCCAGTATTTGATTGGGATGCACGATTTTTACAAAGTAATGATGACAAGTGTAATCTTGTAAGAATAGAGGGGTATAATCTGAATGGCTCATTAGGGCATGGTGATGGCAGGCGAAAGCCCATGTCACGTGTGAATCATATCAAACTGCCAACCAGACTAAAAGAGATAGAGCGGAAGAGTCACAATACCATCATAGTATCGTTGGATGAGGGCTGGGAGATTTCGTTCCGCATTCATAATACCAGAACACTTCTGGAACCGTCATTGAAGTTTGACATACAGTTGATCAGTAGCCCGCAGACCCTATACATGATGAATCCTGGATGACTGGACGGCGAATCTATCCGGTACCGAAAATGTAGTGGCGCCCGAATCATTCAATATTCATTAATCCACTGAAAACATCAATCCGTGAGCTGGGGCTACCCTATTGAGGAGGATCTCTCCTAAATCGTGAATCATTCCATCACTAACTGACTAGAAACACAGCAGGATCCATGTACTCTTTTTTTAACATGTACTGATTTCTTTACAGCGCCATAATAAGAATATATCTGTATATAACCATGAAAGCCCACTTTGCGATAAAGTGTGATGACATGATAAAGGTAGACAAGGAATTCCGCCAACATCTGGGTTCACAAGCACTGTGCCGATGATGTTCTTGAGCTCCCCTGAATTTAATACAAATGAATATAACTTATATACATTGATCACTATGTATAATGGAAGTAAGATACTCCGGTGGTTGCATTATGGGGCAGTATGAATATGACATGCTGGTAGAGTCAGGAAAGATACGATCAAGAAGCCTGTTCTTCCGCGAGATGATACACCGACATACTTGAAGGAAGAGAGCCGCCAATCTAGTTTTTTGTATATTTTGTCGGATGTGTCGCGGAACAACCCGGACATAATGTATTAGAACGAATCCAGGAGCAGCTGGGAAACCTTGTAACCACTCCTCTTTATCTGGTTGATGTGATACTCTGTTATCTTCTTGTTATAGTCCGGGGCGCCCTGGAACAGGTCACTAATACACGGAATATCGATTCTGGCATTCGGATTATATATGACCACAAGGAAGCGGCCTGAATGTGATAAATTCCCGCCCTGTGACATCATTTCAAGGCACTTTGTTACGCATGGGGGCGTGTCGCCATTCATTATGGTTCTGGCACCACTTTTCAATATCATCTGGTACTACAATGGCTGGTATACTGGTCATTCCCTCAATACGGTTCCTGATGTACTGTGTAATGGCATCCTGCATCAGTATGAGTTCACGTCTTCCGGAATCTTGTGCACAAATCACATTAACTAGAACAACCTGTTCCATCAGTTGTGCGTAAATTTAGACACAGGTGAACTCATGCCCGCATCAATCTGAGGAACTTGTCCGGCTCCAAATGGACAAAGCCCCTGTCGATATGTTGGTTTATCAACTTCCATGTCTTTCCAAGGCCTACCGCCAGTGGTAAATATTGGAAGATATGCAACGTATACAGACCTTTATCGTTGCCTGGTTCTGTGTCTAATACCTCCCCGGCATATGGGAGTCATGTATACATTTCGTCCCTGCATCATGTGGATAGAGTATAGTGCTTCTGTATGTGAGAACCGGCCTATCAGTTTATGGTTATTCATTCTCCTGCATAATATAACGGCGGCCAGGAATGGCTCTGTTCCTTCCGGCTCTATGTATCGGCGGCCTAGAATAATTTTCTCGATTGCTCTATTCTTGGCCCACCGCTCCCAGTCATGTATTCCCGGATGCATTCCGGCAATGGTCGCCGAAAGGTGCTCGAGTGAGTTCTTTCCGTGTTGTAGGGTCATGTATTCCCGGATGCATTCCGGCAATGGTCGCCCTCACCCGTTCTGCACCCAAGTCAATGTTAATCTCGGTCTTGTCCTTCATGTGAATGGCGGATTCCGGCATGAAATGTAGTGAAACCATTACTTCCTCGATTACTCGTTCAATAAAAGTCGGGTCCATAATGGTGGCCTGACCGATTATAATGCCATCCCCGTATAGAAGAGTGGTATAGACACCCGGCCCGTGCCGCTCCAATAGTGGTGATGTCAGCTGTAATGGAAAAGTCATCCCTCCATTGTTCTGCCTCTATGAAGGGAATCATCACCAGTTCCTCATGGTATTCCGGCCGCCATGTTATGGTGTCTGGGAAGCTGGCGTCCCGCTCTACATCATATGGGTCTGGGCACCGTGTCATTAACGTCTCTGATTCCTGTTCCAGGTACGGGGGGCGGTATTATGGAGGCCACCATCACTCCATTGTCATAGCAGTATGTCCTCTCTACTTGTCCTCGTGTCAGGTTGTATGGTAATGGGTCATGATATAATGAGATGCTGTCTATAACACTCATGGAATGACCGCTCAATGTTAGAGTGGTGCCATTAATGGATGCCTCTGTGAATGTCACGTAACTATACTCAAAGTGTTGGACGACTCTCATGTTATAATCATCATGTGTGATTCCCAGGTCGACATGGGTGCGGTGCTCGTTTAGTATGTTATCACGGTGTCCCGGGCTGTTCATGAAACCATCCATGATCTCTTCCAAGTCCTGGAATGGTGATACGGGAACGAACCAGTCATCATGAGTGATGCAATAGTCGAGGCCGGATAAGTTCTCGGCGTTGACACCTGTCCCATTATCGCATGTACGGTTTCATGCAGTCCAGTCCCCAGTGGGATAAGTAGCAGTGTTCCAGCATGTTTTCAGCGTGTTGCTGGGCCGCCATATCATTACCAAGTGAAACTGGCTGTAGTCCGGCCATTTCTCTTTCATGGTTGATCAATTCCAGCATGTACTGATCAGGTGTTTGTTCCTGGGAATGGGCGGTACCGGCCACTAGTGGTGCTAGAGCCAGCAATAGATTCATGATTTTAATTCAGTAATGATATAATAAAAGGACAGTTCATGTTAACCCATTAACCATAGAATGGAACATTATAGCATGACATAAGTGGAAAGAAACCTGATGGGGAGAATCCATGGGCAACACTGTAGATTGTCTCAATACTGTTAGGTGTGATAGTTGAGGTACGCGATGACGAAATAGTGTGTATGAGTTCACGTCTTCCGGAATCTTGTGCACAAATCACATTAACTAGAACAACCTGTTCCATCAGTTGTGCGTAAATTTAGACACAGGTGAACTCATACAATAGTGTACCGAATAAATTAGTCTTGTATCATTCCTTGACCATGCCTTTTACCTCTGTAAAAAACTAGTTCTAACATGGCATATAACATAGATGGGAGAAGTAAGTCTGGTTTCTGGCACTATTATGGATCAGAAAATGACAAAGACGATGCAATTGGTACCGCAAAGATGATTGCGGTAGGGCATGCTTGTACACGTTACAGAGACAGGAGAAGTAGTATTTGATAACACAGTTCAAGTGTCTTGATCATTTTGTAAACCACTGGCGCGTCAGCGCCAACCCAAACTAACCATGTTATCATGATCAAGAACGGCGTTGTCGAAGACCATCAAATTGGTTGCAATATTTCTCAGATTTTAATGTTATAATCAAATTTGCACTATGTGGATCTCATTCTGTACTGATTTATGAAACAAGCTCAAGTTTTAAAATAACTTATATATCTCAATAATAGTTAAGCCCATAATGAAATTGTATGCACTTTTAGTACTTGCAGCGATAAGTATGGTCACAATTCCTGCTATGGCAGAGGATGAGAAATCATCCTATTGGCAAGTCACTACCATCTGTATAGTATACGATAATGGTGATGAGTCCATGCCCGAATGTAATACAACTAATGAGTATGTAGAAGTCAGGACAGGTCCTCCTCCACCCACTGTAGATGTAACTATACCTGAGGGCGCACTATTTCCGTCCTGTAGAAATACTGATATCTGCTTTACGCCATCCAGTATAGAAGTGGAAGCCGGAACAGAAGTGGTCTGGACCAATAATGATAACGTACTGCACTCGGTAACTGGCAATCCTCATCCCGATGGGGACTTTGACGCATTCATTGATAATGGCAAGAGCTTTGGCTTCCAGTTTGATACTGTAGGTACGTACCAGTACGGTTGTATCCTGCATCCATGGGCAATGGGTGAGGTCGTAGTAACTGGTTCCACGATGGAAGATAACAATATGATGATGGAAGATACCATGATGGAGGACAAGATGTCCGAAGCCGAGATGGCAGATATTGAAGTCCAAGAATTCGTAGATGAATTAATTACACTATACATGGATAATGGCGACGATGCCTTGGACATGATTAATGCGAGGGCATCAGTAAGTCCGGCTGCTGAAGTAGTAGGATATGTTGTAGATGCGGACAGTTATATTCTTATGGCACACAATGCGACACCGGAGCTTATTGGACTTAATACTGAATTGTTACTAAGTAATGCATTCTTGCCAATAGAAGTATTTAAAGACCTGATTCTAAATAGTGACGGCGTTTGGCTTAGTTATCCACTTCCAGATCTATCAGGTAATATAGTTGGCTATGAACGTGGATGGTTAAAACACTATGACGGATACGTCTTTGGCGCTCGCCTTTCTGTGACAGATGATGTGAGAACACAGGGCGTAGTTGGGGAGATGATTCGCCTATATGACCGGAATCCGGATACTGCCTTTGATACCATAAATATGTTCATGTCAACTGATCCAAACTATCCCTTTGTACTTGATCTTGATGAACTATCAATAGTAGCTCATGGGAGAGATCCAGCCTTGGTAGGCGATGCCGATACTGCCGATGTAGTGTTCTATCAGTCAAGTGTCTCTGTTGAAGAGTTCCGCAGTCTAGAAGAGGACGAAGGTATTTGGGTTGAGTATGAATTCCTAGATCCATCAACCGGCGAAGATGCCTCAAAGCGTTCTTGGATGGTCAAACATGACGGCTATCTGTTCGGTTCCGGTTACTATCCATAATCACTACATTTTTAGTTTAATTTATAATTTGTATGAGTTCATATGTTTTGATCATAAGATAGAAACAGCGTTTTTGGCATCCATATACTTGAACAACAGACGTGACTGATGTTTTTTGACACATGACTGCAAATGTACCAGAATACCCAGATTTTATTACTGTCCAAATTTACGTAATGGCATACATCGTCCGGATCGGCTTTCTCTTGTGAAGATATGCGTCGTCTTTCATGTGTGATTAAGTTTGCAGATGACTCTTCCAGCTCGATCTTCCTATCTCTATTTTTTATCTCCTTATGTACAGCGCCCACCATAAGTCTTTGCCGGGTATAGGACTGTTATAGAATCACTACTAGAGTAGAATCGCCAGATAATGGAGGACATAATTCGGACTGTCGTTATACTGTTGAAGAGTAATAAGGAGTTCTCCCGGCGCGCCGAGATATTCGGTCACACATCCGATTACGTATATGACAGGGCGGTGTCCGAGATCACGTTGGGCAGTTACTATATACCCGGAACCACTCTTGAATTGAAGCATGACCCGGCCAAGGTTAAAAACGGTTCAAGATCATCGTACGGCCTAAAGAAGGGTGATTCATTATACGTGAATCAGATACCACGTTCTAAAACGGTTATCAGGGGACGGTTTACCCGTCCAACAAGAATGGCTTGTTACTGGAATTGACAAAGTGGCGCCGTGATCTGGAGTGGTTGCGCGAGTTACCAGCTAACTATGGCCGGGGTGCCATACTACAGGCGCCTGTCGCGTGCAGGCGCGCCTTTGAGGACGGTTCCGACAATATCCCACACCGGCGTGACAGAATCATACTATCATATATGAGTCCGCCAATAAGGCGCGGTTCTCACGAACTATACCTGCCGGGCATTGGTGTCGCGAGAACGACAAAGCCAATCTATCATTACTGGGACATGAGCTCATTCAAACTAGTCGCGAGAACAGACAAGAGAACTATTCCAGGAGAACGCAAATTCGAGATTCACATCAATATTGGAATGGTGCCTAAAAGGCACGTGTCAACCGGCATTGATCGCGGCGTGGATGTCGGTGGCAAACACTTGGCAGTCACAGATGACTCGGCCGGGAACATTTCATTCCATAACATGAGGCATCGCGAGATATTGGTGAAGATCAACCGGCTGAAAGGCCGACTCTCATACTTGAAGGGTAGGCAGAGGCGCCGGTTGGAAAAACAGATACGCCGGTTATGGAAGAAGGCTAACAATGTAGCTGATGACTCCACAAATAGAATAATTCATGCAGTCGCAGATGGCGTGGACTCGGTCGGTGTCTAGAACCTGTCGATAAAACCCATATGACTACTCACGGTGGCAACCGGAAACGCGGACTGAATCGTCCCATGCGAGAGAACCACGCTGGCGGGTTCTTGCGAAAGCTGGGCCAGAAGTGTGAGATCAAGGGAACCGATCTAATACCTGTCCCCAGTCAGTATACGAGCCAGACATGTTATGTGTGCGGGAATATCGACAAAAAATCACGTTTAACTAGGAACAGATTCGTCTGTACTATTTGTAAGCAGGAGTCTCACGCGGACGTAAATGTCGCGTACAGTAACCGGTTTCCCTGTATGGGGCGGCAGAGCATGTCGTCCTGGAATCGGTGGTTACACCACCGGACCAAAGGCGCCATTGTTCACGGGGCGGAAAACCGACATCCCGTGGACATCATGATGGTCGTGCGAGGTTTCGGCGCCACGTGAACAAAGACTTACGGTTAGTGCCATAACAGGGGTTCAAATCCCGCTACCATGATAAGAACATGATGTTAGCGATGAGTTACCAACTTGTTCAAGTGCATGACCGCTCTTTTAAGGTAGCGATCAGCCGTTCTAGCGGCCGTGTCCGGCTCTGTACGAATCACTTTTGGCCGTGTCCGGCCCCATTATTGAAATAATGAAAAGCCGGTATGAGTTCACCTGTGTCTAAATTTACGCATAACTGATCGCGACAGTTAAAGAACCGGTTCTTTTGTGCATAAGATTCCGGAAGACGTGAACTCATACAAAAGCCGTTCTAATACTGGAGCAGGCCGCGGGCATTCACCCTTAACCACTTCTTGGTCTCGTCATGGTTTGGGCAATGTTCGTGTACTAGCGTCCAGAATTGTTTTGAATGGTTATGGTGAACAATATGGCATAGCTCGTGAATGATGGTGGATTCTATCACATGTTTGGGGGCTCGTAACAGCCGCTCCTCATAGCGAATCTCGTTATTACGGCTACAGTCGCCTCCCCTGAATCTTTTCACTGATGCCTTGGCGGGCTTCACACTATCATTTTGGCAAGCTCATGAGTCCGTTCAATGACCCACTGAACTGACTGCGGTTTGAGACTGGAAACTGCCTCTCTCTTTTGGTCATATAATGCCTGCTTGTCTGCAATCCACTGGGCGTTCTCGGTCACGAATTTGTTGATATCAGCCGTTGTGATGCCGGGGAATGTCTTGACGACCAACTTGTTCATAATTAACTGGGTTCTGGCAAACATGACTCTTTGTTTGGCTCTCCTGATTGTACACTGGATTGTTTATCTTGACTTCAACTTCCGTTCTTTTCATAGAACAATAATGGTTGTATCAGTATATGCTATTTTGTATTAATTTGTATCAACTTGTAACAAAACATGTCTGTATACTTGATTTTGGCCGGACATGAAGTCAAACATGATTGAATGATGCCACACTGTGGGCATCATTGCCAAGGATATGGATGAGAGCTGTACGTCCGGAAAAATATAATTATGATGAGAGTGTCTGAGACTCAGATCAGTCATTGAATCATCGTGAAGATGAATCTCTTTTTTACTATCCATCATCTTTTCCACTCTCTCAATACTATATTGCATTGCTGTACTTGAATCTATACTCTTGTATCGAAATATGTTTTATGTGAATGGGAAATCATGATCAGGGACTCATTTGATCGGTGATCCGGCTATTTTGAATCAGGTACCGATTGTTAATCAGGTCAATCACGCTTAACTAGGGACACATTCAATATGTAACCGTGTGTTTGACGCGGACATTAATACCGCGCACAGTAACCGGTTTCCATGCATGGGGGTGGCCGAGCAGGTCGTCCGGGGGCGCCGAACCGTTCCCCACCCAACCGGAGGCGTCCGGACGGAACACATAGTCGAGGGAGCGGTTCATCCACTCACCGAGGGGCGGTTCACCCGCCCAACAAGTCACCGGAAGCATGTTCCCAAGTCACGCGCCCATTCCTTTACAGCGCCAAAATGAGATAACATACAAGTATAATGAGTGGCCGAAAG
This sequence comes from Nitrosopumilaceae archaeon, assembly GCA_965200155.1. Lineage (GTDB taxonomy): Archaea > Thermoproteota > Nitrososphaeria > Nitrososphaerales > Nitrosopumilaceae > VYCS01. The sequence continues at coordinate 56,112 of CBDATR010000009.1, read as the reverse complement.
CGGCGACCTAGGGGAACTAGATCGGTACACGGGAACTTAGTCAGTTATACGACAAACTATAACATTAGATATATTTTTATGCGTTTGTGTGTATAATATGGCCGACGTTGATTCTGTACTTACTGATGCCAAGGCGACAGCCTACAACATCATTGACACACTAAAAAAAGATGGTGTAACATATGAAGAGGTTGAAGCTTCTAAACCATTAGGCAAAATAGAGGCAGATTTGAGACAGCTGCTTAAAGATGGATATGATAATACAAAAGAAGTAATTCTTACAATTCTTCGTACTATCGAGAAGTTTAGAGGTTCCATTACTACTGGAGTTATAGGGGCACTCTTGGGTACTCGTTTAAGGATGACTTGATTAGAGTCGTATTTGAGATAATTGCCGCCTTATCGTAGAATGGTGGATGCAGGACTACTGTCCTCGTCTATTGCATTGTTCATACTGGGCGCATACTTTGACGTTAGTTTCATAGTCTGTCTGGCCGCTGTCTGTATCACGGCATATGCAATACAATATGCGCCATGGCTGGGTAGCCCAACGAGACAAGGAGGGCGTGCTCTCTATACTGGTATCCTGATCTCGTTCACATTCTTTGCAGTAATGTCTATTCTATACTTGGTGGCATTCCCGGAAGAGGGTGTTTACCTGCAAATCCCGGTCATGGTACTATTGTGGTGGGCCGTATATCGTGCCGCCTACCAGCTGGCATATGTAGTTCGTGGCCATGCGAGGTACCTGAACCACCTACGACCGGCATTCTTAAACGACCACTAATACCATTATACTATGATAATAGCGATAGAGGAAATAGATCAGGCAGGGAAACAAACACAGGCAATAATGTTGGCCAACAAGCTACAACAAAATGGTATGGCCGTTAAAGTATTCGAGTTCCCCGATTATAACACACCCATAGGCAGAAAGATAAGTGTTGTCCTGAATCATGATGATTGTAATGTATGAAAAGTCGGTCCGCTAGTCATTGGCATCCCGCTCCATCCATTTTGCATCATTTGCTATAATTATCTGGGTCGCCTTTTGTATGAGTTCACCTGTGTCTAAATTTACGCACAACTGATGGAACAGGTTGTTCTAGTTAATGTGATTTGTGTACAAGATTCCGGAAGACGTGAACTCATACCGCCTTTTTATTCCTGAAGCGGCGTTTCGCCGTTATCTATATCCAGTGAGACGTGCAACCTTCTCTCATTGTAGTAGTCCACATAATCCCGGAGACTGTCATGATGTCATATCTCATTGGACTCTTAAATAAGAGTCCCCTCGTCCTCAATCATTCCATGGAAGCGCTCCAGTTTGCCATTTGTCTGCGGGCGGTATGGTCTGGAATTGATTAGTATGATGTCTTGATTCAGCAGTTCTTCCTAGAATAGTGGGTTTCCAGCTTTTCTTGCCCTTTTATTGTCCTACGAAACACGCGCCGTTATTCGAAATGCAGGGGCGCCGAATCGTTTCATTGCCAGTCTCAGTAATAGAACGGCGTTCTCATGTTGCATGCTCAAATAGTGCCGCTCCGACTATACACCTGGATGTATCATCTATGAGATTCAGTCCCCCTGAAGCGCTCATCTTTTCATGACATGGCAGTGCCACATTGCATTGGAATATTTACGCCCATAGAGTACCCACTCTGACTTTGCAGGTGATGATCCTGCCGTACCGTTCTTTTTCATTATGCGATATACTGCGTGATATGTATTATGTCTAAGCCTCTTTGCAATACGTACTACTCCGGCGGGATCCTTGCTGTATGCTTCAGTTACCATTCGTATCTGGGTAGCGGTGATTGGTATCATGGGCCTGCCCATCTTTACTCGAGTCGTTCCCGTTCTCTGGTTCACAATCTTCGTACGTGTCTTGTTTCAGGTCTTGAGATGTTGGTGGCGGCAACGCCTCTTTTATCGTGATTCCTCTGTTATTCTCTTTACCATCTGGCTTGTGCAATGAAATAGTCAGCTACTGTACGCCGGATCCTAAGCGGACTTACTTTTCGTACTATTGAAACAAACTAATGTGATGACAATAGTTATATTATTGTAGACCATATTTTATCAAAATGTTACAATCTACTAACCGTAACAATATCGTACTTAAAGCTTTAATCGGGGGGGGGGGGTCTCCTCCTTGCACTTTTACTAGTATTAGTACCGGCCACTGATCTTGCGTTTGCTCAAACAATCGAGTCTATCATAATATATGTATCTGACACCACCTCCACTAGTGCCACAGTTACATGGCACCAGTACCCAGGCGATACCGAATATGTCGTGTCGTTACGTGATGGATATATAGAAAGAATTCCCGGTGGGGTAACACGCACTTCAGGAGACACATATGATATTACCGGACTGACTCCTGACACCCAATATAGCGTATTTGTCAGAACCATTGGAGACGGCTTTGTCAAGTCCAACCTTGTATTCTTTAAGACAAAAGTCCCTCCCCCTAGTTCCATTAATACTATACCAGACATTACCATGAATGAGGCCGAGAAGAAAACCATACCACTCAGTGTAACCCCTGCGAGTGATTCTGTCACATATGCAATAACCAAACAGGACGGCACAGCTGCACCCGGATTTGCATACATAGCTCCCATATCTTCTGACGGTGCAATTACAGACCACATTGTTTTGCTTCCTGGCAGAACCGATAGTGGACAATATTCACTGCGTGTCACAGCAACTAGTGGTAGCGATCCCATACATGAGGACTTTGTACTTACCGTAAATGACGACGTTATAGATCCACCTAGTATCTCAGAAAGAACGCCAAATTCTATAACTATCGAAGTACCTGGAACTGAACCAACAAATTATAAAGACTCACCTCTTTGTGTAGTAGCTGATGTCTTTGAATCTTCCCCATGGAAGCTTATGCAGACCGAATCTCTGACTATTCATGGTAACATGACAATCACAAACCTCTTACCTAATACTGATTACACCATCAGTGTGGTCAACGAATGCAAAGGTGTAAGTTTAGAAACCTTCGATGTCAATACTGATTCCATCCTCAGATTCACTAATACTATACCAGACATTACCATGGACGAGGGTACAACACGTTACATAAAGCTAAATGCAAATGATTATAATGATAGGGACATCAAATATAATTTAAAGGTCCTGAACGACAAGACATTACCTGGATCTGCAGGAATATCCGGTGGTATCCTACTTTTGGAGCCTGATAGAACAGCAGCAGGAGAATACACTCTACGTGTCAAAGCAACTGCTGGCAGCGACATCATACGTGATGAATTTGTACTTACCGTAAGTGATCCTGGTATTGATCCACCCCAAATCAAAACTAAAAATAGCACCTCTGTAACTATAGAGGTCGCCTCAGAGGACTATGACGCAAAGAGCATAGCCTGTACAATCGCCGATATCTTCCAAACCTCTTCCGGGCCTTCAAGTGCTGATTTACATGTGTTCACATCAAACCCTCTAACAATTACGGGCCTCTCACCTGATACTGAATACACCATAATTGTGTCTACAGACTGTGTTCCCGCTGGAATTCTGGGAACCCTAAAGTTCACTACATCATCTAGTAGCAGTGAAGATCAGACATCACCTGACGATCAGACATCTTTAACACTAAGTAGAACCATAAGTGGCAATGATGTTACTCTAAGCTGGAACGACTTGGCAGATACTACCTATATCGTGGTGGTATTTGATGGGGACAGAGACCGAGTCATTACTGGCGGAGCAGCACGCGTATCAACTAACTCCTATACCCTCGAAGACTTAGATGCTGACACATATACGGCATTTGTGAGAACCCCTGGACCCTCAGGAACTCATACCATGTCCAACACTGTAACCTTTACCATCACCAGTTAATTTTTTCTCAGTTTAAGTTGTCTCACGCGTTCAGATGCCAACCCGGCTTGTATGAGAGTGCGGCATAGCCACGAAATTGTTCTAGCCGCCCAACCATGGGGCGGCATAGCCACGGGTCTGTTCTAGCCGCCCAACCATGGGGCGGCATAGCCACGGGTCTGTTCTAGCCGCCCAACCATGGGGCGGCATAGCCACGGGTCTGTTCTAGCCGTCCAACCATGGGGCGGCATAGCCACGGGTCTGTTCTAGCCGTCCAACCATGGGGCGGCATAGCCACGGGTCTGTTCTAGCCGTCCAACCATGGGGCGGCATAGCCACGGGTCTGTTCTAGCCGTCCAACCATGGGGCGGCATAGCCACGGGTCTGTTCTAGCCGTCCAATCGCCAAAAGACAGTAAGGCTGGCGTATATCCTGTCCCGACAGAGTACACATAACGGAATTAATGTATGAGTTCACCTGTGTCTAAATTTACGCACAACTGATCGCGACAGTTAATGTGATTTGTGCACAAGATTCCGGAAGACGTGAACTCATACGAATTAATGCCAGCTAGAATGTGCGGCAGTAGTGAGCGGGAATGATTCCAATTGGGTGCGGTAAATAAAGGGGCGACCATTCCAGGGCCGATTATGCCTGGGAACAATTCATGGTACATGTGGAATAGTAGAGAATAGTGGCTGGATTTGGATGATGTAAGTAGTTCATATGGATGGCTACCATGGAATGAGTCACAGAATGGTGTGTATCCGCACCTGGGCGCTATCAGGACGCCCGGATCATCCCTGAATCGTTGCGGGTCGTCCGCGCAAATTACTGAGGGGGATTGAATCATTCTTGGACGTGTTCCGGGAATGATTCCCGGCCAGTTAAAGTCCAGACCGGGCCTTTCTGTAGTAGAATGGTATGAGTTCACCTGTGTCTAAATTTACGCATAACTGATCGCGACAGTTAAAGAACCGGTTCTTTTGTGCATAAGATTCCGGAAGACGTGAACTCATACGTAGAATGCATTACACCAATCTAAACACGTGAACTCATACTGCCCATCTTTTCAAAATTGCACAGAACACAACTGTCATCATTCTTGGTAATGGTTGCGCCATTCCTCTTGTAGGTACCGGGAATCAGTGCATCCTGAGATATTTCGCCGGTCTCAATGCCCGCATTAATTATTATGGAATTATGATTCATTAACATTATCTGATCCAACCCCGGGGTATCGCCATGACTGTTCTGCGTGCAGGAGATTATCACATCCTGGTATAGAAGGATAGTGTCAATATCCTGCGCGTGAATGGTCCTGTATCCACGAGATGCTGCAACAGCGTGTCGCAGAGTCCTCTTCTGCAACTGTAACGACACCCCCATGCGAGGCGCACAGTGCCCATACGCCGCTACCCACTGAGCCATGCCCAGTACCAGGACACTCTTGCCCGATAGGGTAAGGGACTCCCGTATTACAAGTAATGACAGTATGAATTCCTGGGTGGCCATGTAGTTCCCCAGCTCGCGCTTGAGATTGGTCTCGGCCAAGTTAACTACCGGGTACAGAAGTCTGGCTTTCCCAAATTTGTGAATTCCTCTAGTGGTCTGCTCTATGGTGTAGAGTGTATTCTTCCATTTGTAAGCGGCCGTGTTATCATGGATAACCCTGCTTATACACATGTCCTCCTCCAGTATTATGTAGGCATGGGAGAGATGCAGACTCACCGCTTCTGAGACAGTCTCTACCGGTGTGACGCGCGGATTATTGGTGATGTCAGATATGGAATCACCATTACGAGATGGGAACGTATAACACGCTGGCGCCCAGTGCTGTTATTGCCCGTATCAGCTTGGCCGTCGCAGTTGTAGCAAAAGTGCATACAATGATAACTTGTCAGACAGTGGCGCAGACTGTTCATTGTCCATGACTATTCGTTCCAGAACAGTCATGGAATTACCTCCCGCCTTGCTACAATCTCCCACTGGGACCATGACCCCCGTCCTGCAGTATGATTGTATGAGTTCACCTGTGTCTAAATTTACGCACAACTGATCGCGACAGTTAAAGAACCGGTTCTTTTGTGCATAAGATTCCGGAAGACGTGAACTCATACGTATGATTAGCTGTTACCATCGTTACATGTCTCACCACAAGGCCGGAAGCCGCGACCATACTCAGTAACTCTTCCTTTGAGAAGAAATGTATGCGCAATCCGCTCTTGGGTCCGTTCTTGTACAGAATGATAAAGCCCCCGCTTGCCTGCTCCGTTATGACATGGGCGTGATTAATATCAGTACTGACAGCATTCACACGCACAAAGAGCATGCCTCCCGCTCTCAGCATACTGGCAATCTTTCTGAAATATTCATGGACCCCTGTAGTATCCTCATGCTGAAATGACTGTATCGCTATGATATAGCCGTACATTCCGGCATGATCAATCATGTCCCCCTGCACAAGCTTTGAGGCCAGCGACGGATCCTTGGTTACTATCTGTTCCAGGCCCACTGTGGACACATCCAGTCCGGTAATGTCCAGTCCGGAATGAGTCAGTGTCACATAGTTGCGACCATTCCCGCATCCAGCGTAAAGACCTCTGGAATTGCGAATCTCCGGATTCTGCTCTAACCATTCCATGATTATTGGACAAATTCCGGCGGGGAGTCGTCGGCATACCTTCCATTACTGTACTCCTTGTCCCAGACCCTTGCAATCATACATTTATCAGCGGACAGAACTTGCCCCATTAACCACAATGCTTTCTATAGAATATAAGTTTGGATCGTCGCAAGTTCTCTTGGGAATCCATGTTATTTGGTCGCCACCAAGAAGAGGGTAATTCTGGAATCACATACCCAGACACTCTGACAATGAGTTTGTATCTTGATCACATTACCAACCGTTAATCGTGTATACACAGGTGAGATCACACTACGGTACTGTTCAGGAATCCTGTGCCAGAATGGTTTTCAAAAAGCGCCATGCCAGCTAACGCGGAATCTGTACCCATTCGCCGTTCACTATCTGCCATACCTGATAATCCGCATTATTCAGATCACCGCCCTCGCTTAGCTCCAAGTACCCGGAGGCGCCCACAGTGTGCGATGCCACAAGCGGTAATGCATTCACCAGCGTGTCCACATCGGTGCTTTGTGTGTGCAGTATGGTCGAGGACAAGAGCCAGACAGCGTCATACGCCGCATAGTTATACGTACTGGGCATGACGCCATACTTTTCCAGGAATCTCTCGTCCACGGCACGATTCAGGACATTATCCGGTACGGCGAGTGTGGTTGCCGTAAACTGGGCCGCCTCTGCCAAGCCCAGCGTTACTGGATCGGCCAGCATATACTTGTGCGCGGCCTGTCTGTCTGTACCAAACCATCTTACACTATTCAGGCTCTCATAGGGTGCCATCTGCTGTATTATAGCAATCACCTCCTCACTGCCCATAAAGAGTATGCCAATCCGGTCTGCCCCCCGTTCCTCAACAAGTTTGCCCACCTCGTCATTCATTATAGATATCTCCTGCGAAAAATCTGTGTCATTTGTATATTGTATGGATTTTATGACCTCGCCGTCAAATGTATCATTTATCCCATTCACTATGGAATTTCCCCACAGGTTACCCTGGGATATAGTAACCAGTGTATCAATACCCGTACCCTGTATGGCGGAGCTTAGGACCGGTGTCTCCTTGCCGGAGTTTGGCAGGATCCGGAATATGTTATCGTCTATCTCCTGCTCCGTAGCCTGGGCTGCATGGGATATGACCAGCATGTTATTGTCATGTATGTAGTTGTATGACACGTTGATATAATTACTGAATGGCACACCCACTATCAGATCAATGCCCCGATTTTGAAGGGACTGAATCTTGCTTAGAGCAATAGAATCATCATCCTCCGTATCTTCTGCAACCATTACTATGAATATGTCCGAGCCTATCTGTGATGAATACACGTTAAAGTCCGCGATGGCCAGCTCTGCGGCGTATTGGCTTCTCTCGTCATCCGGCCAACCAGACGTATTAAAGACGCCCCCTAGGGTCACCATCTGTGCATGGGATAATCCCAAACCGGCTATAACAAGTAGTGGTACACCCAGACAAATCGCAAGATTATGCATTTGTTATCGGAATGAGTTCTTTGTATTTATTCATCACGATCTATATCTCTGCGTGTAAGTCACTCTGCCAAGAAATGCAGATACGGGGATCAGCTTTTCCGTATTATTTTGGTTTATCTTGTGCAACACAAGGGGTACCCCCCATACACCTCCTAAAAAGATGAAGAATTATTGCCCGCCCTTATCTTAGGGCCAACGGTCTTACTGTTATTGTGATATCATACTTGTCCAGAATCTCCTTACACCTGCTGCGTACCGTAACATCGGTCACGTTGCCCGCCTCTGCTATGTCCTGTTGTACTATATCGCGCCCCAGCAGTATGGCCGATATGTACAGGTATGCCGCGGCCACGCCGCTGGGATCCTTGCCTTCCATAATGGCATGGTTTTGGGTTTTATTGGCAAGCTGTAGTGCTAGCCTCTCCATGCGGACCTCGCCCCGTATGTTGTTGGATATCTTGGATATGTACTTCTCTATTGGCATGAGTGTGTTGTGCTTGCTGCCCACCGCTAGTACCAGTGTACGATAGTACCTGCCTGCCAGCTTTACTTTTGTGCGCGCATCCCTGCCCGTACACATGACATTTACCATATCCTCAATGGAGCGTATGACTCCACACTTTTTGCATGCAATGTACAGCACTGCCGCGGACATGGCCACCACCGACTTGTTCTTCAAATCAACGCGACTGTCCAGATTGCGATACTCCAAGGAGGCGGTGTCCAATACGTTCTTTGGTAGATTCATGGTACTGCACAAGTCGCTTATCTTGGTAAGTACACTTGTGGTGCGCCTGTCCCTGGTTCCGTTTACTCTTATGCGTTGCTGCCACTGTCTTAGATGCGTTATGTTGGACACCATGGAGTGCTTTATGGGCTTGCCGCCATAGTCTGTGTTCCTGCCGTCAATGTCCGTGGTTATGCCCAAGTCATGCTGTGAGTAAATCAGCTGACCCGAAGCCCGAGTCATCATGTTCTCACTATTACTAAACTCCGGTCCCGAATATGCCATATGATCCGCTACAACAATACCGCACCGGGTGCATACTACCTCGCCATTATCAAAGTCGTCAACTAGGGGTGATCGGCACTCGCGACAATACTGCGCCCTGGCCATCATGAACGGGCGCCCTCCATCTTTGATAAAACGCTCTGTCCCAGATACTTTTTGATGTTATTGGTGAGTATCTCCGCGGATGCATAGGGGGCTGACACTGGACCTATGATTTCCCGTATCCGAGCCACCCGGGCCCCCTTGGCATCATATACTATGTCACCATGAGGAGCCGACCCTGCAAGCCGGATAATAACTCTACCACTTTTTGCTACATGTAATATTGTTCCTGTCTCTTTCATAACATGGCAATGTCATATTAGTTTACAAAGTATACTGTGTGTTTTTTTTGACCTTTAGCTTTGTTTTTCTTTGTCACCGGCGTCAGCCATACTTGAATGACATGGCGCGCTCCATAGTCCTTGCCCACTGGCGCCCCGATAAGGTGTGACTGGACTTTGGCGCGTCATAACTGACGCCTCTTAACAGATGGACTCTGTGGAGAGAACCAGTTCCTCTGTCCCTAGTTAAGCGTGGTTCCTCATACCGGTTCGTGTTATGAACCGGCAAGGCAGACTTTTTGCTCGGTTTTAGTGAGAGTGTTACGGTATGTGTCATTTCAGTACGGTTTACTATGGTACTGGTGCTTTATAAATCTGTCACAGAGTCATGGGTAACTTTTTAGGTCGCGTTTAAACCGAGACGGTAAATCCACGGGCATGGTAATGATAGAAAGGCAAAAACGGACATGCTCGCGTTCAGGGGTGAACTAAACGGTTACAGTCATGGAACTCGCAATACAAGACAGGAATTGTGGCAGATGTAGAATTTGTTACTAAGACTTGTAGTCACTACATTGTGGTTCTAGCATGGTACCGGCGCCTTAGACATGATGTTCGTTATGGACATGGTTGCAATTTTCCACGCCCTCTTTCTATATTCCCATATCATTGTGCCAGTAAACCTACCTATCGCTTTTTTTGAGCTACCAGCTTGGAGGCTATTCTCCTTAATGCCTTTGTCTTGGGTGTTGTTTTTGTAAGGGAGATATATCCGGATCGCAGATGTGGACGGCGCGGATACCGGGCATCCGGCGCCGTGTCAATTACCTTCAATCCAGCTTTTTTGGCCGCCTCGGACAGGTCTGTTACAGATGGATCATGCATGCACATGTCACGGCCCATCCGCCTCCCACCGGAACGGGATAGCGCCCTGTTGAAATAGTCTGTCCATACCACTATTGCGTCATAATCCTTCATGTGTTGTGTTCGTCATGAGTTTATAAAAATGCTCTATAGTGTGTAGATTGTTGCATAACTTGGTCAAGTTATGTAGGCAAATCACACTTATGAGGAATAATTTGTTCATTTCCGTCCACTTTGTTACAATCTTAGATTCAAGCATTAATATCCGGGAATATTCCTAGTATTCACCAAGTACGTCCTACAGGGAATGAGTCTCGCATTTGAGCCTGACCCCTCGTGGTATTAGAAAGCCCAACAAGGAGGGTGCACCATTTGGATGCCCGGATGATGGTTCCCGCTGCAATGTACACGGCATTAGATACCGGCAGCTATCTGGTTTTTATGGTTATGCTGAACGGGGACAAACCCCGTACTACTCTACAATATACCAATGTATGCAAGATCTTGATATCAATAATGGCGACTCGCCAGTACCAATCGCGATGAAACCCGGACCATGATTCACCGGACTGGAAACTTGTAGCCGTGGCAAATGGATTGTATGAGTTCACCTATGTCTAAATTTACGGATAACTGATGGAACAGGTTGTTCTAGTTAATGTGATTTGTGCATAAGATTCCGGAAGACGTGAACTTATACAATGGATTGGCTACAAATTGAAGGTGGAACAGAGATTCACCAGTGCTGGTGGATGTTGAAAGCAGATGCAGCAGTCACCGATGATCAAACCGGTGACTCGTCGTTACTATAACATGTTCCATAAGTCTATGGTATGTAAGACGGGGATTCTGTGTGACAAATGCTGAATTTGTGATCTAGAGACTTATGGTGGCCCCCATAAGGGAGCTGGTGGGCAGGGTACTGGAACTACCCGATGAAAGTGAGAAACAATCAGATGTCGGCAAGTCATACCAAGAACCACAAATATGCAATGAGTACTGCAGGATGTTGCTGACTGGGGTATACGCGTCCAGGAATAATATGAAATTTTGCCAGGATATGGAAATTTTGCCCATTACTATGGTCAGACTAGATTCCGCCGCTAATGGACATTGCGGTTCAAGTGGGAAGCTACCATAGTTACCAGATTACTATGGTCAGACTAGATTCCGCCGCTAATGGAAAGATCCAGCGTACTCTCATACTCTGGACGTGCAGGTCACTATGGTCAGACTAGATTCCGCCGCTAATGGAAAGATCCAGCGTACTCTCATACTCTGGACGTGCAGGTCACTATGGTCCGACTAGATTCCGCCGCTAATGGAAAGATCCAGCGTACTCTCATACTCTGGACGTGCAGGTCACTATGGTCCGACTAGATTCCGCCGCTAATGGAAAGATCCAGCGTACTCTCATACTCTGGACGTGCAGGTCACTATGGTCCGACTAGATTCCGCCGCTAATGGAAAGGGCGGCGCGTGATAGATTGCAGTCCGGGATCAGCTTGAGAGAAGCCAAAAAGTGCACATTCAGCTCATGTCAGAGGAGAAAAAGGCAGAAAACCGGCGAATCTGGAAGGTGGCAACAGGGGATGGTTGGTCTAGATAATCACAGAATAGTGTTCTCGTTCAAGCGGGTATTCGGGCACTAAATTGTAGTCACGAAAGTGGGATAACATACGAGTACGACGAGTGGATGAATGCGACGGCGACATAGGGTACGGCAGGGGGACTTGTGTTAGAACAAAGTCAGTTTTGTCCGAAACTGTCACACTATATTCCGGCACGATTCACGCCATATTTGACATTCTACCGGTGGCTCTACCATTCTAACCGGCAAGATTTCCACCGATATTACCGTTATAACACCGGACGGGAGCATACACGAGATACCAGTCGAGACGCATCCCGGCGTGGGAACAGTTTCCCGCTTGTGGATTGTGGGACCCGGCGAGAACGGTGCTATATGCTAGGAACCGGCCAATACCACATCAGTCGCCATAGCGAATCGTGCCGCAGAGGGCATATTTGAGACACCAAATCCCAACAAGGAGATAAGGACCAACCTCTCAGAGACTATCATTCATCTATTCCTGGCGGACCGCTATTGCACACTGTAACCGCCCCGCCCGGCGGCGTCACTTTCATGGTTTCCTCGAATAGTCCAAACCTGACATTTGGTGAGGATTCCACCTATGTCAGGGGACTCATACCGGAAGGGTTTAGTACCGGAATCATAGATATCTCTGTAAGCGGGGACGGTATACTATGCGCAACAGGGGATGGTGTCAGTCCCGACTCAATCAGTATTCAATAGTACGAAAAGTAAGTCCGCTTAGGATCCGGCGTACAGTAGCTGACTATTTCATTGCACAAGCCAGATGGTAAAGAGAATAACAGAGGAATCAAGACAAGAGGCGTTGCCGCCACCAAAATAGCTCAAGACCTGAAACAAGACACGTACGAAGATTGTGAACCAGAGGACGGGAACGACTCGAGTAAAGATGGGCAGGCCTATGATACCAATCACCGCCACCCAGATACGAATGGTAACTGAAGCATACAGCAAGGATCCCACCGGAGTAGTACATATTGCAAAGAGGCTTAGACATACATATCGCGCAGTATATCGCATAATGAAAAAGAACTGTACGGGTGTGAGTTCACCTATGTCTAAATTTACGCATAACTGATGGAACAGGTTGTTCTAGTTAATGTGATTTGTGCACAAGATTCCGGAAGACGTGAACTCATACCTGTACGGCAGTCTCATCATCTGCAAAGTCAGAGTGGGTACACTATGAGCGTAAATATTCCAATGCAATGTGGCACTGGCATGTCATGAAAAGATGAGCGCTTCAGGGGACTGAATCTCATAGATGATACATCCAGGTGTATAGTCGGAGCGGCACTATTTGAGCATGCAACCTCAGAGAACGCCACTCTATTACTGAGACTGGCAATGAAACGATTCGGCGCCCCTACATCTCGGATAACGGCGCGTGTTTCGTAGGACAATAAAAGGGCAAAAAGAACTGGAAACCCACTATTCGAGGAAGAACTGCTGAATCAAGACATCATACTAATCAATTCCAGACCATACCACCCGCAGACAAATGGCAAACTGGAGCGCTTCCATGGAATGATTGAGGACGAGGGGACTCTTATTTAAGAGTCCAATGAGATATGGCATTATGACAGTCTCCGGGATTATGTGGACTACTACAATGAGAGAAGGTTGCACTTCTCACGTATGAGTTCACCTGTGTCTAAATTTACGCACAACTGATGGAACAGGTTGTTCTAGTTAATGTGATTTGTGCACAAGATTCCGGAAGACGTGAACTCATACAAACACTGAGGTCCTTACGATCAGCAGTCGAGAGCCTGGCAATAATAGTACAGGACAATAAGGGGCGAGTTCTCGGTCTTCATAACGGAAATAATGCCGTATCTGGGGGTCGTACATCATGGGCAGGCATTCCAGATGTTTGTACAAGAACGGGAGGTGGTAATTCCACGAAGGACAACATCACCGACTAGGCGCCGAAACTATACCAGACCATCTGCAAGAACAATTCCATTACGAAAGAAGACACATTCTACTAGACCTATAGTATCCTACATCACAAAAAGATATGAGTCCCAACCACGCCACTATAGTACGTACTTGGCATCGGTTAGAATATGGCTAAGAGCTGTACGTATACGATTCCTGCTATCATCGGTCATAAGCGTGACTTTGGGTGGTGCGGTCGCGGCATACCTGAATTCTGCACTCAACATACCGGACATGTTCCTTGTGGCTTGCGGTGTCGTAATGCTACACGCAAGCGTGGACTTGCTGAATGACTACCGGGACTACAAGCGCGGAATAGATGATAACACTGATCGCACAGGTATGAGCGGCGGCACCGGCGTATTGCCCGAGGGCCTGCTACGCCCGGAATCGGTCTACAAGGCCGGTGTAATATGCCTGATTACCGGCAGCGCCATAGGGGCATACTATATCGTGACTCACGGGATTGTTGTGGGTATACTGCTGGGATTTGCCGTAGTGTCAATCTATTTCTACTCCACAAAGATAGTGGACTGGGGCTTGGGAGAGATTATGGTGGCCATCAAGGGAATCATGATTGTTTTGGGTACCTACTACACACAGGCAGGCACAATTACAGAGAGTGCCATACTGGCGGGAATGGCCGCGGGTATTCTATCATCACTGGTATTATTTGTGGCATCATTCCCCGACTACAAGGCGGACAAGGCTGGCGGACGAGGGGGCATTATAGTCCGGTATGGGCCAGAATCTGCAGCCCGATTGTACTGGCTGTTCCCCGCAGGCTTCTTTGTAGTGGTGTGTATCGGGGTACTGGGTGGTTTCTTCCCTGCATACTGTATCATGTCACTCATGGCGCTACCCCTTGTAGTTCAGGGTGGCCGGGGACTGGCCATATACCATTCTGTCAATGACAGATTATTATTCTACATGCATAGAACATTACTGTATTCCAGAATATCGGGTACCCTTTTGGTAATGGGCTTTGTGATTCCTGTTATAGTCGCCATATACGGGGCCGCATGAACCGCAGACGGCGCTGCCTTACTAGTACACCCCAGTCAATACATGCAAAGAGTATTACCGTTCCCACGCCCAATACGTCTGCCACAAGAATGCCCACGTACCTCTCCTCGAATAACTGTAGAAATGGAACAAGTACTACATTACTAATGGATATCATGATATAATATGATATGACACGGCCGGACCAGAACCCGACCAACAGTCCAAAATTCTTGGCCCGCATCAATCCATATGCCACAAACAGCATATTGCTGGGCAGTGGGGTGGCAGCAAAGAGAAAGGATGCAAGCGCGTAATTGTAACGATTTTTCCCAAGAAGACTCCCCACTGTATCCAGACCCTCCCGCCTCTGGGTTCCCACGAACCTGCGGAATATGCCGCTATACTTCATGAGTATGAACCTGCCAATGGTGGCCCCTGTTGCACCCACTATGGACAGCCACAGCGGACTCAGGGATGAATCCACCGCGTAAAATGATGCCAGTACTATCCATGTGGGCGGCACCAAAAGGGGGGCCGCATTCAGGGCTACTAGTACTAGCATTATTCCCGCGTATGAGTACTCGATAATGTCGTAGAGCGGATCCATTAAGAATTATGATAATGGTTAATAGTTATATTACTGCGCGCTTTCCTGAATCCACTCGTAGCCCCGTCGCTCCAGCTCCTCTGCCAAGGAGGCATCCCCGCTACGGAGTATCTTGCCCTGAGCAAAGACGTGAACGTGATCCAGTTTCTTGAGATATTTCAGTATGCGGGCATAGTGGGTAATGACAAGAACAGTAGCATCCTCGGTGGATACGTTGCTAATGGCCTGAGCTACGGACTTAACCGCATCAATGTCCAGTCCAGAGTCCGGCTCGTCCAGTATGGATATCTTGGGTTTTAGTACTGCCATTTGCAATACCTCGGAGCGCTTTTTCTCCCCGCCGGAGAATCCCTCATTGAGGTACCTGCTCAGGAACTTGTCTGCTAATCCTACCTGTTCCAGGTTACTCTTTAGGTACTTTTGGAATTCCCGTACAGTGATGAATACTTCCCTGTCCTCTCCCTGCATGGCCTTGCTGAGGGAGTTGTATGCGGTACGGAGAAAGTGTGAGTAGCCGACGCCGGATACCTCCGTTGGGTACTGGAATCCCAAGAACAGACCCTTGCGGGCACGCTCATCTGCCTTTAACTCCAGTATGCTCTCGCCGTCCAGCAGTATGTCGCCGGATATGACCTCGTACTTGGGGTGTGCCAGAAGGGTATATGCCAAGGTTGACTTGCCGGAACCGTTGGGACCCATGACTGCATGAACCTCGCCGGGACCCGTACTCAAATTAACGCCCTTGAGTATGTCCTGGCCCTCTCGCCGTACATGCAGGTCTTTGATCTCCAACTTTGCCATGACTCACAAGATTTAGGAGTCCATATAAAATGCCTGCGAAATTTAGCTATAACTAATGGTAATCTCACTCTCATAATATTCCAGATTGGCCACCAGTATGGAAGGGGCGGGTTTGGCTCCCGTTCCCTAGTATCCTTTTGAGGAGCCCTGCGGGTGTGACGCCATTTTGCTGTGTCATAAGGTGCTTGTATCCGGTCTGCTGGATGGTTTTTAGGCATATTGTGATGTGAATAATTTTGGCATATTCTGTTGCCCTGGCAGAAGATACGCGGTAAGTGTTCGGGAATCATTCATGTTTATCCATGCGGGTAACAGTAATTCGTGCACAGGATTGGACAATACTGGAATCCACATATGGCGGCTACCGCAAGTCTCCGGGCATACATTTGCTGTACATAGGCCTAAGACAACAAAGCTCAAAACGATCACGCACAAAATCCACCACATCTTGCATACTCTGACCAATATGTATAATCTCCATAATTCCAGACTTGTCATGGACTTTTGGAACCCGCTGTAATATGTGGGCTGTATTTTGACAAACATGACACGGGTGAGAGCGGGAATTACATCAGTAATTTATCGCTGGACTGTATCTCAATGCAACACTCCACCGATCACTTTGTTACGCACATATAGGATATGCCGGGAAACTATATCCCAAGAATGGCCTACACAGCCATGCGAAAATCAGATCATGCCAGTAGCTCATGAATTGTATGAGTTCACCTGTGTCTAAATTTACGCACAACTGATCGCGACAGTTAAAGAACCGGTTCTTTTGTGCACAAGATTCCGGAAGACGTGAACTCATACCACGAATTACCAAATCCGGCATCTCCACCAAAATTCCCGTCATAACATTTTGCTTCATTGGGATCTTGGTTCATGACAGTCATCGGCTCCATGATTCCTTCACTTCATCTATTATTTGCCGGAAATCTCCCATTATCCATACTGAATGCATAGGCATACACCTTTGGTTCATAATACAGTATGAAGCGTGACTTATCCGCCACATTTATTCCGGGGAGCCAGTAAGTCATAGACTTCAGTAAGAGTCTCACCGGTCACAGCACACTCGTGCCATATCTGACTGATTATCATTATGACTCTCTGATATTGTATGGTATGATACAGAATATACAGTACTATTAATTACAAATCCAATTATATAGTGAATCTGGCTGCCAAACAGTACAGTATCGCTATACCCTATCTCCACATAACCGGGATAGCCTAACACATCTGACATACAGAGGTATGCCTCATCCGGCTTTAGAAAGCCTAGTGGCAGAGTCGTGGTATGAGTTCACGTCTTGGAACCGGTTCCAATCTTGTGCACAAAAGAACCGGTTCTTTAACTGTCGCGATCAGTTATAGAATGACCCGTTCCATTTAGACACAGGTGAACTCACACCATCAATGTATGATTTCTCCAATATAATCTGGTTACGAGTATTCGTTAATCAGCATGTGTATACATAAGTGTAATACATACAACAATAAAAATTAAACGTGCAAATCAATTGTAATCGTTTAGGTCGCGTTAAAGATCAACACTTAGACGGTAAATCCGTGGGCATATGCAAGATAGAAAAAGCAAGAACGGACATGTTGGTGGTGTGTTTTGAACAGCTGCCCGGGGGTGACCTAAACGGTTACAACTACACCCTCCATCAAGATATAAATAGTATAGAGATCGGTCACGATTATTGAATCATGTATACACTGCCATATCCTTAGTTACAATAGTTCTGTTATCATCTGCGGGTCTTGCACTGGCGGCGATACCCGACGAGGTAATGATAGGGGGCATATTCGATAAGAACTGGGCCGAGGGTGATGAGGGTTCCCGAACAGCCGCAATTGCCGTGGAAGACTTTAACGAGTACCTGAATAGTATTGGCGCCCATTGGCAAATCTCCCTTGATGTGGAAGATGCAGAGTCCCGCAGTGTAGTGGCCATGGACAAGATACAGGCGTTCAGGAGTGCTGGGATTGATAAAATCGTCGGCGTGGCATTCAGCGCACACATCAATCTTGCCGCCAGCTATATAGATCGCAATGACATGTTGATAGTATCACACGCGTCCACGGCCGAGCACCTTGCAATAGACGATTCCGTATTCCGGCTGGTACCGAACGACGGAAACCAGTCCCCGCCAATCATAGCAATGTTAGATGATGCAGGAATAGATGTCCTGGTAACGGTAATCCGGGGCGATACTTGGGGCGATGGGTTAATCGCGGCCGTAAGTGAGATTTACAACGGTACAATAGTGACAGGATTTCGGTATAACCCGGACGCGGCGGACTTTTCGGTGGAAGCTGCCCTGCTAGATGACATCATAGCTAGAACTGTAAACGAGTACGGTGCAGACAGGGTAGGCGTGCTATACATTGGGACTGACGAGTTCCTATTACTAGTGCAGGCCATGGACAATTACGAGAACGTGGATAACGTAAGGTGGTTTTCCACCAGTACACAGTCCATAAAGTCATACTTCTTTGAGGACCCGGCAGCCATAGAGTTTGCCCAGGATACCCAGTTTACTGCCACCAGATTAATCCTTACGGCCGACAACAGGCTAAAGGACTCTCTTGATTCCCGGTTCACTGAAATGTATAATGCAACTATCAGTACGTACGGCTATGCTGCATATGACTCCATATGGCTTTTGGGCCTTGCCATACTACAGACCCAGAGTGTTGATCCCCTCGTACTGACCCCTGCCATACCACACGTGGCGGCACACACGCTGGGTACTTCTGGAGATCTCACACTAACGGAGTATGGTGACCTGGCAAGAGCCGAGTATGAAATCTGGCAGACAGACGACGGCCAGTGGGTTCGCATAGACGATAAATGACATTTTAGCCCCGTATTCCGAGTCCCCAAATCAGTGTCGCATAATATTGGAACAAATTTGGACGCGGGAAACTAATGATAACTGCCGCAAGTCTCTAGGCATTTGTCACATGCAATTTCAGACTTGATAGTGGACACAAACACCAACAGGGTAAACTTGTTAATACACAACAGAACCACTACCCGTATGGATCCCTATGACACCCTGGGCATAAAGCCCGGTTCATCCCACGATCAGATACGCCAGCGATACAAGGCGCTGGTATTGGAATATCACCCGGACCGCAACGACGCGCCAGATGCCGGACGCATGCTACAGAACATACTGGATGCATACCAGCAGATACTGGATGATCCCACCCAAGGCGGAACCATCAAGGTGCAGTCTGCCAAGTACACAAGAAAAGATCCCCGCAAACAGGGTCGTGCAGCCAAAAAACAGGCCCGGCGACAGTCAGGACAAAAGCACAAGAGCAAATGCCGGGAATGCGACGGCCTGGGAGTCATAGTACAGGCCCGCAAGGTATGGAAATTCATAAACGTACAGGATACCAAATTTTGTCAGGCCTGTGGCGGCCGGGGCAAGATATGATCAAAAAACACACAGCCGGATAAGTGATTAATCTTTTCTTCCTATCTGAATGAGATCAGGATGAGACTGCTTCTGGGAACCCTTGGATTGCCACCTAAGTAACACGTCCTTGAATGCCTGTGCATCTTCCTCGCTCTCGGTATACATTAGCATGGTTATCCAGCGCCCTTTTCCTGCCTTGCCCCCCACCGAATTCATCCAGAATGCTTCCGGAAGAGACTGCATTACGCGATTCTGCGGATCATCTGCGATATCACTCCAGCGCTTTGACACAAACCGCAGTATTTGGGCCAGTTCCATCTTTTGTAACATGGACACGTACTACCCGTGTAAAATTTAAATTTTTGATTACCACTTTCGCGCCAACTCATGACTGGAGGACAAAAATGCCCGGCTACGCGACAATATATACAATCTTGCGGTTACCCCACCGGTCATACGCACATGGAGCCTGAATCTGTATCTTTGCCTATCAGTATATGGCGCGACCATTCTGCGGGGCAACTTGAATAATTACAGTATTGCACGGCATTTTTCCCACACACAACCACAGTATGCGTATCACTTCAGTTGTGGTTGCGGCCATTTACCCAATCTTCCAGAATGGTCATACACCAAATTATGCAATGTCACACTAGTTCAAAAAAACCATTCTGTTGCAAAAAATAATTGACTCATTACTAGTTATACTATACTAATACATGGATGTAATGAAAGACAGAGAACTTCCCATAATGGGCAAGCGCATTCAGGACATGTATGGTGCACTGGTGGGTAAAGCCATAGGCACCGAGACAGACATTGAGGGTACCATAACCGCAGTGGGCATAGATTGCGGATTCCATGGGTTCATGATGGTAAAGTTTGATCAATTACTAATACAGGATGATACCATAATATACCTCCCACGCTGGAGACTGGATTCCCAAAAGATATTGCGGGAGAAGGGTATTATTGCACGACGCCTCAAGGCACTGAAAAAAATACTGGCAGAGAACAGTAACCTACAGAGTGATGGTGAATTCATAAAGGCGGGATACGAGGAGAAGCTGGCATCGGTCAATGAGATAGAGGACACCATAAAAGAGAACATGGAGAACCGGTTATCAGAACTAAAGAGACATGCAAAGACAGTCAAGTCCCTCCTGTTCGAGGCTACCATACAGCATCGTAGTGAAGAGATAGACGAGTCTAGTTACAAGGAGGCAAAGGCAGGCACAAATACCATGCTGGAGCATATAGAGTTTGAAATATCAGAAATCGAGGATATGCAGAAACGTCTGCAGGATCTGGCCGACGAGATGAACAGGTCCGATAAAGAAACAGCCACACTGCCGCCAGAAGCTCCCACAGCTCCTGTAGTTGATGCGCCACCCAGGGCCAGCTATCCCATACCGGAGCCACCCACAGGCGAGCCCAAGATGGACTGGCTAAGCAGGATGAGTGCTCAGTAGATTTTTTGAATATTTTTAACCCCCCATTTATAATGGGGCATCATATTTTCCGTTCAATGGAACATGTGGCCGGTCTTGGGCACCATGATGAGTGGTATCGCCGGGAGGCTGGCCGGAACAATCTGGCATTCTGGGAGCGAGAGGCTGAGCGGCTAGAGTGGTTCGGCAAGTGGGATTCGGTCCTGGACTGGAACCGGCCCTTTGCCCGGTGGTTTGCAGGGGGCACCACCAACATATCGTATAATGCACTGGATGTGCACCAGGATAATCCCCAAAAGACTGCCATACTGTGGGAGGGTGAGGATGGTACACAAAGAGCCGTAACGTATGGTGAGATATACCAGCAGGTGCAGAGGGTGGCCAACGGGTTAAAATCCCTGGGCGTGAAAAAGGGGGACCGCGTAACCATATACCTGCCCATGATACCGGAAGCTGTAATATCCATGCTTGCATGCGCACGAATAGGAGCCATTCATACGGTGGTCTTTTCCGGGTTTAGTGCAACCTCGCTGGCCGAGAGGATAAACGACTCCCGCTCCAGGGTACTGATTACCGCCGATGCCGGGTATCGCCGGGGTGGAGTGGTGGACTTGGCGGGTGTGGTGGAGCAGACCCTGCCGGAGACGCCGGGTATCGAGCATGTAATAATGATAAATCGTGAGCGGGACTCTTGTGATTCTTATGTATCCTGGGATGATATACTAAAGTCAGGGGGGCAGTGTGAGCCGGAACATATGGGGTCGACTGATCCACTCTTTGTATTATATACATCAGGTACAACCGGCCGCCCCAAGGGAGTTTTGCACGGTACCGGCGGTTACATGGTACACATTCACTCTACGTTCCGGTGGGCATTTGACATACGGGACTCTGATGTGTACTTTTGCACGGCTGATATAGGGTGGGTTACTGGTCACAGTTATGTGGCATACGCGCCGCTGTTATGTGGCGCTACCCAGATAATGTACGAGGGTGCGCCCGACTATCCTGATCCCTCCCGCATGTGGAGAATAATAGAGCAGTACAAGGCTACCATATTGTATACTACACCGACTGCACTGCGAATGCTAATCAAGCACGGTGATGAAATGCCAAAATCCCATGACATGTCATCACTGCGACTCTTGGGGAGCGTCGGCGAGCCCATAAACCCGCAGGTCTGGCAATGGTATTATGATGTAGTGGGTGGCGGCCGGTGCCCTATAATAGATACATGGTGGCAGACCGAGACCGGCGGGATGCTAATATCTGCACTGCCTGGAATTGAGACTGTACAGCCAAAGCCCGGCTCCGGGACATACCCCATACCCGGTCTGGATATGGCGGTTCTGGATAGTGACGGAAATGAGGTTCCTGCCGGGACACGAGGCTATCTTGTGATACGTAATGCGTGGCCGGGAATCATGCTCACCCTGTGGGGCGATGATGACCGCTATTATGATACGTATTGGTCCCGGTTTGAGGGTTGTTATTATCCCGGCGATTATGCCCGTATTGACTCGGACGGATATGTGTGGCTACTGGGACGCGCGGATGATATACTAAAAGTGGCAGGACACCGCATAGGGACAGCGGAGCTGGAGAGTTGCGTGGTGTCCCACGATGGTGTAGCCGAAGCTGCTGTGGTGGGAGCCCCGGACGAGGTCAAGGGTGAGCGCATAGTGGTATTTGCCGTACTGCGGGAGGGCTCAGATAATGCAGACATAAAGGAGAGTCTGCGTCACATGGTATCTGCCCAAATAGGGCCCATAGCGCGTCCGGATACCATACACATAGTCAGGTCCCTTCCAAAGACTCGCAGTGGCAAAATAATGCGGAGACTCCTAAAGAGAATTATGGCGGGCGATGATCCCGGAGACATAACTACCATAGAGGACACATCGGCCTTAAACGAGATTCGGCTTGTCATGCAGGATTGATAGTGTAGATTCTAGAAGCATTACGTGTTTTGCGCAAACTTTGGCGGGACCCCATGGCATTGAGAATAGATCGTAACTCACACTTTTAGATTCAAGAGGGGGAGTATGTTTACAAAAAACACCAATGAAGTCGGGAAGAGAAGGTCATCATACTCGGCAGCAGTCCCCGCAGAGATCTGCAGGCGATACAACATATCACCGCGCACACACGTGGAGGAAGAGATTACTAAAGACCGGTTCTGAGGGATTGGACAGGAATGCAAGATCCCAAAACTCTGAGACGAAAAAGGTGATGCAAGATAACGATAATCTCAGTAGGTGAGCTAACGCTTGCTAATAACGCATTTAAAAAAACAATGATTGGGGGGAACAACCTGAAGGTCTTAGAGGAGATCAAGGACATCACAGGGTAGTTCATGCACTGGAGATCTGCGGGGTGTCCAGGAACAGGCTGTACTACAAAAAGCCGGGAACAGACAGATGACGAATGATGATACAGTATGGCCACATATATTTAAGATCGCCCACAAACGCCCCTCCTAGTATGAGTTCACCTGTGTCTAAATTTACGCACAACTGATCGCGACAGTTAAAGAACCGGTTCTTTTGTGCACAAGATTCCGGAAGACGTGAACTCATACGCATTTTGAGCATTTGTCAGGTGTCTTGCGCACTATTTTGTCCGGCTTTCTGTTGTGGGATTGGCCCTTGTGCCCATTCTTACGGCCGCGCTGGATTGGGAGTTTTCGTGGCATTTGCCTGTGCGGCTTTTTTAGTCCTATGCGGGATGGAGTTCTAGGATGGTGGGGTATGCGGGTTCTCATAATATTTTACTTGATTTCAATTTGAGCCTGCATGTAAATTACTGTCTCCAGATTCCTGATCCACGAGTCTGTATCTGGTTGAACGTCTGGTGCTCGCCATTGATACTGACTAGTATGCGCCCATGAGATTTGTGTACTTGTCAGTGTAAGAGTTTGCCATCCGGGAGCTTTACAACAAATTAGTATTTATGCTTGCGGTCAAACCGTTCCTTTGCGCACGCTAAACGTTTTAGTTCCTTGTACTGCTCTATGGCGATTGCCTCCAGCTCCCTGCATCCAGTACCCGGCTGATCGCAGTATGCTCCTCATTACTCTTGGTCAGTCTATTGATCTCATCCATGAGTCAGGCATTTCTGTCACGTAACATCTTGGCTTCCGGGTCTTCCATCTGGCGTGCATTGACGTAACCAGGATATATGGTTGACGTAAAGCTGACCCCTCACGCGACCTAAACGGTTACGTCCTGGGTTAACATAATCATATACCGCGGTGACTAGTCCATCACTCCAATTTGATCAGACTCCACCACAAAAATACAACTTGTGATAATTATAGTCCGGGGATCAGCTTGGCGGGAGCCCGCACTCACATGTACGATAAGGAAAGGTCAAAAACAAGCAACACCGGAACATCGTAACAGACGAATGGCTGGTTGATGGTCATAAAAGCGTGTTCTTGTTCAAGAGATTATTAGAGCCTGAATTACAGGCGCGAAAATAGAATAGCATACAAGATAGCAAAGTACAACGAGTGGATAGACGCGGCAATTATGGGCACGACCTAGGATTTGCGTTAAAACAAGGTCAATCATAACAGATATATATTATCAAAAAACCTAACTACAAAATGAAAAAAGCACTACCAATATTAGTTTTACTTGCAACATGGGCAGCTGCTGACGCAACTGCACAGGTACATGTTCAGGGATCATTCTTTCCATACTACGAATTCACACGTAACGTGGTTGGAAGCACATCCACTGTAGATCAGTTCCTGCCATTAGGTATAGGAGTACATGACTGGGAACCCAGCATATCCCTGGTGCAAACACTAGAGGATACCGATGTGTTTGTGTATAATGGATTAGGGATAGAAGCCTATCCTGATCAATTAATTGACCAAGGATTTGACACAGTCTTTGTAGATGCCACATCAGGTCTCAATATTGAACATGATGACATTATTACTACAATATCAGAGATATTGGCGAAAACCGATAAAGATTCAGCTCAAACCATCAAGTCCATTAGTGATGCAATGCGACACTATGACATTGAGTATATAGTTGACAGGCAGGAAGATGGTACCTATACTGTCTCTGAGGCATTACAACGAATTCACAATTGGGGTCCGGGTATCCTAGTTCGAGACGACGAGTCCAGCACAATAGCAGAGATAAGAAGTGTACTACAGTCACAAGTAGCGCCTGATGTGCAGATAAGTGTGTTATATGATGTACTAGACATAGAGGAGTATGAGGCCATGGAAGATGAGCACATGCACGAAGAGGATGAGCACATGCACGAAGAGGATGAGCACATGCACGAAGAGGATGAGCACATGCAAGATGACGGACACGATCATCACCATCATGACCATGGTGGAATAGACCCACACGTGTGGCTAGATCCAATCCTTGCCATACAGCAGAGCCTTACCATACGCGACGCACTTGTCGAGGTAGATCCTGAGAATGCATACATCTACAACATACATGCGGCAAACTACATTGCGGAACTACTACAATTACATGAAAATTATAATGACAGATTGTCTAGCTGCCAGAAGGATACCATTGTTACATTCCACGGAGCGTTTGCGTATATGGTTGAACAATATGACATTAACATAGTGTCATTGGCGGGTTTAAGCAACATTGAAGACGTATCAATCAGAACTGTTACAGAACTTATCGAATTCATTAATGCCAATGACATAAACTATGTCCTAAGTGAGAATATAGTCGACACGCGCGCAATTGACGTTGTTGCAGAAGAGACAGGAGCCACTGTACTGATTCTAAGTCCAATCGAGGGCATATCAGAGCAGGACTTTAACGGCGGGGCTACGTATGTTAGTATAATGTACGAGAATCTAGACAGTTTGGAAACAGCACTAGAATGCCAGTAAAAAATAGTTTATCATTTTGTTTTATTGCTAAATATGAACATCATATTATAATTGGAGTATATAGTAAGATGGGAGAATAGAATGTCAGAAAACACAATTCTTGAAACAAGGGATCTTACAGTAGAATTTGGTGGCGTGACCGCGGTAGATAAGATTACAATGCGGGTAAACCAGGGCGAGACGCTGGGAATACTGGGCCCCAACGGTTCGGGAAAAACAAGCATGTTTCGGGCCTTGTTGGGGACGATACCCCACTCCGGTGAAGTGCGTTTTTTTAATCAGGGACAGGCCATGCGCCGCCATTTGCTACCTTTTGTGGGATACGTCCCGCAAAGAATTGAGTTTGAACCCATATTTCCGGCTACTGTAGCAGATGTTATACTTATGGGACTTAATGCCTTGAAAAAGTCCTCCCGTGTTGTAGAACTAATGTGCAAAGAATGCCCAGAGTGCATGCTTGGCCCAAAAAAGTCTAAGAGTCAGAAACTTGATGATGTACTGGAAATGTTTGGGATGACAGAGAAACGTAACAGTCGTATATCGGATCTGTCTGGTGGGGAAAGGCAGAAAGTGTTTGTAGCACATGCACTAGTCAGAGATCCACCCCTTATCATCTGTGATGAACCCGTAAGTAATGCGGATGTGAATTTTCGGGATATGTTTTACTCTGTACTAAATGAGGCCAAAGAAAAGCGCGGCATGACCGTGATTATTTCATTGCATGATCTAGCGACGCTAAAAAAGTATACAGACA
Source organism: Nitrosopumilaceae archaeon (assembly GCA_965200155.1). Lineage (GTDB taxonomy): Archaea > Thermoproteota > Nitrososphaeria > Nitrososphaerales > Nitrosopumilaceae > VYCS01. Next base: position 29,394 of record CBDATR010000009.1, on the reverse strand, counting down.
AGGTAGCTTGCATAGACCGCTCGCTACTATTTTATGGTAATACTGCTGACTTTTTTGAGGATGATGCACTTTTGGGCATGTACACTACCGCCTCCCTTCGGGGGGAACACCACCACGAGTGAGACATGGTCCTAGAAATACTGGAATACAGTTTCATGCAACGGGCGCTCTTGTGTGGTGCAATAATATCAATCTCCTGCGCCTGTATGGGCAGTTTTCTTGTAATGCGCCGACTGGCACTGTTTGGGGACGGTATAGCGCATGTAGCTTTTGGTGGAATAGCCGCGGGCATGTTTATGGGAATATATCCCATATGGACCGCCTTTGTGGTATCAATACTTGGCAGTCTTGGACTCCAAAAGATGCGCCAATCCGGAAAGATTCCAGGCGAGATCGCCGTGGCCATAATACTTACCACGGGACTGGCCGTGGGGGTAATTCTCACCAGTATCAGGGGGGGCTTCACAGTTGATTTGTTTAGTTTTCTGTTCGGCAGTATAATTCTGATTACCGTTGATGATGCCATTGTGGTGGTGGCGGTATGTTCGGGGGTAATACTAAGTCTGTTTATACTATATAGAAAATTTCTGCTGATTACATTTAGTGAAGAGTTGGCGCGGGTCTCTGGCGTGAATGTGACACTATTCAATTATGTCTTTGTTGCACTGGCTGCCACAACTGTTGTTGCGGCCATGCGCCTTACAGGAATATTATTGATAACGTCCCTGCTAGTAATGCCCGCCATGGCCGCGGTTAGATTTAACCGGGGATTCCGGGATACCATACTCATAGCCTGCGCCATATCGACATCTGCCGTTCTGGGCGGAATATTTATCTCATATATCCTAGACTGGGCACCATCAGGTACCATTGTACTGTTACTGGTGACAACTCTTGTAATCGTGCATGTGGCGCACAAGATTTTCCACAGATAAGCTTGATACGTGGTATTGAGAGTCATTGTATGTGTTCACGTGATTAGATTGGTGTAATACAGACTGGTGTGGACTTTATCTGGCCGGGAATCATTCCCGGAATACTTGTTGGAGCACGTAGAGCTCCGCATTCAGGAATGATTCAATCCCTTCAGCAATTTGCGCGGACGGCTAGCAGTGATTCTCGTTTACGTCGTTGTCAAGTTTTATCCGGGCGTGAATCCTATATGTATCGCGCAATACTCCCAGATGGTGCCTTTCGCTGTCACCAAACCGCCGGTACTTCCTGGTAATCGTCCAGGTATTTATCCACCTTACTACATCATTTATTCCCTGCCATTCCACATGATTCCCTGGAACCATCTTGTTTACCGCACCCAATATTGGAATCATTCCCACACGTAACACATCCCAAATCTTTGGCACGCCCACGACTGGTTCTTTGGAGAATATTGGTCTCTATTCTGGCCGGATTGGGGGTTTCCAATCATTTCTGTACTTGATTGGGGTTGTGGGGACCAGATACGCGCTAGGCCTTTCTGACTGGCCTGCTTGTACTGGAAAAATGGGTATTCTTCCTTCCAATTCTAACACGTTCCTGGAAGGATATCCCTTTGGCGTCTGCTTGTAACGCGAACTCATACTAATTTGGGTGTATGATGAATCCGTACCCCCGTCTTGTACGTCGTGGACTTTGGGAATACTGGATGAATTCACCCATGTCCAAATTCGCGCACGACGAATCGCTACACAATTAAGACATATAAGTCACTCCACACGCTAAATCATATCAGATAACATGTTCTGATGATATTCACATAATTTGGCGCATTCCACCTGGCAGTGTATGAGATCCGACTGCCAGTGTGAATTGTATAAACGACAGTTCTTATCTGAACAGAAGGACTGGCCGCTCTCAAAGTAGAATACTCCTTGCATGACAGAGCCGTGCACTGCCTCCTGTAGTCGAGGATCCCCATAATCAAGAAAGCTTCCCGCATGAGCCTCTCTTATGCTATCCTCGTCCTGTCTTGTAGCGACACTGCACATCATGTCTATGCAGTATTCCTTTGGCCGGGCAGGGCCCTCCACTATTCCCGGTAATGAGATAATGCAGGGGTTGGATGCAACAAGTAAATTGGCATGATACCTCATGGACTGGAAGTCATATGTCCCCACCAGTATATCCAAGAGCAGTATGTAAAACAGTCCGGATTCATGACATAACATATTACCCAGCGTATCTGCCAGAGCATATCCGTCATATAGGGGAGGAGTTGTGATATGGCCGGGAGCCCCATGTGGCCGGAAAAGATTCCTGACTGCACATGTATCCAACATGTCGGGCGTTACATCATTCAGTACAGAGGGATATGTACTTACATTCACGTTAAAAGTACTTTGAATGAAATCAGCCACTTTATTTGTCAGGATACTTTCTGTATCATTACCGTATAGGCGAATATCAGATATTCTTCTCAAGCATACTCTTTCATCTTTAAGACCGCTACTTCTGCGGCTTTCCTGCCGGAGAATAGCATGGAACCAAACGTGGGCCCCATACGGGCCAGCCCATGGGTCTCCGTTACCGACATACCCGCGGCCACCAATCCAGGAAACACTTCCCCGGTCTTGTGCACCACATGCTCCTCACCCTCATCTACATGCATGGGATTCATTCCCTTCCATTCCACCAAGCCGCGGTCTACCAGTCGCTTTACGGCTACCGAGTCATGTCCGGACGAATCTATTACAACTTTGGCTTCCAGTGCAACCGGATCAACACAGGTGATATTGCGTGGAAGCGCCGATACGGGCATCCAGTTGACCACCACACCTGAAACCTTGCCATTCTTTAGTATGAGGTCATCGAATTTTGTCAGGTTAAGGAATTTTACCCCCGCGTCGCACGCGGCAGCAATAAGCTTGGATACAGCATGGGGACCGGGTGTTAGGTATAATCCCTCCCGGACCTTCTTGTAGGGTATGCCAAGCTCATCCCACATCTTTTGTGCGGGCTCCCGTACCGTAACGGGATTCATCATGTAGCCGCCAAGCCAAAATCCGCCACCCAGATAGTTATTCTGCTCTATTACAAGTACTCGTACGCCCATATTTGCCAGCTCCCGGCTAGCCATAAGACCCGCGGGTCCGGCACCAATTATTATGACATCAGATACACTTCTGTCCATAAGTACCTGGTGAAACTCCGCCGCTATTGCACGAGTAATCTCTGCCTCGGGGACATCGGTGAATATCTTTTCTGGTTCAGATACCTGCATGGATTGTCTCTTACCGGTGTCAATTAATATGTTATCTAGAATCACTGGGCCCGGCATTTCTGGCATGCAGGTGGCAGGCCACCGGCATTGCGCATATCCATTAACATCTCTGTGGGGGTATGAGTTCACGTCTTCCGGAATCTTGTGCACAAATCACATTAACTGTCGCGATCAGTTGTGCGTAAATTTAGACACAGGTGAACTCATACCTGTGGGGCACTCAAAGCCGAATACCCTCTTTATCTTTGATGAACCCACAGCCTTGGTGCCGCACACTGTACATGTATGGTATATGTTTAGGTAATCATTATCGCCCTCATCCTCATCATGTTCCATAGTGGAACTATCCCATACCTTCCAGTATTCCCGGTATATCTTCCAGCCCAGATTATCAGATAGTGGGGCATACCTGAGGTTGTTTATCTGAAAGTTGTCATCCACATAGACAATTACCATATCCTTGGTACCGCTGTTCTTTATGCCGCGCATACCCCTGCCAACCATCTGGGTGTACAGCAGGGCACTGCGGACAGGTCTCCCTATAAAGACACAGTCTATGGACGGGGCATCAAAACCAGTAGTGAGGACGCCAAAATTACACAATACCTCCACATCCCCGTTATGGAACTCCTGTATGGCTGCTATTCTGGAGTCCATGTCCATGGCCGAGTCTACGTATCGCGCGTTTATTCCATACATGGCACGCAACGCTATGGCAATCTTGCGGGAGTGCCCCACTGAGCAGCCAAAGAATAGTATCTTTCTCCTGCCCAGATTATGCATTCGTTCTATCTCCGTTAATAGAAGGGAGTTCCTCTCAAGGAGATCACCTACTTGTCTCAGCGTCTTTGCCTGGAATTCCCCGTACAACTCTATTTCCGATGCATCCTTCATGGTCAGATCTATGGAATTCTTGGAGACAATAACACTGTGGAATACGTCACAGAGTATTCTTCGGTCTATGAGTTTGCCGTATAGCTGCTTTTGCATCTGGGAACTCTTTATGGTACAATGTGTTGCAGGATGCACTGTCAGTGTGGTTGAGGATACGTCAGTATTGTTATCGGTAACGGTAAGCTCGATGGTATACGTGCCAGATTCGTGGAATATATGCGCGGCATTCTTTTGGTGATACTCCTGTTGCATGGTGTCGCCGCGTATACCCCACGAATACAACTTTATGTAGCCGTCCAGCACGTAGGACTTTTCGCCCAGCATTCTTATGGTGTCACCTAGCGGTAGAGGGGCAGTCTGCCAATGCGTGAGGCCGTGTCTTGGTTTCCACATCCGGAATAGTAGGAAAGTATACCCCGTTATACCATCGGAGCAGGCGTCTGGTCTCCTTGTCTCCGGCTCCCCGGAAGGGTGTGGCAGTAAGGCCGAGTAGTATTATACCTTTTTCCGAGATCTCCTTCTTACGGTTATCCCAGTTAAATCCTATCTTTCGCAGTACATAGGCGTATGAGGGTGCGGCTGAGTGGTGTGCCTCATCCACTATGATACAGGATATGTGCTTCCCCAAGGCTTCCAGTTCTTGAGGTTTTGAGCGGCCTATGCTGTATAATGATTGTATAGATGCTACTATGATTCCACGCTCATCTAACAAATCCTCCAACTACAAATCCGGCATGGTGTTATCCTTCCCCCAGAACTTGTACAGACGTATGATGGTACCGCGCTTGCCTATGGCGCGGAATACGTCCTTGAATGTACTGCGCGCCTGCTCACATAATTCATGGGACTGGGCAATCCAGAGTACAAAACGCGATTTCCTCTGCTGCTCATTATTGGACGGCTTGCCGTCATTGAGCCACTCTATTATAGTCTAGGTGATCATACGAGTCTTGCCGGAGCCGGTGGGCACAGCTATCAGTTTACGTTTCACCTCCTGTTCATGCTCTTTTATCGTACCCATGAGCATGCCCCGGACGAATCGGCCAGTGGAATATTGGTAGTCATATAGTGGGTTCATTGGTATGTATGGTTCCACAATCTCAACGGATGGTAGTTCTTCGGCGCGCTCCTTTTCCGCGACCGATGAGGGTAGGCCAAGAATTTCGGTCAGTTTCAGGCACCACTTTTGTGTAGGCCTCATGTTTACGACATCATTCATGTATTGCATTGTGTCTGATGACGCGAACTCCCTGGCCGCTTGTAATATCTGCTCCTCGGTGAATAGCCCCTTTTTTACACAGGTGACTATAATGAGAGTGAGGAACGTGCGGCGCGCATTCTTGTCGTCTCCTATGGTTCTCAAAAAGCGCGGTCCCACCACATCGTATAGTATCTCGGCTAGCACATCGGCGTCTACCCAGGGCCTGCAATTGTAATATTATATCCAAGCCCATCTTTAACTCGGAGAGTACTTCTGCCAGTTCATGCATGTTCCACCACTCCTTGAATTTTGCCATGCACAGGCTCTTGGTAGTGCGAGCCATCTCGGTCTTGGATTCAAGTGTCCGGATCATGACCATACTTTCTACACTAATGTGTTATGTATATTTAGTGGATTTGTAAAACAAGCTTTGATTCATTCTGTCATGGACTCTTTGTGATTGACCTCTTGTAGCATGCTTTTGATTATAGACCTTATCACTTCCCCCACTGTGAGAAGGGCTAAAGATACAGTATGAGTTCACTTTATAAGCAGACGCCAACGGGATACCTTTCTAGAATTGGTAAACCCGGCATGAGAATTACAAGGGACGTCCCCACAGATGCAACAACCCGTGAAGTGCCGGTATGGGATACATGTCTATATAACCATCGTTATGTAAACGCTTATAACACAGTATATAATGTTTAATTAAAATGTTACAAACTACTAACCGTAACAATATCGTACTTAAAGCTTTAATCGGGGGGGGGGGTCTCCTCCTTGCACTTTTACTAGTATTAGTACCGGCCACTGATCTTGCGTTTGCTCAAGCAAGCGAGTCTATCACCATATCTGTATCTAGCACCACCTCCACTGGTGCCACCGTTACATGGAATCAGTACTCAAACCATAACGATTATGTCGTGGCGTTACGTGATGGAGATGGAAATAGACTTGGGGTAACACGCGTTACCGGAACCACACATGATATTACCGGACTGACTCCTGACACCGACTATAGGGTATTTGTCAGAACAATTGGAGACGGCTTTGTCAAGTCCAACACTGTACAGTTTAAGACAAAAGTCGCTCCCTCTAGTTCCATTAATACTATACCAGACATTACCATGGATGAGTCCGAGAGAAGAACCATACCACTCAGTGTAACCCCTGCGAGTGATTCTGTCACATATGCAATAACCAAACAGGACGGCACGGCTGCACCCAGATTTGCATACATAGCTGACGTATCTCCTGACCGTACATTTAGAGACGGCATTGTTTTGGCTCCTAACAGAAGCGAAAGTGGACAATATTCACTGCGTGTCACAGCAACTATTGGTAGCGACACCATACATGAGGACTTTGCACTTACCGTGAATGACGGCACTATAGATCCACCTAGTATCTCAGAAATAACACCAAATTCTATAACTATTGAAGTACCTGGAACTCAACCAAAAGATGTTAAAAACTCACATCTTTGTATGATGGCTGATGTCTCTGAATCTTCTCCATTGAAGTATAAACTGACCGAATCTCTGACTATTCATGGTACCATGACAATCACAAACCTCTTACCTAATACTGATTACACCATCCGTGTGATCAACGAATGCGAAGATATAGGTTTAGCAACCTTCAATGTCAATACTGGCTCCTCCGCCCTAAGCTTCACTGACACCATAAATGACATTACCATGGCCGAGGGCACAGCACGTAACATACAGATAAATGCAACTGATTCTGATAATAGGGACATTACATATAGTGTAGAGGTCCTGAACGACAAGACATTACCTGGCTCTGCGAAAATATCAGATAGTACCCTCGTTTTGGAGCCTGATAGAACAGCAGCAGGGGAATACACTCTACGTGTCACAGCAACTGCTGGCAGCGACACTAAACGTGATGAATTTGTACTTACCGTAAGTGACCCTGGTATTAATCCACCCCAAATCAAAACTCAAAATAGCACCTCTGTAACTATAGAGGTCGCCTCAGAGGACTATAATACAAAAGACCCAACCTGTACAACCGCCGCTATCTTCAAAACCTCCTCCGGAGCTGCAAGTGCTGATTTAGAGGATTTCGAATCAAACCCCCTTACAATTACGGGCCTCTCACCTGATACTGCGTACACCATACGTGTGTTTAAATCCTGTGAACCCGATGTTGGAAGGCTGGGAATCCTAAAGTTCACTACATCTAGTAATAGTCAGACATCACCTGATAACAGTCAGACATCACCTGATAACAGTCAGACATTAGTACTAAGTAGAACCATAAGTGGCAATGATGTTACTCTAAGCTGGAACGACTTGGCAGATACTGCCTATATCGTGGCGGTATTTGATGGGGACGGAGACCGAGTCATTAATGGCGGATCAGCACGCGTATCAACTAACTCCTATGACCTCGAAGACCTAGATGCTGACACATATACGGCATTTGTGAGAACCCCTGGACCCTCAGGAACTCATACCATGTCCAACACTGTAACCTTTACCATCACTAGTTAATTTTTTTCTCAGTTTAAGTTGGCTCACGCGTTCAGATGCCAACCTGGCTTGTATGAGAGTGCGGCATAGCCACGGGTCTGTTCTAGCCGCCCAACCACGGGATGGCATAGCCATGAAATTGTTCTAGCCGCCCAACCACGGGATGGCATAGCCATGAAATTGTTCTAGCCGCCCAACCACGGGATGGCATAGCCACGAAATTGTTCTAGCCGTCCAACCATGGGGTGGCATAGCCACGAAATTGTTCTAGCCGTCCAACCATGGGGTGGCATAGCCACGAAATTGTTCTAGCCGTCCAACCAGAAAGGCTGGCGTATATCCTGTCCCGACAGAGTACACATAACGGAATTAATGCCAGCTAGAATGTGCGGTAGCAGTGAGCGGGAATGATTCCAATTGGGTGCGGTAAATAAAGGGGCGACCATTCCCGCCCAATGAGGGGGTTACAGAGTAGCCCAATGAGGGGCTACTACTATTCCAGTCCAGGGCCAATTATGCCTGGGAACAATTCATGGTACATGTGGAATAGCGGAGAGCAGTGGCTAGATTTGGATGATTTAAGTTCATATTGACGGTTAAAGTAAGCCTGCACACCAAACTTGAAGTGAATATCATAGAATGCACGGATTCGCTGATCAGATGCTCTCCGGAATATTGGCCAGATTCAAGGAATATGTAGAATCTCTGGGGTGTCGCATTCCTAGATCTTACAAATGATCGTGAACACCATTTGGCATCTGCTCTTCTGCCGCCGCAATACAAAACAGGAGCTGCTGGTAGTGATACTCAAATGCAGTTTACAAGGCGGGGTATGATCCAACATATACCATTGTAATATAGATCAAGTCAGTATGTTCCAGGCTGAAGAATACATGTTCAGCGTCCCGAGAGAAATCAGGGAGCAAACAAGATTGAAAACACACGATTCCCCTTGGCGGCAGGTGGGGGTAAATCAACCACGCCTAGCAGTTACAAGATACCATGGAATGTTAACCGGAGCAAAGGCGGAGAATCACTCACGAGGAAATATATCCGCGCATATTAATCGAGCATGTCATCCGCATGCTAGATAGTAGTCGTGATGAATTCCGGATTGTAGTATCCGGGCTGCACAAACAAGGGGACTGCTATTCCAGTTCAATGAATCCATATAGGTCGCTCAAGCAAAATCAGGTTGTAACACACGCTTGGTATCATTCCACCCCAATTTGGAGCGACCTGATGTCAATCATGCGCATAAGGTCTATTCTACCAGACTGTTTCTAATCACGTGAACTCATACCAGGCTTCTGGAATGTAGAGAATAGTAAAACCATCATAACGCGATTAAATATGAGTGTCAGATGGCCGTTGATTACTCCATACTATTTATGACTATCGTATAATTCCATGACATGACATTTATATTATAATCATATTATAACATAAAATGAAAACAACAATAATGCTCGTCATAATGGCGAGCTTCATAATACCAAGCGCATTTGCTCAAGAAGATTCCATGATGGAAGATTCCATGATGGAAGATTCCATGATGATGGTAGAGGGCGAGGTAGGCATTGCCACCTTATACCCACTAACAGGAGACTGGTCTGCCACTGGTGGTCAGATTGATGCCGCTGCTGCATTGGCAGTTGAGGACTTTAATCACTATCTGGAGGTAATCGGGGAGTCATGGCACTTTGTTCTCACTAGAGAAGACAATGGTAATAATCCAGCCATAAGCTTTGAAAAAATACAAGCTATAAACGCAAAAGGTATTGACATAGTGATAGGGCCGCCAAGTAGCGGAGCTGTCTCTCAGATAAAACCATATGCTGATACAAATAACATGCTAGTCATAAGTTGCTGTTCAACTAGTCCAGCATTGGCAATCGCCGATGACAACATATTCAGAACAGTCCAAGATGATAAAATCCAAGGTAAGGGAATTGCTAAAATCATGGAGGCAAATGGGTATGAAATATTCGTACCAATATGGCGCGGAGACACATATGGTGATGCACTAGTAGAAGAAACAAGGAATAGCTTCCATGACCGTGGGTTGAATAGTCTGGAAGGAATTAGACTCAGTCCGGAACAAAAAGAATTCTCTGTAGAAGTATCTGCCCTGGCTAGTGAAGTACAAAAGGCAGCAGATGAATATGGACAAGACAAGGTGGCTGTAGTCATTGTAGAATTCGATAATACCATATCAATCATGCAGTCTGCATCAAACTATGAAATACTAAGTTCAGTACAGTGGTATACCGCAGAAGGCTTTGTTACAAATCCGGATATTAATGACCCTATAGTAAGTGAATTTGTAGATAAAGTAGAACTGACAGGCTATCTACCAGATGTCTCAAGAAATGATTACAGACTAAAGCTGCATTTGACCCATGCAACAGGTGCTACTGAGCCATCTACATTTGTATACGCATCGTATGATGCCGTATGGTTGGCAGGACTCTCAATTATAGAGGCCCAAAGCGCCGAGGTAGACGATATAAAAGAAGTAATCTTTGATGTCGCAGCTACAATGAAGAGTGACGGATCCGGCACCTTAAATGAGTATGGAGACTTGGCACTTGGTAATTACATAGTATACAAGACTGATAATGGCCATTGGGTCCCCACCGGGGAAAGCTACATTGGTGTCACAGATACTATCACAGAGTGATATTTTTTACTTTTTATATTCGTCCGTTTCTCGGACTTTATGTGTTCACGTTATAAGCAGACGCCAAGGGATATCTTTCCAGATTAGAATTGGTAAACCCGGCTTATATCAAAGTGCAGCATAGCTATGGTACTGTTCTAGCCACCCAACCAGAAAGGCTGGCGCATTCCCACAGACCAACTAGAATGTGCGGCAGCAGTGAGCGGGAATGATTCCAATTGGGTGCGGTAAACATAGGGGCGACCATTCCCGCCCAACAAGTAGATTACCATTCCAGGGCCGCTTATACCTAGGAATGTGGGTGTCATAAGCAGGGACTGAAGAGTAATAGAATGGTGTGTATCAGCTGAGCTATACAATCAGGGCGCCCGGATCATCTCTGAATCGTTGCAGGCCGTCCGCGCAAATTGAAGGGATTGAATCATCCTAACCAGTAGAATAATAGTCCTAACTAGACCTTTTTCACACAAAGTGATTCTGCGCAAGGGTCTAATGTCTCATCCGGCACGTTCTCGCCGTTTATAATCACGGAATCATCGGTTCCTCAGTACTGGTCGGATCCAGTACTAGAATGACTGGTATTCTACTACTCATGGAAAGATTCGAATCGATAAAACCATTCTCACATCAGTGAACGGTCTCTTGAATAGATTCTCCATACTGGAATGATGTGTGCTATATTCAGCACACCATGGAATGATTAAAAAAATTACTCACGCTGTGTCCAGGTACAGGTGTCATCACCTGATGCCAGATAGTCCACTCCTATAATGGCCAGACCGGTCGGGTTCACTCGTTCACCGGATGCTAGTACGTTATTCTCACCTATAGTGAAATTGTTACTCCTGAATGCCAGCCCTGCTGTAGTTACCGGGTTGGTATCACCAGAATTACTTATGGTTACAGGAATGGTTGTGTCAGGATCACTGTCCATATCTGTGAATGATACATAGTTGAAACCGTCAAAGTATGCGGCTGTAGGATTTGAAATGACACTGGTAATAGTTACAGTTTCTGAGCATGTTGCATCCCATGGAATTACATTTGCTGTCAATGCACCCGTTCTCTCACTACCGGCAATGCCGATAATTTTGCGCTGATTTTCCTGGTCTTGAACAGGTAAGTTCACAGAGCATTCATTATTCTCGTACTGGGATAGTATCTCGTGTCTGATTACGAATATGATTTCCTCTCTCTCGGCTGCTGTCGGGTTCTCCGGGTCCGCAAATACTGCATTCTCCCATCCTTCCAGAATGACATCTATCTTATATTCCTCATCGAATAGTACCTTGTCCATGGTTGTAGGACCGGGGTTATACACAATCACTCTATCGTTGGAAACGTGTAAACGTTCATCGAATAGAATGGGCTGTGGTATAATGGGATTATTTACCATAATGGCAGTTCCATAGTCATTCATTATATCCGTCTCTAACAGGTTGATATCATAGACTCCACCATTCTGTATGGGGGCGGCATCTATAAAGCTAGGATAGTGTGGGAATAGGCAGGATATGGTGATTGTAGTTTCAGGCTGGCCGCTGGGATTTGTCTCCCATCCTAGAATGTGACCTACTGTTATCCTGTATGGTGTTAGTTGTGATACTAATCCATCAACACGTTTTGGTGTTTCATCTGGTGTCTCCGGCACAGGCTCTATCATGTTTATGGAGCAGTATTGCTCTGTCCATAGAACGTCAATGAACTCGCGTATTGAGCAGTCATTATCGTCAAACTCACCATGTCCTGAAACGATCATACTTAATGATGCATCCACGCCATTACAGTCTACCAGTGATTTTCCGGCTGCTATATCAAATGAAATGCTGGCAACATTGCCGCATATATCATCAAGGTAACGTGCAGCTTCCCGTCCGCCTGACTCATTCAATCCTGGTGATGTAATGAATGCTAGGTCATGTAGTGTTTCACCGGCCTGTATTACGTTCCCGTCCTGTATGTAAATGTCGGGCAGCTCTTCCTCACAAATGGCCCATGGGACCATTACATCACAGGCTAGCTCACTGGGCGTTGCAAGGCCAGTATTCACCAGGTACTCTTCTACGTTCACTCCGTTACAGATTAGCCCCGCAGGGGTTTCCTGTATGCCGGTGCGACACTGTTCCTGTATGTAGTTATCGATTAGCGTATCATGGACGGGGTTGATAAAATCCAGGGTTATGATTCCCGGTACTACGCGGGTATTGATTTGTGGTGGGACAGAACAGTAATCAAGCGCCCATGTAACATCTACAAAGTCACGAATTGCGCAGTCCTTATCATTGAATGATGCCATGTTCTCCTCTATTAGGTTCTCTGAAATGTCAACACCATCACAGGTTATGACACCACTGTTTGAACGGGAGTCAGGCAGTACTGATATGGTAGCACCCTCGCAAAGATCATTCAGGTAACGAACGACATCACGGCCACCGGCCTCATCCAGTTCAGGTGACATTACAAATGCCAATTCATACTGTTCACCGTCCACCATAATGGTATTACCATCCTCAACATAGAAGTTTGAGCCAAGGATTTCCCCTTGTTCTAGATATCTGAAGTCATCATCTATACATTTTCCGCCACTGAAAATGGTCCCATCACCACAGTATGATATGGAGACATCAGCTATGCAGGTGTCAACGTGTAGAATAGTCCCCTCACCACAGGTGAGATTGGCCATACAGGTGCCATTATACATCTCGCCATCACATACTTGAATGTCAGGCATACAAACGTCATTTATGATAGTCGTTCCGGTACCACAGACTGTTCCCAGTATGGCATTCTCTATTCTGTCCAGTGATTCTGTATTCTGTTCAATGTCCTGCTCTAGTGTGGTTATCGCGTCCACGTCAATGGTTGCCAGCTTCTCGTTCAGCTCAATGAGTAGTAGTCTGAAATCACCAAGGGAACGATCAATATTACCTTGTAAGGAGCTAATGTCCCGTGCTAGAACGTCCACGATTTCAAGGATATCATTAGTGTCTCCGGCTACGTCACGGATTAGATCCGTATTGGACTGTGCATATGATACTGGTACAACTAGCAATGCCAGTATTGCACCAATGGTTATACTTTTCATTGCCATAATGATGTTATGATAGACGTAATTGGGTTATCACATTTTACGGTAAAAATACACACTACACATCAATGACCGCTCTTGTACTGAACGGCCGTGCCTCTTGTACTGGGGAACCAGTATAACATGGACCGGTCACACCAACGTATGATTCCCCTTGGCAGGTAGGGGAACCAGCATTTGCACCAGGGGTTTCTAGTGGTTGTAAGAATTGTTACGCATATGACAGAACGGTATATGTTCCATTACAGCATTCCCTGGAACTGCCCATTGGAAGGAATATGGAGTGATATTCAATGAGCGACATGTTACATAGACCGACCCTTCCCAAAAATGGCGCATCACTCTAGTCGTTATCTAGTATGGAACTCACCAAAGAACTTGATTTTATCCTCGGTCAATATCATTATAGACTCCTTGCCAGTTCAATCTTGTGTGGCAAGTATTTGTATGTAATATCAGCCCATACTTTGAGAATACCTCTAGCTCCTTCCATATGCCGGAACGGTACCGCGGGTCCTTGAGTAAGTCATGGCACCGCTTGATATCTGACTGTGTCATGGGAATGGTCGGCAAGTCATATCGCTCTATGTCAGTAGCCCAGACTCCGACCCATTTGGCATCAGGAACGGTTAACTCTCGCAAGTGAGCTACATTCGCTGAACTTGATCACCATGGCAATATGCTCACCATACACGTCACCATTGGTCAGTATGATAACCGGTAATGATAATTCCTCATGTAATCGTCTTAGGTTCTAGTAGAGCGGGGAGCCTGGCCGCCGGTATCCACTATGATGGCCTTGAATTTTTTATCTACTTGTTCTTTTACGAATCTTGTGAATAAACCACCCTTCTCTATGATAATGGTGATATTAGCGTCAGTACTGACCAGCTGGTCAGGCTAGGGCCTATGGCATACCCGTCAGGGTGATTGGAGAGATTCATTCTCTTGCCCTCGTAACAGGGAACGGTATACTCGATATCAAGATTACCGAAAATTGAACTCCGCTCCTCCAGGAATATGTGCATACTCTCACGTGGTCTAGCTAGAACCGCTTCTAAATCAACTATGATATTATCGCTCTCTGCCTGATCCTCAAAGTCGATTGCGAACGCTTGTGATGAATGATACATATCTCGTAGAGTGGATGATTTTTTCGTTAAACGGTTAGCAAAGAATGCGAGCCACATCAATTGCGAGGAGCGCAACTGTGAGGTATTCTTGGAGCTTCTGGTGGATGCATTATTTCCCAGTATGTACTGCCGTAACTTATGATATTACTTACAGAACGGCTGGGAATCTCGAATGAGGGGAACCGGTCCTGGCTCATGTCATGGTATATGCGGGCGTCATAGTTCTGTAGCAGTTCTAAAATGTCTGCCTGCTTTTTTTATGGCTTGACCTCCAACATACTAGAGTTGGCTCTTTTTGCCTGCCAGCTCGGTACAGAACTGGGCCACTATTGGCATATACTTTTTGTATAATGAGGTACGCTTCTTGGCTACGGCTGCCTTGCCCCGCTTTGTCATGTATGAGGATAGTCGCCGTAACAGGAATTGCCTGATCTCTCTCAATCTCCATTCTGTCCACGACGTTCTCCTTTACTATCGTCTTGTAGGGGATTCTGGTGGAACAGATATGTGAAACTATCACTAGTGGTGACTCGTTCTTGACTTTGTAGCGGTTCCAGTCAATCTCGTGTACCACTTTGAGGACAACGTCACTACCTTCATCATATAGTAATTGGATTCTATTGGCAAAACGATGTGCCTTGATTCCTCTCTCTATTTCACCGCCATACGGAATGTCTATAATATGAATGGGAATCCAGAGTATGCCGAGGCATTCCTTTGGACTACTGAAAGTCCGGGTTAAAGAACTTCATAGTGGCTCTGCGCCCAACGGGGCCAGACATGACGGGTCAGGCGCCATGAATTGATCATACACATGGAGTGAATCACTGAGTTTCACTTGATTCGTTAGCGTGCCGATACGTAAATCATGACTCAGTCCGGCGAAATACAGGAATGAGCGGGCCGTCTTGTTACTCGCTGGAATCGTTTTGTAAGGAATGAGAGTAGTGGCTCACCAACTGATATGAGATGGGAATGATGCGGCTCATTGATTTTGACTGATTGTGGCCTTGGATCAGTATAATGTATACACCTTGTTGTGTCATGCTTGGTATTATGTAGGAATGGTTCTCTCACTTGTGTTCTGTTTTTCCCAGGCTTTTGTATAGTCATGGAATGATGGTAATGGACTCTGATGCCATGCGGCGAATTGTCTCCACATCCACGCCGTGGGGGAGTAATGGTAGGTGAGGGCGGCATTGAATTAATTATTCTCTCATAACGATACTGATTCCCCTTGGGATCAAAGGTTATGGTAACGTAAGGTGTAATGAGGGAGGTCTGATATATGTAGTCACGTAATTTTGATCCGGCCTTGGAGTAGTCGCCATCAAGGCTGATACGGACAGATAATCCCCGGTGATCCGTCTCCATTCTAGTATGGTCCAGTATTGTTCTTTTGCATGTTTAGTAATATGTTGAATTCCTACGTGTTTCCCGTCTACACTACTGGAGACATGGACTGGGTTATTGGTGGTAATCTGGCCGTACAAAATGGCCATTGTAGCTCCGAGGCCGAACATGCCGCGAGCCTGTTTTAGTCCAAACTTTGAGCCATACAGGACTGTTCCAAACGCTAATGGTACATGATCGTGATGCCCGGCCCGTTATCATGTATCGTCAGGTAGTATGGTCGCGTATCCTGTTGCTCATTAACAGGCTTTATCTCAAGAGTGATATCAGGCAGTATTGCAGTGATCACATGCATCCAGCGAGTTTTCCACAAATTCTCTTACCGCCGTGTATAATGAGCGGGTAGGGTTACTGAAACCTGCCAAGTCACGATTCCGGTAAAAGAACTCGCTTGGTGATATATGGTTGAACTGCTCAGTCACGTGGGGTAATTTAGAATTGAGGTTTTTTATTCACTGAATTCCAATTGTTCTGATAGTGATATTCACCTGAAGGACTGGCAAGTTCCATGCCTGTCTACTCCTGGAGTGACTTGCGCATGACCGCCATGGGGCTTGATTAACCGCCTTTCTAGTGGGACTTGATCAATCGGGGGTTCTTGTTATGGTCACTGGACTGATCAGCCACCGGGGGTTCGTCCTCGTGTCCGTGCCGGGGGTTCTTGATCATGTGGTATGGCCACCTGTTACGGTGGATTTTACACGTATGAGTTCGTGTCCGTGCCGGGGGTTCTTGATCATGTGGTTACCATGGGACTTGATCAACAGCCGGGTGTTCTTGATATGGTCACTGGGCTGATCAAGGATATGACAGTCACTGTTGAGCGTGCCGGGTGTTCTTGATATGGCCACCATGGGACTTGATCAACAGCCGGGTGTTCTTGATCATGTGATTACCATGGGACTTGATCAACCATATGCCGGGGGTTCTTGATCATGTGATGCTGCCACCATGGGACTTGATCAACAACCGGGTGTTCTTGATATGGTTACCGGGCTGATCAACCGGGTGTTCTTGGTATGGTTACCATGAGGCTGATCAACCATATGCCGAGTGTTCTTGGCATGGTTACCAAGCCAGGGCTGCTGATGCATGTGAATCATTCATACGTGCCGGGTGTTATTGATACGATCACCATGGGGCTTGATCAACAGCCGGGTGTTCTTGATCATGTGGTATGGCCACCATGGGACTGATCAGCCGTCCTAGTGGCACGTGAAGGGGTTCAGGAGAAGAAATATGCCGCATAGAACCGTCTTAATACTGATATTCCGGTTCACACTGGTGCTCTAAAATATTATGTAAAAATCATAAAGGACAGCCGCTCACTCTACTGAATAATTAGATGAGACCGAAGATTGCACCGATGTATGAGGGCAACCATATGCTAGACAAATATTCTAGGGAATAGGCGCCTTGTAGTACTTGTCCAGACCGGTTGGTTCTGTCTTGATATCATCCATCTCGAATTCAGTTGGGAGGTTGGCTATGATCCTATCGGATTCTAGACCGACATGTACTAGTCGTTCCAGCATGGCTCGGATCTGTTCTCCTGTAAAAACCCTGAATGGGTACCTATCTATCCCACTCTTTGCCTTCTTTGGTATGAAGGTTAACCATCCTACAGGTGTGCGGCCATTCACTTTGTAATTGATTAATGGTATGTTATCGTATATCTTTTGACCATCTATTATGATGGTTGACGGATCCGGTACATTCTTGGGGCCCGGGGAACCGGTTCTATTTGGTTTCCTACCAAATCTAATACTTCGTGGGTGATCAGGTATGGAGTGAAGTGGCTCACCCAAGTCATAACGGGGGCACGTCTCATAGTTCAGGTGCAAGTCAGCTAGTTCTCGGCCTGCTCTCATGATTCCATGGAAGTCAGGCGCCATGGGAATATTCGGCAATCCTCTAACAAGGAATGCTTGATACTTGGAACGATAACCATTATGATGTAGGATGCCATAGGTATAGTAGAAGATGTCCTCCTTGGTTATGGAGTCATCATTATATCGTTTCTGGTATAGTTCCAGGGAATAGTCGGTGATGTTGTCCTTCATCTCGTCACCTCCGGTGACTGTGTGAACATGGGGAATACCTGCCCGTGATGCACCACTTCCAGATCCGGTGTTATTCCCGTTATGAATACTGAGAATTCGCCCTTGATCTTGTCCGGGACTATTATCGCCAGGTTCTCGATGGCTGACTGGCTGACTGGCTGACTGGCTGACTGGCTGACTGGCTACCTACCACATGTCTATTCTTGTCCTTTTGTTTCTTGGCTCTCATGGGAAAGCACTGGGATGCCTCATGGATGTGAAGGTCAGGCGTGATATCAGTTATAATGGTGGAGAACTCACCCTTGATCTTGTCAGGCACCATAATAGAATTATTCTTGGAGTCTGGGTGTGGGTAGAATGAGGGGATATGATATTCGTGTTCAACGAAGGTTGAATCCAAGTATAGGTATTGTTTGATGAATGGACGATACAGTGATATCCTAATATTGGACCGATTAAACTCAGGATTTCCGTTATCTCTTATCTTCTTCTCCATTATGGGGGTCCATGCTACATCCTTCTCGTTTGTGTCAAAGTGATCTAGGTCCTGCTTGGAGCAATACTCTATTGTACGTCTCATATTCTCTTCCAGGTCTTGGGGCGATGCGTTGTATACCCAATCATCTCTACTTGTTATCACTCCTCTGGAATACATTCCAAACATTACATCATTGGTCTTCCCACGTTTTCCCTCCTTACTTCCCATTGGAGTGATGGAATCCCATCGTTCACTGGTATCACCACGCTGTTCTAACCAGTCATGGAATCGATCCGGTGTTATAATCTCCCATTCCATTCCTGCAATGGAACCTAACTCTTTCACACGTTTCCGTTTATCCTCACCAGAATAGTCGGACTCTTGCAGTTTTGAATATCGTATGGTACAACCCTGCTTGTCCTGATTTTTCACAAGAATGGTAATAGCTGTACCAACTGTAGTACCACCCGTACTCTCACCCTTGTACTCGAATATGTTACGTCCGTGACCTGTCCTACCCTTCTCGCCTAGTAAGTCAAAGCAGTACACATCAGTGAACTCCATTTCAAGACAGGCGCGTATGCCAGCTTCACTATTCCCGGTAATGAAACCAGAGGGTGTTATAATACCAATTACTCCCGATTCCCCGATTCTGTCTGATGCCCAACGAATGGCCTTGATGTATGAGTTATTTGGGTTCAGTATGGCTCCCTTGAAGCCAACGTTACGCGCCTTACTCGTATAGGTGTTCTTTATGCGAGTCTCAAGTGCAGGGTGGGAATCATTCTTGTTGTCTTCACTGGCTGTCTCCTGCCCACCAGAATATGGTGGATTTCCCACTATAACATTGACGTAATCCATATTCTGCCGTTTCACTCTTTCCATGGCTTCCTCTAGGTTATCATCTGTGATTCTAGTCTGTTTTTGCCGGAATTCAGAGTCCAGCCTGTATGAGGGGTGCTGTGCGAATGTATCCATGTACGATATACCTTGAAATGGTGTGTATTCACCCGTCATTTTCTGGTATGATGCCTCGATATTGGACATGGCCACATAGAATGCCGGTAACATTACCTCATTCGCGTAAATATCATTCTGGTACTTGTCACGGAGTGCGTCTATCATACCACGCTCAATCAATTGAGCTATGAATATACCAGTACCTGTGAACGGGTCCAGCACCTTTACCATTCTATCATTGAATGTTTTTCCGAACTCCGATTCTAGTACATGTCGAACTGATTCCAGTATGAAGTTAACGATTTCAACCGGCGTATGGACTATTCCATGTTTATCAGCGGCCTTTCTGTCTGAACCACGGAAGAACGAGTCATAGATGGCCCGCAAGAAATCCTGCTTAGCATCCGGCTCCTCGAATCGTTCAATATCCGCCTGTATACCAGCATAGAATGCCTCAAATTTTTTTAATGACTCTTGTATGTTTAATCGTTCTATGGTATCATCGAATGCAGATGCCACCGGGTTATCATTCCTGGGGAACATTACATTGAACACTCTGGACATTACGGCATGCTGTGATAATGCTCGAATGGTCTGTTCCATAGTAAGAGTATGCCCTACTATCGGTTTCAGGTTCTCGTGTAATACTTTAATGATGGGCGCAGTTTCCGGCTCTATTTTAACACGCTGGTTAAGCTTGGTCTCTATTATAACGGCTTGCTCACCTAACCGCTCACCCATGTTGGAGTGATAGCTGGGATCACCAAGACTCAGTAGGACATTCTGCACATCTTTTAATAGTTTATCACTGAGTCCCTTTCCAAGTGTACTAGCAATCCAGTCCCGTAGTCTTGGTGGTATTTCCCCCGGATCCGGTGATACATGGTCACCGCCCTTCCCTGACTTGGCCAAGACATACATGTTCAGTAACCGTCGCAGGCCATCATCATGTGACAGTATGGCACGTAGTATTTCGCTTATCTGCTTGTAGCGCTTGTTCATTTTCAACACATGATGTGGATCATCACCCTTTAGTACAGGAATGGGAACAATGACATAACCTGACTCTTTTCCATCAGATTTTCGCATCACTCTCCCTATACTTTGTATAATGTCAATGGGCGAGTTCTTGGGCTCCATGAATATAACGGCGTCAAGAGCTGGAATATCCACTCCTTCCTGCAGGCACCGAGCATTACTGAGTATTCGAATCTCCTTTGGAGAACTATTCCTTAACCAGTCTATTCGCTCTCCCCTACTCAGTGAATTGGTGGAGCCGTCTACATGTCTTGTAACAGTCTTGTAACCAGCCAGATTGGAATCGGTCTTTAGTAATCTCTCACTCAAATTATCAAAGCTGAGTATTTTTTGTGTGGTTTTGTCCAATTTTAGTTGTTTCTTTGCCTTGTCCATATTACGTCCATGACCGGAGAACAATCTTGACTTCTTTATGGTATTATGGAATATCATTACTCTTTGTAGTGGATGGAATTTGTCATCATCATATGTAATGGCCTTGCAAATACTGTACACTTTTGTCATGTAGTCTAGCTCCAAATCCTCGTAATCCTTGGCATCGCCGCCCTGATCCCTGGCGGCCTTTATGATTTCACCATATGCGTCGTCCTCATTAACCTCTGGCATTATAATCTTGAAATGTGTCAGTAGTCCAATGTCAACGGCTTTTGAGAATGGTAAATCATACAATACCTCGCCATATTTCTCCACGTCATCCATGGAATACACTTCCAGTCCTTGAGTAGTTGCATCATTATTACCCTTTCCAGAGTATACACGCGGTGTCGCCGTCATGTACAGTCTCTTCCTAGCAGGAACCTCACTATCCTTGTGGGCCGTCAAATAATATGACTCCTTGATTTTCTCGGCGCCGGTGGTACGATGAGCCTCATCGAATAGTATTAAATCGAATATTTCATTCATACCACGAATGGCTTTCCCTACTCGCTCCACCGAGTTATACGTGGAGAATATAACACGCATACCATTCCTCATTGACTGTAATTGTTCTAGAATGGTATCAACATCAGTAGACGGCTGTATGGGAATCTCTGTTATGGAGCCCTGCTCATCACTCCCGGCCGATCTATCTGAGCATACCGCCATGTACTGATGAGTGATGGAGCCATTCTCTGCCCACTCCCTCATGACTTGGGGGATTAGTGAGAGGGATGGCACCAAATATAGAATGAGTCCATTTTTCCCGGCAATATTCTCGGCGATATGCAGTGATGTAATAGTTTTGCCAGTCCCACATGCCATGGTGAGTGTTCCCCTATCGGCATCCTTTAACCCGGTAACGACTTTGTCAACGGCTTCCTTTTGGTGTGGTCTCAGTTTCTTTGGTTTTGAAATCATTCTTTTCTTGCCCCAGTCAAAGGCGCTGCTACGGAGATCAGATTTCATAATAATTGAAAAAGCGCCACCACCCTGTTGTTCAATATGCTTGCTTACATCTTTCCCGGTAAATACTAGAATCAATCTATCCATCTTTTTGCTCTCCTTTACGGCAAACATGTTTGAGATATCATTCAAGGCAATACTGGAATCATCATTCCAACATTTGCACTGAATGCCAACTAGCTTGCCGTCATATTGTTCCGCGACTAAATCGATTCCGGTATCTTGTTCATGAAACCAGTCATACCATAATTTTACATCCTTGAATTCATTCTTGTATATGCTGTCATTCTTAAAGTAGTGTAACATTAGTCTCTCAAATTTGTTACCCCGCTGTGTCTTGTGTACAGAACTGCCCTTTTCTGTTTCATCATCGGTCTCCTTTCGTATCTTCTCTAGTGCCTGATCAAAGGTTACAACCAATATTACCGTCCTGTTTCTATATTGATATTAATGTACGGTATTGAAATGCATGTTTTCACCATTCTGTTACCGGCCTGAAAGACCACGTTACACTTCATTCCACGGGACTGCATAACAGCGCCCAGTGGTATGACCGTGCCGCCCGAATATAGGCAAAACTTCCGGCACGGCCATGGAATTATTCCTCCCTTAAAAGGCGGGTCATGGGCTGGAATGATTTCCAGTGAAATTAACTTACCTATTCACCTGAAGGACCCGTGAGTCCCATACCTGTCTATTACCACTCCCAGAATGGATTGCTCATGACCGCCATGGGGGCTTGATCACCAGCTGGGGGTTCTTGATCATGTGGTGCTGTAACCGGACTGGGCTTGATCACCAGCCGGGTGTTCTTGATCATGTAGTGTGGCCACCGGGCTTGATCACCAGCCGGGGTTCTTGATCATGTGGTTACCATGGGGCTGATCATCCACCGTGGGTTCATGTGATATGGTCACCAAGCCAGAGCCGCTGATACATGTGAATCATTCATGCGTGCTGGGGGTTCTTGGTATGATTACCATGGGACTTGATCACCAGCCGGAGGGTCTTGATCATGTGATGCAGCCACCGGACTGGGCTTGATCACCAGCCGGAGGGTCTTGATCATATGATGCAGCCACCGGACTGATCAAGTATATGACAGTCACTGTTGAGCGTGCCGGGGGTTCTTGATCATGTGGTTACCATGGGACTTGATCACCACCCGGGGGTTCTTGATGCTGCCACCAGGGGACTTGATCAGCCGTTCTAGCGGCCGTGCCGGCGGTTCTTGATCATGTGGTTACCATGGAACTTGATCAACCATATGATACAGCCACCACTCCATGACCGTCCTTTTATGGAATCACCATTATTCTATGGCATGGATTCTCTGACAAAGGAGATAGCCAAGCAGTTAGGCGTGCCACACCGCCCAGTTCAGCACGTGACAACAACATCATGTGTTCTAGCAAAGTTCATTGCGCACAGGCATTTACGAAAACTGGATTTGGGGCTCATACCCATTAACATATCTGATGTGGCCATGGTCATGTCAGTACACAATGACAAGGCGGCATGGGATATTTACCACAAGGAGCTACCCCGAATATTCAACACGTTACTGGAGCGGGACATGAGGATAAGAATAGAGGAGTTCCCGCCGGACCGTTCCCTTAGTGGCCAGGCTTTGGCCGTCTTTACCGGCGTGATAAAGAAGGGCACATTCCTGAATAACGGCATAACCAGCATACCTGTAAAATTACCGCCAGGATACGAGAGGAACAAGTGGAAGAATAGGGTAGAAGTTGTAGGTCCGGTTAGGGATGAATCATATGTCGAGGTCATACATATCACACTGGACAGGTCAGAGTATATCGATGAAATATCACACATGACAAATCAAATCATGTTATCAATGCCCGCCGTTGACGGTATCGGCCTGTACAAGCGGTACCGGGACATGGAGAGTGGCGAGAACAGTTTATTCATAACAGATGACTACTCCATAACTCTACCACAGGAGTATGTACGTAATGATGAGTCCAATGCAGACAGGCCGCACAAGTGGCCGGATGTCCTGCGACTAATCTATGAGCATGTAGTTGAGAATGAGTCCGGGCGATAAACCATTCCTGCCCGCTAACATGGCACTGAATGATTCTTGCGCCGGTTCCCAGAATGGCGCGTTTCACAGGAACCAAGGCAACCGGTGAAATATCCATATTCGTAGTGCATTCGGTTCAAAAAAATAATTATTATAAAAAAACGATCGAAAAAAAAAGAACTCTATGCAAAAAGTGAAAAAACGGTAAAATCTGTATTTTTCTTAATAACTTTTAAGGGAACGGTAATCGGCTGTGCCATGAAGCGAAAAATATTCTCATTCTCTGCACCACAGGAGACAATGGATTCCATTGAAATGATACGTGAACAGCACAACAAGCGTTCCCGTGGTGATGTCTTGATAAAACTAGTCCAAATAGCGGAAGATGTGGGCTATTTGAAACGACCAAATAAAGAACTACAAGCCTCCATACTGGGTGTAAAACCTGATCAAGCACCATATACCAGTGCCGAATCATGGTCACTAGCTGGTATTATAGCAAAAAAGTACAGACCATGGCTGGACCGCGGAATCATACCAATACGATACCCTGACGTCATGGGTGTATTGGAATCACATGACGACACAATTGCATGGACCGTATACCAGGAGATACCTATAATATTCAAAGCACTGCTTGAGAAGGAGCCAGAGACAGATTACAGATTACCAACTGATGACTCCCTACATGGTCAGGAAGTCATTATAATGAATGGTACAGTAAAGAACATTCATCACAATATACACCAAAAGAGAGATGGAGCATTCAAGTATATCCGTGTTGATGGCCCGCTTTGTATCCCATGGATTCGCATACCTCACAACAAGGCACACTGGGTCAAAAAGGGCATGGATGTCGAGGTTATAGGCCGACTATACACAAGGAATGGTCGACTTAGGATAGAGGCCGTCCAGATAGATACTCAATGGCATGACAAATACCAACCCATACGAGACCTCGCCGATGAGTGGATACTTACACGTGCTGAGATACGGAAGGTACTAGACATGTTGAACGACTACAAAGATGGCTACCGATTTCGCGCATTTACCAACTATGCTCGTATGGGGAAAAGTAGTATTTCGTTTGAGGTAAAAGATAACAAGAAAATACTATTAAAAGACCATAACATGTGTACCCAGCCACCAGGCCCAGCCGGTCTTGAACAATGTATCCAGTTGTGGCGTTCAATACCAAATATCTCCGAAATCCTTGACGAGAAGACACGGTATGAAAAAGGTATACTCAATTAGACTGTTTTTAGATTCAAGGTGTACACGCCTATTGTAGTGCATTCGGTTCAAAAAATAATTATTATGAAAAAAAAAAACGATCTAAAAAAAGAACTCTATGAAAAAAGTGAAAAAACGGTAAAATCTGTATTTTTCTTAATAACTTTTAAGGGAGCGGTAATCGGCTGTGGCATGAAACGAATAACATACACTGTGTCATTGACATGTGAAGAAATGGATGCCATAGAGGAATTACAACAAGATGGTACCTTACGTTCAAGAGGGGCCGCAATTGGTCTACTTATACAACATGGCAAAAAGACGGGACTATTCAAGAAAAAACAGTCAGAGGGAATACAAGATGTTGCCTATATGCTTGGCGTTGAACCGACACAGGTACCCAACACCAGTACCGAATCATTGTCACTAGCTGGTATTATAGCAAAAAAGTACAGGCCATGGCTGGACCGCGGAATCATATCAATACGATATAAGGATGTGAAAAAAGTACTGAAGTCACATAATGATGCAACGGCCTGTCGAGTATACCGGGAGATTTCAAACATACTCAGAGTATTACTGGGTAAGGATGTGAGTACGGATTTTCGTCTCCCTATTGATTGTGAATTACGTGATCAGAAGATTATTACCATACATGGAAGTGTTACAAATGTACACAATGGTGCATACAAGAATCTAGGCATAAAAGGGGAACGTTACTTTGTCTGGGCACGTGCACCACACGATAAGGCACGCTGGGTCAAAAAAGGTAGTAAGGTCGAGGTAACTGGTCTTTTCCAAAACAAGAATGGTTTTTACAAGATGGAGGCCACCCAGGTTTACCCAGCGTGGGATATGAAACACAAGCCCATACGGAATCTAGCTGATGAGTGGTTACTGACATGGAATGAGATGCATGATACACTAAAGAAAAAGTGCAAGTATGATTCTATAGGTGAAAAAGAGATCTGGGAGTTATTCTGCCGTTATGCACGTATGGGGTTTAATGATACGAATCTTATCATAAATGATGAGAAGAGCATACGCCTAAAAGAAGAATGCATCCCTAGACAGCCACCAGGCCTTGAACGCCTAGAGTATTGCAACCACTACTGGGATGAGATTATACTAGATGTGATCATTCAACTGAAACACTGATTTTTACCACTCTTCGATCAAAACCATAACGACCGCGCTCTGTGGTCACTAATTCTGCCAGACCATTTTTTAAAAGTCTTTCTATAGACGCGCCCGGTTGTCTGTACAGCCAATCTTTTTACACTAAATCGCGAGACAAAAGTTGACCCTCAGGGAGAGTGGTCTGGGTGACTATAATCGGAAAGGGAAAAGATGATTATCGCGTAAAAGAACGACAGATTACAAGACTGGTTATCTGGAACAGGAAGTGAATGGTATGAGTTCACGTCTTCCGGAATTTTATGTACAAATCACATTAACTGTCGCGATCAGTTATGCGTAAATTTAGACACAGGTGAACTCATACAGTGAATGGTTACTACATCAAAAAGTTATTAAGAATAATACAGATTTTACCATTTTTTCACTTTTTGCATAGAGTTCTTTTTTCTTCGATCGTTTTTTTCATAATAATTATTTCTTGAACTGTATGCACCGGCTTTGATCAGCCACTATTCCCTGCCAGAACGACTGGAATAGCCATCTGAGGAACGGGCGCTTGCCTAAATATCTCATACCTCATGGTGTGCCTGGGACATATCCCTGCCGGGATGATTGATATCAGGCTCACCCCTCCAGTCATAGCCCGGCGGCATTGGAGCGACCCTGGAGCAGCATTCTCGTAAACCAGACAGAGTGGTAGAATAGTGATGGTGTGGGCCTTGAGCGCATAATACTGCACACACGGGCCTGCCTTATCATTTGTATATAGATGATCTCATACCATCATTTATAGCTGTAACCAAAAGTCTTTGATTTTCATGGTACGGTTCTTGGCTTTGCGTTCCGTCCTGGTGTCCTTTCTTGGAGGGGAATGGCCGCCCCCTATTGGATAACAGTCCCCTTGATTCTAAATAATCTCCAATATCTTGCAGCGGGTGGCTGATCATGGGGCAGAAAACCGACATCCCATCCAAATGACATCCTGGAACTGATGTTTCTTACCAGTCCCGGAATCATTCCATTATGGGCCGAGAATTTTATCAATTCTATCTTCTCTGTATATCATTTCATATGACAAGTCATTTTCTGTATCTTGAAATGCGTCAGGAATTCCACTCCGTGCTCACTTGTAATACTTTCTGTTTGTACACTTTTATTTCATTGAGAACTAATTCAGTTTTAGTCATATGATGGTACGGTTGATGGGTTATCATCCAGAATTTTTATACTTGGCCTAATATTGATACTATCATGACACAGGTGGGAGCATCAATTGACAAGGCAGAAGCTAAAGTCATATACCGGTGAGGCCAGGGAGATTGGCATGGAGGCAGTTGCAAGATACTGTGAAGTTGTGGGCGGCCTACGTAAAATTGTTGTCAAACTGGATAGGATTGAGCGCGAACGTGCCATAGTGTAGTTCATGTTTTTGATAGAACCGGACATGGGCCGGTCTACTACATGTGGACACCGATATCAAGGCCACACAAGCCCAACACGAATTTACCGCGCCTTATCGGCGGTCTTTGTCACGCCGGTGTGATGTGTCATTGGAATAATCCTCGTACGCCCGCCTGTAGTATGGCACCGCGTCCATAGCTGGTGACTCGCGCACCTCCTCCAGATCACGGCGCCACTCTAGAACGTGCTAACTGGTTCACGTAAAGTGGATCGCCCTTCTTTAGACCGTATGGTGATTTGGTGGACTCGTTCTGGTCCAGTCCGGATCATGATAGTAGTCTCCCAGTGTGATTATCGAATGTATACCTTGGCGCGCCGGGCGAATTCCTTATACGGTTTTTATGACGGTCCAATCATAACATCATGGAATGATGGGACACGTCATTGAATGGTTCCATGACATGGTGGTCGCTATACACATGTCACCTATGTTTTCACACAGAACCATTCTGTGACATACGTATGATGCCGATAGTGCAATAAATCAACTCGAGTCAAATTGCTCTGGCTTGTCTGATGTATCAAGGGTAGCCGTCCAGAAAGCCGTGTCTGCATTCATGACAGTGAATTCAGGCTTACGCCTGGATACCAAGCTTGAGGAATACAAGCGCGAGATAGCAGTACCTGAACAGGCCCCGCCTTGTAATACATGTCAAGACCAAATATCACCCATGGTTGATAAGACACAGGCATCACATATGGGCGGCACTGCTGATGACACAGGCTATGCCACTCGAGTCGTTGATAAGACGATAACATAGCGTGGATTGACTCATTCCACTTCATCTGGCTCTAATATGAAAGAGCAGCTTGCGTCTGGACCCCGGTTCGGCTGAATTTGCATCTATAACAGACATGACTGTTTATTTGACACATGACTGCAAATGTGTTTTCCAAATTTACGTAATGGCGTACATGTCCTTATGGGGATGTACATTATGTGATTTTGTAGGGGACTATTCCAGCTTCCTATTACATACGCGTTCAAGACTCACTTGTTGTTCAATGGGCGTCTTAAATTTTAGAATAGTTTTGGAGATTGCCTGATTCTGCACATGGGCGAACAGCTACAGTCGTGAATCGACATAGCGAGTGGCCGTGTTTATCACTAAATAATTATGGCGCAGGCTGAACGAAACATACGCATTGTTGTCCTGATTTCCACAGCCTAGCGAGGCCCCATTGAAGCATTGTTGAAAGATACGCGTTCACAGGATAAGCGGCGAGTTTAGACTTGTATTTCAGTACCGCTTCCAGTAAGTGCTGGTTGAATGACCAGTAACGTGGGATTTGTGTCATCCCCATATGACGTGTTACATAAGCAGGACATTTAAAATTAAAACAAATGAACACACATGAGCAGAGTAACCATTCAGGTCACCCCTAGACCGCGAATATATGCCTATGAATTAAATGTGAATGTAAACGGTTACGTGAGATTTATAGGAACCCCCCCCA
>CBDATR010000008.1:0-6442 GCA_965200155.1 Nitrosopumilaceae archaeon | reverse complement strand
AGGACAATAATTTTAGCTGCACAACACTACTGGAAAGCTTAGATGACTGCTATTATAAGACTGTCAAATAATAATTAGCTATTTATTTTTAAATGACATAATAATCTTTCAATGAGTGAAGTTATCGACCCTTGCCCCTTGAGACACAGAAGTCAAGAGGGTAGGTTTCACCAGACTAGATGGTTATGTATGATAACAAGCACAACTCCTCAGTGCATGCTTGATGCACTAATCTCAATCAAAAGATAGACCAGTGCATGTGCTAAATCACTTCAAAAATTATTGGCTAGAGGGTTTAGCCAAGTGAGAGTGAGCACAGTCATTATGTCCTCTATCTTATGCTTCACTCATAAGATTAGAAGAATAAACAATCCTTTTCAATAAATAATGCTACATTTCAAAAACAAAAACTAAAATTGTATATACTGAAAAGGGATAAGCTGGGCATGTTGCATTCCTATAACACTGCTCTATCACTAGTATGTTGCTGCTCCCAGCTAGCTAGCTGCTTCGAAGTTCAGTGTTTCCAGGTTGCTGTCTAAAAAAATCCACAGAGTAAACAACGACCTGATGATTGTGTGGTCAAAGCCCCACTTTTGTCCCCAAGATTCACCACTACTTTGGTTACTACTACTTGCATTGAGCATTGCTAATCAACTAGATAGAGGGACACTAAATTTCATGTTAATATTGGGACAAAATCAGTAATAAGCAGAAAAATCAATAGAACTCTACTTTTGGCCTTGATACATCCACAGACAATTCTCTGCTCCAAAAATCCACAGATTGTGGATAAATCCACGAACCTGGCAACACTGGGGGCACCATCGATTCCATTAAGGCCTTGACCATCAGAAATCATAGGTGTAGGAAGATGATTTTCTATGGGGTGGCCAGCCCAGTGTTGAATTTGAGTAACATGCAACGCGTTGCCATAAGGCCATGGTGAGGGAAAGGGTGCGGGAGGGGGATGGATATGCCCTCTCCCGAGTGGAGCATATAAGAAAATTTCTTTGTTATATGCAAAAAGTCAGCACAAGTGCTAGCTGACATCATTCTTACTCCTGTTTAAAAAGGTCAAAGCTCATCACATGTAACACACATAATTAGCTAATGCTTTCCAAAATAATTGAATCAAAATTATAGCTAAGTCTTTATCTATGAGGGGAAGAAAAGGATCTTTCAGAAGTCACAGAAGTGGCAGGAAAAGTGAAATAAATCTTCAAAAGTTTGTCAATTGCACTTAGATGCCTCTAAATATAGCTAGGGTTGTACATCAGCAATAGTCCTAACATTTGTCACTTTAACAGGTGGCACAAAAGATTTTGTACCTAGATGTAATCCTGGGATAGAGTTGGTACCAGCTTGTTTGTTGAGGGGCCCTTACAATGCCTATACGTATCTTTCACCTTGGACTCATGGACATCTTCAGGTTGATGAGCAAAATTCACATCCAAACAACACGGAACCTGGCATGCTGTATCTTTATCATAAACATTTTCTATGTCATCCACTTTAACATCATTCTGAGATTGAACCGACTGCTATCTGAATCATTATCTAATTCTAGATTCAGCATCTAGTATATAGGGTTGAAGCTAGTTAATACAGCACTAGTAGCTAGCTAGCTATGTGTTCACTAACCTTAAGAAGACAATTTAAATGTTCAGTCTCTTTTGTCTTATGTGACATGATTGCAGCTGCAAGAAGCTACATGTGGCAGGTCTGATCAGCTGAGCTAGCTAGCTAGTTGTGGTTTAACAAGCAACAAGATTGCAAGCCTGGCAACATTCCAGTCAACCTACAGCTGCTTGTGTGCTTGTACAAACTGAGTGAACAAGCCAGAATTTTTTGGGGATGGCCAAGGTAAAAACTTAGGGTGGTGGCCCTGGCCACCCTGCTTCCTACGCCTATGGAAATACCGCAGTTGTCCTCCTGCAGCAACATATAATGGGCGGCATGTGCAGTAAGTAAATATGACGCAAGTTAACGTCACATGCACTGGTGTTATATATAGGCGTGTACCAGCCAGCTATCTTCCTGGCCCTTCATTGTTGTAATCTATACTCAAGCGACAGGAATGGAGACTAGACTAACTGTGTCCTTGGGTCTGGCACTCAACCTTGCCTCAGCCATTGGGATTGTCTTCATTAACAAGCTAGTTTATGTCCAATACCAGTTCCCCAGCATGTCTCTGACACTAGTTCACTTTGCTATGACATCCCTGTGCCTACTGTGCTGCAACTGGTTGGGTGTGTTTTCTCCAAAGAGACTTGAAGTGTTGAAAGTTGTTCCACTTGCAGCTTCTTTCTGTGGATTTGTGGTTTTTACTAACCTCTCTTTGCAGTTCAATACTGTCGGAACATACCAGCTGGCCAAGTCTATGACTACGCCTGTCATAATCTTTCTCCAAGCGCTGTTCTATGGCAAACAGTCATCTCTCAAAGTTAAACTTACTGTGGTTAGTTAATTGGTTGGATTGCAGTGGAACCCCTCTATTCCAACAGAATGAGGACACCTCTGTATACAGTGGAACCTCTCTATTCCAACACCCTGAAATGAGGACACCTCTGTATACAGTAAAACCCCTCTATTTAAACTCCCTGAAATGAGGACACCTCTGTATACAGTGGAACTCCTCTATTCCAACCCCCTGAAATGAGGATACCTCTATATACAGTGGACCCCCCTCTATTCCAATCCCTTGAATTGAGGAACCTGTATCACTTTGAATAAAACTTTATCCCCTCAAATGAGGCCACCCCTCTAATCAGGACTTAATTTGAGTCCAGGTTGCACTGCATTGTGGCTGTAATGGAAGGAATCCTCTAATCTAACTGTCCAGGAATAGAGAGAAAGGATAATGTTATCCAAATCCGTTACCACTGACATTACTGTCGTCACTGTCCAACAAGATTACCATTATGTTACCACTGACAATACGTTGCCACTGACTGTACTGTAGTCACTGTCCAATGAGATTACCGTTACCACTGACAATACTACAGCAACTGTCCAATGAGATTACCGTTATCACTGACAATACTACAGCAACTGTCCAATGAGATTACCGTTACCACTGACAATACTACAGCAACTGTCCAATGAGATTACCGTTACCACTGACAATACTACAGCAACTGTCCAATGAGATTACCGTTATCACTGACAATACTATAGCAACTGTCCAATGAGATTACCGTTACCAATGAGATTACCGTTACCACTGACAATACTACAGCAACTGTCCAATGAGATTACCGTTACCACTGACAATACTACAGCAACTGTCCAATGAGATTACCGTTATCACTGACAATACTATAGCAACTGTCCAATGAGATTACCGTTACCAATGAGATTACCGTTACCACTGACAATACTACAGCAACTGTCCAATGAGATTACCATTACCACTGACAATACTACAGCAACTGCAATGAGATTACCGTTACCACTGACAATACTACAGCAACTGTCCAATGAGATTACCGTTACCACTGACAATACTACAGCAACTGTCCAATGAGATTACCGTTATCACTGACAATACTATAGCAACTGTCCAATGAGATTACCGTTACCAATGAGATTACCGTTACCACTGACAATACTACAGCAACTGTCCAATGAGACTACCATTACCACTGACAATACTACAGCAACTGTCCAATGAGATTACCATTATCACTGACAATACTATAGCAACTGTCCAATGAGATTACCGTTACCAATGAGATTACCGTTACCACTGACAATACTACAGCAACTGCCCAATGAGATTACCGTTACCAATGAGATTACCGTTACCACTGACAATACTACAGCAACTGTCCAATGAGATTACCGTTATCACTGACAATACTATAGCAACTGCCCAATGAGATTACCGTTACCACTGACAATACTATAGTAACTGCATTTAATGGTCATTCACCTCCATCTCCAATCGTCTTATAGATACCAGTACTTCTGGGCATCCTGCTAAACTCCTACTATGATGTTCAATTCAATATGACAGGTTCTCTCTTTGCTGCCTTGGGAGTCTTGGTTACCTCTGTCTACCAGATAGTAAGTGGGTGTGGCTCTATTAGTAGTAGGTGGAGCTAGCTTTATGTTCCTATACAGTGGGTGAGCACGAAACAGATGGAATTTGAAGTCAATTCAATGCAGCTGTTATATTATCAGGTATTTGGTGAGTCTGAGCGATGAGAAAAGAGAATCTGGGCCTACCGTAGATCTGGTTAATTTCACTGTCACTTTAATTTCGCTATTTTCGCAGTAAGTAAAAGGGAAACGAAAATAAAAAAAACCTTTAGTACAAGTTCAAAAGTATTACCTAATTGAAATTCTCCCCCCTCCCCCCCGGCCCCTCCCCCCTGCCAGTGAAAATAAAAAACGTGAATTGCTTCATAATGCAAGGTTTTATGAGATCAGTGAAAATAAAGTGTCTTGAAAATAACGGTATCATGGTGTGATGGGGAAAAAGAGTCTGGGCCTATTCTGGTATGATATGGAGAGAGAGTCTGGACCTCTTCTGATGTGATGGGGAAGGAGAGTCTGGGCCTCTTCTGGTGTGATGGGGAAGGAGAGTCTGGGCCTCTTCTGGTGTGATGGGGAAGGAGAGTCTGGGCCTCTGTATTTTCATCAATTTATGCTGCTTTTTTTTTTGCAAGAGTGGCTATCTGTAGATCATCAAGACATCAAGTTTTTAATACAATGTGTACCAGGTTTTTTGCCAATAGAAGCCCACGTCAGAGGATATGTTAATAGAGGCCCGTGTCAAAGGATATGTTAATAGTGCTAGTGGTCTGTGTCAGAGGATATATCTGTGTTAGAGGCCATGTTCACCTGTGTTCCTCTACCTCCTGCCATATAACTCTGTACACATGCTATTGCCTTTACCAATAACATTCACTTTGTTCACTCACAGGCTCCTATCTCTTCAGTTATGCTTCTCTGTGTAGTGCCTTTTTTTGAGCCAGTCATAAGCTCTGTATCTTCCCTTACACTGAATGGAGTTGTGAGTTATATGTATGACAGAATCTCTCTATTCCAACCATTTGAAATGAGGATGCCTCTGTATACAATGGAATCCCTCTATTCCTAACATTTGAAATGAGGACGCCTCTGTATACAGTGGAACTCCTCTATTCCAACCCCCTGAAATGAGGACACCTCTGTATACAGTGGAATCCCTCTATTCCAACCCTCTGAAATGAGGACACCTCTGTATACAGTGGAACCTCTCTATTCCAACCCCCTGAAATGAGGACACCTCTGTATACAGTGGAATCCCTCTATTCCAACCCTCTGAAATGAGGACACCTCTGTATACAGTGGAACCTCTCTATTCCAACCCCCTGAAATGAGGACACCTCTGTATACAGTGGAATCCCTCTATTCCAACCCTCTGAAATGAGGACACCTCTGTGTACAGTGGAATCCCTCTATTCTAATCCTCTGAAATGAGGACACAGTGGAATCCCTCTATTCCAACCCTCTGAAATGAGGACACCTGGAATCCAACTCTCTGAAATGGGGACACCTCTGTATACCTCTATTCCAACCCAGACACTTCTGATGGATTCCACTGTATACAGAGGTGTCCTGTTGGAATAGAATGTAGTAAGTATTTGTAAACATTAGTTTTTTTTTTCTTTTAGCTGTTAATACTGTCATCTGGTTTGGTAGCATTCCTCGTCAATCTCTCCATTTACTGGCTCATAGGCAAAACATCACCTTTGACGTAAGTTACACTTTATGTAAAACAATATTGGAGCATTTGGTCTGGAGAAGAGAATCTTATGCATGTTCTCACCCAGAGGAGGGGTCATTTTCCTTTCAGAGGGATTCCACTGGTGTGTTGTGTGACATTACAATGGAAGATTTATTGGCATAGTGAATGGTGTCTATATTTGGTTGTCAGCATTTCCCCCCCCCCCCCCCCCCCCCCCCCCCCTGAAATGAGGACACCCCTGTAATTAAGGAGCAGTGTGATGTCATTGAGGGAGCTTAACAGGTGAAATGAGAACACCTCTTCTATTAATCAGTAGGCACTTGAGATATATAACAGCTTGTATATTAATACATTAATAGCACTTAACCCCCTGAAATGAGACTACCCCTCTAAATTTGATTCCATGGTGTCCAAAATAGAGAGGTTTTATCCCTGTATGTTTGAGTCCACATGTCTACAAGTTTTCATTATGCCTTTTTTGGAGATAGATATAACATGGTCGGACACTGCAAGTTCTGCATCACCCTTTTGGGTGGGTACGTCCTCTTCCAAGAACCTGTGGCAAGCAAGCAGCTGTTCGGTATCTTCTGGACTCTTAGTGGAATTATTCTGTACACATACTTCAAACTAACAGAAGATACCAAGGATGAAGATAGGGTTAAAAGAAAACCTTTGCAGAGTGCTTAATGGAAATAACTATCA
>CBDATR010000007.1:0-35357 GCA_965200155.1 Nitrosopumilaceae archaeon | reverse complement strand
ATCAATTCCAGACAATACCACCCGCAGACAAATGGCAAACCGGAGCGCTTCCATGTAATGATTGAGGACGAGGGGACTCTTATTTAAGAGTCCAATGAGATATGACATTATGACAGTCTCCGGGATTATGTTGACTACTACCATGAGAGAAGGTTGCACTTCTCACTGGATATAGATAACGCCGAAACACCGCTTCAGGAATAAAAAGGCGACCCAGACAATTAGGGCAAATGATGCAAAATGGATGGAGCGGGATGCCAATGACTAGCGGACCGACTTTTCATACATTACACCTTCCGGCCATCATGTTACCATAACGAAGAATGAGGGCACCAGTACATTATTCCCGGAAGAGAGTCCTGACACGCTGGTTATACGCACAGAGCCGGACGGTCAGTTCAAGATAGAAGCTACGCAAAACAGCCTTGCCAGAACCATAACCGTCACTGTTACCGAGGATGATGAGTCATCCTATAGGTACGGCGGTATCATGACTACACTGGGTGATAATGACAACTTGTCAATACGACTGAGTAACATACTGCCCGCAGGCTATGTCTCTGCATACACTCATGACCTGCAGGGTGCAAGCGAGATACTTGGATACGGCATAGTCCAGACCACGCTACTGCTGGGACCGGAGTCAGACGGGCACTTTTGGCTTAGCGGGACATATCCGGACGAAACGACCCATGACGTATCCATACATGTTATAGTCGATAAGTGCGCCCGCCTACTCCCAGACTATTGTATCACTAAGGAATGCCAGCTCCACATTT
This sequence comes from Nitrosopumilaceae archaeon, assembly GCA_965200155.1. Classification (GTDB taxonomy): domain Archaea; phylum Thermoproteota; class Nitrososphaeria; order Nitrososphaerales; family Nitrosopumilaceae; genus VYCS01. The sequence goes on along the minus strand of CBDATR010000007.1, from coordinate 34,578 downwards.
ACGATTCAACTATCGGGCATAATTCCCCCCGGCTACACTACTGTAACACTATCCTGAAATGAGGGCCAGAGCAACGTAACCGGGGACAGTATCATGGTCCACGCGGAGCCGGACTATTCCATATACTGGCAACATACGGTTCGGGCAGGTATAACCTTGATCATTCCTATTGTGGTTACACTTGATTAGCCATACATGAATGGCATATAAGGTAGCGCATGACTGTACTTGTGACTCAGGATTTTGGTCATTCCCGTACTTCTATTGGTAATACCTGCCACATCCAATCCCCGTCTTGTATTTCCCGGACTTGTGTGGAATGTGCCATATGTTAGATGGCAATCTTTATCATGGCATTGAATCTGACCATGCGGTATACAGGGATGATATCTACTTGTGTGGGGACCAAGCAAGATTTCTGTGTACCGGTTTCTATTTCATACGCGCAGATGACCGGACGCGTACTAAACATGGATTGTTACCTTGCGACAACTTTCTGTTACAACAAAGACCATTCTGAGATTTAAATAAGGAACACAGGAAATGAATTTATTGAATCTGTATGTGCCCATATTGGCAGTACTTGCCTTGGGAGTACCCGTAGCATTTGGTCACGGATTGGGTGGGGACCAGGCACCGGCTGTAACCTTTGGCGATATGGAGGTTACCGTACGTACAGAGCTTAGTCCCTCGGATCTAGTGGCCGCGGAGCTGGATACGGCAAACATGCAGATACGCTTCTTTGATACGCTTACCAACCAGACCCTGCCGCAAGTGACTTATCGTGTGGAGGTATACCAGAGCGGCGTATTATTGGCGCGTAGTCTCTTTTATGATAATGATGGCGTCCTGGATGTGGAGATACGACCCAAGGGAGGGTGCTCTGAAACAGATCTGTGGCGATGTACTACTTACTATGGTTCCGAGCACATTAGCGCGCCCGGTGCCTTGTATGCACAGGGGGATCAGAGACCCGTAATAACGGGGCCCATATTTGAGCGGGGCGGTCTGTATAACATAAAGATAGACATTGAGGGTGCCACCAGTCCCAAGGCGCTACTAGAGAGCACCCTATCATATGACACCTTTGTTAGCGTGGCACAGGATCAGTTCTTTACCATACGTACCGCGGACGCAAACGAGTACCCTACTGTAATCAAGACATACTATGACGAAATAACATACTTTGACTATGATGATACGGATAACTCCATATACTTTGAGATGCCCTTTGACTGGGATCCCTCATATGTAGAGCAGGTATTTGTGGTACACCAAGAAGTGCGGGTGCCAAAAGAGTTTGTTCCGTACTCGGAGGGGCGGCAGTTCATAGGTTATGTTAATGATGTGGAGGTAGGATCACGCGCCCTGATACATGATCCCTACTCTTATGATGACACCAACGTAATTCACTTTCTGCTTACCAATACGGATTTGGCAAACATAAACGAGGTACAGGGTACTGACTATGATAGTAATCTCATGACACTAAAACTGGTGCCGCAAGATTCGATAGTGGAGAATACATCCGAGTTCTATCTTGTTAACTTGCAGAACTTTGAGCGTGTACCAACAGATGTAGTAGTGCAGTGGGACTCTGAGTATGGGGCTGGCGACAGCATACCCTTTGATATTGCATTCTTTGACTCACAGGCGAATTTACTGAAAGATGTGCGGTACAGCTACTGGCTGGACCATGGCCAGGAGACGCTAATCGAGGGCCATGGTGATGATCCTAACAATCCTGGTATACTGGCCGTAGAGGGTATCGACACACAAAACTTGATGATTCCCTCCCAGGGCCAGTACATGTTGAACATACTGGTTCATGGGACCGGTCTGGACTATGATCCCACCAATGCAGGTATAGGTACTGCCCTGCTGGATATAGGTCCTAGCACAAGGGCGCCGGGCGACCAGGGTACGGATGTGGCCATCCAGGACTGGGTGAGGAACAGCGCAGGATGGTGGGCCGCCGGTGATATCGATGATCAGTCATTCATTTCAGCACTCCAGTACATGATACAAGAGGGAATTATAACGGTGCAATACTCCCAGCCCGGGAACCAGGCAGACACCGAAATACCACAGTGGGTGAGGAACAGCGCAGGATGGTGGGCCGCCGGTGATATCGATGATCAGTCATTCATTTCAGCACTCCAGTACATGATACAAGAGGGGATAATACCGCTATCATGAGAGATATCAACGACATCATGCCCAAGGTGGACAACATGAAATGGGGGGCGCTAATGAACCAGCCACCCACTAGTAGGCGCATATACGAGATGGACCAAATATTTCCCAGTGACGGTCGGTGGCATACCGTTCTGGAAGATGACACCACCGTTACTATAGACGGCAAAGAGGTACGAAAGAATAATCCTGATAAATGGACCTAACAGGCAAGCTCGTAACCGTTTGGGTCACACAAATCTTGTTGAGGTCATCGGGATACCAAAAGACTGACCAGTTCAAAAACGCGTTAGTGTATTACCACTGATCCATGCCACCTGGTAACACATTTCCATATAATCCACGTCTTGCCAGACTTGTGAAACACGCCATATAGCAGTCACCATAAGTCTTGGCGGTAATTTTCCATAAAATATCACAACAGGGATTGCAGACAGGCTGAATCCACAGATGCATGTACCCTACCACACTTTATGGACATGGAATACTTCATGAGTATGAGTTCACGTCTTCCGGAATCTTGTGCACAAATCACATTAACTGTCGCGATCAGTTGTGCGTAAATTTAGACACAGGTGAACTCATACGAGTTTAGCGGCGTATAATGACTGTGCACATGTATGGGCCTCTAGAACGATCACGCACAAAAATCCACCACTTATTCCCTGATCAGAGTGGCATGAAATGGTGTACCAACTACTTTGTAGTATGAGTTCACGTCTTCCGGAATCTTATGCACAAATCACATTAACTGTCGCGATCAGTTATGCGTAAATTTAGACACGGGTGAACTCATACCCATGTTCTGCATGTCTCGCGTATGCTTTCCAGTACAGAATAGTCTTGTATATTCAAGTGGTTTATCCATGCTTTGCTTCACGAACGCTGAATCGCAATAATTTAGTATGAGTTCACGTCTTCCGGAATCTTATGCACAAAAGAACCGGTTCTTTAACTGTCGCGATCAGTTATGCGTAAATTTAGACACAGGTGAACTCATACATAATTTAAGCAATTTAAGGAAAACGTGAACGCATACCGTACAATTTATCACCTCAAACGTAGACAGATACCGAATATCTATTAGTGGGGGAGTATCCCCTGTACGACATGGGAGTAATGTGGGTAGAAAAGTACCGCCCATCAAAACTATCAGACATAATAGGACAAAAGGAGGTAATCGGGAGTCTGGAGGGATTACTGCGGGATGTTCACCAGATGCCCCACCTGCTGTTCTCCGGCTCACCAGGTGTTGGCAAGACCACCGCAGCCCTGTGCATATCCCAGCAGATACTGGGCGAGCACCGCCAAAGCTACACTCAGGAGCTCAATGCTTCAGATGAGCGCGGCATAGACATGGTGCGCGAAAAAGTCAAGCGTTTCTCAAGGTATGCCAGCATCGGGGATGTGCCTTTCAAGATAATAATACTGGACGAGGCTGACGAGATGACGTCCGGCGCCCAGACTGCCCTGCGTCGCATCATTGAGGATGCCGCGGCATATTGTCGTTTTATACTAATAGCCAATAACGTCTCAAAGATAATTGATCCCATCCAGTCACGGTGCGCCGTATTTCGGTTCCCGGCAGTATCAAAGGAGGATGCCATAGAACACCTGACACATATCGCCACTAAAGAGAATATAAAAGCCGAGGATGCGGCCCTCGAATCCATATACCAGCATTCAGCAGGGGACATGCGCCATGCCATAAACATACTACAGACATGTGCGGCGTCCGGCAATATAACCATGGAGACGTTGGAGGATATAGTGGGATTATCCAGGAATAACGAGGTGAATAACATACTGGAGATGGCCGTTAATGGGAAATTTGCGCAGGCACGAAAAGGGGCCATCGAGCTCATAAAGGTATACGGCATGTCCGAGTCGGACTTTCTCAAGTACATAACCGCGTCAGCCATGCAGGTGGAGAATGCAGACCGCTCCGCGATTATACGGATAATAGCAGAGTACGATTATCGCATACTCTCGGGCGCAAATCCGGAGATACAGATATCGGCAATGCTCGCAGAGATAGGCGCCCTCAAATAGCCATCATATGCCGAATCGCTCACTCATGTACTTTGATACTCCCTGTCTGACATGAGCGGTATCCGGCCCAAATACATAGAACCGGTCAATGGGCGAATGACTGGATATCATGGGCGAATGCTGGTTCAGGCTGCCGGTCTGATTTTTCCATAATACCAGTATTTGGTTCTCGTTATGATTGACTGGTATATGCGAGGAATGCGCGATAATATCATGATACTCCAGATTCAGCGTGTCGGCAATCTCTCTAGCCATCTCATCGCACTGCGTATTAGTCATTCTTGCAAGCTGGAGTCGCGCCCCGGCATCGGGGATATCCCGGTCCGTGTATATCTGGTATACACGCTTTAGTATGTCTCGCCGCTGTAGCCGTCCCATCATTCTGGCCGATACTGTACCATTAGACAGTATCATGTTCACCAATGATTGATCATCCAGCATCATGTAGTTGGCCAGGAATTTATCAGACTCCATATTCAGGGTACCGGAATCCAGTACACCCTCTTCCAGGGCAGACTCCAGCGTATACATGAGCATGCGGTTTGCGGCCATTATGGTATGATGATGATACACCTGTGCGTGCATTAAAAATCGGCTCAGTCGGTACCCCTGCGCGGCGCCCCAGCCCTTCATGCTTATGCATAACCTGCCTGGCGCATCCGGGGTCGTGGTTATGGAGTGAACCAGCTGGGCCGCATCAAACTTGCCATAAGAGACACCCAGGTGATACGAGTCCCGCCTCAAATAGTCCATACGATCCACATCCAGGGGACCGGATATGATTTCCGATGCTAGGGCGCTCTCGCGCGTATCCCATCCCGGTACCGGCTTGTGATCAAGTATGGCAGTTATGCGCAGTGTGTCTTCTCCCAGTATGGTCACAAGACACTCCTCGTTTCTGATTATATGGTGAGATATGGTTTCATGGGTCACGCCCTTTCTGTTAGTAATGGTAATGGCGGGCTCAAAGAGGTGGGAGAAGGGACCATGTCCAATGTCATGGAGCAGGCCCGCCAGCCGCACCAGCGGTATCTTTTTCTCATCGATGCCAACCTTCTTGGCTACCTGACCTGCCATATGGCATACGCCCAGTGAGTGCTCAAAACGTGTATGGGACGCGGAAGGGTACACCATATAGGCCTGGCTTAGCTGCCGTATGCGGTGCAGGCGCCTAAAGGCTGGCGAGTCTATAATGCGTATCTCGGTGTCTGACATGTCCATGAGCCCGTATAATGGATCATGTATCGATATAGTCACGGTTTCACCCCCAGTGCCTTTAGTATCTGCAAGGCCAAAGAACCGCCATTGCCGGAATCATGATTAATACCATGCAATGACAATGTAACAGAGGCCAATATATCCGGGTCACACCTGCATATGTCCATGCAGTGCGCCATCATGGACTGAATTGAACGGGATTCCGGCGTTCCATTTAGCCGCCGGGCCATGGCAATACCATCATCGCTGAGCTTATAGCAGTATGTTTCAGAACTTGCCTGTACCTTACTCTCCATAACGAAGGAGTGTGATATGAGCCGCTCCAGTGCGTGGGACAGTCCCTCGCTGTATATTCCATCATACTGCATGACATATGACGGGCTGTGCAATGAGGGAATTGTACATGATGACACATAGGCCAGTCGCTGTATGGCAACCCGGCCCAAGTCTGCGCCCCGTCGATGATATAATATGAGCAGTATGGTATCATACATGTCCATTGACATGACTGAAATGTCACCATCAATATGGTGTTTTGTCCAGAATGACTCTCACCCTGGCAAAGACTGCATCCCACATCTCCCAGGTAAGTCTGCCGGTCTGGGTATTCTGCCGGGAAGGATGATAGGATGTCATTATGGTAATGGAGTTGTGATCATATGTCCTTAAATGTCCAAATTTGTCCGGTCTAATTCCCAATATGCGGCAGATAGTACGATAGGATATCTGGCCAAGACATAGAATTACCCTTATGTTATCAAGAAGGGAGATCTCCCGCTCCAAATAATTGGAGCAGTTGCGCAGCTCCCCGGCAGTGGGCTTATTCTGTGGCGGGGCGCACCGGGCCGCGGCGGTAATGTATGCATCATGCAGCGCCAGACCATCATCAGCTGATACACTGGTGGGTAATGACGCAAAGCCGTTATTGTGCATGGCCTTCATGAGCCAGTCCGCGGACGAGTCGCCTGTAAACATGCGTCCGGTACGGTTTCCACCGTGAGCTGCGGGAGCCAGGCCCACCACCAGTAATTGGGCATGCATGTCACCAAAGCCCGGTACCGGCCTGCCGTGATATTTCTGGTCGTAGAATCGCCGAGTCTTGGTGCGGGACACCTCCCGTGTATACTCTGTCAGTCGAGGGCAGGCGGTACATTGCAGTATCTCAAGGTTCAGATCATGCAATGAATTCATCCCTGAGTGGGGCTCCTGACGCCGGGTTATATTATGCGCGCAGCATTAATTCATCACACTACATAATCCCCTTGTAATGGCATGACCGCCAGCATATTCCTACTGTGCCATTCGTGGTGCGAGGCTTCGGCCATTTGTCAACTACCTTGTGATTATAGCAGTCATCATAAGTATGAGTTCACGTCTTCCGGAATCTTATGCACAAAAGAACCGGTTCTTTAACTGTCGCGATCAGTTATGCGTAAATTTAGACACAGGTGAACTCATACCATCATAAGTCTCTGGGTGACAAATCCTGCATTTGACGGACACAACCCCCATCTTGCATGTAAAAATTATGGTGCTCACTATAAAATCGCCCCCTGTCATGATTTTAGGATATCTCGAATAATGTATGAGTTCACGTCTTCCCAGATCGTGCGGTTAAATCATACTAATTGCCGCCATCTGTCGTGCGTAAATTTAGACAGGGGGAAGTCATACCAAATAATAGGTATGAGTTCACGTCTTCCGGAATCTTATGTACAAATCACATTAACTAGAACAACCTGTTCCATCAGTTATTGCGTAAATTTAGACAAAGGTGAACTCATACAAATCATGGCTTATCATACCCGATTATAATGACCTGACTTGGACTCGTATATTGTACCACTCTGTATCATCTTTTGCAGGAACGCCCTGGCGTCGGTGTCATTAAATTTTTCTGTATCCCTCATGTTTGACAGCAACTCTGTCTCTGGCACGGGTCTCTTTACGTCTCCCTCCAGCTCCCGTAGTATGTCCATGAATAATTGCATCTTGTTCATATCAGCGCTGCCCTTGCCATGTAGTACCATCAAGTCAACCTTGTTACCCTCGGGGTCTCTCCCGGACTCCTCCAGGGATTTGGATACCAGGAATATGGCGCGCTCCGCATCCTCTATCTCTACTGATCCCTTCATGAGTAACCGTGCCCGGGCTGTTGCCAGCCGTATTATTCCCTCCAGTTGCCGGGGTGTAACCATGGTGGTATCACTGGTCTCCCCTGAACGCATCTTTAGGTAATAATCCAGTATGACATCTTCTGCCTCATGGGTCATTTCCGGATTTGAACGCCTGGCATATGCAAAATACTTTGTAAGTATGTCCGGCTCAATCACATTCCGCTCACTTATTCCCCTGCTACTGTGCCGGGCCAGTATGTGCCGGGCTATGCGCTCGTCCCGTTTTGTTGAGGGGACATCCCGTATTACAAATATGAGATCGAACCTGGTCAGTAGTGGTATGGGGACCTTTATGTTGTCCACTATGGTCTTGTATACGTCATATCGGCCCCATATGGGATTGGCCGCTGCCAGTATGGATGTGCGCGCGTTCAGGGTGGCCACTATTCCACCCTTGGCAACACTGACTGACTGCTGCTCCATTACCTCGTGCAGGGCGGAGCTGTCCTCGGCCTTCATCTTGTCAAACTCGTCTATGCATACTAGTCCCTGATCCCCAAGAACCACCGCTCCGGCCTCCAGCATCATCATTCCCGTCCTGTCCTTGACTACGGCAGCGGTGAGTCCCGCCGCGGAGCTACCTCTTCCGCTGGTGTAAAGGCCACGGGGTGCTATTCGGGAACAAAACTTGAGCATCTCGGACTTGGCCGTACCGGGGTCGCCCACCAGGAATATGTTGATATCGCCTCTGGTCCGGGAGCCGTCGGGCATTCTTCTTGGCGTGGCACCCACCACCAGTAACATTATGGACTCTTTTATCGCCTCATGCTCCGTTATATGGGGCGCAAAGGAGTCCACCAGCCGCTCATAAATGTCCGGACTGTGCACCAGTCCCTGTATTATCTTCTCCTCGTCCGGCGATATCTCTTCCCGCTCCATCTTTCTTTCGGTCTTGTTTCCGCGACTCCCCAGAAACTCAATGTTATTTCCCTCTACACGTAAACGATACAACCCGCCTCCTGTCTGGGCCGAGCCGGATACCGGCTCCTTCTCTATGCGTACGATTCCCGTAAGAACTATGCGGTCCCCCGGCCTGGTATGATCCACCAAATCCTGCCTTATGTTCACGTCTATGTGATATGGTATCTGGCCGGGGGGCAGATCCTCTGGCAGCTCCTGCAGCCGCAGTATCTGAAAGTCGATAAAATGGCTCTCCTTTGGTTTCATAACCAAATTGCGGTGCTTGCAGTCCGGGTTAGAGCAGACCGGCGGCGCATTGGCAATAGTTCCCTGAGTGGGGACGGTGATGGTCTTGTGATTATCCGGGCACCTGTACACCAGCTCCTGTGCCAGCGATTTCACTTCTGAGGCGCGCACCACCATGCCCGACACACTGGTCAGCTTACCTATGGTCACCGCGGTCACCTCCCGCAGCCTGCGATGCAGCGGGTAATTGGCTATGCGGGCGCGTATGGAGTCCAGTATCTTTGTGGCATAATCCGGATACCTGGTACTAAGTACGCTGCCTATGGCCATGGCAAAGGCGCTCAGTATGCGGTCCGGCTCCTTGTGAAAGAACCTTTCTATCTCCGGCTCTGCCACCAAATCATTATAGTCTATTGTAATATGCGTGGAACGGCTGGGTATCATACTGTCTATCAAATCCAGATACTTGTAGTCACCATGGGAGTCCCGGAACCGGGACAAAAACTCCCTCACCATGTTGGCTAGCGCGTCATCAGTATACTCGCGAACCTCAACCTCGATTGCTATACCTTACCGCCTCCTCAAATCTCCTGCTCTCCTGACTAATGGCATCAAAGAACACGCGCTCCTCTATGGTTATCTTGGACTGTATGTCAGTACTAAGCTTGGGTGCATCTGCCAGCCGGACTATCTTTCCCCGGCGCAGCCTGACCAGCTCCATCATCATGCCACCTACATCGTCCCGGTCCCTCTCCTCCATCTCTTCTATCTGATACTTTAGCCGTATGTAGAACTGCTTGTCCAGGGTGGCCATTTGGTACTCTCCTACCACCTTTTCCCGTATTAGTGCCTGCTTTAACTCGGTCACCGCATTGGGCAGCTCCATATCAACAATGCCTGATCTCTGCAATATTCTACCCACCCTGAGTGGTATACTCACGACCTCGCCCTGCCTGCCCTTTACGTTTACGCCGCCCACTTCCAGGGTGGCATCCGTGGCAAGGGTTGCCTTTATGTCACTGATCATGTATCCTGCCTGATACAGTGTCTGTATGTGCTGGGGTTTCATGACACGCATCTTTCCATAATGCTATAACCTTTGGGTTTGTTTTGTGACATTATGTTCATATTATACCGTACTAATATAAAGACATAGGGTAATAATAAGTCCATTACGGAACTTGTCATTCAGGAATAGCGATGCAATATTCAGGCATGGAGTTATGAGCGCCGCTATACCGTTTGCGGTACCAATCCACTTGGCATGTCTGACGCTATTCTCAGATGCCAATGCGACTAATACAATGCCGATGATTCAATCATAGTATGGCAACCATTCTACCTGGTGAAAACATTCACGTGGTTGAGCCGATGGCCGCAATACAACCCATCCGCGATAGAGTGGTTCATGACTTTGATCCACTGTCGGTCATATCATTTGGGTCCTAGGGTGATCACAACAAGTACAGTGACATTAGATATCCTGATTGTCATGCCAGATGGCACCAACATACGTGTGGCAGGCCGCATCAATATATGATGGTATAAGCATAGGTGTGGACATGATCGTGATAACACCGTCAATACTGGAGTAGAATTGTACGGTAACCAAATACTAAAATGCAATCTAAATTACATCAATGACGCAAAGTCCGGCTCGGTGTTCATGGAACTCGCACTTTTGGATCTTCAGACCGCGACAGAGAATGATTCAGAGGCACAAAATCAAATAAGCTATCGCGCATATGCATCGCAGCTGGAAAAAAGCCCTGAAAGCGGCATTGACTTGGTCCGGAATTGAACTACTCCATGTACTTGGAAGATCTTTATGCCAAATTACCAATCGTACTGGGGCATTAATGTGTCTGTGAGTGATTTGAAATCCCTAACAGATATGGTGCCACACATGTAACCAAGTAGGAAGCGGACAGCGCCTATGATGTGGCATTATGCATTTACGATACGTGCCAAACACGGTTTGCACTTTCCTACCACGTCGTTCTTGTGTGTATGAGTTCACGTCTTCCGGAATCTTGTGCACTAACTGCAGCAATCAGTTGTGCGTAAATTTAGACACAGGTGAACTCACACGCCACTCCATCATAATCTGGAATGAGACCGGAGGGCAGATTAGATTTTTGGCAACATATCTTCTTGTAGGATGGTGATTCATGACTACAAAAACCCCAATATACGTAAACACTCCATTGAATTACATTGTACTCGTATAGGTGGCTCTGGTATCTGCTTCCCGTATTCCTGGGAATCATTGGTGGTGCCATGGCGTGGTTCATACTGCGATACATGGTTCGCGACACCAGTCCGGTAGCCCGAAACTGTCTTCTCCTGGGATTGCTGTCGTCTATTATCTCGATATCACTGGTCATGATATCCGGGGGATGGTATGCAGAGCCCGACCCACTCCTGGACTGGAACAGATGACAAACTCATAAGTCGGTGAGTCACCATATCATCATGATACCGGATACCTGCCCCCCCGAAATGATCAGTTACATGCAGACTCTGGGCATTACGGAACTATACCCGCCGCAACGGGACGCCATAGATGCCGGTCTGCTGGACGGCAATAGCGTAATGGTGTCTGCGCCCACTGCTAGCGGCAAGACCCTGGTAGCCATGCTGGCCGTATCTGCCCTGCTGCAGCGTGGGGGTCGCCGGGCCGTATACCTGAGTCCGTTACGGGCACTGGCATCAGAAAAGTACGCGGAATTCAAGGTACTCAAAAAATTCCTGCCCTCTTTACGGGTATCAGTTTCGGCCGGGGATCTGGGCACTGCCGGCAGGCTCCCAGGAAACCTATTGTGCATGACCAACGAGCGAATGGACTTGGCATTCCGCAAGCAGGAGAAATGGCTGCAGGAAGTTGACCTGGTCATAGCCGATGAGATACACCTTATCGGCGACAAGTATAGGGGGGCAACCTTGGAGATGGTACTCGCCCAATTGCGCCGCCCAGATTTGCAGATAGTGGCACTCTCTGCCACCATAACCAACGCCCAAGAACTGGCACAATGGCTGGACTGCCATCTAGTACACAGTGAGTGGAGACCGGTCCCATTACACGAGGGTGTATACAATGACGGCATGGTAACCATGCAGGATAACACCGCGTATGAAGTCCACAAAAGCTCCCGGGGTCCGGCCGCGGATCTTGCCGCACAGTGCGTGAGGGGTGGTGGACAGGCTCTCATATTCGCCAATACCCGCCGGGGTACCATTCCACAGGCAACCAAGGCGGCCGGCGGCATAAAGTCGCTACTCTCTGACACTGACAGGATGAGACTGGCCGAGGTATCCAGCGAGATACTGAAAAACCAGACCAGCGGACTGATACGTTCCCTGGCAGACCTTGTGAAGAGGGGTGTTGCCTTTCACCATGCGGGGTTGGATCAGCACTGCCGCCATATTGTAGAGGAGAATTTTCGGGACGGCCTCATAAAGGTGCTGGCGGCAACCACCACCCTAGCCGCGGGCGTGAACCTTCCCGCCAGGCTGGTAATCATTCCAAACATCACCAGATATGACGGGAATCATGGCAGGAACATGCCCATCAGCGTTCTTGAATACAAGCAGTTATGCGGCCGTGCCGGTAGGCCCCAGTACGATGATGCTGGCCAGTCAGTTATAGTGGCAAACTGGAACACATACGATGATATCATGACCACTTACATACACGGGACGCCGGAACCCATCCTATCACACATGGGGGATCCCCAATCCATACCCTCCCACGTACTATCCATAATAGTTCAGAAACCGCGCATCACCACGCCTGAAATACACGACTTCTTTTCTACTACCCTGGGCGGCCGGCAGCGTGACCTGGAATATGACATTGATGATGCCCTGTACGATCTCGAAGAGATGCGCATGATAAGACCAATCAGCGATGATTCCTACCGTTCTACCCCATTGGGCTCCTTGACCTCAAAACTGTACCTGAGACCACAGACCGCCCATGATTTTGTTAGGTTAATCCGGAACGCGGGCAAGGGTGACTACTCCCTGGGCTTTCTATATTCCATGACAAGGTGCGCCGAGTTCCCGCCATTACTGTATCTACGGGAGAGGGACATGGAGAATGCCTGTGCGTTGATTGATGGTAACCGATCCCAGCTATTAGAGGAGATACCATACCATAATGCCTCAAGGAGCCTCATCGGATTGTATGCCTGGATAAGCGAGGTAACCGAGGATGTGCTCTCTGATGAGTATGGAGTAGAATCCGGCGACATACACCGCATGGCAGAAGCCGGTTCCTGGCTCGCCACATGCATGTCCCGTCTTGCCATTCATGAGGGGAATCACTCTATATCATCACAACTGGACTCCCTGTCAGTCCGGATATCATACGGCATATCCAAAGATATTGTACCATTGGTTGCCATCCGGGATGTGGGCCGCGTTCGCGCCCGGCGTCTATACGGGGCGGGTGTACGCACCATTTCGGACGTGAATAGAATTAGCGCATCCCAAATCGCCTCCATATGCAGGACGGGTCCCCGTACTGCTGCCCGTATCCGCAGGGAGGCCGCGCGACTCTCATAATGATTCATTACATCGTGGCTATCGCCGTATCCTTCATTGTAGTCTATGGTACCATGCCCGCCCTGATCTCATACCTGCGTCGCCACGGAATGAGTGTCCCGGACATGAACAAGAGTGGTCATCCTCCCATACCAAGACCGGGGGGGCCGGCCATAGCCCTTGGTATATGCAGTGGTATGATAATATTATTCTGGTATACTGGCGACACGGGTATCCTGGCCATGATTATTACCATATGCGGCGCCCTGTGTATAGGCTATGCCGATGACAAACATGTCATGCCCGGCTGGTTCAAGCCCCTGGGACTTGCGGCTGTATCCGCTCCCGTGATATTCCTTGGCACGTATGATACACGCCTTGTGTTCCCGGCCTTTGATGCTGTCTCCATACCAATCCTGTATATGGGCGTCATTATTGCCATCATATCAATCACGGGAAATACCATAAACTCAATTGACGTCATGAACGGCGTGGCCAGCGGCTACATATGCATCGCCACTGCGGCCATCTGTGTGGTTCTTGCCGTACTACAGCGGTGGGATGCCTTGGTGTTTGGCGCCATACTACTGACGGCGTCCTGTGCCTTTTACCGGTATCACCGCCTGCCAAGCAGAATATTTCCCGGCGATTCCGGCGCCCTTGTATTGGGGGTCACTTATGGCTGTGTAACCATATATGGCGGCGTGGAGGTGGTGGCCGCGGTTGCCATACTGCCATGTATAATGAACTCCTTTCTATTCCTGCACAGTGTCCGTCGCATTGTAGAGCACCGCCAAATTAAGTACCGCTCAGTCATACAGGATGATAACATGATGCTCCGGGACAGCGGAGATGAGCGGGCACCGGTTACTTTGGTGCGACTCATACTGAGTGGCGGTCCCAAAAACGAGGCGGGCGTAGTGGCAGCCATATTCCGACTGGGATACCTGTCTGCGGCCCTTGCCATATTTACAGGCATTTTGATGGTACTGCCATGATACGCCTGTACACCTTCGTCCTTGTAATGTGGGCTCTCATAATACTGGGCGGCGGTGTAGCAGTACTGGTTCTGGGCCCGCTGGATACACAGTGGGGCTTTGGCAACTCCATACTAAAGGGCGGTATTGCCATACTGTTGGTGATATTGTGGGTTATCATTCTAATACGCATACGGCGTATCATACTATGACGAAATATTCCAGGGCTTTCCGTGATACTTTATGGTGTCTGGTATCATATCCTGTATCTTCTCTAAGGCGGCCAGTTCCTGCTTTTCATTACGCAATTCATCCGGCAATAATACCGGTATCCCTTGCAGTATCATGTAAAAGCGGCTACATTCAGTACAGTATAGTACTCCTGACTGTATGTCCGATTCGTCCCCGTCCCCGTACAATTCCAGCGGGTGGTGCTTGTCCATGGGGCAAGCCAGTATATCCAGCATTATGCGCCTCATCGTAAATCCAAATGTATGGGTGCATTCTGCTTACCTGATGCCAGGGCGGCCCGGGCTATCTCGCTGACCCAAACTGCCTGCTGCGGTAGCACTATTGGGTCCCGTTTAATCCGGGCTGCCTCCAGGAATGACTCCAATTCCATCCTTAACGGCTCTGCATCCCGGACTGCCATTTTATGACCGTCCACGTCTATCTCCCGTGTTATAAAGTCGCCTGTCACTACCGCATCGGTGAATGCAGCGCGAAATACCCTGACGCGCCGGGGCGAGAGCCAGTTGCATGATATTATGGCCGTATTATTGCCTGGGTATCCCAGCATTATAGTAGCATAGTCCTCGTGGGTATGCTCTATTCTGCCGAACCGTGCAAACACTACATGGGGCATCTCGCCGAACAGCCAGTTGGCTGTATCAATGTCATGCACTGCCGTGTCATAAATGATACCCACATCTTTGATGTGAACGGGTATGCGGTTCTCCCGGTGAAACTCCAGCAGAACAGGCCTGCCGTATGTCTTCCTGTCCACCATCTCCCGTACTGCTTGTATGGCCGGATTGAACCTTTCAATGTAACCGCAGCTTATAATGACTCCCTTCTTCCGGGCTAGACCGGTTAATTGCCTTCCCTGATCCGGCTCGTACGTAAAGGGCTTTTCTATCAGTGTATGTTTGCCTGCCTGTATCAGTTTGTGTGCAATGTCATGGTGGGTTATGGTGGGGGTGGCAACTATGGCCGCGTCAAAGCGTAATGACTCTATGGCTGTCTCTACATTCGTGTAGTGGGGGACGCCATACTGCTTGGCCAGCGTGTAATTTTCGTCAGTATCGCATATTCCTGCCAGGGCATTCATTTCGTGTAGTACCCTGGCGTGCTTTTTGCCCCAGCCGCCAACTCCTATTTGGAGAGCTTTTATCATGTTACTGATACACCGGCGTAATCCATTCTAGGGGCGTATTACCCCTGCCCATGACAAGATCCCTGTACCTGTTCATCAGGAGATTGGTTATGGGACCCGCCCCAATGGAGTGCTCGCCTATCTTTATGATGGGAACGACCTCGGTGGCAGTGCCGGTTATGAATATCTCATCTGATGTATACAACTCACTGGGTGAGACCCGCCTTTGTACCGTCTTTATGTTGTCCCTGGCAGCCAGCCACATTACCGTGTCCCTTGTGATTCCGTCCAGTGCTGATGATGCGGCATCCGGCGTTACCAGCGTCCCGTTCTGGACCAGGAATATGTTGGCTCCGGGCGTCTCGCTTATGTTACCTGAGTGATCCAGCATTATTGCCTCCTGGAACCCATTACGCTTGGCCTCGGAGGTAGCTATTATGGAATTCAGATAATTCCCTGCCATCTTTGCCTGGACCGGGGTAGCCTGATCGCTGAAACGCCTATATGATGACAAGCACGCGGATATGCCGTTCTCGTCGTGATACTGTTTCAGGGGGAATATTATAACTGCCATGTGGGTGAGCGCCTCCCCGGTCACGTGTATGTTTATGTCATGGTCGCCTACAAAGTAGAGTGGCCGGATATACGTGTCCTCTTTCATTTTATTGGTCTTGCATGTCTGTATGATGGCATCGCATATCTCTTCGTGACTGTATTGCAGCATAATATTGTAGAATGTGCCAGAACGTTGCAGGCGGCGTACATGATCGTTCAGCCGGAATATATACAAATTGTCATCATTCCAGTAGGCGCGAATGCCCTCAAAGGCGGAGGTGCCATAGTGCAGTGCGTGAGTGGTTATGGGTACGGTGGCTTGGCTTAGTGAAGTTAGCTTACCATCAAACCATACGGTATTCTGGGGCTCCAGTGCCATGGACTGTAATGATAAATGGCATTCGTATTAATCTAGCGGTATCTCCATTGGGGAAATAATATTTCAATGTGTGCAGGGAGACTGGTATCTGTCTAGATTTTTTGGGAATTATATAGTTAAGTTACTTGTTTGGGAATGATAGTGCCATTCTTGGGAGTGATTCACTCTTCAAGAGTGCAGAATAACAATCCAACAAGGGAATGGGGTACTGCATTACGCGTAACAAGGGTCAGCTCTGCCACCAACTAGGAACCATTCATGGTGGGTTCTGCACACAAGTGTTTGCGGATATAATCCAGATTTATGTCAAGTCCCAACCGTTCCAGAATGGCATCGTCCATCCTAATACGATTCTCATCCTTCCACAGGTTCATCATTCTATCAAGGGGCAGATTCTTGAATTCGTCATAGATTGATCCCAGTCGTTTCAGCAATGGGATGGCAGGTACCGGCAAATCCATCACTCCAGTACGTGTGGTAATACTTCGACCAGATTGTTGGTGTCCAGAAATATACCACCTCATTAGAATACCGAGCGTTCCATTACACCATACAACCAACCCTTTTTCTACAGACTCTTTCTGTGCGGGAATGTTTTCTTCCCATTCCCGTTTTAGTATGATACTCGGCCATGCACTCCCTCCCACTACCGGCTGTTCTGTGTAAGCGCACATCAGTCTCTGACTGGTGGTTCTAGCTGTAATATTCATCTGTACGTGTGAACGGGTATCCCATATCCGTTCAATCACATCATCACTACTGCCCTGACGTGGCTCCAAGGAGTGATCCGGTTTAACCATCATGGAATGTTGTGTTGAATGATCATTATTCCAGAGAGTGGGATAAAGGCAACCATCCCACCATTGTACTAAGTTGAATGGCCCAGAATAACCTGTCATGCGACTTGTTGTGTCATGGAGTGATTCAGTACCACGAATCTGTAAGTGTGATGGGCCTGCACTTGCTATATCACGTAGAGGAATGATGTGTAATGGTTCGGATATGAAAGATGGCGGACTGAATAACTGCCCATTCACTAAATGATGTGCTATTTGTAGTAGAGTGAAGTTTGACATACCAACAGCCGACCACGTCCCATCTATCGTTCCCTCAATGGCCGTACCGATACAGTCATCTCCAACCTTTATGCTGGTTCCGCCAGTTGGTCTGTTCCCGTCTATTGGTAGGATGGGTTTTTCCCATATAGCCATACCTGTACATACACCTTCCAGGGTTGATTGTGGTGTTTCATTCAATGACACAAATATTCCGCGTCCTGACGGTTTCTCAGTTCTACGACCGGATACAATGATTTCCTTCATCCCGGTATCTGCCGAGAACTGCCCCGATATTATAATGACATCATCATAATGTTTCGATATTAAATTGCGGAACTGCTCCCACTTGACACCGGTCGCCGCGGTCATGGGGAGAATCACTCCGAGATAGCCACCCTTCTTTATTTTTTTATGTGCTAGATCCATAAAGAATGTTGCAAGCCCCGCCTGCTTGTTTGAACAGGAACGATTCTTTTTGAATAGTTGAATGGCACGCTGACTCATCTTTTCCCTCTCTGCACTGGTAGCGCCGAATGCAGTAAACATTTGTCGAGTATCTGACTTGTTTTTATTCCCACCTGGTCCCTGTGAACGGACGTATGGTGGATTCATCAGAATACAATCACAAGAGTGATGTGGCGGTGCGTCCATCTCACCACTTATTCCACTACCGGTCAGGCGGAGCTCTGACTGGTCAATGGTGGCATCATTCTTTATCCATTCCAGAGAACCCAGTCTATTATCCCTACCACCTTGGATCGGTTGGTATATTTTTGTATGAGAGTAACTCCGTTTTGGATACATGCTAGTTAGCCCAGCGGCGGTAAGGTGTGTAGATATGGGCAATACATCAGCCCCAATTAAGGAGTGTGCCATCATGTGCGGGTGTATATCTCTCATGGAAAGACCGGATGCAGCTTCATAGTTTGCAGATATTCTTTTGTATGCGGCATGTAATAGTGCTCCTGTTCCGCAAGCAAAATCTGCCACTCGTATGTTTTTGACAGATTCTGTATCATGCCATTGATCCGGTATTGTGACAGCAGCTAGTAAGGCCGCGGATGCCGGTTTGGTATAAAATGCCGCCAGTCTTTTTCTATCATTTATCACTCTCTGGAATACCATTCCGTACAAGTCCGGTGACTCTCCTTGTGCGTGTATACGACTATTCGCGTTATACAACATACCCATTATCTCGGATGCCTCATTCATTGGTAGAGCGGCGAGTATTTTTCTTGCGGGATCAAAAATCGGATAATAATTGATGAGTAATATCCGCCTCCACGACTCTAATAATGAGGCAACGTCAGCTTTACCACTAAACATTATGCCACCTAGCGTTGTGATTCCCTCAGGAACAGCCGCTGTGTCATGAAATGAAAGGGCGCCTGCCAGTGTAAGTGCGGCCATGACATCTGTCTGTATTGATACCTCCTGAGACAAAATTTGTGATATTTTGGAACGTGCACTTGTTCTACCTATAATCACTCCTGCACCACTCACGGCATCGTGCATTATGGCGGCTTCATGATCCCCCGGAATGACTCGACCATATTGTATTGAAACTGCCAAATCACGAACAGTTCCGGTCAAGAAGCCATTATTTGGGTATCTTGTGTTAGCATCATAGTGTAAAGAGTAGTGTAGTTTCTCTGTTGTTTCTAAATCACTCCATGACTGTAATGATTCGTCATACTTGACCTCGAATATTACAGCTGGAACTGTGTTATCGTCCCGGAATCTATTCTCAAACCGTTTACGAATGTCATCCGGTTTCATGCCGATTTTACATTCTACAATGACACGCTTCCAGCCCGGCTCTTCAATCAGTACATCTATCTGGGCGCGTTTTTTCATCATGTGTCCCTGCTCAGCTTTTGCTGTCCAGTTATACCTCATATCGTTCAGTAGTCTTGCCAGATGGGTGTTCAGCGTGGTCTCGACATCGGCCACGGCTAGACGCCCTCGTTGCGCGTAGCGCCCTCGCTGGTTGTGGAACGGGTTCTATTAAGTCCCCTGGACAGGGAACTATTCGGCGCCCCCTCGTTAAAGAATCGGTTACTCCACCCGAACCAGTCAAATACTATTCCATCCTTGGCGGTATCGTGGTGGAAACCTAAACTAGTATTGTTCCGCGATGTTTGTTCCGCGATGTTTGTTCCGCGATGTTTGTTCCGCGATGTTTGTTCCGCGATGTTTGTTCCGCGATGTTTGTTCCGCGATGTTTGTTCCGCGATGTTTGTTCCGCGATGTTTGTTCCGCGATGTTTGTTCCGCGATGTTTGTTCCGCGATGTTTGTTCCGCGATGTTTGTTCCGCGATGTTTGTTCCGCGATGTTTGTTCCGCGATGTTTGTTCCGCGATGTTTGTTCCGCGATGTTTGTTCCGCGATGTTTGTTCCGCGATGTTTGTTCCGCGATGTTTGTTCCGCGATGTTTGTTCCGCGATGTTTGTTCCGCGATGTTTGTTCCGCGATGTTTGTTCCGCGATGTTTGTTCCGCGATGTTTGTTCCGCGATGTTTGTTCCGCGATGTTTGTTCCGCGATGTTTGTTCCGCGATGTTTGTTCCGCGATGTTTGTTCCGCGATGTTTGTTCCGCGATGTTTGTTCCGCGATGTTTGTTCCGCGATGTTTGTTCCGCGATGTTTGTTCCGCGATGTTTGTTCCGCGATGTTTGTTCCGCGATGTTTGTTCCGCGATGTTTGTTCCGCGATGTTTGTTCCGCGATGTTTGTTCCGCGATGTTTGTTCCGCGATGTTTGTTCCGCGATGTTTGTTCCGCGATGTTTGTTCCGCGATGTTTGTTCCGCGATGTTTGTTCCGCGATGTTTGTTCCGCGATGTTTGTTCCGCGATGTTTGTTCCGCGATGTTTGTTCCGCGATGTTTGTTCCGCGATGTTTGTTCCGCGATGTTTGTTCCGCGATGTTTGTTCCGCGATGTTTGTTCCGCGATGTTTGTTCCGCGATGTTTGTTCCGCGATGTTTGTTCCGCGATGTTTGTTCCGCGATGTTTGTTCCGCGATGTTTGTTCCGCGATGTTTGTTCCGCGATGTTTGTTCCGCGATGTTTGTTCCGCGATGTTTGTTCCGCGATGTTTGTTCCGCGATGTTTGTTCCGCGATGTTTGTTCCGCGATGTTTGTTCCGCGATGTTTGTTCCGCGATGTTTGTTCCGCGATGTTTGTTCCGCGATGTTTGTTCCGCGATGTTTGTTCCGCGATGTTTGTTCCCGAATATCATACCATACAAAATCATGTTCGCATGACCGTTAATAGATCTACACGCTACCATGTGATTTCATCATGGAAGGGTGGTTTAAATGAATCATCAGGATATCAACTGCTGATATGTCAGCCTGTGGCCAGTCATGGAACGTGTTATCGATTCCATCATTGAAATGGTATCTTGTACTCTAATGTTGAATCTCCAGGCGAATTCATTCACATAACGGTGTAGGTGTTTCGCGGAAACATGGTGGAATATGCCGTAATACCCCCGTTTTAGTATCGCCCAGAATGACTCGATACCATTGGTGTGAGCCTGTTCTTTGACATATTCACCTACACTATGTTTCACTATTCCATGGTTCTTTAGTGAGCGGTATGCAGGATTGTCATCAGTATATTTCACGGCATCCGCCTTGGCGTTCTCCTGAATAAATTTGCCGAGACGTGCCGCGGTTGTATCCGGGAGTGGTTCCGCGCGAATCATTCCAGTCTTGCGGTCTTTCATACCAACAACGGCTGTCTTGCCACCGGAACCGCCTTTCACGTTAAGACGTTTCGTTCCATGTTTGTTCTTCTCTTTACCGCCAAAATAGGACTCGTCTATCTCGACTGATCCCTCCATCTTATCACTGACCAATGTTCCCCATGACTCTCTTAGTCGGTGTACCATGAACCATGCCGACTTCTGAGTAATACCCAAGTCACGGTGTAGTTTCATGGAACTGACACCTTTCAGGTTGGTGGCAAACAGGTATGTTGCTATCGCCCAAGACTGGTAACTGATTTTGGATCGTTCCATTATGGTCCCCATTTTAACACTAAAGAACTGCTTACAGTCTACACAGCGGTAAGGCATTGTTCTATGTGTGGACTCGGACGTCATACTGGAACCGCATCGGGGGCATTTTCTACCGTCCTTCCAGAGAGTGGTTTCGAACCACTTCATGGCGGTCTTTTCATCCGGGAACATTTGGAACAATTCGGCCATTGTAACTCCCTTTCTGAATGATTTTCCTGGTGCTTGTTGCATAGGTTAACATAGTTCTTACTACTTTATAAATGTAACTTAACTATATAATTCTTTTTTTTAAAAGTAGAATTCATCATATACTCGATGTAACGGTAGAAATCCATGCCCCTCATCCTGCACCTCTCCAGTACACTTTCCAGTCTGGAATAGTCTTGTGTATCCTCAAGTGACTTCCGTGAGGGAGACATCTGTACAGGAGCAACTTAAATGTATGAGTTCACGTCTTCCGGAATCTTATGCACAAATCACATTAACTGTCGCGATCAGTTATGCGTAAATTTAGACACAGGTGAACTCATACAATTCCAGACCATACCGCCCGCAGACAAATGGCAAACTGGAGCGCTTCCACAGAACGATTGAGGATGAGATATGGCATTATGACAGTCTCCGGGATTATGTGGACTACTACAATGAGAGAAGGTTGCACTTCTCACTGGATAGATAACGGCGAAACACCGCTTCAGGAATAAAAAGGCGACCCAGACAATTAGGGCAAATGATGCAAAATGGATGGAGTGAGATACCAATGACTAGCGGACCGACTTTTCATACATTACATTGCTGTTCACGCTATAGCAAAATATTTAACCGCTATTAGCTGGAATGGAATTCGTGAAGGGCGAAAAAACTGCACAACTAACATACATTGACAAGCTGAAAGATGATCTCATGATATGCAGGATAGTACCCACTGATGCGGATGTTCCACAGTACAAGGCGGGCCAGTACATTATACTGGGAATGCCAAACCCCAACGAACAAAACAAGATGGTGCGCCGGGCGTACTCCATAGCGTCGCACCCGGAGAACCGCAAATACATTGAACTGTACATACGCTGGGTCAGAAAACCCCTCCCCGGCCGATTAACCACTCAGCTCTTCAATGCCAGGGTAGGCGCAGAGATGAAATGGATGGCTCCCCGGGGTGCCGATCTGAATATCAACGATACACTACACACAGGAGAGAAGGACGAACGACGTATAGTATGCCTAGGTGGCGGAACCGGTTTGGCGCCATTTGTAAGCTTTGCACAGCACCTGCATGATGTTGGTGACAAGCGTGAACTGGTAGTCTTGCACGGCGCCAGTTACGTGGATGAGCTGGGTTATCAAGACCTCTTTAACCAACTACAGGAGGAGAGCCTGGACAAGGGCAAGGACAAGTGGAATTTTACGTACCGCGCGTCCATAAGCCGACCCAAGGAGAACCGGGACTGGACAGGCCAGGTAGGCAGAGTAGAGTCCTTCCTAAGACCGACAAGTAACGGTGTCATGCCACTGGAGGAACTAGTGGGAGACAAGATAACCCGGGAGAATACAATATTCTACATATGTGGATGGCAGGGTACAATTGATGGTGCCATGGAGATGCTTACTCCCAAGGGATTTGTAACCAACCGCAAAAAGCGCCAAGATGGTAGCTTTGAGGTCAAGTTCGAGTCCTATGGCTAGTCTCTACGCTAGAGTAAAATATTCTTTGGTTTTTCCTGAATGATAGGGACGTAGGTTAGCATGGTATACTGCCAGTTTCGGGTGCTGGAGATCGCGGGTTCAAGTCCCGCCGTCCCTATGTGGTGACTTTTTGTGACTACGGCACTATATCTGGCTCACCTGAACCCCGTAACTAATGCACACGTGGATATAATACGTGACCTGATGACTCAGGCTACCCGTGTTAAGGTGATGCCCGTGGTATTTTTTGATCGTGAGCGGGAGCTGGGTAGCCGCAGCTTTCCATTTCCGTATGATGTGCGTTACCGCATGCTACGGGCGGTCTTTGGTGATGAAATTGACATAAGCCCAGACTACTCCTTTACTGCCCCCTTCAAGCGATACTTGCTGACCCCCCGTTCCTGGTCACTGCGCCGCCGTATCATTCATGACGTGGAGGGAGACTATTTCTCGTATACGGGTGATCGCGCCGAGGCATTCATGCTTAGGCTGTTTGGGTTGCGGCCCAGGGTGGGGCAGCGGCGTGCCCTCTCGGCCACATCGGTCAAGGAGGGAATGTATGATGCAGTGTCGGGAGGAGATGATGACTGGGTGAGTAATGTGCCTAAACCGGTTGCCGATATAGTACGGCAGGAGTGGGATACAGTTGTGCAGTTTGCCGCGTCTAATGATGATACTATGCGCGTCCTGGGAATGAAGTTTCCCCGTACCGGCTGGTGAGAGGGTGATTTGGTATTTACCAGTAGTGTCGTGGGTGGCCGGGCAGGATGGATCCCTGGACGGGTCCAAATTTCACGTGGTCACTACTGAAAAGTTGGTTCACATCATGAGATGCGCCGGTTGCATGTATCTCAAGACCGCAGGTAGTGGCGTTCATAACTCGCAGCCGTTTGGGTTGTGTAAATCTAGGCGATAAATCCATGGGCATATGTAATATAGAAAAGTGAGGTATGAGTTCACGTCTTCCTGAATCTTATGCACAAATCACATTAACTGTAGCGATCAGTTATGCGTAAATTTAGACACAGGTGAATTCACACAAAGTGAGAGCGGACATGTTCGCGGCGCATTTTAAACGATTATCCAACGGTGACCTAAACGGTTACTGTCATGATGGTCAATCATGAGTTCATTTATCTCACAGAACTCACCAAGGTTCGTGTGTGTAAGATATGATTCTATGGTATGGCGCATCATTGAATTCTATTGTTGTGCGGTTAATTTGGAGGGGATATGGGAGGGGGCTGGTTCTTGATAAACGTCTTTCCCTTGTGGTTCTCAGTAATTTTTATCGTGCCCATTTGAATTGGTATGAGTTCACCTGTGTCTAAATTTACGCACAACTGATCGCGACAGTTAATGTGATTTGTGTATAAGATTCCGGAAGACGTGAACTCATACTTGAATTGTGGTAGCGTGAAATACAGACAGTACAAGGTCTTGTAATTTGTCATCGTCCTCCAGCCTCAATAGTACGAAAAGTAAGTCCGCTCAGGATCCGGCGTACAGTAGTTCAGATTGCACAAGCCACGAAAGGCTATGGCAAAGAGAATGACAGAGGAATCAAGACAAAAGAGGCGTTCCCACAACCAACATATCTCAAGACCTGAAACAAGACACGTACGAAGATTGTGAACCAGAGGACGGGAACGACTCGAGTAAAGATAGGCAAGCCCATGATACCAATCACCGCCACCAAGATACGAATGGTAACTGAAGCATACAGCAAGGATCCCGCCGGGTATGAGTTCACCTGTGTCTAAATTTACGCACAACTGATCGCTACAGTTAATGTGATTTGTGCATAAGATTCCGGAAGACGTGAACTCATACCCCGCCGGAGTAGTACGTATTGCAAAGAGGTTAGACAGAATTACAATATATCGCGCAGTATATCGCATAATGAAAAATAACGGCACGACAGTCTCATCACCTGCAAAGTCAGAGTGGGTACGCTATGAGCGTAAATATTCCAATGCAATGTGGCACTGGCATGTCATGAAAGATGAGCGCTTCAGGGGACTGAATCTCATAGATGATGCATCTAGGTGCATCGTCGGAGCGGCACTATTTGAGCATGCAACCTCAGAGAACACCACTCGATTACTGAGACTGGCAATGAAACGATTCGGCGCCCCTGCATCTTGGATAACGGCGCGTGTTTCGTAGGGAAATAAAAGGGCAAAAAGAACTGGAAACCCACTATTCTGGGAAGAACTGCTGAATCAAGACATCGTACTAATCAATTCCAGACCATACCACCCGCAGACAAATGGCAAACTGGAGCGCTTCCATGGAATGATTGAGGACGAGATATGAGTCTCCGGCATTATGTAGACTACTATAATGAGAGAAGATTGCACTTCTCACTGGATATAGATAACGGCGAAACACCGCTTCAGGAATAAAAAGGCGACCCAGACAATTAGGGCAAATGATGCAAAATGGATGGAGCGGGATGCCGATTACTAGCGGACCGACTTTTCATACATTACACTAGATTGCGGTGCGCGTCCACACTATATCTATGTGCAAAGTCCTACACGGCTTTGTCAGACCACCTCATGTGTGCAATGAAAAAACATATGCCAAGACTTGTGGTTGATACAATATCGAATTATTATGACATCGTGCTTTTATTGCGTGTAGCATGCATTTGCATGTAATGGCAACAGAAGGAAAAGGCGGCGGCTCAGGTAAGGCCGGCGGAGCCAGTAAGACAGGGAAGCCTTCAGGCAAGAACCCGCATAAGCAGCATCCTATTTTTTTGAATTTGATACATGGTGTGCGTATGTCTACAATCGTGGCATGAACCTCTTGCTTGCCACCACCAAAGAATCGCGTCACGCAAGTCCTGTTCTGGCAATTGTGATGGCATGACTTGGATTGACATGCCTAATTTTATTACTGAGCCAGGTGCCCATTATGACATGTAGATTGCATATGATTATCATGTGGCCTGAATTTATGCACGAAAAGGCGAGCTCTGTACAACAGGGGCTCCTGTAGCAACTTGCATTATTGGCAGAGTACACCTTACCATTTAATATCGGTATGATATAGTTATTGTAACAGTGGGCCGGTCGTCTAGCCTGGCAGGATGGGTCCTTGGCATGGATCAGATCGTGGGTTCAAATCCCACCCGGTCCACCACTTAAAAACAGAATACGACAACTATGTCGTGGTTGACTTATTCGTTGACATCATGACTGTGCCGGATGTGAACTCTGATGACTACTCTCATACTACTCAGGCCATACAGGCCGGGGAGCTGGGCACTGACAGTGACAAGTACTGGAAGTACATGCATGGTGCCCTAAGATACACTCATGGTAGGGTCATACTCATCACATATCGCATAAACGATTTGCCGGTACTTTATCTTAAGGAGTGGGAGAAGGGTGAGCGGGGTATACTGAAAAAATTCTACCTTCTAGTACAGGATTTACAGCGCTACAAGAAAAAAAATCCCCTGCACATAATCGGGCATAACATACTATCCTTTGACATGTTCTTTATGTATAACAGGATGAGGATACACGATATTGATGATGAGTACTGGCTACAGTATTGGTTCATGAACGGACCGCTCATTATGGATCTATTACAAGTACACCTGCCCATAAACGGCATGAGTGCAGTGGGACTCAAACACCAAATCCTAGCACACGCATATGGATTGGCATCAGAAAGTGATACAGACAAGAATATGACTCAATGCTATTTCTCCGGCGAATATGATGAAATACTGCAATACTCTAGACGGGCGTTTGTCTATCCAGACATGTTCAGAATGATAACTACTGGTAACATGATATCAAGTGAGCGACTGGCCGCCTCCATGGATTGGCATAATAGTAATTTATCATGACATTTGTGGTGTGGGGTTCCTTTACTTGCTATCTGCTAGATCACTTGTTGCATGGTGTCCATTGATGTCAGGTATGGCTTATCATGGTCGGATTATTTCCAAAGTCCTGATATGGTTCCCGGCGCGTGTACTCTTCCAGTCATTATAGTGACTGCACCGGGTCTTTTGCCTGGTGCACCTCGTAGCATTCGTGTATGATCAAAAAAAGACTAATACCGACCAAGTGATTCACTCTATGGTGAACGAATAACATGTGCATGTGTTGCGGAATGAACGGGCCAACCTAATTTTAATAACGTGTGTTCATCATATGCACCAACTTGCGAGGTATGTCAAATGTACAGTGGAATAGGCGCAATACTGCCTAATGGCCTAATTTGTCCCAGATTGAGACGCGCGTAGAACCAAAAAACGACCCCCAAGCTTGTATGTAATCCGGGATACATGATGCATGTTCCCGCTACACCGTAATGACTCCTCCAATCCGCGAACATGCTAGTATCATATGTAGAAAGAGCGGGCTTGCTCCAACGGGGTTGTTACTGCTTGAGTGTAATGTATGAAAAGTCGGTCCGCTAGTCATTGGCATCTCGCTCCATCCATTTTGCATCATTTGCCCTAATTGTCTGGGTCGCCTTTTTATTCCTGAAGCGGTGTTTCGCCGTTATCTATATCCAGTGAGAAGTGCAATCTTCTCTCATTGTAAGTCCACATAATCCCGGAGACTGTCATAATGCCATATCTCGTTGGACTCTTAAATAAGAGTCCCCTCGTCCTCAATCGTTCTGTGGAAGCGCTCCAGTTTGCCATTTGTCTGCGGGTGGTATGGTCTGGAATTGATTAGCATGATGTCTTGATCCAGCAGTTCTTCCTCGAATAGTGGGTTTCCAGGTATGAGTTCACGTCTTCCGGAATCTTGTGCACAAATCACATTAACTGTCGCGATCAGTTGTGCGTAAATTTAGACACAGGTGAACTCATACGTTTCCAGTTCTTTTTGCCCTTTTATTGTCCTACGAAACACGCGCCGTTATCCGAGATGCAGGGGCGCCGAATCTCTTTATCGCCAGTCTCAGTAATAGAACGGCGTTCTCTGAGGTTGCATGCCCAAATAGTGCCGCCCCGACTATACACCTGGATGCATCATCTATGAGATTCAGTCCCCTGAAGCGCTCATTTTTCATGACATGCCAGTGCCACATTGCATTGGAATATTTACGCTCATAGCGTACCCACTCTGCAGGTGGTGAGACTGTCGTGCCGTTCTTTTTCATTATGCGATATACTGCGCGATATGTATCATGTCTAAGCCTCTTTGCAATACGTACTACTCCGGCGGGGTCCTTGCTGTATGCTTCAGTTACCATTCGTATCTGGGTGGCGGTGATTGGTATCATGGGCCTGCCCATCTTTACTCGAGTCGTTCCCGTTCTCTGGTTCACAATCTTCGTACGTGTCTTGTTTCAGGTCTTGAGCTATTTTGGTGGCGGCAACGCCTCTTTTGTCTTGATTCCTCTGTTATTCTCTTTACCATCTGGCTTGTGCAATCTGAACTACTGTACGCCGGATCCTAAGCGGACTTACTTTTCGTACTATTGAACCACGCCCATGATACTCAAAGTTAAAATTTGACATGAATTACATCCGCAAGTAGTGTCTACTGATAATGCGGATGAGAAACCCAAGCCTCGGGAATACACCAAAGAGGAGATTGCAGATATTGCCCGTAAGGTAGAGCTGTTCCAGGACCAGACTCCCGAGTATAATCCCAGTCATATACTAAGCCCCGAGTACAAGGGTACCTCCAACTATGAGGAGGGTATCCGTCTGGTACGTAAGGAGACCGTTGCACTCTTGGAGTCCCTACAGGAGAATCCTGATGGTAATGCACAAAGGATACGGCTGGCACAGGAAGATCTCAAGACCCTAGATCACCTGTATGAGAATTATCACATAGGCATGAACGTCTTTCGTACAGCTACAGGCGGGCGCAGCAAACTCCGCAAGTAGCTTGTGAGTAGGGTGATGACTAAAGTTTGGTCATCTCACGGTATGCATTTGTGTATATTTATAGTGGCGTACCTGCATTGTGTCCCATATGGCATGAATCGTAACCGTTTATGTCGTTCCGAATTGATTCATGGTACAAAATCCGGTAAGAAATGATCCCACGTCAATCCTAACCCTGCCTTGTAAACGAAGCGGCAGGATTTAGTCTCTGTTGGTGTATACCGGAAAATTGCTTGAGCGACCTACATGAACTCACCAATCACGTGACAAATATCAACTCCGTACGATTTGTATATAAAATTGGTGAATACATGAGTGAATAGCATTATGTGGTCTTGCCAGTGACATGTTGCGGTACCATAATACCACTACCCTGATATCACATCGTGATTCCAGCGTTCAAAAGCGTACTATCATCTATTTTCTGTCAAGTCCGATTCCTGGTGTTATTTGTCTGACTGCCTATTTTGCATCTTTAGTGGTATGAGTTCACCTGTGTCTAAATTTACGCATAACTGATGGAACAGGTTGTTCTAGTTAATGTGATTTGTGCATAAGATTCCGGAAGACGTGAACTCATACCTTTAGTGACGTAACGACGTCCCTGATATACTGCTTAAACCACTTGACTCTCTCTTGTATGAGTTCACCTGTGTCTAAATTTACGCATAACTGATGGAACAGGTTGTTCTAGTTAATGTGATTTGTGCATAAGATTCCGGAAGACGTGAACTCATACAAGTATTTTATAATCCGCGCGACACTGTTAATCATGAATGTCGCCATACTTGCCATAACAAAAAATGGTGTAAATATTGCCATTGATTTGGCACAAAAATTCACAAACATGACCGTTTTTGCCCCAAAAAAGTTGGATAATGGCGCACCTCATATTCAGTGGTACAGCGACTCCACCCCTGACATACTGGGCAGGCTATTCTCCCGGTATCCGGGAATTGTTTGTATATTTTCATTAGGCGCCGTCGTGCGACTTATTGCACCACACTTGAAAAGCAAAAAGGTGGATCCCGCCATACTAGTAATCGATGATAAACTCAATTATGTCATTAGTGTATTATCGGGCCACATAGGCGGAGCCAACCAGCTAGCCCGGGATATGGCAAGCCGGACCGGTGCCATACCAGTAATAACTACTGCCGCGGATGTGAACAATACCATAGCCGTAGATTTGGTGGGGAGAGACTTGGGGTGGCGCATAGAGGATGACTCAACAGTAACCGCTACCAGCGCACACATGGTAAATAATGACAAAATAGGTCTATACCAGGATGCCGGTGAGCGAAACTGGTGGCCCGGCTCACTGCCTGGCAACGTCCATGTATATGATAACATTGATACCCTCCGTCAGTCAAACTGTAGTGCCTTTCTTGTAATAACTGACGGGCTACTACCAGATGATTTAATGAAGAAAAGCGTAGTGTACCGGCCGCCGTCTTTGGTTGTGGGTGTGGGCCTCCACCATGACACTACGGCGCATACAATTATACGCGGGCTTGAGACATCACTGTACAAGTACAATATGAGCATGTTGTCTGTAGCAAAACTGGTCTCGGTGAAAAAACCCAAACCCGTCAAGGGACTACAGGAGGCTGGTCAAATCCTGAATGTGCCCGTGGAACTGTTGGATAGGGAGTCCTTGGCAAAGGTGGCCACGCCAAACCCCTCTGCGGTGGTTGAGCGTTTTGAGGGTACGCCCAGTGTATCCGAAGCTGCTGCCCTCCTAGTATCTGGGGGTGATTTGATTATAAAAAAGCAAAAATTCCCTCCGAATCTTACTATTGCGGTGGCCAGTAAATGAGGCGCGGATTACTTATCATAGACAGGGGGAGTCGCGAGAAAGAAGCTCACGATGAAATGCGCGTAATAACTCAGCGGGCCATGTCTGGAGGTCAGTATGACTACGCGGACTATTGCTTTTTGGAAGTTTTGCCCCCCTTCATAGATGATGCCATGAAAAAATGCCTGACACAAAAACTCGATACACTGACCATTGTGCCCTACTTTCTTTATCCGGGCAAAAAGGTAAAGGTAGCAGTTCGGGATGCCATGAAATACCAGGAAAAGACAGAGATAAAATTTCTGGTAACAAGACCCATGAGTATGCATCCAACTATGGTCCAATTGGTGGATAATCGTGTTCAGGCTGCTCTACTAGAGTATGGTCATACCATTCCGCGTCAAGATACTGACGTACTCATAATTGGACACGGCAGCACTGATATCAATGCCCAAATATCCATCAACTACGTGGTAAAGAATCTGCAACAGACGTACCGTCGAGTCTCCCGCTGCTTCTTGGAGATAGAGCAGCCAGACATAAACGCGGGCATCCAGTCATGCCAGAAAGATAATCCCAAAGTCTTGGCGGTAGTCTTTTACTTTCTACATGAGGGCGCTCATGTTAAGCGGGACATAAATGCGGATTTATTACCTGCACTGGAAAAATCAACCATCCAAAATGTCTGTATAACAAAACACTTGGGTACAGATGACAAAATGATCAACTTGATACTTGAGCGCGCACGGGAGGTAGAGGGTGCAGACTAGAAAGGGTCAATCCATAGAAGATGCCAGCATGGCCATAATCGATGATGAGATAGGCTCCCATCCATACAGTCAAGAAGAGTGGCCAATTGTGCGCCGAATAATACATTCGACTGCGGATTTTGATTTTGCCCGGGAGGGCGGTATTTTATTTCATGAATCTGCAATACATAATGGAATGGAATCTCTCAAGAACGGCTGCAACATAATCTGTGATGTAAATGGTGTCCTGGGTCTGCTCAACAAGCAGAACCTTGCGGAGTTTGGAAATGATGCCTTCTGCCGCATATCTGATCCCGCGGTGGTAAAGATTGCCCATGAACAGAATATTACCCGTGCCAAGGCATCCATGCGATACAGCGTAAATGAAATGGATAATGCAGTGGTTGTCATTGGTAACGCGCCCACTGCACTATTGGAGTTAATCTCAATGATGCGAGATGACTTAACACATCCGTCCCTTGTGGTTGGTCTGCCTGTGGGGTTCATACAGGCCGCCGAGTCCAAGGCAGAGCTTGCTGCGCTATCTGGCGCTGCTCCATATGTGACAAATCGCGGTAGGAAGGGCGGTAGCGCCGCGGCCGCCGCAGTAATTAATGCACTCTTTAAGATTATACGCTCATCTTCTTGAGTATGAGACACACCGGTGTATCATATTTTGTGCCATACCTTTGCCTAGGTATAGGTGCCCGTATGATGCCATGGCTTCGTGTGATATGATACCGTCCTTTCCGTCTATAATACCAGTACCCATACTCAGTTCTTGTGCAAATCTTGAATCCTCTGACACACCCTCTAGCGCGGAGTAGTGGAACTCGTGACCCCGGAAGGTCGCATGTGATGTTACCAGCGGTCCCTCGCTCATTATGCCCTGCGTGTATCCTAGGGTTGCCTTATTCTTCATGACCGTGGTAACATCAAAGATGCCTGCCATGCGGAACTTCTTGCCATCATGTGTTATGTCCTTGGCCAGGTACATCAGCCCACCACACTCAGCATATGTGGGGGCCCCGTCCTGTATGATTTTCTTTATTGCGTGCAACATGGCATCATTATTCTGTAATATGTCTCCCCGCACCTCGGGAAAGCCTCCTCCGATATAGAGTCCGTCCACCTCCGGCAAGGATCCTGTCTCGGGACTAAAGAGATGAATCTCCGCTCCTGAATTTCTTAGCCGCTCCAGATTGTCCTTGTAGTAAAAGTTAAAGCTGCCGTCTAGCGCCACACCAATCCTAGTTTTGGCTTCCATAACTTTGGCTGTCTTGGGCGCCTTGATGGGTTCTGCTGATTTTGCCAGATGCAGTATGTGCGCCATATCTAGGTGATCCATTATAAAACTGGCTTGCCTCATTACGTCCTTCTGAACTTCCATATCATGGGTGGCTGGAGCCAGCCCCAGGTGTCGCGACTTGAGTGCAATGTCTGGATTGCGCGGTATGACCCCTACTACCGGTACTCCCAGGGGAGCAATGGCTTTCACACACATCTCCTTGTGTCTACTGCTTCCTATATTGTTCAGAATTATGGCACTAATCCCGGACTTGGCAGAGAATCTAATAAAACCCAGAATGGTGGCGGCAACCGAGCGAGCCGCTCCCCGTGCATCGACAACAAGTATTACGGGGGAGCCAGTTATCTGCGCTATATGGTGAGTACTGGCCAAATTCCGGTTCCCCTCCAAGCCGTCATAGTATCCCATAACGCCCTCGATGACTGATATGTCACGATTCGCATTACGGGAAAAGCTCTTGGCAACCCCACTCCTTCCCATTATCCACGCATCTAGGTTGTGTGCCTCTATACCCGCGGCGGCAGCTAGGTGCCCGGGATCTATATAGTCCGGTCCTGCCTTGAATGGCTGCACCGAGTATCCCATTGTAACAAGACCTCGTATTATACCACAGGTTACGCTGGTCTTTCCAACTCCGCTGCCGGTTCCAGCTATGACAAGTCTGTGGGCCTTCAATCTGTCCTCTTTTTGATAAAATTGATGGGGCGTACAGGTGTGGGATCAACCTGATTCAGGACTGCAAGATAAATCGAGGTGTAGTCCAATGTATATATGAGCCCAACCAACTTTGATATTATGTGCCCTTTTTGGGCGCGTACTATTCTATACTGTATGGAGTTCTCATCAAAGTATTCTGAGAAAATGTCCCACCTCTCCTTGGTCTTGGGGTTGTCATCGGGCCCACTTATCATGATGGGACACACGGGCGCAGTTCTCTCCCATGCCACCAATCCGTTGTGACTGGCTTCCAGGACATCTTCGGTCATGGCGTGATTTTTGGCGTTCTCCTGCAGCGAGTTCTTGAACCGGGTGGCTGCTGCCTTGAATCCCCATGGATAATAGATTATTGGTATGCCCCGTATCCACTGTGCCAACTCCAAGGCTGGGTTACTATGCGTCATGTTCTGTGATCCTATCTGTGCATGAATTCGTACAATTTTCGCTATGGAATGGCGTACCTGAGTACGAGATACTATATCCTGACCCAATACCCCCAGCATGGTATACAGGAATGATACAAAGGATGCCCTCGGCGAGTGGATGAAACTTGCAACATGGCATGGAATGTTATTTCTGTCACAGTATTTAGATAGTTTCCCTCCAGAAGTGAATGCCACTTTATGGCACGGGGTCTCAGATGCCTTCCCCATGACACTCAGTGTCTCCGCGGTATCTCCGGATACACTACTACACACAAGAAGCGTGTTGGCGTCGACGGTCTTGGGCAGGTTA
>CBDATR010000006.1:0-8490 GCA_965200155.1 Nitrosopumilaceae archaeon | reverse complement strand
TCACTGCATCTTCACTGCATCTAGATGGTAGTGTCCACGCTTTTTCGCTCATGCTCTCCCGCCGGATAGAATCTGCGGGGGTAGGATAAATTCTGCTAGCGATTCCGATCCGGGAGGATCATTTTCGCGGGGGGATCGAATATGCATGACACCGGCATAATTTTGAGCATATTCACTATAGGTTACTAGATAAGAGCAAAATTGAGCATATTATGACTTTATTTTTATTGACTTCCAATAAGTATTGTGGTTGAATTCAACTCTCAACATAATCTTCCAAGTGAGCTATTTTGTCCAACACTAAAGTGATTCTTCAATAATTATAAAAAAAAAAAACCCCGTTCGGAAGCCGCACTGACTTCAAGTACTTCTGACTCTGACTCAGCATGTAGTAGTTTAAAGTTTAATGCATGTGGTATATAGGACATCATCAGTACAGTGTCAGTGAGCATATTGACTACAAACAAGAGCATATTCAGGTACAATAGGAAGCAGTGTAACTTTAATTAGCTAGCATAAAAGAATAGCATAGTGACTCAATTTTTGAGCATAAAAGGCCAAGGCCTATTCCTTGGTCAGCTGCAAGGACAACCATTTTTGTTTTGTTTTGTTTTTGTGACAAAACATGTGACAGAGAATTCAAAGGTCTAAAGAGCAGAATCTACTGTTGGGTTGGTCAGAGCATGTCTGGTCGGCAGAGCAAGGAGGTTTCTTTTATCATCATTAGATGGTAATCTATTGGTCGGTTAAGCATCCTGCCCAATAGCCCCAGAAAGTAGTTAATACCTGGAGTCATCCTAACCAAGTGAGACTGCTGTCTTGAAGTAAGCCTGTGACTGAAGGCTGAGTGTGAGGTCGAATGTGAAGCATATGGCATTTTGATCTATTTGGCAGGAAGTGCATTAGCACTCCCTATGTAGGGTTGACAGGACAAGGGTCATACAGTAGTACAAACTACAATAACTCTGCCAAATCTGGCTAGAATCTTCTAAAATCCCTCCGCAGGATAGAAAGCCTTACCAATATGTAGTGTGCCAAAGCACAGCTCTTAACTCTCTACAGAAGCCCAGAAAACAGAAACCAAAAAAACTACTTTTGTTCTGGTTGTTCATCACATCATAAGCATACTGAAGAACTGGCTATAGTGGGTTCAGTAAGTTTGGTACCAATAGATAGAACGGAGCTTCTAAAGTGATCTTTTGCTGTTTGTTTTCTGTTGTACCTAGAGCTACTTACTTATGCCATTGTTGTTGGTAAAGGGTCGTGTGATCTTGAGACTCCTGTGCGTGTCTAGTGTTGGAGACATGCTATGTTGACTGTTCTGCTTCGACTCCCCTGGACAGCTCAGTAGTGTTCAGAGCACATTTTACTGCACCAATTGTGCCACATGAAGTTCTGGAAGTGAGTTAACAATGCCTATGGTTAGTGTTGTGTTTTACTCTAGCTAGCTATAACTGTTGTGTTGCACTGTTGCAGCCTGGAAAGGGATTCTCCTCTTCTTTTTCTTCCAGCTAGCTAGATGCTACATTGGTTGTTCAATTATTGATGCTGCACTGGTAGTTCAGCCTGGCTTCTCCACAACAACCTAGATGCGCTGCACTAGTGGTTAAGCCGTTGATGCTGCACTGGTGGTTATTGCTAATATTCACAGCACAACAAAGACCTTAAGCCACTGGTAGTTATGAATGCTTCCCAGCCCCCACCATTGGCACCAAGTACATGTTGCATGGTGGAGCCTGATGGTGGAAGGTGAAATTGTTCACTATTCTCAAGGGTTAGGCTACCATGCATTCTTTGGTCCTCGTCCCATAGCCTGGGGTCAGAGTGCACTCTGATGCTAATGGGAATGCAACTTAAACTATTTAGCTAAAATAACATGTTGGCAAAAATGTAACTACACAAACACCTGTGTGGGGGCACTTCATAACTCAGAACTATGCATACTTTTACATACAGAACATTGAAAACTTGAACCTTAATAATGGGGAGGGTGTAGCCAAAGAGGGTGTAGCCAAAGAAGCTGTGGTGGAGATTTTGTGTTTGTACTGTGTAATGAAACTACAGTCACATTGTTGCTCTAGAGTTATACAAGCTAGCTACCTCCTCTAATAAAAAAAAAAGGAATGCAAACAAGTGAATTTATCCTAAATAAAAATGGTTGCCAGTAAACATTTTCTTGCAGCCAACAAATCCCTACATTAACTGCCAAAGATTTCTTGCACAATGGCTTAGCTATATAAAGCTAAGAAGAGATTGTACGTAAAGTAAGCTGTTATGAGATGTGTGGCTGCAAGAAAATGTTTTACTGGCAACCCATTTTTATTTAGGATAATTTTTTTCCCTATTACTTGTAACTATAGTGGCCAACAGCTTTAAGCTCTTCTGTCCACTGGGGCACTTTATCAGTAATAAGTTACTCAATGTAAGCTCTGGTGCCAATTGGCAAAACCAGATATGGCTTGCCACTAGTGGTAACTTCACATCAAAGCTTCCATTGCCTTTGAAAGATATTCTTCCTTGGTGATTAGCTAGCCATGTCCTATTGCATTAGTATGATAATGATCGTGATATCATCTAACTGTTATCATGGAATAATGTTATAATAACAAGTATTACTGTAAGTTAGCTACAGACAACTATTTAGACATGCCATGGTCTTGTTAAAGATTACTGTGTAATTTATGCACCATACATCCATCATTCTGTATGTTATGAATATTTTGACAAGTTCAAAGTACCAAATTTACAAATAAATATTTATGTGTAACACTAGCTATAGTATATAGAAGAGGATACAGAGAGTTGTGTCTAACACTAGCTATAGTTCATAGAAGAGGATATAGAGAGAGTGGCAGAAGGACAGTCAGGAGGTGTGAAAGCGACACTATTAAAAAGAAAAAAGTGTTTATAACAAGATTACCACCACTACTAGCTAATGGCACTAATAGATAACACACAGACTGTTTTTATTCATATTCATAATGTACTGCACACTGCAAAATCAATGCTATTTCAGTCACCAGTGACATTCTGACACAACTATGAACTTCAGTCTCTATACACCACATTATCACAGAGTGAACTGGCTGGGTGAAGCTCATAGGGATAATAATGTAAAGGGGGTTGTGCTAAACCAATGGAGGAGATACTTTGTTAATACCTGGGGAAACTGAAGATATTGCAGTTGAAGATGGTCCTTCTACAAAGAAATGCATAAAGACATTGGATAAAGATAATAGTCATAGTACATTTCATCCTTTGATGTTTACAAGATAACACAACAACAATACAATAAATCAAGTGAAAAGATCAAAGGCTAGTACACACACACACACACACACACACACACACACACACACACACACACACACACACACACACACACACACACACACACACACACACACACACACACACACACACACACACACACACACACACACACACACACACACACACACACACACACACACACACACACACACACACACACACACACACACACACACACACACACACACACACCTAGGGATAGAAATACATTTAGACTCTGGAAAATAGAGTCCAGTCCTAAAGTTAATGATGGTGACTGTATTTGATTTGAGACAAGTAAAAACTTTCTATATACACCACATAATCACAGAGTGAACTGAAATTTGTAGAGACTATGATGTAAAGGTGGTTGTGCTAAACCAATGGTGTTAGTTACTATCATACCCAAAGATGTCATAGCAATTGAAGATGATCCATCTAAAGAAATGCACAAGTCAACAGATAAAGATGAGAGTCATGGTGCAGTCATGGTGCAAACATTTTCATCTTCTAATAAATAACACTGATGGTGACTATTTGGTTTGAAACAAATGAACACAACGAACTTCACACTCTTTTATAGCTGCTATATACACCACATAATTACAGAGTGAACTGGCTGGGTAAAGCTGATAATAATGTAAAGGGAGTTGTGCTAAACCAATGGCGGAGATGATACTGACTGTATAATATATACCTGAAGATGTTGTTGCAGTTGAAGATGGTCCATCTAAGGAAATGTATAAGCACAATAGATAAAGATGATAGTCAAGGTGCAAATATTTTCATCTTCTAATAAATAACAAGACAATAACTGATGGTGACTATTTGGTTGAACATCAAACTCTATAGCCACCACAATCACAGAGTGAACTGGCTGGGTGAAGTTGATTATTGGGAGTTGTGCTAAACCAATGGTGGAGATAATACTGACTGTATAATAATATACCTGAAGAAACTGAAGATGTCGCAGTTGAAGATGGTTCATCTAAAGAAATGCATAAAACAACACTACAGATAAAGATGATAGTCATGGTGCAATAAATAATATAGTAAAACTGCTAACTGTTCAATAAGGGCAGTGAAAAGGTGTATCCAATGGATAAAAGAAAGTTTCCTGGGCCAGTAATTAACATTGCAAGACTACTTCTGCCAGATATTGTGTTCTGAACACCTCCACACCATTTGAAAGGAGATTACCTGTAGCAACAAACCTTACTTGAAGTGAAAAAAAGCTAAAACGGAGGTTTACATTAGGAAGGATACGTATAGACTAACTGTGTGGGTGAAATTGAATATTTTTCTAGATCCCCATTATAAAGATGAAGGTGAAATTAATCCACTAGACAGTACCTATAGTTACTAATAATATTTCCAAAGTTACTTACATTCCACAATCAAAGTCAAATTTACTAATACACTTCCTAGTCTGTTGCTAATCCTGATGGAATATGGACCTGCGTCAGCTCTCATTAAATAAACAAATTTCACAGTATTATTCATCACAACTACTATATCTCTCATTGGTTCAACATTAATTTCAGCAGTTGGATTTGCACTAATATCAAAGGTAAGATTGCTTGATCCCATCTCTGCAACAGTCAGTTCACCACCCATAAATCCACTTATAATCTCGGGTTGATCTATAGATAAGGGTAAAGATTATCATAATAATGTATATACCCTCTATAGCTACCTTTATAATTCTAACCTTATCATGTTTGGTGTAATAAAAAGGATACTTAAATGTGAGGCATGAACCATGAAAATTACCTGGACATGGCCAGAGGCACCACTACAGCTAATATGGCCATGTCCGTACCACTGTTTTTAGAGGATTTTTAGACTTATGAATAAATTCTTTTGGCTGTGCTTTGAAAGAGCATAAGTACATGGTATTGCATATAATTTACACCAAGATCCTGGAGTGTGCATGCCCTCAGACTCCCTTAGATGGCATGGCTGTACCACCCTAGAAGAGCTGGCTCCAGCCCTGCTGGGGGCTAGCTCTAACAAGTTTGCTCCCAGAAACTCATTCAAGTCCTCCTATATTATATCTATTGCCCCTATATATAGGCTACATTAATTGTGTCCCAGTGCCTTCCATACAGAGCTCTACTATCATAACTCACAATACACAATGATTTTGACACTTGAAGACTCATGTTCTCTGAAGGTACACTGTACCATTGATCCATCATCACTCCTATTTAGCCTATTCAGTGTGTATATTTTATGTGTGTTGTTTAGATATGATGACAATCTGTCATCAGAGAAAACTACACTATTTCTCCTGATAGCTATAGGGGAAGGATTTTGTGTGTCTCCATCTGATATAGCTCCACATACTATCATCAATGTATCTCCCTCATCGCCTTGTAGTGGCGTAGTAATGGAAACAGATACTTCAGGTACTTGAGCTATAGAAAGTCAGTATAGAGATGATTATGGTTAGTATTAGTATCATAGGCAATGAATGGACAATGGTGAGCTGGATGACACACTTAAAGAAGTGAAGTGTCCATTGGGAGGTTCAGATACATAGAAATTGGGAGAGGGAAGTGGACTGAAGATGGTTGGGAACAAGACACAGAGTGATCTCTCTTTGAGGGGATCTTGAGAGATACTCCCCCCCCCCCCCCCCCCCCCCCCCCCAGGAAATTTGGTTCCATAGCTATTATATCAACTTAAAAATATTTTGTTCAGGAAAATTTTGTCTGTCCAACTCTAGTCTGCCAACTTAAGAGCAAAGTAGCTTGTTTTTTTAGCTGGTCATGTTCTTGCAAAGCCATATGACTTAGCACAGATTTGTAGCTACAAGTTTTATCAATTTAACAAGTAAATTGGAGAGGGGGATGGAGCTAAGCCTCCTCATGCAGGTCTTCTGTCCCCCCCCCCCCCCCCCCCCCCCCCACCCCCCTATATTTTTCACTTATTAAAGTGTTAAAGATGCAATATCACAGTAGATTACTTTGTCATGTCAAATGAACTAAAACCACTTTTGTGTACACTCTCCATTGACCTTTTGTTTACTTCTCTCTCTTCTTTGAGCTTTTCAGCTCATGTCTGGTCATGTTTTCTATTGATAGTCTAAGCTAGCAGCCCACCAAATAGTGGATAGGCAACTACAGCAGTAAACGAAGGTTTAAATCAAACTGGCTA
The DNA here is from genome assembly GCA_965200155.1 of Nitrosopumilaceae archaeon. GTDB lineage: Archaea > Thermoproteota > Nitrososphaeria > Nitrososphaerales > Nitrosopumilaceae > VYCS01. The sequence continues at coordinate 2,016 of CBDATR010000006.1, read as the reverse complement.
AAGAATAACTATTCTCATGATAGTGCACCTCTAATTAAACCAAAGCATGCCATCCATAATAATAACTCTATGTAGACACCCATAATTTTTTCTGAACACTGTTTTAGAAGGTGGCTCAGTTTGACCTGCAAATATAATATCATGTTGCTTTTTCTGGTTACAGGTAGTAAGCACTTATTACATGTTATAGGTTATAAGATAATTTAAAATGAGTTGCAACTCTTAGGAAAGTCATGTATCTACTGTTTCATATTTAGACAACTTGCCTAGTAACACAATACTATTGATATTATCATAGCCTTTACCCTACTGTTGAGTAATAATTATAATGATATTCATAGAGAAACCTTTTAAATTTTCAAATGCACTACATGATAATGTTTAAAAGTTTAAAATACCTGTCCCTTAGAATAAACAATGTGAATCCCACCCCATACACAGTGAGAAAACATGATAGTTTGAAAATAATACTAATTATATCACACACCTCCTTGTATCAGGTATCTCAGAAACACAATGCCATGTACATATAAAGAGGTACAAAGGTGGTATTGCTGACATCATGTGACATGGGAAAAGGATACTTATAGTGGTAATAATATAGCATAATCTTCTGTATCATGCTCCTCTTATTTATACAGCATGGACTTTAGAACTTCATTGAATTGTCCTTTATATTGAAACTTCTTTGAGATAATCACTGGAAGTAGAGATCACACCATTGATAAGGTATTGTAACCTAATAAATGACATCTTTGATGTGGGACTATAACATGCAGTGCTTCTGACAACATTGAAATACGAGAGCTAATAAAAAAATAACTGACACTTGGCAGTTCTGTTGGCCCAAATATGATACACCACATAAGCATGTACATGTAAGCATGTTGAAACATATACTCAGGACACAGTGTAAAGTCCAGTCCAAAAGCCAGTCAGCCAACTACAATGGGATGGTCATTTTAGTAATCTCAAAGTCATGGTCCAGTAAATTCCATCACAAGAATACTTCTATTCCACCAATAGTCCTTTTCATGTAAGGTACCGAGGAATTTATTCTTGCGTGACATCACATCCGGGGTACATTCTTTGCAACCGCAGTGGATTTTGCCATAGAACTCTATTGAAAATTCTATCATTTCTATCTGTCATAGCACTGCAGTACAATCACTATTCTTTTTATAAGAATTTTGATGAAAAAATTGAAACCTTTCACTATTGACTGGTGCAAGTCAGGTGGGCTAATCTTTTTCCAGCACTGAGAAAGCTTTTTCCAGCGCTGAGAAAGAAAACGGTGAGAAAGATGCCTAGATACTAGTTAGGAGAGTAGAAAGGTGGTGCTGAGAGACATTTGCTGGCAATCTACTGGCTAGTTGGTAGTCTATTCTAGCCTTGCTAGCTATTCTACGTAATAACTAGTTCACTCTCTCTCCTTCTCTAGGTATTCATGGTTGATGAACAGATGTTTAAGTGTTATGTATGCTTTACCTGAAAGACACCTAGCTGGATGAACTAGTAGAATAGCTAGCTAGGTTAGAATAGACTGCCAGCTAGTAACTAGGCTAGAATAGACTACCAGCTAGCCAGTAGATTGCCAGAAAATGTCTCTCAGCACCACCTTTCTACTCTCCTAACTAGTATCTAGGCATCTTTCTCACCGTTTTCTTTCTCAGTGCTGGAAAAGGATTAGCCCACCGGACTTGCATCAGTCAATAGTGAAAGGTTTCAATTTTTCATCAAAAATTCTTATAAAAGGAACAGTGATTGTACTGCAGCACTATATATGACAGATAGAAATGATAGAATTCTTAATAGCAAAATCCACTGCGGTTGCAAAGAACGTATCCCGGATGCGATGTGACCCAAGATTAAATTCCTCAGTACCTTACGTGAAAAGGACTATTAACTATAGTGAAACCTGTAGACTAACTTTGTACAATTAACTGGATTCTAATTCACACTGTGAAACCACCAGCTGACCACACACAAGCAGTATACAAAGCTATAACATAATAA
>CBDATR010000005.1:0-99137 GCA_965200155.1 Nitrosopumilaceae archaeon | reverse complement strand
GTAAAATATCTGGGCAACGCCTCCGGAGTCACACTACAGGATGTGCCGGAGGAGTACAGAAACGAGCATATAGTGAACTTTTTTGGCTCCAAGAGCGGAAGCCGGTCTCATGTGACCGGCGATACGCGGGATGCTGCATACAACTCCCTGACACACGGTGATCTGGACGGTGTCATGAAAATATATGAGCAGGTGGTAAAGTCCTTGAGGCGTAATGCTGAATTCTTTGAATTGATATTGCGGCCGGTATTGCATCGTATAGGCCAGGAGTGGGAAGATGGTCAGATAGATATAGCAACCGAGCACATTGCCAGCAACACTGCACTAAGTATGATCAAGATGCTCATGAAAGACAACTCCAAGAAAGCCACCCGGATTAAAATTCTGTTATGTATTCCGCCCGGCGAGAAGCACCGTATGGGTTGTGACGTTATGGAGTTGTATCTATCAGGTCACGGCTTTACAGTATACAATCTGGCAGGTCCTGCACCTACAAGTGATATACTCTCCTTTGTAAGCAGACACAAGCCACATGTGGTCATGATATCTACCTCCTTAGATGACAATCGCTCCTCGGCAAGGCGGTTGGCAGATAAATTATCGGACAGATGTGGGGTTCCTGTTATTCTGGGCGGATATGCCTTTCGTGAAGGATATGGGGATGACCGGTACGGGTTGCCTGCCAATTACGACCTGGCCAGACTGCCCCGCATATTGCGAGATATGGCACGGCCATCTACTAAATGACATACACTGTGGGAACAATATTTTGCAGTATGCGAAAATTGTACAAGTTCACCGAAGTCTAAATTCACGCACTACGGATCGCGTGATTAGGGAAGGCGCGGTCTTATATCATGGATTATCGCACGAATGAATCAGGAGCAAAATCCATTACAATACATTTTAAGGAACTACGGTGCCGATATCCCATGACGGGGGGGAGGGGTTACTACTGTATACTACCAGTCCGGGATTGCAAGAGAACTATTGGAATGGTAATGGACAGTCTGGTGAACCAGACTCTAAAGCCGGGCAAGATCATTGTTGTTGAGGATGGCTCAACCGATGGAACAGGCGAGATACTGGAATCGTTCAGAACGAGTTACCCGGATATCATTCAAGTCATACAAACGGGTAGCAAGACACGTGATTATTCCAGATTACCCAGATTGTGGAACATGTGCTGGGACAAATCATTCGGGTATCACCTGATTGTTAGTGGGGATTCCATACTGGGGCATAATTATACGGAACGAATCATTGAGCGCATGGAAAAGAACCCAAGAATCGTGATAGCAAGCGGGAATCACGGTGATACAGAATCAATGTCACCACACGGGGCGGGAAGAGTCGTGAAACAGGAGTGGTTTTTTGAGAATTTTGAGAAATGTCCAGAAATAGTCGGGTACGAGTCAGTAATAATTCACAGGGCGCTTGACGGGGGTTATTCAGTTAAAGTCTGGAACGACATCACGTACGAACATATAGACCAGCTTGGCCACAGCCACGGCTTTTATGAGTGGGGCCAGGCAATGCGAGCCATGGACTATCATCCATTATTTGTGCTTTATCGGTGTGCCAGTTTATTACTGCACAGGTCGGGAATAAGCAAGAGAGGCGTATTGAATATGCTGTGGGCTTATGTTATGTATAGGCCGAATGAGACCGGTTACTACTCACTGCATCCCAAAGAGACAAGGCAGGCCATAAGAGAACGACAAAGAAAAATGATCATGGACCGAATCAAGAAATCCCTATAATGGCGTGACCTGCCTTTCAGGGAAGTATTGCGCCGTCAATGCATCAAGCCCAAAGGCCAGGAAATGGGTGACGGGTATGATATAACAACTATCAGATTCTACATTTGTCGTACGCAATCCCTGCCTCGTATAGCGCCCACCATAAGTCTTTGCCAGGTATAGGACCGTACTTTTATAGAACCACCATATGATGGAGGACATAATTCGGACTGTCGTTATACTGTTGAAAAATAATAGTGAATTCTCCCGGCGCGCCAAGATATTTGGACACACATCCGATTACGTATATGACAGGGCGGTGTCCGAGATCACGCTGGGTGGTTGTTACATACCCGGAACCACTCTTGAATTGAAGCATGATCCGGCCAAGGTCAAGAATAAGAACGAGTCCGCCAAGTCATCATATGGTCTGTGATTCATTATACGTGAATCAGCTACCGCATTCTAGAACGGCTATCAGGGGACGATTTACCAGTCCAACAAGAATGGCTTGTTCCTGGAATTGACAAAGTGGCGCCCTGATCTGGATAGAGCCGTTCAGGCCGCTGGTGTACCGGAATATTTGTTCCTGGAATTGACAAAGTGGCGCCCTGATCTGGAGTGGGTGCGCGAGTTACCCTCTAACTATGGCCGAAGTGCCATATTACAGGCGTCTGTCGCGTGCAGGCGGGCGTACGAGGATCATTCTAATTACATACCACACCGGCGTGACAATGATAGAGTAATGTGTGAGTCCGCCGATAAGGCGCGGTTCTCGCGAACTATACCTGCCGGGTATTGGTATGGTGAGAACAACCAAAATAATCGATCGTTCCTTGGACATGCACTCATTCAAGATAGTGGAACGAGTAACCAATAGTAGGGAGGGGTCCTGAGGTAGAATTCTTTGTATTTGACAAGGTACATTCAAGATAGTGGAACGAGTAACCAATAGTAGGGAGCGTCAATTCGAGATTCACATCAATATACGGGAGAAACCACCAAAACATGTACCAACCAGCGTTGTTCGCGGCGTGGATGTCGGCGGGAAACATCTAGCTGTAACAGCTTACACGAATGGTAGAACGATTATTCATAACATGATACATCGTTCCATATTGCGGGAGATTATCTCACTCCAGAGTATTAGAACGCGAAAAGGTAAGCGCAGGAAGCGAAAGATCGAGAAACAAGTCACTCAATTACGACAGAAAGCCAACAACATTGCGAACGACTCCACGAATAGAATAGTCCACGCGGTCACCAAAGGTGTGGGCAAGGTAGTACTAGATGATTTATCGCCGATATCAATGACCAGTAATGGCGGGAACCACAAAATAACAATGAACCGCTCCATGCGCGAGAACCGGGTAGGCGAGTTCCGCCGGAAAGTAGTACAAAAGTGCGAGGCACTGGGGATTGAATTTGCGGCTGTGCCGGCGAAATACACAAGCCAGACCCGTCACGTGTGTGGACACGTTGACGACAAATCACGATCAACTAGTGACACTTTCAATATGTAACCAGGAATTTCACGCCGATATCAACGCGGCGTTTAGTAACTGGTTTCCCTGTATGGGGCGGCAGAGCGTGTCGTCCGGAGGCGTCAGGGCGGGAATAATGGTGACAATCCAAAGCCATGGTATGAGTTCACCTGTGTCTAAATTTACGCACAACTGATCGCGACAGTTAATGTGATTTGTGCACAAGATTCCGGAAGACGTGAACTCATACAAGCCATGTACTGTCTAGGAACGAGGTGCCATGTTCTCAAAGACTTATGGTGACCGCTATATGTACAATAGTGCGGAAGTGCCAAAATGTATACAGTGTTTTTCTGGAGTTGGGGGATATTCTGTCAACAAGCTATGCCAGCTTCAGTTGACCAGAGCAGGGCAATGGGGTTTGCGTTCACACTCAGACAGCATTCTCGCCGGGTATGGGCTCATGGTATACCAACAGTGTGCGACCCCGGTAATCCAGCAGCTCCACGTTGGCATGCCTTAGTTTGTCCCGGATGGAGTCGGCGCTGGAATAGTCTCGAGCCCGGCGGCATTCCTCTCTCTGCTTAACCATATTCATCATGTTAGCCATGTCTGGAATTGGGGCCACAACTAATCCAAGAATACCCAGCATTTTTTGTAACTGTTTATGCAAAGACGCCGCGATGCCCCCGTCCAGCTGTTTTCGGGCGGCCCGCTCACCCACTTCCCGGGCCATCTCCATCATTGTCGCTATGGCGCCATGGGTATTCAAGTCCTCAGAGAGGCGCCTCTCAAATGTGTCCAGCCAGATTTCATCCCCGTCAGCATCTCCTGGAATGGTCTGCTCCAGTGTATGGTAGCACGTCTCCAGGCGCCTCCACAATGCCAGAGACTCCGTTAGCAATTCAGGGGTATAGTCTATTGGCTTTTGGTACTGACCCGACAGGCAGAAGAGACGGAGTACGTTGGGACCCCACATATACAATAGTGTCCTAACTGTCTTGACATTGCCCAGCGACTTTGACATCTTTTGGCCCGATATCGTAACCATTCCCGTGTGCATCCAGACATGGGCGGGCTGAAGTCCAGAGTAGCCATGATTCTGGGCTATCTCGTTCTCATGGTGCGGGAATATTAGATCCCTCCCACCGCCATGTATCTCAAACTGCTTGCCCAAGTATTGAAGGCTCATGGCAGAGCACTCTATATGCCATCCGGGACGTCCCGTCCCCCACGGACTATCCCAAAATGGAGGTTCTCCGGTTTTTTTCCATAGAGCAAAGTCTGCGGGGTCTTTTTTGTCATGCTCCAGATCTACCCGGGAACCTGCCAGCATCTGGGTCATATCCTTCTTAGACAGTACGCCATACTGGGGAAATGAACCCACCGAGTAGTATACACCGGAACTAGCATCATATGCGTGACCCGACTTTATAAGCTCCGATATAAGCGAGATTATCTGCGTTATGTGCTCAGATGCTTGCGGGTAGGCGGTAGCCCGCAAGACGTTGAGGGCGTCAAAGTCCTGATGATACCGGTTGATATACCGGGCGCTCAGCTCAAGGGGTTCTGCCCCTTCCGTGGCAGCCCGCTGTATGATTTTGTCATCCACGTCGGTGAAATTCTGTATCATACGTACGGCATGACCCATATGCTCCAAGTACCGACGCAGAACATCAAAGACTATAATGGTCCGGGCATGACCTATGTGCGAATCATCATAAACTGTTACACCGCAAAGGTATATCCCCACAGTATTCTGCGACAGTACCTTTTCCTCCCGGCTTAATGTATCTTGTATGATCATGATACACTGCCCCATCTACCCTGCGCCGACATGTGTATGACCTTATGGTAAGTACACCAGCAGTTTGGTCTCAGACAAGACCCGCCTCTAGTATATGATGAAATGCCATGAATTGATGAATATGCAACTATATCATGGGTAGTAATTATGGTAATGACTATGCTACAGACGGGCAGTGTATAATACACCGATTGGTAAGATACTGTAACCTTTGGGGCATCTCTTTTGCCATACCCAAATATATGGCGTCTCTGGGCATGCCAACCTACGCCATCCATTGGTAAAAGTATATCGCTGTAAAGTGTAGTAGACATGTTGTAGATACATTGCACGCAATACGCGTCACCAGCCAGAATATACTCCCATACTCTTGCAAGATGGCAATGCCAGAGTTCCCCTTCATTGCGAGGAAACGAACTTTCCAAGACTAGTCCACCCATACCTTGTGACTCTAGAGCCGATATTATTTTACTTTGGTTTGCTCATCACGGTCGCCATTTCATGTATGGCATATTTTCCCAGCCATAGTTTTTGGGTTCACAAGATACATTGGAATATTCCACCATACACTCGTATCATCAATTGTATTCTCGCTAGCCGCCCTGTGGATATAGACAAACACACACTCCCGGCATGACCTGAATTATTGCCATCCTGTTCTTGTATACCAGGAATCATCTGCATGGATTAAATTCGGTGTATGAATTTTCGAGAACCATATGCATGGATTACCTTGATATACTATGTAACAGGTAATAGGAGAATTATTCTGCATGTTCCCGGATGACGAAATGGTTTGAGTCGAAAATCTGGAAGGACGGAAGCAAATGCCCCCACTGCGGCTCTAGCACGACTTGCGAGTCCGCTCACAAAAAGATGCCACATCGATGCATAGAATGCAACCGGTTCTTTAGCGTCAAGTACGGGACCATTATGCAGCAGTCCAAAATTAGTTACCAGGGGACTCTTAAAAAAAAGTCCAACCAGAATTGGTCGATAGTAACATGCCTGTTAGCCACAAACCTGAAAGTCGTCTCCGGTATGAAACTGTACCGCGACTTGGGCATCACACAGAAATCGGCGTGGTTCCTAGTACATCGTTTGAGGGAGTAATGAAGAACGCTAGTCAGTCCAGATTACAAGATGGATGGACGAGATGTACATCGGCGGCAAGGAGATGAGGAAGGGAACCGCGAACAAAACCGCGGTTGTCGGCATAAAAGACTGGAACAATACACGCCAAACCGCTCCCGAAAACGACTGCGGCCCGCCTTGATAAGAGAATGCCTAGGCATATACCACCAAATGCACTGACGAAAACACGGCTTACAAGTCATTGAAAAATCATGAGCGTGAAGCATAGCGCTGGGGAATATGTCCGCCATATGTTACACCATTGATTCGAGTCGTTCTGAAATTTTACTAAAACGGGGGTTTACGGCGTCTTCTATCATGTTTACGCAATACATCGATGAACGAGTTTACCGGACGGCTCAACATAAGGCTGTTGGATACGATAACCATGATAATAGGATGGCTGGCCACCTGCTTACATATCATACAGTCAGAACAGCGTAAATGGGTACGGTGTGAATGCAACTCTCTTTGGAATACGGACTACTCCATCCGGGATAGTATTACCAACGTTAATGCATATCCTGTACCTAACCTTAACGGTTACAATGCAAGATACTGAAAATGGACCATACAGGAGACCCCACTAGCGACCCATAATGATACAACTAGGACAGGACGATATTCATAAGTCTCCGCCTACAGATAGCCTTTTTTGTACTCCACAGATATGTGTTAGGAAGGATTATCCGTTGTCGTAAACGTGAAGTGGCTCAAATAATAACTGTGACATCTGTTGTATACGGTGACATCATAAACTGTGCTAGGTGTTAGGTCCGTTATTGTAATAGGCTCCCCGGACTCTGTCTGAACACCAACCGCGAACTTAGGTGGAATATAGGAAATGGCATAGGCAGCTACACAACGCGGGTCGTCGTCCTCACTGGGGAGTTGTATAGTTATAGTAGTATCTGTTATTCTAGTAATGGAGGGAGGCGGAATGGCACCATCATTTATGGTAAGCACAAAGTCGTCCTTGTCTATATTCGTTCCATCACTCACTGTAACACGCAGTTTGTATGTGCCAGATTCATGTCTGGTAGCAACAAGATACAGCTTGTCATCATCTATGTAAAAAACAACGGGCGTGGGGGAATCGTCCTGGTTTGTGATTCTATATACCAAGGAATCACCATTGGGATCCGTCGCATTCAAGGTTATGATACGGACCTGGGCCTCTTCCATTGTTATATTGCCTATGGAACTGGTGAACTTGGGTGCGCCGACCGATTTTGTAGTCCTAAAGGTTGTTGTATCAGATTGTACGGAAGTGTCACCCTTGAGCCGGACAGATACCTGGTATGAGGTGTTGGATTCCAGGCCGGTTATAATGTATGAGGTTCCTGTAGCCTGCTTGACCTGTACTCTGTCACCGTTACTATCCAAGACTCGTATAACATATCGATCCATTCTATCATATCTATCCCAGGATATGGAGGCACCGTCACTGGTGGATCTAATTGTGTTCAGTGCTATCTTGCCTGTACCCGTACCAAGCGTGGTAAAGGTTGTTGTATCAGATTGTACGGAAGTGTCACCCTTGAGCCGGACAGATACCTGGTATGAGGTGTTGGATTCCAGGCCGGTTATAATGTATGAGGTTCCTGTAGCCTGCTTGACCTGTACTCTGTCACCGTTACTATCCAAGACTCGTATAACATATCGATCCATTCTATCATATCTATCCCAGGATATGGAGGCACCGTCACTGGTGGATCTAATTGTGTTCAGTGCTATCTTGCCTGTACCCGTACCAAGCGTGGTAAAGGTTGTTGTATCAGATTGTACGGAAGTGTCACCCTTGAGCCGGACAGATACCTGGTATGAGGTGTTGGATTCCAGGCCGGTTATAATGTATGAGGTTCCTGTAGCCTGCTTGACCTGTACTCTGTCACCGTTACTATCCAAGACTCGTATAACATATCGATCCATTCTATCATATCTATCCCAGGATATGGAGGCACCGTCACTGGTGACTTCAGGAGAATACAATGTTATCTTGGCAGAGGTATTATCATCGTCATTTATTTTGGATGAGGTATCAGAAAGTGTAGTAAAGGTTATCGTATCTGATTTTACCGACGAGTCACCCTTGAGCCGGACCGATACCTGGTATGAGGTATCGGACGCCAAGCCGGTTATCGTATATGAGATTCCGCTTGTATGTGTCACCATTACTCGCTGGCCATGTGTATCATCAACACGAACCACGTAATTTTCCATTCTATCATATCTATCCCATGACATGGTGGCGCCATCGGACGTACCGGTTACCTCAAGTCCGGATATTGTGTCCTGAGCATATACAGTCATAACCGTTCCCAAGGCAGCTATGGCAACCATACCAAATAGTATTGTGGTTTCTCGTCCTCCCATAATTTAGTACGTTCCTTGTAGAGTTAATAACAATTACCGTTAGTCTACGCAACTCACCTGGATAGGGGAACCCCGGTTCCGGATATTAGTTCCACCTGATCCTTGTGTTTGTAGATATTTGATTCAGCATGCGGTTCTGCATCGCCGGTACTGTCGTCCGTAACCACGACTGCATTTCTTGCACGTGTGTTTTTTATGAATACGCGTCTTTGTATCTATTCGCCGCGATTGGACTGTGGGAGTCCAGAACCATAGTCATTAGCTTGTCTGGATCCGAGCAGGTCACCATTCTGGATTCGTCTTAGTGACGTAGATGAACGATTGATTCTGAAGCATTCCCAATGTCATGGAGATCCAAGTTTATGGACACGAAATTCAGAGCATCCGCGCAAGGGGGCGCCCCTCCTTGGCATGGTTCATCTTGATCCATGCAGGGTAGTACTGAACTAGGAGGTTTCTCCCACGTTCTATGTATTTGGCGTTGTCAGCGTGTAATGCCAAAGAAAGTCGTGATCTTTCGATTGAATGTACTTGTAATTCAGATTTTCAAGCTGGGTGTGTAACTTGAACCCTGATCCGGGTGATTCATGTAATAGACGGGGATATCTTGGAATTATTCTTCCCATGACCGCGGCCACTGGTGTGAAATGGGAACGGTTCTGCATGACGTATGAGAATTATTCAAACTTGGTAATTCTGTCAGGCTGGTTCTCGTATGAGTTCACCTGTGTCTAAATTTACGCACAACTGATCGCGACAGTTAAAGAACCGGTTCTTTTGTGCACAAGATTCCGGAAGACGTGAACTCATACAGAACCGGTTCTTTTGTGCACAAGATTCCGGAAGACGTGAACTCATACTGGTTCTCGGCAGATATAGGAACCATTCGATATCATTATGAACCTGTGGCAGGATGAATCCAGCACAGCCATGGATGATGTGATGTTGGAGCGGCTGAGGCCGGATGCGAACTTGGATTACATCAGGGAACGATTGTGTGCGGAACCCACCATGAATGGCGACAGGATTGAATGCCAAGGTGAAAGAGGCGCAGGATTAGTGTAACGAACTACACCCGATAACACGAATACGTGTTTACAAAGTTGGGAATAGTTATGCAAATATAAGAGAATATACAGGTAACCCATGTATATAATTCCTTAATTTTCTATACCAAAGTCACGGCACTATAGCATATTGCGCTCACGCAGGAACTCCTGAGCCCGGGACAGTACACGGCGGGCATTACCGAAGGTAACCTGTTGTACGGATTGCTCATAGTCGGTCCACAGGAATTCCAGGTGCTCATCAGACAAACTGACCTCCGCGGTATTTGTAATGCCCAGCAGAAATACCACACGCTTGTGTATTAGACGATGCCTGTTCTTGTACACGTATTGTATACGCTCTGCAAATCCGTCCAGAAACTGTATGTCGCGAATACCGGTCTCCTCCTCGGACTCCCTAATGGCGGTCTGTATATCGGTCTCACCATTCTCTTTATGGCCCTTGATAAAGTCCCAATGTCCCGAAGGATACTGTAGCAGCAAGAAGAGGTTTACTCCGTTCTCCTTCCTGATTAGCACAACTCCCGCCGATACTTCCATGATACGGAATGTGCGCATCCCGTTTAAATTGGTATAGTGACTGCCAAAAGTCTCTGGCCATATACTCGCCACATACCACTCTGGCATGAGAATACGCCTACTTGCCCATTCGTCGCCGTCGCTTTTGGTATATTCGTACAGCCCTCAAAAGATCAATCTTCCTAAAATCAGGCCACAGTATGTCCATGAATACCAGCTCGCTGTATGCACTCTGCCAGAGCAGAAATCCGCTTAGTCTTTGCTCGCCGGATGTACGAAGTATGAGATCCGGGGACGGTTGTGGCAGATATGACGTGTACAGATGGGACTCTATAATGCTGGGGCTTATGTCATTTACATTCAAATCACCATTCACTATCTTGGCACCAATCTTTTTTATGGCATCCACCAACTCGCTTTGCCCCCCATAAGCTAGCGCGACATTAAGGTAGCGCATATCATAGTCGATAGTGGCATCATCCAGTCTATGCAGTATGTCTCGAAGAGATTCGGGAAGGATATCTGTCTTCCCTATGGACCGCACTCGCATACGATCCCTGTGTATGCGAGGGTCGTGATACAGTTTGGACAGCCGTCGCTCTATTAGCTGGTACAGGTATGAAAGCTCATCACCCTCCCGGGACAGGTTCTCGGTGGAGAGCACGTATAGTGTAACAATGCGAATATCCAGTTCCTTGCACCACTCCAACAGATTCTCCACCGCGTCTGCTCCCTGAAAGTGTCCCTTCATCTTTTGACTCATATGACGTTTGGCCCACCGCCTGTTTCCGTCCAGTATTATTGCTATGTGACCGGGTATGTCATCGCCCAGAATTTCCCGCTCAAGGCGCCTTGCATATACATCGTATAATCGGGAGTATCGTAGAATAAGATCCCGCAGTCTGCCCATTACAATCCAGTGATCAAGTGTCGGTTATTCAGCTTTCGTTATCCACTGTTCTGTTACGGCGGTTTCTCCAGAAGAGTATGGTGGCCACCACCGCGGTCACTCCCAGGCCACCCATTATGGGCAATATGAGAGAAAAGGAGCTCTCATCATATACGAGAATATTGGTGAATTGGTGCACAGCGGGATATAGTGATACAAGTACCACCAGTCGCAGGATGTCGCCTATTTGCCGGTGGGAACCGGCCATTATATTGCTAAGTAGCATTCCAGACAGTATGGCGCCCATCCCCACCCACAGTATTGGGAGTGCACCGGCCACGAACTGACCCAGTATCACCCTGTCAGTCATTGCAGACACAACGTCTATCTGGGACGAGAATATGGCAGGATCCAGGGCGGTAAGCCCGGCAGGTACAGAGGACAGTATCAACACGGCTCCGCCAATTAATGCAAACATTCTAACAAATCCCGTGGGGGTGGGCTTGGTCCAGTTGGAAAGGGTTCTGTCCACATCAAAGGCGCGTATAACAAAGGCCCCACCCAGCACACTCACAAGAACCGCAAATATTTCCGCAGTATATCCGAATATGCTACCTATGCCACCTATGAGTAAAAGGATGCCGGGCAATCCAAGAAAGAACTTGGAATACTTGGGGTCGTATGCCACCATCTTGAGATACTTACCCAGGACAGCATAGGAGTACTCCACGGTACGACTTACCTTCATCACCACCCGTTTAACTGAAACTATTGGAAGGACACCCTGTATTACAGGTATGACAGATTCATCATCTTCCCCATCGGATATGATTATGGCACCGGTGGCAGGAAACTTTGTCAGGAGCTCCTTTACCTCGCGCAGTATTTTTTCATCCGCAACCACACCCCTATCTGCGGATCCGGCCACGGTGACCACCTCGGCGGTATATCCCTTGCTTACCAAGTCTTCATAAGTCTTTATCGCGGCAAATATTGTATTGGAGTCCGCGTCCTCGGGATCCTCCAGGGCCAACCTCTGGGCAGCCTCAATACACGAATCGCGGCCGAACACCGGAGTTTCTATGTTGGCCTTGTCCCCCACATCATTATCCCTGTCAACACATATCACAAGCAGCCTCTGTTGCTGTTCCATGACAGGATTTTGTACGTTCTCCGCATTTTGCATGTGGAAAATTTAGGTGATGAAAGATAATAAAATTTTCCAGCAGTAGTATCATGAGTTAACGTCTTAGTCACGCGGGAATGATTACCGTACTTGTTGCTCAGATACACATAACACATACCAATTGGAGTATTGCATGATTTGTGCGTATAGCGTCAACCAGTGTAAGAGCACGGCGCACCACAGAAGGGTACGATAGACAGGTTGAGCAATGCCCAGACTCATCCATCATATGATTGCGGAAGATATGAAATCACACAGATAACATGGAATGGGGTATGTGAAAATTCTCTCCAAAGATTTTTCAACCACGCGGCATGCTTGATACCATTGAGTTTAATGCGAAAGAATCACATAAACAAGAAGACTGCCATCATAAGGGGACATTATGACGAGGAGTCGGATACGGACGAGCCTGCACAATTGCTCATCTACAGGGACGGCAATATACAAAAGATGGACAACGCCTTTGGAAGAGAGAACGACTATACCATACTAATTCACAAAAGTAGTAACCCAATAGTCACCACCAATTCCAAGGAGACGTACACTGATGCCCCCATGTCCAGCCAGCCCGCTTTTGGTCACCATTATGAGCTAACGGTGACAGGAAGCGATGACAGAATAGATGACCAACAACAATGGACAAACATGTTGGTAGCAGCCCAGAATACCGTGGAATCATTGTATGAAAGAAGGCATGTCAAGTATGTGGCCATATACGCAGACATGAGCGCTTTCAGCTGTGTGCCACACCTGAACGTAGTCACGTTCAAGGATGTACCATTGACGATAACTGACGAGGTCAAGATGGCCAACATTGCAAAGAATAACCTAGACGTCTGTCATGTATGCCAGATGATCAAACCAGGTACAGAAAAAAACAACCACATATTGGAGGCTGGTAGTTTTATTGCGTTCTGCCCATGGTCACCCTCGTTTCCCTACGAGTTTTGGATAGCTCCCAAGAGACACGGAGTCCGATTTCTCTCCATAAGCCAGAAGGAGATCAAGGACTTGGCGCTCATACTGACTGCCCTATTGAAGGGTCTTGCCACCATACTGGATAACGCCCCATACAGCCTGGTTCTGCGTCTTCCACCAAAGAACCGCATTCAGTTGCATTGGCACATAGAGGTATATCCATCGACACCAGTATCACCAAGCCTGCTGCACGGTTTTGGCATATCCCTGTGTGATGTGTCGCCGGAAGAGGTAGTCAAGAGACTCAGCGCGGCAGGGCGCAGTGAGCTTGTATCCATAGTAGGAGTAGATTGACTTAATGGTTTATTTAGAAACCAACGTATTATAGCATAATGGCCATGGAAAAGTGGATAGCAGTAGCCAGTCTAGGGCTCTTTGTGTTGTTTGTGGGGGAGATGGCAACCATATACAACTACATGCTACAGGCTCCAGAAGATATAGAGTCGGGAATAATATTTGAGCCAGATCCCAAGATACTGCAGTTCATTTCCATCGGAGTGGCTCCCGCTTCCATAATGGCCGCGGTGTCATTCTTGTTATCTAAAAGATATGGTTCACGGTTTGCCGGTTCCATGATAATCGGAGGTGGAGGAGCCCTGCTGGCAGGCATGGCATATTGTAATACACTGGTGGACTCCATACACCCCACATACGTGACCACTGCCACAGACATCTCACCCCCGCTGTTCATGGCGGTGTCAGTACCGGTGATGGTATTTGGTGCCCTGCTGTTTCGTACAAGAGCGCGTAAACGCAGGAAAGACTATCTTTAGTTATGATCATAACGCATGGTATCAGCGTGTCTCCTGAATCCCATTTTTGTGTAAAATGGTATCAGGTATGGTTGGCAGTCCAGCGTAGTTCTGTAGCAGCCCCTTTTGTAGGCAACCGCTAAAAGGTACTCCACAATCATGCTGCCTATACCCTTGCCCCGATACTTGGTCGCTACGGCAACATCCTCGATGTGGCCCGCCAGTCCACCGTTGTGGATAAACTTTTGTTCTATCAAGAGGGTAGCCGTACCCACCACCATATCAGATATGGATGCCACAGCTATTATGTGATTGGGGTCATTCTCTATTCCACTGAGTATTGACCTAGCGCGAGTCTTGTCCATACTGCTTGCGGTACGCAATGAATCCAGTGATTCCAGGAAACCGTTGTCTATATCCTGTGAAATGATATCCCGTATTACGATATTATGATTGTCCGGCACCTGTGTATAACTCCCATTCTTGGATTTATCATACATTTTTCAGCCTCTCCCTATACTTTTGGCTCAGCGTATCGTAGGAATCGCGTGTTCCCACATCTATAAAGTCGCCCTCAAAGACATGTCCGTAAACCTTGCTGCCATCATTCATGGTGGATTTTATAACGGCATCCATACCCCAAGGCACATCTGCTGGTATGTGCTTCATTATATCAGGCTCCATTACATAGCAGCCCGCGTTTATCTGGTTTGTGATTTTCGGTTTTTCGCGCCAACTCAGTACACTGCCATCCGCATGTGTATCTATTACACCGTATGGTATAGTTGATGTGTGACGGTGCAAAGCCATGGTGATGAATGCACTGTTGTGTCTATGGGCATTTATCATACTGCCCAAATCAAAGTCGTACAGAGAATCCCCATACATGCACACAAAGGTATCATCCAATAGATCGCGAGCCGTATGAAGCTGACCTGCGGTAGCTAACGGTTTTTTGGATCTCGCGTATTGTATGGATACGCCAAATTCCCCCCCATTACCAAAATAGTTCTCGATAAGCCTTCCCAGATAGCTTATGCATATGACTATATCATCCAGGCCATGCTGGACATTCCATTCTATAAGGTGCTCCAAAAGCGGTTTTTCCCCTAGGGGCAGCATTGGTTTGGGTAGAAACATGGTATATGGCAGTAGACGCGTACCCAAACCGCCAGCCAGTATAACAGACTGCATGTGATAAAATTACAATATTGCCACTTAATTATTGCTGTGAGTGATACCGCATTCCAGTACTGCGCATTTTCACGATAAACCGGTACCAGCCCTTACGCTCCAAAATTGCATGCTCTCTCCGGCGCTGTCACTCCGGTCCATATGGGAATGCGCAAGTATTTTGTAATGCATGACAGTTTGCAAAGGACGCGTATACTGCGCGTAACTCGCCTCGTTCCCATAACGCAGGAATCTATATAGCCAATGTTTAATGGAAATTGTATCATAAAAATGCTATAATAGACCGTATGCGCAGAATCACCTCTCCCACCCTGCACGTCTAAACCAAGTTGTTAGATACGAACAATTGACCTAGTATCATGGGTTTTCCCACACAGACTCGTGTGAAATGTAATGTATGAAAAGTCGGTCCGCTAGTCATTGGCATCCCGCTCCATTCATTTTGCATCATTTGCCCTAATTGTCTGGGTCGCCTTTTTATTCCTGAAGCGGCGTTTCGCCGTTATCTATATCCAGTGAGAAGTGCAATCTTCTCTCATTGTAGTAGTCCACATAATCCCGGAGACTGTCATAATGCCATATCTCGTCCTCAATCGTTCTATGGAAGCGCTCCAGTTTGCCATTTGTCTGCGGGTGGTATGGCCTGGAATTGATTAGTATGATGTCTTGATCCAGCAGTTCTTCCTAGAATAGTGGGTTTCCAGTTCTTTTTGCCACTTTATTGTCCGTATGAGTTCACGTCTTCCGGAATTTTATGCACAAATCACATTAACTGTCGCGATCAGTTATGCGTAAATTTAGACATAGGTGAACTCACACTATTGTCCTACGAAACACGCGCCGTTATCCGAGATGCAGGGGCGCCGAATCGTTTCATTGCCAGTCTCAGTAATAGAACGGCGTTCTCTGAGGTTGCATGCTCAAAGTGCCGCTCCGACTATACACCTGGATGCATCATCTATGAGATCCAGTCCCCTGAAGCGCTCATCTTTCATGACATGCCAGTGCCACATTGCATTGGAATATTTACGCTCATAGCGTACCCACTCTGACTTTGCAGGTGATGATCCTGCCGTACCGTTCTTTTTCATTATGCGATATACTGCGTGGTATGTATTATGTCTAAGCCTCTTTGCAATACGTACTACTCCGGCGGGATCCTTGCTGTATGCTTCAGTTACCATTCGTATCTGTGTGGCGGTGATTGGTATCATGGGCCTGCCCATCTTTACTTGAGTCGTTCCCGTTCTCTGGTTCACAATCTTCGTACGTGTCTTGAACTGATGTTTAGGTCTTGAGCTATTTTGGTTGTGGCAACATCATATGCATATTGCGAATATATTTCACTGCCACTCGCGATGTTTAGGTCTTGAGCTATTTTGGTTGTGGCAACGCCTCTTTTGCACTGTCTTACTATTGATTCCTCTGTTATTCTCTTTACCATAGCCTTTCGTGGCTTGTGCAATCTGAAATAGTCAGCTACTGTACGCCGGATCCTAAGCGGACTTACTTTTCGTACTATTGAACAGACTCGTGTGAAACAGAAAAGTTAAGATCTAATTTTGTAGTGCCAGGTATGCTAAAAGCAGGTATGAGTTCACCTGTGTCTAAATTTACGCATAACTGATCGCGACAGTTAATGTGATTTGTGCATAAGATTCCGGAAGACGTGAACTCATACAAAAGCAGAAGAACTCACCAAGGAGTAGTTAGTCATAGAGTACAACCGGCCACGCACAGAGTCCGAGGCCAAAGTAACAAACCTGCGTGGCAAACTTGAAGCTCAAACAAAGAATGCCCTCGTTTCAAATCTCGATGACATCATAGAACGCAAGGATCAGCTTCATTCCCTGACCGGATGCACTCCGGAAGAGTTCAAATGGATACTAACCAGATTCACAGAATACGTAGAGTCCCTGGAAGGTGATGATGTACGGCGATTCTTAGAACTTACAAATGATCGCGGTCTCGTGAACAAATTTCGTATGAGTTCACGTCTTCCGGAATCTTATGCACAAATCACATTAACTGTCGCGATCAGTTGTGCGTAAATTTAGACACCGGTGAACTCACACCAAATTTCCGGTCAGGCATGTACTCTTAGTTACACTGATACGCCTGCGCTGCAATACAAAGCAGGAGCTTCTTGCTGCAATACTCAAGATAAACCAGTCAAACACATGCCGTTACATCCAGTTTACAAAGCAGGGACTGATCAAGATAATCCCAACGGCCGATACCGTTGCAAAAGCAATATCGCAAATCAAGTCAACACCCGACTTTAAGGAAATTGTTCCAGGCCGAGCCGGAGGGGAGATAAAGACTGACGGGACACATGTACGCGTACAGCGTCCTGAAAAAAATCAGGGGGCAATGTACTCTGGTAAACAAAAAACCCACACGTATAACGTACAGATAACATCAAACAAGAAAAGACTGATAATTCACGTCAGTGGAGTATATGAGGGAAAAAGACACGATTATGGCATATTCAAGAATGATATTCCCCCTGGCGGCAAATGGGGCAAGTCCCTAAAAGAATCAACCACACCACCATCCGATAAGATAACAGTAATAGCAGATGCAGGATATCAGGGGATGAAAGACTGTATGAGTTCACGTCTTCCGGAATCTTATGCACAAATCACATTAACTGTCGCGATCAGTTATGCGTAAATTTAGACACAGGTGAACTCACACGAAAGCCTTCCTACCCGGCGCAAAGGTAATAATTCCATACAGGGGTAGGGAATCACTCACTAACACTGAAAGGAAATACAACCAATATGTATCAAAAAGGCGCATATTAATCGAGCATGTAATTCGAATGCTAAAGGTATATCGTAGATTAAGTCAGGTATATGATGGCAGTCGTGAGGAATTCCGGGAAGATCTACTCGTAGTATCCGGGTTGCATAATTTACACATTATGCAAACCAGATACAAGAAATTTTTGAAAAATATCTGTCCATAATTTCCATGATATTATAATTCAAATATCATTCATCAGAAAATCCACTAAATTAATGGGTTTTGTGGTAACCGTTTGTATGAGTTCACGTCTTCCGGAATCTTATGCATAAATCACATTAACTGTAGCGATCAGTTATGCGTAAATTTAGACACAGGTGAACTCATACAACCGTTTAGCTCACTCATGATATACGTCATCAAGATCCGGTCACCCCACTACACGGCATACGTTAGTGCTGGCAGGTGCCATTAACATTGTTCATGCTTGACTGATTGTGTGCCATAAAATACATCCCAGTTTGAAGCAACCTAGGCTGTTACTGTCAATCATGCGCATAAGGTCTATTATAGGATAGGTCAGTTCAGCAGCTCTTGTATTGTATTATCAAATGTTGCAAAGGGCTGGTTTCCCTCTATCTGTGCTACACCACCCGGTCCTACAAGAATGAATGATGGTGTACGGGTAATACCATTTATCGCAGCTTGCTCAACATTAAACGAGACACGTTCGGTGTGGTCTTCGGCCAAACACGAGGTAAATCTTTCCGTATCCAGTCCCACATCAGACGCGTATGATACTAAACTTTCGCCGGATGCCCACCCATCCTGTATGCCCCTTTGATTGCCGTACATGTGATTATGGAATTCCCAGTACATATCCTGATCCTGGGCGCAATATGTCGCGGCCGCGGCGAGCACGGAATCCGGTCCTATGAACGCCAAATCAACAAAGTATATGCGGGCAATCCCACTATCCACATACTGGGAATCGATACTGGGTCTTGTATTCTCAAACCATGCTTTGCAGTTGGGGCATTGGTAATCCCCGAACTCTATTATGGTTATGGGTGAATCAGGACTCCCCTTCACCGAAGATGCAAAAGACAAATCCACACCGCCAACAGACATGGAAACATCTGTCACATCCTGTACTACTATGATTCCCTGGGATATCAGATATTGTAACGCGTTCAAAAATTCAGTATCCGAAATAAGATTCTCAGACCAGTATCCCGCAGTGCTTTTCACCCAATCCGGAATGGGCCCACCGGAGCCGGATTGCTCCGGAACAGCCTGTACTATAATAATGCCTTCCCCTATCAGGTATGTTATCGCGTTTATGAATGACTGATCATCTATCTGATCCTGTACCCACAATCCGGTAGTAACCTTTATCCAGCTGGGTAGCGCCTGCTCCAAAACATCATCCCTCTCCACAGGGTCAGTAGTTCCTACAGATCCCAAAACCACATCCAGTGACACAGTCTCCGCCTCTATGGGAATGAATAGTATTCCGTGCACCGATATATCCACAGTATTTACGCCATCCAGCAGCTGCGCCGGTATGGTAACCTTTCCAGGCGTGGTGTGTGTTAGTGGTATAGGGCCAAAGAGTGCCATATCGTCATTATATACTGCCAGTGCATAATCCACATGTTCTTGCAGTCTGTCTGTACTGGGATTCAGGAACTCAACAACAATATTCTCTGCGCTTGGCGTAACCCTAACATCCAGTGTACCCTTACTGGTTGTACCCAAAACCGAATCCCCCCACGCCACCGGGACAACACATACCGCAAGTATGGCAAATACCACTAGGACGCGCATGTTAACAATAATTACAGGATCAATTTTAGTGTATGCAGTTTTTAATTTCAGTTGTGGTGTAATTATTGGACTTATAATCATGTCATATTAATTGCAATTACGCATCGAACGGAAATTTGGACATATAAGCTTGTATGTGTGACTCATAAGGTAATTGTGTAAGCAATGTCATACAGATGTATTTTCAAGAATCCATTCTAAAGCACGTAAATGTAGAGACATCACTCACATGTTTTTTATTGAACGTATACGTATAGTGACTATGAAAATAGCCGTAATGGGTATGGGAGTGGCCGGCAGCTATCTCATGGCCAGACTGCACGATACAGAACACAAAGTAACAGGCTATGAACGCAATACTGAAGTTCGTCATGACTCCATATGTGCATGGGGCACCATAAAGAGTGTATTGGAGGACTTTTGTTCCAAGACCAATCGAAGCTTTGATGATTTTCTCATACATGACGGACAACGCATGGATGTAAAGATGTCTGGCGGCAACAAGTTTGATATAGGATTACACGGATTGTGCACCTATAATAAACTTGGATTAATCAAGGATTTTATACGCGACTCCGATGTGGTGTACGGTCAAGCCCCAAAGCTGAGTTGGCTTAATGATAATTATGACATGATCGTAGACTGCACCGGATTTCATCGCGCATACCTCCCACGTCTCAAAAAAGATTTCTTTTTGCCAACCTATGAGTATAAGGTAGAGTACGAAAATGGCACACCATACAATGACTTCTACATAGAACCATTCCCGGGAATGTCAGGATATTTCTGGTATTTTCCATTGAGTAAAAACATGGCACATATTGGTGCAGGAGATTATAACAAAAATCATGTCAAGGCCACAGATGATTTCCTAAAAAAACACGGCGGGAAAGTCCTTGCTACAAAAGGCAGGCCAATAAGATTAGCTACCCCCAGCCATTGCAAGCCACACTATGACGGCAAAGTGGTGGGAGTTGGAGAATCTATAGGAACGGTTTATGCATTACTTGGCGAGGGCATAATACCCAGCATGCAATGCGTAGAGATATTCCTAAAAAATATGCATGATTTCAAGGCCTACGAGCGTGCAGTACTGGAACACTATGCGATATATGACAAAGTTTTTGGGTTTGTTAGGAAGAAAATACACCACAATTTTAACGCGCTAAAAGCATTTCCTGACGTTCTGGCCATATACCGATACATGAAAAAGAACGAAGCAAGATTTGGAATGGACATAAAAATATCAAACCTAATCAAGGTTGCACGCGCATAAATCACGTGAATGTGTACCATGGAGTTTATTCTAATGGGGCAGGAAATCCACAAATAATGGATTTTGTGTATGATATTTTTAACTATGATTTATTTACATAATCGCTCATCATTAAAATATAATGCGCATTTTTTTGTACATGTTTTTTAAATTATTCCACCACCAGTTGAAATTTGATATGGCGCAACAAACAGAACCATAGGGCAAAATTGGTCACAAATTGTACTGCATTTAAATTTACACAAAGGTATAAATTCAACACGGCAAAAATCACCTTATGAGTAAAATACTAGCAAAAACTCTCAAAGATGCCATACGGGAGAAGCGCGTGGTACTAGGATCAAGGCAGGTACTTAACTCCATCAAGTCGTCCAACTTGGTGGTGTGCTCAAATTCAGGATCAGTAACCATGGATAGCGCAATTCAAGCAGCAGAAAAGGAAGACGTACCAGTTGTTAGATTCGACGGAAATTCCAGAACGCTTGGCAAAATGTGCGGGTTGCAGTTTCGCGTATCCACACTCTCATTAAGAGATGCAAGTCCTGCAACAGTTCAGTCAGTCATAAAGGAGAGCGGAAACAATCAAACTATAAATGAGAGTAATGTCTAGGTGTGTAATTGGGGTATGCAGGCTATTAAACTAACTAGCGAACAAATGCGAATGATGTCACTTTTCCAAAAAGTTACAAAGTCGTCAGCTATGGATTGTATTGAAGACGAGAAACTGGATCGTGTGATATTTGTTGTGGGATCAGGCAAGATGGGTTTGGCCATAGGCAAGGGCGGCATTCACATTAAATCATTGCAGAACATGATCAAGCGCAATGTGGAGTTGGTAGAGTTTCACAGTGAGCCAGAGAGATTTCTGAAAAATATGTTAAATAGCAAGCTAGTCTCAAATGTGGAGATTAGTACCAGAACGGATGGTACAAAACAGGCCACCGTAACCGTAGATGCGGGAAAGAAGGGCATTGTAGTAGGCAGGGAAGGCCGCAATGCAGAAAAGGCTCGTCTTCTGGCCAAGCGTCATTTTGACATAGGATACGTTATGATAAACAGTCCACAGAGGCAGTCCCTGGAGTGGTGATGTAGATATGACAAAGTCACCGCTGGGATTATTTGCAGGTCGTGTACTCAAATCAAAGAGAAAACGACAACGATGGGCAATTTCGTCATTTAAGCGTCGGCGATTGGGAATAGACAAAAAGGCAGATCCACTGGCAGGAGCCCCACAAGCACGTGGCATAGTACTAGAAAAGATAGGAGTTGCAGCCAAACAGCCCAACTCCGCGGTACGAAAGTGTGTCCGTGTCCAGCTTATTAAAAACGGCAAATCGGTCTCTGCATTTCTTCCACGTGACGGAGCGCTGAATTTTATTGAAGAGCATGACGAGGTACACATACAGGGAATGGGCGCTACCCAGGGCGGAGCCATGGGAGATATTCCCGGTGTCCGCTTCAAGGTATTCAAGGTCAATGGTACATCGCTCCATGAGCTTGTAATAGGCAAGAAGGAGAAACCCCGTAGGTGATTATATGGAATCAGAGAAATCCATACTACTATTTCGCAAATATGATCTCAGTGAAATAGAGATAAAAGATCCGGGTCTCAAGACAGCCATCTCACTGCGGCCCCAGGCAATACCGTATACTTTTGGCCGTTCTGCATTAAAGAGATACAACAAGGCGGACGTAAATATCGTAGAGCGGTTATGCAACAAGATAATGCATTTCGGCAAGCGCTATGCAAAGAATACAGGTCGCATGGCAGGAAAGAAGACACGGGCTATTAACACAGTTCGTACTGCATTTGACATAATATGGCTAAAGACAGGCAAAAACCCAGTGGAGGTACTGGTACGGGCAGTGGAGAATTCTGCCCCCAACGAGGACACCACCCGTATAGTGTACGGCGGAACCACATATCACCTGTCTGTTGATGTAGCACCAATACGCAGAGTGGATCTTGCACTGAGATTCATCGCCGACGGCGTAAAAGAGAAAGCCTTTGCCAATCCAAAATCTGTAGAGGAGTGGATGGCCGAACACCTGTTGTCTGCCGCCGCCAACGATCCTGCATCACCATCAGTCAAGAAGAAGAACGAGCTGGAACGAATAGCTCAAGCATCAAGATAGCATATAGCTTTTTCAAGCATACAGTATAACTAAACGACTGTATTCTGGACTTGGTCAGCATAATGAGTAACAATAGCCCGAGGCAGATTCGAACTGCCGCCCCCGCGTCCAGAGCGCGGGATCCTTGGCCTGTATCCATTTGACCGCTAGACTATCGGGCTACCAGCCTGTTGTACATTAATTCAAATATAATTATTTGGCAGTACTAAAGCGAGCTTCTCAACTACTGTGCAAATTCACGCGTTATCTAAAACCCCGTTCATTAATCGCGGTTACCTAGAATATGCGGGCAAACCGGTTCCTGGCCAATGGTAGGGACTCGTCCTGAGCCTGTTAATGAACTTGTATCATAAAATATGCGCCGTTTAAACCTAAAATTGTATGAGTTCACCTGTGTCTAAATTTACGCATAACTGATCGCGACAGTTAATGCGATTTGTGCATAAGATTCCGGAAGACGTGAACTCATACCTAAAATTTGGTACCACTTATGCTTGAATGGTGGACATGGCACTGCCTTAGCGCGATTGCAATCCAAATGTATAACCAATATTGTGTCCAAATTCAGGCACAAATATACAAAAAATACATAGCCGCATAAATAACTGAAATTAATAATACAATACGCACACTTGGAAAATTTGCATAATTATATACCATATGGGAATCCATCGTTCCAAGAATCGCCGGAAATACACTCAGATATTTGCGAGTACAAGCCTTACTGTATAACATGACCAAACATCGATTCATCTTGTTATGCGCAAAAATAGACAGGTACTATGTATTCGATGATGTGTCCACATCATCACGTCTCTTGCTTACCTGCATGTACAAGTCAACAGTGCCACTGCCTATTGGTATGTTGCTTCCAACAATAACATTTTCAGTTACTCCCTTGAGTTGTTCCACCTCTCCGGCCAACGCCGCATGGGCGATTGTAGGAACGGTAATCTCAAAGGCTGCCCTAGCCAGAACACTGTCCTTGGTACCTGCAATACCATGACGGCCTATCTGCTGCATGTGACCACGAGAGCACATCAGGTCTGCTACCAGCATGATATACCGCACATCAACTTCCAGACCCTGATCCTCCAGTGTGGTCGTAAGCTCGTGTATAAGCGCATTGCGGGCAGCTTCTATGCCCAAAGTTTCGCTTATCTCAAAGACGTTGTTTGTAAGTATTCTGTTCTTGTCTACACCCTCAATCTCCAGTACCTTGGAAAGGTTGGAGCCGGTGGTCTGAATACTCCACTGGTTGTCTTTCTTTATTACGGTAACGCGCGCCACATCAGCCACTCCCTTTATGGTTGTGTTCAGTATCTTGTTCTGGACGGTTATGACTGTAGATGCATCGGTCTCCGAGTGGAAACGCAAGAGTAGTTGCATGTCACCGGGCTCAGTCTTGAACTTCTTGTTGGATTGTAGGCTATCTGCAATACTTTCCACGGTAATACCCCGCTCCCTCATTCGCTTCTCGTTGAATAGTAAAGTAATGAAGGTACTATAGTCTGTATTGGTATCAAGTATTAGGTTTCTAATTCGGGTCTGCTTCACATTCTGTGCTACATCCAGGGCTATTTTCTGGTCTGTGGCTACATCCTTCTTCAGGAATATGTCCATGGTGGGTGTGTTGGGCTTTTTACGCGCATCAACAAGCTCGATGAGCCGGGGCAGGCCCAGCGTTACGTTTCTTTCACGTATGCCAGCAAAGTGGAATGTACGCAGTGTCATTTGTGTGCCGGGTTCGCCGATGGATTGTGCCGTTACTATACCCACAGCCTGACCGGGTTCAACCTTGGCCTTGTTGTACAAGTCCAAGCTCTGCTTGCATACCCGCTCAACTCCGATCCTAGATAAGTTAGATTTTTGCATTGCAGCTGCCACATTATTCTTTAGGTGCTGGTTGAAGACGTTGGTATACTTGAGCAATAATTCGTCTATCTCCTCCCAGGTAGCAGGACTGCCAGAGTCCACCATACGCTGGGACTCTATCTTGCGCTCTATGTTGAATGCCTCGCCATGATCACTCTTTGCCACATCTATGCCGTCTTCACCGTATAGGAACTGTACTATGTGACCATGAGGGTCTCGTACCGTTCCGTCGTATTCCAGCTTTATGTGTTCCAAGGCATTGATAAGCCTCCTCTGCATGTAACCGCTCTGCTGGGTACGTACCGCGGTGTCCACCAAGCCTTCACGCCCACCCATTGCGTGGAAGAAGAACTCCAGTATGGAGAGACCGTCCCTATAATTGGATTTAACAAACCCGCTGGCATCCGGGTTCTCATCATACTCCTCAAAGTGAGGTAATGCACGATTAGTATAGCCATCCATCAGTCGGTTTCCCCGTCTGGACTGCTGCCCCAAGGCTCCGGCCATCTGGCCTATATTCAAGGAGGAGCCCCTGGCGCCAGTGGTAGCCATTATTCTGGCGGGATTAGACATACCCATAGCCCGATCTGCCGTAGTGCCAGACAGGTCTCTGGCCTTGGATAGTTCATTGACTATATCACGCTCCAGTGACTCCGTATCAGATAGGCCTCTTGTTGCCTTGTAGTCACCATTGCGCAAATCCTCCATAAGTGTAGATACCTGAGTATACGCGTCCTGTATGCCATTAAGTATGGCACCCCGTCGTTCCCCACCTATCTCCAAGTCACCGTATCCATAACTGAAACCATAATGCGTAATGAACTGTTTTACTATGACCAGTATGGAGTTAAGGAACGTTTTGGCAGTTGTATTTCCATAGTCCTTGGCAAGACGGTGCAGTACACTCTCCGGCTCCTCGGCGCCTATGGCAGACTTGTCTATTACGCCTTGTATAAGTTGGCCATTCTTTATCACCACATCCTTTTCGGTTCCCACAGTTCCCTTGGACCATTTTGATGTCATGGTGTAGTTGAAATCATCAGGCAGGAAGAGCGAGAATAATTGCTTGCCCGTGTATACCGGTCCCTTCTCGTTACTGTGCGCAGGTTCGGGCATGGTACCATCATATCCGCCCAGCATGGCCAAGTTGGCAAAATCATGTATATCCAGTACCGTGTCATCCTTTGTCAAAAGATACGCGCCTGTAACAAAGTCCCGCAATCCACCGATTATGGGCCCGCCATATCTGGGCGATATTATCTGGTCCTGGACACGCATAAGTAGTATGGCTTCTGCGCGCGCCTCCTCACTCTGCGGCACATGCAGGTTCATTTCATCGCCATCAAAGTCCGCATTATAAGGCGGACATACTGCCGGATGGAGCCTAAAGGTGCGCCCCGGCAATACCTTGACGTAGTGTGCCATTATGGACATTTGGTGCAACGATGGCTGCCTGTTGAACATTACAATATCACCATCAGCCAGGTGCCTCTCCACCCGGTACCCCACCTCCAGATTCTCTGATATGGCAGAGCGGTCTTCAACAAAGTCCAGCCTTATTTTGACACCATCAGGTCTCATGATGTAGTTTACGCCGGGATACGTATCCGGTCCGTTTATGACAAGCTTCTTGATATCCTCGATGTTCCATTCGGTAATCATCTCCGGTATAGTGAGTTTTATGGCAACAATTTCAGGAACACCCACCTCAGAGAGATCAAGATTGGGATCCGGCGATATTACAGTCCTACTGGAAAAGTCCACCCTCTTTCCGGATAGGGAGCCACGGAATCTCCCCTCCTTGCCTTTCAGTCTTTGTGTGAGTGTCTTGAGTGGTCTGCCGGAACGGTGATGGGCTTGCGGGATTCCCGATACCTCGTTGTCAAAGTACGTGGTTATGTGATACTGTAATAGGTCTACCAAATCCTGCACTATGAGAGGTGGCGTCCCCGCCTCTTTGCTCTCCTTTAGTCGCTGGTTTACCCGTATGATATCAACCATCTTGTGAGTAAGATCGTCCTCGGATCTTATACCGGTCTCAAGTATTATGGAAGGGCGAACAGTGACAGGCGGGACAGGCAATGCCTGCAGTATGAACCACTCCGGTCTTGCAGTGTCTGGATCATATCCCAAGAGTACGAGATCATCGTCAATCACCTGAGAGAATCGGTTACGTATGGTTATGGGAAGCAGCCTGTGCTCTTCATTGTCTGCCTTTTCCACAAAGGTTGTAGGCTTTGTAAATATCAGATCATACTGCTTTTTTCCACAATGTGGGCAGTCCACGGTCTTGCGGGCCTTGTCTATAATCTGTTCAGGTATGCGTTTTTGTGATATGATAGAGTACGCAGCTTGCTTGTTGCGTATTCTGAGAAATTCGTCCAAATCCTCCTGGGGTATTTTTAGCCGGGAGCAGGATCGGCAGATGGAGATGAGCAGCTTGTGTATGTTATCGATGAATGCAATATGCATTGCAGGCTCAGCCAGCTCGATATGGCCAAAGTGTCCCGGGCACAACGCCGCGGTGTTTCCGCAAGTTAGACACTTTTGTCCCGGTTCCAGAACGCCCAAATGTCCGTCCATCAGGCCACCATGTACCGGAGTACCCTCCTCGTCGTACGTCTCCGGGGCGGTTATCTCTGCCACAGAATACTTGCGAATCTCCGTCGGTGACCATACAGAGAAACGTATTCCGTCAACGGATTTTATAGTCTGAACAGAGGACATTATACCTTCTCCCGTATGAGCAATCTGGGTGCAACGTTGAGGCTCTGCATCTCCTGTAGTAGCAGTTTGAAAGCATATGCTACGGATATGGACGAGACGCTGGCCTTGTCGCCGCAGATGCGACATACATACTTGCGCTGCTTTACGTCATGGTATGCCACAAGACCGCAACGCTCACAGACATATACGTCAGACTTGTCAGACTCATCCAGCAGTCTGTCCTTGAGTATCATGGATGCGCCGTAAGCTATGAGACAGTCCCTCTCCATCTCGCCGAATCTCAGTCCGCCACCTCTAGCCCTGCCCTCGGTGGGCTGTTTTGTGAGCATTTGTACCTGGCCCCTGGCTCGGGCGTGAATCTTGTCCGCCACCATATGGTGCAGTTTCTGGTAGTAAACTACCCCAATAAAGACATCTACCGGGAATGGTTTGCCGGTACGGCCGTCGTACATTATCTCCTTGCCGGAATAGTGAAATCCTGTCTCGTTCATGGCTTGCCGAACTGCATCCATCTTCTCGCCTACAAAGGCGGATCCATCAAACTTTGAGCCCCGCAGAGCTGCAGCCTTACCGCATATGGACTCCATGAACATGCCCACAGTCATTCGGGAGGGGAAGGCATGGGGGTTAATCAGTACATCAGGAGATATACCGTCCGCGGTGTATGGTAAATCCTCGTTCTTGGCCAGTATGCCCAATACCCCCTTCTGTCCATGTCGAGAAGCAAACTTGTCGCCTATCTCGGGCACGCGCATATCACGTACACGTATCTTGTACATCTTGCCTCCCTCGTTGGATTGTGTCATTACTACTGTGTCAACAACACCGTTCTCCGAGGGCCTGACGCCAATGGATGTATCACGACGCTCCCGGCCTACACTCTCCACTTCCCGGAACTCTTGGTTGTACCTAGGCGGGCTAGTCTTTCCTATGAGTATGTTACCACCTTCCACATTGGCCTCGCTGGAGACCACGCCATCATCTTCCAGTAATTTGTATGCACGCTCACCCTTGTAGCCCCGGATGCGATCCTCAGAGTTGGGTATCTCAAATGTGTCCCTCTCGCCGCCAGGATACTGCTTGGATTCTGCATCATAGATGCGGAAGAAGAAGGTGCGGCCCAAACCTCTATCCACGGCAGCCTTGCTTATCACTATGGCATCCTCTATGTTATATCCATCAAAGGGAAGCACCGCCACCACGCAGTTTTGTCCCGCGGGCCTGTCCTCCAAGCCCAAGAGACCCATGGATTTGGTATTAACAATAGGCGTCTGGGGATAAAGCATTATGTGCTGTCTCACGTATGTACTGGTGTTCATCATTGGCGTGGAAAAGCCCAAGCTCTGTTTGGCCATTGCCGAGCCGTAGGTATTTCGCGGAGACTGGTTGTGTTCAGGATACGGGATTGTGGAGGCACCTGCACCAAGTATGGCAGGCGAGAATATTTCCAGATGGGTGTTATTCTTCATGTCGCTATCGTCTAATCGGATATGGGTGTTCTCTTCCTCGTTGGCATCTACAAGCTCTATTACTCCCATGGCCAGGAGATCATGCCAGGAAATCAGATTCTGTTGTATCTTGCTAAGTATGGCATCAGTTAGGCGCGACTTGCCATTATCCACTATAATCAGGGGACGCAAAACGCGCCCTGCATTGCAGTTAACGTATAGGCGATTGGCGGCACCGGGAATCTCTGCGGGATGATATGATATGCCTACATGTGTATGTATCTTGTCCTGGCGGCGCATATCCCGCAGGGATGTAGTCAGGCCCTCACCGTCCTGGTAGTATCCTATGAGTCGGCCATTGACGAATACCCTTGTACTGTCCAGCCTGATATCCATGGCATCATCAAACTGCACCGTGCCTAATTCGTACAGCTTTTCTATGATCTCCTCGGCGGGAGTCTCCACCGATATTATGGCAGACAGTGCCAAGTTTTTTACCAAGCCACAGTTGGAACCCTCTGGGGTCTCGTTGGGGCATATACGGCCAAAATGGGTTGAATGCAAATCCCGGGCCTCGTAGTTGGGCTGAGTTCTACTTAGAGGGGACTGTATACGTCTCAGGTGGCTTATTGTTGAGAGGTAATTGGTCCTGTCAAGCAGTTGTGTGACACCTACCCGGCCCCGGCCCCAGTTACCCGTGGCTATGGCATTGTTTATTTTGTCAGTTATTATGCCAGGACGAATGGCTGCCGCTACTGCGTTTATACCCCGTTTCTGGCCCGAGCGTTCCAGCTGGTACTTCATGTCACGTATTAGGTTCTTGAAAGATGTACGGAATATCTCCGAGAGCAGATGACCGGCGAATTTTATCACCTTGTTGCCATAATGGTCCTTGTCATCCGGTACTATGAACCCCAGGCGCAGCTCCAGCAGCTTACAGGTGGCCTCGCCCAGAAACTGAGCTTTCTCCTTGCGATTCTCTGTCTTTTTGCCCAGATGGGGCAATAGGTTCCAGTCCAGTAGTGTCTCGGCGCGTTTTATCTGGAACTCCTCTAGCATGCCTGGCGCAATTCTCTTGCTAATGTACACGATTGCATCCTTGGTAGTCTTGACATCATTCCTGGTCTTTTCAAAGGATATCTCCAGCTGATCCTGTATCTCTTCGTTCATTGAGACAGTCTCGGCTATATCCTGGTCCGATTCCAGTCCCAAGGCCCGCATTAGGACAGCCACGGGGATATCTACAGGTGTGCTGGGCATCTTTGAAAGCAGCAGACCGTCATTTTTCATGATTATCTCCAGTTTTGATCTGAATCCGGATATGGAAGAATACACCTTGGCTTTGTTGACTATGTTGCCGCTTACTGTCTCCTTGTCCACCATTATCTTGTTGTAAGAGAGATCCTCCAAGCCAACAACAACACGCTCGGATCCATTTATGATAAAGTAGCCGCCGGGGTCATGTACGTCCTCGCCATGCCCCACTAGCTTCTCAGGAGAGAGATTGTACAAGATACACTTGTTGGATTTCACCATGATTGGGATATCGCCTATGTGGACGTATCTAGACTCCAGTATCTGCCCTTCTTCAACAACACTGGCTTCCATCATTATTGGGGCAGAGTAGGAGACGTTTCTCAGCCTAGCCTCACCGGGGGTGATGTGTGTAATGGAACCATCCAGCTCCATCATCCGGGGCTTCTGCAACTTTACGCGCCCCATCTGGATACGGTACGGATAGTCGGCATTCTCTATCTCCACCTGTCCTACATCATCTATTATCTCCTGGAGTCCCTTGTTTAGGAAGTCGTTGAACGAGTTAAGATGCTGTCTGTCTATCCCGTCCCTTCTTAGGATATCCTGTATGACAGGCCACCACTTTGATGTTTCGTTCATACCTCAACCACGTACCTGTAGTATATGCTCTGGCCGGCGGTAGGGCTGTCACGATATATCTTGATCATGTCGCCTGGCCGTACGCCCAAACCTGCTATGGCGGGATCTGTCACGAATATGAGTGGCAGCTCAGTGGGGGTACAGTTATACTTTCTAAGCACTTCCTGTGCCTCCTCTTTGGATATTATCTCATGCTTGGGGACGTAGACATGATCCGGTACCAAAACTTTATTTTTTTTAGCGGCCATTATGTAAAATTCCCCCATTTTACACCCAAAATATACAAACCATTACCTGCAACTATTCGTGTTAATATATGTCTAATGATGACACGATTTTCCGGATGTGCCAACGGGTAGATTTTATGCTTGCGGCCCAACTGCTCCTTTGCTCGAGTTAAACGTTTCTCCAATTTCTAGCCCTAGTTGGCTCGAGCTCTTTTTGCCTCCAACCAGTTGGTGAATGCACATATCTTTCTATTTTGTACGTCATGACAGTTGTTCCGCAGTATTATAGTACTCACCATAAGTTCTTGCCAGGTAAAGGAACGTACGTAGAAGGAACAAACACCACAACAGAATGATAAAAACAGTTGTTCATAAGGTAAAGATACCAGTCAAACGAAACCCCGAGCTTGCACTCTGGGTGTATGTGATGTGTCGCCCATACCGGTTTGTCTATAACAAGTCAGTCACGGTGGTAACCGGAAACGTTCCATTAATAGAACGGTGCGCCAGAACCGTGTTGGTGGCTCCCTACACAAGATGGACCAGAAACGTGAGGCTCGCGTATAGATTTAATCGCGGTTCCCAGCCAGCACACAAGCCAGAAATGCTTTGTATGCGGGAATATTGGCAAGCATTCCAGATTATCAAGAGTAGATTAGTCTGCACCCAATGTGTGCAGGAGACACATGTTCATATCAATGCGGGTAGGAATACCCTGCAACGGACGGCTGAGCAAGTCGTCCTATACTCAGGGGGCAGAAAACCGACATCTCATGAACATGACTATTGTGCGAGTTTTCCGCTCCACAAAAAACCATGGGCTAAGACTTATGGTTGATATTATACAACATCTGGCAAACTCACCCTTGCATACAGGATGGGAAAGATATGGTTAACATGACATATTTAAATAGAATTTTCATAATTTCAATCTAATGATAAGATTTCTGACTTTGGCTTTGGCGGCCGTAATACTAACTGGTATTAGTATGGCCCCTGCTATGGCCCAGATGGTAGATTACGTAACTGTGAGTACCGATAAAGAGTCGTATGTAGAAGGCGAGGTCGTATCCATTATGGGATTTGTACTACAGAAGCACGGCGGTGATGTGAGCATAACTGTTACCTCACCGAGCGGCAATTTAGTAGCTCTGAACCAGCTCAGGGTAGGGGACGGCAATACGTTCGCTCTTGATATTGTAGCTGGCGGACTGATGAAGGAGCAAGGATTGTACACCATCGAGGCAAATTACTCCCTTGATGCCCGGTCGCCCCGGCTAGCAACTACCTCATTTACGTTTACACCTATTGATACTCCCGGAATTATGGTGGATGGTACCGAGTTTGAACCATCATTCACTATAAGAGAGGGTAGTGTACTTGGAATGCATACCAATCCGGAAGCAAACACATTGATCATTGACATTGAGGCTGATAACGACGGATACCTGGATATAACACTCCCACGTATGTTGATAGACTCCCTAATGCCCAATGGTGATGATGATGCGTTCTTTGTACTGATTGACGGCGAAGAGGTTCAGTATATGGAAACCAGTACCACAGATGATTCTAGAATGCTCAGAATAGACTTCATAGCAGGATCTAGTCAAATAGAGATAATCGGGACATCCGTAGCGGTACCCGAGTTTGGAACCATAGCTGCACTAGTCTTGGCGGTTGCCATAATATCCATAGTGGCAATGTCTGCGAGATCCAAGCTCAGCCTAATGCCCAGATTCTAGATGTTTTTCAATTTTTAATCCCGCATGATCCATTCATGCCAAACCATATGCTAACCTGCCAGCCTTTTGACTCCGGACGGTTCACAAATTTTGGTCATTATATAGCGCCCACCACAAGTCTTTGCCGGGTATAGGACCGTACTTTTATAGAACCACTGCTGGAGTAGAATCATCAGACGATGGATGACATAATTTGGACCGTCATTATACCGTTGAAGAATGATAAGGAGTTCTCCCGGCGCGCCAAGATATTTGGTCACACATCCGATTATGTCTATAATAGAGCGGTATACGAGATCAGTCTTGGTGGCTACTACATACCCGGAACCACTCTTGAAGTATGAGTTCACGTCTTCCGGAATCTTATGCACAAATCACATTAACTGTCGCGATCAGTTATGCGTAAATTTAGACACAGGTGAACTCATACGGTTTTGGGGTCCAATTATGTGGTGCCATCACTGCATTGCGTGCGGAGAAAATTCCAATAAAGCGCATACCTGTAATTTCGAGAGATCTCTTCGGCCTGAATATATCGGTGGGTGCGGTAAACAACATAATTGCCAGGGCCGCCGATGCATGCGAATCATTTATGGAAACAATTTATGAAAAAATCACCCAGCATTCATGTGGACGAAACTGGTATATCACTGGCGGGTAAGCGTGGCTGGATATGGGGGATGCGGGCCGAAGAGTGGATGATATACAAAAGTAGGAGTTCACATGTAGTGTACAAATACCTGAACGGTTACCAGGGCGCGATAGTCACAGACAGGTACGTTGTGTGTTACCGGTTTGATGACGGTGGGAAGCACCATCTGGGCGCATTTATTGCGCGATACCAGTATATTACATGCAGGATTCTATATTGATCCCGGTGATCAGGACGCCCGGATCAAACTTGACAACGATTTGATCCGGAGCGCACGTGAATCGCTGCGGGCCGTCCGCGCAATTACGACACTCATTTGAGGCAGGAGCAGATGCATCAGTATTGTGATGTTGATGATACTGAACTGCAAAAGAAGGTAAAAGGATTGAATAAGGCCATACCAGGCATGTTCGTATTCCTAGAATATGACAGTGTGGAGCCCACCAACAATCCAGCGGAGCAGTGGAACCGGTTCTGATACGCAGTGGTATTCCGCAAGATTAGTGGTCAGATAAAGGGTGGTGAAAGGGCCATGCGCCGCATGTCCATATGTGTTCAGACATGGAGGGCTCAGGGCCTTTCTGTAATGAACGAGGTTGCTGCCAGAATGCAATTATAATTAAAAAACTGGGATGCATTCTATCATATTATGTGATCAAAACACGTGAACTCATACCCGGTGTGGACTTTAACTGGCCGGGAATCATTCCCGGAACACGTCCAAGAATGATTCAATCCCCTCAGTAATTTGCGCGGACGACCCGCAACGATTCAGGGATGATCCGGGCGTCCCGATAGCGCCCAGGTGCGGATACACACCATTCTGTGACTCATTCCATGGTAACCGTCCCTATGAACTACTTACATCATCCAAATCTAGCCACTATTCTCTGCTATTCCACATGTACCATGAATTGTTCCCAGGCATAATCGGCCCTGGAATGGTCGCCCCCTCATTGGGCTACTTTGTAGCCCCCTCATTGGGCGGGTAAACCGCCCCCTCATTGGGCGGGAATGGCCGCCCCCTTTATTTACCGCACCCAATTGGAATCATTCCCGCTCACTACTGCCGCACATTCTAGCTGGCATTAATTCCGTTATGTGTACTCTGTCGGGACAGGATATGCGCCGTATGAGTTCACGTCTTCCGGAATCTTATGCACAAATCACATTAACTGTTGCGATTAGTTATGCGTAAATTTAGACACAGGTGAACTCATACTATGCGCCAGCCTTTCTGGTTGGGCGGCTAGAACAGACCCGTGGCTATGCCGCCCCATGGTTGGGCGGCTAGAACAGACCCGTGGCTATGCCGCCCCATGGTTGGGCGGCTAGAACAGACCCGTGGCTATGCCGCACTCTCATACAAGCCGGGTTGGCATCTGAACGCGTGAGACAACTTAAACTGAGAAAAAATTAACTGGTGATGGTAAAGGTTACAGTGTTGGACATGGTATGAGTTCCTGAGGGTCCAGGGGTTCTCACAAATGCCGTATATGTGTCAGCATCTAAGTCTTCGAGGGTATAGGAGTTAGTTGATACGCGTGCTGCTCCGCCTTCAATGACTCGGTCTCTGTCCCCATCAAATACCACCACGATATAGGTAGTATCTGCCAAGTCGTTCCAGCTTAGAGTAACATCATTGCCACTTATGGTTCTACTTAGTGTTAAAGATGTCTGATCGTCAGGTGATGTCTGATCACTGCTACTAGATGATGTAGTGAACTTTAGGGTTCCCAGAATTCCAGCGGGAACACAGTCTGTAGACACAATTATGGTGTATTCAGTATCAGGTGAGAGGCCCGTAATTGTTAGAGGGTTTGATGTGAACACATGTAAATCAGCACTTGAAGGCCCGGAAGAGGTTTGGAAGATATCGGCGATTGTACAGGCTATGCTCTTTGCGTCATAGTCCTCTGAGGCGACCTCTATAGTTACAGAGGTGCTATTTTTAGTTTTGATTTGGGGTGGATCAATACCAGGATCACTTACGGTAAGTACAAATTCATCACGTATGATGTCGCTGCCAGCAGTTGCTTTGACACGTAGAGTGTATTCTCCTGCTGCTGTTCTATCAGGCTCCAAAAGGAGGATACCACCGGATATTCCTGCAGATCCAGGTAATGTCTTGTCGTTCAGGACCTTTAAATTATATTTGATGTCCCTATCATTATAATCATTTGCATTTAGCTTTATGTAACGTGTTGTACCCTCGTCCATGGTAATGTCTGGTATAGTATTAGTGAATCTGAGGATGGAATCAGTATTGACATCGAAGGTTTCTAAACTTACACCTTTGCATTCGTTGACCACACTGATGGTGTAATCAGTATTAGGTAAGAGGTTTGTGATTGTCATGTTACCATGAATAGTCAGAGATTCGGTCTGCATAAGCTTCCATGGGGAAGATTCAAAGACATCAGCTACTACACAAAGAGGTGAGTCTTTATAATTTGTTGGTTCAGTTCCAGGTACTTCGATAGTTATAGAATTTGGCGTTCTTTCTGAGATACTAGGTGGATCTATAACGTCGTCATTTACGGTAAGTACAAAGTCCTCATGTATGGGATCGCTACCACTAGTTGCTGTGACACGCAGTGAATATTGTCCACTATCGGTTCTGCCAGGAAGCAAAACAATGTGGTCTGTAATTGCACCGTCAGAAGATATGGGAGCTATGTATGCAAATCCGGGTGCAGCTGTGCCGTCCTGTTTGGTTATTGCATATGTGACAGAATCACTCGCAGGGGTTACACTGAGTGGTATGGTTTTCTTCTCGGCCTCATTCATGGTAATGTCTGGTATAGTAGTGAAACTAGGGGGAGGGACTTTTGTCTTAAAGAATACAAGGTTGGACTTGACAAAGCCGTCTCCAATGGTTCTGACAAATACCCTATAGTCGGTGTCAGGAGTCAGTCCGGTAATATCATGTGTGGTTCCGGTAACGCGTGTTACCCCAAGTCTATCTCCATCTCCATCACGTAACGCCACGACATATTTGGTATCAGTTTTGTACTGATTCCATGTAACGGTGGCACCAGTGGAGGTAGGAGTTACTGTAAGACCGGATATTGGACGGTCTTTCTTAATGACCGATATGGTGAAATCCTCGGTGTCCCACCCGTGTGTGTTGTCCTCGGCGGTGACGGTTATGGTAACAGAGGATGGGCTATAAAAGCTGGGCGTCCACGTAAAGTAGCCAGTAGAAGAGCGTAATGTGGCACCTGGTGGGCCGTTTTTCATGGTGTATGTTATGGGGCCGCCATCGCCACCCATGACATCTATCCAAAACGCAATTGTACCGCCTTCAGCTACACTCTGTGGTTCTATGTCTAGTATATATAAGGCAAACGCAAGATCAGTGGCCGGTACTAATACTAGTAAAAGTGCAAGGAGGAGACCCCCCCCCCCCGATTAAAGCTTTAAGTGCGATATTGCTACGGTTCGTAGATTGTAACATTTTGATAAAGTATGGTCGATAGTTTATTAGTATTGTCATCACATTGTAATGTATGAAAAGTCGGTCCGCTACTCATTGGCATCCCGCTCCGTCCATTTTGCATCATTTGCCCTAGTCTGGGTCGCCTTTTTATTCCTGGAGTGGTGTTTCGTCGTTATCTATCCAGTGAGAAGTGCAATCTTCTCTCATTGTAGTAGTCCACATAATCCCGGAGACTGTCATAATACCATATCTCGTTGGACTCTTAAATAAGAGTCCCCTCGTCCTCAATCGTTCTGTGGAAGCGCTCCAGTTTGCCATTTGTCTGCGGGTGATATGGTCTGGAATTGATTAGTATGATGTCTTGATCCAGCAGTTCTTCCTAGAATAGTGGGTTTCCAGCTTTTCTTGCCCTTTTATTGTCCTACGAAACACGCGCCGTTATCCGAGATGCAGGGGCGCCGAATCGTTTCATTGCCAGTCTCAGTAATAGAGTGGCGTTCTCTAAGGCTGCATGCTAGAATAGTGCCGCCCCGACTATACCTGGATGTATCATCTATGAGATTCAGTCCCTCGAAGCGCTCATCTTTCATGACATGCCAGTGCCACATTGCATTGGAATATTTACGCTCATAGCGTACCCACTCTGACTTTGCAGGTGATGAGACTGTCGTGCCGTTCTTTTTCATTATGTGACATACTGCGCGATATGTATCATGTCTAAGCCTCTTTGCAATACGTACTACTCCGGCGGGGTCCTTGCTGTATGCTTCAGTCACCATTCGTATCTGGGTGGCGGTGATTGGTATCATGGGCCTGCCCATCTTGAGTCGTCCCCGTTCTCTGGTTCACAATCTTCGTACGTGTCTTGTTTCAGGTCTTGAGCTATTTTGGTTGCGGCAACGCCTCTTTTATCTTGATTCCTCTGTTATTCTCTTTACCATTGGCTTGTGCAATGAAATAGTCAGCTACTGTACGCCGGATCCTAAGCGGACTTACTTTTCGTACTATTGAATATGGATTCACTGGCCATTACACAAACGAGACAGGGCGATTGGTCATACAGCACCGATATGATTTAGAAATGCCACTGAGAGATAAATACTACACGTGAGAGATTATGCAATATAATTCCGGTTTATACTGACGTGCAAAGAACATTTCCCATATCAAAAGAAATCTTACGCAATCTGCCCGAAGGGTGTGTGGCATAATTCAGGAAGGGGCAATCTCAGCTTATAGCCAGCATCCTGTCTATGGCCAAGCGGGCACGAGAGGATATGTCCGAGGGAACAGTGACTAGGTATCTGTCATTTGCCAGAGAATCATACACCTTCTCCAAGGTTATCATCTTCATGTATTGACACTCAGCCTTGTCGGAGGCAGGCAAGAACTGTTTCCCCGGATTCTGCCGCCTCATCCTGTGCAGTATACCGGTCTCGGTGGCTACCACAAAACTGGTAGATCTGGAATTCTTGACATGCTTCATCATGCCCTCAGTGGACAGGATGGACACAGGTCTGTCGCGGTACTGGCCCGATGCCAGATCATATAACATTGGAGTGGTACAGCTGCACTCAGGATGTATGACAAACTCGGCATCGTCTAGGCCGCGCATCTTCTTTTCCACATCCTGCGAGGTAATACCCGCGTGTACATGGCATTCACCGGCCCACACATACATGTTCTTGCGTCCCGTCATCTTGCCCACATATGACCCCAAGAACATGTCGGGTAGAAAGAGTATGTCCTGATCTGCAGGAATGGCTCGCACCACGTTCACCGCATTGGACGAGGTACAGCAATAGTCAAGTTCGGCCTTTATCTGGGCCGTGGTATTTACGTATCCTACTGCCACAGAACCGGGATGATCTTTCTTCCATTCTCGTAACTGCGATGCCGTTATGGAGTCAGACAGCGAGCAACCGGCATCAGGATCCGGTATGAGTACTTGTTTTTGAGGGCTAATTATGGCCGCGGTTTCCGCCATAAAATGTACGCCGCAAAATATAATGATATCCTGATCCACCTTGGCGGCTTGTCTGGAGAGGTTTAGCGAGTCTCCCACTATATCTGCCACATCCTGTACTTGGGGTATCTGGTAGTTGTGCGCTAGAATAACGGCATTCTTCTCTTTCTTGAGCTGGCGTATGCGGTCAGCCACATCCTCCTGCATAGATCGAATGTACAAGTATCCATGATTTAAGCGAAATGTTAATGTCGAATATGGTTATTATTGCTTTTAATGAAGGCAATTTTTGCCAACATTAAGTGCCAATTCTCACGGTATACGAGCAGTATCGATATAATGTTTCTATGGCAGCCAGTATTGCCAGCCTGCTGGTACGAGGGTTATCAGCATCTGGCACATTATGTATCACAAACGACATGGAGCCAAATGTTCCAGAGGCGTCTATGACGTGGATATTTTTTGTAGTGCCAGGATCCGCCACCACAGTAACGGTAGCGTTACGGCCAGCGGCCAGGGAGACAAGGGCAGCCACATTCACGTTAGCCGGGAATAGTTTTACTGCATCTGTTGCAGTACCAGAGAACAGAACAGTCCTTTCCTGTATGGTAGCGGGATCAGTGTGAAACTCCTCAAAGTAAGGTGCACCTCCAAGAGAGGAGGGACTCTTTGTGGTGGTTATGGATATTTTTTCTACCTCTTGCTTGACCGCAGCAATGGCATCCAGGCCGCCTATGGCACCGGAGGGGAGGTAAACCCTACAACCATAATGGCTGCACGCATCCTCCAGTGTCTCCCGGATACTATCGTCCAGCAAGGCGCCGACGCTCATTATAATCAGGTCCCGACGATTCTGCAGTACACTCAGACCCGCGTTACGTACCGCCGTCTGCGAGGCAGCCTCCACCACCACATCCACAGGCGGGTACGAAAGTAGATGAGCATTTTGGGATATTATGGGCCTGGACTTTAGCTTGTCAGCAAGTCGCTCTGATGCCAGTGGATCCTCATCATATACGGCATGCAGAGTGGCAGGAATATAACCACGATCTATGGCCAAGGCAAGATGTGTGCCTATGACACCACAACCCAAAATTGCAACGCGCTTACCCATACATAGAGTCTACATGAATACTACTTATTTCTTGGACTCCATCAGGACTGCGTTGACTACACCATCTTGGCCCGGCCTAGATACTACCCTGCACTTGCCTTCCTTGGTTTCCAGTATGGCCCTTCGTGTTATAACACCCCGCCGCTGGTAGTCGTTATTGGTGGGGTTCTCCAGTACCTTCAGAATCTTTGTCCGTATCACCTTTTTGTCAGCTCCGGCCAGATTCACGTAATCTACGGTCTTGAGAGCCGTCTTGCTGTTGCGGCCCCGGACACGCCGAATTACTGTCACCTGCTGATCCCTGTTCAGGGCCTCATTGGGATACCTGTCAATCTCGTATTTTCGGCGTATGCGCAACGGATGCCTCCTGCCACCGGTTATCTTACTGGTGGCAAGATTCTCTACAGTCTTTCTCATAACATAGTACATAGGCACCTCTAATTTATAGAGATCCATCCAGCGTCCGGTAGTCGTTTAGAACGCTCCAAACTGAGGCATGTTTTCATGGAACAGTATAAGCAAACCACCCTAAACCGGTAGGGAATTATCCCCGCCAGCCCTAAAGTATGCTGTGCTGCCTTGTTATGCGAATGTCGCGTAGTGAAATAACAGGATTTAGAATCTGCCATGGCGGCACATATGGAAAATTACTTGGGCGATATAAACTGTCAAGGGCGTGTTCCGTCTCAAGCTAGTCACAAGTACACGATACTCAGTGAGTCGCCTGATTGTCGGACATCATAATCATAATATCATCGCCATTCTGTTCCAGGGTTATCCTGCCATTGCTAGCCAAGAAGAGTATTGCAAAGAACAGGCGGACAGAATCCAAAGAATCCAGTTCAGATGCCATATCCTGAAATCGTGTGCGTTCCAGGTGCCGTAGTTTTTCCAGTATCAGATCTTGGTACGGTTTTATCGCAAGCTCCAGCGACAGCATATGCTCCTTTATATC
The DNA here is from genome assembly GCA_965200155.1 of Nitrosopumilaceae archaeon. Lineage (GTDB taxonomy): Archaea > Thermoproteota > Nitrososphaeria > Nitrososphaerales > Nitrosopumilaceae > VYCS01. Next base: position 57,966 of record CBDATR010000005.1, on the reverse strand, counting down.
CGGCACATCGACTGGAGTTATGTTCAGTCGTGAAGACCGGCGGGTCCTAGGATTGGCAATGGACACCACCAAGTTTTGAAGTTCAGCCAATAACTCATCCAGTGTAACAGCATATGTGGATTGATGGCGATATGGCATGGGCATCTCTGCTATGTCCACACGCTTTCTTTTTGGAGGTGGACTCTTGGTTACGGTCTCCTGGTGCAGGGCAAATATGCTATCCACCTTCATTTTGTATATTAGCGTCGAGGAGAGAATTGCCACACCAGCCATGCGAAGATCCCCGCCGTCTTTCTTCTCCAGCACACGGGCAAGCATGTTTAGTATGTTCAGCAAATCTATATCCCATACGTTCTTCCTCGATACGCCACCCATATTGAACAATAGATTAAGTGGCTCCCTGGACACACTGGGAATCTCAGACATGAATTTTCAGTGTGACGTGAGCTTATTACCTTTCTGTCCTTTGGCGCCGCACACCGGGGCGCCGACTCTGCAGATTATAATATTTGGCTTGAGAGAACACATCATCCATACAGTGATTAAGACGTCACTAGGTTGACTGCGCAACATGGTCAGGGAGCAAAAGACGCACACTAAGTCAAATCTCCCCCATATTCAGAAGTGTTTGGCACATCATGACGTCACAGTTACTCGTATGCTACAGCACAGTATCCCACTACCGACTCTCTGTCGCCACCGGTGTCGCCGCTGGTCACATATGACAGTAGGCGCCCTTTGGATGCGCCCATCTCTATGCTATACTGCATGATTGTGGATATGGCCCCATATCCACACGCAGTAATTCCCATCCCTCTCAGCGTGTCATAGAATCGCCCAATATCCAAGTCCAGCATTGCGTCTATGGCATGTCGGTCTTTATCACGGACCACACTATCAGGAGCATAATGCGTGAGATCCGAGGAGGCTATCATTGCTGGATTATCCGGACCCACTTTCAGTGCCAGATGCCTGCCCAGCATCTCCGCGGTAACCATAGACTGATCCGAGAGCAGTATTGGAAGTATGGGCACACGCCCAAAGACATACTGGATCATGGGCAGCTGTACCTCCAGGCTGTGCTCGGATGCATGGGCTCTAACATCACACATGGCACCACACCCCTCCAAGGCAGATGATTCATGTACAGGTGATACGCCCAATGGAGTCTCCCATTGCGCGTGACCGGACAAGGATATTCCAGTTCCCAATCCCCGATGATCCGGACCCACCATTACAGCGTATGGATACTCGTTCCCGGATATCTCATAATACGAGTATGAAGCCACCATTCCCGAGTATTGATAACCGGCATGTGGAACTACCACGGCTATCGTACTGTTAGACATACCCGGAGGTAATCCCGGACCGGCTTGAAAGATATCAGTTATGCTACGCGCTAGGCCACCCCTGGGATAAAAGAGTCCAGATACGGCAGGAGGACGGACTTTACTCTCCCTCAAAATTCTTTGTCTCGAAGTCGTCTATCTCATAGGGCATGACGCCATCTTCTTCCAGCTTGCCCCCCACTATGAGAACACGGCGCGCCAGTAACCAGTATATGGTAGCTAGTGAGCGACGGCCCTTGTTGTTTGCAGGAATTACAAGATCTATATTCGACGTCAGGTTATCTGTGTTGGCCACCCCGATCACGGGTATGCCCGCGTTAGTCGCCTCTATGACAGCCTGCTCATCAACTTGTGGATCCGAGACCAGTAGCAATTTGGGCTCAATATAGTACTTTAGTGACGGATTGGTCAAGGTGCCGGGCATAAAGCGACTGAGCTTCATCATGCAACCCACCAGTTCGGAGAATTTTTCAATGGGTGAGTATGCATATTCACGACCGCTACACACCAAGACCTTGCTGGGACCTATACCATGTATGAATCGGGCCGCAGTATCTATACGCTGCAATGTTATCTCAATGTCGAACATGTAGTAACCGTCAAGAGGATCAGAGGTTATGTATGGCCGCATAAATTTGGTCCTTACACCAGTTCCCACCCGTATACCCGTTGTCAGAACCCTATTCTTGATATCCGGGGCGCTTGCCTGCATGTATTACAGGGTTGCGAGGCCTTGTATTAAATCATGCTCAGATATTCGCAGAAGCTCGTTGAGTTTAGCGACCCGTTCACCCCCCACTACACCCACCTTTAACAGTGAAGAGCCAGTAGCTATACCCACATGTGTTATATGTGAGTTGGTGGATTCGCCTGAACGGTGCGAGGTTACCAGCTGAATACTCCTTTCCTGTGCAGTGCGCGCAAAGAGGAGAGCCTCGTACAGGGATCCCGCTTGGTTGACCTTCAGTATGGCTGCGTTGCACGAATGCATGGATGCGGCCTTTTCCAGTATGGTATGGTTGGTTACCGTCAAATCATCGCCGGTCACCAGCGTATCAGGGAATCGGGAGGTTAGCGTGGCCATTCCATCAAAGTCTTCCTCATGTACCCCATCCTCGGCATACACCAGCTTGTATCGCCGTATTATATCTGAGATAAACTCTATCTGCTCCCCAGCGTCGTTGCTAAATCCTGCGCGCTCGTAAACATACCGATCAGACTTGGCATCATACTGCGTTGATGAGGCAAAATCAACCCCCAGAGATACATCCTTGCCCAGGGTATAACCCAGAGACTCACATACGCGAGCCGATGTCTCCAATGCCTTCTCGTTTGTCATAACCGGAGCCCAGCCGCCCTCATCACCGCGACCTCGGGTAAAACTCCCATCCAGACTGGAGAGTTTGCGGCCTAATTCTTGATGTATAGCAATGTTGGTCCATATAGCATCATGAATGGTATCCGGCCTGAGAGCGCATACCAGTATCTCCTGTATGTCCGGAGTGCCCGGTCCTGCATGGGCCCCCCCGCCCAGTATGTTACCAAGAGGAATAGGCAAGCGGTACGAGTCCCGTCCGCCCAGATGATGATAGAGGGGCAAATTCTTTGACTTTGCGGCACATTGTGCTGCCGCCAGCGATACAGCATATGCAAGGGAACCGCCCATCACAGAATAGGAGGGGGTAGGATCCAGCTCTCGCAGCGCACCATAAATTGCAGAGGCGTCACCGGGATCAACGCCCAACAGCACAGATACATGATTATCTAAAAAATTCAGTGATGCCTGAGGCCCACCGTCGGGAAAAGATACAGCCTCGTGCATGCCCACACTGGCTCCGGAGGGCGCCGCGGCTCGACCCGTGCTGGTACCGTCAGATATATCTATCTCAAGTGTTTGGGAACCGCGGCTGTTCAGTATTACACGACCACGTACAGACGTTATTATTCCAGTCAAGCAATATCCTGTCGTATCTCTTCGTTTCTCTTGCCCACTGCCTCAAAGAACGGAATCACTTGATGTATTGTTTCCACCGATGTGAGAAACATTCGCCTGCAACAGTACCGACTCATATTCATCAAGTCCAGAACCTCACCAGGATCCTTGCCCGCCCGGATCTCCTTTTTGTATCTGGTAAACCTGTCCGCAATAAGACTGCCACAGGTAAAACATCTTACTGGAACAAGCATCTAGATCGTGATGATGCCCAAGGATTATAAAAACCATGCAAGAGCGCGTCTATGCGGGCGTCGCCCAGCCTGGCCAAAGGCGCTAGCTTGAGGGGCTAGTCTCTGAGGAGTTCGTGGGTTCAAATCCCATCGCCCGCATGCTTTGTAACATATCCTGCCTACGTTGCTCCTCGGTTATAATGGAGCGGCAGTCCTCCAGCAGTATCCGCGCTACATCCAGCTTGCGGCGAGACTCTCTGAGAACTTTATCATATGCGGCAAATTCGTACAAGTCCGTATACAGGCGCTCCATGGTATCAAACGTATGATGTGCCGCATCGGCCATACCCATTCGTATCTGATCCAGCATTAGACGCTTGAGCTCGCCTATAACATCCAGCATGCCCAGCACGTATGACTCAGGCTGTATGGCCAAGGCAGATATATCCGGTATACTGTCATGCCTTACTATATTCATGAATACGGACGCCTCGGCATACTCCTGCTCTGCAGGTATGATATAATGCATGGTTGAGGGCAGAGCCGCATTCTGCATAGTTCTTATCTGTGTGTCGGCAATCTTTAGCGCCTCTACTGCCTCCTCATGCATACCCCGGTGTGTCAGTATTATGGCACGACCACACGCGGATATGGCACGGCGAGACTGTGTAAGCAGGGCGTTCCGGGACTCCTGTACCGCTTCTAAAGTATCTATTATTCCATCCAGATTCAATTTCATGCTGTATATTCGACATTCCGGGTTAAAGTTGTTAGCAGGAAGTGATCGAAAATGGACAAGTCATGCCATTTAGGAGTATATTCGACATTCCGGGTTAAAGTTGTTAGCAGGAGTATAACCTGTCGAGCAGTAGGAAATTAGTGAAACGGCTTATTCGCAAGGTCACGATACAGAATGCCATTCTATTCCTGTGAATGATACCTACCTTTTCCTATGGCACACAGGTTTTTGTCATGCATGCACAAACCAGTGATTGGTTATTCACCACTTGATCATATGGTTTTTAATGGGCATGGAGTCAAAAATGCCTATTGGAGTATAGACACATAGTCAGAATACTGGGTAACGACATACCCGGCGAGAAGAAGACACTGGTAGGCCTAAAGCAGATACGGGGCGTGGGTAACAGTTTTTCCAGGGCAATACTTGAAAAAATGAACATAGACCCCCACTCCAGTATTGGATACATAAGCGAGAGTCAGGCATCGGACATTGAGAACATAATTACTGATCCCCTAAAGACTGGATTTCCCACATGGTTCCTCAACCGCCGCAAGGACATAGAGAGCGGCAAGGATATGCACCTACTTACATCGGACATTGAGTTTACCATACGCAATGACATAGAACGGGAAAGGCTAACCAAGAGCTGGCGCGGATACAGACACCTATACGGGCTGAAGGTAAGAGGACAGAGAACCAGGACAACAGGTCGCAAGGGCAGTACTGTCGGTGTGGCAAAAGGAGGCAAAGCTCAGCCGGGCAAATAGTGAGATGATATGGGAGATCCAAAATATCCACGCAAGGTTTGGCGAAAACCAAAGCGACCGCTCAACTATGACTTGAAGATGGAGGAGCTGGAGACTGTAGGCTCATATGGGCTACGCAGTAAAAAAGAGCTCTGGAAGGCGCACACTGAACTCTCAAGGGTCAGGCATCAAGCCAGATCACTGCTTGCTCTACGACGGGAGATACGCGAAAAGAAAGAGCCCATACTTATGAAGTCACTTATACGCGTAGGGCTTGTCGGCGAAGACGCCACGCTGGACGATGTGCTAAATCTGCAGGTCACCGACATACTTGCGCGAAGGCTACAAACCATAGTGTGGAAGAAGATGGGATTCAGATCTCCATACCAGGCAAGACAGGCGGTAGTACACGGCCACATAATGCTAGGAGAGGGCGTAGTGGACATACCCTCATACGTGGTTGCCAAAGACGAAGAGGATCAAATAAGGCTAAAGCCGTCCTCTAGTCTTAGTGTTGGCTCTACAGATACTGAAAAGTAATGTGCTCGATAATAGGATATCTTGGCGCCGATGGCGCCGCACCCATAATGGTGAATGCGCTTGGTCGCATGGAGTACCGGGGATACGACAGCGTGGGTATTGCCACAAAGCATAACGAGGAAATATGCCTAAGAAAGGGCGTGGGCAGGGTCCAGGAGGTGAGCCAAAGAATGCATATGAGCCAGATGAAGGGCATTATGGGCGTGGGACATACACGCTGGGCTACGCATGGGGCAGTGAATGATACTAACGCGCACCCTCACATGAGTAGTAGCGGAAATATTGCCATAGTGCATAATGGAACTATAGAGAATTACCAGTCCCTCCGGGAGTCGTTGGAGAGATCAGGCTATACATTCTGTAGCGAGACAGATAGCGAGGTTATAGCCAACCTCCTACAGCGCCACTATGACATCACCAAAGACGCCAAGGCCTCATTACTGAATACTGTATCCGAGATAAACGGACATTACGCGTTTATAGCCATGATCTCAGACGGGAGCATGGTTGCTGCCAAGCACGGCGAACCGCTCATACTCGGAATAGCCCAGGATGGCCTGTTCCTATCCAGTGACGTGCTGGGGTTCATTGATCATACGGACCAGGCAATATACATGGAGAGCGGGACCTGTGTCACAATACAGGATGACAATGCCACACTCATGGACTTTGGCGGTAGGCGCATACCACGTCACATCACCACCGTATCAAAAGAGCTTGTTGACATTGACAAGGGAGAGCACATACACCACACCATAAAAGAGATAGAGGAGCAGCCACAGGCAGTGCTTAGGGCAGGCGACTCATCGGCACAGGAGATAAAAAAAGTGTCAGAAATAATAAAGAGAACCGGAGGAGTCTATGCCACAGGCAGTGGTACCAGCTACAACGCAGCCCTCATGGGAAAGCATGCGCTGGCGCGTTTTGCAGGTACACGAATGGAGGTCATACTCTCAAGCGAGATGTACTCGGAGGCAAGAGTGCTAAAGTCTGGAACAGTTATGCTAGCCATATCCCAGAGCGGCGAGAGTGCAGATGTATTGGAAGCAGCCACTATTGCCAAGAAGGCAGGATGCGTCATTGTGGGCCTGCTCAACTCTGCAAACTCATCGCTAGCCAGGATATCCGATATGATAATACACATGGATTGCGGGCCGGAGATAGGCGTAGCTGCCACCAAGAGCTTTTGCGCCCAGTACATGGTAATGCTCCACATAGCCCAGGAAATAGCGGAGGACACAGGTATAGACGTGAACCACATAAGCGGGTCCATATCATCGGTAATATGTAACAAGGATGCCATAAGGAATGTGGCAGGTCATATCAAGGACACAAAGGACATTTACATACTGGGAAGAGGTCCCCACTATCCGGTGGCAGTGGAGTCGGCCCTAAAGATAAAGGAGCTCACATATATTCATGCAGAAGGGCTGGCCGGAGGGGAGATGAAACACGGACCGCTGGCTCTCATAGACAAGGACAGTTTCGTAATGGTCATGAACCCATATGACTCCACCTATGGTGATATGCTGCTAGGAGTCAGGGAGGTCAAGGCTCGAGGCGGGCGCATAATAGGCGTCTCGGACAGGAATAATCCCGTATACGATCACTGGATAAGCATACCCCAAGGCGACGAGGTGTCATACTCCTTTGCGGAGGTAACGGTATCCCAGCTGCTGGCATATTATACCGCCCTAGCCCGGGAGTCGGATCCCGACTATCCCAGAAATTTAGCAAAGTCTGTCACCGTAAGATAGAACACATCACGCGCATATACGGGAATACTCCCCATCGATATACAATAACATGTCTGAGGGAGTCATGTCTAGCTTGACCATGGCAGATGCCAGGGCGCCTCCAGCTCCGGCGCCTTCCTTGGCAAATCCATTGGCATAGGACTGTAGACCGGAGTACCCGGAGTGTTGCAGTTCCGGATCCACCGACATTACAGATATGGGAGATATGGCTGCCGCCTGCTCTACAAACCCTACCCCGGGATCCTGCAAGACATAAGAGGTGGTACACAGAGCCGTACGGGTAGCATCAAACCCAATCTTGGAGGATAATGCCAAAACCGCAAGCATCTGTGTGCCGCCTGCCAAAATTACGTTCGATGAACGGGATGCAGAGGCAAGCATCGAGGATACAAAGAGCAGCATTGGGTCCGATGTCTGGGAGGCTACCCGTACATAGTCATCCATCCCCAGTCGCCCCAGGGCGGCGCGCACTACATCATCCTTTACTGCATGAGGATTGTCAGGCATGCTGGAGCTTACCCTGGCAGGCAGGTTCAGGCCGTGCATGGTAGCTAGTGCCGTGGTGGTCCCGCCAGGGATGGACTCACCAAGTACTATGCAGTCGCACACTGCAGAGAGCATATCACCAAGGTATTGACCGCTGGCCATGGCCTGCCTAGCCTGTTGTACTGTCATGGAAGGACCTTGTGCTATGTTATGGCCCGGTTCTAAGTACGTACGTATGTGCGGTATCTGGGGCGGCACAAGTCCACCCGCGTCCACGGCCAGGAATGGTATTCCGGAGAGCTGCAGGGCGGTTCTTGTCAGTAGTGCAGGGGTGGGCTTGCCGTCAGGTGTCATAGGTATGCCGGGAATGCACTTGCAGTGACCAAGCTGGATGTACTCGGCATCCGCGGGTGGTGTGTACTTTATGGATTCAGGATCCGCTCCTGCTATGGTGATTCCGGGAATCTCCGAGGTGTGAGTGTATGAGAGTACCAACACAAACATGGTCCGGCCGCGCACCACAGACTCCAGTATGGACAGAGACTGATCCCGTCCTGTATGAAAAGAGATACCAAGCATAATTTACATGAGAGAGAGAAAGTCTTGTTTGGTTCTGTACTGGAGTACCGGGTTTGAGTCCACCTCGCGCGATATTGTAGAGGTCGCGGTAGGGCCGTAGTTGTGACCGGGATAGACCACTAGGGAACCGTCCAATTTTGCCACTATACCAAAGAGCGAATCATACAAATCCTCGGCGCTACCTCCAGGAAGGTCTACGCGGCCGCAGCTGCCGACAAATAATGTATCGCCGGTGAATACCTTGCCGTCACCCACCAAGCATATACTGTCTTGAGAGTGACCCGGGGTGTGTAGTACGGCGAGGGATGACTTACCAAACTTTATGGAATCACCGTCGTTTATGTCCGTGTCGTGGGGCAGGCCGGATGCCGGGTGCTGTAGTATACTGACACCCAGGGACTTTGCCAGTGCCTGGTTACCCAATGTGTGATCAAAGTGATTGTGCGTGTTTACAATGTATTTTGTCTTGAGTTTATGCTGCTCCAGTATATTCTGCACCTTGTCCAGATCCCAAGATGGATCCAGTACTATGGCGGCAGAGGTATCCTCATCATATATGACGTATGTGAAATTCTGCATCCTCCCCACCAGTATTTGATGCACAATCACAGTATATCATCCTCCACATCCGGAGGTATCCCGATTCTCTCCACATGTATGGGACCGGTTATCTCGGAGTGTCCGGTCATCCCGCGCTTCATGCGATGAAAGGTAACGGTCATGTGTGCACTCGCATGAATATTGGCCACACTCCCGTTGTCGGGATCAAGGCCGGAAGGAACATCCACCGCTATCTTGAAGGAGTCAGACTTGTTTATGTATGCGATGGCTGTGCTATAGGGCTCCCGGATATCTCCGGAAATTCCGGTACCCAAAAGCGCATCAACCAGTATATCATAGACCAGCGAGACATCCAGTGCAGGCAGTATGGTCACAGAGGGCATCTTTTGTAGTATGGCATAATTGGCCTTGCATTCCACAGTCCTTATGTTCTCGGGCTTTCCCATTAGTACTACATACACTTGCGCCCCATATCCGGCCAAGTGCCTAGCCATGACCAGGCCATCCCCGCCATTATTACCCATGCCCGCCAGCACCAGTATGCTCTTTGATACCACATCACCCACCCGCTCCAGGAGTCTCCTAACGGCGGCGGCACCGGCATTTTCCATCATGTACTGCTTGTGGAATCCCAAGTCATGACCCGCGTTCTCTATGCGGTACATCTGATCTACCGAGATTTTCATACATACGTGTGATCATACGGGGGAAATAAGCGCTTTGCGCTGTTTGCCAGAGCATCTCGGGAACATTAAAAATCCCGCATCACCGGACATGCCTGATGGGTCACGCAGATACTGTGAATACCAGCTACCAGGCGCCGCCCAAATACGATGAGGTGATGCCAGGAGTGCCGGAGAGGTACCAGGACATCAGGACGTTGGGGGATCTTTTGAGCATAAACTACAAGGTAGTAAGTGTAAGGGAGCAATTACGCCGGAATCTTATGAACCACATAAAAACCGGCGAGGACAGATACCCAGGCATTATAGGATATGAGCAGGACGTGACTCCCGCGCTTGATCGCGCCATACTGGCAGGGCATGACATTATACTGGTGGGGCAGATGGGTCAAGCCAAGACCCGCATAGCGGAGACCATGGCCAGACATCTCCTCTCTCCAATGCCCATAGTCATGGGAAGTCTCACTAATGACACGCCCATGGATATGCCCAAAGAGTATCTTATCGCCCTTCTAGATGATGAGCAGTATGTCAGTCATATACCCACCTTTCACACAAGTCCCGAAACAGAGAAATCCATACGGGACAACAGGCTGGACACACCAATAAGATGGATTGATGGATACTCCAGATCCAGATTTGTTGTGGGTACTCCAGACATTACGTCCAGGGATCTGGTAGGGTACGTGGACGCGGTAAAGATCACCCAGAGAGGGGTGGAGATGTATGACATAGAGTCCTATACTCCCGGCCAGCTGATGCAATCAAAGCACGGTATCTTTTGCATGGACGAGCTGCCAGTCCTGGATCCGCGAAAACAGGTTACGCTGCTTTCTGTACTACAGGAGGGCAGGTTCACCACAGGAGCATATCCTGTAATATTTAGGCCAAGGTGCGCCCTTGTGGCCACTGCCAACCCCGTAGACTACACCCACTCAGGACGTATAATCGAGCCCCTCTATGACCGGTTGCGCAGCCACATACATACCAGACACCCGGATACCATCGATGACGAAATGGTAATAATACTTCAGGAGTCAAACCTGCATGGCTGTCATATAACCGAAGACGTATTGCTCCTGCTAGCCAAGACTGTACGCACCATAAGAAAGAGTCCCCTGATAAACCGGGACAAGGGCGTGAGTGTCAGAATGGGCATCCATGGGCTGGAACTGCTGGTATCCGAAGCGCAGAGAGTACGGCCACATGAGATACCCTGTCCCAGACCGTCGGACTTTGACTGCCTATCGCAGGTGGCCAGATTCGAGCTTTTGGAGATTGAGAACACATTGCAGAACCGGAAGAGGGTACTGCAGGAAGCCAGCTTCGAGGCCATAAAAAATTCCCACACTGATCTTGAACCGCCCAAACATGGTGACATAAAAGCCGAGTTCGCAGAAAAGTCCTTTGTGGTATCGCAAAAGATATCATGGCAGACCGGCACGGACTCATACAGTAAGCAGCTGGAGTCATTTCCCCACCTTACAGATATGATAAGAGATGTTGTAAAAGATATGAAATCATGGTCCCGCAATACCCAATCCGTCACGCATACTGACGGTATCAACGCAGTGGCCACCGAGATGGTACTAGAGAGGCTGTGCTGGACTGAACCGCAGGTGCTGGAACGGCGGGATAAACACTATGTGGCAATCTAGGACATATGTCAGGGCAAAGCCAAACATCAATGCGCAGCCAAAGGACTCGCCCAGTGACGAGAATTTCCTGGGAATACTGTCCAATCATGCGCTGAGCGACCGGGAGGCAGGACTTGATGATGTAAAAAGGGATCTGCGCCAGCAGGTAATGCAGGATACCAATGATGATGCAGTAGTACAGGAGGGAGTGGAGGTCATCATAAAGAGGCTAAAGGATCAGGGATACATCAGGGATAAGAAAAAGTGGCTGGCCCATCACGGTTTTGAGTTGGTGGGAGATGCCATCCTTAGGGAGATAATGAGGAACGTGGAACCCAAGGATGCAGGGGATCACCGTATCAATGCCAAAGGAGCAGGAGAGAGTGTACTTGAGTCTACCAGAAAGTTTGAGCCCGGAGAGGATATTATGCACATAAGCGCACAGGATACCCTGCTGAATGCCGCCCGGCGGGGAAGACCCCTGGGCATATTGCCAGATGACATTGAAGAGTACGAGACGGAGGCAGACGCCATGGCTGCCATCGTATACTGCATAGATCTCAGCTCCACCATGAAGACCAAGACCAATGGCATCAGCCGAATAAGGGCCGCAAAGAAGGCACTCTGGGGACTGTACATGGCCAATACAAAGTACTTCCCCCGGGACTCCGTACATGTCATAGGATTTGCCAGTATGGCCGCGCGCATAAACCCCCGGGACATACCATACCTGCGTACCTTTGATGCCAACGATTTTCTGCACTACACCAACTACCAGGCAGCTCTCCGGCTGGCACATGGCATTCTGGCAGCCGAGCCAGTACAGAACAAGAGAATAGTGCTCATAACCGACGGGCAACCCAGCGCGTGTTACGTGGAAAACCAGTACCAGCGGGACGGAATCAGGACAACCAAACCCTACGCCAACTTTTACACACCAGAGAAAGACACCATACACGATGTCATGCAGGAGAAGAGTATGAGACTGGATACGGCCCCGGACCGGCAGGTTTACCTATGCTACAGGTACAAGAAAGTGGACGAACAGGTACACCAAAGAACGCTCACGGAGGGCAAGAGATGCCAGCGGGACGGAATGGGGATAGAGATTGTGGTAATAAGTGACGAGGACGAGCTCATGGAGTATGCCGACAACCTAGCACACCAGCTGGGCGGCACATACTTTCATGTCCAGGATGACATGGGCAGGCTGGTAACATCATATATGAGACGTACCATGATAAAACATCATGACAGCATATGATGCAGAGAAGCTCATGGAGTGTATGCTAGACGAGGTTACAGGCCCCATAATAGCAGAACTGGAGAGCGGACCCAAGAATATGGGATACCTGATGGACAAGTACGGACTGGACATGAACGAGATTGAGGACAAACTGGGATACATGATAGAGCATGGCTTCATTATACGAAATGACGATATGCTAACAGCAGACGCAGAAAAGCTGGCATCACTAATGGAAAATGAGGAAAACTACAACGGCATAATAGACAGCGTTACAGAGATGGACTCGTACCTTAACTAGAACAATGCCTAATAGCCCAGACGCGGCCTGTCAGAACGCCGACGCAGTATTATTACATATACGGTAGAGGCAATCATCCCCACCACGCCTACCAGTAGCATGTATAGTGATACAAATCCCAGTGTATTCTGGGCTGCATCCGGGGCAGGTCCTATGACAGCCACCACGTTTATGGACTCAGAGTAGTCAGATTCCAGTACCAGCGTGTACTGGTGTTGCTCATCTACGATAAAGACATCCTGGTATACAGAATCATCTATGGTAACAGACCGCATCGATGAGCCCAAGGGGCCCAAAACTTGGGCATTCAGCCTCATGCCCTCAGTATAGTCTATGATCTCCACTGCAAACACGCCTTCACCGGGGGGTATGTCCGAGGATATACTCAGTGGAACACCTAGTTCAACGGAGTTCTGTGACATGGACAGGGTATCAAAGACTACCTGGGTGGAGTAAATAGACAGACCCATACCAGCAGCAAGTAGGGCAGCCATGCCCAGCAGTATCAACGTGGGTCTTTGCACAATTTATGATATGGCACTGCCCATTAAAAGGTAGGGATATACAACAGATAATCCAGGGGGTAAGATTTCACTCCACTAGATTACACACACTAACAGTACCAATCATCAGGGAATTATATACGAAAGTAGCACAGGAGAAGCGTATCGCTCCAACTAGGGACGAAAATGGAATGTAACCCGTTCCAGTCCAAGAATGGCGCTACGCGTAACTAGAATGATTCACCATTCCATGGAATAGAACCGGTTCCCTGGTTGAACTTGTTACACGACTTATTGTAACTATGCCGCCATTCCTGGACTGGAAATCATTATTCTAGTGAAAGCCCTACTGCAGTGCTACTTTCGTATATAATTTCCTGCTCAAGTGTGGCAACCATCTTATCCAACCAGAATCCAGCATGGCGAACAGGTACACCGCGAATCATGTATTATTCACCAGTCATCCACTTCTCACCACCTGTAGTTCCATGATTCTGTAGTTCGTTATTGACGTTCATCATGAGTGGTGGCAGTCTTGCGCGGTATGAGTTCACCTGTGTCTAAATGGAACGGGTCATTCTATAACTGATCGCGACAGTTAAAGAGTAACCGGTTACTATTTTGTGCATAAGATTGGAGTAACCGGTTACGTTCCAAGACGTGAACTCACACACCCATTCTTTGTAATTGCAAGTTACTGGAGTGTCGTGAATGTCTTGGTATTTGAGAACATAGTAGTGTCACCCTTGAGCCGGACTAGTACCTGGTATGAGGTATCTGAATCCAAGCCTGTTATAGTATGAGTGGTTCCGGCAACATGATTCACGAGTACTCTTGCGCCATTGGAATCATTCACGCGAATCACATAGTCGTTTGTATCACCATATTTCTGCCAGGAAGCAGTAGCACCATCAGTTTTACTAGTCACTACAAGTCCCCACATATGTGTCGGGAATGAGGGAGTGAAATGTATCTTGTGTGACTTTGTATTTTCATTACCATTTAGCTGGACCTCAACTCTATACGTGGTACCTGGTATCAAATCATGTATAGTATGTGAGATTCCATTTGCCACATGTCTGGTCGTATCGCCATCGTTCCCTGTTAGAAACACCACATAGCTATTACCATTCTCATACCGGTCCCAATGTATTGTGATACTACTCTCATCTAAATAGCAGTAGCCAACACGTGACACTTTGTCTGTACTACGTATTGGTTTAGTATTCCAAGTGGAGAATGTGATTGGGTCTGAATCCGTAGCCGGACCGGTAACCGGGTGAGATGGGGCCGATACCATTACAGTATAAGATTGACATGGTTCAAGTCCATATAATCTATATTTAACAATGGAATCGGCCGGGGCGTGGTGTGTTGTATGACTCGTTACATGACCGGATGAATCCGTTACCTTCACAATATACTCAGACTGCCTGGATATTGCGGTCCACGTTAAATCTACATGAGTAGAGAATGTCTTGTGTACGGCAAGGTCTGCCAGTGGAGGATTAGTAGTGGAGAATGATTTTGTCGCGGAGCCTACCTCCACATAATTAGTTCCATTATATAGGGCGCTGACCTTTAAGTTGTAGTTGGTGCCCGGTTGCAGGCTGTCAACGTCTAGATTAATGGTTGTATTGGCCTGATAATAACCTGTATGGCCCTGTGTTATAACATCATTGGAGTCAGTCGTCACCCTATACCCAAAGAAACCCGGATGATTCGCCATCCACGAGAAGGATGCGGCATGGTGCGATATAGCAGTGGTATCCAGGTCCTCTATCATAATGGAATGGTTCGTGTCCCTGGTTTCAAAGTTGAACGAGCCGACGCTCATTGCTTTGGTGTTATCAGCGTATACATTTACCATATAGGTTGTGCCTGGTTCTAGTCCGGATGTAATGTATGAAAAGTCGGTCCGCTAGTCATTGGTATCTCGCTCCATCCATTTTACATCATTTGCCCTGATTGTCTGGGTCGCCTTTTTATTCCTAAAGGCCATGAGCAGCGTTTCGCCGTTATCTATATCCAGTGAGAAGTGCAACCTTCTCTCATTGTAGTAGTCCACATAATCCCGGAGACTGTCATAATGCCATATCTTATCCTCAATCATTCCATGGAAGCGCTCCAGTTTGCCATTTGTCTGCGGGTGGCATGGTCTGGAACTGATTAGTATGATGTATTGATCCAGCAGTTCTTCCTAGAATAGTGGGTTTCCAGTTCTTTTTGCCCTTTTATTGTCCTACGAAACACGCGCCGTTATCCGAGATGCAGGGGCGCCGAATCGTTTCATTGCCAGTCTCAGTAATAGAACGGCGTTCTCTGAGGTTGCATGCTCAAATAGTGCCGCCCCGACTATACACCTGGATGCATCATCTATGAGATTCAGTCCCTTGAAGCGCTCATCTTTCATGACATGCCAGTGCCACATTGCATTGGAATATTTACGCTCATAGTGTACCCACTCTGACTTTGCAGGTGATGATCCTGCTGTACCGTTCTTTTTCATTATGCGATATACTACGCGATATATTGTAATTCTATCTAAGCCTCTTTGCAATACGTACTACTCCGGCGGGATCCTTGCTGTATTGCTTCAGTTACCATTCGTATCTGGGTGGCGGTGATTAGTATCATGGGCCTGCCTATCTTTACTTGAGTCGTTCCCGTTCTCTGGTTAACAATCTTCGTACGTGTCTTGTACTCATGTTGGTCTTGAGCTATTTTAGTTGTGGCAACGCCTCTTTTGTCTTGATTCCTCTGTTATTCTCTTTACCATCTGGCTTGTGCAATCTGAACTACTGTACGCCGGATCCTAATCGGACTTACTTGTCGTACTATTGAATACGTAAATCCAGACACAGGCGTGTTTCTACACTATGATGCTGGTGACATACATTATGACTATCCCTACAGTCATGCCTCCGCATATGTGGGGTGTGGATACGTTTCCTATCCACTTGAATATGGAATATGTAACCTGAAATATTGCGCCTGCTCCCACCGCCAGGAATATTGTGGCCGACAAAGGGGAGTAGAAGAATCCGCCAGTCCAGACCCCAAATATGGCTGGGGCCCCGGCTATCATTCCAAATATGATTAGCTTGGAGATTATGCGCTTCTGTGATGCCAGGGGGGATGCTATGGCTATGCCCTCTGTTGTATTATGAATGGCAAAACCGGCCATAAGATATGCGGAGAATGCCGCGGACCCCAAATTCAACGCTGCTCCCAGTGCCAGCCCCTCGCCAAAGTTGTGCAGTCCTATTCCTATGGATATGAAGAGTGCCGCGGCCAGCGGGGCGCGTTGCTCTCCAAGACGGCTTCCTGTATACTGTAATGCCAGAAAGGCGACAGCAGCCACGGTGAATATCATTAGTGCACTATTCATGGACGGAGATAGGTTCTCTTTGGATATCTCCACGGCTTCCTCTACGGTATCTATGCCCAGGAATATCAACAGTCCCAGGGTCAGGGCCAGAAAGAAAGAAAGCATATTCTTGTCCAGGCGCCGTATAAAGGGTAGCCACATCAATCCGATGAATACTGGGATTATGCCAATGTAGGTACCCACTAGGGCAAACTCTCCTATCCTGTCGATGTCCAGAATGACTGCCGGTGCTGCCGCTTCCACTAGTCTCTCAAAACGTGTACCGTCCTGTATCGTAATGCCCAGCGTATATGGCTCGGCCGGGTTCCATGAGTATGGGATACGCACCAGCGCAGTTTCAAAACGCGTCAGGTAGCCGTCCGGCTCGACTGCTGCTGGCTGTATACGATCATTTACGTCGCCCTGTACTATATTGACTGGTAGGGGTCCCGTGTTGCGTACCGTCACCTGTACCTCGCCCTCTACAAAGTCTATGCGCTCTAGGGTTATCTCCGGCAGCGGGGTGCCTGTAGTTACGACATCTGCACCCGGTCCGGTGATATATACGACTAGTATGATTATAAGGGCAAATGGTATAAGGGCCGCGGCCAGCTGGCGTGCGCTCATTGCACCAGGAACGTACCAGCCCAGCCCTTCTCAGAGAACTCCACTTTATGCGCGTGGAACAGATACATGCCAGGATATGTATAGGAGAACTCCATTATCCCGCGCTCGGTCTGGGACATGGTAATCATGTCCGTATAATGGGATGGTACTGTGTCGGTTCCGGTTGGGTAGTAATAGTACAGGTTGCCGTGCAGGTGAAAGTTGTTGATGGGATCAAACTCTACCATGTTTGCGACGTATATTCGCACAAGCTGATCTACCTCTATCTGTATGGGGTGGTGTTGGTAATAGAAGGGGACAGTATTGGCCGCGTAATAATTATTCTCGCCGTCAAAATCTGTATCAAATCCGTTTAGAATCATTACCATCTCGTCTGCGGGCGGTCTACCCTCCCGGGGATCCACGATGAACATACCGTATAGGCCGTGCACTATGTGCTCTTCCAGGGGCATTATATGACAGTGGTAAGGGTGCACGCCTACTGGTCCAGCCTCAAATTCATACATAAACTGGCCGCCGTTCTGGCCCACAATCTCGAATACGCCGTCCATTTCTGCTGGATGTATGCCGTGGAAGTGCATGGTATGGGGCTTTGAGCCCTGGTTTATGAAATGTATTCGTACTATATCCCCCTCGGTGGCCCGTATGGTGGGTCCGGGCACGGTCCCGTTATACGTCCACACATTATAGTATACTCCCGGTGATATCTCCTGAACCTGATCATCACGCGCCACTATGGTGTACTCCCGGACGGTCTGGCCGTTCTCCTGCGATATCCTACCATACTCAAAGTTGCGCAGGAATTCGTCGGGATCAAATTCTACGGTGCTGGGCGCATATACCGGGTCTAGTACCTCGCCGGTGGTCCTGATTATCGCACCTGTGTGAGTGATAAAAGTGGTCTCTGTTGCGGTGGATGCATCAGGCAGTATTGCCAGGAGAGACAGGGCGGCCAAGGCTGGAATAGCTATGAGCATGACCCGCGTAGATCGCATGAACGGAAATCTTCTGCCCTGAATATAAAATTTAGCCTATGCTAACTTTTTTAGCCTATGCTAATTTTTTTAGAAAATATACCCGTTGTCACTGGATTATAGCGGTCACCATAAGTCATTGAGAATATGATGCCTCGTTCCTGGGCAGCACATGGCTTTGGCTTGTCGCCATTATTCCCACCCTGACGCTTCCGGTTGTACGGGTAAACCGTCCCCTGATAACCGTTCTAGAACGCGGTAGCTGATTCACGTAAAGTGGATCGCCCTTCTTTAGGTCGTATGGTGACTTGGTGTACTCGTTCTTATTCTTGACCTTGGCCGGATCATGTTTCAATTCACGAGTGGTTCCAGGTATGTAGTAACCGCCCAGCGTAATCTCGGACACCGCCCCTGTTATACACGTAATCGTATGTGTAACCAAATATCTTGGCGCGCCGGGAGAACTCCTTATTTTTCTTCAACGGTATAATGACGGTCCAAATTATGTCATCCGTCATCTGGTGATTCTACTCTAGTGGTTGTTCTATAAAAGTACGGTCATCTACCGGACAAGAAGTTATGGTGGGCGCTATACCAAAGCTGAGTCGAGGTCAGATTTATGTGCGCGTTAGTGATGATTGGGAATTATATACGAACGTAGGACAGGAGAAGCGTATCGCTCCAACTAGGGACGAAAATGGAATGTAACCCGTTCCAGTCCAAGAATGGCGCTACGCGTAACTAGAATGATTCACCATTCCATGGAATAGAACCGGTTCCCTGGCTGAACTTGTTATACGACTTATTGTAACTATGCCGCCATTCCTGGACTGGAATCATTATTCTAGTGAAAGTCCTACTGCCGTGCTACTTTCGTATATAATTTCCATAATAGAGGCCAGAGCAGGTATTAAGAAGGTAATGAGTATGAGTTCACCTGTGTCTAAATTTACGCATAACTGATCGCGACAGTTAATGTGATTTGTGCACAAGATTCCGGAAGACGTGAACTCATACGGTAATGATGAGAGAAAGACATGACTAACTGTAGTGGTTGTGGCAAGACGCTAAGCTGGAAGAAATACAAGTTCCAGAACATGTGGCGAATTCCCGGCCACTACTGCAAGAATTGCATGGTGGATCTTGGCCGGGAGTTTGATCACGGAATACCCACTAAGCCCTGCTCATTCTGCGGCGTGGAATACTATTACCTGAAATCACACAATCATGGTCGGTACTGTTCGTATGCCTGGAGGCAGTAAAGAATGGCGTCATTCCGGAAAAGCCCACTGGCAAGCAGACAAGGCCTCCGCCAAAGCAGCTTCCTTTAACCATGATGATATTTGCCGGTCTGGGTGGATTAATGATGTTGATGTTTACAATGATGTCCACCGGCGTGGATGCCAATGTCCTAAACATACTCTTTGGAGCCGCGACCACTGCCATGGTATGAGTTCACGTCTTCCGGAATCTTGTGCACAAAAGAACCGGTTCTTTAACTGTCGCGATCAGTTATAGAATGACCCGTTCCATTTAGACACAGGTGAACTCATACCTGCCATGGGTTATTGCGGCGGACACTGAAATCTAAAAGTCTGTTAGTCGGACAGATAAGCATAACCAAGTAGTGTTTGGACTCCTGTTGTGGGTCAGAATCCCACCTGAGCGTCCAGGAATGATTTTTCCCACCAGTCGCCTAGTCATTGCAGGTACAGTATGGGAATAGAGCAAGGTTTGCAACGGTGTCTTTGATGTTAATACATGATTATGACTGTCACGTCCACTCACTTGAATACGGTTTCATGAATATCTCCACTAATCATCGCCTGTTACATCCTTTCGCTACCTTCTAGTTGGACTTTTAGATAAAAGTCCCCTAGTTTGCTCATCTTTGACATATGTCCCGCATGGGATTCCTGCCTCTCCACTCATGGCGCGCAGGAGGCGGGTCTCCTGCCCACACAATCCCAATCTAGCGCGGCAATAATTGGAAACCACACTAATACCAGCTAGAATCAGAGACCCTTCAATGTGCGGCGAAGAACCAGCTGTGGGCGTGCCAAAGATTTGGGATGCGTTACGTGCGGAAAAGATTCCAATTAAACACATACCTGTCATTGGCGCTGTAAAGTAGGTACATGGATTCAAGTGCAATACATGGATTGAATATGGACTGATTACCCTGTTATCCCCGTCCTTACCCGGAGTGTGGGTCCCATTTCTACGATATCCGGGTATGGTACCTATAAAGAGAATTGCGTCCTGCTCTGATCACCAAAAGGTGACATATAACTGACAACTATCAATAGTGCGAAAAGTAAGTCCGCTTAGGATCCGGCGTACAGTAGTTCAGATTACACAAGTCAGATGGTAAAGAGAATAACAGAGGAATCAAGACAAAAGAGGCGTTGCCACAACTAAAATAGCTCAAGACCTGAAACAAGGCACGTACGAAGATTGTGAACCAGAGAACGGGAACGACTCGAGTAAAGATGGGCATGCCTATGATACCAATCACCGCCACCCAGATACGAATGGTAACTGAAGCATGCAGCAAGAATCCCGCCGGAGTAGTACGTATTGCAAAGAGGCTTAGACAGAATTACAATATATCGCGCAGTATATCGCATAATGAAAAAGAACGGTACGACAGTCTCATCACCTGCAAAGTCAGAGTGGGTACGCTACGAGCGTAAATATTCCAATGTAATGTGGCACTGGCATGTCATGAAAGATGAGCGCTTCAGGGAGACTGAATCTCATAGATGACGCATCCAGGTGTATAGTCGGGGCGGCACTATTTGAGCATGCAACCTCAGAGAACGCCTCTCTATTACTGAGACTGGCAATGAAACGATTCGGCGCCCCTGCATCTCGGATAACGGCGCGTGTTTCGTAGTACAATAAAAGTACAAAAAGAACTGGAAACCCACTATTCTAGGAAGAACTGCTGGATCAAGACATCATACTAATCAATTCCAGGCCATACCATCCACAGACAAATGGCAAACTGGAGCGCTTCTACAGAACGATTGAGGACGAGATATTGCATTATGACAGTCTCCGGGATTATGTGGACTACTACAATGAGAGAAGATTGCACTTCTCACTGGATATAGATAACGGCGAAACGCCGCTTCAGGAATAAAAAGGCGACCCAGACAGTATGAGTTCACCTGTGTTTAAATTTACGCACAACTGATCGCGACAGTTAATGTGATTTGTCGACAAGATTCCGGAAGACGTGAACTCATACCCCAGACAATTAGGGCAAATGATGTAAAATGGATGGAGCGGGATGCCAATGACTAGTGGATCGACTTTTCATACATTACATCTGGATTTACGTATCATAAAATATAACAATTAGTATAATGTGAGGGGAAACCTGAGCAGTTACAGAAAGCGGCACAACACAGATTATCGTGCAAGCAGTATTCAATCCAGCAGGCGGGCAATATCTTTGGCAAAATAGGTGATGATAATATCTGCACCAGCCCGTTTTATGGAACCTAGAATCTCCCGGGTAACAGCAGTCTTATCTATCCAGCCATTATTGTGCGCCGCCTGGACTAGCGCATATTCACCGGATACACTGTATGCCGCAACAGGCAGGTCTAATCGCCGCCTTACCTCAGCTACCAAATCAAGATAAGGTAGCGCCGGTTTTATCATTACTATATCCACCCCCTCGTCCACATCTGCCTGCACTTCGGCCATGGCTTCGCGCATGTTTGTATATGGAACCTGGTAGCTTCGACGATCGCCAAATTTTGGGGCACAGTCGGCAGCATCACGGAAGGGCGAGTACAGGGAGGAACGGTGCTTGGCCGTATGCGACATTATTGCCACATGCCCAAAGCCACCATCATCCAACTGCGTACGGATTGCAGACACCTGACCATCCATCATGGCAGAGGGAGATACCACGTCTACACCAACTTTTGCGTAGCTGGCTGCAATACGACCCAGATATGATATGGAAGTGTCGTTATCTATTCGGCCGTCCTCATATATTCCACAATGACCCGTAGACGTATACTGACACATACACACATCTGCCATTATCACCATATCATCGGTCGCTTTGCGAGACTCGGCTATGGCCTTCTGTACTATGCCGTTATCATCATACGCGGAGCTTCCCTTCTCGTCCTTGTTTTGTGGTATCCCAAAAAGCATAACAGCAGGTATACCCATATCCCGTATATCCAGTATCTCGTCGCGCACCATGTCCAGAGGTATGCGCTCTATTCCCGTCATGGATCCTATGGGCTCACGGGATTCCAGTCCTTCTCCAACAAATACTGGACAGACCAGATCATCAACGGTAACGGCGCTCTCCCGGAGTAATCGCCTCATGGTTTTGGTACGACGCAAACGGTGAAGACGGCGTGCTGGAAATGACAATGAATAGGATAATCGTTGATTGAATATATACTAAACACCAAAAATCCTGAAAAAACTATACTAATACATGGCGCCAGCCAAGATCATGACAGAGCAAGCACTGTATTTCTCATGGAACAAACTTGTTGGGCATGCGTATTATCAGGCGCGCCACCTCAGGACGCAGTATGAACTTGGAGGGCATGATGTTATTCTGTAGCATATCACGCAATTTTGTACCGCTAACTGACTCTCTATCTTCTGGTCCATGGGGACAAACCTTGCCGTTTGTAAATGTAAGACAGCTTCTACAGTAGAAGAACGCTGGAAAGAATATTGGCGCAATCTCCAGATCCTGATAGTCATCAAATATTCTATGGGCAGCAAAGGGGTCGTAGAAATTACCTACGCCAGCGTGATCCCGGCCTATGGCTATATGCGTACAGCCATAGTTCTGACGCATTATTGCATGATGTATGGCCTCCTTGGGTCCGGCATACTTCATCTCCGTGTGCAAGGTGGCCATCTTGCACCGGTTCGGGGCGTAATAGTATAGTGTCATTAATTCATACGACTTGATTATTACATCATTAGTAAAGTCGCCAGACTTTTTCTCGCCAAGTATCGGGCTTATGAATACACCGTCTCTGACGGTGATGGATGTCTTTTGCAACATCTCGTGTGCAACGTGTGGCGGATTTCGTGTCTGGAATGCAACAATAGTCTTCCACCCCATATCACTGAATAGGTCCCTAGTTTCAATGGGCGTAAGACGGTGCCGCCTAAGCATGGTCATGGGGGGTCGCTTTAGGTAGGTTATTTTGCCACCTATAACAAACCCCTCCAAGGATATGGTCTTGGCTACGCCAGGATGTGATATGTCATCGGTACCAAAGACCTTGCTAGCCATATCCTTGCGGACCAGTTTGAATGAATCTTCCACATGCAGTACGGCATACTCGTGTCCGTTGGGATCCCTGAGTAGTACATCACCTGCGCTCTTTGCTTCTGTAGCCACCTCCTTTTTTACTGCCAGTAATATTGGAATTGTCCATGCCAGACCGTTAGACAGCCTGCCCTTGTTTATAACCGACTCCAAATCATCCTGGCACATAAACCCCTCTAGGGGACTCATTATACCGTCGGCTATATTCTCCACATCCGCGGCCAGATCAGTACTGGTCTGGATACTGTACATGTCCTTGGTATCCACACTACCAAACCGATTGATGAGTCTCCCGCCATGGGGCCTTATGTTGCCCTTGTAGGCTACCTCTGTGTTGGGTGATGTAGTTTTTGTCAACTTACTGATCGGAGATGTGTAATCCGCACTCTTTTATACCCTGCTCCCACCACCAGCGACCGGTACGTATATCCTCCCCATCCTTTATGGCGCGTGTGCACGGCTCGCATCCTATACTGGGATAACCCTTATCCAAAAGATGATTATACGGAACATTGTGCTTTTTTATATAGACCCAGACATCATCCCAGCTCCAGTCTATAATGGGATTTATCTTTAGAATACCACCATGTGCCCCGTCCAATTGGAAAATGTTCATGTCCTGGCGTACCTGAGTCTGGTCCCGGCGCAGTCCGGTTATCCAGCCATCCAAGGTAGAGAGCATGCGATTCATGGGATCCACCTTGCGTATACGGCAACAAAGTTTGCGATTCTCCACATTGTCATAAAAGAGGTTTGGACCCTTCTGGCTTACCATATCCTGTACTGACTGTGTATCAGGAAACAGTACCTCTATGTGTGCACGATAGCGTTTCTGTACTGCATCCATTATATCATAGGTGGCCTGAGGCAGGCGACCTGTATCCAGTGTGAAGAAGCGAAAGTCAGGATTTATCTTGATCATCATGTCTATCATGACCGCATCTTCTGCGCCGAAACTTGACGCCTTGGCCACGCGTGGGTGCAGGTTCTCAGATGCCCATAACAGGGCATCATGAGGCTGGTGAATCGTTTCATTAAGCTCTTGTACCTGTTGTTGCGTAAATCGCTTCACAAAGATGCGTAAGCCTTACCATATATGAATTGGTAACGGATTATACGAAAATCATGTCGCCCAGTAATTGGCATCGCGCTCCATCCATTTTTGGATCACTTTCTGTAGCGAGTGAAATTCTTTGAGTGGCGTTTCCAAGCCAATACCGTACTAGCCACGTTTCAGTCGTGTGTGGGTACAGTGGTATCAATCCGGCATGCGGAATATATCCTCATCCCTTGCGGTCAGTTCGCCCGTCTAAAGACCCGCATGCCAGATGACATGGCTGGGCACAGTACGCCAATTATCTTTTTTCCTGTAATGTGCACGATGCAAGACGGGCCGCATTACGTGCCCCGTCAGCCACGAAATGAGAACCAAAGTCCGAGAGTGCCTCCTGGAATGACTCCGCATCCCGTCGTATACTTTGTATACCCCGGATGGCTCCCCTGGTGTTCTCGGCCAGGACACCAAGACCTTTCTGTGCGGCCCATCGTATGTTGTTTGTGTGCTCATCATAGACAGGCATGCCAATCACAGGTTTTTGCTTGCCGCCTAGTATCTCGCCCATAACTGTGTGAGAGCCATTGACAACCGCATAGGAGCACTGTTCCAGAACACTCTCCTTCTCCTGCGGAGATAGAAAACCCACATCTATTTGGATCCAGTCTATCTTCTTATCATATGCCTCGGATATGGTATACCTAGCCCCATCCTTGCCGATAACCGAGTCGATACGGGGATCCTTTCGTGCGTGGGAGACTATACGCCTCTCATTTTTCATGGAGTCTTGAGCAAATATTTCCCCATATCGTTTACCCGTTCCGTCATTGGTGGACTTGTTGCCGGTTCGCATCCAGTATCCAAAGTCCTGGCCGCGTATCATACGTTCCAAATCGGTCTCCTCTGTTCTGGGCATATGCATATCATTTGTGAAATGCCCCACGTAGTGTACCTTTTCTGATACGTTTTTTGTAAAGTTCAGATTGTACTCACACAGTGTGTAAGGCGGTGGCGAGTCGGCTACAACTATGCAGGTAGCCTTTGATATTTGTCTAGATATAAACTCCAATCCCGGATAAAAATAGAAACGGCTAGCCCAGAGTTGCGGTCGGAACTGATTCGTTACAAACATGCTTGGTATACCTCGTTTATTGGCCAGTATGTTGGAGCCCATGTCACCATCGTTTATCACAAAGTCAAATCCGCAACTGTTGTAGATTCTTCGCTCCTCCCTCAGGTATGAGGCGATTTGCTTAACCAGCGGCGGATTGCCAGCCATGGGCAGCAAGATGTTTAATGTGCACCGTAAAAGGTCAGGACCCATCTCCCCGTCTATTGGAACAGGCATCATTACATGATGTATATTATCAGAGCAATCCGGGAAAGTGGCTAGTAGCTTGTCATATATTTCGCCTCGACTGATATAATGCACATCCGGTTCACGAATATACTCATGTAGCACAGCGTTGAGACGCATCATCCGGGAATAGTGCCCGTTGCCCCAGGGATAGATAAATTCCGCTATGCGCATCATATGATACGATGTATATGCTGTTTAAAATTCCAGTGTCTGGTGCAATGAGTCCAACATATCATGCAAGCTATTGGGACCGGCCTTTACGTTTATTGTATTGCCAGGGATAGTACTCGGAATCTCCGCGCCACACGCGTGAGTGCGCCCCATTATGCGACGCACGCCAGGCGATTTGGCGGCCAAGTTCAACTGCACCAGTGTATGTTGTACCCTGCCATGATCACCCAACATACTCAGCGGTACCAAACCTGCCTGGTAGACCCTATCTGCAAGGACATCGGTAATAGGGCCGGCAAACGCCATACGGGATAGTGGCAGTCCCACATGGGTGGCATTACATTCATGAGCCACGTATAGGGAAGTCTGTGTGGATGATGCTGCCATATCACCATACCCAGAAGATACCGGGCAGATCTTGTGGAATGTCATAGGTATGAATTTGGTCAAAAGAAAGGGGATTAGTCTGTCCACTACACGGGCAAGCCGGTTGATATCTGATTCCTTGACATAGCATGCCACTATGCGCACATCAAAGCCCATACGCATTGTCTCATAGCATGCCGCAGCAGAAATTTCATCAAACACACAGCATACAGCCCTACCTTGTGTACCTGTGGGTAATCCACCCATGCCGCCGTCGACGTATATTGAGATGTATGCATAACGCTTTGTCATGTACACATATAGTAACTTGTCATAACGTTCTGGTGTACCCGGACGGGCTCCCAGTGAAGATTTTGTCTCAATTATGCGCCCTGTGGCTGCCATCTCCACATCCTTGGGCAGAAACCCTCGGCTATATCCCTCTACCCGAACCAGGAATGTCTCGTTGCCCAGTAGCAGACTGCCACCTAGCTGATGAACCGTATCCACTATATCATCAAATACGTTGTCCGTCTGTCGGGCTATGACTATACGTTCTACGCCAAACAAGGATCCTATAACCGATGACGCAAAGACTGGATCGTGGGCATCCACAAGTATTATGTCACCATCCCGGCGTATGGAGGTGAACGGTTCCTGTTGTATGTGCAACACCTGTCGTATGTTTTTTACCAGAGTCCGGACATGTTGCCGCGGATATATGGAAGGAAATATAACGACATAGGATTTTGTCATATCCGCGCGTATAATGCTCAGCTAATTATATCCGTATCGTATAATACTTGACTTGCCTGTGGCGGCCATGTCAGAGCTGGTAGGATGCTGTCATAATCGTTTAAATATCCACCATCAAGTGATAGTGTGCATGGGCGTACACAACAACGTGCACATACCCAGTGAATCTTGGCCGCATTGGACATGGTATGCCATAGAGATGGGAATCGTGATGGCAGTCTCCATGCTAGTGGCACGTACGGTGACCGATTCCATTGAGGGCCTTGCCGCAGATCAGCAGAACTGGATATTCTATGGGATAGTGGGCGGCATATTCTTGGCATGGTATATTGTAATACGCTCCCTGGTGCTCAAAAAACCAATACTGGAGAATCGTTACTGAGCGTATTTGGTCATATCTTGTATGCCAGCATCATCAAAGGCGCGACGTCTGTTCATACACGACTCACAGGTCCCGCAGTGGACATCCCCGTCCAGATAACAGCTCCAAGACTGAAATATTAAGTCACCCAGTATATCTAGGCCCATGCGCAGGAGCTGACTCTTGGTGATACCGTCCGCGTATGGTGACCAGACGCGAATTGGATGACGTATGTTGTCGCGTATTCCATCGGCCTCGCCCAGATTCATGGTATCTTCCATGGCCTGAGCAAAGGCTGGTCTGCAATCAGGGTAGGATACATCGCCGGTGTGTGCTCCATATGCCACCATATGAGCCCCCAGAGAATATGCCCAAGCCGAGGCCACTGATAAAAAGACACCATTGCGTACCGGAACCACGATAGAGTAATCAAAGGAATGAGGTACCGGAGACTCGTCGCTGGTGAGTGTATTGGAGGAGCCATACAGGTCCTTCATAAAATCCATATTCACGGTGTGATGCTGTTTTATGCCCAACAGAGGCACAAGCTTCTCGGCTGCACGTACCTCACAGGGAGCTCTCTGGCCATACGAGAAAGATATGGCATACACGTCATACTTTTTGCCCAGTACGGCAGATACACATACGGAATCCAGGCCCCCACTGTACACCAATACGACCTTGGCCATCATTGTATCACAGTGGCGCCCGGCGCCGACCTGCATATTACAGCATCACAGGGCACAGGCTCAAAGCCCCGAATCATGGCATCCCGTATAGAAGGCATGTCCGCGTCAGCACCGGCAAATACGATAACCGAGGGACCGGCTCCGCTTATACTGACGCCCAAGGCACCGGCCTCAAGGGCCAGTGTACGAACATTATCAAAATTGGTCATCAAGTGCTTACGAGCTGGCTCCACTATACAGTCATTCATGGAGTTGCAAATCAAAGATACGTCGCCGGTAAAGAACCCGGCCGCCAATGCTGTTGCGTTAGCCAGGTTACGCGTAGCATCCTTTAGCGGAACCATACCCGGTAGTACAGAACGGGAGACCTTGGTCTTCTGCTTGGGTGTCTTGATTCTGGGTGTTGTAACACACATCACCAAGTCATCGGGCGCCGGGACATGTATCACCTTGGGGCCGTCCCTCACCATAACAAAGTCACCACATACGGAAGCGGCCACATTGTCATAATGGCTAGCGCCAGCACTGGCAATCTCGCCGTGTCCGGCATATTGTACAAGTCTGTCAGTATCCAATTTCAAATCATATAGGGCATCATATGCAACCGCCGCCGCCGCGGCAGAAGCCGCGCTACTTCCCATGCCATAACCGGGAGGAACACCCTTCTGTATGTCTACAAGAACTCCGTCGCTTATGCCAATATCTTCCTGTATGGCCCGGATAGCTACTGCAGCGGTATTCTGCTCCGCGTCTAGCGGAACTCCGCCATCGGCCACCACACGAATTCCGGGATCGTCAGTCTTGCTCACCGCCACTGTATCGCTATACGCATCTATAGCCAGACCAAACACGTCAAAGCCGGGGCCCAGATTAGCGGTGGATGAAAATGCGCGCGCCCTCAATCTTCTACCTCCTCACCCTGACTCAGTATACGTCCCAGGGCGGCGACCAACTCAGGCAACCCACTACCAGTGGCGCTGGATACCGGTATCAGGCCGCCCACATAGTCCATCTCATCAACACTACGAGTTAACTGAGACAGCAAGGAATACATCTCCCCGTCCGTAATATCGGCGACCTCATCCAGTGCCCCGTTGGTATCCTCGGCCCATCCAAGTATGTGATCAGTATCCTGCACCATATCCACTTTGCTTAGTATGTCAATAAACGGAATACGCAGTCTAAGTCTTATGGACAGACCTAACAGGGACACAGACAGGAAGCTGGCAGCGTTAGACACCATGGCCCCATCGTGTAGGAATACAGCCACCCTGTTATCCGCGGCTAGCTCCGCCGTTATGAAGGGGCCGCTACTCCGATATGCAAAGAGTTCAACCTGCCCCGGCGTATCCACCAATAAGTAGTCAGGATTAAGTTTGTGTATCTGCTCCTGTACATGCGGCAACCTAGTCGCGATCATGTCACTGGCCATCACCAAGCTACCGTTGGGGCCCAAGTTGTATCTCTCCATTATATCAGAGATCTTTACGTGCTCCCGAATATCCACGTCTGGGGCATAGGGCAGCCATACCACGCCAGGATCAAGGTTCAGTGTAGCGGCAAAGGCGCCGTTACGGGTATAGTATTCCTGTATCTTGGAGGTAAGCAGGGACTTGCCCGCACCCGCGGTACCCAGCATAAAGATGCACCTCATACCTAGCACTCTTATTGGCTTATATTTGAATCCATAAACAAGGAATGAATGAACTGGAGACTTGTGGCTGTGGGCGCCACATTGATTCCGGTTATAATCATTGTATTGAGATTTGACATACAAATACAGGACGTTTTGGCCATAGGCGCAGTACCGTTCACGCTGGCCGTGTTAGTAATGATAACCAAGCTGGGCATCCAGGGTGCCAAGTTTGCATACATAGCACAGTCATACATGGGTAACGCTGATCAGTTAGTCAAGCTGGCAGGAGTACGAATAGGTAGCGAGTTCATTAAATTTTCCACACCCATGTTTGTGGGAGCCGAGATAATCATGATATATTATCTGCACAAGAAGAAGGTGCCCGCATCCATGTCTGCATGGATAGCCCTAGTAGATATTGTAACGGAGGTACTGGCAGCAGGGGCCCTGTCCATGCTAGCAGGACTGCTGGCCATATGGGCGGGATTCTATTTCATAGGGGCGCTGGTTTTGGCAGTAAGCATACCAATAACTGCCATATGGGGCGTACTCTTCTTTCTTTCATCCCAACGTACTTTTCGCATACCAAACGCGATACGATTACTGGTCTCGCGGGTGTCCAAGGCCAAGGGTAGCCGATACATAGACGAAGCCGACAAGTGGTTGTTGGGCATTTGTAATACCAGTCGAGAATACAAGAACTCAAAAAAATCCACCAAGGTGTTGATCAACGCGTTTCTCATGTCTCTGGCATCATGGACAATGTATGGCATATCTTTTTTGATAATAGCCGTGGGAGTGGGTTATCATATAGAAATATTTGATTCTGTAATGGCCGTGATGGCAGCCAACGCCATAGCCAATCTGCCCATTACCGTAGGGGGATCAGGGCTCACGGAGCTGGGCATATTCGCGTACCTGAACAATGCCAACCCCTTTGACTTTGCGGTGGTCCATGGAGGAGTGGAGTGGAATGCCATAGTGGGATGGAGAATAGCTACATACTACATTCCACTAGTCATAACATGGCTGCTGTTGGTAAAGCTGGCGCTAAGTAAGGTCACGCGCTCGGATATAGAGGAACGGCAATGACTCCGGCACCACAAACAGTGGTAGTCACAGGAGCCTCATCAGGAATAGGCAAGAGTGCATCACTGGCCTTTGCTAAACGGGGGGACACGGTGGTATTAGTTGCACGTCGAGCCTCCCTTCTTGAACTACTGCGCAAGGATATAGAAAAACAGGGCGGTCTAGCATTGGCAGTACCTTGCGATGTGTCGTCATACAAGGATACCGTTACTGCATCTGGTCGCATACGCGAGGAGTTGGGCGATCCGGACATATTGGTGAATAATGCAGGATTTGCCATCTTCAATAGTGTGCTAGATATGGATACACAACAGATAGAGTCTCAAATTGCCACCAACTATATGGGCATGGTATACATGACAAAATCATTCCTACCGGGCATGGTGGAGCGCGGCTCAGGCCACATAGTGAACGTGGCGTCAGTGGCAGCCAGCTTTGGTTTACCGGGAGCGGCCCCATACTGCGCTTCCAAATCGGCAATGCTGGGTTTCTCCGAGGGATTGCGGCACGAACTGGCAGATACCGGTGTTGGCGTTACTGTGGTAAGCCCCATAACTGTTCGTACCGATTTTTTTGGCAGAAGAGCAATTCCAAGATATTCGGTCAGCGCCGAGGCGGTTGCCCGAGGAATCGTGCGTGCATCCTCATCCAATCGTACAGAGATAACCGTTCCCGGTATTGCGCGCATGGCCATATGGGCGAAACATAGCATACCATACCTCACAGACTATATGATAGCTCGATACTTTAGGCGAAACATTTCACAGTAGCACACACATGGTTCAGCTTAACTTGTACATCTATTCCAAGAGCTTTTCCTTTTTGCTCTTTTGCCACCACTCCAGATAGTCATCCTGTATATCCTGACGTGTCTTCTCCTTGCGATTGAGGCGTATACGTAGTTCAGAGACTTGTTCTCTGGTTGCATAAAGCCCGCACCTTCTACATACAAAATGCCTAGTATGTGGATCAGACTTCATGGGATAGTCTATCTGGTCAAATAGTTTGAACAGATCATCTCTGCTACGCTCATCCTCTGGCGTATTGGTCTCATATTCCTCCTGTACCTTCTTGCGTTGTATTGCAGTACACTCAGGACAACTGGGCATGATTAATTGACTTTTGAATGCTCATAAAAGCATTACGAGTTGACTCACGCTACAATAATCTGGATAGGTTTAGAGCCAAGAGGGACAATCCATACATAAGTTCACCCATGTCCACACACCCTAGTGGTATGAGTTCACCTGTGTCTAAATTTACGCACAACTGATCGCGACAGTTAATGTGATTTGTGCACAAGATTCCGGAAGACGTGAACTCATACCCCTAGTGATTAGTGCCTTGTGAATAAGACGGACAAACATAAGCAGCCATAGTCAATTTAATGGTAATTATTGAAGGGAATAATAAAATACTCATATAAAATGGAAAAATTATATTCATCCAAAATGTCATATTTAGAAAAATACGGCGCTGTTGAACAAAAATTTGGCACGGAACAATAGGCAAAAATTAAAGAAAGATAAATGGAAAAATCAGTAATCTGGATATGTGTAATCATGATAAAGTACTATATTCAGAAGATGATCCATTATCTGCTTTTGTCCACCCTGATTGTCAATAGTTACCAGAAGTATTAGGTTGTCGCCCAAAGGTATAGTAGCACGTCTCAGCTTCTCATATACAGCCAAGGTGTAAAGACCGCGACCGATTTTGTCATAATGCTTCATACGGGACTTCCAAGCCATAGCTGCATGTTTCAACGTATCTTTGGTTTCATCTAGCGTCATGAGCGTTTCAATACCCTCATGGACCATGCTATGTAGTAGATTGCCATCCAGATCAGATATACCCGCAAAGCGTACGTTTTTGTCAGCCTCTAGCACCGCTTTAAGTAGTTTATTAAAGTCATGACTCATGTATAACTAGTATCACTTAAAACAATATAAGTTTGCACTAGTCCAAGTGAACAAGTACACCAATCATATGCTCAAATTGCCGCCACCGACCACAAGTAAATTCAGAGATAAATTGCCACTTACAGATGATTTAAGATCATACATATGTAGAATTAGTATGAGTTCACCTGTGTCTAAATTTACGCACAACTGATCGCGACAGTTAATGTGATTTGTGCACAAGATTCCGGAAGACGTGAACACATACGTAGAATTAGTATGATGAAAAAGTGTACAAGTTAATTTATGGACAATATTCAAATAGGTAGGTAAAACGTATGAGTTCACCTGTGTCTAAATTTACGCATAACTGATCGCTACAGTTAATGTGATTTGTGCACAAGATTCCGGAAGACGTGAACACATACAGATCTACTCGTAGTATCCGGGTTGCATAATTTACACATTATGCACAAGCATACCAGGTACAAGAAATTCTTGAAAAATATCTGTCCATAATTTCCGTGTTATTATAATTCGAATATTACTTATTAGAAAATCCACTAAATTAATGGGTTTTGTGGTAACCATTTGTATGAGTTCACCTGTGTCTAAATTTACGCATAACTGATCGCGACAGTTAATGTGATTTGTGCACAAGATTCCGGAAGACGTGAACTCATACAACCATTTAGCTCACTCATGATATACGTCATCAAGATCCGGTCACCCCACTACACGACATTTGTAATCACGGCATACGTTAGTGCTGGCAGGTGCCATTCACATTGTTCATGCTTGACTGATTGTGTGCCATAAAATACACCCCAGTTTGAAGCAACCTAGGCTATTCCTGTCAATCATGCGCATAAGGTCTATTGTTATGGGTTTACTTATACTCACGCTTGTATACTACGATTAATATTATTTACACTTGTAATTAATCAATACGTACTATTTTTGTATGTATAGATACACAGGATAACAATTTATTTATGTTAACGTTTAAGATATGATAAGTTTTTACAACCGGTGTGGATATTGTAATACTAATCTCCGGACGTGGGTCAAATATGGAGGCACTAGCCACTTCTATAAAAAATGGCAGAATATCAGCTCGCATAAAAGCTGTAATATCAAATAAACATCAGGCTCCTGGAATTAACATAGCTCAAGATATGGGAATCCCCACATTTATCGAAGAGAATATGGATGATCTTGCTTACCGATTGCGGGAATTAGCACCAGATCTTGTTTGCCTAGCAGGCTTTATGCGCCTATTACCCAAAGATATTATCGACCGGCATACGATAATTAACATTCATCCAGCCCTGTTGCCACTATTTCCTGGACTAAGGGCTCAGGAGCAAGCACTGAGTGAGGGAGCACAATACTCCGGTTGCACGGTTCATTTTGTCGACTCAGGTGTGGATACAGGACCCATAATAATGCAGGATGTAGTGCACATTTCCCCGGATGACACGACTGCAACTCTATCCTCTCGAATATTGGAACGTGAGCATTTACTGTATTCACGAGTTGTAAATCTCTTTGCGCGCGGTGTACTTAGATAGAGCCAACATGAGTCCACACATGTACGTAAATTTAGGCATAACAAACACACACCGGCAAACACTGCAAGATACAGAAATGGTAGTAAATAAAATTTGATGTAACCAGTTTGGCGCACATAGTTAGATACCGCAACCCACATATTTGGTCGCGGTAGTCAAGATTATAGTGTCCAGTTACAAAAATACATACAATGAAAAGAGCACAGAACAGATAGTCCCTGTTGTAATTATAGTCTTTTTGGGTGTGCTGTATCTTATGTCAGCCCAAGGGTACAATAATCATGTAAGCTTTATGCTGATTGGGGTCGCTGCCATTGTTATGATATTTTGGGCCAGAGTCCTAAAGAATATGATAAAGAGTAATGCCCCCAAATATTCCCAACGGGAGCAGGAGACCAAGAATTGGGTCTATGACCTCATAAAGGGAGACCGCGAGATAGTCTTTGTAGCGGAAGTTCCCGGACCAGAAGACAAGATAATGGTGCGCCTGATAAGTGGCATCTTGTACATACGAGGTAGTGGAGGCTTCAATCGAGAGGTTCCCATCAGTGGCTCAGAAGCTATGCAGATATCTGACTTTAAGTACCGCAATGGCGTACTGACCTTAAAGATTGGCTAGTATTAGAGACTACGGGCCAGTTCTATTTTGTGAGGAAGATACTTGTCAGTAATGTTGGTTAAGCCATACTTTGAGAACGCCTCCAGCTCCGCTTTCCTCTTTATCTTTAGAAATACCTCCAGCTCCTTCTTCCATATTCCGTGGGAATAGCGCGGGTCCTTTTGTAGATCGTGGCACCGTTTCATGTCAGATTCGGTCATGGGTATGGTGGGCAAGCCATATCGTTCGATGTCAGTGGCCCAGACTCCAACCCATTTTGCATCAGGAACGGTAAGCTCTCGCAGGTGTGCCGCGTTGGCAGAACCGGATTTTATTACCATTGCAATATGTTCACCATAGACGTCCCCGTCGGTCAGTATTATGACTGGTAATGATAATTCCTCATGCAGACGCCTCAGCAGTGTCCTAGTGGAGCGGGGAGCCTGACCACCGGTATCCACTATTATGGCCTTGAACTTCTTGTCCACCTGTTCTTCCACGAATCTTGTGAATAAACCGCCCTTCTCTATGGCGATTACCATCTCCGCGTTTGTGCTGACCAACTCGGCGCTGGTTAGGCTAGGCCCTATGGCATAGCCATCCGGATGATTAGACAGATTCATACGCTTTCCCTCGTATCCCGGAACAGTGTACTCTATATCCAAATCACCAAAGACCGAACTACGCTCCTCGGGAAATATGTGCATGCTCTCCCGGGGCCGGGCCAAGACCGCTTCCAGATCAACTATAATATTATCAGATTCCGCCTGGTCCTCGAAATCTATGGTAAATGCCTGGGAGGAGTAGTATACATCCCTGAGGGTGGATGATTTCTTCTCTTTTGTTAAACGATTAGCAAAGAATGCAAGCCACATTAGTTGTGAGAAGGAGCGCAGTTGGGACGTATTACGGGAACTGCGAGTTGATGATGAGCTCCCAAGTATGTACTGTCGAAGTTTCTCATCATATACGATATTACTGACTGAACGGCTTGGAATATCAAAGACCGGGAATCTACCCTTGTTCAAATCATCATATATTCGGACGCCATGATCACGCAGCCTGTCCAGTATATCTGCCTGTTTCCGGGATGCGCGGCTCTTCTTAGTCATGTTTCACCTCCAGCATATTGGAGTATTTGGGTAGTGTCTTTTTTCCTGCCAACTCCGTACAGAACTGAGCTACTAGGGGCATGTACTTGGCATACAGATTGGCGCGCTTCTTGGCCGCCTCGGCCTTGCCACGCCTAGACATGTACGACGATAGGCGGCGGGCCAAAAACTGTAGCGCCAACCGTATC
The DNA here is from genome assembly GCA_965200155.1 of Nitrosopumilaceae archaeon. Taxonomy (GTDB): domain Archaea; phylum Thermoproteota; class Nitrososphaeria; order Nitrososphaerales; family Nitrosopumilaceae; genus VYCS01. The sequence goes on along the minus strand of CBDATR010000005.1, from coordinate 21,509 downwards.
TCCTTCTCTATCTCCATACGATCCGCCACGTTCTCCTTTCCTACGGTCTTGTATGGTATGCGAGTGGAGCATATGTGTGATGCCACCACCAGGGGTGCGTCAGACTTGACTTTGTAGCGGTTCCAGTCAATATCGCGTAACACCTTGAGAACAACGTCACTACCCTCATCATAGAGGAGGGGTATGCGGTTGGCAAATCGGTACGCCTTTATCCCACGGGTCTGTATTCTGCCACCATAGGCTATACCCATCTCCACAACGAATGGAAATCCAGAGTATGCCGAGGCGCTACGCTGAACTACCGATAAAAAGTCCGGGTTAAAGAATTTCTTCATACCTTGCTCCAATGGCTTCGAACCCAAGGGCGCCAGACAGGAAGGATCCGGAGCCATGAATTGATCATATGCATGTAACGAGTCACTAAGTTTAACCATCTCCTGGTTAGAGAGCGTCCCTATGCGCTTCTCGGGCAGGAATCCGGCGAATTTGGAAAAAGTTTGGGCTGTTTTAGGGCCCACCCTTTGGAAGCGCGTAGTAAGGAATGTCTGCAAGGACTCGCCGCCCATCATTGTAACCATATGAGAATGATATGGCTCTTCGTCGTTCAATTTAACGGAATGTACATCCGGAGATTTGTTATCATAGTAATATAATGAGCCATCCTGTATATCCAGCTCCTGTACCTGTACACCAGCCAAATCCGAGGGACGGCAGCGTAACGCGGATATTAGAGAAACAAATGTCCTATTATTCCCACTAAGTTTCTTCCATACCTTGTGGGATCTCTTCAGTACTACGTCGTAACCCGCGTTGGTATCATTAAGCCGTAGTGAGCGACATAACTTTTCTATTATTTCACCATCAATTGCGGGTAGAACTAATTGCGATTCGGATGCCATGCGACGAATGGTCTCAACGTCTACCCCATGAGGATGCGGGTTGATTATTGTGGGCGATAGCGGCATGTCATCGAGGATTCTCTCATAACGGTACTGGTTTCCCTTGGGATCATCAAATGTGATAGTTGCATAAGGGGTTATCAGGGATGTCTGATATACGTAGTCCCTTATCTTGGATCCAGCCTTTGAGTAGTCACCATCGAGGCTTATGCGTACGGAGAGACCGCGGTGATCCGTCTCTGCTCTAGTATGCTTTAGAATGACAGGCTTGTTCTTTTGTATATCAAGCAATATGTCAAACTCCTCCCTAGTCTTACCGTCTAAACTACTGGAGACATGGACTGGGTTATTGGTGGTAATCTGGCCGTAAAGAATGGCCATTGTAGCTCCAAGGCCGAACATTCCCCGCGCCTGTTTTAGTCCAAACTTTGAACCATACAGGACGGTTCCAAACGCTAATGGCACATGCTCAGGCGTGATGCCCGGCCCGTTATCGTGAACAGATAGGGAATACGTACAGGGGTCTTGTTTCTCACCACCTGCCGCCTTTATTTCCAATCTCACATCGGGTAAAATACGACTCTGATCGCATGCATCCAGCGAGTTTTCCACAAATTCCCTGACCGCAGTGTATAGCGAGCGGGTAGGGTTACTGAAACCTGCCAAGTCACGATTTCTGTAAAAGAATTCGCTGGGAGATATCTGGTTGAATCGTTCAGTCACCAATGTATTGACCTTCCCAGAGAAGCATTTTTTCCCTCCTATCCCGACGGTTTGCAGCTTCCAGTTTTCCGTATGCGGTAGCATGCATTCCACCGTTAAGCAGGGATACGATAGCTTTTGTTACTGTGCGGAGACGGTTCTCATTACCTATTATTGCCACGGTCTTGCCGTACACGCATATATGACTGTGGCCCAGTTGTTCCATGTTACGGCGGGCTCTCCCATTCTCTCCAATTATACGACTGCGCATTCGTATCAGCGCAGATCCAGACTTTCCAGCAAATTCCCTCAAATCCAGTACGTGGAGCCGGACGAGGTCGTCCAAGAGTTTCATGGCAATCTCCGCGGAGAATCCCCTCCCTATTGCTGTTACAATCTCTGTTGCCTTGAAGGGCTTTACTGATTCAATGTCTGAGGCGGCATCTATTGTTACATCACCGCTCTTGCTGTCGATGGTTATACGTACACCACAGGAGTCCTCAATTCGCTTCTTGGATGCGCCAGACTTTCCTATTAGAACACCTATGCGATCCATGGGGATGCGAAGTGTCTTTGTATACATCATGATAATATATCACCCAATATTATTGCGGTATCTATCACAGGAACACGTCTCTTTGAGAAATATCGATTGATGTTATTTATGTCACGCTGTAAAAATAGCCTAGCGGCAGGATGACGACTGTCCACAGCCGAGCCAAAATCAAAGGGAACAAGTCCCTCGTCGGTCTTGAATATGTTGTACTCCGAGTAATCACCATGCACTAGCCTGGCCTTCTGATAAAGTGTTTTGATAATCTGGATAGCTTGCACGTAGTCATCTTCGTCCGGCGTGCTACCCAGCAATAGTGGCGCAGGCATACCGTTCTCTCCAATAAACTCCATTGCCATGACATTATTATTGGACCGAATGGGACGGGGCACACGCACCCCGGCCTCATGAGCCTGAAGCAGATTACGAAACTCCTTCTTTGCCCAAAGGTAGACTATATCCCGGGTATTATTACGGAATCTTGAAAAACGCGGATCTCCTTGAATATACTTGACGCGTTTTTTAAAATTTGATGTAGACACCAGATACACTTTAAGCGCGACGCGATTACCATTCTCACCCATACCGCAAAAGAGAAGTGATTCCTTGCCAGCTCCAACCACACCATCCACATAAGAGATTATGCCATGAGATATCATTCCGTATAATGTCATCACGGTTGGTTTGTCCAGCACCTCGTTGATTGTTTTGTGTTTTTTGAAGCCATCCTGGAGTCGTGTGCGATTCTTGTTCTGTAGCCGCCTGTCAATGCGCGATTCCAAGAGTGGATCCAGTACATCATACATGCATAAGATCATAAATTATGGTATTTATCAATGAATGCAAGGAATCAACAAAAAGTCCTGTCTTTGTGACACGAACGCGTAGTGATCATTGGGTTCAGGCGTGACAGAACTACTATGTGACACGGCACCACACCCGTACGGGGTTTAAGCAAGAATTAGTCCCACATACGATTGTATGCGTCATTAGCCCATCTGGAAGACTACCAGAAATGGTACACCGGATATCACTCGGGCACCACTTCTAGTACCCACCCCTAGGCTAGAAGAGAGGGAAACTATATTTTCACCGGCCATATTTATGATAGAAGCGGCTCGAAGTAGGGCAGCGGCCTCCTGTGAGTCCACTAGCCTATCGCCGTAATAGTTTGGTCGTATATGTATTACGAGCTTGTCCTCAGCAAGTTCCCGCCCCAGTAAATCCACGTCGCATATGTTAAGCATATGACCGCCATGATGTGGAACAACCTTTGCGGAGAACATCAAGCATACTTACCCTTGAGGGCGGATTTTGCCCCGCATGCCTCGCATACAAGAAATGATATACGATTCTTCTTCATTGTATTGGTATCAGGACTTTTACATGTTGGGCATTCCACGTACTCTCTATAGTATATCTTGAAGAGTCGTACAAAGTCTTCCGGCTGCCTTTTACCTATGAACATAGCCTTGTCTCCCAATCTCTCGGCAGGTACGGCAAACTCCTTTGACAAATATTGTAATATCTTTGCAGGATCGCGCCTGAGTATCTTGGCAAAGTCTGCAAAATTGCGCAGGAACGTCTTGTGTCCCTCCCACCATATGTCCACAGAGGGAAGTTCAAATCTGGATTGTGTGGACTCTGAAACGTCACTTAGATTGTCGCGAATGCGTTCTAGAAGCGGCAAATAATCCATGTTGATTATTAACAAAAAAGTATACGTACCTATAATGGTTTAGTTATCTACATTTTTCCTATACGAAAGACTTTGGTGATACACGTAGGACATGTACCTGTTACAGCAGGACGACCGTTCTTCATTGTAATTTGCTCCGGTTTATTCACTTCCACTTTGTCTTTACATTTTACGCAATACGCCTGTACCATGTATTGTTTGTGCAAATTAATTCTTTATATCTATTCGCATCGAGCAAATTTGTTGCATAAATCAATCAAATTATATAAAAATCACATATTTACATAAGTTTGTTACAGAACCGTTTAGTAACGGTAATTATATACAGGCATTAAAATCTGAGAAATATATCCGCGGATACGCGCAATAAATTACACACCAGTATTGTCCTGAGTGGGAGACCGAACTCACAAAGGCTCACTGTAGCAAGGAGTGTATCGTATTCCAAGGAGCCGGTTAAGGTATGCACAATAATGGTTACGGTAGTATCGCGTCTGAAATGGGGTAAAGCCAACTATACGGCTAGAGAAATTATATCGAAATTAGTTACGGTAAAATTCATTTTTATTGGCAAAGGCTTAAGATGGGTACTGTGAGGAATACGACATGGATTGGGGGCTTGGGAATCGCATAAGTCGAATAATACGACAACCCAGTAACAGGGCACTGATGCTAGCTGTAGATCATGGATATTTTCTTGGTCCTACCGAACGTTTGGAGAATGCACAGAACACCATCGCCCCTATTCTAAAATACTGCGACTCACTCATGCTTACCAGAGGCATACTACGAACATCGGTACCAACACACTCGGATACACCCATTGTATTACGAGTGTCTGGTGGCTCAAGTATAATAGGCGAGGATCTCTCCAGAGAAGACATTACGGTTAGTGTAAAAGATGCAATACGAGTGAATGCCACAGCCTTGGCCATGTCCATATTTGTGGGGGCAAAATATGAGTATCAAACCATGGTAAATTTGGGCAAGTTAGTGAACGAGGCTAATGAGTACGGCTTGCCCGTTTTAGCTGTTACCGCGGTGGGCAAAGACATGGGCAAGGATGCGCGCTATCTGGCGCTATCATGCAGGATGGCCGCGGAGATGGGCGCGCATGTAGTAAAGACATACTATTGTGATAACTTTGAGCGCGTAACTGAATCGTGTCCGGTACCGGTAATAATAGCAGGCGGTAAAAAGATACCCGAGCGGGATGCCCTCCAGCTTACATATGACGCCATTCACGCGGGAGCCATAGGGGTAGATATGGGCCGCAACATATGGCAATCAGACCACCCTGTTCCCATGATAAGAGCAGTACGCTCCATAATACATGAGGGTGCTGATGTTAACACTGCGTGGGATATGTACCAGGAACTAGTTCAAACTACAAGTTAGAAAGAATTGTCTTTGTAAAAAGTAGACCGCAATGATTGATGTATCGAACAAGCAGTACGAGTCTCAACGGTACGATTAGAGTAGCGCATAACGTAACCGTTTGGATGTATTCAGATGCACTCGGTGTGTATGAGTTCACGTCTTCCGGAATCTTATGCACAAATCACATTAACTGTCGCGATCAGTTATGCGTAAATTTAGACACAGGTGAACTCATACCTCGGTGTAACTAGGAGAGTGACGCAGACATTAATGCCGCGCATAGTAACCGGTTTCCGTGCAGGGGGCGGCCGAGCGGGTCGTCCGGGGGCGGAATCATTCCCCACCCAACCGGAGACGTCAGGGCGGGAGTAATGGCGACAAGCCAAAATCATGTACCGTTCAGGAACGAGGGGAGCGCGCGGCGCATCAACGAGGCGCCATAATCATAGTCAAAGACTTATGGTGACCACTATATTTGTCACGTATAATACTTGTTTTGTATAGCACGCGCTATATTTGTAATGTATGAAAAGTCGGTCCGCTAGTCATTGGCATCTCGCTCCATCCATTTTGCATCATTTGCCCTAATTGTCTGGGTCGCCTTTTTATTCCTGAAGCGGCGTTTCGCCGTTATCTATATCCCGTGAGAAGTGCAACCTTCTCTCATTGTAGTAGTCGATATAATCCCGGAGACTGTCATAATGCCATATCTCGTCCTCAATTGTTCTGTGGAAGCGCTCCAGTTTGCCATTTGTCTGCGGGTGGTATGGCCTGGAATTGATTAGTATGATGTCTTGATCCAGCAGTTCTTCCTAGAATAGTGGGTTTCCAGTTCTTTTTGCCCTTTTATTGTCCTACGAAACACGCGCCGTTATCCAAGATGCAGGGGCGCCGAATCTCTTTATCGCCAGTCTCAGTAATAGAACGGCGTTCTCTAAGGTTGCATGCTCAAATAGTGCCGCTCCGACTATACACCTGGATGCATCATCTATGAGATTCAGTCCCTTGAAGCGCTCATCTTTCATGACATGCCAGTGCCACATTGCATTGGAATATTTACGCTCATAGCGTACCCACTCTGACTTTGCAGGTGATGATCCTGCCGTACCGTTCTTTTTCATTATGCGATATACTGCGCGATATATTGTAATTCTGTCTAAGCCTCTTTGCAATACGTACTACTCCGGCGGGATCCTTGCTGTATGCTTCAGTTACCATTCGTATCTGGGTGGCGGTGATTGGTATCATAGGCCTGCTCATCTTTACTCGAGTCGTTCCCGTCCTCTGGTTCACAATCTTCGTACGTGTCTTGAACTGATGTTTAGGTCTTGAGCTATTTTGGTGGCAGCAACGCCTCTTTTGTCTTGATTCCTCTGTTATTCTCTTTACCATCTGGCTTGTGCAATCTGAACTACTGTACGCCGGATCCTAAGCGGACTTACTTTTCGTACTATTGATAGCACGCGCTATATTCATGAGATGAAAATCTGACGTGTGAGTTCACCTGTGTCTAAATTTACGCATAACTGATCGCGACAGTTAATGTGATTTGTGCATAAGATTCCGGAAGACGTGAACTCATACAATCGGACATCTCATGAATTTGATAACGATTGAACCGAGTTAGGGCGCCACGGAAAACTATGCTGATGGTTGACGCTATAGATTGAATATCTGCCTGTTGTCAGCATAACCAGTATATGTATGCGCCAAGTTGATCTTTTGTGCTGTGATCATGAGTCAAAGAGGGATACACATCCACCCAAGATATTTGGCCGGAAGACTAAGTGGTTACAAGAGCAGTGTGGTAGCATTTTTTAGATTGTGCGTTACGGTTCCGTTATGGCAAATGATTCCATACGCAGGGCCGCGGAGATGTTGCTGAACGGGGCCACAATGCTAGCTCAGCCGTGTCCCTACTGTTCTGGTGTGAGAGTGATCAAGAACGGCAGGGCGTTGTGTGCATCATGTGGTAGCGAGCCACAGAATGCGCCTATAAAAGAGGATACACCCTCAAAAGAGGAGATAGAAAGCCAGATACTTGATCTCTCGAAACAACTAGGCGCATCGACCGAATCAGATCACAGGAAAGCCATACTAGACGAGATATCTCACCTCTCCGGCTTGTTGGTGAACCCCAAGTAGCCATATGGAATACCACCACAGGCTCTTTTGATAGAAAGGTCACATAATTTGAAATTCAATAGACGGTTACCAGATAACTAGAGAATTGTACGAGTTCTCGTCTTTGGCTTATTAGTATAGCGTCCACCATAATTCTTTGCCGGGTATAGGACCGTACTTTTTATAGAACAACTACTAGAGTAGAATCACCAGACGATGGATGACATAATTTGGACCGTCATTATACCGTTGAAGAAAAATAAGGGTATGAGTTCACCTGTGTCTAAATTTACGCACAACTGATCGCGACAGTTAATGTGATTTGAGCATAAGATTCCGGAAGACGTGAACTCATACAAATAAGGAGTTCTCCCGGCGCGCCAAGATATTTGGTCATACATCCGATTATGTCTATAATAGAGCGGTGTCCGAGATCAGTCTTGGTGGCTACTACATACCCGGAACCACTCTTGAATTGAGGCATGATTCGGCCAAGGTCAAGAATAAGAACGAGTCCGCCAAGTCACCATATGGTCTGTGATTCATTGTGCGTGAATCAGCTACCACGTTCTAAAACGGTTATCAAGGGACGGTTTACCCGTCCAACAAGAATGGTTTGTTCCTGGAATTGTCAAAGTGGCGCCGTGATCTGGAGTGGGTGCGCGAGTTACCGGCTAACTATGGCCGGGGTGCCATACTACAGGCCTCTGTAGCGTGCAGGCGGGCGTACGAGGACTTGATGCCGGCTACCAACCTTTACAGAAACTAGTACCAGATGAATCTTGTTCATCATTATGCAATTCTTGTGTTTTGCTAGATGACACGACCTGAGTCATGGCTCGTTGCTACTTGATTAATTCCGGGATCATATAAGCACATCAAGAGCAGTGCGCTCTAGTCTGTAGTCGAACTTATCACAGATATAGCAGATACCATAAGTCTCTGGGCAACATATCCCCCATTTATCACACAGAATTCCGGTCCTGGATGTCACAGACTTGTGGAGAATGCAGTACTTGAGCGCCCTCCTCCCCAAATGAGATCCTGGATAACCTAAGCGGTTACCCCATAATAAAAAACAAGGTTTTTTAAGGAAAAAATGACGAGACATGATGTGAGTAGCAAGAACAAGGGTGCACCGCTTCCAGCCTCTAGCGGAGGCCTGATGAGGTTCTTTGAGGATGAGACTAAAGGTTTCAAAATTGACCCTCGTATAGTTGTGATCATCCCTGCCGGTCTGATCATAATTTCATGGATGCTGGACATTATGCTTGCTCCCTGATCTAACATGGAAGAATCAACAGATGATGTGTCTAGGCTACAGGGCCGTTATGTCCTGACACTTCTAAGTCCATCTTCCAAGTACTTTTCACTATGCCTTTCACTGGGCATGGCCGCATTGGTGTCAATGGTAGTGATTACAGGGTATCTAGACTCGACAGAATATTGGCGCATAGGTGTAACGGTAGCAGTCCTAGCAGCTACTCAGTGGGTCGATACAAGATACATACGAAACAAGGAGTACTCAAAGTCCCTGCATTCCTCTGCCTTTGGCTGTTCTGTATGGATGATATCGCTAATGATGGGACTGACTATTGCGACTATTCTGTCACAAGAACCTGTCTTTTTCTTTGTCTCCCTGGGAATGTTTCTGCTGGCAAGCTTTCGTATTAGTATATACACTACAGTATTAGGCTGCAGCATAGGTCGAGCTTGGACCATCTGTTTTATCCAGCCAGCAGCCATGTTTGTAGTGATGGTGCCCATGGCACAGTGGGAGATGTTGTTGGATCCCATAACCCTGATGTATGGCATAGTGTATCTGGGGTGCGCTACTGCATGGTCAGTGTTGACTGATCGCTCAGGCAGGCCAGAAGTAAAAAGCGCGCATGCCATGGTGCAGGCATACATAGCATCACAGGGAGGCAGGCAGCAGGAGATAGAGGAGATCATGGAGCAGAGCTCCAAGGAATCCATAGTACAAACCACCATCTTGTGGTTTGGTGATAAAAGATTTGGATTGGTTCTGCCCGGCGTGCACCCTGGCCCATATCACCCGGTAGGTGGAAGCAACATACCATACATGATACACCAGATGATGGATTCCAGAGTCATGGTCATGCACGACATATCAGATCACGCATTGAACATACCCTCACAGTCACAGGTACAGCAGTATCTAAAGAGTCTAGAGCGCACTACCGCAAAGACCAGTGGCAAAACCTGTACGCGACCGGTAGTGTATATAGAAGGCCATGCAAGAGTCACAGGCATTGCATTAGGTAAAAGCATCATTCTATTCATGTCACTCTCACCTCACGGCATGGAAGACTTGCCGGGTAGTATAAAATCCAGTACTGTTGAATATGCGCAAAAAAGTGGTTTTGGCGAGGTGCTTTTGGTGGACTGCCACAATGCCATGGGACCGGAGATATCCAGGGATAACCATACTCGCATGCTACAGGCAGCAAAATTATGCATAGAGGATCTTGCTTCACAGAAGCAGTACCCCATGGAAGCCGGATATTCAGGCATGAGTGTAAAGTGCGAAGATGTAGCCCAGGGAGGTTTGGGACTGGCATGTATCAAGATGGGCCATTCCAGATACTACATTGGATGGGCAGACGCCAATAACATGGAAAATGGGGTTCGAGAGGCGGTGGTTACTGAGTTTGCAAAGACAGGTCGCACATTGTTAGAGATATGTACTTCAGATACACACTACAATCCAGTCAAGCCCAAAAACCGTAACGGATACTACCAGTTTGGACTCATGTCTAAGAAGGACAAGATATGCAAATGGTATCTGGACATGGCCGAGGAAGCAGATTCTACCACATCGCCATGTTCCTACGAGGTATTCCACAGTAATACTAACATGCGGCTCATGGGCTCACGAATATTCGAGACATACTCACGAGCCATGGATCGCTCCATGAATCTAGTCAAGATATTCATGACCGGATGTGCTGCCCTGTTCCTCTCTACCCCGCTGCTATTACTCTCATGACATCCAAATTGCCAAAAAAACAGTCCATAAAAGAGTTCAAGGTGTGCACCGGGATCACCGGAGTCCCCTGGACATAGTACTGGTCCTCACACAGAGTAACTATTGCAGGTACCGTGTCGATGTGATGTGTAATGGCATAACGATGGGCGCGTGCCACCTGTTTTGACACTGCCCTAGATATGGATGAGTGTGAAGTTCTGCCCCAGTGTTTGCAGTCTATGGCAATGGCCGTATTCAGGCGAACGCCTACCACATCCAGTTCCATGCGGGGTTGTACCATTATGTAATTGAGAGTTACTTCAAATGAATGAGACTGCAGTATACGCCCCGTCAGTCCTTCAAAGTCCCTCCAGTGAAGATATGGGGTCACCTGCTGGGTATTATGACCCAAACGTAACAATTCCATGGCCGCATCTAGTCTTTGTCCGGCAGCATATTGGTATGAATCGCCTGTTCGCTTGCCTATACCCCTAGCATGCCACCATTCTAGTATTTCCTCCGCAGCTACCTTGCTACAGTTTATGTGGACTGCTAGCTCTGGTGGACTTGTAGTGCCAAGCCCCAAACGAGACAAGCTAGCAAACAGGTATCGTTCCACAGCACATGCATGTACAGTGAGCCGCATAACTCTTTGTGTATTATTCCGGAATTAAACACAAGCAGATACCCGGCTTGATGATTGGCCTGGACCCCATAGAATTGAGAATAGATCTCAATGCACACCTTTTAGATTCAAGAGAGCATGGTTGACAAAAAGCACCAATGGAGTCGGGAAGAGAAGGTCTGGATTATTTTAGAGACGTTAGACTCGGCAGCAGTCACCGCAGAGATCTGCAGGCGGCATAACATATCACCGCGCACACACGTGGAGGGAGAGATTCCTAAAGGCCGGTTCTGAGGGATTGGACAGGAATGCAAGAACCCAAAACTCCGAGATGAAAAAGATGTTACAAGAGAACGATAATCTAAGTAGGTGAGCTAACGCTTGCCAACAACACATTTAAAAAAACAATGGTGGAGAGGGACCAAACTGAAGGTCCTCAAGGAGATCAATGACACTACCGGGGTAGTTCGTGCACTGGAGCTCTGCGGGGTGTCCAGAAACAAGATGTACTACAAAAAGAAGCCAGAAAGGAAAGAGCGCAGACAGATAAAGAATGACAACACCACATGAACCCAGATACTCAGTATAGCCCATAATCGCCCCTCCTATGGAACGCGCATGATGGTCGCCTAGCTTACACGGGACAATAACACACCCATAAACCGCAAGAGAATCCAGGTATGAGTTCATGTCTTCAGGAATCTTATGCACAAATGACATTAACTGTCGCGATCAGTTATGCGTAAATTTAGACGCAGGTGAACTCATACGAATCCAGAGACTATACCGTATCAAGGGCTGGATCACGCAAAAAAAAAAGACCAAATCGCAGATAATACAATCCAACAAGAGTCTCCCAAAGCCGACCGGCCCCGGCCAGTTCTGGGAGGCGGACATGTCAATGGTGCGGCCAGTCTGGCGGGTGTTACTGCTTCAACGTACTGGATGTCTACACAATGGAATGGCTATCATACCACTTTGAGAGAACGGCCATGACTGATCACGCCATCACGGCACTAACTGACACAATAGACCTTATGCGCATGATTGACAGTAACATCCCATATTGCTTCAAACTGGGGTGTATTTTATGGCACACAATCAGTCAAGCATGAACAAACCAATGTTAATGGCATCTGCCAGCACTAACGTATGCCGTGATTGCAAATGTCATGTAGTGGGGTGACCGGATCTTGATGACGTATATCATGAGTGAGCTAAACGGTTGTATGAGTTCACGTCTTCCGGAATCTTATGCACAAATCACATTGTATGAGTTCACGTCTTCCGGAATCTTATGCACAAATCACATTAACTGTCGCGATCAGTTATGCGCAAATTTAGACACAGGTGAACTCATACAAACGGTTACCACAAAACCCATTAATTTAGTGGATTTTCTGATGAGTAATATTCGAATTATAATATCACGGAAATTATGGACAGATATTTTTCAAGAATTTCTTGTATCTGGTATGCTTGTGCATAATGTGTAAATTAGTATGAGTTCACGTGTTTTGATCACATAATAAGATAGAATGCATCCCAGTTTTTTTAATTATAACTGCATTCTGGCAGCAACCTCGTTCATAACAGAAAGGCCTTGAGCCCTCCATGTCTGAACACATGATACAAATGTAGACATGCGGCGCATTGCCCTTTCGCCACCCTTTATCTGACCACTAATCTTGCGGAATACCACTGCGTATCGCAAAGCCTGCTCCACTGGATTGTTGGTGGGCTCTACACAGTCATATTCTAAGAATACGAACATGCATGGTATGGGTATGAGTTCACGTGTTTTGATCATTCACTAAGATATAGATTGGTATGGCAATATTTTACTTAAATACCAAATTTGCAATAAGAATCTAATGAGAAGACGCCGGTCCTATAAGGAATTGGAACTGGAAAATAAACTTCTTCAGGATACCCTTGCGTCTACCGAGAAAGATCTTGCACATTACAAGGAACGTGTGAGAGTATTCCTGCACACTCCGCGACATGCGCCACCTCCGCCCGCATCGGCAGAATCGCGGCCCGCTCCAGAATCGCCTCGCTCGCAGTGCGCAAGCCGCCCTCGTCGCAACGATACAGCGTGTTCTTCTCCTGTCCGGAGAGCATCAGGATCACCGCCCACGTCCCGTGATCGTGCGGCGGGGTACGCCGCCCGCACGGGAAACACACCTTGAGCATGGTGAGATTGGGGGAGCGGTAAAATACCTGTCTCGCGTTACCGCCGACGCCGGAGACGAAATCGAGCGCCCGCTCCACTGCACCGAGATCGCCGCGCAGCTCCTCCAGCACTCCGCGCACCGCGTTCATCGAATCCTCACCCTGTACCGCGGCGGCGCAGCGCGCAACCAGTTCGTGCACCTGCATGAGCTCTGTCCTCGCTGAAGTCGCGGCCTGCCAGTGTAAGGAGCATGACCGCAGACCGCTACGCAGGCCGGAGCTTTGCCGTGAAAATCCCCCGGGAAGCCCGCCCGGCAATGACCGCTCCGCGGCTCGGGGTCCCTGGCCGTGTCAACTGCCGTGGAGCTTCAATCGGCACCGGGCGAACCTCTCATCCTCGCCCCGGCAGTCGTCCGAGGTCGACAAAGCGCTTGATGCCACGCGAAGACGGGCTACAGTGCCGCCAACCGATTCCGGACCTGGAGCCCGCCCAATGATCTTCGAGATGACCGAACGCGCCCGCGATCTGCACGTGCGCGTGAGCCACTTCATGGACGAACATGTCTTTCCCAACGAGGCGCTCGCGGCGCGCCAGATCGCCGAAGGCGATCGATGGCGACCGGTGCCAATCATCGAGACGCTGAAGGCCAAGGCGAAAGCACAAGGGTTGTGGAACCTCTTCCTCCCCGAGAGCGAACATGGCGCAGGGCTCACCAACCTGGAGTACGCCCCGCTATGCGAGCTGATGGGCCGCTCGGCCATCGGGGCGGAACCGTTCAACTGCTCGGCTCCCGACACCGGGAACATGGAGACCCTGGTGCGCTACGCGAGCGAGGAGATCGGACGGGAGTGGCTGGTGCCGCTGCTGGAGGGCGAGATCCGTTCCGCGTTCTGCATGACCGAGCCGGACGTGGCGTCCTCGGACGCGACCAACATCCGCTCGCGCATCGAGCGCGACGGGGACCACTACGTGTTGAACGGGCGCAAGTGGTGGTCTTCCGGAGCCGGCGATCCGCGCTGCAAGGTCTTCATCTTCATGGGCAAGACCGACCCCCACGCGCCGAGGCACCGGCAGCAGTCGATGATCGTGGTGCCGCGTGATACCCCGGGGGTGACCATCGAGCGCACCCTCCCGGTCTACGGCTACGACCATGCCCCGCATGGCCATGCGGAGATCACGTTCGAGAACGTCCGGGTCCCCGTGAAGAACCTGCTGCTCGGCGAGGGCCGCGGCTTCGAGATCGCTCAGGGACGCCTCGGACCCGGACGCATCCACCATTGCATGCGGTCGATCGGCGCCGCGGAGCGGGCCCTGTCGCTGATGTGCGAACGGGTGCTCTCGCGCGAAGCCTTCGGCCGGAGACTCTCGGAAACGGGGTCGATCCGTCAGGACATCGCCCGATCGCGCATCGAGATCGACCAGGCCCGGCTCATGGTGCTGAACGCCGCGCACATGATGGACACGGTCGGGAACAAGGCGGCACGACAGGAGATCTCGATGATCAAGGTCATCGCCCCATCGATGGCGCTGCGGGTGATCGACCGCGCGGTGCAGGCACACGGAGCGATGGGCGTCTCGGGCGACACCGTGCTCGCCGCGATGTGGGCGCACGAGCGCACCCTGCGCCTCGCGGATGGTCCGGACGAGGTGCACCTCGAAGCTGTCGCCCGGCGCGAGCTCGAGCCGTACTCGAACATGTGAACACGGAACGGCAGCGCGGGGCTCGGCGGAGGCAGCCAGGCGATGTGCCTCCATAGCGTCACCTGAACGACGGTGAATCGCCCGTCATGCCCATCGACCTGGACCTTGACGCCGCCCTGGCCCCCATCGAAGGGACGCGATGCCTGCCGGCGTCGGCGTATACGGCGGAACGGGTCCTCGACCTGGAACGGCGCACCCTGTTCTCGAACCGCTGGATCTGCATCGGGCTCGTGGACGATGTCCCCGAGCCAGGCGATGCCACGCCATTGGAGGTCGCAGGCAAGAGTGTCTTCATGACCCGCGACATGGCCGGTGTCGTCCATGTGTTCCACAACTACTGCCGGCATCGCGGCATGAAGATCCTCACCGAGGCGGTACGCGGGCGCTCGCGTTTCACGTGCCCGTATCACGCCTGGACCTACGCACTCGACGGCCGCCTCGTACGCGCACCACACTTCGACGGTCCGGGCAGACAGGATGCCAAGCCGGTCGATGGGCTCGCACGAGTACGCGGCGCGGTCTGGCACCGCCTCGTCTTCGTGAACCTCTCCGGCGACGCCCCGGAGTTCTCCAGCTACATCGCTCCTCTGGAGCGCCGGTGGGCACGCTACGATCTGCGCGCGCTACGCCACGGGGAGAGCCGCAGGTACGACATCGGGGCGAACTGGAAGCTCGCGGTGGAGAATTTCATCGACTACTACCACCTGCCGTACGTGCACAAGGCATTGAACCGCTACTCGCCGATGGAGGATCACTACCCGATCCAGGAAGGTGGCCGCTTCTTCGGGCAAGGCAACGCGCGCTACGCCGCGAACGACCAGGCAACCGGCAACGTCGAGGACATCGCCATCGTCGAGAGGTTGCAGGACGCATTGGCACACACCGCATTCGACGGCGGGCGACTTTCCCCCGCATTCGACGCAACATCCATCACTTCCACCGGCTGATCGCCGGTAAGCGGCCAAAGGGAGCCGTTGTTCTGATCGGGAGTCCCGTCTGATTCACTCGCCGCTGCCCACGACACGGAGGCGAGCGGACTCATGAGGCAGACAGGCGGTACGAGAGGTCGGGCGCGGCGCCGCGCAGTAGCAGGCTCTGGTCGAGCGGTTCGAGCGCTCCAGTCGAAGCCGAGGCAGATTCTGCGCGGCAAACGGATTGGCGCTCAGTACATTCGACCAGTGGCGGCGCAAGCTTGGCGAGGCTCAGGCTGCGACGGACGAACAACACCGTGAATCCCTGTTCGTGGAGCTGACGGACCCGGCGCCACCTACTTGGTCGATGGGCTCCAGCGTATCAGCGTGCATCCGGCCAAGCGCGCTATCGAGCTAACCCTGCGGATGTGGAGGTCGCTGTTCGCCGACACTCCGATGCGTTCAGACCTCGGCGCGCACCACCACTATCCCTCATCATACTGAGCGCGCTCCCGCAACCATGGCCCAGAATGGGGGATGTCCCGTTCGCTGTTGAACTTCGCGAGGTGGCGAGCTCCTGAGTTTGGGATTCTACGCGGCCTTCCGGGATGATTTGAAGTGACCGGAAGGATGTTCCAACACACTCATCAGGCGCGGCATGTCACGGAAGCCCCGCACCCGTCGGAAACGCCCTTCGGCCTCCAGTAGAGCAGCGCTGACCCAGCGCTGAATCATCTCCCCGCCGCGCCATCGCTTGACGTTGCGGGTGTAGCGCTCCACCGAGCCGTTGAGGTTCTCGATGGCGTTGGTCGAGCGCACGGTGCGCTGCAAGGCACCGGTCAGCCCCAGGCGCACGACGGTCAGGGTCTCGGCGAGCCCCTCGCGCACCGAGGCAGCGGCGCCGGGATGGTCGCGCTCGAGGGAACGAGCCAGATTGTGCAGACGCCGCTCACCGCGCGCCGCCGAGGGGCTGTCGAAGGCCTCGCGCAGGCAGCGCCCAACCTTCGCGTGCTGGTGCTCGGGCAAGTGAGCCAGCACATTGCGCATCTTGTGCACCTGGCAGCGCTGAATGACGGCCTGTTCGCCGTAGACATCCACGATGGCCCGGCGCAACGCCTTCGCCCCGTCGATGACGAACAGCACCGAGCGCTCGGTGGGCAGCCCCCGCTCGACCAGGTCGGCGAGCAGGGCGCGAGTCACCGCCGTATTCTCCGTCGAGCCCTCGCGAAGGCCCAGGACATGCTTGTTCCCTTGAGAATCAACGCCTAACGCTATCAGCACACAGTGCTCGTGGAAGTACTTCGCATCAATGAACACCGCCGCGATGTCGAGCTCGCCCAGAGGGCGCGACAGGAACTCGCCCATCTGCTTTCGCGACAACGCCACGAATCGGCGCGAGAGCGCGCTGCGCGAGGTCCCCCGCTCGTCCATCGTCTCGGGCATCGGGTCCAGCAGCTTGGGATAGTCTCGGGTCGACACCCCCGCCGCGACCGCCGCCAGCGTGTGCGCGTCCATCGCGTCGCTCGACGCCGCCCACTGAAAGCTCGCCAGTGCCACCTCACCCTCGGGGCTTCGCACCCGAAGGCGAGGCAGCTCCACCTGGCGGCCCCCAAGCGTCACCCGGCTTGCGGTGCTCCCCCCGCGCCAACACTGCCGGCCCGCCTGATGCCGGCCCTTCGGACCACACAGCGCCTCTCGGTCCGCCTCCATCATCGCCAGCAGCACTTGCTGACCGGTACGGATGCACAGCGCATGGAACGCCTCTCGGGTCTCGCTCAGCGCCCCCAGCACGGGCAGCGCAACCTCAACCGTCAGCGACTTCCCAACCGAGGCTTGGCTTTCATTCTTCGGACTGCGATGCTTCGCCATGGTGGCTTCTCCTTCTATCGGTTAGCACCCCTGTCCTACCACAGGACAGGTGAAGGAGTCGCCACCTCTCTCAGATCAAGTTCAACAGACTATGGGACATCCCCCCAGAATGCCCGCTCACCTGTATACTTCCGAACGCTACGGGGGGCAGGAAGAGGTACCCCGAGAATGATCTTGATGGCGCGTGTTCCCGAAGATGGCGGAAGAGGAGGCAAGGAGGACAGCCGCCCATGAGCACACCCTCTCTGCCACGTCCGGTCGGGCGGCAACGAGAGGTCTTGTACCTGCCCGCCGACGGCCATACGGTGGTACTCGGCACGGCCGGCAGCGGCAAGACGACACTCGCCATTCTGCGGTCCCTCTTCCTGTCCGATCCGTCCACCTGCCACGGCGGGCGTACGCTGCTGGTGACATTCAACCGGTGTCTGGTCACCTACGTGAAGCATCTGGCTGGCGCCATCCAGCAACCGGTCGTGGTCGAGAATTACCACCGCTTCGCACGAGGGTACCTCTCCTTCCGAAACAAGCTGCCGCGGCATAGCATTTGTAATCCAACGGAACGGCAGTCCTTCATTCGTCGTGCGGTGCGCGAGGCGCAGGCCGATGGCGTACAAAGCTCGGTACTGCAACGTCCCGCGGAATTTTTCGACGATGAGTTCCAATGGATCCAGCAGCAGGGCGTTGCGAACGAACGGGACTACATTGCGGCGGAACGTATCGGACGGACAGCGACTCGAGTTCAAAAGGCCGATCGCTCTGAGCTGTTCGGTCTCTACACACGCTACCTGGACCATCGCCAGCGCGGCGGCAAGTGCTACGACTGGAGCGATCTCGCAAGCACCGTCCTCCACGAACTTCGAGTCGACCAGGGAACGCGCCGCTATCGCCACGTAGTCATCGACGAAGGACAGGATTTCTCACCCGAAATGTTGCGCTCGCTCGCAGCCGCCATCCCGGACGATGGAAGTCTCACTTTCTTTGGCGATATCGCTCAGCAGATCTACGGTCATCGGATGTCCTGGCGAGACGCTGGACTCACCGCACCGCAAATCTGGCGATTCAAGGAGAACTACCGAAATACGAAACAGATTTCTCGACTCGCGCTCTCCCTTGCCGCCATGCCGAGCTTTCCGGATGACCCGGATCTGGTCGAGCCGACGGCGCCGGTCGCCGATGGGCCGTTGCCGGCACTCGTACAGTTGCCAAACGAGTCGCGAGAGGAAGAATTCATAATCTCACAGGCGACCCGACTGGCCCGGGCGAGAACGGTTGCCATTCTGTTCAGGACACGAGAGCAGGAGAATGGAACCCTTGGGCGTGGTCTGACGAGTGGGGCGACGAGGCTTCATCGTGAATTGAACCAGTGGCCCAATCGCCCCGGTCTCTTTTACGGCACGTATCATGCCGCCAAGGGATTGGAGTTCGACACGGTATTCCTGCCCTTCCTGTCGAGCAGACATTGGCCCCACCGGCCCGACGTACAAGTGGTGGGTAATAAGGAAGCCACTGCCCGTGATTCTCGTCTCCTGTACGTAGGGATCACCCGGGCCAGATCGGCCCTCGTGCTGACATACTCGAGACAAGTGGCTCCGCTCTTACCGAGTGACCAAGGGCTGTACCACCACCGAGGGCCGGAACGATGATTGCCTCGATACGGAGTAGCGTGACACGGCGAGGCATCACACGACTCTGCCACTTCACACCTTCTCAAAATCTGGCGCACATCGCGGAGGACCCCAAGGGAATCCTCGCCTCGCAACACCTCGAAAACGATGAGAAGGCGGTCTTCAATCCGACGGATTCAAATCGCTGGGATAGTCATCCGAATCACGTATGCTGCTCCATCCAATACCCCAACGCTTGGTACTTCCGAACTGCTCGGAGCAAGGAATCACTGTTTCCAGATTGGGTGATACTTCTGATCGAAGCCCACTACCTGTGGCATGTCGGCACCAAGTTCTGTCCTCGCAACGCCGCAGCCGGTGGCGGGAGATCGATCCGCGAAGGAGCGGAGGCATTCGAGGCGTTGTTTGCTGGAACCGTCGAGGGTTCCCGAACGCTCAGACGAGGCCCGTCCCATCCAGCTTTTCTCCCAACCGACGAGCAGGCCGAAGTACTGGTTCCAGACAAAGTAGAAAAAAATATGTGACAGGCATCGCAGTTCGTGATGACGCGCAAGCCCATAGGGAAGTGGCGAGGTTGGCGCTCCTTGGTCGGAATTCCCCGCCTATCGTGATTGTTCCCGAGTTCTTCGATCCGAGGAGACTCAGTCAATTGCTGCGCATCGGGAGAAGACCGCTTGAGCGCAAGCACGGATCAGGAGATGCGAATGTCCCATAGCAACGAACGTGAAACGTGCAAACCTGCGCTACCGTTGGCCAAGGCCGAGGGAGCTTTTTTTGCACTCGCAGCCGGTGACGCACTTGGCTGGCCCCAGGAGATGCCCCGCAACGTCAAGGGCAAACCCGGAAACATCGCACCGCATGTCGAGTTCGAGGAATGGACCCGTCGCAGTGGTGGACGTTTCCGACCCTACGAAGAAATCATCCGCCCCGGAGACTATAGCGACGATACGCAGCTCGCCCTCGCGGTCGCGCGCAGCCGAACCGACCACGGCCCGGCATGGTGGAAGGCGTTTACGCGAATGGAGCTTCCGCTCTGGACACTGTACGAGCGTGGCGGCGGCGGAGCCACCAAACGCGCCGCCAAGGCGTGGTGTACAGGCGGCCCACCATGGAAGTCGGACAAGAACGACGAAATTCGCCGTTACTTCGATGCAGGAGGTAACGGTGTCGCCATGCGAGTGCTACCTCACTCATTGTTTCTTGCAGGACAGGAAGACCCCACTGCCCTGATGCATGACGTGATTCTCGACGGATCGGCGACGCACGGTCACCCGCGCGCGCTCATTGGAGCGACCGTATACGCCTACGCCGCGTGGTGGCTGGCTCGAAGGAGCGACACGCTCCGGTTCGGCGAGTTGCTGGATGCGCTGATCGGGGAGACGTCCGAGTGGAGCAGATTTCCGGATTCAGGCCGAAGCAGGGGGGCTTGGTTCGAGGCGGCGGACACCGCGACAGGAGGGCACTATGAATCGATCTGGCAACAGACGGTTCGTGAGATGGGCGTGCTTCTCGAGAAAGCACGGAAAGGACTCCAGGCCGGGGTGCTCGCAGATGATCATACGGTCCTGAGAGACCTTGGATGCTTCGGTCGAACCAAGGGAGCGGGAACCAGCAGTGCCGCCGCTGCCGTGTACTTGGCCTCGCGGCACGCAGCACAACCTGTTCAGGGAGTGCTCGAAGCCGCCTTTGAGACGGGTGCGGACACCGACACGCTCGCCGCCATGACCGGAGGGCTCATGGGGTGCCTTTCCGGTACCGAATGGCTGCCTTCACCATGGCTTGAAGTTCAGGATGCGGGGTACCTGCGAAGCATCGCAGATCGAATCGCATCGGGTCCGGAGGGCGCTGGCGACAACCCTGTCGAACTCCTGCGGAATCCTCAGTCTGTCTTCCGTGATCTCGCGCTTCTGAACGGAAGTCAGCAGATGGATCTTGGCGGCTTGAAACAGGTTGTGGCGACGGCTCTACCCGACCCCAAATCCATCGGGAAGTCCATTGTGGTCCGGGCATGGCAGCTCAGAACTTCCGGTGGCCAGACCATGTACGTGACGAAGGTAGAGCATCCAACAACGGACAGGAGTCAACGGAGAGGCGATGAATCTCCGCCGGTCGATTCCAGACCATCCGAAGGCAGGGTGGCGGAAAAGCCGGTGGTTCGGTGTTCGAAAAACGCGCTCTATCTCGAATTTTGGCAACAATTACAAATCCTTATGCAGGGCCGTAGTCCAATGAAAACGAAGGAGATAATGGATGGAT
>CBDATR010000004.1:0-3327 GCA_965200155.1 Nitrosopumilaceae archaeon | reverse complement strand
GTTGTGAATCAGTTACAGGTACTCTTGGAAAGAACCTCTACAGTTAGTTATGGCCAACACGTGTCCTTGGAACTGTGTGATTTAGATTATGGCTACAGATACTTAATACTTGATGGATGTAAGTTCAAGATTGAATGGAAGATGGATAACACACCTATTCCACCCAACCCTCAAGCATCATCCACTAACCCTCAACCAACATACAACCCTCAATCAACACCCAGAAATCCTTCACCACCACCCAGAAGTCCTTCACCACCATCCAGAAGTCCTTCACCACCACCCAGAAGTCCTTCACCCAGAAGCTCTCAATTTTTGACATTGTCTATACTCAGAAAGCCTCAAGCAATATCCAGAAAGTCTAAACTAATACCAAAGCCTAAACTAATACCAAACCCTCAACCATCCAAACGTATTAGTCCTGCACCTGATCATGTGCAGATAAAACTGTGCTTGGTGGAAGTGTTCCATAATCCTGTCTCTGTTCTCAAGTTCAGATGCACATGTTCAATCAAAAGTTCAGACTACAATACTTCAGTACAGAGAAACTTATTCTTGCCTTCCTTCTATGATGAGGAGTCAGTCAACAAGGGGTTGTGTGAGTTTCTGATATGCTGTGATGATATGGAATTGAAGTCACCTCTAAAGTTACTTGGGTCTGAAGTAATTGAGATAGAAATGAGTAAGAACTTTACTTTAGATATTTGCTTTCTTCAACATACTAAACCTCGTGACCAACAGCAACAGAAACTTTGCCAATGCAAGTGTCATTTGAGGGTAAAAAGAGCAAAAAGAAAGATATAGCAACAACTTAGATTGTTTAATGTGATACACAATAATAATAATAATAACAATAATAATAATTTTAAACTGAATGTATGAATTTTTTTTAGTTTGAATATTATATTAGGCTCTTATTCGTTGATAATTAGTTTCTCATCAACCGCCCGCATCTGTTTTCTGTAAATCAAAATGTTATTATTCCAATTATTTTTCCAATTATTGCACACCATCGCTAATTAGCGCGTGCTATCACAACATGGCTCTTTTATTGTGTGTGTCCCTTCACTATTTAGCTGCAGGACAGTCGTGCCTTGGACTATCAAAGTTGTAAACCCTCCAAACTCTACGCATAGTCAGTTTTTCGAGAGTGTTGAGCTTAGTGACACAGATCAACCGAGGCTGAACCAAACTTATGTTGGGAAAGCCAAGGATAGGCTAGATATCAGGCTTAGTAATAGCTTATGTAGCCCCTATGTTGGGACCCTATACATAGTTTGTGCTAAGAGAAAGGGATGATCGAGTATCTCTAACTACTGGTAGGCCATTTAATATAGCTAGCTATTTCAAATGTATGCTGCTAGACTCTTCCCCCCCCCCCCCCCCCCAGCTACTAAATATTATATGTCACTCCTACAGATACTTCAGCAATTGCACTATTGATGCAAGGGGCTAGAGATTTATGGCATCCAAATAAGCCATCCTTGCCTGCAAAGATGTCTGATATGAGAATAAGAAACACCAGCTCAAGAACGACTTGCTTAGTTTTATGGAAGAGAAAGAACTTATGTGGCCTGAGAAGGAAGTTTCTGAAGTTTTTGTCCAATCACTTGTGGCTCTTTTATGGTACATTGATAACCATCATAGTACTTTCAATGAAAGAAGTCACAAGATCCCTCCTATATTTGACAGATTTACTGGTTATAATATGCCACAGGTGCATAAACATCGAAAATGTTCTGCTGAAAACTTGTCATCCATCTTGCTTACTGACTACTCCAACAAGCTCTTCAGGTGCCTACAATCATGCTACTGGGAGAGAAGCATATGGAGGAATTTCAAGACAGATGTAGAGATGTTAGCTAAGTCTATGCATGACTATGCTAGTTATCTGAGAGATCAAAGCAATGTCAAATTGATTGACAGTGAAGTTTGTGTGGATGAAGTCACTAAGAAGTGTGTGAAGAACTATGAGAATCTTCAGAAGAAGTGTGGAGTGGATGGTTGTAACATTTGCAAGCCAATTAGACTACCTTGTGAAGTCTTTGACAAGATTAGCTTCCTACCTGATCCTGTAGCTACCACAAAATGATGGGCATTTTAAGGACTTCAAAGAAGTGTTTGGAACTGTCTCTACTGAAGACCACAGACCATCATTGCAGAAACGACTCTACCGTGAGAATAGTGTGCCATTTCCTGTAAGTATTCAGCATGCAAGGAACACTAATATGGTTGTACAGTGTGAAGAATGTGGAATGTGGTTGATTGTATATTCAAAATACAAGTTGACAGATAATGAATCGGAAATAATTAAGAGCATATTGGATAACTATGCTTATACATGTGGATCATCAATGGAGGATCTGAATTTGTGTGGAAAATTAAGCACTGTGTGCATACGTATTGTTCGCTGTTATGAGCCTTTAGAAGTCCATTATTATGCTCTTGGTCATGAACTTCTCTGTATTTACTGCTGCAGTGCAGATAACTTGACTGCCAAACCTGGATGTTACCCACAGTGTCCAGACTGTTCATCCAAACTTCCTGTCAAAAAAGGAACATAGACTTTGCTTTTAAAGTTTTGTACATAATTGTACTGGCTAAAAGAATGGAAATAAGGTCAAAAATAAGAACCTCAATAATAATAATAATAATAATAATAATAATAATAATAATAATAATAATAATAATAATAATAATAATAATAATAATAATAATAATACTGTTGATTTTGCTAAGCAACCAGATTATTATAATGATAATGTAGAATGGAGTGATAGTAGTTGATGAATGAAGTGATAACTTAAACTAGACCAGTTTTGAAAAAAAAAAGAGATGGTATATTTTGTTCCAGTTTTGGTTGAGTTGTCTCAGATGGAGCAGTTGTTATAGCGATATTGCAGCCATATAAATGACACTGGCATTGAACTGAGACTGTGATTATGAGATAAATTGCTCATGTTCGAAGCCATAGTGACCTTCATATTGTGATTGAGTGTGACTTAATGTTTGAAACAGCCTGGTGTTGTTATGTGCTGGTTCACTCATATGATCATAATCCTTCTAGGGACATGTGTCCAGATCTTTCCTTCTCTGGAGCTCCACTCTCATACATTTTTGTTACTCCAGTTGCACGTAAACTATGGTTCGTTTTGTTTCCTGTGATTCCAGCCTGTTTCACACATTTCTTTAACTTTTAGGCTTACCAATTGGAACATCACTGTACCAAACAGTGTCTTGCATGCTAACTTTTTGCAAGGGACGTACATAAAAGTTGTCTTTTCAATTGCAGACTTCGGCAACTTTCTAATATGAATTAAGAACTCT
>CBDATR010000003.1:0-4735 GCA_965200155.1 Nitrosopumilaceae archaeon | reverse complement strand
TTCCCTCCAAAAGACGACAGTGGGGATATCTCCTATTCATTAAAGGTAATTAAATTATAGCCAGTTACTAAGGAACTTAAAGGAAATATCACTTTGTTAGATACCGAGAGAAAATCTGATTAAATCTTTCAATGATTTTCTCTTTCTTTATAAAGCAAAAACGAGGTAAAGTCACTTTTATGGTCAATTTACCACATTAACAACCCGTGCATCATTCCCGTGCATCATTTTATATTGCTTAAAGGAAGCTGGCTCAGGCACAGCTGGTCTGGTTCAAGAATAATCCGGAGTTTCAATGGCTCAACATGTCTCCTGGAGGAAGTAGGCTCTCCCTGGAAGCTGTGAGTGAAGGCGTGGCCAAATGGTTCCAGTGGGATACTCCACTACCAAGTGAATGGGATGGAAAGTGTCTACAAACTCTAGTGAGGTTTTGTGCTAAAAGTTGAATATCACCACACATACTACACAATGGACTCATATGGGGATAAGGGTGGGCAGTGGGGCAAGAATTTGATGCCATTTTTAAAATTTTATTTTATTTTATTTTTTTAATTTTATTTTTATTATTATTATTTATTATTAATTTTTTTTTCAATGGTGCTCAATAAATATACGAGGGGGAGCAGATACCTCCTTTAATACCTCCCCTCCCACTTCCTCCCATATGGTATAAGCTTTATTATTGTTTTGTAGGTAGATAGAGCATTTTATAAGAATATTTGTCCTGCATGTTTGCTGAACTAAACTTCCTTCATTTTGTAGACTCCATCAGAGCAATGGCAGCAGAGATGTTACAACTCCACAAATGGCCAACCATTAATATATGCAGACAAGAAGAAAGTGAACAGTTTGATGGCTGCTATAGAAACAAGCTTACAATCATGAATCTTCCCCCATACTCTGACACAGACACCATATCAGTGATGTCTTTTCACTTGCCCTTCAGTAGGGTCACCAAATATCATAATTACACCCCACTTTGAGTATAGTATGGGTATAGGGGTGTATGTGTGGACCCCCAACCACTCCCTTAAACACTGGCTACATTAATGTATATGAGTGGTGCCTAGCTAACTCTATATCATTGGTAGAGCAAAGTTTGTCCCCCAAGTAGGTGTGACCATGCCAAAAAGTGGGCGTGGTTACCAACATTTAGTACACTAGCGGTCACAATTGGTCCCTTCCAATCTCTGATTGTTATGCAGTTATCATCAGCTCAGCTCTCACTGAATTCACTAATGCTCAAATTAACAGTGGTCTCGTTTGCAGTGAAAAATGATATTTGATGTGTGTGACATGTCATGTTGTTCGAATTTCTGAAGAAGACTGTCCCTTTTGTGCTTTCATTTCATTGAGTTTTTCGACAGTATTTCTTATTGCTCTCTGTTGTCTGACCATCTGATACCGACACACCCTCCTGTGACAGGGGAGGGGGAGGGGTTACATAAGTGAGTTATTATCACTGTGGTATAACCTTACCAACTTCCATATCCTATGATGATAAATCCACCAATGGCAAAGTCACACGATCTCATGATTATGTCTAAATACATGGACAATGGACATGGGGAAGGGCATATTGCATGTGATATATACCTCTATGTAGTGAACACACAAAGAATGGAATTAGAGAGAGGATACCTTTATGTAGTGAACACATAAAGGTATTGGAAGGAAAGAGGACACCTCAATGTATGTAGTGAACACACAGAGGATGGAATTAGGAAGAGGATACCTTTATGTAGTGAACACAAAGGTATCAGAAGAAGCAAGGCTACCTTCTATCACCTCCCTGTACATACAGACACAACAGAGGAAGAGAAGTCACTGTGCCTCCATGCTATATAGAAAGATAATATATAATATTCTCACTAGACTTGAGGTAATAGAGCAGTCCTGTGGCCATGCCTCCTAGTATACCATGGATTAGAGCATCACGAGCACAGGGTGTGTTTCTGACATCAAGGTACCACTTTTTCTGAGATAGAGATATACCCCAATTGGATGGCTATATACAATACTATATTTGGTCTGTGTGTGTGGTACAAAGTAGTTGCTTATTATTCCTCTGGAATCTTTATTGGAAAATATACGGTAACAGTTGAATTTTTTCAGCCGAATAATTAGAATGTTAATAGTAGCTAATAACTACTACCTTTCTCTCCTCATAATTCGATAGTACTTGTTCCCTAGATTGTTTCAAGGGTTCATTTTCAGAAGTAACTCTTTTCCCTCTCCCTACAGCAGAATCGAAACTACCAACATCAGCCGAGTTCCCATTCATTTCTTATTGGAGCACATCCAAAAATGTGGGCATTTTGGAGGTGTGTACCACTTTGGAGGTGTGCCATAGGAACGAGCGTGTCGTGTGTTTCATGGCATGGCTGCTATAATTGTTCATGGAGGAGCCTTTGCTATCCCTAGCGCCATAAGAGAGCTATGCGTAACGGGATGCAGAACAGCTGCAGATGAAGGATATAAAGTTCTAAAAGCAGGCAGCTCAGCATTGGATGCTGGTGTGTTTGTTGAAATAGGCTAGCAAATTTACTTCTGACAGACAAGTCACCATGGTAATGCTGTGGTGAAGGTGAAAAACTCTATCTATATAGCAGTTAAAATGTCTTGTGTGACTACCTACTACCTGAAATATAGCTAGAAGAAAAGGCACGGCATTGCTGTGGTGATGACCACATTGGTAGGCAAGCAAAACAATGGTGCATAATCTTTTTTGTAATCATTATTGTAGTGGAAACAGCAGTGAGGAGCCTTGAAGATAACCCTATATTCAATTCTGGTCATGGTTCTTCCCTTAACAAAGCTGGGGAGATAGAAATGGATGCTATCATTGTTGATGGAAGTGAGCTGAAAGTCTTGTAAACACACTGTATAATAGAATAGACAGTGTACTTACTATACAATGTCTGCAAGGACTCGGTAACAACTGCAATATTATTTGTAACTACAAGCCTGTGTTCAAATTTACAGGTACTTTGGGCTATGGAGCTGTGGCTGGTGTAAAGGGCGTCTCCAACCCCATCTCCCTTGCTCGGATGGTCATGGACAAAACCAGTCATGTGATGTTAATTGGGGAAGGTGCCAAACAATTTGCTGCAGAAATGGGAATTCCCACAGTTGATACCTCCGAGTTGATCACATCCGAAGCCACAAAGATATGGGAAGACTATCAAAATTATGACTGTGTAGTTTCAAATGTATACGAAGGGAACTTGGCTCATGATACTGTTGGTGCTGTTACACTGGATCTGAAGGGCAACTTGGCAGCTGCAACTTCTACAGGAGGGATAACGCTAAAGAGAGTGGGACGTGTTGGGGCTAGTGCCCTCATTGGTTCTGGTGCATACTGTGATAATAATCTTGGAGGTGTCTCGTGCACAGGTCATGGAGAATCCATTGCCAAAGTTCTCCTAGCCTATAGAGCTCTCAGTCAACTGCAGAACAGCAGCAGTGCTGGTTCTGTGAGAGTGGATTTGGAACAAGCCTTTGAAAACTCCTTGGGGTTCATGTCTGAGCGTGTTTATGGAAAAGGTGGGATGATTGGAATAAGTAAAGATGGGACAATTGCAAAACACCATACCACTACTAATATGTCCTGGGCCAGCGTGGACCAGGATGGCGTCATGAAGAGTGGAGTTTAACCCTTTATTTATCATTATTTCTATACCTTTTATATGATTATAATAAACTATGTTATCGAAGAATTATACAAAAATAGAGAAGATCATTAGATGGGATTTGAAGTGACCTTCAATGTCAGCATTGGCTATAGTAATCATGATATTGTGTCAAAATTTTTTCCTATAAGTTGCTAAACAATGTGATAGTTATAATTATCCATGAGATTTACTATGCCACCTGGCAGCTCTTTTCTTGCTGATTTTAACCAGAGTCTCGTAGGCATCCTTTATCTCCATAAATTTATTCTGAATTCTAGATTTTTCATCAGGATCTTCAGCCTGGTGACGATCAGGATGCCACTCCAATGCCAAGTCACGATATTTTGCTTTTATTTCGGTTCAATGGAACTCCAAGTATAGAACAAGATCTTTCTTCTCCTTGGACATCAGTAAGAATAATAATTTTCTTTCTGACTCCTTCCCAGCCATCCTTCTTGTATTCTCCCCATATTTCTGACAAGCTCCTCCAGAATGATACCTTAAGTTTATTCCAGTAAGGAGATTTAAAGAAGTTGTCGATAGCTTCTCGTACCTTTATTGTCTCACCATCTTGAGTTGTAATAGAAGCATTGAAGTAGATGGAGGAACAGATTAGAGAACAATAAAGAACAAACACAAAGAAAGAAAATCCTACACGTTTACAACAAGTCCCCCTGCAACATTTGTTACTTTGATCACATTTTGCCCTCTGGGTCTTCTGTCATGCTCCCAAGCAAACGTGGTGAAGAGCATGCTAATACTGACTGCTAGAGAGGGATAAGAGTCATCCAGAAGGAAATTCGTGTAGCCAAACTTCACCCACATAGGCTTCCACCAGCGAATAGTTAAACTTTGACTTGATAGTGCCAATGTTGCTTACCATGTAAGTGCCAAAGGCACTTCCCAGGGGAGCAAGCAGAAATACAAAGATACTATATGCCGAGTGTTCTACTGGATATGAGCAAGTCACTAAACAACGATAAAAATACCCGAACACAACTTGACCTACGATTCTGTGTACGTTGGCCCAGATTGAGGGACGTTTTCTCTGCCTCATCAAA
>CBDATR010000002.1:0-6138 GCA_965200155.1 Nitrosopumilaceae archaeon | reverse complement strand
ACTGCTGACCAGTTGAATTTATTATAGTGACACTAACTTGTATAGTGTAGCTATAGAAATACTCTATCTGGAGAGCTAGAGAAAACAGTAGTCTCATGGGGGACAGCTCCTTTTGTCAATGAAATTTCTTAGAATGTGAACAGTTCAATATCTTAACATCAGTTATGTCTATTTTGGCATCTCTCTGCTACTTGACTAAGAGCTGTATACTACTGTAATAATAATAATAATAATAATAATAATAATAATAATAATAATAATAATAATAATAATAATAATAATAATATGTATTCTGTTTTCATGTCATATTCAGGTGTGGTGATGATGTACTGTTGAACAAGGTTAGTGGGTCCTTTGCTAGGAGCAAAGGAGCTGCTCACGATGAAGTAAGTATAAATGTAGGGATTGGTTCTGTTGATTCAGTGGACCTGATACCTCAGAATGAATTCTTAAAACTAATTTCAAAAGATAACTAAAATATATATTTTTGTTCATTTCATATTAATTCAATTTTAAATAATTATAGCTATTGTGTGTGTGTGTGTGGGGGGGGGGGGGGAGAGGGGGGGGTCGGGTTAAGATTACTGTCCATGTACTAAATAATTATAGAGCTACCAACTTTAATCTCTTTAGTGCCAAACTTGCTCTTAAGTTACACTCACACCCCTAAATCCCTATATATCACACACCACCACTGACACTCCTTCCACCTCCCCTGATGAGCCTCCGTGCACCAGCACTGACACTCCACCTCCCCTGATGAGTCTCCATGCACCAGCACTGACGCTCCACCTCCCCTGATGAGTCTCCATGACGCTCCACCTCCCCTGATGAGTCTCCATGCATCAGCACTGACGCTCCACCTCCCAAGTCTCCATGCACTAGCACTGACGCTCCACCTCCCCTGATGAGTCTCCATGCACCAGCACTGATGCTCCACCTCCCCCGATGAGTCTCCATGCACCAGCACTGACGTTCCACCTCCCCCGATGAGTCTCCATGCACCAGCACTGACACTCCACCTTCCCTGATGAGTCTCCATGCACCAGCACTGACGCTCCACCTCCCCTGATGAGTCTCCATGCACTAGCACTGACACTCCACCTTCCCTGATGAGTCTCCATGCACCAGCACTGACACTCCACCTTCCCTGATGAGTCTCCATGCACCAGCACTGACGCTCCACCTCCCCTGATGAGCCTCCATGCACCAGCACTGACGCTCCACCTCCCCTGATGAGTCTCCATGCACCAGCACTGACACTCCACCTCCCCTGATGAGCCTCCATGCACCAGCACTGATGCTCCACCTCCCCTGATGAGTCTCCATGCACCAGCACTGACGCTCCACCTCCCCTGATGAGCCTCCATGCACCAGCACTGACGCTCCACCTCCCCTGATGAGTCTCCATGCACTAGCACTGATGCTCCACCCACTGTTGTATTAGTTAACTAAAACTAAAATGGATAATAGTTCAGTAATTTCTTCACTACTAAAACTAAACTAAACTGTAGTTCACTTACTTGCCAAAACTATAACTAAACTATTTACATCATATTGCACCAAAAACTAAACTAAAACTAATGAGAGCAGAGGTTGAATCTAATATTAGTTGAGCACACCTCCAGCTGATAATTATTGTATTAATGTTTGTAGTTAACAAGCAGCATTCATCCCATGGAAGCAAAAAATTACATTTCCAACTAACTTAAACTATGATTGTATAAGTTGATTGCCCCAAAATAGCTACCATGGTCTTGTAACTAACTAGAACTAAACTAATGCTAGGCTCTTGTAACTAACTAAAACTAAACTAAAAGAAATATCAGGCTCTTGTAACTAACTAAAACTAAACTAAAAGAAATACCAGGCTCTTGTAACTAACTAAAACTATACTAAAATGTTGTAAGATTCCAATAACTAACTGAAAACTAACTAATAGTCCAAAACTACTAACTAAACAACAATAGCTCCACCTCCCCTGATGAGTCTCCATGCACCAGCACTGATGCTCCACCTCCCCTGATGAGTCTCCATGCACCAGCACTGATGCTCCACCTCCCCTGATGAGTCTCCATGCACCAGCACTGACACTCCACCTCAAATAGCTATATAGTGGACTCTAACCTTTAAAAAAATTAAAAGGATTTATCATTATTTTAGGTTGAGTGTTTCCAAAATTAAGTTTTCAAGATGGCACCCAGTGGCCATCTTCAAAATATATATTAGAGATGCCCAAGGTTGTCTGCTATTTAGCCAACCATCAGTGCTGGTGCATGGAGACTCATCAGGGGGGTCAGTGTGAGGTCAGGTTATGGTAAAATTGACCTCTTGGTGGACAGTGTGTTACAGACAGTGCATTATAGATGTGGATGATGCCATAACAATAGATTATTGTGACCACATAATTCTGTCCATTGCATGTACTTGCAGTGAATTAGCCACACATTATCCAGGTAATCAGGACCTTACTCAATACTCTCTTCCTCCAGATCTACACCTTCCTTAGAATCCTTTTCCTCAGCATCTCCATCTCCGCATCTCCACACATCTCTTCCATCTCTAAACCATCCTCACTCTCCTGAACTACATCCTCCTCAAAACCTTCTTTAACAGTTCTAACATGTCAGATTTGGTTAAATTCTTCACATGAACCTGAACCCAATATCATAACTTGACCTTTGTGACCCTGGTATTTTGGACCCATCTTGCCATTTGGGTAATCAATGACTCCATGAGTACAAATCAGTCAAAAAGCTCATAGAAAAAAACCTCTTACTGAATGTATACCCAGCTACCTATAGCTATTTATCTAAGGTAGATCAGATGATAGGAAGGTAAATTACTGGAATAAGTCTCTGCCCCATGCACTATGCCACTCTCTTTTTTTTTTTTTTTTTTTTTTTTTTTTTTAAGTCCATAGCTATAAAGCCAACATCAAAGAAAGATCAAAGGAAGCTCCTCCCTGTGGTCAAACATCTGAGAACTGATGGACCACAACCTATTGTTCCGACTTCCGATGCCGACAATCAAAGGTTGTCGGTAGGAGGACGTCCCTGGTGCCGACGGGGGGTCCGAGTAATGGACGGTTGAAAATGAATCGCGCTAAGTACACCGCACGTGAAGCGCTGCTGGTGTGAATGACATCACGATGAACTTTGACCCCGGGAAGCATGTTAAAGGTAAAGTGTAATCTTTGCAGTGACAGTCTTAGCAGCTGATTAAAGTTACTCTCCCCCCCCAGCCAACTATGTATGTCAGTGAGAATTCTAAGGTTAGGCTACTTCATTGAGGAATGCTACAGCTGTCCATGCCATGGTGTGTACCGTAATCACTGTAATTAGATCGCCACAAAAAAATAATTGCAGCTGAGGTTGGCGCTTACATTGTGACCAAAAAAATACACTTGGGGGTGGCGCCTAAATTAGAGTGGCGCTTAAATAATTAATTAGAGCTAAGATGGACTGTTGCAACGTGGCTGTGTCTGCACCTACTTTCATGTTTGTTGTGAGGGGGGGTCCATGTTTACCTGGCTGTGTGGACTCTAGTAGGCCTTGTACATATCCTTAGAGGATCAGTTGTGGGGGTGAAAAAGCTTTTGATCAACTTCTAGTACATCTCTTAACAGCATATAGCAAACTACAAAAAACCATGTGGTGGGCTCTAATTAATTAAGCGCCAGGAAAAACTAATTGAGCATGAGGGAGGAGGTGTCGCCATAATATAGAGCTAGAAAAATAATTCCATGTCTGGCTGGCGCTTAAATTATGGTGGCGCTTGAATTACATCAAATACGGTATGTATTGGATTAGAACAGCTGTAGACTTAGTGAGCCATTGTGAAACTGTACCACAACTAGCTTGGTATGTCGTAAAATTGCAGCTTAGGTCAACTACATAAAGTTTAAAATTCATGACATGATTTTCATCCCTGAAAAAATTTCAATCTTGAAAAGAAATTACATAGACATGTTCTATAGATAGTAACAGCTAGCTATATTCATTTGATTGTGTATAGTCATAGAGGTAGGCTAGGTATTAAGACTGGGGTATTGGTGTTGAGATTCAAGCAGCTGTGTCCTTGTTTCAGATGGAAGTGTATGAAGTAAACTCCTATGTGGTTGGAAAGGCAAGATGGCTACAGTTTAAACAACATGATCATTCCTTATTGAATTGCTGCAGTCTGCTAGAGCAATTTCATTTGAGAAAATGGAAATAGCACATTAGTGGCAGTCATTATGACTCAGTTGTTTCTAAAAAGGGTCATTTATGAGGAAAGAAGTTACTCAGGCTAGAGATCAGCTTCTCCAACACTTTGGTGATAGACTAACTAGAAAAAATATTTAATATTCGTTCATTGTAGAACATTAATTTTCATCAACTCCACTATTATCATAACAACAAAAATAATAATTATTGTTGCTATTATTATTATAAAAGCAGAGCTACCAAATCTTAATGAAACCCAAAGTCTTATTACTGATATTAGAGATTTTGAAGCATTTTAAAGAAGCAAAAATGCAGATGTTCAAAGTTCAATACACTAACCCAAGCAGGTCTAGAGTAAGACTAATGCCAGAATCAATTACAAAGATCATTAAAATACATTCAAAGATACTGTACAAGGGTTATTTTGAGTTTTTGGCTGCCCTGTAAATGTATTTTACTAAGTCCTTGGAGGGGTCAAAGGACAATTCCCCTTATTCTGGGAGGTTAAAGTTCATCTTGACGTCATTCACACCAGTGGCTTCACGTACATTATATTATTATAGTGCGATTCGTTGAAAATTAAGGGGTGATTCTAATTCTATGTGTAAATTCTGGACATTACGTCATTTGTAATATACCTGTAATATTTAATAACTAGTGAGTACCCGCCACGCAGTGGCAATTGGGGTATAATGTAGCTAATAATCTGAAAGAACAAATTAATGGAGTGAAGGAGAAGGCACTGTTGTACTGCCGGATGTTGTCCTGGAAGTTGCTAGACTCTGCAGTAGCTATTGCTGTCAGTGAAACGGTCCTTCAGTGGTAAAGGGTAGTCACCATGTTGATGGCAGGCTGACCTTCCCATTGTGACAGCAATTGAAGGGTTCACTGGGGGATCTCAACACCTTAGAGAAACCGTTGTCATAGGGCCCAGGTAGACTCTGCCACTTGTAGTAGCTGCTCCCTCTTCTCCTCACACTTTCTCTTCCCCTATTCCTCTCTTCTTATGTATTCTCTCCTCCTCACCCTTTCTCTTCCCTCTTCTTTTTCCATTTGTTCTCTCCTCCTCCTCAATCTTTCTCTTTCCCTTTCCCTCTCTTCCTCTCCCATTTGTTCTCTCCTCAACCTTTCTCTTTCCCTGTCCCTCTCTTCTCCCATTTGTTCTCTCCTCCTCCTAAATCTTTCTTTCTTCTTTTTCTAGCAAGTACCCACCACACAGTGGCACTTGGTGTATAATGTAACTAAGATGTACAAAAGAATGGCATTCCCAGTTAGCATCAGAGTATTTTCTGACCCCAGGCTACGGGATGTGGACCCCTGAATGCATGGCAGCCCAACCCTCAGGAATAGTGGACATGTCCACTTTCCTTCATTGGGCTCCCACCATTTACTGTAATCTTGTATCAATGGTGGGGTGGCTGACCCACCTGTGCAGCATCACATATTATCTCTCAACACTCAGTATTAGTGGCTGACCCACCACAGATCTCTTAGAGTGTAAGCTATAATACTTCATGAAAGACAACATTCGGTGTCACTGTTCTTCCACTGGGACCCCTCTTGCCTTGCTGGTGGGTATCAACTACCTTCACCTTTACTGCTGCCATCGATCTTGTTCTTGAGAGTGCCACATACTACAACTGGCCATGAGAAAACAATAATTAGCCTAGCAACACACCGAGCATGCTCAGTGCATTCATTAGCTTATGAATTATTCATGAATACGTACGTGCGTCTCGTCGCGTCGTCGTCGGTCGTCAATCAAGCGTATTATCATTTCTAATTAGATAATAATAATAAGCTTATAAGATTACTGAATATAAAATAAGATAACTGTAATATTATACTATAAGAATACTGTAAGGAAATTTACACATAGAAGCACCCCCTTGAAAAGTGTGTAAAATTACACTCTTTTAGGAGCGAAAGG
>CBDATR010000001.1:0-38635 GCA_965200155.1 Nitrosopumilaceae archaeon | reverse complement strand
TGAACTCATACAGTCATGAAAATAGTGGGTATGCCAGCTGATTTTGCCACAGATCTATAACAGCCATCATAAGTCTCTGGGTGACAAATCCTGCATTTGACGGACACAACCCCCCGTCTTGCATGTCAAAAAAGTATGGTGTTCGCTATGCCCATGAATTAACCACCTGGGTGATCTTTAACGCGACCTAAACGGTTACATGTGAACTCATTCTATTTGGGGCAGTCCGGGAATCGGACACAGAATGTTACAGGACCGGCTGTATCCTCTTATGTGCTTGAACTAATATACGGGCATAAATTGTATATGCTGTGGCCATTACAGTGGTAGTTGGCGGTTTTTTCGGAGACGAGGGCAAGGGCAAGATTATCTCTTACCTTGCACTAAAGGACGAACCTCATATTGTGGTGCGGGGCGGAGCTGGCCCAAATGCGGGTCATACGATTCGTTATGATGATACTACATACAAGATTCGTATGTTGCCCAGCGGTTTTCTTAACAAAAAGTCCCGTCTTATGATAGGCCCCGGTGTAGTGATAAACCCCAAAGTATTGGACAAGGAAGTGCAGGAGCTGGGGACCGCAGGACGGACATTTGTTGATGGCAACTGTGGGATAATAGAAAAGTCGCATCTGGACGCGGACTCAAAGGGCAGATTAAAGACAGCCATTGGCAGTACCGGTTCCGGGACAGGACCTGCCAACGCGGACAGAGCCATGCGTACACTTGGACTAGCCAAGGATATGCCCGAATTGGACAAGATGGTGTGCGATGTTCCCAGCGAGATACACAAGACTGTATCATTAGGCAAGGACGTACTGGTAGAGGGTACACAGGGAACATTTCTCTCACTGTGGCACGGAACCTACCCGTACGTAACATCCAAGGATGTGACGGCCTCGGGAATATGCGCCGATGTGGGTATAGGCCCAACAATGGTAAATCACGTGATTGTGGTGATCAAGGCATTCATAACCCGAGTTGGAACTGGGCCGCTAAAGGGTGAACTTGACCCCGAGGAGGCAGAAAGTCGAGGCTGGGCCGAGTGGGGCACAGTTACCGGCCGTCCCCGCAGGGCTGCGGATATGGACTATGATTTGGGAAGGCGCTCCGTTATGCTGAATGGGGCTACCCAAATAGCACTCACAAAATTGGATGTACGATTTCCCGAGTGTGCGGGTATAAGTGATTTTGAAATGCTCAGTCATGACGCAAAGACGTTCGTCAAGAGAATAGAGGACGAATTAGGTGTTCCCGTTACCATAATAGGCACAGGAGCTGCAGCTACCGAGATAATAGACCGTCGCGGCGAATAGTCTTTGTCTGGATTTCGCTCAAGACTGGCTAAATCAGCATCCGAGGGCGGGCCCATAATACTTGCGCTGGATATACCTAATTCCAGTAACATGTACAAGGACGCCTCAAACCTCATTGTTGATCTCCAAAATCACCTGTGCGCGATCAAGCTGAATTTTCAGGTTCTGCTGTCCCTGAGCTCAGCAGATATTTCCAAAATCACTGCTTATGCAAAGAAATCCGGTTTACAGTGCATAGCCGACATCAAGCTAAATGACATAAAGAATACCAACATTGCTACTGCCAAAGTTCTGTGGGCATGCGGGTTTGATGCCCTGATAGCCAATCCCATCATGGGGCGGCATGCACTACTGGAGCTGGTCAAATCCGCGCATACGGGGGGGCATGGTATCATATCACTGTGCCATATGAGCTCTCCTGAGGGAGCGGACTCCTATGAGATTATAACTGAGGGTCAACCACTATACAAGAAATTCCTAAGGTGGGGCATGGATGCCGGGGTGGACGGTTTTGTGATAGGCGCCACATTTCCGGATATAATAGATGCGTGCCACAGGGACATCAAAGACAGCGCAGACATTGTATCGCCCGGCGTAGGAACACAGGGAGGCAGGGCGCAGGACGCGTTTAGCAATGGCACTGACTACATCATAGTGGGCAGGAGCCTGTTGAATTCTAGTGACCCGGCAGAGACTGCCACGTCCATGCTGACCTGAATCTGTTTGGTGAAATAGTACCGCATAGCCATGTAGCCGTTTTGGTCATCATACTGTCTCACACATGCCCGTGGATTTATCGTCTAGATGTCTAATCGTATGAGTTCACGTCTTCCGGAATCTTGTGCACAAATCACATTAACTGTCGCGATCAGTTGTGCGTAAATTTAGACACAGGTGAACTCATACGTCTAATCTTTTACTCGACCCAAACGTTACCATGACCGTACGCACTAACTAATTATAACGGCACCCTGTTTTTCGCGTAAATGATAGTGGCAATCGCGGAGGTTAGTGCAAAGCCAGGACGCATGGATGACTTTAAGGCGTGGATGAAGCAATCCAACAAGGTCATATCCAAATTTGACGGATTCATATCCCGAAGACTGCTACAGGCAGAGGACGGCTCGCTTCGTGTTATGGTAGAATTTGAGAGTGCGGAGCAGTTTGATACAATGCGCCAAAGTCCCGAGCATCAACGCGTACACAAGGAAGCCATGTCTTTGCGAGACGTGCGCTCCCCTCCCAAAATCTACACCGTTGCAGCACAATAGTCCTGCATACACAATAGACCTTATGCGCATGATTGACAGGAATAGCCCATGTTGCTTCAAACTGGGGTGTATTTTATGGCACACAATCAGTATGAGTTCACCTGTGTCTAAATTTACGCATAACTGATCGCGACAGTTAATGTGATTTGTGCATAAGATTCCGGAAGACGTGAACTCATACCACAATCAGTCAAGCATGAACAATGTGAATGGCACCTGCCAGCACTAACGTATGCCGTGATTACAAATGTCGTGTAGTGGGGTGACCGGATCTTGATGACGTATATCATGAGTGAGCTAAATGGTTACCACAAAACCCATTAATTTAGTGGATTTTCTGATGAGTAATATTCGAATTATAATAACACGGAAATTATGGACAGATATTTTTCAAGAATTTCTTGTACCTGGTATGCTTGTGCATAATGTGTAAATTATGCAACCCAGATACTACGAGTAGATCTTCCCGGAATTCCTCACGACTGCCATCATATACCTGACTTAATCTACGATATACCTTTAGCATTCGAATTACATTCTCGATTAATATGCGCCTTTTTGATACATATTGGTTGTATTTCCTTTCAGTTTTAGTGAGTGATTCCCTACCCCTGTATGGAATTATGACCTTTGCGCCGGGTAGGAAGTCTTTCATACCCTGGTATCCTGCATCTGCTATTACTGTTATCTTATCGGATGGTGGCGTGGTTGATTCTTTTAGGGACTTGCCCCATTTGCCACCGAGGGGAATATCATTCTTGAATATACCATAATCGTGTCTTTTTCCCTCATATACTCCACTTACGTGAATTATCAGTCTTTTCTTGTTTGATGTTATCTGTACGTTATACGTGTGGGTTTTTTGTTTACCAGAGTACATTGCCTCCTGATTTTTTTTAGGACGTTGTACGCGTACATGTGTCCCGTCAGTCTTTATCTCCCCTCCGGCTCGGCCTGGAACAATTTCCTTAAAGTCGGGTGTTGACTTGATTTGTGATATTGCTTTTGCAACGGTATCGGCCGTTGGGAGTATCTTGATCAGTCCCTGCTTTGTAAACTGGATGTAACGGCATATGTTTGACTGGTTTATCTTGAGTATTGCTGCCAGCAGCTCCTGCTTTGTATTGCAGCGCAGGCGTATCAGTGTAACTAAGAGTACATGCCTAATGGGAAATTTGTTCACATGGCCACGATCATTTGTAAGTTCTAAGAATCGCCGTGCATCATCGCCTTCCAGGGACTCTACGTATTCTGTGAATCTGATTAGTATCCATTTGAACTCTTCCGGGGTGCATCCGGTCAGGGAATGAAGCTGATCCTTGCGTTCTATGATGTCATCGAGATTTGAAACGAGGGCATTCTTTGTTTGAGCTTCAAGTTTGGCGTGCAGGCTGTCATTTTTCCCACGTAAACTGTCATTTTTTCCACGCAGGTTTGTTACTTTGGTCTCGGACTCGGTGCGTAGCCGGTAGTACTCTGTGACTAACTGCTCCCTGGTGAGTTCTTCTGCTTTTAGCATACCTGGTATTACAAAATTAGGTCTTAACTTTTCTGTTTCACACGAGTCTGTGGGAAAACCCATGATACTAGGTCGATTGTTCGTATCTAACAACTTGGTTTAGACGTGCAGGGTGGGAGAAGTGATTCTGCGCATACAGTCTAATGTCTGTTTATTCACAAATATTCTCTCCGGGGCTATCGTGACATTTTCAGCAACATTTATCCAATACCACTCCGGAATACGACATTATGATGTACCAGCTGGAATTACAAATGACTGGAGTCATACTGTTCTCGGCCATGCTGGCAGGAGGCATAGTGATGTGGTATAGGCGGCGCCGAGATGCCAAACTATCTCAGGATATCCCTGATAGTAGCATTAATCCGTGATACCATCTCGGCAATCTCGTCGCCGGATATTGCCAGGGGCGGAACTACCAGTATTGTATTGCCCAGTGTTCGTAGATATACGCCGTTCTTTCTTCCTGCCTCGTATATTGTCCTATTAGCCGATGAGCCTTGTGGCGGCTCCCATTCCAGGTGTATACTAGCCAACATACCCTTGCACCGTATGTCCCGTACCCTTTGGTGATTGTCCATGCAGGTTAATGACTCGGACAGTATTTTGGACATGTCATTCACGTGCTGTATAAGATTTCGCTCCCTGTACAATTCTAGATTTCTGCAGGCCACCGCAGCGGCTAGTGGGTTACCGGTAAATGTGTGACCATGAAACAAGTGCATCTCCTTGTCATACTCACCCCGGAATGCATCCCTTACTTTCTTGGTGGCCAGCGTAGCTGCCATGGGAAGATACCCGCCTGTGAGCATCTTGCTATATGCCACAATGTCCGGCGCTGATTCCTGACTGGTATACTCGGTCATGGATCCCAGCCGGCCCAGTCCTGTGGCCACCTCGTCCGCTATCATCAGTATGCCTGCCTTGCGACACATGCTCGAGATATCCCTTTGAAACCCGTGGGGGTATATGAGGGCGCCTCCGGCAACCTGTGCGCCACTCTCCATTACCACTGCCGCCAGTGTGTCATCACTCTCTATTATCTCGCCTATCTCTCCTGTGCATCGTGCCCAGTCCTCTGAGGGTGCATCATAACCTGGTATGTCAAAGCGGGGGTATGGTGCGGCCATGGACTGGAACCTGCCAAAGAAACTATTCCCACTCACCAGCATGGCCCCCAGTGTGTCTCCGTGGTAACCGTTTCGGAGACCGGCCAGGCGGTTTCTCCCTGTCTCTCCCTGGTTACTCCAGTACTGTACTGCCATCTTGAAAGCGGCTTCCATGGCCGTGGATCCGTTATCCGAGTAGAACACCCCGTCCATATCCGGGCACATATCCAGCATGTGTTGGGCCAATCGCTGGGCAGGCTGGTGAGTCAGATTGAATAGCGGTGCGTGCTGGAGGCGCGCAGCCTGCTCTCTTAGCGCCTCGATTAGTTGTGTCTCAGAATGCCCCCACACATTACACCACATGGAGGCCACTGCATCCATCATGCGGTGACCGGTACTGTCTATCAGCCACATCCCATCCCCCTGCACTATCTCAGAGAACCTTTCCCATTCGGACATCTGGGTATTGGGGTGCCATATGGCGTGATGCGCCTTCATACGGTCAATCCCAGTTTGTGCTGATTGTGCTCCCGTGCAAATCTTATCATGTCCTCGACCATGTCTGCCATGCTCTCCCGTATCGTATAGCACGGGCTTTCCATAGTCTGGCAGTCCTGCGCCAATAGCCACAGGTTGTCGGGGTTTGGCTGTATTTTTTTCACTCGCCCCATTCGCTCCTGCACGTCTGAGCAGTCGCCACAAATCAGTATTATCAGTGTGGATTGGGGGCGGCGGCGCATATCCCGAATGCCCGGTATTACTATATCCAAAAATGTATCTCCCGCGTCCACCTTTCTTTGGCTGGGAATGGCGGCTCGCGTTATTATATAATGGAGCAGGCCTGTGGCTACCACTTTCAAGTCCTCGGCGTCAGAAACCATATTTTCACATGCACGCAGAGCCGCTCTTACGATATCGCCATACTTGTCCCGGGAAACCATATAATCGAACTCTTCCTTTCTTGACTCCAGTATGTCAAAGAGTCTCTTCTTTGTGGTATCCGGGTCGTTCATGTCAGTTAAAGGTGTAACTTCTCTCGCCCGTTTCCCGGTCTATCTTGGCGAGGGTGAACTCGTTTTTGGCAGTAACTACGGACTGGCCAGCAGGCATTTCTCCGCGATGCAGCATCTCGTACTCTTCCAGTGACAGACGCCTGCGCTTATCCATATCCTGCTCTAGGTGCATCTTTGATATGACCTCCTTGTAACTATCCAGTATGGTGCCACTAAAGACCATGGCACTACTGCCACTTCCATAAGAACCAAAACCTACGCGCTTTCCAGCCAGGTCCACCCCCTTGCGATATTCGTATTCCAGGCTACTTCGCAGACCAAGATATAATGACGCAGTGTACAAGTTTCCTATCATCTTTGATGCTATCAGGGAGCTCGCCAACTTTCTCTCGTACATTTCCATAAACTGCGGTGTCTTCATCAGTTTACGATTGAACGCAGAATCATTCTCTAGGAACTGCGGATTCCGTAATGCGGACTCTATGGTGCCTGAAGAGTTGTCCTGCACCGGCTCTGCCATTCCTATGTTCTCTATTACATCCTTCCAGCGGGGCAGCTGGCGCCATTCATGGCGCATGAGATATGCTAGAGCCTTGCGACCCATGGCACTATACGGAAGATGCATATTCATATAATCGATATAATCCAGCACAGACTCGTCAGGCTTGGGCTGTATGAGTCCTGTATTCCGGGCCTTTTCCTTGTACATCTCCAGCGCCTCTCGAATCTGTATCAAGTACAGCATATTGGAGTACTGGCCGTGAACTATTGGGGTGTCTTTGCCAAAGGGGCGGTAAAAGTCATACTCGTCCCGTATAGATGTGGATGTTACCTTGGGATCAAACTGTAACAGGCGAGGGGTGTTCGAAAGCAGCATTGCCACTGCCCCGGCGCCCTGGGTCATCTCGCCGCTGGAGCCCAGATCATACTTTGCTATGTCAGATACTATAACAAGGGCGTACTGATCCCCGGACTCACCCGCCCTGATCCAGTTCACGTTATCATATAACGCGTAGGATCCGCTGACGCAGGCGAATTTAGTCTCCACCCCGCCACAGTGATTGAATGTACCATTACCATACACCTGCTCCAGCATACCTATGACATAGGCATTCATGGCCTTGGATTCGTCAAAAGACGATTCAGTGGACAAGTACAGCCTTCCTATATCTTTGGGCGCGATATCATTCCTCCTCATTATCTTGAGTGTGGCATTGGCCGCCAGGCACGCGGGATCTTGGTTACTGTCCACAATTGCCATCTGGTATATTCCCAGTCCCTTCTGCAGTTTGTCAAGATTTACGCCGCGCTTATTGGCAAAGTCTTCTGAATCCACATACAGTTTTGGTATGTATATCGCGATATCATCTATCCCTGCTAACATGCACTCACTCCTCACGTGACCCTATATGGTTTTTATGTCAACATGTGTTGGTACCTGTGCAACACAATCCATCATGAATAATATTACTATCCAGATACCATCCAAACTGGACTCATATGGCACAGGGACTTACTGCTCCAACAAATCATCAAACACCGATGCAAAGACATCATAGGGCTGGGCGCCGCGTATATTGATAACCTCGCCGTCCGGTGCAATAACAAAGAAGGATGGGGTGCCCTGTATACCCAGATTCCTGCCGTCCTGGTTGCTATTCCTGACCACATCCGAATACTCAGATGTTGCCATACATGCAGACCATGCGGCCGTATCCACCCCTGCCTGCGCGGCAAACCGCTCCAGGTTGTCTTGTGATGCCCATCCTGTGTTCTCTCCGTCCCAGTTGGAATACACTACATCGTGATACTCCCAAAACCTGCCTTGCTCCTCTGCACACCGGGCGCCGTGGGCCGCGGTAATTGAATCCGGTCCAATAATTGTATAATCCTTAAAGTACATTTGTACAAGACCGGTATCCACATAGTTCTCTATTACATCCTCCTCGATATCCTCAAAGAAGACGTGGCAGAAATGGCACTGGTAGTCCCCAAACTCCACCAGCCGAATTGGCGCATCAGGGCTTCCAATGGGCGGGTATCCGTTGTCCAGCAGTGCCGAAAGGATGCTTAACTGTTGCGGTTCCTGTGCATCCTCTACTGGTATTGGCACATCTGACCATAATACGCTGGCAGCCGCGATAACTATGGCGGCAGTCGCAACAGCTATACCAGCTCCCAGAGCAAGCATTTTGGCCCGCATACGTCTGATACCAATTTTTGACAATATGAGAGCTTGCCTATGCCATGGAGGTATGAGTTCATCTGTGCTTGCACGACAGATGGTCACAACCGGTATGACTTGAGCGCGCGATCAAGAAGTGAACTAATATCCGTGGAGCGCGGTCAGCCCATGTCGATGCTTCAATATAGTGGCCAGCCCATGCACATGCAATGAATTCTGTATTCATCACAGGTACTGATACCGATGTCGGCAAGACCTTTGTGGCCGCGGGCCTGGCAAGGGAGCTACGCCAGATGGGCCACAATGTGGGGGTTATGAAACCGTACTCCGCGGGAGAGGGAAACATATCTGAGGACATTATAATACTGGCAAAAGCTGCGGACATAGAGCCTTATGGCGAAACAAATCCTTCACACCAGGATACTGCAGCTCCCCCTTATGGCTATACCAGTGTGTCGCCGGAATCAATGGTACAGGCTTACGGCAAGCTGGCTGCAGACCATGACATTATGATAGTGGAGGGTATGGGCGGCGCCATGGTTCCGATAAGACCGGACTACTTTGTGGTGGATTTGGCACGCGACATGAATCTACCGGTGATCATAGTCTCCCATAATGGTGTGGGATCCATAAACCACTT
Organism: Nitrosopumilaceae archaeon; assembly: GCA_965200155.1. Taxonomy (GTDB): domain Archaea; phylum Thermoproteota; class Nitrososphaeria; order Nitrososphaerales; family Nitrosopumilaceae; genus VYCS01. Next base: position 29,582 of record CBDATR010000001.1, on the reverse strand, counting down.
GGTAATGACAGTGCATTCGTGCCACTCCCGCCGGGTACGTATATTGGGCATAATACTCAGTATGGTGCGAGCCGGTTATGACGAGAATATGATGCGAAAGCAGATACTGGATATCTTGGACATACCAATTCTGAGTGTTGTCCCCCGTAATGCCGATGCCGGTCAGTGCATGAATATACAGGCCATACTAAATGGATAGGGACGCAGTTCCAATGTAGTAGCCTATGGCGGTCAGTCCCGTACTCCATGCACAAGATCCTACAAACGTATACAGCAGAAACTTGCCTGTCCTCATATTAAGCAGGCCCGCGGGTATGGATACCAGCTCCCTCACCATGGGCACACACCGCCCCATCAACACGGACTTGTCTCCGTATTTGGCAAACCATTTCTCTGCCCTCTCCACTTTCTGTGGTGTTACGCGCACGCGGCCCAGTATTCTTATCAGACCCAGCCGTCCCATCATGCGGGACAGCACAAATATGATATATGCTCCCACGGTGACCCCAGATCCGCCGGTAATTCCCACCCCCAATATGTGAATTTGGTCCATATCTGCGTTGAACAAACTGTACCCTGCAAGCGGAAAGACCAATTCGCTGGGCACCGGCGGTATTATGGTCTCCAACAATGCCGCAAGAAAGACCCCCGTATACACATTGTCAGCTATCAGGTCTAGCGCCGGCTGCACTATGGATTCCCAGATCATGACTCTGTCATTTCATAATGTATATCCTGATAGCATATGCGACAACAACTCTTGAATTCTGTATGCTCGCAGTCATATGCCTTGTCTATGCGATTGCCACACCGAAAGCAGGTGGGCATTCCTAGCGTGACCTTATTATCTTGAATATGCCCAACGCCAGAATTGCTGCTCCCACTGCCAATAGGCCGCCGCCACTACTCATGCCTGACTCGGGCTCTGCTGCGGATACGGACATTACTCCTCCTACGACTATCATCAAACCTATCGCGGTTATGAGTCCACCTAGGGGCATGGACGGTTCCTTGCGCGATATGAAGTAGGCTGCAACGGCCAGTATTATGGGTGGCGTACCAAAGCCAATGCCTCTGGCCATGCTGTCCAGCGGAATAAATCCATCACCACCGGCTCCGCCGCCGACCTGTGTATCCGCGTAATAGATGAGCAACATTGCAATACCAATTGCTACTAGTATGTACGATATGGCTAAAGCCATGCGTATTTCTAGGCAGATCTATTATAAATAAGTTTGTAAATTAGTAGTTTGTTACATAACTCCAAACAAGTTAGATTAAAAATGTATGTGAGAAACGGTTTGAGTATTTTTATTTATTCTGTCATAGTGATTACTAGATTGGATCCAAGCATTAATAGCTGAGATTTTTTAAACAAACTTGATGGTATTCACCGACAATGCCAAGTACGTCCAGCGGAATGCTATTTGGCTTTAACCATGCATGGGATTGAAGAGGCTAACCATAACAAGGAGGGTGCCCCCTACCAGTATGTCGTGTGCATGTTACATGACACTGAGAACGGCATTAGGTATGAGATACAGGCAGGTATCCGTATTCCTTGCAGGACTACTGGAAGGCATCAAACCCCGCACTACTCCACTACAGACGCGGAAAAGATCTTGACATTAACAAGGGGAATGACATGATCGTCGGCACAGACAAAAAGCTGACTAGAACCATGATTGTTGACTCGACCGGCCTTGAATCGCGGTGAGTGGATTAGGGCAAATGGAAAAAGAGGCGCGGATTCATCAGTGCTCGCGGACTGGGAGAGCATATGCATTTATGGTTACCGGCGAGTGGGTTGGGGATACACGCATGTTAAACAATGCAGTACTGGGCTCATATGCAGAAGAGCCACAACAGGAAAGGGAGCACACCCTGGAATTGGAAAGTTCCGGACCCATTGCAACAGTTGTCATCTCTGGCAGGACCAACAGATAAGTCACCACCCGGAAAGGTGCTGACTAACGGTGTGTCCCTCTTACCGAATAATGATGACAAGCGCGCATGCAACCTCGAGTTGCTTGCAGATAGAGCATACGCGTCCAGGGATAACATGAAATTGTGCAGTGATAATCGAATCCGGACAACCATTCCACTTCAGCTAAATTCCACCAAAGGAGAGGCGACTCATGGGGACTTGCAGTCTTGGAGGAAGCCCGGAATCGCCCATTTTCCGCCTTTCTGATGAGGAAAAGGTCGAAAACAAGCAGTACTGGAAGGCGACAAAAGGGTACAACAGGCGATGGGTAATCTAGATAATCATAGAGCTGGTTCCCGTTCAAACGATTATTCGGGCACGGATTGATGGCACGGAAATGGGATAACATACGAGTACAACGAGTGGGTGGACGCGGCAGCAACGTAGATTACGACGTAGGGAACCTGTATTCTGTCAAAGTCAGTTATGCAACAAACTCTAAATTAGCGAGTCTGGTGCCTAATTTGTATCAACCATTGGGCAATCGTTTGGGCCACTCCCGTCATACATCTCTGTGACTTCCAATTCTAGGCAGCCAGTACTTGGATGCTGACCGGTGTCACCACATTGATCCTGGGAATCTCGCGCCGGAACTTGTAATCTTCTGTGCGACCTAAACGGCTACAACAATTGATCTCCTAAAATTTAATACGGCTCATCACTACACTTTCACTACATGGCATGGAAGAGGATAGCGGGGAAGAACGATGTTGCGGTGGGCAAAGGCCGGGCCTTTGAGCTTGACGGCAAAAAGATTGCAGTATTCAATCAGGATGGCTACCATGCTATGGATGACATATGCGTACACCAGGATGGTTCCCTAGCCCCGGGAAAACTGGACGGAGATATTGTTGAGTGTCCCCTGCACTTTTGGCACTACAACATCAAGACCGGTGTGCTAGTGGACTATCTCAAGGGGGTCAAACTGGAGACCTACCCGGTGGATGTCCGTGACGATGGTATCTACATAGATGTACGCGACTAACCTGTAACCGTTCATGTCACACAAAAACCAGCGTACGAGTTCACGTCTTCCGGAATCTTATGCACAAATCACATTAACTGTAGCGATCAGTTGTGCGTAAATTTAGACACAGGTGAACTCATACAAACCAGCAGCCAAGTCTGTGTATCAGTTTGTTGGGGTCATTACTGCTGACTGTTCGGTCTCAAAATATGTCAGTCTAGGTTCTGGCTAGGAAGTAGAACCATGCCGGGAGTGGCCTAGGTGGTTACGTCCCCTGCAATTATGCGGGACTTTGTTGGCACTATGTACAAAGTTGGCACCATGGAAAAACCCATCTCCTGCCTTATATGTAATAATACACCTTGTGTTATCATGAAAATTGTGATAACATCGGTTGTGTTGCTGGTGGCGATTGCCGCATCATCTGCTCATGCCGAATCAGTTCCGGACTGGATACAGAGTACTGCTGCATGGTGGGCCGAGGGTCTAACCAGTGATGCAGAATTTGTCGGCGCCATACAGTATCTTGTAGCGGAAGGTGTGATAACGGTACAAAGTACGGAACCGGCGGTGGAGACATCTGAGGGCATTCCGGACTGGATACAGAGTACTGCTGCATGGTGGGCCGAGGGTCTAACCAGTGATGCAGAATTTGTCGGCGCCATACAGTATCTTGTAAACTCCGGCATAATATCGGTCGGTCAGCAGGATTCCCAAATGGCGGAACTTGAGGCGCAGCTTCTTGCATGCTCTGAGTACACCAAGGCGTACATGAGACTTGACTGTGAGGATGCCGTGGAGAAGCAGATGACCTTCCTGGAGTATGAACGGAATTCTGTACAATATGATGTAGGACCTGTTACGTACTACTTTCCGGGATCAGATCTGGAGATAACCGCCGCGGGCCAGCCGTTACTGACCATACGCATGCTTGTCTATAATGGTGGCACTGACAATGTCACACTTGTATGCTCCGGACCGGCAGTCTGTAACTATGATGTTACCGATGGTAGCAACGTGTACAAGTATGCCGCCACGGACTTTACCAGCGGAAGTATAACCATACCGCCTGAAGATCATCGGGAATTCATGATCATGTTTGGTCCCAATATCGGTTATGGTGGAACCACCTTTGTGTATGACTCTGCAAAGGAGTACCACTTCCGTATCAACGAGTCTTTTGGAAGTCTACAGGTTCCGCTGAATCTGAACTAGATATACTAATTTTTCTTATCGTTTTTAAAATGTCGGGGCTCACATGTTCCTAAATTTACGCAAGAGCCCGCCATGAGTATGAGTTCACGTCTTCCGGAATCTTGTGCACAAATCACATTAACTGTCGCGATCAGTTATGCGTAAATTTAGACACAGGTGAACTCATACCGCCATGATGCGTGTGATCAGCCAATCTTCTTCCAGTCTTCCAAGAAGCTGCTAAGTCCAATATCTGTTAGGGGGTGACCAAGCATCTTGTCCAGAACTTTGGGGGGAAGGGTCACTGCATCTGCGCCCAGGCGCGCAGCCTCTACCACGTGTAGCGGGTGCCTGACACTTGCAACCAACACTTGGGTGTCATATGTATACTGTCTGAATATTTCCAGTATTGTCCTAACGAGGCCCATTCCGTCATGTCCTATGTCGTCCAGCCTTCCTATGAACGGACTTACAAAAGTGGCTCCGGCCTTGGCAGCCAGTGTTGCCTGGTTGGGCGAAAATACCAGCGTCACGTTGACCGGTATGTCCTCTTGCGAAAGTGATCTACAGGCGCGCAGGCCGTCCGCGGTCATGGGAACTTTCACAACCACATTTTTGCCATACTGGCACAGTTTGTGCCCCTCCTGAATCATAGTGTCGTATTTGGTGCCTATTACCTCCAGGCTTACCGGCCCGTCTATGATGGACACTATCTCCTTCATGATAGAATCCGGACTGTCACTCTCCCTGGACATTAGGGTTGGATTTGTGGTTATTCCGTCCAGCAACCCCATCTCGTTGAACCGTCGTATATCGTTCAGGTTTGCCGTATCTAGGAATATTTTCATCTCATGGACCTCCGAAGGTTCCGCACACGCTCCGCTATATTAATGGGTGAGATGCCGTGCATTTTCAATAGATCCTGAATCTGGTTGTCCCTGGCCGATTCACCAAAACTGTCCTGCGCGCCCAGGCGGTGTACTGGTACAGGATATGTCTCAGATACCGCCTCCGCTACGGCGGATCCCATACCTCCCAGTATGTTGTGCTCCTCGCATGTAACTATTCCCCCAGTATCCCTGGCGGCATCCTCTAAGGCTGATGCGTCCACGGGCTTTACACAGAACATATCCAGTACGCGACATGATATGTCCTCGCGGTGCAGTATATCTGCGGCCTCCATTGCCATGTGCAGGGTTATGCCGCATGCTGCCAGCGTACAGTCCGAACCATCTCTCATTGTTATTGCCTTTCCCGGAATCATCTCCGCGGATTCGTCGTGAACTGTAACTGTCTTTGAGCGGGCCATGCGCATGTAAAATGGTCCATGCGCATCTGCCATCATTACTGTGAGATTGTGCACTGCGATTGCATCGGCCGGAACCAGAACCGTAAAGTTGGGAATGGCGCGCATTATGGCAATGTCTTCCAACTGCTGGTGGGATCCGCCATCCGGACCCACAGAAAGTCCACCGTGGGATGCCACCAGCTTCACATTCAGACCTTCCCGTCCGTCTCTTGTGGGATAGGCTATATTGTTGCGTATCTGGTCCACTGCCCTGCCGGGCAAGAATATGGCATATGTACTGGCAAAGGGTATTTTGCCAGAGTATGCCAGGCCTGCAGCCATAGAAACCATATTGGCCTCGGCTATTCCCACATTGAATAACCTGTTCGGGAATTCCTTCCCGAAAGCGGCGGTCTTGAGAGAGTCGGTCGTGTCTGCCCCCAGCACTACCACGTCGGGGTTTTTGTGCCCTATCTCCACCAAGGCCTTGCCGTACCCGGTTCTCATATCGCCCATCATGCCAAACCGGCCTCCTTGGCCATATCCAGTATTGTCTCGAATGTGGAGTTTATGGTGTGCAGTTGGGCCCATTGTGTCACCAGCGGGGATCCGCCTCTGCTGTACGCTTCCTGTATGAGATGCCGCCTGCGCGCATCACGCAAGGCAAGGCGCATGTCGCCCATGGCCTCTGCCATGTCAGCCTGCCCTACCATGGAACTGCCTCCTACAAAGGCCCGACATCCGTCATTGAAACACTGTCCAATATTCTCCATGTTGACCCCGCCGTCTGCCTCTATCACACCTCCAAAGCCCCCTTCCTGTAGCAATGCGGATATGTTTTGTGTCTTTTTGTGTGCCTCTGGCATATACTTTTGTCCCGATTTTCCCGGCACCACGGACATCACTATGACTTGGTCCAGAGTAGGTATGAAGGGCGTAATCCAGGAGGGCACATCGGTTCCGGGGTTGATGGCGATGCCTGCACCCACATCATTACTTTTTAGGTAGTCGTGAATCTCGCCGAACTCTGACGGAGTACATGCCTCCGCGTGTACTGTTATGATATCGCTTCCTGCCTCTGCATACTTGGATACCTGGTGAGCCGGATCAGTTATCATAAGATGCGTATCAAAAGGTATATGTGTCAGGGCTCGCAGCTCCCGTACCTTGGTATGATCAAAGGTATGGTTGGGGACAAATACGCCGTCCATTACATCCAGGTGTATATAGTCGGCCCCTGCTGTATCGCATCTGCTCACTTCCCGGTCCAGGCGGGTCATGTCTCCCGCTATTATTGATGGGGCCAGGGCTGTCTGTGATCGTAGCTCTGCATGTATGATCGGCACCAAATCCTTTGAGGGTGCCTTGCCGTGCCATTGCGGGTTATCTTCCATGTGCTCTACTCCCCTGCCCTTTACAGTACGGGCGATTATGATGGTGGGCGCGCCCCGGTGCTCTGCGGCTTGGGATAGCGCCCGGTCAACCTGCTCTATACGGTGACCGTCAACCTCTATTACATTCCATCCAAATGCACGCCACTTGTGGCCTGTCCTCCAGGAATCTGTATCCGTACGGGCCGATACCATCTTGTCACTGGATATAGTATCCAGTGGCATCACATTTTCTGTATATGAGTCCTGTTGGACGTAATTACGATCAAGTATTACTGTGAGGTTGTCCAGGCCAAACTTGGAAGCCGACATGGTGGCCTCCCAAATCTGCCCCTCATCACACTCACCATCGCCGATTATGACAAATACGCGGGATGCACGTCCATCAAGTCTCATGGCCAGACTTATCCCCAACGAATATGACAGTCCTGTTCCCAGCGAACCGCCACAGAATTCCACGCCGGGGCATTTGAGATCAGGATGACCCTGTAGCCTGCTGCCCAGACTCCGCAAGGTTGTGATCTCTTGCGCATCTATGAATCCTGAGACCGCCAAGTTGGAGTAAAGACCGGGTGATGCATGACCCTTGGACAGTATGAGCCGGTCTCTGTCTTCCCAGTGTGGATTATTTGCGTCGTACCTCATGTGTTTGTAGAAGAGGCATCCCAGAATCTCGGCCATGGATAGCGAACCGCCCGGGTGACCGGAACCGGCCGCTGCCGTACCATCTATAATCAGGTCCCGGGTTCTTGCAATATTGCGTCGTATGGTACAAAAGCGGGATCCCATGATCATAAAAACATTCTAAAATTAATAAAAATGTAGAGTATCTCTAGAAGAATTTACAACGTGCCTCTCCGTGGTTCGTGTTATGGGGACGATTTTCCTGTTTGCAAGTCCTGCTGCACTACTGGCAGTCTTGAATATAGCGGTCACCATAAGTCTTTGAGAACATGGCACATCGTTCCTGGATGGTACATGGCTTTGGCTTGTCGCCATTATTCCCGCCATGACGCCTCCGGTTGGGCGGGTAACGGTTCCCCGCCCCCCGGACGACACGCTCTGCCGCCCCATACAGGGAAACCGGTTACTAAACGCCGCGTTGATATCGGTGTGAAATTCCTGGTTACATATTGAAAGTGTCCCTAGTTGATCGTGATTTGTCGTCAACGTGTCCACACACATGACAGGTCTGGCTCGTTGGGCGGGTAAACCGCCCCCTCGTGTATTTCGCTGGCACAGATGCCAATTCAATCCCCAGTGCTTCGCACTTTTGTACTGCTTTCCGGCGGAACTCACCGACACGATTCTCGCGCATGGAACGGTTCATTGTTATTTTGTGGTTCCCGCCATGACTGGTCACTGCTTTCGGTGATAAATCCTCTAGTACCACCTTGTCCACACCTTTGGTGACCGCGTGGACTACTCTATTCATGGAGTCGCTCGCTATGTTTGTCGTAGTTGAGTGATTTGTTTCTCAATCTTTCGCTTCCTGCGCTTACCCTTTCGCGTTCTAATACTCTGGAGTGCACTAATCTCCCGCAATATGGAACGATGTCTCATGTTGTGAATCATCGTTCTGCCATTCGTGTCAGCTGTTACAGCTAGATGTTTCCCGCCGACATCCACGCCGCGAACAACGCCGGTCGGCAGGTGGTTTCTCCCGTATATTGATGTGAATCTAGAATTGACGTTCCCTACTATTGGTTACTCGTTCAACTATATTGAATGAGCGCATGCCCTGGGAACGATCTATTGGTTTGGTTGTTCTCACCACACCAAAACCCCACAGGCCCAACTTGAACTCACCACGACGGATTGGTGGTCTTACCCATGATGGTATGATTCTGTCATTGTCAAGCCGGTGTGGTATGTAATTAGAATGATCCTCGTATAGCAGTCACCATAAGTCTTGGCGGTGATTTTCCATAAAATATCACGACAGGGATGGCAGGCAGGCTAAATCAGCAGATGCAAGGTATGAGTTCACCTGTGTCTAAATTTACGCATAACTGATCGCGACAGTTAATGTGATTTGTGCATAAGATTCCGGAAGACGTGAACTCATACCATGTGTATGCACCTTTCTCCAGTATGCACCATTAATCTCTGGGCATGTCCGGGTTTCGATACAAGCCGAACTCTTCATCCTAATTCGTCCTGTATGTCACTGGAATCTGTACATTATCTTGTCCATATCGCACACGCGATCGCCCTTCACTACTATGCCTTCTTTTCTTAAAAGATTCGCCTTTACCTCAGAGCCGCCCACATAGCCACCCAGGCGCCCGTCTGCCATTATGACCCGGTGGCACGGAACTGCAATCAGATAGGGATTACGGTTCAGTATACGACCCACCGCTCTCTGACCATTCTCCATACCCACCGCTCGGGCCAATTCAGAGTATGAGACCACGCTTCCCGGTGGTACTTCCATCAATTTCCTGTACACTGTTTCAGCCTTGCTCAAATTCGTACCACCTCCAGATCAGTATTCTCCAGCATGTCTAGTATGCGCCGCTTATGCGCCCCCATTCCATCCCAGTCCAGTAGTGCCGCCTCTGCATCGGGATTTCTGGTTAGTACGTGCTCCAATAATTCTGAATCTATGTGTTCTAGGCTGTGTTTGGGAATTATTGTACCCAGGGTATACTTGCCGTTTATCACCATATTGGTATGCGCCGCGGGATAATGGGTCCCGCCAAATCCAATGGCCGCGGGGTATGTTGTATCCTCTGTTATGGCTTCGTGCAATATGGATGCCACAGTTCCGCATAACGCGTAGTCGTTCCACTGGTCTGGTGTCGTACCTATCTCAACAAATATGCACGGCTTGCTTAATGCGGTGGGACCGTGGTGTGTGGCTTCCAGTGTTATCTGGAACTTCGCTAGGCCGTCCCGGCGTGCCCATAGTCTTTGCATATACCTCTTAAGTAGTGCTGAGAATGGTATGGCCACCTCTCTTGGATTGCCTCCAAAGCGGGCTTCCGCAAAGTTACCTGTTGAATGACATGTCAGTGCCAGTCGACCGGATTCGGCCGAATGCCTGGAGAGAAATACATACCTGTCATACCTGAATTGAGATTCCAGCCAGTCCGCAGATATGGTCGGGCTAGATATAATGGCTAGGTCATATGCATCACCCTTGTACACCTTGTCCTTCTGCGACATGTTGACAGCCAAGTGTTTTGCCATGTTGAGGCCTGCCGGATCATCATCGTACGCCACTAGCAGATCCATACGACAAAATTATATTGACTGGTTATTTATTCCAACTAATGAATCCGCGGCAGACGTTGAAGAATATGATAAATACCATAAAGCTCACCAAGAAGCCCGATCAGGATGAATACAAACAGCACTTGCGGCTAGTTCTCTTGGGTATTGCATCTATAGGTACCATAGGTTTTATCATACAGTTTGTCTTTGCTGTTGCGACATATGGTAGATAGAATGACTCAAGAATCCCAAGACACTCATCTGTATGCAGTAAAGACCAATATGGGACAGGAGAAGAAAGTGATGAATCTCTTGGAGGCCAAGCTACGATCTGGCACTTCCAATATACGTGCAGTATTATTAGTGGAAGGCCTAAGAGGATACGTAGTAATAGAGGCACTGGACTCCAATGACGTATATCACGCAGTTGATGGGGTCCGACACATCCGTGGACAACTGCGCGGTGAACTTGCATTCTCAGACATTGAAGGGTACTTGGTGAAAAAATCCGTGGTTTCAACACTGAGTGTGGAGAATACTGTAGAGATCACTGGCGGACCATTCAAGGGAATGAAGGCTACTATAACCAGAATAGATCGTGAAAAGGAGGAGGCTACCGTTATACTACTAGATGCTGCATATCAGCTTCCTGTCACCGTTGATGCCAACTATCTGAAAATATCTGCCGAAGTATGACTAACTGCCGTACTGGGCAGTGACACTGGCATTCTAAATCCGGGATCTGGCTAACTTTACGGTGAATGAGAATCGCATAGTGTGCCCTCTGGCACGGGGTTGGTTACCTGTATGAGTTATTGTATTTACTGGACATTGTGCAAATAGGTCTGCAAAGCAACTATGTTCAAAACGATCACGCACAAAATCTACCACTATCATGGATGCCCTGACCTATATGCATAATCCACTATACAAAGGATTAAATTTTTGCATCCTGGCTTGTGATTATGGGACAAGTTCAAACTGTATCCTCCTTGGTAACTGGTGGTGCCGCTTCGGCCGGTCCTCCTTTGGGTCCTGCATTGGGCCCTCTGGGAGTAAATATCATGGAAGTCATAAAGAAGATTAACGAGCGAACAAGTGACTTTGATGGTATGAAGATACCGGTTACTGTATCGGTAGACACGGATACAAAAAAATATGAAATAGACGTCGGCATACCTTCGTCCTCTCCACTTATACTCAAAGAGGCGGGTGTCAAAAAGGGCTCCGGAGCCTCTGGCACCGAGTGGGCGGGCGAGATAACCATGGACGCAGCTATCAAGATTGCCAAAACAAAGCTAGATTCCTCTTATGCGACCACCGTAAAGTCTGTAACAAAAACTATAGTGGGAACGTGCTTAGCATTGGGAATAAAGATTGAGGGTAAGTCACCAAAAGAGATAACCACAGAGATAAATTCTGGTACATGGGACGAAAAGTTCTAGACCGGTTTTAAGTACTCCAGATCCTTTTCTATACGCTCCAACTCCACAAAGGTTTCTGTATTTTGAACACCCTCCATCTTGCCTATCTTGTCAATTATGGTGGAATGTAGCAGTTCTATGCTCTTTACTCTCACCGTTACCATTAGGTCAAACCTACCTGACACTTCCGCTATTGACACAATGCTGGGAAATTGTAAAAGCTGTTCATGTATGTATCGCTTTAACTTGGGACTGCGATTAATTCCTATCTGGGCACAGACATATACACCAAGCTTTGAGTCATCCACTTGTATGGTGTATTTTTTGATCACACCATTTTTGAGCAGTCGCTTTATCCGGCTATATAACATAGAGGAATTTACCCCAAGCTTTTTGGATAGAATGGGTATGGATGTAGAACTATCTAGGTGCAAGTTATACATCACTTTCTTGTCTAGCTCGTCTATTTTCACAGTAACAACATTGTTGCGCATATTATTAAGTCTGAATATCCTTGGTTCACATGAATTTGTCTGTATTTGTGCGACAGAAACGCGGCAGTTATATCGTCCACTTTGATAATAAATATTTGAAGATATGCAAGTACGACATCAGGTAGGGCGTGTAATTATGGAACCCGCCTCTGTTGCACGAGTTCAAATATATCCAAATTTATGCGCGGCTGTTCGCCACAATTATGGCGGCCACCATAAGTCTTTGGGCGACTAATTTGATCAAAATATCGCAATTATCACAGACTTATTTGCGCGCCCCCAAGGAGGTGGTTAATTTGGCATGTCAATATGGTATTGTGCGCAGCTAAATATGGTACTTTAAAGCAAGATAAAAGTTAAAAACTTTGGTCTTAGATATTAGTATAATGGATCGCGCCCAACAATTGTAATGTATGAAAAGTCGGTCCGCTAGTCATTGGCATCCCGCTCCATCCATTTTGCATCATTTGCCCTAATTGTCTGGGTCGCCTTTTTATTCCTGAAGTGGTGTTTCGCCGTTATCTATACAGTAAGAAGTGCAATCTTCTCTCATTGTAGTAGTCTACATAATCCCGGAGGCTGTCATAATGCCATATCACATCCTCAATCGTTCTGTAGAAGCGCTCCAGTTTGCCATTTGTCTGTGGATGGTATGGGCTGGAATTGATTAGTACGATGTCTTGATCCAGCAGTTCTTCCTCGAATAGTGGGTTTCCAGCTTTTCTTGCCCTTTTATTGTCCTACGGAACACGCGCCGTTATCCGATAGTATGGATGCAGGGGCGCCGAATCGTTTCATTACCAGTCTCAGTAATAGAGTGGCGTTCTCTGAGGTTGCATGCTCAAATAGTGCCGCCCCGACGATGCACCTAGATGCATCATCTATGAGATTCAGTCCCTCGAAGCGCTCATCTTTCATGACATGCCAGTGCCACATTGCATTGGAATATTTACGCTCATAGCGTACCCACTCTGACTTTGCAGGTGATGATCTTGCCGTACCGTTCTTTTTCATTATGCGATATACTGCGCGATATGTATCATGTATCAGTCTCTTCAATACGTACTACTCCAGCGGGATCCTTGCTGTATGCTTCAGTTGCCATTCGTATCTGGGTGGCGGTGATTGGTATCATAGGCATGCCAATCTTTACTCGAGTAGTTCCCGTCCTCTGATTCATAATCTTCGTACGTGTCTTGTTTCAGGTCTTGAGCTATTTTGGTGTGAGTTCACCTGTGTCTAAATTTACGCATAACTGATCGCGACAGTTAATGTGATTTGTGCATAAGATTCCGGAAGACGTGAACTCATACATTTTGGTGGCGGCAACGCCTCTTTTGCGCTGTCTTACTATTGATTCCTCTGTTATTCTCTTTACCATAGCCTTTCGTGGTTTGTGCAATCTGAACTACTGTACGCCGGATCCTAAGCGAACTTACTTTTCGTACTATTGACGGTACCCATATAGCCACAATAGTATAAAACCCCGAGTGCGCATGTCACGCCGTGACACATAGAGTAGCAGTCCTGGACAAGGATCTCTGCCAGCCAAGAAAGTGTGGCCTGGAATGCATAAAATACTGTCCCGTAAACAAGTCTGGCGCCGATTGCATCACGCTGGATGATAAAAAAGCCCACATAGACGAGGACATCTGTAACGGCTGTGGCATATGTGTCAAGGTGTGTCCCTTTGATGCAATTACCATAGTGAATTTGGCATCAGAGCTAAAGACCGACAAGGTGCACCAGTACGGACCGAATTCCTTCAGGCTGTACCGCCTGCCCACACCAAGAAAGGGGGAAGTTGTGGGACTGCTGGGCCGCAACGGCATGGGGAAGAGTACGGTAGTGAACATATTATCAGGTGGAATGATTCCAAACCTCGGAGAATATGCAGATACACCAGACTGGGATACGGTACTGCGGCGCTTTGCCGGTACCGAGTTATGGGCACATTTTGACATGATAAAGAACGGTCATATCCGCGCCTCCATAAAACCGCAACAGGTACACAAGGTGGCTACCGCCTTTGACGGAACCGGAAGGGATCTTTTAGACAAGTTTGATGAGCGGGGCGCAGCACGTACGCTTATCGATGAGCTAAACCTGAGAAACTCGGTGGACCAACCCCTGACTGATCTTAGCGGCGGGGAACTGCAAAGACTGTCCATAGCGGCGGCGGCATGCAAGGACGCGGACTTCTACTTCTTTGATGAACCATCCTCGTATAATGATATCTTCCAGAGGACGGGGGTAGCCAAGGTTATACAGGGTCTTGCAGACATGAACAAGAGTGTCATGGTGGTGGAGCACGACCTGACACTGCTGGACTCACTTAGTGATTATATAGACGTGTTATATGGCGAGCCAACGGCGTATGGTATTGTATCCAGTGTCTTGTCCACCAAGGTTGGAATAAACGTATTTCTGGACGGTTACCTGCCGCAAGAGAACGTACGATTCCGCGACAAGAGATTTACTTTTGTGGCATCAACGTCTAACGACGATGTATTCTCAGACACGATAATAATGAAGTATCCGGCCATGACAAAGACATACCAGTCATTTTCACTGGACATATCAGGGGGCGAGATACGACAGAGTGAAATATTGGGCGTCATAGGCGCCAATGCGCTGGGCAAGACCACGATGATGAAGATACTTGCAGGCATACACAAGCCAGACTCTGGCAGTATAACAGAGGGGATAAAGATATCATACAAGCCGCAGTATCTACAAGGCGACACGGACATGGAGGTAGAAGCCCTTCTTGCCAAGGCGGCGGACTGCAGTATAGCAGGTAGCCAGATGGAGGAGCAGATAATAAAGCCCCTCCGGGTCACAAAGCTGTACACAAAATCTGTCAGAAATCTGTCCGGCGGGGAGTTGCAGAAGGTGGCCGTGGCCGCCGCCTTGCTGCAGAAGGCTGATCTCTACTGCCTTGATGAGCCCTCCGCGTTTTTGGATGTGGAGGATCGTATAGCCGTTGCAAAATTTGTCCAAAAGTTTGTCAGATCCTTTGGCAGATCCGCCATCATAATTGATCATGACCTGCAGCTTCTGGACATGGTATCGGACAGGATTATAATATTCGAGGGCAAGTCCGGGTTGCATGGCCAGGCATCAGAGCCCATGTCCAAGCCCGCAGCAATGAACCACTTTTTGGCATCACTGGGAGTGTCCTTCCGGAGGGATGAAAAGACAATGCGGCCCCGGGTGAACAAATTGGAGAGCCGGTTGGACAAACAGCAAAAATCCGATGGCCGGTTCTACTATTCCAGTTGACCCGGCTACTTAAACGCGCCCTGCAGGACGTACTCAGTGATACAGAGATTCATTCTGTGGTATCGGCGTTTGATCAGATAGGCAGCATCATAGTGATTAGGATACCGCCATCATTACACTCCAAGAGGGAATGTATTGGCAGGACACTATTAGATAACATAAAGATAGTAGACAGGGTTTTTTGCCAAATATCAGACGTGAGTGGCGAGTATCGCGTACGGAACCTGGAATTAATAGCGGGAAGCGGGGACACCAAGACCACATACAAGGAGAATGGATGTGTATTCTCCGTGGATGTGGAAAAGGCATTCTTTTCACCCCGACTCTCTACTGAACGGGCCCGTATCGCAGATATGGTATGTGATGGCGAGATGATCATGAATATGTTCGGCGGCATGGGCGCATACTCGGTACAGATAGCCAAAAAGAGTCCATGTACTGTGTATAATGTTGACGTAAATCCCCGGGCTACGGAATTGTGTATCGAGAGTATGAGACACAACAAGATTATGGGCAAGGTGATTCCGGTTACGGATGACGCGCGTCACATAGCGTCCACAATGCCCGATATGGCAGACCGTACGCTTATGCCGCTCCCAGAGAGGTCTGATGAGTTTTTGGATTGTGCCGTACGCGTAACCAGGAATGGGGGCATTATACACTACTATTCACACATACATGCGGACAGGAAACAGGAGGCCGCGGCCCTATCCGCAGAACACCTAAGTGATGTAGTGGATGCCAGGTTGCAGGTGATTGGGTTCCGGCTGGTCAGGGCGGTGGGGCCCAGGTATTACCAGACCGTGGTAGATGCCAGGATATTCAAGGTATGAGTTCACCTGTGTCTAAATTTACGCACAACTGATGGAACAGGTTGTTCTAGTTAATGTGATTTGTGCATAAGATTCCGGAAGACGTGAACTCATACTATTCAAGAGCTCACGCCCCAATGGTACGTGCCAATCATCGTGATGTATATTCACACAGGTGTCACTCGTCGCTTATGGAGGCAGGTGAGTGGCGTGTGGTGGCCATGGAGTATCCAATCCACGCAATTACACCCATTATTGCGCCCACCATCATGAGCATGGAGAGTTGCATTACGATGGGACTCCATTCTGAGAGCATTAGGAGAAAAGCATATACGAAAAACCCGCCGATACACAGGACGAAAATTGTTATTCCGGCGGTCCGACGCCTTTCCATACAAGAATGGTCGCTCACCAATTATTTACTGTTTTGAGAATTCGATAGCCATCAAAAACGCATCCTCGCCATCCCGGTAGTATGATCTCTGCTGCTGTTTTATTATAAAGCCCAACTTTTGGTACAGATTTACCGCTATATTGTTACTGCAACGCACCTCAAGGTACATCTCTACGCACTGTCTTTCCTGGATTCCCTTGAGCGCCTCTTCAACAAGTATTCTGGCTATTCCCCGCTGCCGGTACTCGGGAAGAACCGCAACCGAGACAAGGTGTCCCTTTTTAACAAATCCCAGGCGCCGAAAACATGAAAAACCATACTCCGACTTGCACATGATATAGCCTACATGGGTATTCCCCTGCAAGGCAACCAGGAACGCCTCGGGCAGTTCTGCTAGGAGACTCTCATAAAAGTAGTCAGAGTAGTGCTCCGGTAATGTCTTGAGATTTATCTCCATGACAGGTATTAGGTCTTCTGGTGTGGCACGTCGGTATACTAGGCCGCCATTTTCCCTGAGTATGGACTGCACAAGAGGCTGTATTTTTCTAGATTTAATTAATTTTACAGCATATTTACCGGTTCATATACCATCTTGCGACTACGGGACAAAATGCTGGCGGAGCGTACAAAGACACTGCATGTATCGGTACACTGCGTGGTACCGCCCATCAGACCCAGACCTTCCCGGGCGGTAAGGATAGCCGACACCAAGGGTAGCAGCGCCGCCCTACCCCCATATGCCTTGCGCTCCCCCACTACCCAGAACATTTCTGTCGCCGATGAATCCAAGACCGCGGATCGTATACGGTTCCCGTGAGCGGTATAGTGACCGGCAATGCTGAGATTGCCCCGGGCCAGCCAGTTAACTATATGGGCAAACCTTGTGCACAGATTGCACTTGTTATCATATAGTATAACGGGAGGACGGATGCCATTCATAATATGTATTGAATCATACCGGTTAAAAAATAGAGCGAGGAACACAGTAACTGTAGCGGCCACCATAAGAGGGATTCGTACCATCATAAAACCGGACAAGATTCTCTCCGGGCCAAGATAATGGGCGAGCACTCACGGGTGGCATTCAACATGGCAGTCGATGAATGCATACCGGAAGTCGAGGAGATGGGCATATTCGACTTACCAGAGGATATAGTCGAGGGAAAGATTCCGGATATGTGGAGCCTGTTAATGCTCGCCAGTTCCACCCGCCCAAGGTCATGCTAAGAAATGGCATGATAAGCAAGCTGCTCCCGGTGGCGCCATAATAATGAGTGGTTACGCGAGTTACCATTGTGTATGGCGAGGATACCATCATGGATGCGTCCGTCGCGTACATGTGAGGATAATTCCGGTAACATCCCGTCTCGCCGGAAGAGCGACGGGATAATCACACTATAATGTACAAGGCCGCCAACAAGACGCGGTGGTTTTGGGTAGGTCTGCGCGACTTTGTCAGAACAACAAAGCCGGTTGATTGTTCTTGGGATATGCGCTCATTCAAGATAGTTGAGAGAGCCTACAAGAAAACAAAGTCACGAGAACGCTTACTTGAGGCGCATATCAAAGAGGAGTGTGCTGAATACATACCAACTGGCGTGGTTCAAGGAGTGGATGTCGGTGGCAAACACATAGCTACAACAGTTGACACAGATTCACAACATGAGATATTGTGGGAGAGTAGATACTCGTACAGTGTGAAAACCCGGAAGGGCAGGCGCCGCCAGAGGAAGATGTGGAAACAAATATCACTACAAGAGAAGTCCAGTAATATCGCGAATGACTCCATCAATAGGATAGTCCATGAAGTCACTAAAAGTATGGACAAGGTAGCTGCTGGGAACTTGTCCGTAAAAGATGACTGCTCACGATGGGAACCGCAAACGAGCAATGAACCGCCTCATGTGAGAGAGCCGCGTTAGTGGCTCCCTACAAAAACCAGACCAGAAGTGCGAGGCCAAGCAGATAGGGATGGCGGCCATGCCAGTGGTATATCCAGGCAAGCATGCCGCCCACACCATGGTTACTGAATACGGTAAGCTTGAACAAAATGCATGCCAGTGGGATATCCAGGCAAGCATGCCGCCCATGTGATCACACAGGCAAGTCCAACTAGTGGCAGAGGAACCGGTTACCCGTACCCGATGTAACCCTGAATTCCAATATCAACGCGGCGTGGAGTAACCGGTCTCTGCATAGGGCGGATGAGCGAGTCGTCCACGGGGTGGCTCTGCCGCCCAACCAGAGGCAGCAGTGTGTAACGTGTAACCAATAACCAAAGCCATGCACTGCTTTACTGGATCAGTCCAGTACGGGCTCCATGAAAAACCATGATCAAAGACTTATGGTTGACGCTATATATTGAGTGCTAGTAAATTATCACCATGAGTGCCTGGGAGGAGAAATACAGGAGCATGACACCCACATCCCAGGAAACATTCTCCGAATCATGCAGGTATCATGTGAACGGTGTATCACACAATATCCGGTACTTTGATCCCTACCCCTTTGTCGTACAATCATCAGAGGGCAATCATTTGGAGGATGTAGATGGCAACAAGTATACAGACTACTGGATGGGGCACTGGTCCCTCATATTGGGCCACAAGCCGCACACTGTACACAAGGCTATGGTGGATCAGCTGGAATCTGGATGGATGTATGGCACGGTCAACGAGCCTACCATAAGGCTGTCTCGAATATTACATGACACAGTGCCAGCCGCGGAGAAGTTGAGATACGTAGCATCAGGGACTGAGGCCGCCATGTATGCCGTAAGGCTTGCACGGGCCGCCACAGGTCGCAAGATTATAGTAAAAATGGATGGTGGATGGCATGGATACACATCGGATCTTCTCAAGACGGTCAATTGGCCATTCTCAGAACCTGAGAGTACCGGGTGCACAGGGGATGACAATATTGTGTCTGTGCCGTATAATGACGTAGACAAGACGCTTGACATAATGGGTCGCGTAAGAGAGGATATAGCAGGTGTCATAATGGAGCCCCTGCTGGGTGGCGGGGGCGGCATACCGGCCACCCCAGAGTACCTGCATACAGTACAGGACTATGTCAAGGGTTGCGGTGGCCTGTTCATGCTAGATGAGATTGTGACAGGGTTCCGGCTCAGGCGCGGTTGTATCTACCAGGACAGAAACTTGGATCCCGATATAGTAACCCTGGGAAAGGTTGTCGGGGGCGGCATGCCCCTTGGCGTTATTTGTGGCAAGGAAGATGTGATGAGTCTGGCAGACACATACAAGATGTCAAGGAATCAGCGCTGCTATGTGGGAGGCGGAACATTTTCTGCCCACCCGGTATCCATGGTAGCGGGCGCAGCAACCCTGAGTGCACTGAACCAGGATGCATACAGCCGCATAAACCGCATGGGACAGAACATGCGCGATGCCCTAAGAAAAACACTAGGTGATAGAGTGAGTGTAACCGGCGAAGGATCATTATTCATGGTGCACTTTCTGGATAAGGATATCAGCGCCGTAAATAACGCCACAGATACCGCACATTGTAATCACGAAATGCTGCAGAGATATCACAAATACCTAATGACTCAGGGCATATTCTTTCTGCCGGGAAAGATGGGTGCCATATCCACGGCGCACTCGGATTCTGACATACGACACATATCAGAGACAACAGAACGATTTGTTTCCACAAAAGTGTGAATGAAGTAGTATTTTGGGGGAAAAATACCGACAACATTTCATTGTCTCGTGCGCGTCAGAGACACGTATGCAGTAATTTAATTAATTATTTTAGTGACAAATTCGATTCAAACGCAGTTACATTTTAACAATTTTTCTGAATTGCTCGTTAGAATGCAGTGGCCGGAAAATCTCTTCTTCCTGCGCCCATGAACGTATGACCTTGGGACTTTTAGATACAGCTTTTTTTAGCAGATCCAATGCTACGGAATACTCATTTAATGCAGCGTGACTGCGAGACAGTGCATACGTGACATTTACGTTATTTTTGTGATTATCCGGCAAACTCTGTAGTATTTTTATGGCTTTTTTATGCTCGCCAATCTCCGCAAGTTGAATACTGCGCTGAAATACCACATCCGGATGAGGGCCAAAGCGTTTTTCCATGTACTCGAATACATCTAGCGCCTCGCGATTACGCTTTAATTTTCCCAGTATTATGCCCCGGTGTGTCAAGAGAGCAGGATTTTTTCGATTCAGCTTAATGGCGCGTTCCATAAGATCTAGGGCTTCCTCATGATCTCCCATCTTGGCCAGCAAGACACCCTTGTTAAAGTATGATTCATAATATTTTGAATCTACCCGTATTGCTGAATCATAGCACTCCACAGCGGCCTGTATATTGCCAAGCTCGGCTAGTGCCCATCCCTTGTTGTTGAGGGCTCTTGCATCATGGGGGTGGTTTTTCAGTATCAAGTCCGAGCACGTTACAGTATCACTAAACTTTCGCATCTGGTTTAGCGCCAACCCTTTTTTGTATAACACTTCTCGATTTTCTGGCTCTTGCTTGAGTATCTGGTTAAACATTGCCACTGCACCCTTGGGCTGGTTATTTTCAAGGAATGTCAAGGCCCGACTCATAAGCTCATCGGGACTATGTTTTTTAAATAACCCCATAAATTTTAGTTGTATGTAGTACGATTTTAGTTTAACTTTTTGAATTTCTTAATTGCCTCTTGCGCCATTCGAATTCTAGCCTCTCTAGACGCCACAGGTGATTCCTCATCACTCATGGTAATGGTTATGGAACATGGTTTGTATATTTTGCGTAGCATGACACAATCATATTTGAGCAAACTCCAGAATCCGGGACCGCTCTTTGTAGCATTTGCGACCAGATTCACTATGAGTTCACCTGTGTCTAAATTTACGCACAACTGATCGCGACAGTTAATGTGATTTGTGCACAAGATTCCGGAAGACGTGAACTCATACGATTCACTCGCTAAAAAATTATAATTGTTGTTTTTTAGTTCAAGCGTACTAAAATTAGGTCGCACTAAGATTAAAGCGCCAGTGGGGAAATGTCTAGTAAAGTCCAAAAACCACTAACAAAGACTCTACAAATCATAGTCAAGCACTGGATGGAAAAAACTCTCCAATACGTCATAATCTCGTGCAGTGGGAGAAAGAACACCCCAATTATATCCAAAGTGGGCGTCTCACAAAGGCACATTCAGCGCGTAACAGTTTAGGTCACCCCCGGGCAACTGTTCAAGACACGTATGAGTTCACCTGTGTCTAAATTTACGCATAACTGATCGCGACAGTTAATGTGATTTGTGCATAAGATTCCGGAAGACGTGAACTCATACCAAGACACACCACTAACATGTCCGTTCTTGTTTTTTCTATCATGTTGCCTCACATATGTCCGTGAATTTACCATCTAGGTGTTAATCTATAACGCGACCTAAATGGTTACCGATTGCCCGCTTCCTAGATTTAAATAAGGCATATAAATTTTGGATTCATATGGCTAGTGATCCATTTAATCATGCAGTTCAGCAGCTTCATGATGCGTGTGAAGTGCTAGGAGAGAACGACGCCGGACTACGGGAGTATCTAGCTATGCCAAACAAGGTCCTACGCGTAAAGATACCTGTTCGCATGGATGATGGCACTCTCCGAGTATTCACCGGATTCCGGAGCCAGCACAACAATGATCGTGGTCCCTACAAGGGAGGCATCAGATACTTTGATCCCGAAGGCGGTGTAGAATATATGGAGAGAGAAGTGATGGCACTCTCTGCATGGATGACTTGGAAGACCGCCATTGCAAATGTGCCATTGGGCGGAGGCAAGGGAGCTATATTCGTTAACCCAAAGAAAGAGAACCTCAGTTTGGGAGAGATGGAGAGGTTAACCCGCGGCTTTGCCTTTATGATATCTGAAATAATAGGTCCGCAAAAGGACATACCGGCACCGGATGTTTACACCACAGGCCGAGAGATGACACAGATAATGGACACATATGGAAAGCTTAACGGCGTAACCTACCAGCCGGGCACCATAACCGGCAAGCCATTACTAGTGGGCGGTTCACAAGCGAGGAATGTTGCCACTGGATTGGGCACAGCCATATGTGTACGGGAGGCAGCAAGTGTTTTGAAGACAAAGTTGGATAAGGCAACAGTAGTGTTACAGGGCTTTGGTAATGCATCTACCTTTGCAGGAAGATACCTAGAGGAGATGGGATGTACCATAATTGGTGCGTCTGATTCACAGGGTAGCATACTGGAGCCCAATGGAATGAAAATGTCAGAACTTATGGATTGGAAGACCAAAAATGGTACCGTAGTTGGATTTGGAGAGAGCAGGCAGGTATCTACTGCGGATCTGCTTTGTGCCAAATGTGATGTATTGGTTCCAGGAGCCTTGGAAAACCAGATAACCCAGGAGATAGCGCAAAATATACAATGTCGAATTATAGGAGAGGCCGCCAACGGACCCACAATCCCGGAGGCGGATCCCATACTATACGACAAGGACATATTGGTCATACCGGACATACTGGCTAATGCTGGTGGTGTTACAATTTCATACTATGAGTGGGTGCAGAATAATATAGGACAGTATTGGAGTTTCGACAAGGTGGCAGGACTCATGGAAGAGCACCTAGTTGCAGGATTTAACGACACATACAAAATGTCTGTAGCCAAAAAGATCGACATGCGCAGGGCGGCCATGGCCGTAGCGGTTCGTAGAGTTATAGACACGCATCATGTTCGCGGTATCTGGCCTTAAGCGTACGCTATCAGTTCCTCAACGAATCTTATCCTGCCCTGGGTTATACGAATAAGGCGTTTTCGATAAGACAAATCCACTTTGGTTCGCCTCTGCAATAGCCGCACCATTCTAGAGGTCATATTCTTACCCTCACGATCATAATCAAATAGTACCACCACATGATCATGGGATGCCATTACATCGGCGAATTGTACAAATCCACGGTACTGATGAAACTGCATCAGGGTCCCGGTGAAACCCAGATACCTTAAAGCCCGGGCATCCTGCTTTCCTTCTACGATCACCACACCGCCATCGTGTTCTAAATCCATGATAAACTTCTGTATGGCCTGTGATTCATCCATACTGATTCACCAAAGTGATTGTTAAAAAATGCGTTGCGGCATTTGCGCACAAGATACATTTTGGCCAACGCCATGATGGTAACGATGTTCATACAGAATAGTCCCATGGAAGGGCCGGGAACACTGTATGAGTTATTCCGGAATGACGGACTGGATACCAGAATATATCATGCAAAGCATGGCGTACCGGAGACAGCCCATGAGCCAGTGGTTATTCTGGGCGGACCACAGAGCGCCAATGACAATGAGTCATACCTGCGCGAACAGGAGGATCTTTACGGGTATGCCACAAGAAAGAGATACCCGTATTGGGTGTGTGTCTGGGCGCCCAGATAGCCGCCCGGGCTTTGGGAGGCAGCGTGTTTGTGGGCAAATATACGGAAGCGGGATTCACAGAGGATCTGGTTCCGGATCTGAATTCAGACCTGTTTCGCGGTGCTGACATACCACATCTGGTCTTTCACTGGCACAATGACTCCTTTGAGTTGCCACCTGGCTCAGAACGATTGGCCAAGTCCGCATTATATGAAAACCAGGCATTCTGCTGCGGGTCCATAGTGGGAATTCAGTTTCATCTTGAAGTGGACCTGCCCATGGCCGGCGCATGGGGTATGCATATGCGCAAGGATTTGAAAGACATAGAACTGTTAGGCACACTGCGGCGCAACATGGAGTTGTTCTATCGTAATTTTAAGGCAAAATACAACATATGATACTCAGACTCAAATAGAAAAAGAGTGTATGGATATTATGGTACAAGACCATATTCGCCAAAGTAAACTGATGCCCGTATCGACTCCATGGCACATACCCCGGCATGCATTAGACGTGCAGGAACGATTCATGCCCGACTATGAAATGTGGAGAGTGAATGCAGGTGGAACGTAGCTTTGATGTAGAGAAACTATACAATAGTGTAGTTCGCTTTTACATTGATAAGAAGAGACTCTCGCGCATAGAAGCCAACCGCATAGCACAGATAGTGGTCGCCAGGGAGACTAAAAGAAGGACCTGTGCCAAGTGCGGCCACATGAACTATTCGCATGTAAACAATACAGGAACATGCCTGAACTCAAACTGTCAGTGCGATAAATTTGTTAGTGCAATGCCCTCAAAGGTAGTGGCTCGGCGTTGATGCCCTGCTCTGCCAGTGACGCGGCAAAATAATCTACAAAACCGTGCACCGTATACACCTGACTGGCCCCACTTCTTTTCACCATATCAACAAGTTCATTAAAATCGCAGTGATCACTGAGTGGTATGTTATAGTCCGCCCCACTGCGTACATGCTGACCGGAGACGGCCCAGCCGCTAAAAGATACGGTTACTGCCCCATACTGCCGCATCTCCGCAAGGAATGGGGATTTTGACTTTAGCATTGGCGCTATCATTATCCACGGACGCTTCCTGAGTAGCCCGGCATTCATGGCTTCTGTATGTCCCAACCGGTCGGGGATGGATATGCCCAGCTGGCGATGTATGTCATTCATCTTTTTTACCGAGTCGTGATAGTACACTGGTTCCCAGTGGGAGAACATTTGCGAGAGTGTCTGTGCCTTGCCTAGCTCATAGCCCATTAGTATGACAGGGACACCGCGCGCGTACATCTTGGATATAATCTCATCAACCAGGGCACGGACTTTGTGTATGGGCGGGAACGAAAATTCCGGAAGCCCAAAGGTGCACTCAGTTATTAATGTCTCGCACTGTGGTATCTTGGCGCCTTCCAGAAACCCCCTGGTTCGAGTGCATATGTCACCGGTATAGAATATGTCACCTACCATTATGCTACGGGATCCCAGTATATGGCCGGAGTCGTACAGCTTCAAGCCATCCACATATTCGTCGTAATGAGTCAGGTTTTTTCCACGGGCCCGGGCCAGGTGAACGGTAGACTTGGCGGTAAGTACCTTGCCGTCACGGGGCGCAGGTAGGTGATCCGTATGCGCGTGAGAGACAAAGTTGATTCCGGAACCCAGGGTACGAGGATCCAGCCGTATTATGGTATCACGATACGTGCATATGGCACCATACATGTCCCTTCCTACTTGCTGCAATATCATTTGCACGCCGTAGCTGCATATATAAACTAATTATGTAAATTTGCGAGACGATACAGTAGTTTGTTGCATAACTCCAAACAAGTTAGATTAAAAATGTATGTGAGGAATGGTTTGAGTATTTTCGTTTATTCTGTCATAGTAATTACTAACTTGGATCCAAGTATTACATCTGAGATTTTTTAAACAAACTTGATGGTATTCACCGACAATGCCAAGTACGTCCAGTGGGAGGCTATTTGGCTTTGATCATGCATGGGATTGAAAAGGCCAACCATAACAAAGAGGGTGCTCCCTACCAGTATGCTGTGGGCATGTTACATGACACTGAGAACGGCATTAGGTATGAGATACAGGCAGGTATCCGGATTCCCTACAGGAATACTAGAAGGGCACCAAACCCCGTACTACTCCACATACATACGCGGAAGGGATAGACATAGACAAGAAGAACAGTATTTGCCTGCACAGACAAAAAACTGACTAGAACCATGATTGTGGACTCGACCGGCCTTGAATCGTGGTGAGTGGATTAGAACCAAATGGAAAAAGAGACGCGGATTCATCAGTGCTCGCGGACTGGGAGAGCATATGCATTTACGGTTACCGGCGAGTGGGTTGGGGATACGCGCATGTTAAACAATGCAGTACTGGGCTCGTATGCAGAAGAGCCACAACCGGAAAGGGAGCACACTCTGGAATTGGAAAGTTCCGGACCCATTGCAACAGTTGCCATCTCTGGCAGGACCAACAGATAAGCCACCACCCGGAAACACGCTGACTAACGGTGTGTCCCCCTTACCGAATAATGATGAGAAGCGCGCATGCAACCTCGAGTTGCTTGCGGATGGAGCATACGCGTCCAGGGATAACATGAAATTGTGCAGTGATAATCGCATCCGGACAACCATTCCACTTCAGCTAAATTCCACCAAAGGAAAGGCGACTCATGGGGACTTGCAGTCTTGGAGGAAGCCCGGAATCGCCCATTTTCCGCCTTTCTGATGAGGAAAAGGTCGAAAACAAGCAGTACTGGAAGGCGGCAAAAGGGTACAACAGGCGATGGATAATCGAGATAATCATAGAGCCGGTTCCCGTTCAAACGATTATTCGGGCACGGATTAATGGCGCGGAAATGGGATAACATACGAGTGCAACGAGTGGGCGGACGCGGCAGTAACGTAGATTACGACATGGGGAACCTGTATTCTGTCAAAGTCAGTTATGCAACAAACTCCGGCACAGGCATGGTTTAATTGTACGACAGTAGTCCACAGAGACATTGACTGGAACAGCCATGAATGGTTTGGAGGTTGCTGAATCCGTAAAGCAGGAGGTAACAGCAAGGACGGCCCTTATGCGCCAGAAAGGGATTGTGCCCTGCCTGGCAACCAT
This sequence comes from Nitrosopumilaceae archaeon, assembly GCA_965200155.1. Taxonomy (GTDB): domain Archaea; phylum Thermoproteota; class Nitrososphaeria; order Nitrososphaerales; family Nitrosopumilaceae; genus VYCS01. Next base: position 2,576 of record CBDATR010000001.1, on the reverse strand, counting down.
ATTGGTGGGAGATGAGGGACCATCCAAGATATACGTACGGAACAAGCACATTGCGTGCGAGAAGGCGGGTATCAAAACTCGGGACTATCGCTTACCGGTAACGGCTACACAGGGCGAACTAATTTCGCTGATAGACAGTATCAATCATGATAGAACGGTTCATGGCATACTGGTACAACTGCCCCTTCCAGTGCACATGGATGAGTTTGCGGCCACAAGCACCATATCGCCGGACAAGGATGTTGATGGATTGACCCCTGCCAGTGCAGGCCTGCTGGCATCAGGTCGTGCAAGAATTGCAGCCTGTACACCCTCGGGCATAATTCGCATGCTGGACTACTACAAGATAAGCCTGACCGGCAAGCATGCAGTGATAATAAACCGCAGTATACTGGTAGGCAAACCCCTGTATCACCTGATGCTGCAGCGAGACTCCACCGTTACAATGTGCCACTCCAAGACCAGGAACTTGGCAGACATTTGCAGAAGCGCGGATATTATAGTTACAGGCGTGGGTAACGGGCGTTTTGTGCTGAATGCAGACATGATACGGGAGGGCGCAGTTGTACTAGATGTGGCCATAAACCGCGAGAATGGAAAACTCTCCGGTGATGCAGACTTTGCAAGTGTACTGGAGAAGGCATCATACGCGACTCCCGTTCCCGGTGGCGTAGGTCCGATGACAGTGGCCATGTTGCTGTATAATACAATGGTGGCGGCCGAACATATCGGAAAGTGATCATGGCAAAGAGGCACTGCGTGCCCTTATGCTAGATAGACGCGACTCCACCTCACATGACATGTTACAGATTGCCAGTCAAAAGATACGTACCAGACTCTCAGACATGGAACCGCTCATTGAGGCTAGTAGTGTGGGCGCACATCATGCAATAGGTAGCGAGATAATGACACAGGACATAATGAATGACATAATGAATAGGGGCCAGAGCCTGCTATTGCCAGCCCTGCGGGACGGCAGGATTGTATTCTGTATGGTAAATAGTGCCGCGGATCTGATGCGCGGCACATATGGAATCATGGAACCAAGACGCAGGTGCCCGCCAGCCATACCGGATATCCTGCTGGTCCCGGCCATATGCGTAACGCTGCAGGGTGATCGTATGGGGTATGGGGGAGGCTACTATGACGAGTATTTGGGAAGACATCCCACCACTTCCATAGCCATTACGCTGGAAAAGCAGATAGTGAGAAAAATGCCCCGCCATGAGCATGACATTTTGGTGGATTGGGTAGTGAGCGAGAGCCGCACACATAAAGTCTAGATTCCGCTGCGTCCAATATCGGTGCGGCAGTATTTGTCGTCCCAAGATACCATATTCGCCGTATTATACGCGCGGCTCAAGGCATCCTCAAGGCTGCTGCCAAGTGACGTAACACCCAGTACCCTTCCCCCACTGGACTGCAAATCCCCGCCGGTACGCCTAGTCCCCGCATGGAATACCCTGGTGTGGGAGGGTACAGGTGGTAACCGGATTGTCTGGCCGGTACGGTACTTGCCGGGGTATCCCCGGGATGCAAGAACCACGCATGCCGCATGACCGGGATTCCATCTTGGAGTGGACATGTCCGAAAGATTACCCGATACGGCCGCGTCCATATACTGGAATAGATCAAAGTCCATGCGCATTACAATAGGCTGGCATTCGGGATCACCCATGCGGACATTATACTCCAGTACGTATGGCTCTCCGTGACTTATCATTATGCCAGCATATAGAAAGCCGGAGAATGGTGCACCCTCATCTTTCATGCCGGATACCGTTTTCTGTATTATATCGGACTGAATTTTGCATGCCATGTCATCGTCTATTACCTGTGTAGGGGAATAAGCTCCCATGCCGCCGGTATTGGGTCCAAGATCTCCGTTCAGCGCACGCTTGTGATCCCTGCTGGTGGCCATGGGTACTGATACAGTACCGTCACATATGGCGATGTATGAGGCCTCGACACCGGCCAAATTCTCCTCTATTACAACCTGTCTTCCCGCATCTCCGAATCGGTTATTCTGCATTATGTCCCGTATGGCAGCATATGCAGAATCCTTGTCATTACATACCGTAACGCCCTTACCGGCCGCCAGACCGTCAGCCTTGACTACAACATCATACTCAGCCGCCTCCACGTACTCCAAGGCATTGCGCATATCACCAAAGACACCGTAGGCAGCGGTTCGTATGTTATGTCTGATCATGAATGACTTGGCCCATGCCTTGCTGGACTCCAGCCTAGCCGCCTCTCGACCGGGCCCGAACAGTCTTATGCCACGGCTCTCAAACAAGTCGAATATCCCGGCAGACAGTGGCGCCTCGGGCCCCACTACGGTGAAGCATTTGTTATCACTGGCAAAGTCGGCCAGGGACGATATATCGTCTGCAGGTATGGAGACGCAGTTTTTGGTACCACCGTTTCCCGGCGCCACATACACAGTATCGACCCTGGAACTCTGGTCCAGCTTCCAGGCTAGGGCATGTTCGCGACCGCCGGATCCAACCACCAGCACATTGGTCATGTATTGGTGCTGAATTTGGATTGTATTTGTTGGTTGTCATGTAATC